>CAKTAV010000004.1 GCA_934532985.1 uncultured Butyricicoccus sp. | reverse complement strand
CTGAGCTCCTTGTTCAAGCCATCTTCAATCTTCATTCTCTGAGTAGTAGTCAAATGCTTCTTATTATGTTGGGTTGTAGTCATAAGAATATCCTCCTTTAGATAGATAAACAGGAGGAATCCACTGCACCTATAGAATACCATGTAAGACTAACGACCGCTACCCGGAATTTACTCTTATATTCCGGAAGTTATCTTTACATTTAACAGAGAAAAAGCAAAAAAGATATTGACCTAAAGTTAACTTCATATCGTATACTAAAGGAGAACTCCGGAGATGGTTGAGTGAGCAGCCGTCACTGGAAAAATACATGGATTCAGGTGAACAATATGAAGTATACAAACAAAGAGGAATTTGAACAGGCAAATGTCTTTGGAACCGGTGCACCCAATACCGGTTTTGCACAGTATTTTGTCGGTGAGTCCTATTTGAACCCTCTGACGGAGCCGGGCAAGGCGCCGGTTTTTCTGGCAAATGTCACGTTTGAACCGGGCTGCCGCAACAACTGGCATATTCACCACGCGACGAGCGGCGGCGGACAGCTTCTGATCTGCACAGCTGGCGAGGGCTGGTATCAGGAAGAAGGTAAGGACGCGGTCGAGCTGAAGCCGGGTACGGTTATCACGATTCCGGCGGAGGTAAAGCACTGGCACGGCGCGAAGGCGGACAGCTGGTTCAGCCATATCGCTGTGGAATGTCCGGGCGAGAATTGCAGCAACGAATGGTGCGAAGCCGTGACGGACGAGCAGTATAACAAGCTGGGCTGATGGGAAGGAGAAAGAACATGGCAGTAAAGCAGACCGCAGGACGCGACGCTCTGGGAGGGTTCGCCCCCAAATTTGCGGAATTAAATGATGATGTTTTATTCGGAGAGGTTTGGAGCCGCGAGGAGAAGCTGTCTCTGCGTGACCGTTCGTTGGTGACGGTAGTATCGCTGTTGTCGCAGGGACTGGTGGACAGCTCGTTTCAGTATCACCTGATGAGCGCGAAGAACAACGGCATCACCAAGGAAGAAATCGCCGAGATTATTACTCATGCGGCGTTCTATGCCGGTTGGCCGAAGGCTTGGGCGGCATTCCGTATGGCGAAGGATGTCTGGAGTGAGGATGAATAAAAAACGATCTATGTGTATGCACTGCCGCCGATGGAAGAGACTCTGTCGGCGGCAGTTTTTTAGCGGAAATTTGGTTGACACAGACCGTATGGTAAGCATACAATTTGTATATCTATTGTATCCAAAATAGAGAGCATCAAAGGGGAATATTATGAAAATTCAAGAATATGGAACCGAGGGTAAGGCGGATATTTTGTGCATTCCGGGCTTATTTATGTCAGGAGAATGCTTTCTGGAGCTGATTGACGAGCTGCCGGAATATCACTTCATCTGTGTCACATTGGATTCACATCATCCGGAAAGCGAACCTTATATTGGACGGGAGCATGAGCTGGATCTGCTGACCGACATGCTACGGAAACGCGGATTGACGAACTTTGACTTGTGTATCGGTCTGTCGCTCGGCACGATATTGAGCGTTTGTCTGGCGCAGCGCGGCGAAATTGGTATTGATCGGCTGCTGTTGGATGGGGCAGTGAACTTCTACCGCAGCAAGCTGGGCGGCTTGGAGCGCGCGGCGATGCGCTATTTGTTCCGCAGTGCAATGAAGCAGGCACGGGGAAGCGAAGTATACAAACCGATTTTAGATCGTGAATATGTCGGAAATTGGTCGGAGTATAATAAGGTCTGCGCTGTGTCCATGACAGATGAGGCATTGGATATTATCGTGCGGGAGCTGTCCGCGTTTTTGCCGGAGCCGGGCCTCACACAGCCGATGCATTTTGTATATGGCGCAAAGGAACAGAACGTGAGTGCATGCTGGAAAAACATCCAACGCTGCTTCCCACAGGCGACGATGGAGAAAAAAGAAGGATATGCGCATTTGGTGTTTCTGAATCAAAATCCGGACAAGTACGCGGACATCGTGCGAGGTATGCTGGAGATTTCGGTGGAGAAAAGATAGCTATAATACGAGGAATGCTTGCAAACCGGAAATGGATATGCGATAATACAACAGAGAAAAGATACGTTCCAAAGGAGAGGATTTTGTGCCAAAATTCTTTGTAACAGACAGCGAAATTGGGGAAACTAGCGTTGTTTTGACGGGTGCAAATGCAGATCATATTAAGGTTCTGCGCCGTAAGCCCGGTGATACCATTTTAATCAGCAACGGACAGGGAAGGGATTATCTCTGTGAAATTGAGGAAATCACGGCGGAGGGCGTCACGGCGGCGATTTTAGAGGAGCTGACGGATTCGACTGAGCCGAGCGTGGCGTGCACGGTTCTTGCGGGCTTCCCGAAGGGAGAACGGGCAGACTATATCGTCCAGAAGTGCACAGAACTGGGAGCAAATGAGATTATTTTCTTCCTCAGCAAGCGCTGTGTGGCGCGCCCTGACGCAAAGAGTATGCAAAAAAAGCTGGTTCGGTTCCAGAAAATCGCGGAATCTGCTGCGAAGCAGTCGGGACGCGGTATTATCCCGCGGATGGACGCAGTCGCCTCGCTGGAAGAGGCATTGAATATTGCCACGGTATCGGATCTTGCGCTGTTTATGTATGAGACCGGAGACCGCATTTCGTTGAAGCAAGCGATTGAACGCGCGGGATCCATTCACTCGGCGGCAATTATCACCGGCCCGGAGGGCGGATTTGATCCGGCTGAGGCAGAGCTGATTGCCAGCCGCGGCATGCAGCCCATTGCGATGGGACCGCGCATCCTGCGATGCGAGACCGCGCCGACGGTGGTGCTCTCGGCGTTGATGTATGCAACGGACAACCTGCAATAAAAAGAAACCGTCCGGATGGAATGCATCGCGCATTGTCCGGACGATTTTCTGTTGGAATGAAAGCGGAGAAAAGCAAAACATTACATATGCTTTTGGTGCAGTCTAATAAGTGAAAATAAAAAATAGAGCAAGCGACACAATGCTTGCTCTACTATGGTCGAGGTGGCGGGACTTGAACCCACGGCCTCTGCGTCCCGAACGCAGCGCTCTACCAAACTGAGCCACACCTCGAAATGTTTTTCATTTAACAACCAGAATTAAAATCCTAGCATTGCGAACAGTATCGCAACGTCATTTATTATAGCAGGCAAAGGGAAAGTTGTCAATAAAATATACGAAAAATTTTGGGGAATTTGCGGAAGGAAAAACAGACCAAAAATGACAAGATACCGATGCAAACGCAGAGGATCTGTGATAGAATAGAGATAAATCATGCAAAGGACGGATGGTATGTCGGGATTAGGAACAGATATTGTCGAAATTGAGCGCATGCGCCGGGCGATTACCAAGACGCGCTTTGTGAATAAGGTCTTTACACCGTCCGAACAGGCCTGGCTGAATCAGCGGGGCGATAACACGGCGCAGTCTGCCGCCGGGCTGTTTTGCGCCAAGGAAGCGATTGCTAAGGCGTTGGGAACCGGCTTTGGACGTGCGCTGGGCTTTCAGGACATTGAAATCGGACACACTGCATTGGGCGCTCCCGTGGTTGTGCGTCCGGAGGGACAGTTCTTGCTCTCGATTTCCCACTGTCAGGAATATGCGGTGGCAACCGCACTTTGCATGGATTTTCGCGGGAAGGAGGAAGGCTAATGCAGTATACTAGTGAAGAGTTTCTGCGTGCGCAGCTGCATCCGCGCGATCCGGAGGCGAACAAAAACGACTTTGGACGTGTGCTGGCCATCTGCGGCTGCCGCAGCTATTGCGGCGCACCGTATTTTGCGGCGATGGGCGCGGTGCGTGCGGGAAGTGGCATTGTGACGCTGGCCATTCCGGACAGCATTCACGCGATTCTCGCGAACAAACTCAATGAGCCGACATTTGATGTGTTGCCGTCGGATGCAGATGGCAAGATTGGGGCGTTTGATACCCTCTCACTCTCGCGCCGGGCGGCGCTTCTGGCAGGCCCCGGACTGGGCCGCAGCGATTGCATCACCGCGCTGATTCAGCACATTGTTTTGAACGCCAATGCGCCGGTGATTCTGGATGCGGACGGCATAAACGCACTGCCGGGACATATAGATATTCTGGAGAGAGCAGCACATCCGGTAGTATTGACGCCGCATGAGGGCGAATTTGCCCGCATCTGTGACGTCGATGGGGACAGCAGAGAGCAGCGTGCGGCGGAATTTGCCAAGGCACATCAATGTGTTCTTTTGCTCAAGGGCCACCGAACGATTATCGCTGCGCCGGACGGACGGCTGATCTGTAATTGCTTTGGCAATCCGGGTATGGCGAAGGGCGGAAGCGGTGACGTGCTCAGCGGCATTATTCTGGCGCTGTTGGGACAGGGCGTGCCGTCGTGGGAGGCCGCGGCGTGCGGTGCATATATTCACGCCCGCGCGGGAGATCTGTGTGCCAATGCACTTGGCGAGTACGGCATGACCCCGACTGACATGCTGTCCTGCATTCCGAAGGTGCTGAAACCGCTCAACTCCAGGGAGTGGTAATGATTGTATTGGAAAAGCTTGTGCTGGCTGGCGGCGCTGCCGCTACTGGTTGGCTGCTCGGCAGTCCGTAATCCGGAACGGCTTGCGGACTCGGTACAGCAGGGCTATGGCACGGCGAAAACAATCCGTGCAGAAGCCGTGATTCACGCGAGCAATGAAAACGCAATACAGGAGTACCGCGTGCAGGTTCAATATGACAACGCACAGAACCCATATGCAGAGATCACGGTTCAGGAGCCCGAGAGTATCGCCGGTATCACCGCCGTATATGATGCGGAGGAAAATCGTCTGATCTATGAGGATGTGTCCTTACAGACAATTTTGCCGGAGCAGGACGGACTGACGCCGGTGGATGCCGTACCGGCTGCCCTGCACTGCCTGATTGCAGAGGAGCCAACGGAAATTTGGCGGGAAGAGGACGACGTGATTCTGCAATACGAAAAGGAGGAGGACGTGGGAAATGTCGTGCGGGAGCTGGCACTGCGGGCAGAGGATGGCGCTCTGCAATATGCAGCGGTCTCACTTAATGGAAAACAGCGCCTACGCTGTGAGTTTGACAACTGTACCGTTTATCAATAAAGAAAGAAGAAACGAATCCCATGGATATTCAAAATAAAAATCGAACTTGGGCCGAGATCAATTTGGCTAATTTGGAATACAACTACCGCGGCATCCGGGAGCGGGTGCATGAGATTTCGCCGGAGACCAAGGTGCTCAGCGTAGTGAAGTCGGATGCGTATGGTCACGGTGCGGTGCAGGTGGCAAAAACGCTGTCGGCAATCGGAACGGATTACTTCGCGGTTGCGACCGCGCCGGAGGCCGCGGAGCTGCGGGAGGCAGGGCTGGAAGAGCCAATCTTGATTCTCGGCTACGTCGGAGAAGAGGATCTGCCGTATCTGATGGAACATCATATTTCTGTCGCGCTGTGCGACGAACATACGGCGCAGATGTTTTCCAAGGTGGCACAGGAAGTTGGAAAACCGATTCACGTACATATTGCATTGAACACAGGAATGACCCGCATCGGCTTTGAAGCAAACTCCGATAAGGCCTCCATTGAAAGAATCGTATCGGCGGTATCGCTGCCGGGCATTGTGACAGAGGGCATCTTCACACACTTTGCGGTGGCGGATACGGCGGACGGAAATGAGTATACGGACGAACAGTTTACCCGCTTTTGCGCTGTGGTTGAGGCGCTGAGCGCCCGCGGCATCACGCTGACCTACCGCCACTGTGCCAACAGCGGTGCGATTTTGCAATATCCGGAGACAGTACATCTCAAGCTGTCCAACGGAGAGCCGGCGTTTACGATGGTACGCGCGGGAATTATCCTGTACGGCTATTATCCGGACGAGGGGACGAAACAAACGGTTGATCTCCGTCCGGTGATGACAGTTAAGGCGCACGTCGTACAGGTGCGTGATGTGCAGCCGGGCGTAACGGTCAGCTATGGACGAACCTATACGACGATGCAGCCGACGCAGCTTGCAGTCATCACGATGGGTTATGCCGACGGCTATCATCGCGCCGGAAGCGGACGGGCACAGGTGATGATACACGGAAAAATAGTTCCGGTTGTCGGACGCATCTGCATGGATATGTGCATGGTAGACGTATCGGGTATGGACGTCAAGATGGGCGATATTGTCACCGTGTTTGGTGAAGAAGGTGTGACCGCCGATACGGTGGCAGAGGCCGCCGGTACGATTTCATATGAGGTGCTGTGTGCGATTGGTGCGCGCATCCCACGTTTTTATTTGGATTGAATCGCACGGACGATTCAGCGCATATACTAGAGAGAAAAAATATTCATTATTACTGTGATTAAACAACCGGTCTGGTGGGGAAAGTAAAAGCAACGGAAGAAACATCTGCATGGCAAGCCGCTGTGCGGAATCAGTATCCTTGAATTTTTCCATCGGAGAGTGATGAATTTGGAACACCAGGTAAAACGTGGTGACATTTATTATGCGGACCTGTCACCGGTCGTTGGCAGTGAACAGGGCGGAATGCGTCCGGTTTTAATCGTACAAAATAATGTTGGCAATAAGTACAGTCCGACGGTAATTGCCGCGGCAATTACATCTCAGATCAATAAAGCCAAAATGCCGACACATATTGTCTTGGGCGCGCGCAGCTTTGGTTTAACCCGTGATTCGGTGATTTTGACCGAGCAGATTCGCACACTGGATAAGCGGCGTCTGCGAGAAAAGATGGGCACGCTGGATGAGGCGCACATGGAGGAAGTGGATCGTGCGCTTGCGGTCAGCTTCGGTCTGCCCGAGACAGAAGGATAATGAAACAAAGCTCCCCTGCATAGAAATAGGCAGGGGAGCTTTTTGTGTCGGGAGGGATAGCATGCGGGTGCAGGCGGCAGATGGCGAGTGGGGAAGCATACAGACAGAGCCGTGCGGACAAAACGTCCGATTTTATGCCGAGGGCAAAAAGACAGATAAAGTTTGGCGCATCTGGGGTATCTTGGATGAGAAAGAGCCGCTGCTCATCGGCGTGCCGGAGCCGGAGAACGAGCACATGGTTCTGCGCCGCACACTGTCACAGGAATTTTTGTCGCGCTGTGGATATTGGCCATCTTTGCCGGAACGGTATGTGATTGGGGAATCACCGGAGCTTGCGTTCCCGTTTGCAGAGCGGAAACAAAGCGCGGCAATCCAGACGGAAACAAGAGGAGACTACCAGATTCTACGCTGCTCGTTTGCGCCGGATCGTCCGTTCTTGCTGGCGTATTTGTTTTGTTTCTGCCGCATTCACGGTGCCACGGCAGAGGTATGGATCGAAACAAAAACCGGGAGACCCCTGTGGAATCCCCCGGAATGATTGTCATAACATATATTATAAGGTGATGCGCTTGGCCTCCATGTAATAGCGTTTTTCGTGCGCTTCGCCCATGGAGAAGGTTTTGCGCGGCAGAACGCCGTCAATAATCACGCCGCGGAACAGATCGTTTTTCTGGATGTCCGGCAGCAGGAAGCCCATGTTGCCCGGCTTGGTGCCCAGCTCGGTGGTGATATCCTCACCGTGGATGTAGTCCAGCTTGGCATCGGTATGCTGTGCCAGATAATCGTCCAGAAATGCCTGAAGCGTTGCCAGCGGAATGCCCCATTTCGGGTTGCGGATAATGAGCACGCCGTTTTCCTTCTCGCTGCAAAACGGAATGGCATGTGCATCGGACGGAGCCGCCGCGCCCTCTGCCAGAATTTCGCAGGAAGCGCCGTGGTTTGCAAAGAAGAGTTTCGCCTGCTCCAGAACATCGGACGGCGAGACATGAAACATCACGCGGTGAATCGGCTCAATCAGCAGGCTTTCATCGTGAATGTTGACAATTTCGCACAGGCAGTACCGTGCCGGATGGCTGGCGCGCTCGCTCTCAGGAAGGGCCTGCTTGACAGCCTCCCAATACGCCTTTGCCGTTGCCATCGAGTGATTGCCGTCGCCGATTGCGAAGTTGAGCAGTGGCAGCGCTTCGGTCAATGCGTATTTCTTGTTAAACGTGGTGCGCTCCTGAAGCGCGTCCATTTTGGCAATCAGTGCGTCGGTGATTTCGCCCTCCGGAATGAACCAGCCGGTGATGTGACCGCCGCCCTGCATGAGATCGGTGTCGTATACCTTTTCGAACGATTCCAGCTGATCGAACATCGGCTCAATGACCGTGCGATCCGGATCGTCAATCAAAATCATGATGTGCGGCAGCTCGATGCTGGCGTGCTCACGCACCTTGAGACGGGGCGGAATGCGTTCCTCGACGGTCTTTTCGGTCGGACGAACCAGAGAACGGGAACCGGCGTGATAATCATAAGTTTCCAGATCAATGGCGGCGACGAGACCGCGGCGCGGTACAGTGCCGCCGGAATAACGCTCGGTGAGAATGCAGCCGGCAGGCAGCTGGGTCAGCGTACCATCGGACAGATACTGCTGCATGGTAGCGTTGATAGCGTTCACGCGCTCTGTAACATCGTCATTTTCCAGATAGACCTCCGGAAGGGTCAGACGCAAGGTGGACGGTGCATCGCCGACAATGCGATTGGTTTCTTCCCAGTATTCCGGCTGAGAGGTAAATTGGTCACAGGCGATGACGGCCCATTTGCTCCGGTCAATCTGACGGTTGGGCAGAAGAATTTTTGGTACCGATACACAAGACATGGCTGCATTCCTCCATAGGGTTTAATATGGTTTTCATTATATCGGCAAACACGATAAGATTCAATATGCTTCCCATGGTTTTGTGATTTTTCTGGTTTTTCACATAAGAATGTGGAAAATAGCTGGCTTGTTTGACAAAAAAACAGGAGAAATTCTGCTTTACGAACGCACTTCAATGTGGTAAACTATGTACAGTTGAGAGACCAGAGAGGAGCGAACCCATGCCAAAGTTTATGAATCGAGAGCCGAGTCTCGCGCTGTACAAAGCCATTCTTCAGCTGAAAGATCTGGACGAGTGTCAGAAATTTTTTGAGGATGTCTGTACGGTGACGGAAATGCGCTCCATGGAGCAGCGCTATGACGTTGCGGTTCTTCTCAGTCAGGGTAAGATTTATCACGATATTCTGAACCAAACCGGCGCGAGCAGTGCGACGATCAGCCGTGTCAGCCGCATGCTTAGCTTCGGTACCGGTGTGCTGAAGAGCTATGCCGAGCAGGAGCTGGAAAACGAAGAAAAGAAAGAGGAGGAGTAAGCAAAGGGTTTGCTGCAAAAACAAAATGCGGCAGACATGGTAATGATTTCGGTATAGACTATAATAGTAAACAATGATTTCGTAGTGGGCGGGTTTCCCGCCCATTGTTTTTGCACTCTATTTGCTTGTTCACCTTGCTGTAGTTGTTGGTGAGAGAAGTCCATATTCATAGTGGGTAAAACCTGAACTTTTAGCCGTCTATTCTCAGAGAAAATCTTATTATATCGCGACACAACCCAGCGAAGCGGTTGTGGCGCGAAGGAGCAAGACCACGGAGCGGTTGAGCCATGCCGATGCCTTGGCGTGGCGATGTAGCGCAGTGCGTCGTAGCGACGGTTACAATAAAACAATACATGGAATCGAAAAGAAAGAGGAAACATAGGATGAATTTTTTAGAAGAGCGCATTGCCAAGGATGGAATTGTGAAAGAGGGAAATGTTCTGAAAGTAGATAGCTTCCTGAATCATCAGATGGATATCGAATTGTTTAACCAGATCGGCGCAGAATTCAAAAAGCGATTCGCCGACAAAAACATCAATAAGCTCCTGACGATTGAAGCGTCCGGCATCGGCATTGCCTGCATCGTCGCACAGCATTTTCATGTGCCGGTTGTGTTTGCGAAAAAAGCAAAGAGCATTAACCTAGAAGGTGAGATGTATGTGGCGGAAGTGGAATCCTTTACCCATAAGTGCAAGAATCAGGTGATTGTGGCGAAGAAGTTCCTGTCTGAGCAGGATCATGTGCTGATTATCGACGATTTTCTTGCCAACGGATGTGCGTTGCAGGGACTGATTCATTTGGTGACGGAAGCCGGTGCGACGGTAGAGGGAATCGGTATTGTCATTGAGAAGGGCTTCCAGCCCGGCGGAAAAATGATTCGCAATCTGGGTTACCAACTGGAATCACTTGCGATTGTGGATGCGATGGACAGCGAAACGGGAACGATTACTTTCCGCGAGCAGTAAAAAAAGACGCAGAAGCCTGTAACAAAAACGGGTTTCTGCGTTTTTATATGGGATGCTGTGAATGGATTTCCAACCACGGCATTTTTTACGTTTCTTTTTCGACGATTTTTTCGCATACGAGCGAGTATTCCGCACATACTACTGTCACAGGAAACGAACCGAGCGAAAAGGAGAAAAGAATTATGTCGAACAAGAACAATGAACTGAATGTACCGGAAGCCCGTGCCGCAATGGATCGCTTTAAGATGGAGGCGGCTCGTGAGGTTGGCGTTGATCTGAAGGACGGTTACAATGGCGAGATGACCGCCCGTCAGGCTGGCTCCATCGGCGGACAGATGGTCAAGAAGATGATTGAAGCATACGAGCAGAGCATGAAGTAAGCTCGGCATACGATGCGAAAACGCCAGAATCCAACGTGGATTCTGGCGTTTGCATGTTATCGGTTATCTACCTTTTCCGGATAGAGATCGTGGTTGGCAAGACGGTTCCATGCTACCTGCTCCCACTTAGTGCCCGGCTGACCGTAGTTGCAGTACGGGTCGATGGAGATGCCGCCGCGCGGTGTGAATTTGCCCCATACCTCAATGTATTTGGGCTGCATCAGAGCGATCAGATCATTCATGATAATGTTGACACAGTCCTCGTGGAAGTCACCGTGATTGCGGAAGCTGAACAGATACAGCTTGAGCGACTTGCTTTCCACCATGCGCTCTCCGGGAACATAGGAAATGGTGATGGTGGCGAAATCCGGCTGTCCCGTAATCGGGCACAGGCTCGTGAATTCCGGACAATTGAACTTGACAAAATAATCGTGATCCGGATGCTTATTGATAAAGGTCTCCAGCACCTCCGGCGCGTAATCATCACGATATTTAATATGCTGGTTGCCCAGCAGGGTGATTCCCTCGGTTTCAGTTCTTCCCGCCATGGTTAGTCTCCTTTCAGCGCAGGGTCAGCGACGCCGTTTGCGGCAAATGCTACGGCGCGGTCACGGCAGGTGCCGCAGACACCGCACGGATGCTCGTGTCCTTCGTAGCAGCTCCACGTCAGCTCATACGGAACCTTGAGCTTGAGACCGAGCGCGACGACCTCTGTCTTATTCATTTTGACAAACGGCGCTTCGATGTGCAGCTGTTCGCCGCTGCCGAGATAGATCGCCTGATTCATCGCAGTATTGAACGCGTCGCTGCAATCCGGATAGGCGTTTCCGGCGGCGTCGTCGCTGTGCGCGCCATAATAGATGATGTCACAGTGTTTGGACAGCGCAATGCTGGCAGCGCTGGACAGAAACAGACCATTGCGGAACGGTACATAGGTGGATACTGGAGTGCCGTTGGTCTTTTTCAGCTGTTCGGCATACGATTCCTCCGGAATGTCCTCGTCACAGCCGGAGAGCAGCGTACAGGTCGTGTCATAGCGGAAAATTTCCGACAGATTCAGCTCCAATAGCTCAATGCCGTAGTAGCGGGCAACTGCACGGGCGGATTCAATTTCCTTCGTGTGCTTCTGTCCATAGGTGATGGAAAGGGCGGTGACGTTTTCTTTTCCATATCGGTCAATCGCGAGGCCGAGACAAGTCGAGCTGTCAATGCCGCCGCTGGATAATACAAGTGCTTTCATATGGTTAGCTCCTTTCAGCCGCGCAGCTGGGACTGCAATGCGGCGTCGGTGCGGAATTTGCCGCGCAGGGTAGTGGTGGTTGTCTTGGCGTTGGCCTGTCGAATACCGCGGGCGGTCATGCAGCTGTGTGAGCCCTGAATCAGGACGGCAACATCCTCCGAACCGGTCACCATTTGCATAATCTGCGCGATGTCGCTGCCGATGCGCTCCTGCAATTGCAGGCGCTTGGATACCATGTCGGCGATGCGGGCGATTTTGCTCAGACCGATCACCTTGCCATTGGGGATATAGGCGACGGTTGCCGTCATGTCGTACATCAGCGCCATGTGGTGTTCACAATAGCTGAATAGCTGAATGTCGCGGACGACGACCATGTCCTGGGAATCCGAGGTGAAATCCATTTCATCCTGAAATGTCTTGCCGAACATCTGGGCAATCTCTTCGTTGGTATACTGCATTCCCTCGAATACCTCAAGGTACATGCGGGCGACGCGATCCGGCGTGTCCTGTAATCCCTCGCGGTCGGGATCATCTCCCAGTGCGACGAGCAGGCCGCGAATGTGCTTTTTTACTGCTTCTGTATCAATAGCCATACTTTGCTCCTTCTTTATGTTTGCCTGCTTACACACCGCGGGCGTTGGGATCCCAGATGAACTTGTGCATCTGAAGCTGGAGACGGACACGATTCATCGTGTGGTCGGTCATATAGGTTACAATATCCGCCGGGTCAATCTTTCCGAACACTGGGCTGAGATAGACATAACAGCGGTCGGTCAATTGATATTGTGAAATCACTTCCCACGCGCGATCGAGGTCGGCAATGCTGCTGACGACAAACTTCACCGTGTCCTGCGGGCGGAGAAGCGGGAAATTGGCAAGGCGCATGTGCTTCTCCATATCGCTGCCCGCCAGCTTGTAGTCCATCGTGAATGTCACGTTGGGGATGTCGAGCAGAGGGGTGAGATCCCGGCTGCCGTTGGTCTCAATCTCCATGTGCAGCGTTGGCTCCTGCGCCAGCAGGGTGAGCAGCCCACGCAGCTGCGGCTGACACAGCGGCTCTCCGCCGGTCAGGGTGACCAGAGAAACGCCGGTCGCCAGAATGGCATCGCGAATCTGCTCGGCGGTCATCGGGGTGATGGGGGCGTCCGGCTGGTTGGCCCACTGTGTGTCACAGTAGGAGCAATTCAGATTACAGCCGCGGAAGCGGACAAAGACGGTCAGCTGTCCGGCGAGCACGCCCTCGCCGTTGATGCTGGTGAACAGCTCGACAACGGGAAAGGTGGTCATGCGTCGTCGCCTCCCTCACAGAGGTATTCGGCGCAGTTGGTTTCGGTTTCATAGACCATACAGCGGTAGATAGAATAGCCGCAGGCCGCCATGCGGTCATAAAAATAACGCGCAAAGTTTTCCGCTGTCGGACGGAAGGGAACTTCGGTCACGGAAAAATTCTCGGCACGCAGCAGCTCACACAGAGCGGGGGAGAGCGAACCGGATTCGGCAATCAGCGTGTGGTCAAACTCGTCCACCACGCGGCGCAGATCGCGCTTGAGATCGCCGAAATCAACCAGCATACCGTTTTGCTGCGGGTCGCGCTTGAGCTCAGCGCCCTGCGCCTCTAATACCACGCGCCAGTGATGTCCGTGAATATTGTGACATTTTCCCTGATAATTTGCGAGAAAATGTGCGGCGTCAAATGAATGTTCCGTTTTTAATCGGTACATAAAACGTCTCCTTTGGTATAAAAAACAGGCATTCCACATAGGAATGCCTGCGCAATCATCATAGAATACTTGTGCAAACAGCCCTAGTTTTGTTTATAGACAGGATGGTGCAAATGAACTGTCTCGAATGAGTATACGCCTTATGTAGAAGAAAGTCAAGAAAAATACGGCAGCGCATACAAATGCCGCGTTATTCCGGCACAGTACCGTGCAGGGCGTGCAGAACCTGTTGTAACGCGGCGGCGGGCATCTGTCCGGGAGCAGAGGCCATACCGGCGGCGCCGAAGGTGACAGCGGAGCCAAAGGTCTCACCGCAGGTGCGGCTGACCATGCCGAGCTGTCCCATGGACATCGTGATAAGCGGCTGACGGCACAGATGATGCGCCTGTTCGGTTGCCGCGAGGAGCGTGATGACGTCGCGGGCACTCTGCGGCATGACGGCGATTTTCAAAATGTCGCCGCCTATCTGCTCGGCGCGCTGCAAGCGGGAGACGATTTCGTCCTCCGGCGGGGTCTGCGTAAAGTTGTGGTTGGAGATAACCACTGCGGTATTGCTTTCGTGTGCCTGCGAAACGATGGTGCGCACGACGTCGTCGCCGCGAAACAATTCGACATCCAGTGCGTCTGCCAGCTGATGCTGTGCGACAAAGCTGTTGAGCTGAATATAGTTCGCGTCGGAAATACTGTGCTCACCGCCCTCTTCCGTTGTGCGGAAGGTAAACAGCAGCGGTGTCTCGCCGAGAAGGCGGCGCAGCTTCTGCGCACAGTGCCTGACCTGCTCAAGGTCGGAAACGGCGTCAAACCAATCGACACGCCATTCGACAATATCGTGCGGATAGGCCGCGAAGGCGGATGCCTGCTGTAGAATCTCCGTCTCGGACGTTCCGACGATAGGGAGACAGATTTTCGGGATTCCGGTTCCGATGGAGACCGAGCGTAATGTAACAGGATTCATAGTGGTATTCCTTTATAATAGAAGTAATGCAAGGAGCGCGCTGCCGCCCCATCCGCACAAGATGCCCAGCGCCATGCCGACGAGTACGTCCTTTGGAAAATGTACACCGCCGAGAACGCGGTTGACGCTGATGAGCAGACCAATCACGCCGAGCAGCGCGCCGAGGAGCGGGTGCTGATAGCCCAGTGTTGCCGCGATGACAAATACGGAAAAGACATGGCGGCTGGGGAAAGAGTGCCCCTTGGTGTCCTTATGGATAATCGGGGTGATGTCCAGCACCTCATAGGGACGCGGCGCATTCACGCGGTCGCGATAGAGGGAGAGAAGGACAAAACCGACACCGGGAATGAGGACGGCAGAGAGCAGATTTGTGCTTCGATTGACGAGCAAAATCAGAAGATAACCGAGGTAAATACCGTATACACACAGCGTTGTTATACGATTGAATATCCGCAGCGCTCGGCGTAGCCAAGGGTGCCGGCGGAATGAAGCCGTCATGGTTTGATAGGACTTTGCTGTCATATTCCTTCCTCCTAAGTGCTATTTTATTATAGCGGTTTGGAACAAGAATAACAAGCGGGAAAAGCGAACCCAAGCAGATAGACAAATAAATAACACTTGTTAAAAATTCGTCGAAAAGCGACAAAAATTGAAAATTGTCGCTTGCTAATGCAATTGTTTGGATTTATACTCGACATAGTAATTATTACACGATGTGGTTTTGTGCGCAAAACCGCGAAAAGAGGAGACTTATATGGGAATGACACATGCTGCTGCACGCCTTGCATTTAGCGCAGCAATCGATATGGTTTTAAATGGCGTGCGAAAGGATCGGGAAAAGGGTCTGAACCGCATTCTCGATTTAACCGAGCGCTTTGCCGGGGACATGTTCACCAAGGAACAGATTGATGCGGTTCGCAAGTATCTGGCGGATCCGACCAATAAGTGGACGATTTATATCAATCGTGTATTGGACGAGATTGACCCACATGTGCTTAAGATGTCGGCGCTGAATATGGGCTTTGAGGCGTTCTTCCATGGCACTAAGACAATTCGTAAGAATCGTGAGATTTATCACTGTAATATTCCGTGGCTGATTCTGTTTGACCCGACTTCGGCGTGCAACCTGCACTGCACCGGCTGTTGGGCAGCGGAGTACGGACACAAGCTCAACCTGTCGTTTGAGGAAATGGACAATCTGATTTCGCAGGGCAAGAAGCTTGGCGTATACTTCTATATGCTGACCGGCGGCGAACCGCTTGTCCGCAAGAAGGACATTATTCGCCTGTGTGAGAAGCACAATGACTGTGAATTTAACATCTTCACGAACTCTACGCTGATTGATGAAGAATTCTGCAAGGAGTGCGTCCGTGTCGGCAATATCTCCTTCTCACTCTCCATTGAGGGCACGAAGGACACCAATGACGGTCGCCGCGGCACGGGTCATTATGACGCCGTTATGAACGCGATGAATCTGATGAAGCGCTATGGCATTATCTTTGGAACCTCGATCTGCTACACCAGAGCGAATGTTGAAGCGGTTACCAGCGACGAGTTCCTAGATATGCTGATTGATCACGGCGTCCGTTACTCGTTCTACTTCCATTACATGCCGGTTGGCAATAACGCTTCTCCGGATCTGATGCCGACGATGGAGCAGAGAAAGTACATGATCAAGCGCGTGCGCGAAGTACGTGGATTCCATGGCGGCAAGCCGATCTTCCTGATGGATTTCCAGAATGACGGCGAGTATGTTGGCGGCTGCATTGCCGGAGGCAGAAACTATTTCCATGTCAATTCCAATGGCGACGCGGAGCCGTGTGTATTCATCCATTATTCGAATATGAATATCCGAGAGCACACGCTGCTGGAGATTCTCCAGAGCCCACTGTTTATGGCATATCACAACGGCCAGCCGTTTAACCACAACCATCTGCGCCCGTGTCCGATGTTGGAGAACCCGGAGCTGCTACAAAAGATGGTTAAGGAGAGCGGAGCGCATTCGACGGATCTGGAATCTCCGGAGAGCGCCGAGCATCTGTGCTCGAAGTGCGCGACCTATGCATCGTGCTGGCAGAAGGAAGCAGATCAGATCTGGAGTGAGCAGGTACATAAGGAGCCTGCCTATACGAATTACAAAAAGTAATTTTATGCTGAGCGGATGGAAAGGGTGGTACCGATGTCCCAACGGCAAGATTATATGAAGCGTCTGATCTCCGATAGCTTTAAGCAGCTGCTGCAGGAGTATCCGTTTGAAAAAATCACGGTAAAGATGCTAACTGACCGCACGGGCATTATCCGCTCAACCTTTTACCATCATTTCCAGGATAAGCTGGACGTGCTGGACTGGATTGTGCAGCAGGAATTGATTGAACCGATGAGGAAGAGGATTCGGCAGGATCAAATCAAAGAAAGCATGCAATGGACGCTTAGCCGAATTATCGAGGATTCGGATTTTTATCACCGTGCGATTCGAATTTCTGGGAAAAATGGGTTTGAAGATGTGGTAAACCAGCAAGTCAGTGCGCTGTTTTTGGAAGAGCTTCAGCGGCGTGGGATGGACGGTATTCCAGGCTATCCGCTGCTGGATGCCAACATGCTGGCGCGGCATTATGCCTTTTGCTTCATCCACGCCATCATAGAAATGATGACGCAGAAATCGGAGCGTTCGGCAGAAGAAATTCTGCGCTCCTACGAATATCTGGTCAATCATTCGCTGACAGAAATTCTAATGCAGGCGAAACCGACGACGCCCGGCACACAGGATGTGCTGGAATAATAAAACAAACAAAAACGCTGGATTTCATAGGAAATCCAGCGTTTTTGTATCGATTAAGGTAATAATGTTGTGTTGCTCCATTTCTCTTTACAAAACGGCAGCTCCAGCGGCTGTTGGTTGAGCACGGCGGACTGCAAGTGATCGCCCTGATAAACCAGCTTGAGAGAAAAGAAGGGAGAATCCGTCTGTAATAACGTCAGAAAAATAACGTCCCCCTCCCACATGGGCAGGGAGAGATAGTCGCTCTTGGAGATCCATTCCAAATCGCCCTCGTCACACACACCGACTGTTCCGTTGAAGGCGTCGGCGGTGAACAGATGCATGTATTCAGTCTCCCAGATGTCGGAGACAAAGGTAACAATGCCGCGGTAGCGGTAGGAGGTCAGTGTCAGGCCGGTTTCCTCCTGCACTTCGCGAAGAACACAGTCCTCCGGACTCTCCTTGTCCTCAAATTTTCCGCCGATTCCCAGCCATTTGTCGTGGCTTTGGTCGTTTTTCTTTTTGGTGCGGTGCAGCAAAAGATAGCGATCCGCGTCTTGAATATAGCACAGCGTAGTGTTGCGCATACAATATCACATCCTTTTTCATTCACACTGAGTATATCAAATTTTTCGGCAAAAGAACAGAAATCCTCGAAAGAACTCACACTTTTTCCGCGGGAGCATACACTGCGGTAGAATCTTAATTGAGGAGGGGATTTCATGGGCGAACGAATTACTCCCGGTCCGATCTGCGGCGGAGCCGACCAGATTCGGGAAGCGGTTTGTGTGCATACGTCAAAGGTGTCGGATGCCTGCCGCTCCAAGGAGTGTGTTCAGGATCTGCGCGTTTATCTGACGCGGCAGTCACAGGAGTTGCTGGAACGTTCTAACTGTGTCAAGCCGCGGCGAGCGGAACTGCTGTGGGTCAATCTGGATGTCTCGCCGGTGGATTTTAACCGTGGGTTTTACAGTGTAGATGCGCGGTATTACTACCGGATTTACGCGGAAGTCAGCGCCGGATGCGGACGCATGACGGATATCTGCGGGCTGGCGGTGTATGACAAGCGGGCGATTCTGTTTGGCTGTGAGGGAAGCAGCCGCACTTTTACGTCAGACACGGCGGCGAACGGGCTGAATTCCCGAACGATTGAAAACAGCAGCATGCCGCGCGCGGTAGTGGAAACCATTGACCCGATTTTGCTGTCGGCGAAGGTGGTAGAGCCGCACTGCCGCTGCGAGTGCTGCTGCCATGACGACGATATTCCGGAGTGCTTGGGATGCATGTTTGACGAAGAGCTGATTCTTGCCGGTGACGTCAAGAAGCTGTTTGTCACGCTGGGACAATTCTCCATTATACGGCTGGAACGCGATGTTCAGCTGCTGATGCCGGCGTATGATCTGTGCCTGCCGACCAAGGAGTGCAGCTGCGGCAGCAGCGGACCGGAGGACCCGTGCGCGATGTTTGAGCGCATTGACTTCCCGGTCAAGGAGTTTTACCCGGACTGCCGACCGCCGCGTCCGAAGCCGCCGGTGCCGGGCTGTGGCTGCACACAGCGACATTCCGATCCGGAATTCCGGCCGGAAAACGAGAGACGACCGGAGAGTGGAGGCCGCCCGGACTCCGTAGGGCGTCCGGATTCCGGATGTCGGAAGTGCGGGCCGCGGGGCAATGGATGTTCCTGCAATAACTGACGGATTCCCGCCTCAACTGTTTTTGGGGCGGGAATTTTTTGGCGTTTGCGAACCGAATGCAGGGGACAAAAGCGGTTGCAATGATCTGCAAAATGTAGTACAATAATTTTGATTAAATGGAATCTTAGCGCAAGTTTAATGATAGAAACAGGAGATGGCCGATGTTTGACAGTATCAAGGATTTAACAAAAGCAAAGCGAACGCTGACGGATACGAACGCGCAGATTGGGGAGGCGGAGCTGACCCTGAATGACATGCGCCGGAAGATAGCGGCGTTGGAATCCGAGCTCGCAGAAAAGGAAGAAACCATTGCACAGCGCGATGAGATTATTCATGCAATTCATCGCCAGGTAACCAAGGAGCGTGAGAGCGTTCTGGAGGATTTTGCCGAGCGCGAAGCTGTCGCCAAAAAGGAATACGAAGAGATTGCGCAGCGCTTAAAGGACGCGGAGACGCGCTATAATGAATGTGAGCGTCAGGTATACTGCATTGCCAACCTGTACAAGTCGATGCGCAGCGGTGTGGCGCGCTTTGGTCAGTCGGGCAATCCGGCGGATCTGGAGCTGACACCGGAGCAGCAGCAGGAGCTGACCGTGATGGAAAAGTCGGTGGGACTTAAGCTCGGCTCCTATCAGATGGAAGATCTGAAAAAGATGCAGGAGGCCAACAACAAGCTGATCGAGCAGCTGCTGACGCGCTATGAGGCACGCCTGATTGTTCCGGCGGACCGCGTGGTATTCCAGCTGATGACGCTGGGCATCCGCGCAGAGCTTCAGCAGATTCTGGCGGAGATGGAGTACGGCGATATCAACCGCTCGCAGATCAGCCTGCATCTGGCGGTCAAGAAGTACTTGAAGATTGTCTCGTTTGCCAATCTGGCGGCAACAGGCGTGCTGGAATCCTATGCATCGGAATTGGAGATGCTGCTGAAGGAGACCATCAAGCTGGAGCACGAGTTCTGTCTGCGTCGTCACTCCTACCATGTCCGTCAGGAGATGGGCGAGGAAGAGACTGAGGCCTAAACTGCAAAAAATATGGACACAAAAGACCCTTCGATTGAAAGAGCGGAGGGCCTTTTCCTTGAATAAAAGAATTCGGAGGTTGCATGCTTACACGCGAGTTAAAACGAATACTGCCCCGCGTTCAAAAACCGGCACGCTATGTTGGCGGCGAATGGGGCTCTATTGTAAAAAACAAAGAGGAGATCTTTCTTCGCTTTGCGATGTGCTTTGCCGACACGTACGAGGTTGGCATGTCGCATCTGGGCAGCCGTATTTTATATGGCCTGATTAACGAAGAGCCGGACATCTGGTGCGAGCGCGTGTTTGCACCATGGCTGGATATGGAAGAGGAGATGCGCAAGGCGGGAATTCCGCTGTACGGTCTGGAAAGCGGCGACAGCCTGTCGGAATTTGATGTCATTGGCTTTACGCTTCAGTACGAGCTGTCGTTTACCAATATTCTAAATATGTTGGATCTCGGCGGCGTGCCGGTGTATGCCCGCGAGCGCAGCGGCCTGAAAAATCTGGTCATCTGTGGCGGTCCGTGTGCGTACAATCCGGAACCGCTGGCAGATTTCGTCGATGTGTTCCAGATTGGCGACGGCGAGGAGATGATGATTGACTTCCTGAATCTCTATCGGCAGGCGAAGCAGGAAAATTGGACAAAGGAGCGCTTTTTGCAGCAGGCCAGCCAGATTCAAGGTATTTATGTGCCGAGCCTGTACGATATTTCGTATCACGAGGACGGCACGGTCAAGGCAATCACACCGCGCGAGGGCGCTCCGGCGTTTGTGCAGAAGCGTATTGTCGTGGATCTGGACAACATGTATTTTCCGGACAAGCTGGTTGTCCCGTCTACGGACATTGTCTTTGACCGTGCGATGGTGGAGCTGTTCCGGGGCTGTCCGCGCGGCTGCCGCTTCTGTCAGGCGGGGCATACCTACCGTCCGCTGCGCAAAAAGAGCACGGAGGTGCTGCTCAAGCAGGCGAAGGCGATTTTGGAATACTCCGGCTATGAAGAAATTTCGCTGTCGTCGCTGTCCACCAGCGACTACTCCGATCTGGGTGAGCTTACCGGTGAACTGCTGGATTTCTGCGAGGAGCGCCGCATCAGTCTGGCACTGCCGTCGCTGCGTGCAGACTCGTTCTCGATTGACCTGATGGAGCGCATTCAAAAGGTGCGCAAGAGCGGTCTGACGTTTGCGGCTGAGGCGGGAAGCCAGCGCCTGCGCGATGTCATCAACAAGAATCTGACGCAGAAGGATCTGATTAATGCCTGCACGATTGCGTTTCAGGGTGGCTGGAATAACGTAAAGCTGTATTTTATGATGGGACTGCCGACAGAGACAAACGAGGACTTTGACGAGATGAGCCAGCTTTGCCGCGACATTGCGTGGTGCTGGCGGCAGAATACGCCAAACCGTGCGCGCGGCGTCAAAATTACGGCGTCAACCTCCTGCTTTGTACCCAAGCCGCAGACGCCGTTCCAGTGGGACGCGCAGGCGACGAAGGAAGAGCTGGACGAAAAGACGGCGTATCTGCGTCAGGTTATGAAGACTAAGAATGTCACCTTCCGCTGGCATGATTCAGATGCGAGCTTTTTGGAGGGCGTATTTGCCCGCGGCGACCGCAAGATTTGCGATGTGCTATACACGGCGTGGAAATCCGGCTGCAAGATGGATGGCTGGGACGCCTGCTTCTCGCTGGAAAAATGGATGAATGCGTTCCGTGTCTGCGGCATTGATCCGGCGTTTTATGCCAACCGTCAGCGTCCGCTGGACGAAGTGTTTCCGTGGGATCACATCGGCTGCGGTACGACGAAGGAGCACTTGAAGAAGGAATGGGAGCGTTCTCGCCGGGCAGAGACGACACCGGCATGTATGGAAAAATGTGCGGGCTGCGGCGCGGCCAGTCTGATGAAGGGATGTGGATGTCATATTTAAGGCACGAATGAAGTTTTCCAAAACGGATGAGGCGGCATACATCTCACATCTGGATCTAATGCACTGTATGCAGCGCGTGATTGCCCGGGCACAGCTGCCGGTTTGGTACACGGAGGGCTTTAACCAGCACATCTATATCTCGGTGGCGCTGCCGCTTTCGACGGGATATTCCGGAGAGTGCGAATTTTTGGACTTTAACTGTACGGCGGACGCGATTCCGGAGAATGCTGTGGAGAATATGAACGCGGTAATGCCGAAGGGGCTGCGTGTGCTGGAAATTTATCCGCTGAGTGACGGCGGAAAAAAGGTACGCGAGATTGCCTACTCCAAGTTTGAAATTACATGGGAGTTTGACAACGGCCTCCCGGAGACGTTCTGTAAGGATGTAGAGGAGCTATTTGCTCGCCAGGAGATTTTAATTATGAAGCGCTCTAAGCGCGGCGAGAAGGAAGTCAATATCAAGGATTATATCAAGGGTATTTCGCTGGAGCCGGACACGGATTGTGTCCGTGCGTATGCGATTTTGGCTTCCGGCAACAACAACCTCAGCCCAGAATATATCACAAAAACGATACAGGCGGAGCTGCCGCAGTATGCGCCGGACGGCGTGAACTATCATCATCTGATGATCTATGATACCAATTTGGACGAATTTCGATAAGTTATGATGAATACAAAGACAAAACAGGTCCCGGAGGAACAGATTTCGCATCAGTGGGACTGTATGAATACCATTCAATATATGCTGTCGGCGCGGGCAGAGCGTCCGCATTTTTACTGCCAGACATTTGGCTGCCAGCAGAACGAGGCGGATACCGAGCGCGTTGCCGGTATGCTGCGCGAGATGGGCTATGAGCCGACGGATGACCCCAAGCAGGCGGATATCATTGTGGTGAATACCTGTGCCGTGCGTGAACACGCGGAAAAGCGCGTGCTTGGCATCATGGGACAGTATACCCATCTCAAGGACAGCAAGCCGGATTTGACGATCTGCATGTGTGGATGCATGGTACAGCAGCCGCAGATGGCGGAAAAGATCAAAAAGAGCTATCCGCGCGTGGATATTGTGTTTGGCACGCACGCACTGTGGCGCTTTCCGGAGCTGCTGCTCAGCCGACTGAACGGCGGCAAGCGTGTATTTGACATTGAAGGCGACGAGCGCGGCGAGATCTCTGAAGGCCTGCCGGTTCTGCGCGGCGACGGCTGTCACGCGTGGCTGTCCATTATGTATGGCTGCAACAATTTCTGCACCTACTGCATCGTGCCGCATGTGCGCGGACGTGAGCGCAGCCGCCAGCCGGAGGATATTGAGCGCGAGTTTCAGCAGCTGGTGGAAAAGGGCTATAAGGACATTATGCTGCTGGGTCAGAATGTCAATTCCTATGGCAAAGATCTGGGCATCGGCGTGGATTTTGCCAATTTATTGGAACGGCTGGACAAGACGCCGGGCGACTACCGCATTCGCTTTATGACGAGCCACCCGAAGGACGCGTCCGAGAAGCTGTTTTCCGTCATGGCGAACAGTGAGCATATCTGTCATCAGCTGCATCTGCCGTTCCAGTCGGGCTCGGATGAGATTCTACGCCGTATGAATCGCCATTACGATTCGGCGCACTATCGGGAGCTGATTGCGGCGGCGCGGCGCATTATGCCGGATGTCGTGCTGTCGTCGGATATTATCGTTGGCTTCCCGGGAGAGACGGAGGAGGACTTCCAACGGACGCTGGATATGGTTCGCTTTGGTCAGTATGATATTCTGTATACCTTCCTGTATTCCCGCCGGTCGGGCACACCGGCGGCGGAGATGCCGGACAACGCGACAAAGGAAGAAAAGCAGGAGCGTTTTGAACGTCTGCTCGCGGTGCAGGAGGAAATCAACGCCGCCCGACAGGATGCGTATCAGGATCGCGTTGTGCGCGTGCTGGTAGACGGAGAATCCAACAGCAAGCAGCCGACGGAGTATCCGCTGACGGCGCGGACGGACGGCGGCCTGCTGGTCATGTGCTGCGGAGACGGTCTGCGGAAAGGTGAGTTTGCGGATGTGCGGATTGAACGAACCTCTTTACGCGCATTGTATGGTGTGGAGGTAGACAATGGCTGAATATACGCCGATGATGCGGCAGTATTTTGAAATTAAAAATACCTGTCCGGACTCCATTTTGCTGTATCGCTTGGGCGACTTCTATGAGATGTTCTTTGACGACGCCAAAACCGCGTCCAAGGTGCTGGATCTGGTGTTGACCGGAAAGGACTGCGGACAGGAGGAGCGCGCGCCGATGTGCGGTATCCCCTTCCATTCGTGTGAGGGCTATATCGCAAAGCTGGTCAAAAGCGGCTATAAGGTAGCCATCTGCGAGCAAACGGAGGACCCGAAAAAGGCAAAGGGAATTGTAAAGCGCGAGATCATCCGCACGATTACGCCGGGTACTGTGATTGAGGCCTCCATGCTGGAGGAGGACTGCAATAACTACATCGCGTCGGTGTGCCGGATGGGACAGTTTGTCGGCCTGTGCTTTGCGGATATTTCAACGGGTGAGGTGTTTGCAACTGGCACGGTGGGCGGCGATTTGAGCACCTACTGCATCAGTGAGATGGGGCGTTTCTTGCCGACGGAGGTCGTGCTGTCCCCGCAGGCGGCGGAGGACAGTGAACTGTGTGCTTTTCTGCACGACCGGTTGGAGTGCGGCGTGGAAACCCTGCCGGACGAGGAGTTTGATCCGGAGACCTGCCGCACGCAGGTGCGGACGCGCTTTGCCGAGGCGACTGAGGAAAATCTGGGCGAAAACGCCGCGATTTCCTGCGCGATCGGCGGCTTGATGCACTATCTGGCGGAGACGCAGAAGTCACATCTGGCTCATCTGCACACGCTGAATTTGTACCGTCAGGGACAGTTTATGGAGCTGGATCTCAATGCGCGGCGCAATCTGGAGCTGTTTGAGACCATGCGCACAAAGGAGAAAAAAGGCTCCCTGCTATGGGTACTGGATCACACCCGCACGGCGATGGGCGCACGTCTGCTGCGTCAGTGGCTGGGCAAGCCGCTGCTCAGCCCGAACTTGATTCAGGCGCGCCAAAAGGCAGTCGGTGAATTAAAGGACAATATGATGGTGCGCGACGATATGCAGGAACAGCTGCGCCGCGCGTTTGACATGGAGCGTCTGATCGGACGCGTGGTATACGGTACGGCGAACTGCCGCGATCTGCGCAGTCTGAGCAGCACGATTGCGCTGCTGCCGGAGCTTCGTCGGAACATGGCGCAGTGCAGCTCGTCGCTGATTTCGGTACTATATGACGCGATGGACGAGCTGACGGACATTCAGTCGCTGATTGAAGCGTCGATTGTGGAAGATCCGCCGTTTTCCTTGCGTGAGGGCGGCTTTATCAGTGACGGCTACAGCGAACAACTGGATGAGCTGCGCGACATTGCTTCCGGCGGCAAGGGAAAGATCGCGGCGATTGAGCAGAGAGAGCGCGAGGCGACCGGCATTCAAAAGCTAAAGGTCGGCTATAACCGCGTGTTTGGCTATTATATTGAGGTATCCCGTCAGGCGGCGGATCAGGTGCCGGATCACTATGTTCGCAAGCAGACGCTAGCGAACTGTGAGCGGTACATCACGCAGGAGCTGAAGGAGTACGAAAACACCGTTCTCAACGCACAGGAGCAGATTGTCGATCTGGAATATCGGCTGTATGTCGAGGTGCGCGAGCAGGTTGCGGCGTCGGTACACCGCATTCAGGCGACGGCGCAGGCCGTGGCACAGCTGGACGTGCTGTGCGCACTGGGTGAGGTGGCGGAGCTCAATCAGTATACCTGCCCGACGGTGGACTATTCGTCGGTGATTGAAATTCAAAACGGACGGCATCCGGTGGTCGAGCGGGTGCTGCGCGACACGATGTTTATCGCCAACGACACGATGCTAGACGACGGAGCCAATCGAGTTGCGGTCATCACCGGCCCGAATATGGCGGGTAAATCGACGTATATGCGTCAGGTTGCGCTGATTGCAATTATGGCGCAGATGGGCTCGTTTGTTCCGGCGAGCTATGCGCGCATTGGTATTGTGGACCGTGTGTTCACGCGCGTAGGCGCATCGGATGACTTGGCAAGCGGACAATCCACGTTCATGGTCGAGATGAGCGAAGTGGCGGATATTTTGAACTACGCGACGCGCTCCAGCTTGGTTATTTTGGACGAGATTGGACGCGGAACCTCTACCTTTGACGGCATGAGCATTGCGCGGGCGGTTATTGAGTACATTGCGGACAAAAAGACGCTGGGTGCTCGCACACTGTTTGCGACGCATTATCACGAGCTGACCGCTTTGGAGCAGATGCTGGACGGCATCCGCAACTATAATATTGCCGTGAAGAAGCACGGAGATGACATCACCTTCCTGCGCAAGATTATTCCGGGCGGCGCGGATGACAGCTACGGCATTGAGGTTGCCAAGCTGGCGGGCGTTCCGAATCCGGTGATTCGGCGCGCGAAGCGAATTCTCAAGGATTTGGAGTCCACTTCGCAGAAGATTACGCTCCAGCCGGTGGAAGAAGAGCCGGAGGAGCAGGTGTCTATGCTGGATTTGCAGAGCGACGCCATCGGCGAGCGTCTGCGGCAGGTGAATGTCAATACAATGACGCCGCTCGAAGCGCTGAATTTGGTGTATGAGCTGCAAAAAATGGTAAACTAGGACCGCAGAGAATATGATTTGTTCTTATTATGTTTAACGAGAAAGGAGTTCCGAAGTGCCTGTTATTCATGAATTGGATTCCCACATGGCGGACTTGATTGCGGCGGGCGAGGTCGTGGAGCGACCGTCATCGGTGTGCAAGGAGTTAATTGAAAATTCGATTGACGCGGGTGCAACGCAGATTACGGTGGAGATGGAGCACGGCGGAATTACCTATCTTCGCGTGCAGGACAACGGCTGCGGTATGGAGCCGGAGGATGCACGAACGGCGTTTTTGCGCCATGCGACGAGCAAAATCCGCACAAAGGAGGATTTGGCGGCGATTGGAACGCTGGGCTTCCGCGGTGAGGCGTTGGCGGCAATTTCCGCCGTATCGCGGGTGGATTTGTTTACGAAGCAGACCGACAGTCTGGAGGGTACGCATCTGTTTTTGGAGGCCGGTGTGATCCAGAAGGCGGAGAGCGCCGGATGCCCGGAGGGCACGACGTTTGTTATCCGCGATCTGTTTTACAACACACCGGCACGCATGAAGTTCCTGAAAAAGGACTTCACCGAGGCGGGATATATCACCTCCGTGGTAGAACACGCGGCGGAGAGCCATCCGGAGATTGCGTTTCGCTGCATCCGCGACGGTAAGACGGTGTTTCACTCGCCGGGAACGGGGGAGTTGAAGCAGGCAGTCTTTGCGGTGTTCGGCAAGGAAATGGCACGCAATCTGGTGGAAATCGCGCCGACGGAGCAAAACGGAATTCGTGTGCACGGATTTATTTCGCATCCGCATTCGCCGCGCGCCAACCGCTCGTATCAGCACTTTTTTGTCAATGGGCGTTTTGTCAAGTCCCGCCTGATTCAGGCGGCGATGGAGGAAGCGTACCGCAATGCGATTATCACGGGAAAATTCCCGTATGGCTGTCTGTGCATTGATTTGCCGCTGTCGCAGGTGGATGTCAATGTGCATCCATCCAAGGTGGAGGTCAAATTTTCGCAAGAAAAGCCGATTTTCTCGGCGGTCTATGCGGCGTGCAAAAACACGCTGGCAGCGGATGAAAATGTGCCGGAAATTCAGGCAAAACAGGTGGCAAACAAACCGATTCCGGCGACAGAGACTCGACCAGCGGCGATTGCGAGAGCCTCCGCTGCACCGACGACTCCGGCAGCGCCGAGGGCTTCGGCGACGCGGGAGGTACCGCCGCTGACGACGACGACGCGCCCCGTGCGCACGCTGACCAGCGGAACACGGACAGAGCTTGGCGCGCTGTCGGCGCGCAACACCTATCAGGCGGTGCCGAAAAAGGAGACGCCGGTTATTCGGAAATCGTCCTTCCGTCCCTTTGTCGATGTGGATGAGGAGGAAGAGGAAGCGCTCGGCGGCGCAGCTGTGGCACAACAGATAACCGTGCCGGACAGCGCAGAGCAGCAGGAGCTGCAAGCGAGTACCGAGACAATAGCGACGGCAGAACAGGAAGAGAATGCAGCGAAAGTACCGACATCTGCTGAAGCTTCGCAAGCGGTTCCAGAAACTGATAGAGAAAAAGCTGTCTCGACGGACGAGGTGCTGGAACAGGCACGACCGGCGGTGCGTGTGATCGGTTCGTGCTTTTCGACCTATATTCTGGCGGAGGACAGCAACGGCTTGATTTTGATTGACAAGCATGCGGCACACGAGCGGATTTTGTTCAATAGGCTGCGTCGGTCCACCGAAATGCCGACGCAGATGCTGCTCGACCCGGTGGTGGTGGATCTGACGGGCGAGGAATTCGCGGCGGTGATGGAACAAAAACAATTGGTCGAGCAGGCGGGCTTTCAGATTGAGCCATTTGGACGGCACAGTCTTGCGGTGCGTGAGGTTCCGGCGTATTTGGACGCGGGTGACGTTGCTGTGACGGTGTCCGAAATGGCGCAGAAGCTGCTGGATCAGCGCTCGCCGGTACCGGATCAATTGGATGATTTAATTCATATGGTTTCGTGCAAGGCGGCGATCAAGGCCGGATGGGAGACCAGTATGCAGGAGCTGGAAACGATCTGCGATCAGGTGATCTCGGATCCGGAGGTCACATGCTGTCCGCACGGACGACCGGTGATGGTGCGTCTGACCAAGTACGAGCTGGACAAGCTGTTCAAGCGCGTCAATCAGTGAGGAGGATAGGATGCAGCCTTTAATTTGCATTGTCGGCCCGACGGCGTCCGGAAAGACGGCCTTGTCGATTGCGCTGGCAAAAAAATTGGACACCGAGATTATTTCCTCGGACTCCATGCAGATTTACCGTGGTATGGATATTGGCACGGCGAAGCCGGACGAAGCGGAACGCGACGGTGTGGTGCACCATATGTTTGACGTCGCCGATCCCGGCGAGGACTTTTCCGTTGCACGCTATCAGAAGATGGCGGATGCGTGCGCGCAGTCGATTTTGGCGAGAGGAAAAGTACCGATTGTCTGCGGCGGCACGGGCTTGTATCTCAATGCGCTGATTGAGGGAAATGCGTTTTCCGGCGACGACACGACGAGCGAAATCCGACAGCGCTATCAGGCGATTGCACAGGAGCACGGCGTGCACTATCTGCATGAGCTTTTGCGCAAGGTCGATCCGGAGTCGGCGGAGCGCATTCATGAAAACAACGTCAAGCGAGTGATTCGTGCGCTGGAGGTGTACGAGCAGACCGGAATGACAATTGGCGCATTCAATGCGGCGCACAAGCCGCCGAAGCCACGCTATGATGCGGTGCTGCTGGCACTGTGCCCGACGCAGCGGGAGACGCTGTATGACCGGATTAACCGTCGAGTGGATCTCATGATGGAGAAGGGACTGCTGGAGGAGACTGAGCGGTTGTACCGCGGCGGTCTCTTGAAAGGCACGGCGGCGCAGGCAATTGGCTATAAAGAGCTGGTTCCGTATCTGACGGGAGAGGACACGCTGGAGCAGTGCGTTGAGCAGCTCAAGCGGGCATCCCGCAATTATGCGAAGCGGCAGCTGACGTGGCTGCGAAGAGATTCGCGGGTGACGTGGATATATTACGATTGTGCAGAGGATTTTCCGGAGGTTCTTCGGCGTTCGACAGAAATTCTTACCGACCGTGGTGTAACATGAAAGTATTCATGTACATTTGGGGAGGTTTGGTTTATAATAATGAAATACGAAGTAAACTACCAGGATATTTTTTTGAACAAGATACGGCAGGAGCGAGTTCCGATCACCGTTTTTCTGACGAATGGCTTCCAAATGCGGGGAACACTACGTGGCTTCGACCACTTTGTCCTTGTGCTGGAATGCGATGGAAAACAGGAAATGGTGTATAAACACGCCGTCTCTACGTTGATTCCGGCCCGACGGCTGGAACTATTTACAAAGCGGGAGAAGGAAGGAGCTTCGGAAGCCGCCATCTAGGAGCGCGTTTCATGAAGAAACAATTTTTTCGCCGAATTCGCAACGGATTTCGCAGGATTCTGCGAGTAACAAAGGAAAAGTCAATACAGGTGCCGGTGCTGATCGGTGTTGCGTTTTTGATTTATTTATTTGGAAATTTTGCTGTCTCACACTATCGTCCAGTTGTTCTGGTACGCGCCGCACAGGTGACGATGGACGATGCCATTTCGGCAACCGGATATTTTATTCGTGAAGAGAAGGTCGTCAAGGTGGACGATGCAAAGACGTCCGAATACAACTACTCGGATGGCGACAAGGTGGCGAAGGATGCTGCCCTGGTTACCATCTATAAAAACGAAGAATCCTTGCAGGAGAGCCAGCAGCTGGAGGATATTAAGGAGCAGATTTCACAGCTGGAATCGCTGCAAAACAACTCGTATGTGACGAATACCAGTCGGATTGATCAAAAGATCACCTCGGAGATCAACAGCATCGGCGATGCTGTTGATTCCGGAGCGTATGACCAGCTTTCCAGTCATATTCATCAGCTGCGTGCCTATGCACTGCAAAGCGGTTCCATGAATGGCAATATGAAGGATATTTCCTCGCAGGTTAAAAAGCTGAAAACGACGCAGACTTCACTGGAAAAAAAGCTGCAGAATCAGACAAGCACAATTTCGTCCGAATATTCCGGATATTTCAGCCAAACGGTGGACGGATATGAGAATGTCTTTACGCTGGACTGTATCGATGATTTGACGGCAACGTCGCTGGAGAAACTGGCGGCGAAAAATGTCAGTGCGGGCGACTCCAGCAATTGCAAAATTGTCAGCGAGTACAGCTGGTATTATGCGACGATTTTGAGCAAATCCGAGGCGTCACGCCTGAAGGAAAAGCAGGAAGTGACGCTGCGCTTTTCACAGCCGAGCGACAATGTGAAGGCGACGGTGTATGCGATCCGTCCGGATTCGGAGTCCGGCAAGGTGTTGGTTCTGTTCCGATCGTATGACATGAATTCCGATTTGGTGTCCAAGCGGAAGGAAGTCGGCTCGATTGTGCTGGCATCGTATACCGGTCTCAAGGTGCCGACGGACGCGATACATATCAACGACGATGGTCAGATCGGTGTGTACATTGAGAACAATAAGATTTCGAGCTTTAAGGTAATTGATCCGCTGTATAAGGGTTCGGATTATTATATTGTAAAGCAGGGAGTCATTGGAGATGATTCGCTGGTTGTCAATGATAAAATCATTCGGCGAGCAAAGGACATTGAAGATAAGAAGGTTGTAAAATGACAGTCGAAGAAGAAAAGCAGATTGTAAATAACGTAACCGATGCGCGGGCACGGATTGCCGAGGCCGCTGAAAAGGCGGGACGGCAGCCGGAGGATATCACGCTGGTGGCGGCGACAAAGATGAACGACGTGGAGCGCGTACAGGCTGCTGTGCGGGCGGGGATTGACGTATGCGGAGAAAACCGTGTGCAGGAGTTGCTCGGAAAATATGAGGAGCACGCCTATGATGGATGCCCGCTGCACTTTATTGGAACACTTCAGTCCAACAAGGTTAAGTATCTGATAGGAAAGGTCAGCCTGATTGAATCAGTTAGCTCTGTTAAACTGGCGTCGGTGATTTCCAAGGAGGCGAAGAAGGCTGGATTGTGTCAGGATATTCTTCTGGAGATCAATATCGGACGCGAAGAGGCCAAACTGGGAATTGACCCGGATGAGGTGATGGAAGCGATTCAGGCAATTTCTCAGATGGAGAATATTCGAATTCGAGGACTTATGGCAATTCCTCCAAAACCTGACGAAAAGCGAGACGATACTTATTATTTTGACAGAATGCATCAACTATTTGTTGACATATCGGCTAAAAAATACGATAATGTTTCTATGGACTATTTGTCGATGGGCATGAGTGCGGATTTTGAAGCGGCGATTGCCTGCGGGGCAAATATTGTCCGCTTAGGTACGACAATTTTTGGTGCACGCCACTATTAAGTTGAATGGATTCATTATATGGGAGGAAAACCACATGGGCTTCTTGGATAGCTTTAAGTCTTGGGTAACAGGCGAGGAAGAAGAAGAGTACGAATACGAGACCGACGAAGAAATGGGCGAAACGCAGGTGCAGGAGCCGCCGTATGCCTCTTCGCGCTCGCATCCCGCACAGACAAGCACGGCTGTTCGGGAGACCGCGGGCTCTGTGCCGACGGCAGCGCGCAATAACCGCGTCGTCAACATTAGCGCAACGACCAAGCTGGCTGTTGTTCTGGTTAAGGCAGAGCAGTTCAACAGCGTGGTTGACATTGCGGACCACCTGAAGAATAAGATGACGGTTGTGCTGAATCTGGAAAGCACGGAAAAAGAGGTGGCAACCCGCATGCTGGACTTCCTGAGCGGTGTTGCGTTTGCCATTGAGGGCAAGATTAAGCGCGTTGCAAAGGATACGTATCTTATCACGCCGTACAATGTTGAAATTGTCGGTGAGGATCTGATCAGCGAACTGGAGAGCAACGGCCTCCGCTTTACAGACTAATTGCGTATTGCTTATGGTAATGCTGACCTATTTTATATTCCGAATTGCAATGGCTGCCATCCGGTTGGCGCAGTGGCTTTTGATTATTCGGGCGCTGATGTCATGGTTTCCGCAGATACAGCAGACACGGTTATATGACTTTGTGTATACATGTACGGAGCCGCTGATTCAGCCGTTTCGCTCGCTTTTGAGCCGTGTCAGTGCGCTCCGAAATAGTCCGCTGGACTTTTCGGTTTTGCTGGCGTTTCTGGTTCTTTGGCTTGCGGAATCGCTGTTACAGGCGGTATATTTCTAATTCTTTGGATTTCTGCCGGGAATTTCCCGGCTTTTCCCGTTTTTCTTTTCTTGAACACAGGAGTTTGATTGGCAAAGAGGAGGACTGAGATGCTTAGCTCTACGGAAGTGAAGCAGTTGAAATTCGAAAAGGCTGTATTTGGCGGTTATGATATGCAGGCGGTTGACACGGCATTTAGCCAGCTGTCGAGCGATTATGAAAAGCTGGAGCAGCAGAACACCGAACTTCGCAGCAAGATGAAGGTATTGGTGGATAAAATTGAGGAATATCGTCGCGTGGAGGAAGGCATCCGTCAGGCGTTGCTTACCGCACAGAACATTGCGGAAGAAACCATGGACAAGGCAAACCGCGAGGCAGAGCGCATTTTGAAGGAAGCAAATGCACAGGCAGACAAGATTACAAACACCGCAGAGCAGAAGGGAAGTCTTTTACTGCGGCAGTATGAGGAGTCGATTGTGCAGGAGAAAAATATGCTGCGCGAGGCACAGCACGAAAGTGCGTATTTTATTGAGATGATGACGCGCCGTTTTCGCGAGGAAAGCGAACGGATTGCTGCAATTCCATCGCACTTTGGCTTTCAGACTGCGTCTGGAGAGGAGAAGGAATCCTCTGCGGAGACGATTACTGGCAGTGTAGAGGCCCCGATCGAGCCGAGCTACGAGAAGCCGGAGGAAGAGGATGATTTTTCGAAAACCTTTTCCAATCCGCTGATTCCAGAAGAGGACATGCAGAAAGAAATGGAGCATGAGGAAGAAAAGTCTGTAAAGGAAGATGCCTTTACGGTAGAAGTGACGGGGTCAGAAGGATAATAATTACGACGATAAACGGCTTTTGGCCTGTTTGCGATACAAGTAGCTGCAAGGGCAGCTGACAGCGGCGCGCAGAATTCTGTGTGCGGCTGGATAAACAGAAAGGATGGTACGGTTCAATGCCGCAGGACTACAATAAGACAATCAATCTACCGAAAACCGATTTCCCGATGCGCGCCGCGCTCGCAAAGCGTGAGCCGGGTATGCTGGAGGAAATGTACGAACAGGATCTTTATCATACACTGATGAAAAAGAATGAGGGCAAGCCGCTTTACGTGCTGCACGATGGCCCTCCGTATGCTAACGGCGATATTCATATCGGTCATGCTCTGAACAAGATCCTGAAGGATTTTATCATTCGGTATAAAAATATGTCTGGTTTCAAGGCACCGTATATTCCGGGTTGGGATACTCACGGTATGCCGATTGAGACGGCCATCCAGAAGAAGGGCGTTAAGCGTAATGAGATGCCGGTTCCGGAATTCCGCGACAAGTGTCGCGAATTTGCACTGGAGCAGGTGGACAAGCAGCGCAAGGGCTTTAAGCGTCTCGGCGTTGTCGGTGACTGGGATCATCCGTATATTACATTGATGCCGGAGTTTGAGGCAAAGCAGGTTCGTGTCTTTGGCGCGATGGCAAAGAAGGGCCTGATCTATCAGGGCCTGAAGCCGACCTATTGGTGCCCGACCTGTGAGACCGCGCTGGCAGAGGCCGAGGTAGAGTACGCGGATGATCCGGTAACGACGATTTTCGTTAAGTTTAAGGTACACGATGACAAGGGCAAACTGGCACAGTTCGGCGACCTCGACAAGATGTACTTCGTCATTTGGACGACCACGACGTGGACGCTGCCGGGCAACATGGCAATCTGCCTGAATCCGCAGCTGGAGTACTCGCTGGTTAAGATTGCGACGGGCGAAATTCTCATCATGGCGACTGATCTGGTCTCCAGCGTTATGAGTGAGTCCGGCATTACCGAGTACGAGACGGTCGGCACGCTGTTTGGCGATGAATTTGAATATATGACGGCATATCATCCGTTTATGAACCGCGATTCGCTGATTATTCTGGGCGATCATGTCACGCTGGATGCCGGTTCGGGCTGTGTTCACACGGCGCCGTCCTTCGGTCTGGATGACTTCTATGTCTGTCAGAAGTACGAGCAGATTCCGACAGACATCACGATGGAGGTATCGGTTGATGCGCGCGGCTGCCTGAATGAATACGCGGGCAAGTACGCCGGTCTGCACGTCACCAAGGCACATCCGGTTATTTTTAAGGATCTGGTAGAGAGCAATGCTCTGCTGTCCAGCAAGGACATCGTGCATAGCTATCCGCATTGCTGGCGTTGCAAGAAGCCGATTATCTTCCGTGCGACGCAGCAGTGGTTTGCTTCGGTTGACGCCATCAAGGACGATGCAGTCAAAGCGTGCGATGATATTTACTGGAAGCCGGCATGGGGCAAGGAGCGCATGATCTCCATGATTCAGGAGCGCTCGGACTGGTGTATTTCCCGTCAGCGCACATGGGGCGTTCCGATTCCGATGTTCTTCTGTGAGGAATGCGGCAAGCCGTACTGCACGGATGAGAGCATTGACAAAGTAGCAAAGATTGTTGAGAAGGAAGGCTCCAACGCATGGTGGGCACGTTCGGTCGAACAGCTGATGCCGGAAGGCGCAACATGCGAGTGCGGTTGCACCCACTTCCGCAAGGAGAAGGATATTCTGGACGTTTGGTTTGACTCCGGTTCGACGTGGTCGGCGGTCAGCGATACGCGCGAAGAGCTGCGCTATCCGGCGGACCTGTATCTGGAGGGCGGCGACCAGTACCGCGGCTGGTTCCAGTCGTCGATGCTGACCTCGATTGCGGTCAACGGCAAGGCTCCGTATAAGGAAATTATCACCCACGGCTGGACGGTTGACGGCGAAGGCAAGGTTATGCATAAATCGCTGGGCAACGCCATCAGTCCGCAGGAGACCATCAAGGAATACGGTGCGGACATCTTCCGTCTGTGGGTATCCTCGGCAGATTATACGCAGGATATGCGCCTGTCCAAGCCGATTCTGAAGCAGCTGGCGAATGCCTATCTGAAGATCCGAAACACCTGCCGCTATATGCTGGGTAACCTGAACGGATTTGAAACAAAGGATATGGTTGCGTACGCTGATATGGTAGAGCTGGATCAGTGGGCGCTGATGCGTATGAATGATCTGGTTGCCAAGGTACGCGAGGCCTATAATAACTATGAGTTCCACGCCGTATATCGTGCGATCTACAACTTCTGCGTTGTGGATATGTCCAACTTCTATCTGGACGTTATTAAGGATCGCCTGTACTGCGAAGAGGAGAATGGCAACCTGCGCCGCAGCGCACAGACGGCGATGTATCGCATTTTGGACGCGATGGTTCGTCTGGTTTCCCCGATCCTGAGCTTCACCTCGGATGAGGTTTGGAAGGCGATGCCGCACCGCGAGGGCGACGATCTGCGCAACATCCTGCTCAATGACATGCCGTCGGCGGACGACGCGCTGCTGTTCGGCGAAGAACAGATGGCAAAGTGGGACAAGCTGATTGCGATACGCGACGACGTCAATAAGGCGCTGGAGAAGGCGCGCGGCGCGAAGCTGATTGGCAAGCCGCTGGAGGCAAAGGTAACGATTACCGCTTCGGAGGCATCAGCAGAGTTCTTGAACACCTGTGGTCAGGATCTGGCGAAGCTGTGCATTGTATCGCAGTTGACGGTTCAGACCGGCGACGGCGAGGGCGACAGCTATGAGGCACTGGATGGCATCAAGATTGCGGTTGAGCATATCCAGGGTGAAAAGTGCGAGCGGTGCTGGATCTACGATCCGACCGTCGGACAGAATGCAGAACATCCTTGTCTGTGTGCTCGCTGCGCTTCGGTAGTAGCGAAGTAATTGAGGTAGGATACAGGCAGAGAACCATGTGTTCTCTGCCTGCTTTTTTGGAGGAATAGTATGACCTTGTTTATGACTCTGCTCACGATTGCGGCGCTGGTTGTGGTGGATCAGCTGGTGAAATATTGGGCGGTGTCGTCGCTGGCGGCACTGGGAAGCATCCCGCTGATTCCGGGCGTGTTCCAGTTTACCTATGTTGAAAACCGCGGCGCGGCGTTCAGCATGCTGGAAAATCACCAGTGGCTGTTTGTTGTGTTTGCCGTTGTTGTTGTGGTTTTGATAGCGGCGGCGCTGCAAAAAAACTATGTGCAGACGCTGTTTGGCAAAATCGCGTTGCTGCTGATTTGCGCCGGTGCCGTTGGCAATATGATTGACCGCGTGGTGCGTCATTTTGTCGTGGATATGCTGCATTTCTCGCTGATTAACTTTCCGGTATTTAATGTGGCGGATATCTATGTCTGTGTGGGCGTCGCTGCATTCTGCATCTATGTGCTGTTTCAGCATAAGGATCCGGAGGACAAAAAAGAGGAGTCGGACGCATGAGGCAGGAGATTCTCATTACGTCGGAGGAAGTGGGGCAGCGACTGGATCGCGTCCTCAGCATGCGCTTTCCGGACATGACGCGCTCGGCGATTCAGCATATTATTGAGGGCGGCCATGTCTGCCGGGAGTCTGCGGCGCTCAAGAAAAATTATCGCGTCGCAGAAGGGGATTGCATCACAGTAGAGCTTCGCGAACCGAAAGAGATGGAAATCACGCCGCAGGATATTCCGCTGGATATTGTCTATGAGGATGCCGATCTGATTGTGATCAATAAACCGCGCGGCATGGTAGTGCATCCGGCGCCGGGTAACTGGGATGGTACGTTGGTCAATGCATTGATGTATCACTGCGGAGACAGCCTTTCGGGAATCAATGGCGAGATTCGCCCGGGCATTGTACATCGGATTGATAAGGATACGAGCGGACTGCTTGTCGTCGCGAAAAATGATCGTGCGCACCAGTCGCTGGCGGCACAGATTGCCGAGCATTCCGTCGTGCGGCGGTATTTTGCGGTGGTCTACGGCAGTCTGCCGGAGGACAAAGGCACCGTCCACGCACCGATTGCGCGTCATCGGACGGATCGGAAAAAGATGGCGGTGGCACCGGATGGACGCGATGCCATCACGCATTATGAAGTGCTGGAGCGCTATCGCGGCTTTACTTACGCGACATTTTTGCTGGAAACCGGACGGACACACCAGATTCGTGTGCATATGAATCATATTGGCCATCCGATTATTGGCGATCCGGTATACGGACCCAAAACAGATAAATGGAAATTAAATGGCCAGTGCCTGCATGCGGGAGAGCTGACGTTGACGCATCCGGTGAGCGGAGAACGAATGGTGTTTTCTGCCCCTCTGCCGGACTATTTCACATCGGTATTACAGATTTTGAGGAGTCGATATGGGGAAATTTGAAGGGGTACTGCTGTGTTCGGATATGGACGGAACACTGCTGGATGACAACGATTTGATTGGCAAAAAGACAGTAGAAGCGCTGAACTATTTTACACGAGAAGGCGGCCACTTTTCACTGGCAACCGGGCGTACTCGCCCGTCTACGGCGACATTTCGCCCGCAGGTACCGTGTCAGGGGCCGAACGTCTATCTGAACGGTGCGATTGTGTGCGATGAACGTGATGAATCCGTGGTGTTTATGGAAGGCTTAGATGACTGTGCACGCATGGTGGCAAAGCAAATTATGCTGCGATATCCGCACATTGGCATTGAGGTATTCCTGCTCGACCATTCCTATGTGTGCAATATGAGTGAGGTCACGCGGGAGCATTTCAAAAATCTTGGCGTTCCGTATATCGAGATGGATATTGACGATATTCCGGAGGATCCGAGCCAGTGGGGCAAGATTAACTTTACCGGAACGCCGGAGCAGATCGAGGAAGTCCGCAAGGAGCTTCGCCCGATGGAGGAGTATTATAACCTGACGTTTTCGACGCCGGTGTTTTATGAAATGACCTGTAAGGGTGGACATAAGGGCGACGGTGTGCGTCGCGTAGCGGAATATCTGGGCATCCAGCCGGAGCATGTGTATACAGCCGGCGACAGCCAGAATGATATTCCGATGCTGAAGGCGGCGGCACAGGGTTTTGTTCCGAAAAACGGACGACCGGATGTGGTGGCAATTGCTGATGTTGTGGTAGCGGATAATAATCACGATACCATAGCGGATGTAATTGCGTATTTGGATCAGAAATATTCATAAGTAAAATGAAAGAAACAGGCGATGTCACAGGGACAAAAAGTCCCTGTGACATCGCCTGTTTGCTGTCTGCAACAAAAACGTGTAAGGGATCGGATGAAAAAAGAAGAACACGGAAAAGCCGACATGCATATACTGTAAAGAGACTATTCCGACAGGAGGTTTGTGCATGTGCGGAATTGCCGGTATGGTGGGAATGGATTGTGCGGACAGCATTCGGCAGAGTATGCTGAAGTCGATGGAGCGGCGAGGGCCAGACCAAAATGGAATCTGGCACAAGGGGGCTGTCACGCTTCTCCATGCCCGTCTGTCTGTCATTGATGTGGAGCATGGCATTCAGCCGATGCGCTGGAGTGGCGGTGAACGAGAGTGCGTGATTGTATATAACGGGGAACTCTATAACGCGGATGAACTGAGAGCGGAGCTTTCGCGCCGAAAACACATGTTACAGACAGCGTCGGATACCGAGCTGGTATTGCACGCTTATGTCGAGTGGGGAGAGGACTGTGTCACTCGACTAAATGGCATATTTGCGTTTGCAATTTGGGATTCGGAAAGTAATGCACTGTATTTTGCACGGGATCGCCTGGGTGTAAAACCACTCTTTTTTGCAGAGAAAAGAGGCGGATTTGCGTTTGCATCCGAACTAAAAACATTATTGCTGCATCCGGATATTCCGGCACAGATTGACGCAGAGTCGATTTTTCAGCTCATGCTGATGGGACCGGGGCATAAGCCGGGAAGCGGGGTGTTCTGCGGAATTCGGGAGATCGAACCGGGCTGCTGCGGATGGTTTGACCAAAAGCGCGGCTTGCAGCTGCGGCGTTATTGGAGCGTGACAGATGGGCCGCATGAGGATAGCCTGGAGCAGACAATTGCAACGGTACGAGAACTGGTACAGGATGCGGTGCGGCGGCAGCTGGTGAGTGATGTGCCGCTGTGCACATTTTTATCCGGCGGGCTGGATTCCAGCATTCTCTCCTCGCTGGCGGCGCAGGAATATCGGAAGCAGGGGAAGAAGCTGCATACGGTTTCGGTTACCTATAAAGACAATCGATCATTTTTCCACTCTTCTCATTTTCAGCCCAATACCGATGATGATTTTATTGACCTGACGGCCAAGGCAATTGGAGCGGAGAATCATCTGATTACGATTGACACACCGGAGCTGGTGCAGGCGCTGTTTGATGCAGTGGAAGCACGCGATCTGCCGGGAATGGTGGATGTGGACTCTTCCCTGCTGCTGTTCTGCCGACAGATTAAATCGCTGGCGACGGTGGCACTTTCCGGTGAGTGTGCGGATGAAATTTTTGGCGGATACCCGTGGTACCGCGATCCGGAGGTTCGGCGGCGCTCAGGATTTCCATGGGCACAGTCCACGGAATATCGCGCGGGTTTTCTGCGTGAGGAATGGAAACAATATCGTGATCCGGCACAATATGTGGATCAGGCATATCAGAGCACGATTGCTAAGGTGCAGGGATTTGAGGGTGACACCGAGGAAAATCGGCGCATCCGCGAAATGACGCGGCTGAACTTTGAGTGGTTTATGATTACGCTGCTGGAGCGAAAAGACCGAATGAGTATGTACAGCGGGCTGGAGGTGCGCGTTCCGTTTTGCGATCATCGCATTGCGGAATATCTGTACCGCGTGCCGTGGAAGTGGAAGGACTACAATGGAATGGAAAAGGGGCTGCTGCGTGAGGCGGTAAAGGGTTGGCTGCCGGAGGAGGTGCGCCTGCGCAAAAAGAGTCCGTATCCGAAAACACATAACCCGAATTATCATGCCATGGTTTCTGACCTGCTGCGGGAATTGCTGGAGCAAGGCAGCTCGCCGATGTTTGACTTCGTAAAGAAGGAGGAGCTGGAACGGCTGCTCACAGCCGAGCGAGCGCAGCCGTGGTATGGACAGCTGATGACGACGCCGCAGACGATTGCGTACTTCTTGCAGATGGATTGGTGGATGAGGAAGTATCATGTGACCGTGAAATGATAGGCAGAATATACACAGATATTTGATAAACTTGGAGAGAATACCGCGGTGAAATTATCATAAAATAGATATTTACAGACGGGGAGGAAGCGGCTATAATGATATGGTGAGTAAAGTTAACAGCTGCGTAGTACCACCGAAAGGTGTGCTATGAGGAAAGTCCGGGCTGCGCAGGGCAGGATAACGGATAACGTCCGCCGGAGGCGACTCCAGGAAAAGTGCAACAGAGAGATACCGCCATGCGTGACATGGTAAGGGTGGAAAGGCGAGGTAAGAGCTCACCAGTCCTTCAGGTAACTGTGGGACTCTGTAAACTCTATCCGCAGCAACACCGTGGAGGGACATGATGAGCTTGCCCGGCTTGTCCCGAGGAGGTGGCTAGAGGCATATGGTAACGTATGTCCCAGATAGATGGCTGTTCCAATGACAGAACCCGGCTTACTCTTTGCTCATACTATTGATTGCAGGAAGACCGCCGGCCTTGGCGGTTTTCTTGTCGCATCGCTTCGGAGGCAAAGCAAAAATGAATGCATATGAAACGTTTTTACAGGATGTCAGCGGTAAAAAAGTAACGGTAATTGGTATGGGCGTCAGCAATACGCCGCTGATTACGCTGCTGCTGGAAGCTGGCGCACAGGTAACGGTGCACGATCGCAAGTCACCGGAGGAACTCGGCGAGATGTATGGCGGCCTGTCGGCATTGGGCGTTACATTCTGTGTAGGACATGACTATTTGAAAAATCTCGGCGGAGATATTATTTTCCGCACGCCGGGCATGCACCTGAATCATCCGGCGCTGGTCAAGGCAAGACAGCAGGGCAGTGTGATTACCAGTGAGATGGAAGTGTTCCTGAATGTCTGCCCGTGTCCGGTTTTGGCCATTACCGGTTCGGATGGTAAGACCACGACCACAACGCTGATCAGTGAAATTCTACGCCATGCGGGTTATACCTGTCACTTGGGAGGAAACATTGGACATCCGCTACTGGCTGATGTGCCGATTATGCGACCAGAGGATTATGCGGTTGTGGAGCTGTCGTCGTTCCAGCTGATGGGCATGCAGTGCAGTCCGATGGCGGCGCTGGTTACCAACGTTACCCCAAATCATTTGGATATCCATAAGGATATGGACGAATATATTCATGCAAAGATGCAGATTTTCCTCAATCAAAAGCCGGGAGCCAAGCTGGTTCTGAATGCCGATGATGAGGTTTCCAAGTCGTTTGCACCGCAGCCGGGTGTGGAGCTGCTGAAGTTCTCCATGAAGGGTCCGGTTCAGGACGGCGTTTATTTGCAGGACGGCGTGATCTGGTATGCAGAGGATGGACAGAGCTGCAAGATTATGAACGCCGATGAGATTAAAATTCCGGGTGCGCACAATGTTGCCAACTATATGGCGGCGGCGTGCATGACGCATGGCATGGTCAGCTTTGACGATGTGGTTTCTGTAGCACATGAGTTTGGCGGCGTCGAGCATCGCATTGAATTGGTTCGCGTGAAGGACGGCGTGCGCTATTACAACGATTCGATTGCGTCCAGCCCGACGCGTACGATTGCCGGTCTGCGCTCGTTTAAGCAGAAGCTAATTCTGATTGCCGGCGGCTATGACAAGCATATTCCGTATGACGTGCTTGGCCCGGAAATCTGTGCTCACGTTAAGCAGTTGCATCTGGTCGGCGCGACGTCGGATGCTATTGAGGCTTCGGTACATGCGGCGGCGAACTATAATCCGAAGGAGCTTCAGATCTTCCGTTATGATGACTTTGAGGCATCAATTCGCGGCGCATCGGCACATGCGGAGTACGGCGATGTGGTCATTTTGTCTCCGGCAAGCGCATCGTTTGATCTGTTTAAGAATTTTATGGAGCGCGGTAACCGCTTTAAGGATATTGTTAATTCTCTGTAAGAGAAGTTGTAAACCGCCGGCGTATTCCGGCGGTTTACTTTTTGCTTTATGAGAGAAACATGGATGCCGTGGCATCGGAATATAGGAGTGTATGTATGGTACTTCTGAATGCAGAAAATATTGCGAAAAACTGGGGCGAATATCAGATGTTTGACCACGTCCAGTTCGCTCTGGAAGAGCAGGATAAAGTGGGCTTTATTGGCATCAATGGCACGGGAAAATCGACATTCCTGCGCATTTTGGCGGGACTGGAGGAGGCGGATGAGGGAACCGTGACCTATGCCAACGGCACGCGCATCGGATATCTGCCGCAGGCGCCGGACTTTTCCGAGGACATCACGGTGCTGGAGCAGGTATTCCGTGGGGCAGATTCGGAATTTGCCGAAGAACGCGCTTACGAAGCCAAGACACTGCTGACACAGCTGGATGTCACGGAATTTGATAAATCCGTTCGCCTGCTGTCTGGCGGACAGAAAAAACGTGTCGCGATTGTTTCGGCGCTGCTCAATCCCAGCGAGATTTTGATCTTAGATGAGCCGACCAACCATATTGACAATGAGACGGCGGCATGGCTGGAAAAGCAGCTGCGCGCGTATCGCGGTGCGGTGGTTATGATTACCCATGACCGCTATTTTTTGGATCGCGTGGCTAACCGGATTTGTGAGCTGGATCACGGACATCTCTATTTCTATAATGAAAATTATTCGGGTTATCTGATGCGCAAGGCGGAGCGTGAGATGAGTGCGGCGGCGGCAGAACGCAAGCGACAGACGCTGTTGAAACGAGAGCTGGCATGGATTCAACGCGGCGCTCGGGCGAGAGGGACCAAGAGCCGTGACCGAATCGAACGATTTGAAGCGCTGAAAGCGCAGAGCGGGCCGATTGAAGCGCCGGAGATGGAGCTGGCCTCCATTGCCACGCGCTTGGGTAAAAAGATTATTGACGTTGAAAAGATCAGTAAATCGTGGGATGGCGTTACTTATTTGGATGAGTTTTCGATGAAGGTTGCCAGAGATGACCGTATCGGCATTGTCGGACGCAATGGCACGGGAAAATCGACTTTCCTGCGCCTGCTGGCGGGACAGATCACACCGGACAGCGGCAGCATTGAGATCGGCGAGACGGTTAAAATCGGATATTTCTCGCAGGATTGCAGTCATATGGATCCGGAGCAAAAGGTCATTGACTTTGTTCGTGACATTGCAGAAACCGTACAGACACCGGATGGAACGCTGTCGGCGGCACAGGTGCTGGAGAAGTTTTTGTTTACGGGTGAGATGCAGTGGACGCGCATTGGCGATCTTTCCGGCGGCGAACAGCGCCGGCTGTACTTGCTGAGTGTTATTATTGACGCGCCGAATATTTTGCTTTTGGACGAGCCGACCAACGACTTGGATATTGAGACGCTGAATATTCTGGAGAACTATGTAATGGTGTTTGAGGGAGCGGTGATTGCGGTATCGCATGATCGCTATTTCTTAGACAAAATATCTAACCGCATCTTTGAGTTTCGCAAGGGCGGAGCTGTGCGGCAGTATCTCGGCAACTATGCTGACTATGAAGCGAAGCGCGAACAGCCGGTTGCGGAAGCGGCTGCGTCCGCAAAGCCGAAGGAAAAGAAAAAATCAGCGGCTCCGGCGCGCAAAATGAGCTACAAGGAGCAATATGAGTTTGACCACATTGAGGAAGAGCTGGACAAACTGGAACAGAAGATTGCGGAAATTGATGAGGAACTCCCAAAGGCGGCAACGGACTTTGTTCGCCTGCAGGAGCTGACAGAGAAAAAGGAAGCGCTGGAACAGCAGCTGGATGAACGCACAGAACGCTGGATTGAGCTGCAGGAGCTGGCAGAAGCGCTAGAAAAGTAATGTAACTAGGTAAAAGATCCCGGATATACGGGATCTTTTTCGTTATAGAACACGCTTTGCGATGCCCAATGCGATCAGCAATGAGCCGCACAGAGAGGAGCGTATCCGTTGACTATGAATGGGAATACGTGCGGCCATGCGGCTGCCGCAATATACGGCAATGTAGCCGCAGAGAAAGCCTAGGATAAAGCGGATAACCAAGCCGGGACCATCGGTCACAATGCTCAGACCGCCGATGAGAGAATCAATCGAGACAGGAATGGCGAGAACAAAGGCCTCTGCCGGTGAGAGCGTCTGGTTTTGGTCGGAGTCCGCTTTGGTATAGTCTTGCGGCAGGGTGGCCATATGCCGAAGAAAGCGTGGAAGAAAGGCGGACAGAAGGGAGAGAAACTGTCTCCATTGACGCTCCAAGATTTGTACCAAACCGAGTAACACCAGTGCGATACAGCCGATCCAGCGGACGGTGTTTTCTGGAAGATTCTGCAATAAATAACTGCTTCCGGCAGCGGACAGGATAATAAAGCCGCTGCTCACACAGGCCATAACGGCACAGGATACCGGCTGAATGCGAATGCCGGATGCGCCGCACGCAACGGCGGCAAACATCACATCGGCTGTAACGGCGAGAATAATCAATAGATCCATGTGTCATTCCTCCCGATATAGAAAACCGCTTTCCGCAACAGCAGTATATGTGCCGTGCAAAAAGCGGTTCCTGTTTTATTGTCGGTTGGAGATTGGGAGGAGGATTAGCAAACCTTCCAGTAGGCAGCGGAATATGGAGGAAGCTCCGAGCCACCGCCGAAATCGTGCATGGCTCCGGTCAGAAGATCCTGTGCTCGTCCGGCTTGCGCGTCAAAATGTGCCATAAACGGTTCGGAATCAGCGTTGATGGCGACCATAACGCGCTCTCCCTCGAATTCGCGTTCAAAAATGACCTGCTTGTTGGTCAGCAGACGGCTGAAAAATCCGCCATAGCACAGTGCTTTGGATTCGCGCTTTGCCTTTGCCAGCTTGGCAATCCATTCCGTAAGTTGGTTGGATACCGGTGCGTCAAAGCAGGGGCGCAGATTGTCGTCGCTGCCCGGCTGCTTGATGCCTTCTGCTCCCCATTCGCTGCCGTAATAGATACATGGAATGCCCGGCATGCCGACCATGAGGGCGTAGATCAGCGGCAGATGGTTTGGATCGTTCAAAATGGATGCGACACGGGTGACATCGTGGTTGTCCACGAAGGACAGGAGATGCTTGCCTTTATAGAGCGTCCATTGCTCTGGGCCAAATTGACGCAAGAGAGAGTGCGTGATCTCAAACATGTTCATGGAATTGAACGAGGAGTACAGACCTTTATAGCAGTCATAGTTGGTGCAGGAGTGCAGCATGCCGTCCTCTAAGAACGGGGAGCAATCGCTGCTCATGACCTCGCCGACGAGGAAGAAATCCGGCTTTAACTCATCGCAGAAGCAGCGCAGACGGTGCAAAAATCCTTTGTCGAGGGAGTAGGCGACGTCGAGACGGAGACCGTCGATATCGAACTCCTCCACCCATTTGCGGATGCTGTCGAACAGATACTGTACGACTTCCTCATTGTGCAGATTGAGCTTGACCAGCTCATAATGGCCTTCCCAGCCATCGTACCAGAAGCCGTCGTTGTAGCCGGAATTGCCCTCAAAGCTGATATGAAACCAGTCCTTGTAAGGGGACGTCTGCTTTTTTTCCTGAACATCACGAAATGCCCAGAAGCCGCGGCCGACGTGGTTGAACACACCGTCTAAGACGATGCGGATTCCTTTGTCGTGCAGCGTGCAGCACATGTCGGCAAAATCCTTATTTGTGCCCAAACGGCAGTCGATTTTCTGAAAATCCCGCGTGTCATAGCCGTGATTGTCGGATTCAAACACCGGGGAAAAATAGACGGCGTTGCAGCCGATGGATACGATGTGATCCGCCCAATCCTTGACTTTGGCGATGCGGTTTACCGTGATTCCGTCGTTCTGGCGGGGCGCACCGCAAAAGCCGATGGGGTAGATCTGATAAAATACACTTTCGTAGGCCCACATTCGTGTGATCCCTCCTTCTCTTGATTGGTGATTACCACCAAATATAGTGTAGCATACATCGTATAATTTTCACAAGGGAAATGTTTTTTCGATGGGTTATTTTCGGATTTCTCTTGCTTTTCGGACGGAATTATGATAAAATTTTTATTCGAAAACGGGCAATCCTCTGCTCACCGCGTTACGCAGGGCGTTTCCGTCGCGGCGTCGGAACACCGCAGGTGTTCACAACGGCGGTGCGAAATTGGTTTTAAAAGAAGCAAGATTGTCTAGATTGAGAGGAGTATTATACGATGGACTTAGTTAAGGTTCTCGCAGACCAGCAGATCAAGACCGACCTGCCGGAGCTCAAGGTTGGCGACACTGTAAAGGTACACGCCAAGATCAAGGAAGGTAACCGCGAAAGAATTCAGATCTTCGAGGGTACCATCATCGCTATGAAGCATAGCGGTATCAACAAGACCGTCACAGTTCGACGCATCTCGTACGGTGTCGGCGTAGAGAAGACCTTCCCGGTACATTCCCCGAACATTGCCAAGTTCGAGGTTATCCGTCACGGTAAGGTTCGCCGCGCAAAGCTGTACTATCTGCGCAACAGAGTCGGCAAGGCGGCCAAGGTTCAGGAAAAGATCTGATTGGATCCATACAGGAACCCAAAGAGAGAGGACAATTGTTCTCTCTCTTGTTTTTTGTTAATCAATTCAGACGGAATGCGAGAAAACCATTGCCATTTTCGCGCAAAACGGTTAATATAAATGTATATGCCTTGATGAAAGGATGGGGTTCATGGCAAAGAAAGAGGAAAAGGCAGCGGAACAGGCAGCGGAACAGCGCGGACGCTTCCAAAGCGAGTTATTTGACTGGGGAGAAGCCCTGCTGATTTCCCTGATGGTTGTCATCCTTGTATTTGTATTCTGCGTGCGAATCATTGGCGTTGACGGACATTCCATGGTGCCGACATTGCAGGACAGTGACCAGCTTTTGGTGTCGAATATTATGTACACACCGGAGAAGGGGGACATTGTTGTTCTGACGAAAGATGAATTTCTTCCCGTCCCGATTGTCAAGCGCGTGATTGCTACCGAGGGCGACACGATTGACATTGATTTTGATACGGGGGAAGTCAGTGTAAACGGTGAAGTTCTAGATGAGCCGTATATCGCCGAAAAGACAGAGGTTCAGTACGACATGGAGTTCCCGCAGACGGTGCCGGAAGGCTGTATTTTCGTCATGGGAGATAACCGCAATAATTCTACCGACAGCCGCTACAGCCCGCTGGGCATGGTGGATACCCGCTATGTACTGGGCAAGGTGCTGTGCCGAATCTATCCGCTCAGCAGCATTGGTAAGGTGGAATAAGGAGTAAGTGGTGTTATGAATATTCAATGGTATCCTGGACATATGACGCGCACGCGCCGTCAGATGCAGGAACAGATCGGACGGGTGGACGCCGTATGCGAAGTGGTAGATGCCCGTATTCCGCAGGTCAGCCGCAATCCGGATATGGATTCGATTGCGGGTGACAAGCCGCGAATGATTATCTTAAACCGAATTGATTTGGCGGACCCCAATATGACGCGGGTCTGGATGGAATATTATCGAAGCAAGGGCTATGCGGTTTTGACGACGGACGCGAAAAAGGGCACCGGTGTCAATCAGTTCGCTGCGGCGGTTCGCGCGCTGCTCGCTGACAAAATTGAGCAGTGGAACCAAAAGGGGCAGATTGGACGCGCGGTTAAGGTCATGGTAGTCGGCATCCCGAATGTGGGAAAATCGACTTTTATTAATAAGGTACTCGGCAAAAAAGCGGCGAAAGCGGCGGATAAGCCGGGTGTGACGCGCGGACAGCAGTGGTTCCGTGTGCCGGGCGGTCTGGAGATGCTGGATACGCCGGGCATTCTGTGGCCCAAGCTGGACGATGAGCGCACGGGTATTTATCTGGCGTCAACCGGCGCCATCAAAGATGACATTTTGGATGTGGAAACGCTGGCGTGCAAGCTGATGGAGATTCTGTATCACCGTGCTCTGGCATCGCTGAAGGAGCGCTATAAGATTGAACTCCCGTCGCCGGACGAGGAGATGGATTTTCTCGGCTATGAGCTGCTTATGCGGGCGGCACGCAAGCGCGGTTTCCTGATTTCCGGCGGTGAGTTGGACACGGAGCGCATGGCGCGTATTTTGCTCGACGAGTACCGCGGCGGCAAGCTCGGACGCATCACGCTGGAGACGCCGGAGGAATACGCGGAGGCTGCCGAATGAGCGCGCGCGAACCGGTGCTGCTGACGATGGAGCAGGAGGAGCGCATTCGTGCGCAGGGCTACTCCGCTGTGTGCGGCGTGGATGAGGCCGGACGCGGTCCGCTGGCGGGACCGGTGGTCGCGGCGGCGGTGATTCTGGCACCGGGCACACAGCTTCCCGGTGTGAACGATTCCAAGAAGCTGTCAGAAAAAAAGCGCGAGCAGCTCTTTGACTATGTCCGTGAAAATGCGCTGGCATACGGCATCGGTGAGGCGAGCGAGGCGGAGATTGACGAGATCAATATTCTGAATGCGACGTTTTTGGCGATGCGCCGTGCGATTGAAAATATGGACGCTGCAGCGGACTTCGCGCTGATTGACGGCAACCGCGTTCAAGGGCTGGATATTCCGGCGGAATGTGTGATTGGCGGTGACGCCAAGGTGCTTTCGATTGCGGCGGCGTCGATTTTGGCAAAGGTCACGCGAGACCGCAAAATGCGCCAGCTGGCGGAGGAATATCCGCAGTATGGCTTTGAAAAGCACAAGGGCTACGGCACGAAAGCCCACTATGCGGCGATTGAGCAATACGGTGTCTGCCCGATTCATCGGCGAAGCTTTTTGAAAAAGGTATTGTCCCGATGACCGTTGGACAGCGGGGAGAGCAATACGCGGCGGAATATCTTGAACAACATGGCTTTCGCATTCTGGATCGCAATTATCATTGCCGCTATGGCGAGATAGATCTTGTGGCAGAGGATGCAGCATATCTTGTGTTTGTCGAGGTAAAAACGCGCAGCGGAACCCGATTTGGCACACCGGCGCAGGCGGTGACGGCGCAGAAACAGCGCAAGCTGACGATTACGGCGCAGCGATGGCTGATGACGCATGAGACACGGCGGCAGCCGCGGTTTGACGTGATCGAAGTGTATGTTTCCCGCAGCGCACAGCTGCAACGGGTGGTTCATATACCGAATGCATTTGAGGCGATGGAATGAAATATTTTGATTTGCATTGCGATACTCTGTTTTCGATTGCGCGCGATGGCGGCACGCTCTTGCGGCGCGAGGGACACATTGACTTGCAGCGTGCGCAGTGCTTTGATCAATACGCGCAGGTATTCGCGCTGTATTGCGGTGACCAGCCGCTGAACGACGCGGAGAGCGCACACCGAATGTTTCGCAAGCTGCTGGATACGGCGCAGGAGCAATTCCGAAGTGCGGCGGGGCAGCTGATGCACTGCTGCACGGCGGCGGATTTGGCGGAAGCGGAACGGCAGGGAAAAGCGGCAGCGTTTCTCTCGATTGAGGGAGCGGAGCTGCTGCAATCCGAAGAGGATTTCTACGCGGCGGTGGACGCCGGTGTCTGCATTGTGACACTCGCGTGGAATCACGATTCGCTGTATGCCTGCGGTGCGCTGAGCGATCAGAGGAAGGGTTTGACCGCCGATGGAAAGCGGCTGGTACACGCGTTGGAACGCAATGGCATTGTTCCGGATGTGTCTCACCTGTCAGAGCGCGGCTTTTGGGATCTGATGGAGATCACGGACGCGCCGGTGTGCGCGACGCACTCCAACAGTGCGGCGGTTTGTCCGCATTCGCGTAACCTGGGGGACGAACAGTTTTGCGAGCTGGTACGCCGCGGTGGGCTCATTGGACTCAACGGCTACGCGGCGTTTGTCGCACCCAAGCGGCGGGTACGGATCGCTGATCTGTTTCCGCATATCGATCACTGGATGGAGCTGGGCGGTGAGGACAGCTTAGCGATTGGCGCGGACTTCGACGGCTGCGACAGTCTGCCGAAGGGAATATCGGATATTCGCAGTATGGCAGCGCTGGAGAACGAGATGCGGCGGCATGGCTATTCTGAAACGCTACGGCAAAAACTATTTTATGACAACGCGGCGCGCTTTGTCCGCGAACAATTTACTTGTTAATTCAGACCCATGGAGGTTTATTATGCAGTATATTAGCACACGCAATCAAAAAGAAACCGTTTCTGCGGCGCAGGCCATTGCGATGGGCATTGCACCGGATGGCGGCCTGTTTTGCCCGACGGAAATTCCGAAGCTGAGCGAGGACGAGATTCGCGCGCTCTGCAAGATGGATTACCGCGGACGCAGTGCGGCGATTATCGGAAAATATCTGGAGGAGTTCTCGGCGGAGGAGCTGGAAGGCTTTGCTGCCAAGGCGTATGCGGATGAGAAGTTTGGCTCGGCGGACACAGCGCCGCTGGTAAAGCTGGAGAGCGGCGCACATATTCTGGAGCTGTGGCACGGACCGACCTGTGCGTTCAAGGACATGGCGCTTCAGATGCTGCCGTATCTACTGACGGCTTCGCTGAAAAAGACCGGAGAGACGCGCACGGCGTGCATTCTGGTTGCGACGTCGGGCGATACCGGCAAGGCGGCGCTGGACGGCTTTGCCGACGTAGAGGGCACGAAGATCATGGTGTACTATCCGGTGGACGGTGTCAGCACGATGCAGAAGCTGCAGATGGTGACGCAGGAAGGCAAGAATGTGCAGGTTTGCGCGATTCGCGGCAACTTTGACGATGCACAGAGCGCGGTAAAGAAGATCTTCACTGATCCGGACACGCTTGCCAAGCTGGACAAGCAGGGCATGATGCTGTCCTCGGCCAACTCGATCAACTGGGGTCGTCTGGTTCCGCAGATTGCCTACTATGTTTCGGCATACTGCGACCTGCTGGAACGCGGCGAGGCAGCCATGGGTGAGGCGATGAACGTCTGCGTTCCGACCGGCAACTTCGGCAACATTCTGGCGGCCTATTTTGCACGTGAGATGGGCATCCCGATCGCAAAGCTGATTTGTGCATCCAATGAGAACAACGTTCTGACGGACTTCTTCGCCAGCAAGGGCACCTATAACCGCAACCGTCCGTTCCACACGACGATTTCTCCGTCGATGGATATTCTGATTTCCAGCAATTTGGAGCGTTTACTCTTCTTGGCTTCTGGATATAATGATGAGGCGGTCAAGAGTCTGATGAAGCAGCTGGCAAAGGACGGAAGTTATACTGTTCCGGCGGATATGTATCAGCCGATTCAGGAGATCTTTGAGGCGGGCTGCTGCGACGACGTCCGCACGAAGCAGACAATCCGCAAGCTGTTCGAGCAGGAGAACTATCTGTGCGACACGCACACGGCGGTAGCGGTTGCCGTATATGAGGATTACCGCGCGCGCACGGGCGACACAACGCCGACGGTTATTGCTTCTACCGCAAGCCCGTATAAGTTCTGCCAGAGCGTTATCACGGCGCTGGGCGGCACGGTGACGTCAGACGGCGTGGAGCTGCTGGATCAGCTGCATGAGATGACCGGCGTGGACATCCCGAAGCCGCTGGCTGCCCTCAAGGGCAAGAAGCCGCGCTTTGACCTGGTCATCGACAAGGAAGAGATCCTGAACTCTACGGATCTGCTGTCGAAGATCTGATGGCGCTGTACGCAATCTCCGACCTGCACCTTTCCAACAGCGTGTCCAAACCGATGGATGTGTTCGGCGGAAAGTGGCAGGGCTATATGGAGAAAATCGAAAAAAACTGGCGGAATCTGGTTGAGCCGGACGATACGGTTGTCATTGGCGGCGACGTGTCGTGGGGCATCAATTTGGAGCAGGCGCTGGCGGATTTTCAAATGATTAACCGATTGCCGGGAAAAAAGATCATCCTCAAGGGAAATCATGATCTCTGGTGGTCTACCGTGAAGAAGATGACGCAGTTTTTGGAGCAGCATGAGATTGAAAATGTCTCGTTCCTGTTCAATAACTGCTATATCTACGAGGGGGTCGGTCTGTGCGGCACGCGAGGCTGGTTCTTTGAGGAAAACTTCAAGGAGTGCCACGACGAGAAGATTTTTCGGCGGGAGCTGATCCGGCTGGAAACGTCGCTGAAGGCGGCGAAAAGCCAAAATGTGGAGGAGATTATCTGCTTCCTGCATTACCCACCGATTTTTTCCAACTTCCGCTGTGGTGAGATTATTGACCTGCTGAAGAGGTATGAGGTGCGTCGGTGCGTATATGGTCATTTGCATTCAGACAGCCTCCGATATGCAGTGACAGGGGAGCACGAAGGCATTCAATTTATCCTGACATCGGGAGATTTTGTTGATTTCACGCCAGTTTTGTTAAAAAAATAAAAAAACATCTAGCCAAAAACAAAACAATCTGATAGAATAGATTGGATATAATTTTAGGAGGATTCACCACCATGGAACTCAAAAATGTTGAAAAGCTTGAGCATAGCCAGGTTAAGCTGACTATCTCCATTTCTGTTGACGAATTAGAGAAGGGCAAGGAAACCGCTTATAAGAGAAATCGCAATAAGCTGACGATCCCGGGCTTCCGTAAGGGCAAGGCTCCGCGCAAGATCATCGAAAAGCTGTATGGCGAAGGCTTCTTTATGGAAGACGCCCTGAATATCGTATATCCGGAAGCATTCGAGGCTGCTGTTGAGGAGTCCAAGATTGTTCCGGTTAGCCAGGCAGAGATCGCTGGCATCGACCCGCAGGACGACGGCTCCATGACCATCGAGGTTACCGTTGCTGTTGAGCCGGAAGTTACTGTTTCTGCATACAAGGGTCTTGAGGTAGAGCGCGCAGACGATGCGGTTACCGAGGAAGAGATCAACGCAGAGCTGGAGCGCAAGGCACAGCGCATCGCCGGCACCAAGACCGTAGAGCGTGCTGCTGAGAACGGCGATACCGTTACGATCGACTTCGAGGGCTTTGTTGACGGCGAAGCATTCGACGGCGGCAAGGGTGAAGACTATGATCTGAAGCTGGGCTCCGGTACCTTCATTCCGGGCTTTGAGGATCAGCTGGTCGGCAAGTCTGCTGGCGAGGAGTGCACCGTAAGCGTAACCTTCCCGGACAACTACCCGGCTGACGAGCTGAAGGGCAAGGCTGCGGAGTTTAAGTGCACCGTAAAGAAGGTTTCCACCACGGTTATGCCGGACATGGACGATGAGTTTGCCAAGGATGTTTCCGAGTTTGAGACTCTGGATGAGCTGAAGGCCGACATCAAGAAAAACCTGGAGGAGAGCAAGAAGGCTGCTGCCGATCAGGATATGGAGACCAAGCTGCTGGATAAGGTTCTGGAATCGATGGAAGGCGAGATTCCGGACGCAATGTATGACACCCAGCTGAACAATGTCATGCAGGACTTCGCTTACCGTCTGCAGGCGCAGAGCGTTTCCTTGGAGCAGTATGCTCAGGCGATGGGCACCGACATGGACGGCTTCCGCAACATGTTCCGCCCGCAGGCAGAGCGTCAGGTGAAGGTTCGTCTGGCTCTGCAGAAGATCGCTGAGATGGAGAGCATCGAGCCGACCGCAGAGGAGATTGATGCAGAGTACAACAAGCTGAGCGAGAGCTACAGCGTTGACGTAGAGCAGGCGCGCAAGTTCATTCCGGAGGACACGATCAAGAGCGATCTGGCTGTTGACAAGGCTCTGGAACTGGTAAAGAGCAGCGCCGTTATTGTCCCGAAGGCTGAGTAATTCAGAGAGGGAATGATTTCCTCCCTGAATACATAACCTTATGGGAACAGAGGAGAGTTTATTATGAGTTTAGTCCCTTATGTAGTAGAGCAAACCGCACGCGGTGAGCGCTCGTATGATATTTTTTCCCGACTGCTGAATGACCGAATTATCATTCTTTCGGAGGACGTGAACCAGACCACGGCATCGCTGATTGTGGCACAGATGCTGTTCCTGGAGGCACAGGATCCGGATAAGGATATTCAGTTCTACATCAACTCGCCGGGTGGTTCTATTACAGATGGCATGGCGATTTATGACACCATGCAGTATATCAAGTGTGATGTTTCGACCATTTGTATTGGTATGGCGGCTTCTATGGGCGCATTCCTGCTCAGCTCGGGCACGAAGGGAAAACGTCTGGCGCTGCCGAACAGTGAGATCATGATTCACCAGCCTTTGATCGGCGGAGGCGGACTCTCCGGTCAGACAACCGATATCAAGATTCATACGGATCATCTGGTTCGCACGCGCGAGAAGCTCAATCAGATTCTGGCGGCGAACACGGGTAAGCCGATTGAAACGATTCGGCAGGATACGGAGCGTGACAACTTCATGTATGCGGACCAAGCGCTGGAATATGGCCTGATCGATCAGGTTATTGCTCACAGATAAATTCTTTGGACAGAAACACCGGAGCATTATTGCTCCGGTGTTTGTCCTAACCATTCTAATTGAGGTGAAACATGTCTCGAAACGATAATAGAAAAGAACTTTGCTGTTCGTTCTGTGGCAAGCCTGCGTCGGCGGTTCATAAACTGATTGCCGGTCCGAATGTTTATATCTGTGACGAGTGCATTCAGGTGTGCCAGTCTATGCTGGAGGAGGAATTTGGCTCGGCAGACATGATGTCGTCGGCACCGACGGAAACGGCCAATAAGCCATTGGAAGAGCTTCCGACCCCGCGCCAGCTCAAGGAAACACTGGACGAATATGTCATCGGACAGGACCGCGCCAAGGTTGCGCTGAGTGTCGCGGTATATAATCATTACAAGCGCATTTTTTCGCCGACGGAAGAAGGCGATGTGGAGTTGCAGAAGAGTAATATTCTGATGGTGGGTCCATCCGGTTCGGGTAAGACGCTGCTGGCGCAGACGCTGGCAAAGACCTTACAGGTTCCGTTTGCCATCGCGGATGCGACGACACTGACCGAAGCGGGCTATGTCGGCGAGGACGTAGAGAATATTCTGCTCCGTCTGATTCAGGCGGCAGATTTTGATGTTGATTTGGCGCAGCACGGCATTATCTATGTCGATGAGATTGACAAGATTGCACGCAAGAGCGAAAATCCATCGATTACGCGTGATGTCAGCGGTGAGGGCGTACAGCAAGCACTGCTGAAAATGCTGGAAGGAACGATTGCAAATGTTCCGCCACAGGGAGGCCGTAAGCACCCGCATCAGGAGTTTATTCAGATTGATACATCCAACATTCTGTTTATTTGCGGCGGTGCATTCAACGGTCTGGAAAAGATCATTGAATCCCGCACGAGCACCAGCTCGATGGGCTTTGGCGCAGCCATTCAGTCTAAGAAGGAAAAGGACACAGGCTCGCTGCTGCTGGATCTGGAGCCGCATGACCTGCTCAAGTTCGGTATTATTCCGGAACTGATTGGTCGTCTGCCGATGCTGGTAACGCTGGATTCGTTGGATCGTGATGCGCTGATTCGCATTTTGAAGGAGCCGAAGAATGCACTGGTGAAACAGTATCAGCGTCTGCTGGGCATGGATCATGTGGGATTGACGTTTGATGATGAGGCGTTGGAGCGCGTGGCAGATATTGCGCTGGAGCGCAAGACCGGCGCGCGCGGCCTGCGCGGTGTGCTGGAGAGTGTCATGACACAGATTATGTTTGATGTGCCGTCCAACCGCTCGATTAAGTCGGTTCGCATTACGAAAGATGTTGTAGATAAGACTGGGGAACCGGTACTGGAATTGGTTGAACCAGAAGAAAAACCGGCAGAGCTGCCGCAGTCGTGAGGTGATCGGTATGAATGATGGATTGATTCTGACGATTTTATATAAAGAGCCTGGCGAAGAGGCAGTTGTCAAGCAGATTATTAACTGCGAAGAGGATATGAATGAGCTGGTACACGGCAAGATCGACTCGATCGGCATTGATGACGGCGTTTGTGCGATTTTTAATGGCATGGGTGAGACGCTGAACATGCCGGAATGCTGCACGATCTATGGCAAGACGTTTTATGGCCCGGTATTGCTGATCGAATTCAATGACAACGGAGAGCTACAGTCTCTGGACAAGGGCAATATTGAATACTATACGAATCTATTTGCAGAGTAACTAGATTTCAACTTTGTTTTGAAGAGACTTGGTACTGCTTTTGGGGGCCAAGTCTCTTCATTTTGCTGAAAATAGGGAAAATACGCTTTTTTTCTGTGAAACGGAAAAGTATCGGTTGATTCTGGTATATTTCTGTGCTATACTAATAAAGCTATAGCCAAAAAGTTAAAACAATAACAACTCTGGAGAGTCTCCGTTTATGAGCGCCGAAGGTGTACGATGCAGAATGCTGCGTCAATCTCTCAGGCAAAAGGACAGATTGGTATGTGATTTGGAGAGTTGATGAACGATCAGCTCTCTTTTTTCATAGCACATTATTTTATTTTTTAACGAGAAGGAGTAAAAATGGAGCAGTTTACAGCATTTCTGGAAAAGATTGACGGCATCGTCTGGGGTGTCCCGCTAATTGTTCTGATTCTGGCGGTCGGCATTTTCCTGACGATCCGTCTGGGATGTATGCAGATACATAAGCTTCCCAAGGCCTTGAAGTACATGGTCAAAAATGAGGAAGAGGGCGAAGGCGAAGTCACCTCGTTCGGTGCGCTTTGTACGGCGCTTTCTGCAACAATTGGTACTGGTAACATTGTCGGCGTTGCAACGGCAGTTGTTGCCGGCGGCCCGGGCGCTCTGTTTTGGATGTGGGTAGCTGCATTCTTTGGTATGGCGACGAAGTTCGCTGAGGGTGTACTCGCTGTCAAGTATCGCGTTGTGGATGAGAACAATCACGCGTTGGGCGGCCCGTTCTATTATATTGAAAACGGTATGGGTCGTCAGTGGAGATGGCTGGCAAAGCTGTTTGCCTTCTTTGGTATGTGTGTTGGTCTGATGGGTATCGGTACGATTACGCAGGTAAACGGTATCGCATCGGCGGTAAATAATTTCTTTGATCAGGATAATTCTTGGACGGTCAGCATCTTTGGCACCAGCTATTCTTGGACGGTTGTCATTGCGGCGATCGTGGTTACGGTTTGCACGGCGCTGGTTGTCATTGGTGGTATTCAGCGTATTTCGCAAGTATCGCAGATTATCGTACCGTTTATGGCAGTTCTGTATGTTGCATTCTGCCTGCTGCTGCTCATCCTGAATATTACGAAGATTCCGGCAGCACTGGTTGTCATCGTGGAGAGCGCCTTTGGCATGCGTGCTGTTGCCGGCGGTGCGATGGGTACGATCTTGATCGCAATGCAGAAGGGCATTGCACGTGGTATTTTCTCTAATGAGGCCGGTTTGGGCAGTGCGCCGATCGCTGCGGCAGCAGCACAGACCAAGGAGCCGGTTCGTCAGGGCTTAGTTTCCATGACGGGTACATTTATTGACACGATTATTATCTGTACGATGACGGGCTTGTCTATTGTTTTGACTGGTGCATACTTGCAGCCGGGACTGGAGGGCGTTGCGGTTACCGCCTATGCATTCCAGGCAGGTCTGCCGTTTGGACCGAAGTTCTGTGAGTTCCTGCTGATGCTCTGCTTGGTATTCTTTGCATTTACCACGACGCTGGGCTGGGACTACTATTCTGAGCGTTGCGTGGAGTATCTCTCCCATGGCAACAAAACGGCACTGACGGTATTCCGTTGGCTGTACATTCTGGCAGTTCTGATTGGGCCGTTCCTGACGGTTTCTGCCGTTTGGACGATTGCTGACATATTCAACGCGTTGATGGCGTTCCCGAACCTGATTGCGCTGCTTGCTTTGAGCGGTGTCATCGTGAAGGAGACGAAGAGCTACTTCGAACGTTTGGATAAGGGACATATTAAGGAATAATCAAAAAGGAACAAAGAACCCCAGCACTCCTGCCTATACTCGGTGAGGGTGCTGGGTTTTTGCTGTCCTAAGATTTTTGGGGCATGAAAAAAACGCCGCTGCGGCAACAGCGACGCGTTTTTTCCTTCGAAGCAGGCCCCAAGAAAAGTCCGAAAAAAGATGGAGCGTGGGATAATAAAAACTAACTGCTTCGCCTGGCTTCCAACTTGGTCGGCAACCCAAGTTGAAAAGAGAGGTTTTGTATGAAAAAAGGAAGGATTGAAACAAGGGGAAGAAACTCATTTCTTTATTTCTTATTATTCCCTTGACAAGTATTATTATAGTCACCTACACTAAAAAATCAATCCAATAATTATGACATTTTACGAAACAAAATACACGTGTCTTTGTACAGGGTGCACACAGGATATCATAAAGAATTATTTTTATACTGATTTTGACGAATTCGGCATAAGAAAAATAAGTTCAATTGTCAAAAGTGAGCATAAAAAATGACCTTCCGTGACGTTTCCGTCACAGAAGGTCAAAATCGTCATTTTGGCTGAAAAACAGAGATGCTTTACAAATGTGATTAGCTCTTGTAAAGATTACGCTTATCAATAACGCGAACAGCCTTGCCTTCCGAGCGCGCAATGGTCTTCGGTGGTACGCAGTGCACGTCAACCTTAATGCCCAGCATGGACTTCAGACCGGTTACGATAGCCTTCTCACGGCTTGCAACCGGAACACTGGTGTCATCCATCATTTCCTGCGTCATCTCGGCATTGACCTCAATTGTGTCATTGTTCTTAACACGGTCAACGATGATTTCGTAGTTTGCCGGATAGCCCATGTTCAGCAGAACGGTCTCGATCTGTGACGGGAAGACGTTGACGCCCTTGACAACCATCATATCATCCGAGCGACCCAACGGCTTGGTCATACGGACGTGAGTGCGGCCACAGGAACACTTTTTGTGGGTCAGGATACAAATGTCACGGGTGCGATAACGAATAAGCGGGAAGGCTTCCTTGGTCAGGCAGGTGAATACCAGCTCGCCCTTTTCGCCCTCCGGCAGAACCTCTCCGGTCTCCGGATTGATGACTTCAGCGATAAAATGGTCTTCGTTGATATGCATGCCCTGCTGTTCGGAGCACTCAAACGAAACGCCCGGGCCGGAGATCTCCGTCAGACCGTAGATATCGTATGCCTTAATACCGAGGTTCTTCTCAATGTCGTGGCGCATTTCTTCTGTCCAAGCCTCAGCGCCGAAGATACCGGCCTTGAGCTTGATTTGGTCGCGCAGGCCGCGCTCGTTGATGCTCTCCGCCAGATACGCCGCGTAGGACGGGGTGCAGCAGAGAATGGTGGAGCCAAGGTCGGTCATGAACTGAAGTTGACGGTCGGTGTTGCCCGAGGACATCGGCAGCGTCATGCAGCCGAGACGATGGGAACCGCCGTTGAGTCCGGCGCCGCCGGTGAACAGGCCGAAGCCATAGCTGACGTGGCAGACGTCGTCCTTGGTGCCGCCTGCGGCTGCGATAGCGCGCGCGCAGCAGTCTTCCCAGATATCAATGTCGTGCTGGGTGTAGAACGCGACAACGCGGCGGCCGGTCGTGCCGGAAGTCGAATGAATGCAGACAACATCTTCCAGCGGTGTTGCCAGCAGGCCATACGGATATTCATCGCGCAGGTCGTCCTTGCAGATAAACGGCAGCTTGTGCAGATCCTCAATGCCATGGATGTCTTCTGGCTTGACGCCAATTTCATCCATCTTGTTGCGATAAAATGCAACGTTGTCATAGACGTGCTTGACCTGCTTGACCAGACGCTCGCTCTGCAGGGCCTCGATTTGCTCGTGAGGCATGGTTTCAATTTCCGGCTGATAGTAGTGTTCCATAGATTTCTATGTACTCCTTTGTTGATGCGTGCAGAAAGGGACATATCGCTATCGCGCTGCCTTCAAAAAGGGGAAGAATAGCGATCTTTTGTCCAATTTCTAAAGAGGAAAATGCGGCTCTCGCAAAGTCATTCCTCGTGACTTCATTACATGAGAGGGATTTCTCCTGAACAGCGGCGGAACAGAGGGACAGAAAATCTGCCCGCTGTTTACTCTCCGCGGCCGAGTAAAAATGCTTTTTTATTGAGCTCCAGGAACTTCGGCGGAACGCAGGCGGTCAGTGCGTCCATCCATGCTTCCTCCGTGAAATCGAAGTACTTGGAGATTCGTCCCATCAGGGCAATGTTAACTGCCTTCGAGGAGCCAGCCTCCGTAGCGATAGCGAGTGCGTCCATGGCGTCTACAACCGCACCGGCCTTCTCCATTTTTGCGACCAGATCGGACGGATACTGTGCCGCGCCGGTGATAACCGGCATGGGGTCGATCATCTGGGTATTGACAACAACATGTCCGCCCGGCTTAAGGAACTTCATATAGCGTGCAGCTTCCAGAAGCTCAAACGAGATGATGTAGTCGGCTTCGCCTTCATCAATGATCGGGGAGTAGACCTTATCGCCAAAGCGAACGTAGGTGACAACACTGCCGCCGCGCTGGCTCATACCGTGTACCTCGGATACCTTAACGTCATAGCCCTGTGTCAGAAGAATCTGACCGAGCAGTTTGCTGGCTAACAGCGATCCCTGTCCGCCGACGCCGACAATCATTATATTTTTTGTCATGATCTGCTGTCCTCCTTGTTATTCCAGTGCTCCAAAGGCGCACAGCTGCTGACATACACCGCAGCCGACGCACAGCGTGGCATCAATCTTTGCCTTGCCGTCCTTGAAGCTGATGGACGGGCAGCCTAGACGCATACAAGCCTTACATCCACGGCAGGCATCGTTGTTTACCTTGAGAGCTGGATTGGTCTTGACATATTTCAGAAGGACGCACGGACGGCGGCTGATGATAACCGATGCATCATCCGTTGCCAGCTCTTCCAGAATAACCGATTCACATTCCTTGAGGTTGTATGGGTCAACAATGCGAACGCGTGCAAAGCCCATTGCCTTGCAGAGCGCCTCCAGATCAATCTTGCCCGCCGGATCGCCCTTGATGTTGTAGCCGGTGGTCGGGTTCTGCTGATGGCCGGTCATACCGGTGATGGAGTTATCCAGAATGATAACGGTGGAATTGCTCTGGTTGTAGGCGATGTTTGCCAGGCCGGTCATGCCGGAATGCATGAAGGTAGAGTCGCCGATAACAGCAACCGTCTTGTGCTCGGACTGCTCGCCCAGCGCCTTGTTGAAGCCGTGGGTAGCGGAGATCGAAGCGCCCATGCAGAGGGTCATTTCCATCGCGTTCAGCGGAGCGGCAGCGCCTAGCGTGTAGCAGCCGATGTCACCGAGAACGGTGATCTTGTTCTTGCTCAGCGTGTAGAACAGACCGCGGTGCGGACAGCCGGAACACATCGCCGGCGGACGCAGCGGGAGTTGCTCGTCAAACTGACATGCCGCCTTTTCCGGCATACCGAGCTTCTCAGCAAGCAGATTCTGCGAGAACTCGCCCTCAAGCGGCAGAACGTCCTTGCCGGTGACGGAAAGACCGAGTGCCTTGCAGTGGTTCTCAATAATTGGGTCAAGCTCTTCGACGATGATAAGCTTGTCGACCTTGGAAGCAAAATCGAGAATCAGTTTGTCCGGAAGCGGATTGACCATGCCAAGCTTGAGCACGCTGGCATTGTCACCAAATACTTCCTTGGTGTACTGATAGCTCGTGCTGGAGGTAATGACACCGATCTCGGTGGAGTGCATCTCAACACGGTTGATGCCGCTGGTCTCGCCGTAGGCGATCAGCTTACGGGTGCGCTCTTCGACAAACGGATGACGCTTCTTGGCGTTTGCCGGCATCATGACGTACTTTGCAATGTTCTTTTCGTAGGGCTTGACGGCCTCGACGCGCTCACCGGTTTCGACAACACTCTGGGAGTGTGCGACGCGGGTGCACATCTTCAGGATAACCGGCGTGTCAAACTGTTCCGAAATTTCATAAGCCAGCTTGGTGAAGGCCAGCGCCTCGGCGGAATCCGCCGGCTCCAGCATCGGGAGCTTGGACGCGATAGCATGATTGCGGGAATCCTGCTCGTTCTGCGAGGAGTGCATACCGGCGTCGTCGGCAACGACGATGACCATACCGGCGTTGACACCGGTGTAGGATGCGGTAAACAGCGGATCGGCGGCGACATTCAAGCCAACGTGCTTCATGGCACAGAAGCTCCGCTTGCCTGCCATTGCGGCGCCAAATGCAACCTCCATAGCGACCTTTTCATTTGGAGCCCATTCGCAGTAGATATCATCAAATTTTGCGGCTTCTTCGGTAATCTCGGTGCTCGGCGTACCGGGATAGCTGGAAGCCACACAGCAGCCAGCTTCATAGAGACCGCGGGCAACAGCCTTGTTGCCCAGCATAAGCTGTTTCATTGTATGAACCATTCCTTCTAAGTAGATTTGCGGCAAAAAATAAACTGTGCCGCGGCAGCTGCGTTGTTTGGGGTAACCCTGTCCGGATTACAGCCCGTTATTTACTAGTTTAACACAAAAAAAAAGCACAGTAAACACAAAATACCGAGAATCATGCGGGATTCTGTGTGGGGCGTAAAAAAACTCCTGCCCATTTCGGAGCAGGAGTAATGATTACATTGTTATGCTTCGTTTTCCTTTTCAACCAGATTGTCGGCGCAATAAATTTTACGCAGAGCTGGCTTTTCAATTTTTCCGGTTGGATTGCGCGGGATGTCGGCAAAGATGATTTTGCGCGGGCGCTTGTAGCGCGGCATTTTCTTGCTGAACTCGTTGACTTCCTCTTCGGTCAGCGTATAGCCTTCCTTGACCTCAATGATCGCGCCGGTGATTTCGCCGAGACGGGAATCCGGCAGGCCGATGACAGCGACATCCTTGATGGCGTCCATCTGGCGCAGGAAATCTTCAATCTGTACCGGATAGATATTCTCGCCGCCGGAAATGATGACGTCCTTCTTGCGGTCAACGAGGAAGTAGAAACCGTCCTCGTCCTGACGCGCCATATCGCCGGTGTACAGCCAGCCGTCCTTAAGCACCTCAGCAGTGGCTTCCGGGTTGCGGTAGTAGCAGGTCATGATGCCGGGACCCTTGACGCATAGCTCGCCGACCTCGCCCGGCTGGACGGGATTGCCCTGATCGTCGACAATCTTTGCTTCCCAGCCGTAGCCTGGCAGACCGATCGAGCCAACCTTGTGAATATTCTCCACGCCGAGATGAACACAACCCGGGCCGATGGATTCACTCAGGCCGTAGTTGGTATCGTACTGATGGTTCGGAAAGTGATGCTTCCAGCGTTTGATCAAGCTCGGCGGAACCGGCTGTGCGCCGATGTGCATCAGACGCCACTGATCGAGCTTGTAATCCTCCAGATGAATGTCGCCGCGGTCAATGGCGTCCAGAATGTCCTGCGCCCACGGAACGAGCAGCCAGACGATGGTACATTGTTCTTTGGAAACCGCTTCGAGGACATACTTTGGCTTGGTACCCTTGAGCAGAACGGCCTTGCCGCCGGAAATTAGGCTACCGAACCAATGCATCTTTGCACCGGTGTGATACAGCGGCGGGATGCAGAGAAAGACATCCTCGTGTGTCTGCCCATGGTGTGCCTGCTCAACGCGGGCGGAGTGCATCAGGCTTTCATGATTATGTAGGATCGCCTTCGGGAAGCCGGTCGTGCCGGAGGAAAAGTAAATCGCGGCGTCGTCTTCGTCCCTCAGCGGAATGTTCGGGGACTGGCTGGAGCAGTTGGCAGACAGCTGCGTATAGTCCTCGGCAAAGCTCGGGCAGGCGCCGTCGCCGACATATAATAACAGGCGGTTGCTGCCAAGTGCATCGGCAATCGGTTCGATACGGCCGATGAAATCCGGGCCAAAGGCGAGAACTTTGACGTCGGCGAGGTCCGCACAGTACTGAATCTCACTGGTATCATAGCGGAAGTTAAACGGAACGGCGAGAGCGCCGGTTTTCAAAATACCAAAGTAAATCGGCAGCCATTCCAGACAGTTCATCAACAGAATGGCAACCTTATCTCCGCGGCCGATTCCACGGCTCAGTAGCAGATTGGCAAACCGGTTTGCCTTCTCGTTAAACACGTTCCAAGTGATTTCGCGGCGGAAGGAGGACGCTGGTGTCGGTTCCATCAGACTGTATTCCTTCCAAGTAACGCGGCGAATCTCCTTGATCTCCGGGTTGAGTTCGACCAGACAGACCTCGTCGCCATATTTTTTGCAATTCTCCTCCAACAAATCAGTGATAGGCATGGAGATAATTCCTTCTTTCTTAAATATTCCTTCTGTCCTAGGGAAAGGGCGGTTACATCATAGTGCAGGCAGAAGGCCTTTACCTCTTTAAATCTTTTATGAATTAAAGTATCACTACCGTAACATACTTGCCTCAAAAAGTCAAATCATTTATGGCGTTTGAAAAGAGAATTATCGCAAAAAATAGAGGGGATTTCTTCGGCGAGCAACCGAATAAAAGATACAAAAATTTTCAAATTATGATATTGACGTTTGGTGAAATGGATGATAGTCTAAGAGAAGAAAAGTTGTACGCAATTTGTACATAGAAAGAGAGTTATGTATTATGTTAAAGACTGGTATTAAGGGAACCTGTGAGCTGATGGTGGACGAGAGCGTTTCCGCCAAGACGATTGGCAGTGGCACACTGGACGTGCTGGCAACGCCGATGATGGTTGCTCTGATGGAGAAGACCGCGTGGACGAGCGTGCAGGATTATCTGGAAGAGGGCAGCGGCACCGTTGGCTCCAAACTGGAGGTAACGCATGACGCACCGACCCCACTGGGTATGAAGGTTCGCTGCGAGAGCGAGCTGATGGAGGTTGATGGACGCCGACTGGTGTTCCGCGTGGAAGCATTTGACGACGCCGGCTGGATCGGCGGCGGCACGCACGAACGCTTCATCATTTACAATGAAAAATTCCAGGCAAAGGCAAATCGTAAGCTGAACAAGCCGGAATAATAAACGAATCGTAACATCGGGAGGCAATCTGGTCAATATTTTAAAGGTCAAGCCGAAGACATCGGATGCCTGCATTCATTGCGGGCTATGTATTCAGCTATGTCCGATGGGGTCGATTGATCCCGAAGATCCGTCCCATGTGCTGGGCAAATGCATTAAATGCTGTGCCTGTGTCAAGGGATGTCCTGTCGGAGCAAAATAGTATGATGGTGAGAAGTATCTTTACTTTATCATTAGCATGGATTAGAGGAAGGCTTTACGCGCCGCGCAGAGCCGGATCTGTTCTATTGAGTTTTTTTCTAGAGGGGAGAACAACAATGAAAAAAAGACAATGGATGGCGTGGCTGCTCGGGGGATGCCTGTTGTTGGGTCTTGCCGCGTGCAAGCAGAACGATACTACCGCGCAGGAAGAAGAAAATTCGACGTCCTACGCCGAAGATATCCAGAAGAAAAAGGATGCCGCGGCGGCAGAACAGGAACAGCAGGACAAGCAAGATGAGGCCAGCGATAAGCAGGAGGATTCCATGCAGAAGGACGAGTCCGCGGATAAGCAAGATGCCGCAGCGTCAGAGAATGGGCAGGATGACGCCAGCCAAGACGGCGAAGCGAGAAATCAAATTTCCAAGTCGGAGGCGAAAGCATCCGTTGTTGCGGAATTTGGTTCTGAGGATGCCGACGGACAGGCTTATGAGTATAACTTGGAGAGCATCGAGCAGATTGGCAGCCACAAATATTACGTCTATCGTATGTCGTGGGCGGAAGACGATCAGGACGGCGGTGCATATTCCAAGACGCTGAAGTATATCTTTGTCGCAACGGATGGCTCGACCATTCACACCGGTACAGCAGATGATGACGGATATGACATTGATTATTCGTCGTAAATGCAATTTGACATGAAAAAACCGAGCCATTTGGCTCGGTTTTTCTATTACGAGTTAAAATAACGATTACTTCACTGCTGCCAGCAGGGCATCGACACGATCGGTCTTTTCCCATGCGACATTTAGATCGGTGCGTCCCATGTGACCGTAAGCGGCGAGCGGACGATAAATCGGCTTGCGCAGGTCAAGGTCGCGGATGATTGCGCTCGGGCGAAGGTCAAATACCTTGGAAACAGCATCCGACAGAACATCGTCCGAAACCGTACCGGTGCCAAAGGTATCCACGCGGATGGAAACCGGCTGTGCAACGCCGATCGCATAAGCCAGCTGAATCTGGCACTTGGTCGCCAGCTTAGCTGCGACAATGTTCTTGGCAACGTAGCGTGCAGCATAAGCGGCCGAACGGTCAACCTTGGTCGGGTCCTTGCCGGAGAATGCGCCGCCGCCGTGAGGAGCGGAGCCGCCGTAGGTATCGACGATGATTTTGCGTCCGGTCAGGCCGGAGTCGCCCTGTGGGCCGCCAATAACAAAACGTCCGGTCGGGTTGACGAAGATGCGGGTGTTTTCGTCGTACAGCTCTGCCGGAAGGGTCGGTGCAATAACGTCCGCAATCATATCCTTACGAATCTGCTCGAGCGTGACGTCCGGATCATGTTGGGTGGACAGGACAACGGTGTCGATGTGAATCGGCTTCTGATCCTTGTCATACTCAACGGTAACCTGCGTCTTGCCGTCTGGACGGAGGTAGGTGTACTTGCCGGACTTACGGACGTCGGTCAGACGCTTTGCCATCTTCTGTGCCAGAGAGATCGGCAGCGGCATCAGCTCCTCGGTCTCGTCGCAGGCGTAACCGAACATCATGCCCTGGTCACCGGCGCCGACATTCAGGTCGTCGGTCTCCTCGCCGGTCTTGCTCTCCAGCGAACGGTCAACGCCCATGGCGATATCGGTGGACTGCTTATCCAGCGTAGTGATGACAGCGCAGGTGTCGCAGTCAAAGCCGAACTTCGCGCGGTCATAGCCGATTTCACGAACCACTTCGCGTACAACAGCCGGAATATCGACAATTGCCTTGGTAGTGATTTCACCCATAATGCTCACCAGACCGGTGGTCACGGTTGTCTCACAAGCAACACGGGAATAGGGGTCCTGTTCCAACATTGCATCAAGGATTGCGTCAGAAATCTGATCGCAGATTTTATCCGGATGTCCTTCGGTAACGGACTCAGATGTAAATAAATACTTTGCCATACTTGCTCCTCCTTGGAACGACATACGATGTATGTAAGATAATTTTGAACAAAATAAAAACGCCTGACGATTTTGCCAGTGCGCTTGAAAAATCCTCATCTTTCGATTCTGAAAAGCTGGACACCGGCGGAATTGGCACCTTGCTATACGAAACAGCAGGTTGCCGGGCTTCATCGGGCCGATCCCTCCACCACTCTTGATAAGGCATGTTAAGTTGTTGGATATATACTACTCTCCTTTTTCGGCAGTGTCAAGCCCCAAATGGCTTTTTTGATTATTTTTTGTCTATTTTAAGCGAGGGAATTTTAATTTGCTTTGAGTAGCTAATTGTGGTATATTTTATGAGGAGAGGTAACGTTGAATGGCTGTTTTACAATAAACGAGGAGGAATGGAGCGTATGGATCTTTCGTCTATTTTTACCCATCCGGCAGAGCGTATTGCCTGCCGCACACAGCGTGAGGCAATGACGTATGGGGAGCTGTATCGCCGAAGTGAAAACTTGGCGAAGCATATCATTTTGCGCGGCGCCAAAAGCGTTCTAGTATACGGACATAAGGAATGTTCTATGTTGGTGGCATTTCTGGCATGTATTCGTGCCGGTGTCGCGTATGTGCCATGCAGCGTTGGTCTGCCGCATGACCGCTTGGCGGGTATTGCAAACGAATCCGAAGCGGATTTGGTACTGTGCGCGATTGGACGGGGTTTTTCGGGATCCAATAAGATTCCAAAAGAGAATATCAAAAAGCTTTCTCAGAATCCTCCGGAGGAAGAGGTGGTTCTCCCGACGAAGGTGTCAGAAGACTCGATTGCTTATATCATTTTCACATCGGGAAGTACCGGCCTGGCTTGCGGTGTGAAAGCGACGCGCGGCAACCTGAATAACTTTATCAACTGGCTGAATACGACGTTTACATTGGAAGAACCAGGCACGATTTTGAATATTTCACTGCTTTCCATTGATTTATCTATGGTCGATGTCTACTATTCGCTGACACACGGTCATACACTGATTATGACGGAGAACGAACTGAAGGAAAAGCACAGCTCACTGCTGCGGCATATGCGCGCGAGCAATCCGAATGTCATTGTCATGACCCCGTCGATTGCGGATTACTGTATTGAACGTAAGAGCTTTAATGCAGAAATGCTGCCGAATCTGAAGGTTATTTATCTGTCGGGAGAAGCGCTGCATCGTCAGACTCCAAAGGAGCTGCATGAGCGTTTCCCGGGATTGAAGGTCATCAATGCCTACGGTTCGACGGAAAGCACCTGCAATGTAACCGCCAGTGAGATCACACCAGAGATGTGTGATGCGCCGCTACCGATCGGTTCGCTGACGGAGAGCGCGACGGAAATTCTGCTTATGGATCCGAACGAAGATCACTGCGTCGAAGAGGGGCAGGAAGGCGAAATCGTCTTGGTTGGACCGAGCGTCACGGTTGGCTATACTAACGGTGAGCAGGGCGGTTACTTTACCTATGATAATCGACCGGCGTACCGAACGGGTGACATTGGCTACGTGAAAGACGGCAAGCTGTATTGGAAGGCGAGAAAGGACTCGCAGGTCAAGGTTGGCGGCTACCGTTTGGAATGTCGCGATGTAGAGATCAATATGTGCCGCATTGCGGGTGTTGTCGCCTGCGGCGCAATTGTTCAGTATGGACATCTGGTGGCGTATGTCACGCTGGAGGAAGGCGAGCAGATGACACCGGGACAGATTCGCATTGCGGCGCGACAGTATCTGCCGCAGTTTATGATTCCGGGTATTGTCCGGATTCTGCACAGCCTGCCGATGGATGAAAAGGGTAAACTGGACCGCAAGCGCCTGGCAGAGCTGTGATGCAGCGCGAAGAGTAAGTTGGAAGAACAGAAAAAAGAGATTGATCAAACGAAGTATTGTGGGCTAAAAGCTGTATTGGCAGCTTTTAGCCCATATTGGCTTTTGAGGTATGTTTCTCGGTGTAGCGCTGCGCATGAATTGGAAAAATTGTTGTTGGATGATGTCGTTTTCAGCATTGGTTTTCTGTGGAAGAAAAGACAACATAGTGATAAAAGAGTGTTAAGTTTATGCTAATTTTATACAAAAAAAAGAGGAATTTGACGAAAAATAGGCGGTTTACTGGTTGACGAAATACTCTTTTCTGCTTAATATATTATAAGATAATTTTGACGTTTGCATAGGTTGGAGAGAATGAGGAGCAGACTACATGAATGTGTATTTAGGAATAGATATCGGTTCCACTACAGTTAAGCTAGTCGCTGTGGGGGAAAATGAAGCAACGGGGCGTTCGCAGATTTTATATCGGAAATATGAACGTCACTTTTCCAAAGTGCGTGAAAAAGCCTGCGAAATGCTGCTCGATGCAAAACAGATCATTGGCGAGGCCGACCTTCGCGTTGCGATAACCGGCTCGGCTGGTTTAGGCGTTGCAAAGGCCAGTGGGATTGACTTTGTACAGGAAGTCTTTGCCACCAGAAAATGTGTCGGACGCTTTGTACCCAACGCCGATGTGGTAATTGAACTGGGCGGCGAAGATGCAAAGATTGTGTTCCTCACCGGACAGCTGGAGGAGAGAATGAACGGCACCTGTGCCGGCGGCACAGGTGCCTTTATTGACCAAATGGCAGTTCTGCTGGATGTCACGCCGGAGGAGCTGGATCGTCTGGCGCAGCATTCCGAGCGACTGTATACCATTGCGTCGCGCTGCGGCGTGTTCGCAAAGAGCGACATTCAGCCGCTGCTGAACGAAGGCGCGCGCAAGGAGGACATCGCGGCGTCGATTTTTCAGGCGGTGGTCAATCAGACACTGACCGGTCTGGCGCAGGGACGTGAGATTGAGGGCGACGTGCTGTTTTTGGGCGGTCCGCTGTTTTTCTTCAAGGGCTTGCAGCACCGTTTCCAAGAGACACTGGGACTGAGCGACGAGCATGCGCATTTCCCGGAGCTGGCACCATATGCGATTGCGGCGGGCGCGGCCTGCTACGCGCAGGAGAATACAACGAATACATATTCGTATGACGAACTGCTGGAAACGCTGAAAAAGACTGCGGGTGTCCGTGTGGCGGCCGCTACCTTAAACCCACTGTTTCACAATCAGGAGGAATATGAGGCGTTTTGCCGCCGTCATAATTCCAGTGATATTATGCGGGAAAATGTCTCGATGTACACGGGCGACGCGTATCTGGGCATTGACTGCGGCTCGACGACGACCAAGCTCGTGTTGATTGGCGAGGATAAACAGCTGCTGTTTCATTACTATGGTCCCAATAAGGGTAATCCGGTGGACATTATCCGCACACAGCTGATGAAGCTCTACGAGCTGTGCGGAGATCGGGTTCATATTCGTGCGTCTGCCGTTACCGGTTATGGCGAGGCGCTAATTCTCAATGCCTTTGGTGTCGATTTCGGTCTGGTAGAAACTATGGCGCATTTTAAGGCGGCGAAGCATTTTGAACCGGATGTAGACTTTATCATTGATATTGGCGGTCAGGATATCAAGTGTTTCAAAATCGCCAACGACTGCATCGACAATATTTCACTGAACGAAGCGTGCTCTTCGGGCTGTGGTTCGTTTATTGAGACATTTGCGCGCTCAATGGGCTATAGCGTGGAAGAGTTCTGCAAAATTGGCCTGCTGGCGGAGCACCCGATTGACCTCGGTTCGCGCTGTACGGTGTTTATGAATTCGTCGGTTAAGCAGGCGCAGAAGGATGGCGCGGGCATCGACGCGATTTCGTCTGGACTGTCGGTCAGCGTTGTTAAAAATGCGCTGTACAAGGTCATTCGCGCACATTCGCCGGATGATCTGGGTCAGCATATTGTCGTTCAGGGCGGCACGTTCCTGAACGATGCGATTCTGCGCTCGTTTGAGATGGAGGTTGGACGCGACGTGATTCGTCCGGCAATTTCCGGCTTGATGGGCGCGTATGGCGCGGCGCTCCATGCGATGGACAATGAGAAGGAAGAGACCACGCTGATCGGTGTAGAAGAACTGGAGAGTTTTTCGCACAAGACCAGCTCGGTCAAGTGCGGCATGTGCACCAACCACTGCTCGCTGACGGTATCGACGTTCTCCGGCGGCAGAAAGTTTATCTCCGGAAACCGCTGTGAGCGTCCACTCGGCGGCGGAGAAAAGATGAAGCTGCCGAATCTGTATCAGTTCAAGCTGGATCGTCTGAACTCCTACCGGAAAAAGAGCAAGCCGGGCAAGGCGAAGATCGGCATTCCGTTCGGCCTGAATATGTTCGAGTTGCTGCCGTTCTGGCACACGCTGCTGACGGATTTGGACTTTGAAGTTGTGATTTCGGATGTATCCACGCGCGCCACCTATGCGCAGGGTCAGAATTCCATTCCATCGGATACCGTATGCTATCCGGCAAAGCTGATGCATGGCCATATTGAGAATCTGCTGTCGAAGGGTGTGGATGCGATTTTCTACCCCTGCATGACCTATAACTTAGATGAGCACCGCACGCAGAATTGCTATAACTGTCCGGTCGTTGCGTATTATCCGGAGCTGCTCAAGGCAAATATGCCGCATCTGAAGGATGTGGATTTCATGATGCCGTATTTTGAGCCGGATCGGAAAAAGGATTTCGTTCGTCTGGCGGGCGCGTACTTCTGCAAGAAGTATTCGCACATCAATAAGCGCATGGTGAAGCGTGCGATTGACCACGCGTTTTCCGAGCTGGAGCACTACTATGCTGATATTGCCGAAGCTGGTGTGAAGGCCATTGAATTTGCCGATGAGCACAATCTGCAAATCGCCGTGATTGCCGGACGTCCGTATCATGTCGATCCGGAGATCAATCATGGCATTGACCGTATGATTCAGTCGTATGGCATGGTTATCGTTTCGGAGGATGCTGTTGCTCCGCTGAGTGAAATGCCGCAGGTCAATGTCTTTAACCAATGGACGTATCATTCGCGCATGTATGCGGCGGCGAATTATGTGACGCAGAAGGAAAATGCGCAGATTATTCAGCTGGTTTCGTTCGGCTGTGGCATTGACGCGATTACAACGGACGAAATGCGTGCGATTACCGAGGAAAGCGGTAAGATTTACACGCAGCTGAAGATTGATGAGATTAACAACCTGGGCGCTGCGAAAATTCGTATTCGCAGCATGATTGCGGCAGTGGAAGAGAGGCGAAACTATGTCAGAAAACCGTGAATTACCGCATACCCCCTTTACAGAAGAGATGAAAGGGGAGTATACTATTTTAGTCCCCAACATGCTGCCGATTCAAATTAAGCTCATTTTGGCGATTATGAGGAACTATGGCTACCATTTTGAACTATTGGAAACTGAAGGCCCTCAGATTGTCGAACAGGGATTAAAAAATGTTCATAACGATACCTGCTATCCGGCATTGCTGGTTATTGGTCAGCTGATTGACGCGATCGAGTCCGGAAAATACGATCCGCACAAAGTTGCGCTGATGCTGCCGCAGACCGGCGGCGGATGCCGAGCATCGAATTATATTTATCTGCTGCGCAAGGCACTGGTGAAGCTGGGATATGAGTACATTCCCGTCATTTCGCTGAACTTTTCCGGCATGGAAAAGGATGCGAATCCGGGCTTCCAGCTGACAGGCCGTATGATTATTCAGATTGCCTACGGCGCACTGCTTGGCGATTTGATTATGCAGATTTATAACCAGTGTCGGCCGTATATTGTGCAGAAGGGCGCAGCGGATAAGGTAGTGGATGAGCTGATTGAAAAGATCACAGACGATTTCGACAAGTCGCGAATCATCCGCTACAAGCAGGTCCGTGCATTGATGAACTTGATTGTCAAGCGGTTTGCAGAGTTGGAGATGAAGGACTTCGGCAGCAAGCCGAAGGTTGGCATTGTCGGCGAGATTTATGTAAAATTCTCTCCGTTGGGCAACAACAACCTAGAAAAATTTCTTCTCGGCGAGGGAACCGAACCGGTGCTTCCCGGACTGATTGATTTCTGCATGTACTGGATTTTGAATCATATCTATGACTATCAGCTGTACGGCCGCGGGGCCAAGGCGGTGCTGGTGATGAAGTATCTGTATCGCTTCCTGTGCAATAAGCAGAAGGACATTATCCAGATTATCCGGCGTGATGGTCATTTTCGTGAGCCGATGCCGTTTGATAAGGTGCGCAAGCTGGCGTTGGAGGTCATCAACCCTGGCGTCAAGATGGGTGAGGGCTGGCTTCTCCCAGGAGAAATGGTTGAGTTGATCAATGAGGGTGTGAAAAATATCGTTTTGACACAGCCGTTTGGCTGTCTGCCAAATCATATTGCCGGAAAGGGAATGGTTCGCCGCGTGCGGGAACTGTACCCGGAGGCCAACATTGTAAGCGTTGATTATGATCCGGGCGCGTCCCGCATCAATCAGGAAAACCGAATTAAATTGATGCTTTCCGCTGCGAAATAATGTTGTAATAGAGCGCAGAGAGTTCTCTCTGTGCTCTATTTCTGTGTTATCTCATAGTATGGGCATCAGGGAGGAAATTTTGCTTATGTTACATCTGATGGAAATACTGAAGGTTGTCTTTCTGGGCATCGTGGAGGGCATTACCGAGTGGCTTCCGATCAGCAGTACGGGACACATGCTGCTGGTGGATCAATTCATCCAGATCAATGCCAGTGATGATTTCAAGGAGATGTTCTTTGTTGTCATTCAGCTCGGTGCAATCTTGGCGGTTGTTCTGTTGTTCTGGGGAAAGATGTTCCCGTTCCAGACGAAAGATAAATCCAAGCCGTTTATCCGGAAAGACGTCTTTTTGATGTGGTGCAAGGTTGTTGTGGCCTGCATTCCGGGCGCGATTGTCACACTGCTGTTTGACAACTTTATTGAGGCACATTTGCACACGCCAATTGTTATCGCAACGACGCTGATTGTATACGGTATTGCGTTTATTGTGATTGAAAACTGGAACAAAAATCGTGTGCCGACGACCAAAACGCTGGAGGATATCACGTTCCGCACGGCGTTCCTCATTGGTCTGTTTCAGGTGCTGTCAATCATTCCGGGTACCTCGCGTTCCGGTTCGACGATCATCGGCGCATTGCTCATTGGCGTATCCCGTGTGGCGGCGGCAGAATTCACGTTTTTCCTCGCGGTACCGGTTATGTTTGGTCTGAGCTTTATCAAGCTGATTAAGTTTGGTCTGGCATTTACGGCGCAGGAAGCCATGATTTTGATTATCGGCATGATCGTTGCGTTCCTTGTCTCGGTTCTGGTCATCAAGTTCCTGATGGGCTATATCCGCAAGCACGACTTCAAGGTGTTCGGCTGGTATCGAATTATCCTCGGCGCACTGGTGCTGCTGTATTTCTCTGTTTTTGCATAAAATAGAAAAAAGAAGCTCCCGCGAACAAACCGTTCGCGGGAGCTTTTGCATCGTAAGATGTATTTTATTTTGCAGCAATGACATCCGACATGTCATACATGCCCGGCTGTGTCTGCTTGGCGAGGAATGCCGCAGCGTCAACCGCGCCGACAGCAAATACCTCACGGGACAGCGCCGTGTGACGAATTTCAATCAGCTCGTCGCGACCGGCAAACAGAACCTCATGCTCGCCGACAATCGTGCCGCCACGGATGGAGTGGATACCAATTTCATGAGCCGGACGCTTTTCGCGGCGGTCGTGACGGTTGTATACATACTCCGCATCGTAGGGGAGAGCCTCATTGACGGCGTCCGCCAGCATGAGTGCCGTGCCGGACGGAGCGTCCAGCTTCTGGTTATGGTGCTTCTCGATGATTTCCACATCGTAGCTGTCGCCTAGAACCGAACCGCACTTGCGCAGCAGGTCCATCAGCAGGTTGATGCCGATCGACATGTTGCCGGAACGGAATACCGGAATTTCTGCCGAAATGGCACGGATTGTGTCCAGCTGCTCCTTGGAGAAGCCGGTGGTGCAGATGACGATTGGGGTCTTGTGCGCCTTGCAGTAAGACAGCAGACCGTCCAGCGAGGCCGGATTGGAGAAATCAATAATGATGTCGCACTCGCCAGTGAATTCGTGCGGATCGGCGTAAACCGGATAATCCGACAGCTTTTCCGTGTATGCATCAAAACCGGCAACGATTTTCATGTTATCCTTTTTCGAGACAATGTCGGTGATGACTTTGCCCATACGGCCGTTGCAGCCGCAGAGTCCAATTTTCAACATCTGTGGTACTCCTTTACTTTGCCAGCGTCAGGCCAGCCTCGATCATTGCCTGCTTCAGCTGCTCGGCATGCGCATCCGAAATCTCGTACAGCGGGAGACGCAGCTCGCCGACATCCCAACCCAGCATCTTCATGGCCTTCTTGACCGGAATCGGGTTGACTTCAGTGAACAGGGCGTTGATCAGATCCAGATACTTCAGCTGAAGTGCGCGTGCCTGCTCGTAGTTGCCGTCCAGTGCGCTCTGCGCAATGTTGTGTGCGGCATCCGGAGCAACGTTTGCCAGAACCGAGATGACACCCTTGCCGCCCATGGCGATGATCGGAACGATCATATCATCGTTACCGGACCAGAAGTTCAGCTCGTCACCGCACAGACGCATTGCCTCTGCCAGCAGGGAGAAGTCACCGGAAGCTTCCTTGCAGCCGTTGATGTTCGGGTGCTTGGACAGCTGATAGTAGGTATCCGCCGCAATGCTGACGCCGGTGCGGCTCGGTACGTTGTACAGGATGATCGGCGTGTCCGAGCAGTCAGCCAATGCAGTGAAATGCTGAATCAGGCCGCGCTGGGAGCTCTTGTTATAGTATGGGGTAACCGTCAGCAGACCGTCCGCACCTGCCTTGGATGCGAACTGACACAGCTCGATGGCGTAGCGGGTGTCGTTGGAACCCGTTCCGGCAATAACCGGAACACGACCGTTGACATAGTCGATGCAGAACTGAATCGCTTCCTTATGCTCCTTGTCGGTCAGGGTAGAGCCTTCACCCGTTGTGCCGCAGATGGTGATGGAATCAATACCGCGTGCAATCTGATCGTCAATAATCTTCTTAAACTCCGGATAATTGACATCTCCGGTAGCTGTCATCGGGGTGATAATCGCAACATTAGCACCGGTGAAAACAGGCTTTTTCATAGAATTTCCCTCCAAATTTTCTTGACGCTGCCATAGCGCCGGAACCTAAATTAGAACAATTAGTCCATGTAGCCTTCCGCGCACAGCAGTTCTGCCATTTCGACAGCGCCGCCTGCTGCACCGCGCAGGGTGTTATGAGACAGAGATACAAAACGATAGTCGAAGATAACGTCATCACGCAGACGGCCGATGGAAACCGCCATGCCGCCTTCCAGATTGCGGTCCAGCTTTGCCTGCGGGCGATCATCCTCCTCGAAATAGTGCAGGAACTGCTTTGGTGCGGACGGGAGATTCAGCTCCTGTGCACGGCCGGAGTAGTTGGCCCAAGCTTCCAGAATCTGCTCCTTCGTCGGCTTGTTCTTGAACTTAACAAATGCAGCAGCGGTGTGACCGTCGGATACCGGAACACGCAGGCACTGTGCGGAGATAACCGGCTCAGAAGCGGCTACGATCTCGTCGCCCTGAATGCTGCCCCAAACTTTCATCGGCTCCTTCTCGGACTTTTCCTCTTCGCCGCCGATGTACGGAATAACGTTGTCAACCATTTCCGGCCAGGTTTCAAAGGTCTTACCGGCACCAGAGATAGCCTGATAGGTGCAGACAGCGACTTTCTCAATGCCAAACTGGTGCAATGCGGTCAGAGCCGGGACATAGGACTGGATCGAGCAGTTGGACTTTACAGCAATAAAGCCGCGCTTAGTGCCCAGACGCTTGCGCTGTGCCGGAATGATCTTTGCGTGATCGGCATTGACTTCCGGAATAATCATCGGAACGTCCTTAGTGAAGCGGTGTGCGCTGTTGTTGGAGATAACCGGGCACTCCAGCTTTGCATACTTTTCTTCCAGAGCACGGATAACGTCCTTCTTCATGTTTACAGCGCAGAACGTGAAGTCCACCTTGGATGCGAACTCCTCGGCGTCGCCCTCTGCGTCATACAGAACCATGTCGCGGAACGACTCCGGAATCGGGGTGGACATCTTCCAACGTCCGTCTACGGCCTCTGCATAGGTCTTGCCCTTGTTGCGTCCGCTAGCTGCCAGCGCGACGACATGGAACCACGGATGGTTTTCCAGCAGCGTTGCGAAACGCTGACCTACCATACCGGTTGCTCCGATAATGCCAACATTATACTGTTTCATCTCGAATTCCTCCTGTGTGTCTGCTAATCTATTCATATACTCGATTTGATAAACCGTTTCCGAATTTGAGCAAAACAAAAGCCAGTTTTACGAAAAACCGGCTGATAAAACAGTGCTGCTGCAAAAGGGCAGCACAGGATAACGATAGCGCATCACGGGAACAAGCCGGTGACAGCCGAGCCGATATTTTCAAACCCGTCCAGACAAACAGCCGCGCAAGACTGCTTTCTTCGGCGGCAAACCCTTTCTCCGGCTTCCTTAAAATTGCGCTTTTTCCGACTGGATACTGATGCGTGCCGCGCCTCAATCGATCTATGAAATTACTTTATTTATTCTACCATGGGGTTAAAAACTTTGTCAAGTTGAACAGATTGGGAAAACACACAAAACGAGCTGTGTTTCTGCACTTGATTTCGGTACACGTTTTGGGTATCATAGTAATAATGTATTGTTATATGATCGTGAATGGAGTATGAGGAGGGTGGATACGATGCCGTATCCACAGCAATGATATGAAAACAAGTGATTTTTACTATGATCTGCCGGAGCGCTTGATCGCACAGACGCCACTGGAGCGTCGCGATTCGTCGCGTATGCTGGCGCTGAATAAAACGGATGGCTCGATTGAGCATCGCCATTTTAGCGATCTGCCTGAGTACCTGCGTCCGGGGGATACGCTGGTTGTTAACAATTCCCGTGTGATTCCAGCGCGTCTGCTGGGTGAGCGTGCGGACAGCGGCTATCCGATTGAGCTAGTGTTGCTGACGGACAAAGGAGACGGTGTTTGGGAGTGCCTGACTCGCCCGGGCAAGAAGTGCCGCGTCGGCGCAGAGCTGACGTTTGGTGGGGGCAAGCTGACGGCGACGGTAGAGGAAATTTTGCCGGACGGCGGCAATCGCCTGATTCGTTTTCATTATACCGGTGTCTTTCTGGAGGTTCTGGAGGAACTGGGCAGCATGCCGCTTCCGCCGTATATCAAGGAAAAGCTGGATGATCCGGAACGCTACCAGACGGTATACAGCAAGACACCAGGCTCAGCGGCGGCACCAACGGCGGGCCTACATTTTACGCCGGAGCTGATGGATACGGTGCGTGCGATGGGGGTACAGATTGCGTCGGTCACGCTGCATGTCGGCTTGGGCACGTTCCGTCCGGTCAAGGTAGAGGATGTCGAAAATCACACGATGCACTCGGAATATTATATGCTGGATGAGAAAAATGCGGCAATCATTAACAACACCCGCAAGAACGGCGGCCGCATTTTCGCGGTTGGCACCACGGCAACCCGCACGCTGGAGACCATTGCGGCGGAGGATGGCACGGTTCGTGCGTGCTCCGGTTGGACGAATATCTTTATCTATCCGGGCTATCGCTTTAAGGCGGTGGACTGCCTGATTACGAATTTCCATCTGCCGGAGAGCACGCTGATGATGCTGATTTCGGCATTTGCGGGACGCGACATGATTATGAATGCCTATCGCATTGCGGTAGAGCAGGAATACCGCTTTTTTAGCTTTGGCGATGCCATGCTGATTTATGACGGCGGAGCGAGCAGAAAGGAAACAGACTGATGTTTGAAGTAACGAAACGAGAGGGACGCGCACGCCGCGGCATCTTTACCTGTGCGCACGGAATCGTGCAGACACCGGTGTTCCAGAACGTCGGCACGCAGGGTGCGATCAAGGGCGCCGTGTCGGCGCATGATTTGAAGCAGCTGGGCTGTCAGATTGAACTGTCCAATACCTATCATCTGCACGTCCGTCCGGGCGATCAGGTGATTCGAGAGATGGGCGGTCTGCATAAGTTTATGCGTTGGGATGGTCCGATTTTGACGGACAGCGGCGGATTTCAGGTGTTCTCTCTGTCGTCACTGCGCCGTATTAAGGAAGAAGGCGTGCATTTCTCCTCGCATGTCGATGGTCGTAAAATCTTTATGGGACCGGAGGAGAGTATGCGCATTCAGAGCAACCTCGGCTCGGATATTGCGATGGCGTTTGACGAGTGTTGTGAAAACCCGTCACCGTATGATTATGTCAAAGCGTCGTGTGAGCGCACAACTCGCTGGCTGTATCGCTGCAAGAAGGAGCTGGATCGGCTCAATAGCCTGCCGGATACCGTCAACCCGAAGCAGATGCTGTTTGGCATCAATCAGGGCGGCACATATGACGATCTGCGCATTGCGCATATGAAGGCGATTGCAGAGCTGGATCTGCCGGGCTATGCGATCGGCGGTCTGGCAGTCGGTGAATCCACCGAGACGATGTATCATATTCTGGATGAGGTGCTGCCGTATGCGCCGGACAACAAGCCACGCTATTTGATGGGCGTTGGCACGCCGTCAAATATTATCGAAGCGGTTTGGCGCGGCATTGATTTCTTTGACTGTGTTATGCCGACGCGCAACGCACGCCATGGGCATGTGTTTACTTGGGATGGCATCCGCAACCTGAACAATGCGAAGTACCAGCTGGATGAAAAGCCGCTGGATGAGCACTGCAATTGTCCGGTGTGCCAGACCTACAGTCGTGCCTACCTGCGCCATCTACTCAAGGCAGGGGAGATGCTGGGTCAGCGTCTGCTGGTCATGCACAATCTGTATTTCTACAATAACCTGATGGTGGAGATTCGCAAGGCGCTGGACGAAGGCCGGTACGCTGCGTTCCGTGCGACGTGGAGCGAAAAGCTCGCGCAGAGAATCTAACGGCTGTATAGCAACAATATAAAATAGCGGTTTCTTATGTTGGTTGACATAGGAAACCGCTATTTTTTTATGCAATATATTCGTTATTCGATGGGAGCATCGTTCCAGCCCTTGCAGACATCCACCCATTGCTCATAATGAGAGTATTTCATCAGCTCATCCAAGGTGAGATGAACGGCACTGTTTCCGCTGCCCGCCGCGGGGTAAACGGCGGTAAACCGCTTGAGGGAGACATCTAAGTAAACCTTTACCTCTGGCTGAATTAAAAAGGGGCAGACGCCGCCGGGTGCGTGTCCAATATATTCTTCTACCTGTTCGCCGGGAATCATTTTTGCTTTCTGGTGAAACAGGTTTTTATATTTTTTGTTGTCGATTTTTGCGTCTCCGGCTGTGACGATTAAAATCGGCGCATTTTCGACGAGAAATGACATGGTTTTTGCAATCTGTTTTGGTTCACAGCCGAGTGCCTGTGCCGCGAGCTCTACGGTTGCGCTGGATTGATGAAATTCCATGACGCGGTCGCCTAAGCCGACGGCATCAAAATATTGCTGTACTGCTTGAAATGACATGAGAGGTGCCCTCCTTTTCTATAGCTAGTATATACTTTGCGGAAAGAAAAGTAAAATAAAGATTTTCATACCAAATGGATAAAATAAAAAATCGCAGAGCGTATTACTCTACGAACATATTATTGGAAGAATGTTAACATAATTTTAATAGTTCATACTGTGATTGTCAATATTTTTTTCGACAAATTCCTATCAAATGCGGGATTTCAAGAGGAAAATGCGGAATTTAGAACGAAAATAATTTTATTATTCTCGTTAAAAATTCCGTCAGCAAATAAGGAGGTACTTCTATGCCAAGAAAAGGGGAAAACATGTATAAGCGCAAAGACGGCAGATGGGAGGGACGATATATTAAACGTCGCTCCCTGCAAGGAAAATCGGAGTACGGAGGACTGCTATGCCGAGGAGTTGACGTGCGGCAAGACGGAGCACACGCATACAACGGAATGCCTGATTGACACGACGCGTGGCTATACCCGCTACGGCGACTGGGCTGGCGATAAATATGCCGCATGGTCTGTACCGTTTGCCGAGTTCTGCATGTATTATTCCGGTGTACCGTCGTACGTTTGTAAAAGGCGGCAAGGAGGTACACACCTATACAGGATGGTATCATGGCGGAACGCCAACCTGTAAAAATGGAACGGGATACCTAATTATAAAAATGTACTAAGCTATACAATTGACCTGGATAAAATGGAGGAACATGGAATCAATTATTTAGTTGACCCGATTACACTTGAATCAGTGACAGATAAGATGGGCGATTATATTGTTTACAATGGTGTGAAAGATTGTGATGGAACGTACAACTTTGACGAAGCAAGCCAAACATTGACGTGGACACCGGTGGATAACACAGTAGTAGCTGGTGAAAGTGGAGAGTCGTATGACGGCAAAACTACCGGCTACCACTTCAACATTGCCCAGATAGTCTACAAGGTAAAGCTGGATGTCACAAAGGCTGGCTTTGACAGCTGAGCGGACAATATGAAGAGCGGTAGCGGAGATTTGGACAGCTATAAGGTCAATAATTATGCGACACTGCGGTATAGCTCGAATGGAACAAATGGTACAGTGGACTTTCCGGTTCCGTATGTACGCGGTCTGCTGTATGATGTGACGTTCAGTAAGCAGGACGGAAAGGGAAATTCCCTTAGTGGTGCGAAGTTTGCGTTGTATCAGTCGGACGGTACAACGCCAGTCTTAGGTGCAGATGGGAAGCCATATGAGATTACTACGGATAAGAATACTACGATCAACCGATTTGCGAATCTGCCGTGGGGCGATTATGTATTAAAGGAAATCGAAGTGCCAAAGGGCTATACGGCAAGTCAGACTTCATGGGACGTGACATTGTGTTATACGACAAATAAGGGTTCGGTGACACACGACAGTTCGCCTTTTGAGAACAATGATATTGACAATATCACTATGAAGGATTGCAGATTGCGCCGGGACGCTTTTCCGGCGCGACATTTACGGAGGATATGGTCCTCTGCGGACATAATTATTCTCGTCACTTTGGAGAGATTCGCTGGTTGGATCCAGGGACAAAGGTGCAATTTTTGGATATGGACGGCGTGACATGGAAATACCGGGTAGAAACGATCGAGACCTTAGCACCGACACAGGTGGAGGATATGGTGACGAAAACATCGAAGGATCCATGGGATTTGACGCTGTTTACCTGTAATACCGGTGGACATACAAGGTGTGTGGTGAGGTGTGTCAATGTAGGACAGTCGATCACAGGGAAAAGGAAATAGACAATACCAAAAGATGTGATTTTGAAGTTAACCCGAACATTGACCGTATGCCGTTTGGATGGTACAATGATGAAACAGGAATCGTCAACGGTTTCTATTTTAGTAAGTAAGGAATGGGAATAGTGAGCCATTTTGTAATACGCTCTGCCAGTGAAAAAGATGCCGAGGAAATGCTGGCGTTGTATGCACCGTATGTGAGCAATACAACGGTTTCCAGTGAATATGTTCCGCCCTCGCTGGAGGAATTTTTGAACCGCATTCGCACCTTTACCGCAAAAACGCCGTGGCTTTGCTGTGAACGCGACGGGAAAATTGTCGGCTATGCCTATGCTTCGCCGCATCGCACGCGTGCAGGCTATCAGTGGTCATGCGAGACATCTATTTATACCAAACAGGGATATCAGCGCATGGGCATTGCCTCTGCGCTGTATGGTGCATTGGATGATTTGCTGACGTATCAGGGGTATTACAGCATCTATGTTGGTATTACCATGCCAAATCCGAAGAGCATGTCCTTTCATACGGCGATGGGCTTTCAGCGCATGGGTGCGTATAAAAATAGTATGTTCAAATTTGGCCAGTGGCGAGATGTTGTTTGGATGGGCAAATCGCTGCGGCAGCACACGGGTGTGCCGCGTCCTATTTTGCCGTATTCGGAGATTCGCGACAACGACTTTTGCCGCAGCATTCTGGAGGACTATTCCAAGCGAATTCATGAGCCGAGGCAACTATGAAGCAGCCATTGTACCAAAACCTGTATTTACAGGTGCGAGGCGAGATCTACTCCGGTCGATTGAAGGCGGGAATGCGGTTGCCGTCGATTCGTCAGATGACGAAGGATTCTGCGGTCAGCCGCACAACCGTGGAAACGGCATATGAGCAGCTGTGTGCAGATGGTTTGGTAACCTGTGTGCCGCAGAGCGGGTATTATGTCAATGAGATTCCGCAGAGACATCCGGAAGTGGTTTCCATGCAGACGGAAAAAGTCGAAACACCGGAAGAAAAAACGCCGGTTCGGTTTGACTTTTCCGGACATACATTGGATGAAGAGTCATTTGATTTTGATATCTGGCGTCGGCTTTCTCGTGCTGTGATGTCGCAAAATGAGTACTTTTTTGGCTATGGTGAGACGCAGGGAGAATATGCGCTGCGCTTTCAGATTGCCAAATATCTCTCGGCGGGCCGCGGCGTGTATGCCTGTCCGGAAAACGTGGTGATCAGTGCCGGTATCCAGAGTCTGCTGAGTATTCTCTGTGAGATGTTTGACAAAACACAGATGCAAATTGCGTTTGAGGACCCGGGCTTTCGCAAGGGCTTCCGCATCTTTGACGACCATAGCTACCAGTCGGTGTTTATTCCGGGCGGAAGTACCGGTATTGACTTGCAGGCCTTGGAAAAGAGCGGAGCCAATATGCTGTATCTTTCTCCGTCTCATTCGTTTCCTTATGGCGTTTCTATGCCGCACCAGCGACGAATTGCGCTGATGCGCTGGGCGAGAGAACGAGACGCCATTGTGTTTGAAGACGATTATGACGGTGAGCTGCGGTATTCTGGCAAACCACTGGCGACGTTATCCAGCTTGGATACCGACGGACGCGTAATTTATCTGGGCACTTTTTCGAAGCTGCTCCCGCCGTCTATTCGCATTAGCTATGCCGTTTTGCCGGATCGTTTGCTTCTGTTGTATCGGAAGATTGCGGAGCAGTATAATCAGACGTCCAGTACGATGGAGCAGCTGACCATGGCGCGATTTATGGAGGAAGGACGGTTGGAACGGCAGGTGCGTCGTTTACGCCGTATCTATGCCCGAAAAAATGCGCGGATCGAGTCGGCCTTTGTGGAATACTTTGGTGAGCGCGCGGTGGTGCGCCCGAATGATACGGGACTGCATGTTGTGGTTTCGCTGCGCGGCGCGCAGGATGCCCCGCGTCTGTGTGAACAGGCGAGACAGGCGGGCATTCATGTTGTGCCGCTATCGTCCTATCAGATGAGCAAACACAGCGAGGCGACGGCGGACTTTTATTTTTCCAGTGCGGGAATTTCGGAGCAGGATATCATTCCGGCTATTCAGCAACTCAGTCGGATCTGGAGGTGACAGAGATGGCAAAAGAACCGCCGGTGCATGGCGGACACCGGGAACGAATGCGCGAACGGTTTTTAACGCATGGCTTGGACAATTTTGCTGAGCATGAGGTGTTGGAGCTGCTGCTGTATTATGCCATTCCTCGTGGTGACGTCAATCCGACCGCGCATGCGTTGCTGGAGGAATTTGGATCACTGGCGGCTGTTCTGGATGCCGATCCGCTGGAGCTGCAGAAGGTAAGCGGTGTCGGAGCGCGTGCATCCGAACTGCTGCACTTGATGCCGCCGCTGTTTCGCCGCTACCGTCTGTCCGAGAGCAACAAAGGTGTGTTTGATACGACGGAAAAGGTTGGACGCTACTTGGTAAATTACTATATTGGCCATGTGAATGAACTGCTGACAGTGATTTTACTGGATAACAGTTGCCGTATGTTGTCGATTCAGGCGCTGGCAGAGGGCGACCCGCATTCGGTAAAGGTGAATTATCGTGCTCTTATGAATGCCGTTTTGCGTTACAATGCTGTGAGTGTCATTTTGGCGCACAACCATCCCGGAGGAACCTGTGTCCCTTCGCGGGAGGACTTTATCGAGACGCGAATGGTGCGGGATTTTCTGCAAAAGGTGGGCGTTAAGCTGGTCGATCATATTATTGTTGCTGGTGCGGAATGGACGTCGGTAAACGGATATACATAATGTTAGAATAAGAAGGGAATATGACCATGAGATTGGATAAATATTTAAAGGTTTCGCGCTTGATTAAGCGCCGGACCATTGCGAATGAAGCGTGTGACAATGACCGCATTTTGGTCAACGGAAAGCAGGCGAAGGCCTCCTATCAGGTCAAGCCGGGGGATATCATCGAGATTACCTTTGGCAACCGTACACTGAAAGTTGAGGTGCTGAACATTGCGGAGCACGTGCTGAAAAACGATGCTTCCACGCTGTACCGGGAAATTCTCTAAACATAATCGAACACCGAAACACATACGATGAGGTAGAGTTGTTTTGGTGTTTTTTATGAGGAGGCGGTGCACATGGGACGAAGCGGACAGGAAAAGACAGAGCAGGTGCTTCCGCACGGATTGACCCTTCAAGATCGACATCGGATGACACTGTCTGGCATTCGGGATGTCGTGAACTTTGACGAGGCACAGGTGATTTTGAATACGGGACTGGGAACACTGACTATTAAGGGCAGTGAATTGCATGTCGATCAGCTGAGTCTGGAGAGCGGCGATGTCAGCTTGACCGGAAAAATTGATGTGCTGGAATACGACGATGAAATTCGCGGAGGCGGATTGCTGGGGCGGCTGTTTCGATGAGTATCCGAGCTTGGGATCTCTTGCTGTACGCGATGGCGGGAGCTGCCTGTGCGCTTCTGGCGGATTTGTGCTATGGTCTGCTGTGCCCGAAGCGCCGAGGATTGTGCTTTTTGCTGGATTTGCTGTTTGGTCTGACATGCTGCGCCGTGCTGTTTTGTGTGACAGTCGGCGTAATGCAGGATAATCTGCGCGGATATTTGCTGCTCGCGTGGATTGGCGCGGCGCTTCTCTGGGAAAAAACTGCCGGACGCCTGCTGCGGAAGCTGATTTGCGCCATAAAAACACTGGTGCATTGGGTGCTACGGGGTCTCATTGCGCGCCTGCGGCGGTTGAGGAAAGGGCTGGAGCGGGGATGCAGTGCGATCTGTGGCAAGCTGCTTGGTAAAATAAATAAAAAATCGAAATCGAGAGCAAAAAGACCTTTTCTTTTTCCAAAGAATAGGGTAAAATAAAACTATATAGTATTAGGATGGAGGGGAGATTCTCTTGAAAAAAAGAAAGAAAGCGATGATTCACCCGGCAGTGAAAGCAGTTTTTCTTGTGCTGGCCTTAGTGCTTGTCGGCAGAGTTATTTCTCTCCAATTACAAATCACAGATCTGCGTGCGCAGCAAAGCTCCTTACAGGATGAAATCGAGCGCAAGGAACAGCAAAATAAAGAATTTAAGGACTCTATGAAAGAGGGCAATACCGATGAATCCATTGCGAAGATCGCAAGAGATGTTCTGGGATATGCCTCGCCGGGTGAGAGAGTGTATGTGGACAGTTCCGAGCAGTGATGTGATTTTCTTATTGTTTTACGGAGGATAATAACAGGGGATATGGCTTTAGCGGTAGGAGAAATTGTTGCCGGAAAGGTAACCGGCATCACTAAGTTTGGCGCATTCGTTGCTTTGGATCAGGGAAAGTCGGGATTGGTACATATTTCAGAAGTATCTCAGTCCTATGTCAATGACGTGCATGATTATCTGTCGGAAGGACAGGATGTCAAGGTAAAGATTATTGCCATTGACGACAGTGGACGAATCAACCTGTCCATCAAGAAGGCGCAGCCGAAGGAAACCGAGGAACGGACGACGGAACGTCCGCAGCCTCGCAGGAACTATCATTCCGGCGCGCCGCGGCGAGGAAATAATATGCATGTAGCAGGCAGAAAGCAGCAGGAGGCTGATCTGCCGCTTTCCTTTGAGGATAAGCTGAAGCACTTTATGCAGGACAGCGAAAGCCGTATGTCGGATATTCGGCACAATATGGACCGCAAGAGCGGTTCGCGTCGCCGGAGATAAACACGGGAGAAAGAGCATGGATGCTCCGCCTGTGATGCAAAGAAAAATGCCGCCCAGTGGCGGCATTTTTCGAGAAAAAAAGTACTCTCCAGAGTAACTCTGGAGAGCAGAAATGGATTGTGGGGATAAAGATATGAACGGTGCATAGATGATAGGTTCTACCACCGTGTTTATCGTATCACGCACACCAGTATCTGTCAAATGAAATCAAACGAGGTTTTTTTATGTTTCTCTGCAATGGTCGAGTTCTTTCGATGGAATCCGATATAATAGAACATGGATTTGTCGAATTTTCCGGTGAAAAAATTGGACGAGTCGGCAGCATGAGTGAGCTTCCAGAGGTGCCGGAGGAGGAAACGCTGGATGTGCACGGCGGCTGGATTTTGCCGGGCTTTGTCGATGCGCATACCCATCTGGGCTTATTTGAGGATTCGCTGGGATTTGAGGGCGAGGACGGCAACGAGGATACGGACCCGATCACGCCGCAGCTCCGCGTGATTGATGGCATTAATCCAATGGAGCGCAGCTTTTCCGAAGCGCTGCACGCCGGTGTGACCTGCTGTCTGGTGTCGCCGGGTAGCTGCAATCCGATTGGCGGACAAGTTGCCGCCATAAAGACCTATGGTCGGCGTATTGACTCGATGATTGTGCGGGAACCGTGCGCGATTAAATTTGCACTGGGTGAAAACCCGAAGTCGTGCTATAACGATAAGGATGATATGCCGGTGACGCGCATGGCGACGGCGGCACTCATCCGGGATACGCTGATGCGGGCGAAGGAGTATCTTCAGCGTAAGAAGGCGGCAGAAGAGCCGTCGGATGCGCCGGATTACGACAGCAAGATGGAGGCGCTGATCCCGCTGCTGGAGCGGAAGTGTCAGGCGCACTTTCATGCGCATCGAGCGGATGATATTTTTACGGCGCTGCGCATCACTAAGGAATTTAAGCTGGATACTGTCCTTGTGCACGGAACCGAGGCACATCTTGTGGCGGATCTTCTGGCGGAGGAACCGGATATCCGGATTTGTGCCGGACCGTGTTTGACCGATCGCTCCAAGCCGGAGCTGGCACACCTGACGGAGGCGGCGCCCAAGCTGCTGACCGAGGCCGGCATTCCGACGGCGATTATCACGGACCATCCGGAGACGCCGCTCAAGCATTATTTGAACTGTGCCCTGTCAGCGGTTCGCGCAGGAATGGACCCGATGCAGGCGTTGCGGGCGATTACGATTGTCCCGGCGCAGATCACGGGGATTGCGGACCGCGTCGGTTCGATTCGGACAGGAAAGGATGCGGATCTCGTCGTGTTCAGCGGTGATCCGTTTGATTATCATTCTGCGGTCACAGCAGTGGTTGCAGGGGGAAAGTGGATAGTAGGAGGAAGAGAAAATGCGCACTATTGAGACAAAGGAGATTACCCGTCTGGTTCGCGATCTGTGTATGCAGGCAAACTATGTTCTGCCGGACGATGTGCGGCAATCGTATGTTGATGGACAGAACAAGGAGAAGTCGCCGCTGGGCAAAGATATTTTCGGAAAGATGATTGAAAACTGCGATATTGCACGCAAAAATTCCGTTCCGATCTGTCAGGACTGCGGTATGGCGGTTGTCTTTGTCGAGGTCGGACAGGACGTGCATATCACGGGCGGTCTGCTGGAGGACGCCGTGGAGGAAGGTGTGCGTCAGGGCTATGTCGAGGGTTATCTGCGTTTGTCGGTGGTTCGTGACCCGCTGGATCGCGTGAACACGGACGATAACACGCCGCCGATTTTGTATACCCGTCTGGTAGAGGGCGATCAGATTCGCATCACGGTTGCGCCGAAGGGCTTCGGCAGCGAGAATATGAGCGCGATGAAGATGTTCACTCCGGCGGCGACGCGCGAGGACATCATTCAGTTTATTGTAGATGCATGTGATCGGGCCGGTTCTAACCCATGTCCGCCGATTATCATTGGTGTCGGACTGGGTGGAACGTCGGACAAAGCGGCGTATCTAGCCAAGCGTGGACTGCTGCGCGAAGTGGGCAAATTTAACGACAATCCGTTTTATGCGGAGATGGAAAAGGAAATCATCGACCGCGTGAACAAGCTGGGCATTGGCCCGCAGGGACTGGGCGGCACGGTCACCGCGCTGATGGCGGCGATTGAGCCGTTCCCGACGCACATTGCGGGCCTGCCGTGTGTGGTCAATATCGGATGTCACGTCACGCGACATGCAGTGGGCACGCTGTAAGCAATCAAACACGCATACAAGGCAATGAGGTGATGGATGATGCGGTTGGAACAACACATTGTGGACACGCTGAAGGAATGGCAGATGAAGCTGGGCGGCGGCGACACGCATGTGCGCCTGTATTACCCTCTGGATTCGTTGTGCGGCTATCTGGCGATGCCGATGGACAGCACGATGGACGACGTGATCGTGAAAACCGAGGATTATCTGCGGGAGAACGCGCCGTATCTGGGTATGCCGATGATAGCGGAGTCCAACGGACGCGTCTGCATTGAAATTCCGGAACAGGGCTGCACCTATGTGCAGGAAAACGTCCCGCTGTCCGAGTTCTCGGCCGGATTTTTGGAGGCGCTGAAGGAGAATAGCATGCAGAGCCTGCGGGAGTATTTTGCGGCGTTTGCCAAAAAGCACGGCGGCAGTGTCAAAGAAGATGTGGACGAGGAAGACGGGGATACCGTGCTTTATTTTGATTCGGAGGACGTGGAGCCGTATGTTTATTGCATCAATGATGATATTCTGGGCATTACTTATCACCGATTTGCCAGAGCGGATTATGAACGCGCGAAAAAACAATAATGAAAAGACAATAGTTGTTTAAGGAGCACAGCGATTATGGAGATTAATAATTGTAAAGAGATTGCTATTACATGGAGACTAGAAGAACTGCACGCAGTTGTTGGTGAGTTTGAATCTGCTGTGATGTGTGCTGTCAATGAAAGTGACATAAAAGTAGCAAACGATTACAAGAATTTTATCCTTAGGACAGTTGGCAAATCTATTGTTACGATGAAGGAAGTCATCATCTTGTCAGCTAATGGATATGCAGATGGGGCACTTTCATTGGCAAGAAATTTGTATGAGCAGTGTATTACTGTTGCTTTTCTTGATCTACATAAACAGGATGAAAATTATGCAAACATGATCAGAAATTATTTCCTGGATTATGATCTACAGTGTTATAAAAATTTAAAATATATATATGAAGGCTCTGAAAAGGCTGATGAGTATCAGCAAAAGATACAAGAAGTGAAAGATAATGCACATACTTCTGTAAATGGAACATATTGGTGGGCGGGTAAGGCAACTTTTAATGATTTGTTCCAGGAAATACAACAAAACGCAGGGGATTCAGAAAGCGAAGAACTTTGGCATCGTCTGCATGTTTTTTATAAACGTGCTTGTTTGGGACTACATGCAAATTGTTTCGGTAACATGAACCGGTTGGGAACACATGACGAATTCGCTGGTATCGATACTTCTCCACAACAAAAAGGTCATGGATTCCCACTTTGTTTTGCAGTTGCTTCTTTTTCTTATATTGTTGCAGCTACATGTCTTGAGTTCGCAATTGATTATAAGATTCTGTATAAGGAGAAACTTAACGATTTAGAAGATTTCTATGCCCGATTTCTTGCTGAATAGGTAGCATAAGAGCGAGCGTTTGTCGGACAAAGGGGTTTGATTATGTTAGTTGATTTACACACACATACACAGTATTCCTATGACGCGGAGCCGGGCAGTGTGGAGGACAACGTCCGCGCGGCGATCAAAAATGGAATTTCTGTTGTGGGTTTTACGGAGCACGTTGATTTTTTCCGCAAGGCGGAGCACATCATTGCGGATGTGGCGCAGGAGCGGGAGGATATTCTGCGGTGCCGTGAAAAATACGGCGACCAAATCAAGCTGTTGATCGGCGTGGAGCTGGGACAGCCGCATGGCAATCCGGAGGCGGCAGAAAAGTTCCTGTCGGAGCACATGTTTGATTACCGCATCGGTTCGCTTCATGCGATGCCGAATGATTTGGATCTGTATTTTCATAAATATGCGGAGTTGGACTGTGACCAGCTGTTACACGAATATTTCGATGAAGTGGAGCGCATGGTGGATTATGGCAGATTTCAGGTGCTGGGGCATATTGATTACCCGCTGCGCGTGATGAAGCTGCCGGACAACCACCCGACGTTTGCGGGATACATGGATCGCGTGGAGCCGATTTTGCGCAAGGTGATCGACAAGGGCATCGCGCTGGAAAGCAACGCGAAGAGCCTGCACGGCTGGCAGAAGCAGGTTGGACCGGAGGACTTTGTCCTAAAGCGCTATCGGGAGCTGGGGGGAGACATGCTGAGTGTTGGATCGGATTCGCACAGCCCGAAGACGATGGGAAGCGGCGTGCAGCAGGCAATGGAGCGCCTATGCGCGCTGGGATTTTCCTATGTTACCTATTTTGAAAAGGGCGAGCCGCATCAACTGCCGCTGTAAGGAGTGCTGGTTATGATACAACAGACAATTTGTGCACATGCGAAAATCAACCTGACACTGGATGTCACCGGAAAGCGGGAGGACGGCTATCACTTTGTTTCGATGGTGATGCAGTCGGTCGGACTGCACGACGTGGTGACGGTTTCGGCGCACACGGGAAGCGGCGACATTGTGGTGACAACCGATCAGGCGGCGCTGCCAAATGACCGAAGCAACCTGTGCTGGCGGGCGGCAGAACAGTTTTTTGCCCAGACGGGCATTGTGAATGACGGCGTTCGCGTGGAGGTACAGAAAAATATCCCGATTGCCGCGGGCATGGCGGGCGGCAGCACGGATGCGGCCGCGGTGTTGTTTCTGTTGAATCGGCTGTATGAAACCGGACTTTCCCAGCAGCAGCTGTGTGATATCGGCTTGAAGTTGGGCGCAGATGTGCCGTTCTGCCTGTGCGGAGGCACGATGCTGGCAGAGGGAATCGGTGAAATGCTGACCCGACTGCCAGATGCACCCAGCCCGATTGTGCTGCTGTGCAAGCCGCCGGTCGGTGTTTCCACGCCGGAGATTTACCGCGCCTTGGATGACTGTGAGATTGCAAAGCATCCGGACACCGCGGCGATGCAGCAGGCGATTGCAGACAGGGACACGGTGCGCATGGCGCAGCTGCTGGAAAACGTGATGCAGCCGGTTACGGCGCGGCGCCGACCGGAGATTTTGAAAATTCGCCAGATCATGCTGGATGGCGGCGCGATGGGCTCGATGATGAGCGGATCCGGCCCGACGGTCTTTGGTCTGTTTTCGGAGCAGAAGGCGGCAGAAGCCGTATACCATGCGCTGAAACAAACGTATCCGGATACCATTTTGACGGATTTTTCTGTGTCGGGACTGACTGAACCGCACTAATTTTGTCTATCCTTTTCTCAGAACGGAAAAGGAGGGACAACGATGACAGTGTCTCGGAAACGACTGGAATGTACCATAGTATTAACCCTGATTTTTGTACTGTGCTATGCGGTGATCAGTGAGGCCAGCCAGCGCACGTTGGCGGAGGACATTGTCCGCTTGCGGGTGGTGGCGAACTCTGACTCAGTGGAGGATCAGCGCATCAAGCTGCAAGTGCGGGATGCGGTTTTGCGGGAGATTTCGGCGTGGGCGGAATCGGCAGACAGTGCGCCCGACATGCTGGCGCTGCTGGAGCAGCACCGAAAGGACATCGCACGGACGGTGTCGCAGACACTGCGGCAAAATGGACGTGCTGAAACATTCACCATTCGACTGGATCAAGATTATTATCCAACTCGACAGTACGATACCTTTTCGCTTCCGGCGGGAGAGTATCAGGGACTGCGTATTTTCCTAGGGAACGCCAGAGGGCATAACTGGTGGTGTGTTCTGTATCCATCGCTGTGTTTGGACGCGTCGGGGGCGGAAGAGCAGCTGACTGAGGAAGAGCGCGGGTTGATTTATCAGAATAATTCGGAGTATGCCATCCGATTCCGCACGGCAGAAGCGCTGGGGGAGCTAAAGGCGCTGCTGCACGAGTGACAAGGAGGGAACCATTGAGACATTTATTTTCTGGTGCGGCAGAGGTGCGGGATTGCCCGCGCACACGACAGGCGGCGTTTGGACTGTTGCTGTTCCTGTGTGTCTTTGTACCGCTACGCAGTCCGTTGGCGGACTTGACGGTATCGGCGATTAAGGCGGTGCCGGACGTACTGATTGTGCTACTGTTCTTCGGATTTTTAGCGGAGAGGCGGCTGCGCATTCGCCTGCTTCCGCAGGACTGGCTGTTTGCCGGGTTTGCACTGGTGGCGTTGATCAGCACCTGCGTGGTCAACGGCTTTGGCGTCGGACGATTTATCTACCAGCTGCGCAGTATTGCGCTGATGTATGTGCTGTATTTTATTCTGCGGCAGGTACATCTGGATAAAAAACAGCTGATTACCGTCGTCAAGACACTGCAAGTCATGACGGTGGTACTGCTTGCGTTTGCGGTGATTGAAAAAATCTCGTTTAAGCTGATTGCGTTTTCGTATGACGTGGCGGCGGGTATTTATTCGCCGGATAACTACGCCCGTGTATACAGCTTGTTCTATAATCCGAATACATACGGCGCGTTTCTGGTATTTGTGCTGTTCCTCAGCGTGGTGAAGCACCGTTATTGGGGCGACAAGACGCCGTTGCTGGTATACGGATTGATCATCGCGCAGCTGTGCCTCAGCATGTCGCGCAGCTCTATTATGATTCTGATTCTCGGTCTGCTTTTACTGCTTGTGCTGGACTGGAAAGAGAAGCAGAACCATTGGAAGCGGTATGGCAAGAATATTATCGTCTGCATTTTGTGCACGGTGATTGTCACCGGCGGACTGACGCTGGGAAACCGGTGGTTTTACAATCATTATCTGACTGAGAACGACAGTAAGTATGCACTGCTGCTGAAGTCGATGGACTTTTCGATGTCGGATCGCTTTGGTGAGCTGAAGAATTCCTATATGTATGATACGGGAAATCTGCGCATTTTCTTCTTCCAAACGGGTCTTTCCATCTGGAAGGAAAATCCGATTGTCGGCACGGGCTTTGGCACGTTTGGCACCTCGGCAAGCTTGAATTACGGTTCGCCGCTGTACGAAAAATATGGACTGGCAGAGTCGTTTTATGCGGATGACGAGTATATCACGATTTTGGTCGAGACCGGCACGGTGGGAACGATTCTATTCGCGGCATTTTTGCTGAGTATTTTGTATTGCTACCGCAAAAATCCGGTCAAGCTGTTTTTCTGCGTGGCGTTCGGTTGGTACGGTATTTTCTTCAATATTTTTGAGGTACAGATTGCCGCGATGCTGTTCTGGATGGCGTTGTCCATTGACGACCGGCTATTCATGCTGGCGGAAAAACAAGAGATAGAATAAAAGAGCTTTGCCTGTTCTGCCGTGATGGAGAACGGGCAAAGCATGAAGTGGAGATAGGAGAACGATATGGAACTCTGGGATATTTATGACAGCTGCAAACAGCCTACAGGCCGCACGATGAAGCGAAACGACTGGTGCTTGCAGGATGGCGAGTATCATCTGACTGTGCTTGGCGTGATTGCGCGCAAGGACGGCCGGTTTCTGATTACCAAGCGCGTCATGACCAAGGCATGGGCGCCGGGCTGGTGGGAGGTTTCCGGCGGCGCAGCCATGGCGGGCGAGACGTCGGAGCAGGCCGTGCGCCGCGAGGTTTGCGAAGAGACCGGTCTGAACGTCAACGGCTGGGACGGCGGCTACATGTTCTCCTATAAGCGGGAAAATCCTGGCGAGGGCGATAATTATTTCGTTGATATTTATCGCTTTGTCGGCGACTTTACCGAGGACGATCTCGCGATGCAGGACAAGGAGATCGCCGGCTATATGCTGGCGACGCTGGAGGAGATCAAGGCGTTTGCGCAGGAGGGTATTTTTCTGCACTATGACAGCATCAAGCAGGTATTTGAGCAGCCGTTGGAGCAGACCGGAGCAAACCGCGCGGAGTGCCGTGATATTGTGCGCGCGGCGGGTGCGCGTATCCGTGATGCGGTATCGTTTACTGTGGAGCAGAAGAGCAGCTTCCGGGATCTCGTGACCTCCTGCGACAAGGAGACGCAGCGGTATCTGGTGGAGCAGCTGTGCGCGGTGTGCCCGTCGGCGGGCTTCCTGTGCGAGGAAGAGGAGTCGCATCCGGTGGCGGACGGCTATCAGTTTATTATTGACCCGATTGACGGCACGGCGAATTTTGTAAATCAGTTCCAGCACTCGGCGATTTCGGTTGCGTTTGCCACCAAGAACGAAGTGATTTGGGGTATCGCGTACAATCCGTTTACGGACGAGCTGTTTGAGGCGGAAAAGGGACTGGGTGCATTTTTGAACGGCAAGCCGATTCACGTCAGCGACAAGCCGCTGGAGCAGTCGCTGGTGCTGTTTGGTACCTCTCCGTACCGGAGCGATTTAAAGGACGCGACGATGTCGTTGACAAGTTGCATGATGGATTCTTGCCTGGATGTTCGCCGCAGCGGCTCGGCGGTACTGGATCTGTGCTATGTTGCAGCGGGACGCAGCGGCGTGTATTATGAGATGAACCTGTCTCCGTGGGACTTTGCCGCGGCGATGTGTATTGCGCAGGAAGCGGGAGCGACGGTGACGGCATTTGACGGTGCGCCGGTGGTGCTGACGAAAAAGGGCGGCATTCTGGCAGGTAATCCGACGGCATATGCCGAGTGCCGCGAGATCATCCAAAACACGCTGGAACAATGAGATAGAACAAGAATTGTTCAAATAGAGTTGCATGTGCCGCTGATTCGAGGTATACTAAGACACGATACGGGGAGCTTGTGAGAGCAGGCTGAGAGTAGGCGTCTTGCGCCTTGACCCATAACCTGATTTGGATAATGCCAACGTAGGGACATGACGATAATTTGCATGAGTAAGGTGCGGATATGTCCTGCGGACATATCCGCATTTTTTGTAATGTGAAGCAACCTCCGGTCAATTGGGGGCATCACCTTTGACCGCGTTACGATAACATGCTTGTTTGAGAAAGGATGTATGAAATGAAAACAGCATTGACAATCGCCGGAAGCGATTCCAGCGGAGGCGCCGGTATTCAGGCAGATATCAAAACCATGATGGCCAATGGTGTATATGCCATGAGCGCAATCACTGCCTTGACAGCACAGAATACGACAGGAGTATCCGATATCCTGAATGTGACGCCGGAGTTTCTCGGAAAGCAGCTGGACAGCGTCTTTACCGACATCTATCCAGATGCGGTGAAGATCGGCATGGTTTCTTCCCGCGATTTGATTGAAATGATTGCCAAGAAGCTGAAACAATACGATGCGAAGAATATTGTTGTCGATCCGGTTATGGTGGCAACGAGCGGCGCGCGCCTGATCAGCGAGGACGCGATTGCAACCTTGCAAGAGCATCTGTTCCCGCTGGCGTGCATTCTGACGCCGAATATTCCGGAGGCAGAGCAGCTAACGGGGATGAAGATCACGTGTGCGGACGATATGATTACCGCGGCGAAAAAGATTGGCGATATGTACCATTGTTCGGTTCTCTGCAAGGGCGGACACAAGCTCAATGATGCAAATGATCTGCTGTATCACAACGGCGAGTACCGCTGGTTCAACGGCAAGCACATTGACAACCCGAACACGCACGGCACGGGCTGCACGCTGTCCTCGGCAATTGCGTCCAATCTGGCAAAGGGCTTTGACCTGACCAGCTCCGTTGAGCGGGCAAAGGACTATATCTCCGGCGCACTGGCGGCGATGCTGGACCTTGGAAAGGGTAGCGGCCCGCTGGCGCACGGCTTTGCGTGCGATAACGAATACACAAAGGAAGCAGAGGAAAAGTAAAGAATGGAAAATACGAAACATACCTCGCTGTTTGAAAACGGCTTGATTTGGTTTGGCGCCGGCGTTTCGCTGGCAGAAATCCTGACCGGTACCTATCTCGCGCCACTTGGTTTTTCCAAGGGCATTGCGGCAATTTTGCTGGGTCATCTGATTGGCTGCATCATGCTGTTCCTGTCTGGTGCTATTGGCGGCAGCGTGCGCCTGAGTGCGATGGAATCGGTTAAGATGAGCTTTGGTCGGTTTGGCGGACTGTTCTTCTCCGCGTTGAATGTCTTGCAGCTGGTGGGCTGGACGGCGATTATGATCTATGACGGCGCACTGGCGGCGGATGGTATTTTGTCCACGGGTCGTTGGGTTTGGTGCCTGATTATCGGTGCGCTGATTGTACTGTGGATTTTTGTTGGAATCACGAATCTCGGCAAAATCAACACAATTGCCATGGCGGCGCTGTTTATCCTGACGCTGATTCTGTGCCGCGTGATTTTCTTTGGCTCCGGCGCAGCGCCGACGGGTGCTGTCGGTGATGCCATGAGCTTTGGCGCGGCGGTAGAGCTTTCCGTAGCGATGCCGCTGTCGTGGCTGCCGCTGATCAGCGACTATACGCGCGAGGCGAAGAATCCGATTAAGGCGAGCGCGGTCAGCGCGGTGGTCTACGGCTTGGTCAGCTGCTGGATGTACATCATCGGCATGGGCGCGGCGATTTTCACGGGCGAGTACGATATTGCACAGATTATGCTCAAGGCGGGTCTGGGTATTGTCGGACTGCTGATTATCGTGTTCTCGACGGTTACGACGACGTTCCTCGATGCGTACTCCGCCGGTATCTCCAGCGAGTCGATTGCATCGCGCATTTCCGGCAAGTATGCGGCGATTGTAGTGGCGATTATCGGCACGGTTGCGGCGATTTTGTTCCCGATGGACGACATCACCGACTTCCTGTATCTGATCGGCTCGGTCTTTGCGCCGATGATTGCGATTCAGATTGCGGATTTCTTCCTGCTCAAGCGGGAGCGAAGCAATGGCATGATTGACTGGTGCAATATGATTATCTGGCTGATCGGCTTTGTTGCCTATCGCATTCTGATGAACGTGGATCTGGCACTTGGCAATACGCTGCCGGATATGATTATCACGATTGTCCTCTGCCTGATTGCGCGGAACATTTTGCCGAAGAAGGCGTAAGAAAACAGAAAATAAAACGAAAAAGCAGGGCTTGGATGGAAATCCAGCTCTGCTTTTTTGGATGCAAAACCGCACGAGGTATGGTATACTGATAAATAGAAATGAGATATGCAAGGATTCGGAAGGAAATTAGAATGAACAAAACAACAGCGAAACACTGCGTGGAGGGCATACTATGTCTGGTATTGCTCGTGCTGATTTGCGCCTGTCGAGGCGGAGAGGATGACAGCAGTGATCCGTTTCGCTATGTGGACTCGTTTGGCCGTGAACAGGGAGACCGACAGGTTATCATGGCGAAAACGGCAGACGGCGTGCGCCTCAAGGCGGACGTTTTTTATACCAGCCAGAAAAGCCATAAATGGGCGATTGTCGTGCATGGACTGTTTGGCACACGGCAAAAAATGGAGAAGGTGGGACGTGTTTTTCCGTACTTATCGCAGGGATATAATATTATCGTTGTGGATCAGCGCGGCTGGGGAGAGAGCTCCGGCTTTTGTACCTTTGGTTACAATGAGCGCAACGACGTGATTAACTGGGCACGGGCAATTCTCGCGATGGATCCGAAGGCGCGTATCGTGCTGCACGGCTATTCCATGGGTGCGGCAACCGTGTTGGGTGCAAGCGGTCTGGACACACTGCCAAAGGAAGTGGAGGCAATTGTGGCGGATAGCGCATATACTGACACGGCGTCGCTGTACAACATGATGTCGTATAATGGAAGAGCAAATTATATGAGCTTGTTTGAAACGCTGGGAACCAACTGCCCAGAGGCATTTGATGTGGATGAATCCCCGCTGAAAGCGGTGAAAAAGGCAAAGGTACCGATTTTGTTCCTGCATGGCAGTGAAGATCGTGTGGTTCCGTTGGAATTTGGCAGAGAGCTGTATGAGACGGCAAACTGTCCCAAGGAATTTCACATCTTTTACCGCTATGGACATATCAAGGCCGCACAGCAGGATGGCCCTGTGTATTGGAAGGTAGTATTTCGCTTCCTTCACAAATATACGGATGACGTATGGGAAAGCGATGGCCTTACGTCAATGCGTCCAAACGGGAACAGGGCGGACGTTTCAGCCGGATGAGACCGGGCCGAGACAAGCGAGTGAATCGAGGAAAGAGACGATGATTTTGGGGAATCGGTTGATACCGATATTGGATCCACAGAAGCTCCTTACTTACCAAAGAATAGTTTGATAATATAAGGAGAAACAACATGAGTAATCCGTTGAACAATTTGACCACAAGAGAGTGGAGAATTTGGATTGGATCACTGGCTGTCGTGGTTGCGTCCAATCTGCTGTCGGGAGATGTGGATCTGCTGACGATGTTGGCAGCATGTGTCGGTGTCACGTCGCTGATTTTTGCGGCAAAGGGAAATGTATGGGCACAGATTCTGATGATCGTGTTCAGTGTTTTGTATGGTATTATTTCGTGGAAATTCCGCTATTGGGGTGAGATGATTACCTATTTGGGCATGACGATGCCGATGGCAATCTGGTCCACAATCACATGGATCAAAAATCCGTCCAAGGGTGGCAAGGAAGTGGAGATTCAGTACCTGGAAAAGAAGCATATCGTTGGATTGGTGTTCTTCGGGGTGGTTACCACTGCCGTATTTGGCTGGATTTTATATCAGCTCAACACGCCGAATCTGCTTTTCAGCACGACTTCTGTCACAACCAGTTTCCTTGCGGCGTCCCTGACGATGCTGCGGTCATCGTATTATGCGCTGGGGTATGCATTGAATGATATTGTACTTATTGTTTTATGGACGCTGGCATCCATAGAAAATCCGGTGTATATTCCGGTTGTTGTGAATTTTGCTATTTTCTTTTTTAACGATATATACGGCTTTATCAGCTGGAAGAAGCGGGAGCTGGTTCAAAAAGAAATGGTTTCCGGTTGAAGAAAAAATGAAATAAACAAAAAACTCTTCCCTCAGGAACATCCTGAGGGAAGAGCCAATTACATAATGAAAGAAACAATCCAAATGGATAATGATTATTTGCCCAGCAACTCACGCTCGATGATCTCGCGTGCTTCCGGAGCCTGCTTCTCCATCTTTTCCGGGAAACCGAAGTAGGAGACACAAGCGATGTTGTCGCCGCCGACCTTCGGTGCATCCGGCTTGAGCTGCTTGTTAGCGAAGTCCATCTCGCGCAGGGTCTCAAAGATACCCGGGAAGTCAACCTCACCTTCACCCATAGCGGTATGCTGGTGAATGGTAACGTCCGCTGCGCCGCGCTGATTCAGCCAGGGCGGATTGAGGATGTAACGACAGTCCTTGGTCTGGTTGTAGGTGTCTGCAAACAGAACATGGGTCAGCTCATCGCCAGCGTACTTCAGCATATGGCGAACATCGCCCTTGCCCTGATCGTAGAAAAAGCCGTGAGGAGCGGAATATACATAGCCCAGATTCTTGGAACGGAAGGACTTGACCAGATCACATGCCTCGTCGTTCAGTTCACAGAAATCATACGGATGAGACTGTACTTCAACGCGCAGACCTTCGCGCTCGATGATCGGAAGCAGTTCCTCCATGGAACGGAACCACATGCCATTGCAGATTTCCTGCTGATTCGGGTCACCGGAAAACTCGGTGTTGATAACCGGAACGCCCATGTCAACTGCGATCTGAATCATACGTTTCCAGTTCGCTACGGCGTGCTGGCGCTGCTCCTCGGTCGGGCCGCTCCAACGGTATACAACGATAAAGGAAGAGATCTCTACGCCGGTCTCCTTCAGAGCCTGACGATATTCTGCCTCTGCTTCCTTGGAGAACAGCGGATGCTTGTAAAACGGGTTGATGCGCGGATGCGGAGATTGCTCAATGTACTTGTAGCCCCAGTCAGCAACCTTATGCACCATGTCATTGATGCTCATCTGCTTGGCGAGAACGTCAACATCAAATGCAATTTTCATCGGTATTCCTCCCTCAATAAATATCTTATAAAATGACAAATTGTCTTTTTTGATGGTTTCATTATAACAGGGGACGGATGGATTTCCAATGATACAAAATGCCGATTACCTGCGAAATCCTGCTATTCTTACCAAGGAATTTCACAAGGGAACAAATCATACGTTTCGAGAAAATTTAGCAGAAAGGGGAGAAAACGATGCAGATACCGGAAGTCGGAGTTTATCCTACGTCAGAGCGATACTTTTTTACGCCATCCTCATTGGCGCGGGAGTTGTTTTATTATCCCACGCGGTGCGGACATTATTATTGCAATCATGAGTATTTGTTTACCCATCAGTCGGAGATCGCACGCCAAGGAGATCATAACCAAAATATTATGCTGTTCGCCGTGCAGGACGGTGCCTTTGAGCTGCATTTTCCGGAGGGGGAAACCATTGCAACCCGAGGACAGATCGTGCTGTTTGACTGTCAGGAGCCGTATGGCTACAAAGGAGCGGATGGACTGGAGTTTTTTTGGTTTTTGTTTAATGGACTGAACACACGGGAGTTTTATCAGCGTATTTTGCGGACGCACGGTGGAAAACGGGTGCTCACGCTGCCGAACTTTGCTGAAATTGTTCAGCTGCTGGATTCCTTTCACAGCAGCTGTGCCTCGGGAGAGCGCATGAGTGAGGCAGCCTGTTCGCAATTGATTCATCGACTGCTGTGTCTGATGCTGCTGGATGAACGTGACGATATTCGGAAAGAGGACGATCGGATTGCGCAGGCGATTCGTTTTATGAATCATCATTTGTTTGAGCAAATTGGTGTCAATCAGGTGGCGGGCGCAGTAAATCTCAGCCCGTCACATTTTTCGCGGCAGTTTAAGAGCCGAACGGGATACTCTCCCTATGAATATATTGTACTGCGACGTATCGATCAGGCAAAGCATATGCTGATGTCGACACAGCTGTCCATTAAAGAAATCGCGTTTCATACGGGATATAACAGCGAAGAAAACTTTATCCATAGCTTCCAAAAAAATGTTGGAATCTCGCCGGGAATGTTCCGCAAATATCCAATATAAGTACGGTTTTTCATGGATAGAGAGGAAAAAAGGACAAAAATTTTGAGTTTATTTACAAAACCTCTTACATAAAGTATTACAATAGAGAAAGCATGTGTGAGAGGAGAAAGAGAAAATGAGAAAAAAACGGCGCACATCCCGACGAAAAAATCAGCAAAAGAAAACCATGAGGTGGATGTTGGTTGGTGCTGTGCTGTCGGTGCTGGCGGCGGTCTTTGTCTATCGCGTCGTGTACATACAGGGCATTTATAATCGCAATGCGAGAGAACTGGAACAATCGGATTGTCCCACGGAAATTCAGAGCATTCCGGTTACAACAGACTTCGTCCCATTAGGATATGCTGCACGCACTGGGACAAAGCGAAAAATTCATTATATTGTTATCCATGAAACAGATAATAAACAAGCGAATGCAACGGCAAAAGCACATAACGAGTATATTCACTCCTATGGAGAAACACATAAATTATCGTGGCATTATACGGTTGATGAAAACGAAATCTATCACCACATTCCAGACCGAGAGACGGCCTTTCATGCGGGGGACTTTATCAAATGCGAGGGTGGCAATCGAAATGGAATCGGCATTGAACTGTGTGTCAATCAGGGCAGTAATTTTGATACGACGCTGCACAATGCCGCGGTATTGGTGGCGTACTTACTGGATAAATACGATTTGAGCATAGATGATGTCAAGAGACATCAGGATTTTTCGGGAAAGATGTGCCCGAATACACTGATTACAGAGCACCGCTGGAATGAGTTTTTGACAATGGTAAAGCAAGCGTCCTACGATCAAAAGAAACAGCTAGATTCTTCCAAGAAAACAGCGGAATAAAAAGAGCATTTTCCGCCATACTATCAGTACACCAAAACAAGGAGGATGTTTCTTATGATGAACTGTCATGCCAATAAGGCAATCCGCTGTAGTGTAAACCAGTGTGCAAACCATTGCAGCGAGAGCGAGTTTTGCTCTCTGGACAGCATTCGTGTCGGTACGCATGAGATGAACCCGACGGAGATCAAGTGCACGGACTGTGAAAGCTTTAAGCTCGGCTAAGCTGAAAACCACAGAATAACAAAAGGAAGAGCCTTGTATTCTTTTGTCGAGAATAAAGGCTCTTTCCTATATTAAGAACGCTGTTAAAAATGAATAGAAGCTACGATTTACTACTTTTGAATTATTGCATTTTAATGGGACAAATGGTACAATATTACTGCGCTCTGAAATATGGGTGACAAAAATACTAACGTATAATGAAATAAAATGCTACGACAGCAGAAGTCAGGGTGCTCACCCTGACTTTTTGCTTTGGCGACAATTTATTCTGTTTGGGGTGAAATAAGGGGTGTGAGAAAGATAGACGTTTGAAAGCAGGAAATTTTGAACGCGAATTTTGCCGTATAAAAAAATAAGCCGTAAATGTTTACATTTACGGCTTATCAGTCTGTCAAAGAAGATAGCATTAAATCAAACAGGAACAGCATATTTGACGCAACAGTTGAAAAAGCGGGCAAAAATGCGGTAAAAAGCAGAGCTGTTCCAGCTCCATGTTGCTAGCTTTTTCAGATTCATGCATGCAAACTTAAGCGTGACCCAGTTTGTGACCCGAGCCAAGCCTCTATGGTACGTATAACGCATAGCGTGTTTTTCTTTTGCGTCACCAAATACGCGCTCTATGCTCTCCTTACGCTTTGCGTACAGAGCCTTGCCGCGTTCGGTCTTGCGGAGCTGCTCTACCAAGTCCAGATACTCCGACCATATATGGCGCTGCACCATCTTCTGCCCCTTTTCATTCGCTCCGCATTCTTCACGGCGCGAACAGCTGCGGCATTCGGCGGCGTGGCGGCGGGCGCAAGCAAGATCAGCAGCATGGCGAGCGACGCCAGAGCGCGGCAGGAGCTGGGTGCGATTGAGGACTACGCGGACGGCAAGATGCAGGAGCGCATGGCGGACTTCACGGCGCGGTACGGCGAGGACGCGCTGGACGACGCGGTGGACAATATTGTAACGCAGACCGAGGACACGCTGGTGCAAGCGGCAGACAAAGCGCAATACAGCGTGCGCGACACGAGCGACACCAGCGCACGGGTGCAGTCGGCAGCGAACAAGAGCACGGACGCCAAGAGCATCTACCCGACACTGGAAACGGCTGGCCGCGAGGCATACGGAAGGCTGAGTGCACAGGAGCGGACGGACAGCGCGAGCGTGCAGGAATTTGTCAAGCTGTACCGCGCGGGACTGGAGAGCAACGGTGCGACGTGGGAAAGCGTCAAGGGTGCGCTGACGGTGGAAAAGCTGAAGAATCCGGAAGCGATATATCAAGCGGGACAGCGGGACGGCGGCGCGCTGACGACGGCGGCGGAAGAGGACAATGCGTTCGTGCGGGCGGCGACGGAAGCGCTGGGGCTGAACGTACAGACCGAAGAGCTGCCGGAGGGAATCAACGGATACATTCAGGGCGACACGCTGCATCTGAGCCGGACGGCGCGGGCAACGGAGACGGTGGCGCACGAGATCACACACGAATTGCAAAAAAAAGCGCCCCGCGAATACGAGGCGTTCCAGCAGTATGTAGCAGAAGGACTGATGGATCTGACAGAGAGCATCCGCGCGAAGCGGGAACAGTACGCGGCGCACGGAATCACGCTGAGCGAAGCGGAAGCGATGGACGAGATTGTGGCGGAGCACGCGCAGAAGCTGGTGCGAGACAGCAAGGCAATCCGTGAATATGTCAAGACCAACGGCGTATCCCGCGGCAGGCAGATGTGGGAGCGCATCAAGACGGCGTTGCGGTGGATGATCGACAAGCTGACGGGAAGAGCAAAGAGCGAGGCGCAGCGGGAGCTGAACCGCGCGGAGCGGCTGTGGACAAAAGCGTTTGATCGTGCGGCGAAGAACACGGAAAAAGCGCAAAAAAAGACCGCCGACGTGGGCGGTGGAAATGCACGATACTGGATAAACCCGGCGTTTGAAAATCAGATTGATGAGTGGGCAAAAAATCAAAGCAATCGGTCGTTTTTGCTTGGGGGCACATCTAAAATACTGAAAGAAATAGGGGTGAAGGGGCAGAAAATCCGTTTTAGAAGCGGAAAGCTCCGAAAGATTTTGGCGAGCCATCCGGAGATGACGCTGGAAACAATTAAACAGATACCGAGCCTGCTGGAATCTCCGGTTATTGTGATGGAATCGCTGACGAAACCGGGACGATTGGTTATATACGGAGAACTGTATGATAGTCACGGAAGCCCCGTTGCAGCGGTGCTGGAGCTGCAACCGAAAAATCGGAGAAGTGGAGAAATCGAAGAATTCGCTATTTTAGCAAGCGCATACGGAAAGGATTCAAATCTTGCGCGACAGATCCTTAGAAGCAAGATTATCTATTTGAGCAAGAATAAAAAAAGAACCAATCATTGGTTACAGGGGCTAAGGCTCCAATTGCCATCGCATGATACCAATGTTGGTTCTATAGGAAGAATAACATATGAAGAGGCGGGTGTCAAGGTAGAAGGCGTCCGAGGCTCAGATGTTTTTGAGGAAGTAAGCGGAGAAAATCCTCGCTACTCTGTAGAAAATCAGGAAGACAAAATCGCGCGACTGGAGCGCGAGCTGGCGGCGGCGAAAGCAGAGTTGAAGCGGACGCCGACGGAAGACGTATCGCTTGAGGTAAGAGACGACCGAAAGAGCGACACGGGAGAGACGGTGACACGGACGACAAGACCGTTTGCGGTAAAGGACCACAAGGCAATCGGGCGCATGGCGGCAGAGCTGCGGCGGGACTATCAGTCAACGTACAACAAAGACGACCTGACGGACGATATACAGGCGCTGTACGACATTATGCAGCTCAACCCGGAGACGAGGGAAAGCGCAGAGGTGCGAGAACTGGCAATAGACATCGCGGAATCCATACTGTACGGCTCACAGGTATTAAACGACGAGATGGCGCGGAACTATAAAGACCTGCGGCAGGACTTGCGCAAGACGGCGGTCACGGTATCGGAAGAGGACCGAGAGGATTTTGCAGACGGCTGGGCGTCGTTCCGCCGAGAGGCGCGTGGGCTGGTATCGTTTAAGTCAGACGGAATGCCGGTAGACACAAAGTATGCGGAACTGACGGAACGCTATCCGGAGCTGTTTCCGGAGGACATTACCCACCCGGCGGATCAGGCGCGGCAGATGGTGGACGTGGCACGAGAACTGAAGCCGTTTTATGAGAATCTGTATGAGAACGACACGGAAGAGGTGTCCCACGCGATTGCAGACGACATCCTAGAGCGGTTTGAAGAAACGCCGAACTACCAGACCTACGCGGACAAGATGAATGCACGTCTGGAGCGAGAAAAGGCCAAGGGCGCGGAGCGATTGGAGAGACAGAAAGAGCGCGCCGCGGAAAAGCTGGAGCAGGAACAGACCAGAAGCGCAGAGAAAGCAGCGGCGGCGATGGAGCGGCTGGAGAAGCGAAAGAACCGCGAAATCGACCGGCTGCAAGAGCGGATCGAGAGACAGAAGCAGCGGCGGGAGGAGCTGCGCCGGCAGAGAGAAAAGACGGCGGCGAAGCACAAGGCAATCGAACTGGTCAACAAATTGGCGACCACCTACGCCAAGCCGAGCAAGGAGAAGTATGTACCGGAGCTGTACCGAAAAGCGGTTGGCGAAGCACTTTGGTGATGCACAGCCGGAAGACGTAGCAGAAGGGAAAACGTTTACCAGCACGGCGGGCGCAATCGTCACCGGAACGAAGAAGGAGAGCACGCCGAACCTGACAACCGGCAGCGCGACACCGAGCAAAGCGGCGCAGACCTTTACACCGGACGGCTATGATGGATACTCGGCGTTCACGGTCGCGGCGATTCCGGACGAGTACATTGTGCCAAACGGAACAAAAGAGATCACGGCGAACGGCACGGTTGACGTAACCGAGTATGCGAAAGTGACGGTTGCCGTGCCGACCTCCAGCGGCGGGAACAGCACGGACAACTGTGAGGCGTATGAGATTGATCCGACGAATCCGGCGGTCAGTTTTCAGACGGCGAGCGGGACAATTAAGGTATATGGATACGCCTACGAAAGCAGCTCCAGCAGTTGGGGAAAGGCAACAACCGTGTATGCCTTTTGCGGTGACGGATATTACAAGGCGGCGAGCTATGGCAGTCCGACAAAGACAAGCTGCACCTTTGGCGTATCGGGCAGTCAGCTAACCGGTTTGCCGACACTAAACGGCGACACGCTGCTTGTTGTGAGAGGCTTAGAGTGAGAGAGGAGGGGGAGAGATGGACAAAATCATTGATGTTAAGGTGACGCTATGCACGGTGTTAGGATGCACAGGCAGTTTGATTGCGTCGCTGTTCGGCGGCTGGGACACAGGATTAATGCTCCTGATCCTGTTAATGGCAGTGGATTATATCACCGGTCTTATGGTGGCGGGTGTGTTCCACGCATCAAAAAAGACCGCAGGCGGCGGTCTGGAAAGCCAGGTTGGCTGGAAAGGCTTGTGCAAGAAGGGCATGGTGCTGGTGATTGTGCTGGTCGCGCAGTGCGTCGATCAGCTGATTGGTACCAGCGTGGCACGAGACGCAGTAGTTATTGGCTATGCAATTAACGAGGTAATCAGCATCACGGAAAACGCCGGACTGATGGGCGTACCCGTACCGGAAAAGCTCTCGCAAGCAATCAAAGTATTACAGGGAAAGGCAGAGGAAAAATGAGAAAGTACATCTGTACATTTTTGCTGGCGGTCGTGATGACTGTCGGCATGGCCATTCCGGCGGCGGCTCTGACGCCTGCATTTTATTTGGACAAGGTGACTTTTTCTGTAGTCGATACAACGGCTACGGACTACACAGATAATGCCGTAGCGAGCGGAAACAAGACCAAAGTTAAAGGGGTGTCCGGCTGGATCGAGAACCGAGACTGGGGATACCTGAGACTGAGCTGGACGGCAAAGTCCAAAGCGCAAGGGTATCAGATCGAGGTGTGCAACAACAAGCAATTTTTGCGCGTTGATCGCGGAACAACGTGGCGAAACACCGCGACAAAGCAGCTCGGAGCATTTGAGAAGGGCACGAAATATGTTAGAGTGCGTGCCCTGTACAAAAATGACCGCGTTGGCCCATGGTCAAAGGCGAAAAGAATCGACAGAAAGTGAGGAGAAGATAGATATATGAAGATTAACGTACATGCGGGACACAATTTCCACGTGCCCGGCGCAGGTGGTCAGTTTTCGGAAACCCGTGAAGACCGTAAGGTCAAGAATAAGCTGATTGCATTGCTGCGGGCAGAAGGTCACACGGTCTATGATTGTACCGATGAGAACGGCAGAACCCAGAACGCAAATCTTGCAAATATTGTAAGAAAATGCAACGCACATAGTGTGGATTTGGACGTTTCTATCCATTTTAACGCGTTTAACGGCACGGCACACGGCGTGGAAGTTTGCGTTCCGTCAGGCAGCAGCCAGCGAGAACGAGCAAATCGCATCTGCACCAAGATTTCCGCGCTGGGATTTGATGATCGAGGAATTAAGGTCAGAGACAATTTATACGTACTCAACCGCACTAAAGCTCCGGCGCTGCTGGTGAAGTGCTGTTTTTGTGACAGTAAGATTGACGCGCGGCTGTATAATGCCGATACCATGGCTAAGGCAATTGCTGAGGGCATTCTCGGCAAGACGATTGGCGCGGGAAAGAGCAAGACGTATCAGGTTGTCGTCAATACGGACGTGCTCAATGTGCGAGCCAAATCAAGCAAGGACAGCGAGAAGATTGCTCAGATGAAGAAGGGCGATAAAATCACGGTTGTCGCAGAAACGGACAACTGGGTGAAGAGAAAACACGGCGGCTGGGTCGCGAAAAAATACACGAAGAAAACTTAAAACCTCACTTAAAACCTCAAAAGCGGGGTTTTGTGTGCACAAATAAAGCCTACCCTATCTATTTGACGGGGTAGGCTCTTTTATTTTGCGTTCACATATTCAATTATGTCGCCGGGCTGGCACTGTAATAGGCCGCAAAGAATTTCGAGATTTTTAGTGGAAATCATTTCATTGCTTCGGAGTTTTTGCAAAGTACCTTCACCCATGATTTTTTCTTTCCTGATTCGATTGGTATTATATCCGGCGTCCTTTAATGCTTGCAATACGTCTAGTTTATACTGTAAGGACATAGTTTCACTTCCTTTCTGTCACTATTATATAGTATGGAATACACAGAAACAAGTGTAATTTTATACAAGATATTACACAGAAGATTGTGTAAAATGCCAATTGATATTACACAGAATATAGTGTAATATATACTTGTAAGGCAGAGGAACAAACCTCTTATGAAAGGAGCGAGGTGAATGGACGAAATGACAAGCGCAGAGCTGAATCAGTTTTTAGAGAATATCGCAAAGCTGATTGAAGCCACTGCAAAAGACCCAGCAGAAGCGGCAAAGATTGTTCGTGACAGCAAGGTCAAGGCATAAGAAAGGTGAGTAGCTGCACCTGACAAGTCGCTACTCACCAAACCTAAAGGTCTCTGGGGAAGCCTTACTCCCCGAACACCTTGATTATAATAGATGTAAGGCAGGAAAGCAAGTGAAATGATAAGGGGTCGAATTCGACACCTTTACAATTATTATATAACTGTGGTATAGTTTTATTGTACCTAGATGGTACATATTCGACAAATGCCAATGAAAGTCCGGGGCGTATGCTCTGGGCTTTTGCTATTTCGATGGAGAAAAGAAAGCGACCGTGTAGATGTTGACATCTACACGGTCGCTTTTCTGATTATTCCCCAAAGGGGAGACTTATTAGGAACAGTCCGCTTGCAATTGTGATAATGCACGGTACAGGCGTGGGGTTCGTATAAGTCGTTGATGGTGGAGGCGAGGAGAGTCGAAATATAGATTTTTATAATAATACGTCTCTAATAGTATCATATATTTCGGAAAATCGAGAAAAAACGAAGGATTTAGCAACTTTTTTTCGGTTTTGTTATTTTCGGTTATATCGTGTTTGGGGTAAAAAATGGGGTAAAAATAAGATGAATTCAAACAGAAAATTTGAAGATTCGAGTAGGGAAATACTTTTATGTTGGATGAAATAAACTAACAGCACTTTGCAGGCGTGATTTAATAATATTGCAACACACTTGTGCATCGCCTATATGGAAGAAGATGACACATTGTTTCAGGGAGTCATCTTCTTCAAACCACCACCCTGATTCAGGGCAGTGGTTCTATCTTCTTTATACACATAGTTTGCAATCTGTGTACCCAAATCGGGCACGCAGGTCAGCGAAGGTTTTATCTTCTTTGCGCACACAGTTTGCAATAAAGTGACCCTCACTATTAATGAGGGTGACTCTGGGTTTTATCTTCTTTGTACACATGGTTTGCAATGAGTGGGTGTTTCGCCCGTCCCTTTATCATCTTTGTGGGTCATCTTCCCAAAATGGGAATCTGGTTTAACTCAATACAAAAACGGTATTGAGTTTATGAGTTGCTTTGCTAGAATTTAAAGTCGTAATCGGCGACCTTAGGGGATGCCGTAACGATTTGTTACCGCATTTTTTCGCTTGAAAATTTGTATGAGTGTCGGTTAAATAAGAGGGGGGAACATATTGTTCGTCCCTTATCTTAGAACGCCCGCCAGAAAGCATTTATCTTCTGGAGGGCGTTTTGTCGTCCAGTTAGCTACTGAAATGGTACTTTTGATAGAGCTAACCTTTTCGGTTGAGCAGAGGCGTTAATACGGGCGCGAGAATGGGCTGTGAATGGAATATATGCAAGAATGGATATGTTTCACATATAAGATTAAAAATGCAATTACAGGATATTTATGGAGAAACAACAGCTAACCAAAACGCTGTGGAAGGCTGTGTTTCATAATGCCCTTGTGATACTGCCTCAGTGTAAAATTTACAGTTTTGTCATAATTTTAGCAAACCGAAATCTTGACAATTTGCTATAATGGGGGCGAAGAAATAATACGGAAAGGATTGAGAAGAAATTTGCAAAGACGTTATTGCATATGAACAAATGGCAAACGAAGAACTCGTTTTCAGAGCGAATAATGGTGATGGATGCGCGCGTGATGTGCTGTATGAGCAAGTCGAAAGGCTAATTTTGAAGATAACCAGTAAATACTACTCTTTTTGTCAGGCGGCGGGAATTGAAGCAGATGACTTAAAGCAAGAAGGATACCTGAGTTTTTTGCACGCACTCGAAAGCTACCAGCAAGGAAAAGGGCTCTTTTCTTCATGGTTGATACTCCACGTGAAAGGTTCGTGTCGGCGAGCACTTAAACTGGACGGTAAGACTTTTCAAAAGGTTTCACTAGATGCTCCTTTGGCACAGGACGAGGAAAACAGATCACTGATTGAATACTTGGCAGATGAAGGAATAGTCGGTTGCGAGGAAACCGCCGAGTTGACCGATTTACAGCGCATTGTACGCGGGGCAGTAGCGCAGCTGACAGAATGTGACCGAAGGTTTATCCACGATATTTATTGGGACGAACGGAGTATTCGAGAAGCAGGAGAGCGGGCGGGAGATACAACCGTAGGACGCGCGGCATCAAGACACCAAAGGATTCTACGGCGATTAGGACGTGACCATGAAATCCGCAGCTTGTCGCGCTACTACGTGAACCATCATCATCGGTATGGTGCAAGACTAACGCAAGCCGAAACTTTGTGCCTGTCGTGGATCGCGGAATCAAAAATGAACGCGTGAGCTGCTCAAAAGGATTGGCGGGAGGGGGTTATTTTGAAATCTGAAAATCCGGCAACTTAGCCGCGCTTTGTCGGACGCAAAACAAAAAGACTTTGTGCACATTGCACATAAATACTCGGTTGTAGAATAAGAAATTTTTGTGGAGGAATATTTGACAAGAATGGATAAAATTTGATATTATTAAAGCAGAAGAGAGACGAAAAATAACCTAAAATAACTAATGGAGGTATTTTTTGTGAATCAACATGATGACCTTATGAAAATTCCGGAATTTATGGATTTTACGGGGCTATCTCGCGGAAAGGCGTATGAACTTGTTCATCAGTCGGGATTTTTTCCGGCAATCAGACTGGGCAAATCAATTCGTATTTCGCGCAGTCGCTTTGAACGCTGGATGGATCAGCAAGGAGGTGAAGAAAATTGATGAACTTTGCGGATAATGAAAAAACCTGTGGAAGTGTCGGCGCACAACCACAGGAAGTGAGAACTTGTTTTGGCGAACTTGATTCTCAAACTAAAATTGATTGTAGCACAAAACAAGGGCGGATTTCAAGTATTTTGTTACAATCGTGTGCGGTTGGCAAAGAAAAGGCTATTCCGGTGCAAGAGCTGGTTACTTTGGCGGGTTGCGGCACTGATCGACAGCTTCGCAAGCTGATTGAAGCAGAACGGCGCGAACATGTAATTCTGGCGGATGGTTATCGCGGCGGGTATTTTTTGCCGTCGATAGGAAAAACTGGTGACGCGGAAATTGAACACTTTATTGCCCGCCGGAAGGCGACAGCGCGAAGCATTTTTGAAGCACTGGAGGCGGCAGAAAACGAACTGACCCGCCGCAAGATTGCTCGTTCGAGGCAAGCGCGATTCGAGGATGCCAATGGCTGAACGACGGATGATTGCTAAAAGTGTCTGGAAAAGCGACGAATTTCTCGATTTGACGGATTCGGCAAAAGCCTTGTATGGTTTCTTGATTTTGGAATCTGACGATGACGGCTTTTTGACGGGTGGAGTAAAATCAATACTTAGAATGACCGCGATTCCAGCCGAACATATCGAAGAACTGATTGAAAATGGATTTTTGTACCGCTTTCAAAACGGAAAATTGCTTATCCTAGACTGGCCAAGTCAAAATCGCGTTGCTGAGACGAGGAGGGCGAAAAAGGAGCCTGAACCAGAGATGGAATATGTTTCTATCAGCGCAGATGGACGGAAATATGTTGTAGATGAGACTTGTATACAAAATGTAGACAATTCGTACACAAGTCGAATGCATTTTGAATCGCAGTGCAGTGTAGGGAAGGATAGTACAAGAGAAGGCAGTAAAGAACAGGAAAACTTAGTGAAAGAAAACTCAAAACAGGGGAGCGAAGCGACAGTAGAGTGCGCGGAGCTAGAGAATCCGCTCGAAGAGACTGTGCGGCAGTACGCAAATCTTTATATCACGGATTTCAAGTCTACGAACGCTAACATTGCTGAACTGGCGAAACTTTTTCAAGATCGCAACCTTGATGCTGACACCGCTAAAAAGATTCTCTCACGCCGACAGACGACGGAGGCACTTGTTGACGAGGTACTTAGCTATGATTTTGAAGGCAATTGAACGTATGTCAACTAAAGCGACGCAACAGGTTTACGTCATAAAAAGGGAGGTGATAATTTAATGCCTTTTCCACAGAAAAATTTGGAAAATATTGAACCGGCAACTGTTCAAGAGTTAGTTGGATCGCTAGGCGAACTCTATGCAAAGGGAAAACCTGAAACGGACGAAGAGGTTGAAAGGCGAATAAATCAATTTTTCGTGCTTTGCCAAACATCTTCTATTAGGCCGGGAATTGAGAGCTTGAGTTTGGCGCTAGGCGTGTCCCGTCAAACATTGTATAAATGGTCGAATGGTGACGGCTGCTCTCAGCGGCGACAAGAGGCGGTCAAATCGGGAAAACGATTTATTTGGGCATTCATTGAGCAATGCAATCTCAGTGGAAAGATAAATCCTGCTTCTGGAATATTTTTGTTGAAAAATTGGTTGGGATATAAGGATACTCTCAGCTTTGAAGAAGCATCGCCGAACGAAGGGAAGAAGCGGCTACTGAGCCGTGAAGAATTAGCAAAGCTAGGTGACAGAGAGCCACCTAGCTTGCCGTAAACGAGTAAAAGGAAATAGATTGATGAATTACAGACGATACATGGAGGACATTTTCAAGCAGCTGGAAGCACATAAGGCAACAGTTGACACGTTGGTGTCCTCATACGAAACGGAGCTGGCACAACGAGACAGTGAGACGGCAACGATGGAGTCGAAATATACGGCGGAGTATATCGACGAATTTCGTAGAAATTGGAAGCCAAAGAAGGACTATAAGGGTCTTTGGGATAAGTCGGTAGAACGCCGAAAGGCGGCGTGTGAACGCTGGATTTCGATGGCAGAGCAGGAATTGCGACAACTCGTTGTTGCTCCTGCGTCAGAGGATTTAGGAAGAAGAATCAGCTATGCAAAAGCTGCGGGAGTTGATTTTTCACAAACAGAGCTGGGCGCGCTGCACGCGGCTTGCACCTCCTACGCCGACGCTCAGTTGTTGAATGCTGTGGCTGGAGAGCGCAAGCAGGCAAACGGAATGCCGCGCGAGTTGCCCCTGCCGGATGTCGAAAAAATGAGTGCCCGTTTGGAAGAGGTCAAAGATTCGGTTCGGCTGGCTTTACGCTACTGCGGCGAAAACGCGGAATTGTTTGAGCTGGTGCAATCGTTGACAAACTATCAGAGCCCTGTGATTGCAAAAGCTAGCTCTCTGGGAAGTGTAAAGGCACTGACGGCGGAGAATGAAACGTACAAGGCATTTTTGAAGGCGTTCGACGAGGCACAGGGAATTTGCGACGCAACGCGAATTCGTCCGCGTCTGACTGATGGGGATAGGGCGTATATTGATGAAACACTCCCGCCGGACTCCGGAAATAAAGAGAAGGCTATTGCTGACATTACGGCGCGGAAACCGGAGATGCTTCCAATGCTTCTGTTGGATGGGCGTTACAAAGCTCTCGCGGAGGCTGAGTTGGCAAAGCAGGAGACAGTGCTTGGACTGTAAATAGGTATAAGAAAAGAGGCTGTTATGCAAGAATGTATCACAAAGTTGAACTTTGAAACGACACAGGCTTGCAAACAGCCTCTTCCTTTATTCTTTTGTTAGTTTTCTGCTACAGGGGTTGGGCTGGAGCTGGGCTTTCCGTTTAAGCGTCTCCACTCCCATATCATAGCATATGTAACACCCAGAATATACTCGTCGGTATCTTCTTCATGAATGATTTTCTCAATTCGCTCCCGCCACACGTCTTTCATCTGCGTTCACTCTCCCTCTCAATTCGTTTCGGTACTTCAAAAAATAGAATTCATAAATATATAACCGTTTCCACTCGCTCCTAGAATCTTCGCAAGCGGATTCAACTAGTTCAGACAATTCTCTTTTCCAATCAATGGATCGGTTCATTTATGCTCGCCCTCTCTTCCATTTCCTGCATTTTCGTTTTGACGATAAATCTGTAAATCATCCGGAGGTGTTCAGTGTCCAAACAAGCCTCTTTAATCGTATCAATCAAAACTTGCTCCCAAATGTCTCTCATTCTAATCCTCCTTCTTCTCGGGCTCTAACAAAGAGTACCGCTTTTCTTTATTATTGTTCCATGTTCTCTTGATCTCTAACCCCGCAAATAAAGCCAACCAAGAATTGTAAAAAATGAATCTCTAAACAAGAACTTTGAATAGTCTCAATCAAGCGTCTTTCCCAAATGTCTCTCATGTAATACCATCCTTTCTATTGGTTCTTTGAAACGAACCTCTCATGAAGTGAAAATAAAGGAATGAAATAAGTGATAAAATGCTGGAATCGTATCACTGTAAAATTCCTCTTTTATTTGTCTATATTTTATCATGACGACAGCATAAAATCAATTGATTGATTACACAATTTAATATAACATTATTAGTGCATATTTTATAATGACTACAACATAAAAATATGGTATAATACATGAGAGGAGGTGAGACTATGCCGCCGATTTCTGAAGCTCAAAAAAGGGCAACAGAGAAGTACAATGCGAAGACGTATGACCGAATTCAAATTCGTGTAAAGAAAGGTCAAAAAGATATTATTTTTGATTACGCAAATAGTCGAGGCGAGAGCGTGAATGAGTTTATTTGCAATGCTATTTATGCAGCTATGCGCGATAAAGACACCGACTAAATGCAAGCATGAAAAAAGCCCGCCGGAATGAACCAGATTCCAACGGGCAGAATGCGAACGATAACCAACAAAGTAATCTTATCGCCCTTTGATTGTATCAGACTGCGCGATTGGATGCAAGAGAAAGGAATAATTTATGGCACGCAGGAAAAACAGCCGTGCAGCGTCGGGAGCGGGTTCTATTCGCCAGCGTTCTGACGGTACATGGGAAGCACGCTATACTTACACTGATGAGCTAGGGCAGAAGCAACGGGGTTCTATATATGGCAGGACACAAAAGCAATGCAAGCAGAGATTAACAGCAATTCTATGTGAAGTAGATGAGGGAACATTTCGCGAGACGCAGAAGCGATATACGATTGAGGAATGGTTTCATGAATGGCTATGCGTATATTGCCAAGATTTGAAGCCTTCCTCTAAAGCAGGATATGAAAGAAAAGTCGCCCGCTATATCGTTCCTTACTTAGGAGGGGCGCAACTACAAACGCTAGAGCCGATCCACATTCAACGATTTTGTAATCGACTCCACGAAGGGTATAAAAAACAAAAACCGCTATCAGCGAAAAGCGTTCAATGTATTCATGGTATTTTACATACTGGATTAAAGCAGGCAGTGTTATCGGGGATTATTAAGACAAATCCAGCTGACTACACAAAATTGCCAAAGGTGAAAAAGCCAGAGTTAAGACCTTTAATGGACAAAGACATTGCTCGCTTTTTAGAAGAGATACAGGGCGATGAATTGGAATATTTGTTCATAGTAGATTTGTTTTGTGGCTTGAGACAATCAGAACTGTTGGGGTTGCAGTGGGATGATGTTAATATGGAGGCGGGAACAATTGAAGTTCGGCGGCAGTTACAGAAGAATCCGAACGGTTCAGATTACTTTTTTCTGGACGAAACGAAGAACGGAAAACGTCGGACGGTTGTTGCACCGGCATTTGTTATGAACGCATTAAAACGACAGCGTATCAAACAACTTGAAGAACGGATGGCTCATGCCGATATATGGAGAAATCCCGACAATTTGATTTTTACTGATATTTTAGGTGGTCACTTGAAACACCATACAGTATTCAAGCGATTCAAAAAACATGTGGCTGCAATTGGAATACCAGAGTGTCGATTCCATGATTTGCGTCATTCGGCGGCAATTTTGATGCTTCAATCGGAATGCTCGGTTAAAGCTGTGCAGGAACAGATGGGACATTATTCGAGCAGCTTCACAATGGATGTTTACGGAGCTGTATCTGACGTGATGAAGACCGACACGCGAAACAAGATGCAGGAAGCAATTGAGCAGATAACGGCTGTATAAGTTAAAATCTGTTTGGGGTATTTTAAGGGGTATAAAAAAATCCACGTTTGAAAGTTGGAACTTTTAAGCGTGGATTTTACTGTATAAATAGAAAAACAAGCCGAAAATGCGAACATTTACGGCTTGAATTGGTGGTGGAGGCGAGGAGAGTCGAACTCCTGTCCGAAGACGTTTCCTCAAGGATTTCTCCGGGTGCAGTCATTTTATTGACATTCCCTCTGCGGCACGCCAAATGACAGGCTTACCGTGTCAGTAGCTTCATAATGCATGGGCAGAGCAAAGCTTATCTGCCGCACGTTCACCGCTAAATGACGCTCTGTCCCGAGCCGCGATACTCTCAGGCAGAACGGGCCAGCTTAATTAAGCAGCCTGTAAAGAATAATTGTCGTTGTTTAATTTATAAACAAAGTTGAGACTTTTAACGAAGCTCCTCACTTCGACCCGCTATCCCGGATTTCACATCCCCGTCGAAACCGGTACGCCCCCATATTGGTATGGGACAGGCAATTATTCTAAACTCCATTATTATATTACTGTCGTCGTGATTTCATTACACGGTCAATTTCGCGAGCCGCATCCTTTTTGGCAGCTGCAGCGCGCTTGTCATAGAGCTTTTTACCTTTGCACAGGCCAAGCTCGACCTTGACACGTGAATTCTTGAAATACAATGATAACGGTACCAACGTATATCCGTCCTGCTTGGTTTTGCCGAACAGATTCATGATTTCTTTTTTGTGAAGAAGCAGCTTTCGGACACGCAGGGGATCCTTATTAAAGATATTGCCCTTTTCGTAGGGACTGATATGCATGCCTTTGACAAACAGCTCTCCATCCTTAAAGATGCAGTAGGAATCCTTTAGGCTAACTGTGCCCTGACGGAGCGACTTAACTTCCGTACCAGCCAGCTCAATACCACATTCGTATTGAGCCTCGACAAAATAGTCGTGCCATGCCTTTTTGTTCGCAGTGATCTGCTTGGTACCTTTTTTGCTGATCGCCATGACACAAACCTCCTTGTCAATGCTGATATTCTTTATCTTACGAAGTTTTTCCAAGAAAGTCAAGTAGTATTCTATGAAAATGTGCAAAAATTAGAGGATATTACGGAATAAATACAGAAAATTTGAATTATTTGTACATGTGTCTTGCAAAATCTCTTGTACTCACTACGGAAAAAAAGTATAATAATAACAAGTAGAGAAAAGGGAGGTGGCACTGTGAAAGTTTTGAATTTAGGGTCTCTAAATATTGATTTTAATTATTCATTGGGACATATTATGCAGACGAATGAGACGCAGGCGGCACATGACATGCATACCTTTCCGGGAGGAAAAGGCTTGAATCAGTCCATTGCGATGGCACGTGCCGGAATGGAAGTGCACCATGCCGGATTTATTGGGGAAGATGGAGATTTCCTCGTGGAAACACTGAACCATGCAGGCGTGTATACGGAACTGATTCATAAGGAAGAGGGGCGTTCCGGGCATGCCATTATTCAGGTTGACCCCATGGGGCAGAACGCCGTTATGATTTATGGCGGCTGTAATACCGAAATTACAACGGAGTACATTGACTCTGTGCTGGAGCAATTTGACGAAGAGGATGTTTTGGTTCTCCAGAATGAGATTTCTAATGTTCCTTATGCGATGGAACGTGCGCATGAGAAGAAGATGAAAATTATCCTGAATCCTTCACCGTGTAATGAAGGGCTGAAGGCCTGTGATCTGACAAAAGTCGATCTGTTCTTTATTAACGAGGTAGAGGGGCGGGAATTGACGAGCTATGTCCAGCCGGGCGACATTCTCATTGGAATGCAGGAACAGTACCCCAACAGCAGCTATGTTTTGACACTGGGAAAAGAGGGAGCATTCTTCAAGAATGCGCAGGAAAGCCTGTATCAAAAGGCACTTCCGGTACATGCAGTGGACTCCACAGCGGCAGGAGATATTTTTGAAGGCTATTTCCTCGCGTCATACCTTAATGGCCATTCGGCAAAGGAGGCGCTGAAAATCGCGTCGTATGCGGCAGGCATTTCCGTACAGCGAAAGGGCGCTTCTATGTCGGCGCCGACGATGGAAGAAACCTTGGCGATGATTGCGAAAGAATAATAATTGGAATAAATGAAATGACGGAGAGAAGGGGTGAAATTCCCCTTCTCTTCCTGAAATGATAAAAATTGAGATGTGTGCAGGCGGAAATAATGGATTCCATTGTGTTTTGACAAAAAATATAGTAGATTGTCTTGCATTTAACAATACTGTGTGATATACTCAGTCTTAGTATATCTGGACATTGGTCCATACTTGTTAGGGAGAGCTAAGAGAAATGAAGCAACTGGCTGAGCGCATAGGACAGCTAAAAAAAGAAGAAGATATTGTCCTGTTTGCGCGTTTTTATGTAGATGAAAATGAGAACGTCGCCGATTTTGTCGGCGATTCCTACTCTATAGAGGAAATGAGTCCGGACAGCGTACCATTGCTGTCTGCATCTCGAAAAACAGCACAGAAAGAAAAGATGACTGCACTGAGACACTTTGCCGCTGTCGTGCAGAAATCCTCGAAGCCGTCCCGAAGAGAGCGAGCTGCTTTGGGTGCTCATGATGAGTTTGTTCAGTGAGGAGGAACAAAAATTTTATGGTAACGACTGATGTATTAGTAGTTGGTACAGGCGCTGCTGGTTTGTTCCACGCTCTGAGCCTCCCAAAGGAGTTTCAGATTACGGTGATTAGTAAATCTGCGGTTGACGAAGCAGATTCCTTTTTGGCACAGGGCGGCATGTGTATGTTGCTGGATGACGACGATTACGACAGCTATTTTGAAGACACGATGCGTGCGGGTCATTATGAAAACAACAAAGAATCCGTTGATATCATGATTCGCACCTCGCAGCATATTGTGGACAAGCTGGTGGACTACGGAGTCGATTTTCAGCGTGATGCGGATGGCTGCTTTGAATTTACCCGTGAGGGTGCACACTCGGAAAATCGCATTCTGTTTCACGAGGACTTGACCGGACGGGAAATTACCAGCAAGCTGCTGGATCGTGCCAATGAGCGTGACAATATCAGCATTTATGAATACACCACGATGGTGGATCTGCTGTGTGATAAGGAAAACAATCGCTGCCTCGGAGTAGTAGTACGCAAGCCGGATGGCAGCTATGAACAGATCTTTGCGCGGGCGGTTGTGCTTTGCACGGGCGGTCTGGGAGGTGTGTTCCATTACTCCACGAATTTTCCGCATATCGCGGGTGACGCACTGGCGATTGCAATGCGTCATGGATTGGAAATTGAACATATTAACTATATTCAAATCCATCCGACCACGTTGTATACTAAAAAGCCGGGCCGTCGTTTCCTGATTTCCGAATCGGTGCGCGGCGAGGGCGCAAAACTGTATAACAAGGCGGGGGAGCGTTTTGTGGATGAGCTGCTTCCGCGTGATGTGGTTTCCAATGCGATCTGTCGGCAGATGAAGAAAGACCACCGTCCGTATGTGGAACTGAATATTTCCCATCTGGACAGCAAGTACATTCGCAAGCGCTTCCCGAATATCTATAATCGGTGTCTGGAAGAGGGCATTGATATGACCAAGGAAGGCATTCCGGTTACACCGGGACAGCATTATTTCATGGGCGGTATTAAGGTAAACAGCGTTAGCAAAACAACAATGGACGGCCTATATGCCTGCGGTGAAACCAGCTGCAACGGCGTGCACGGACGCAACCGCTTGGCCAGCAACTCGTTGCTGGAGAGTATGGTATTTGCAGAACGTGCGGCGCAGGATATTAAGAACGTTGTTTCGACGGAGACCCCGATTGAAGTAGAGACGATTCCGTTCCACCCAGAGGATTACGCTAACATTGAAGAGCGCAATCGCAATGAAGTAATTGAAGAGATTAAACGAAAGGATGCTAAATTTTATGACCAGTGGCTCCGCGATGATTCTTAATATGGATCCGTCCATTCTGGCCGCACTGCGCGAGGATGTGACGAGTGAAGATATCAGCACCAATGCAATTATGAAGAAGCCGAAGCAGGGTAAAGCGGATTTGATTTGCAAGCAGGACGGCATTATCTGTGGTCTGGATGTGTTTGCACGCGTCTTTGAGCTGCTTGAGCGCGATGCTCATTTTGAGACGACCTATTCGGATGGCGATGAGGTCAAGAAGGGCGAACTGATTGGCGTTATTTACGGTGATATCCGAACACTTCTGACCGGTGAGCGCACCGCGTTGAACTATTTGCAGCGCATGAGCGGCATTGCAACAAATGCCAACAAGATGGTTCGCATTCTGGAGGGCAAGCATACCAAGCTGCTTGATACCCGCAAGACGACGCCGGGCCTTCGCATTTTTGAAAAGTATGCGGTTCGTTGTGGCGGCGCAACCAACCACAGATATAACCTGTCCGACTGTGTCATGATGAAGGACAACCACATTTGTGCGGCGGGTTCGATCACGAAGGCGGTACAGATGGCGCGCGATTACGTTTCCTTTGTCACCAAGGTCGAGGTGGAGTGTGAAACGTTGGAGCAGGTTGCGGAAGCAGCAGAGTGTGGCGCAGATATCATTATGCTGGATAACATGGACAACGACACTATGCGCAAGGCGGTTGCGCTGATTGACGGACGCGCACAGACCGAGTGCTCTGGCAATGTCACGGCAGAGCGTCTGCTGGAAATTGCGGACATCGGTGTGGACTTTGTATCCTCGGGTGCGCTGACCTATGCGTCCCCGGCGATGGATATCTCGCTGAAGAATCTGACTTCGATTGAGGACTAACTGATTTTGTGTTAATCATTACAGTATAGAAACATAGATAGACAGCGTCAGAGAAATCTGGCGCTGTTTTCATGCAAGAGCAAGTGAAATACGGTGGTGAAAGTGAGAAATTTGCAGAAGGATATGGTATTGAAAGAAATGCATTCTTCTGCTGATTTTGATGGGGAAGGGGAAACTTGGAAAACCAAAGAGACAAAGAGCAATGTTTTTCCGGTATTGTACAAAAGGGATTTTTTGCTTTCTGTAGGAGTAAATCGTGAAAATAGCGAGAATTGTTAGCTTTCGACACATCAGGGCGTCGGTTTTCGGCAGTAGTGCTGATTGACAGAGCGGTATGGAAATCGTATACTGTTAGCAACGATTTCTTCTGAGGAGGAAAGTCATTGAAAACAACAAGACGTACTTCGGTACTGAGCAATACCGCCGTCTGGCTCGGCGCCTCCATCTCGGTGGCGGAGATTATGTCCGGCGCATATATTGCCCCGATTGGCCTGCAAAAGGGTCTGCTTGCGATTATCATCGGTCATATTATCGGCGGCATCTTATTTTATCTGTGCGGACGAATCGGCGCAGAGAGCGGACGCTGTTCGATGAACTGTGTCGCACTTTCGTTTGGCCCGCAGGGAGCGGGCATTTTTGCTGGAATGAACGTGTTGCAGCTGACAGTGTGGACGGCGCTCATGCTGCATGTCAGCGCACGAACGCTGACCACAATTACGTCGAATATGCTGCCGACGTGGTTTTGGTGCGTGATTATCGGTGCGGCGGTCACAGCATGGGTGTTTGCCGAGGACGCAGAAATTGGGCATATCAATCTGGTTGCATCGTCGCTGCTGTTGATTTTGACGTTTGCGATGTGCTATCATGTCATTCAGTATCAGGGCGTTGTGGAGACGACACCGCAGTTCGAACCCTTGTCTTTCGGCTCGGCGATTGAGTTGTCTCTGGCGATGCCGCTGGCATGGATTCCACTGGTGGCAGATTATACCCGTAAGGCAGAACATCCGCATTTGAATAATATTGTGAGCACACTGGCCTATACGCTGGGAAGCGGATGGATGTATGGCATCGGCTTAGCGGCGGCGGTGTACTGCGGACACAGCGATATTATAAAAATGCTGATGGAGACAGGCATTATCCGTCTCCCGCTTCTTATTGTGGTACTGGCGACAATGACCTCGACATTTTTGGACGCCTGCTCGGCCGGCATTAGCGCACAGACGATTTCCCACCGTTACTCGGTACGATTTTTGGCAATTGTAGTATTGATTGTGGCGACGCTGCTGTCGCTGCTGCTCTCGCTGGATCCCTTTGATCAATTCCTGTATCTGATTGCGTCTGTATTCACACCGATGATTGCGATTATGGTGACGGATTATTTTGTACTGGGAAAGCGACAGACTGAGCGTTCGATTGACTTGGGAACCATGCTGCTGTGGGCGGTTGGCTTTGTTCTGTACCGTCTGCTGATGAGCACGGAGATTGTGATTGGGTATACGCTGCCTCTGCTCGTCCTGCTGGGACTGATTCGCTATGTGACGCAGCGGATACGATAAGAGGAGATAATGTGATACAACGAAAGAAAACAGCCGCGGAGGTGACCCAGCTCCGCGGCGCAATTTTTGATTTGGATGGGACAGTTTTGGACTCGATGCCGTGCTGGGAGACCGTAGGAACTCGATATTTGCAGGAGCGCGGAATTGCCATTCCCAATCCGGAAGATTTGGCGCGGCGACTCAAGACGACGACGCTGCCGCAGGCGGCAGAGCTATACCAAACCGAGTTTGGCATCCCCAAAAGTGTGGAGGCGATTTGTGCGGATATTGTCGAGATGATCGGGCGGGACTATCGGGAGCGCGCTCCACTTAAGCCGCATGTGGAACCAGTCCTGCGACGCCTACAGCGAGAGGGAGTTGTCATGTGTATCGCGACGGCGACAGATGCCGCGCTGGCGGATGCTGCGTTAATGCGCCTTGGCGTGCGCGACTGCTTTGCGTTTATCAGTACCTGTCAGCAGCTGAATACCTCCAAGCGAGAGACGCTGATTTTCGACGACGCAGTAGCACGGATGGGCGTGGACAAGCAGGATACTGTAGTGTTTGAAGATTCACTGCACTCAATTGAGACGGCAGCGAAGGCCGGATACCGTGTGATTGGCGTGTACGACAACTCGGCACGCGCGGAAGTTGCGGCGATTGCGCCGCTGTGTGAGCGGTTTGTGTTTGACTGGGACGAATATTAACGGGCTGTTTGTTGAATAAAACAGCCCGGTTAGACACAAGATATGGTATGCCGCAGAACATGCTGCCTATATCGTGTAGCAAGGCCAAAAAAATTTTACGACATTTTTTTACCGTTTTCTCAAATGGGGATGAACGAATCATCGAGCAGGTGAGGGGCGGAAAATAGTTGCGTGATTTTTGAAAGGTAAAGAGAAATAACAGGCTGCGCTGTTAGAATAGTTCCAGTTTCGGAGAGATTGGGAAGAGAAGCAAACGAGCCGCATAAAAGCAACCGGTGAAAAGTCGGGACTTTTTTGCGCTTTGTAGGCGAATTTCCCTCATGACGATGGTCAAGTGTGGCCTTGACAAGCAGAGGACGGCGTACTAAAATAAAAACTGCTACCAGAAAAATACGGAGACACAATATCTTGTGGTAATATAACAGACGAATACCATATATTTGGAGCGAGAGAAAATAGGAGGACCGATTAGATGATTCAGCAGATTGAAAAGAGAGACGGCAGATGCGTCTTTTTTGACCTGACGAAAATCGCAAATGCTATCTATCGGGCTGCGGAAGCATCTGGCGGCCACGATTATCAGATGTCGATGCGCTTGGCGCTGGAGGTTGCGGATTATGTGGAAAAGAACTGCACGGCGCCGACGCCGAATGTAGAATACGTACAGGACGCCGTAGAAAAGATTCTGGTGGAGAGTGGACACGCAAAGACGGCAAAGGCGTACATTTTGTATCGCAATGAGCGTTCCCGTCAGCGTGAGATGAACACACGTCTGATGCGGACGTATGAGGATCTGACGTTCCAGTCTGCAATTGAAAACGACGTAAAGCGCGAAAACGCCAACATCGACGGCGACACCGCGATGGGCACAATGCTGAAATATGGCTCAGAGGGCGCGAAGCAGTTCAACGAGATGTTCCTGCTGGAGCCGCACATTGCCAAGGCGCATCGTGAGGGCGATATTCATATTCATGATTTTGACTTTTACACACTGACGACGACGTGTACGCAGATTGACCTGATGAAGCTGTTCCGCGGCGGTTTTTCGACGGGGCATGGTTTCCTGCGTGAGCCCAATGAGATCGCCAGCTATTCGGCGCTGGCGTGTATTGCGATTCAGTCCAACCAGAATGATCAGCACGGTGGTCAGAGCGTACCGAATTTCGACTACAGCATGGCGCCGGGGGTCAGCAAGACATACTGGCACCGTTACCGCGATAATCTGGCAAAGGCGCTGGAGGCGTTCGGGCTGGAAGAGGAAGGTCTGGAGCCGGCAAAGACACTGATTGCTTCGTGTGATGCGCTGCCGGTGCTGGCGGACGACAATGGCGTCAGTGAGCAGATTTATGCGCGTCTGCTGGAGCGCACGGATGAGACGAATGCCAAGCATATTATGGACTTCACGCGGAAGTTTGCGTATCGTGAGACTGAGCGCGCAACCTATCAGGCGATGGAAGCGCTGGTACATAACTTGAATACGATGCATTCCCGTGCGGGCGCACAGATTCCGTTTTCTTCGCTGAACTATGGCACGGACACCTCGAATGAGGGCCGTCTGGTCAGCAAGAGCCTATTGCTGGCGACGGAAGCCGGTCTGGGCAATGGCGAGACCTCGATTTTCCCGATTCATATTTTCAAGGTCAAGGAAGGCGTTAACTACAATCCGGAGGATCCGAACTATGATCTCTTCAAGTTGGCCATTCGCGTTTCGGCGAAGCGCCTGTTCCCGAACTTCTCGTTCCTGGATGCACCGTTTAACCTTCCGTATTACAAGCCGGGTTATCCGGAGACCGAAGTGGCATACATGGGCTGCCGTACGCGTGTCGTTGCCAATAACTACGATAAAACCCGTGAGATTGTCAACGGACGCGGTAATCTGAGCTTTACTTCGATCAACCTGCCGCGCCTTGCCATCAAGGCAAACCACGACATCGGCGCGTTTTTTAAGGAGCTGGACGAAAAACTGGAGCTGGTTATTGAGCAGCTCAACGCCCGCTTTAAGATTCAGGCGAACAAGAAGGTTCGCAACTATCCGTTCCTGATGGGTCAGGGAATCTGGATGGATTCCGATAAGCTGGGTCCGGACGACAAGGTCGGCGAGGTACTCAAGCACGGCAGTCTGACGGTCGGCTTTATCGGTCTGGCGGAGTGTCTGAAGGCGCTGACCGGTGAGCACCACGGCGAGTCCGAGGCGGCACAGAATTTAGGTCTGACCATCGTCGGACGCATGCGTGACCGCATGGATCTGGAGAGCAAGAAGACTGGAATGAACTTCACCGTCATCGCAACGCCGGCAGAGGGCCTGTCGGGACGCTTTGTCCGTTTGGATCGGGAGCGCTATGGCGTGATCGAAGGTGTTACGGATCGTGATTATTACACGAACTCGTTTCATATTCCGGTATATTATCCGATTTCGGCATTCCGCAAGATTCAGCTGGAGGCACCGTATCACAATCTGACCAACGGCGGACATATCAGCTATGTTGAGCTGGACGGTGACCCGTCGCAGAATCTGGAAGCCTTTGAGATGGTTGTTCGCTATATGAAGGAACGCGGCATCGGCTACGGTTCGATCAATCATCCGGTTGATCGCGATCCGGTTTGCGGATACACCGGCATTATCGGCGACGTTTGCCCGCGCTGCGGACGCCATGAGGGCGAAGCAGTCAGCGTAGAGAAGCTGCGTCAGCTGGGCGTTTATAAGAACTATAACAGCACGACAATCGGCTACCATGGAGATCCAGCGGAAGAGCGGGATCGTCAGCCGAACTCGCTCTGCTGTAGCGCAAATGATACCTAATAGATAACAGAAGTTTTGATTCTGTTTGGGAGAGGAGTTGCTAGTATGGAAGACAAGAAGATGAATTCGGTTCAGGAACCGGAAATGGTAGGAGAAGGCGTAGGCTTTGAGCGCATTCGCCGCATCACGGGTTATCTGGTCGGCACGTTGGATCGCTTCAACAATGCTAAGCGCGCGGAGGAGCATGACCGCGTCAAGCACGATCTGCGTCGCGGCGCATGAAAACGCTCCGAATCGCTGGAACCATCAGCGAATCCATTGTAGACGGTCCGGGAATTCGCTATGTCGTGTTCACACAGGGATGTCCGCATCACTGTGAGGGCTGTCACAATCCGCAGACGCATGACTTCAACGGCGGAGAAGAGATTGATCCGGAGGTTCTGTTTCAGGAGTTCCGAAGCAATCCGCTGATGTCCGGTATGACGTTTTCCGGCGGCGAGCCGTTTTGTCAGCCGGCGCCGCTGACGGAACTGGCGCGCGCTGTTCACGCGATGGGCAAAACGGTGATGGCGTACTCCGGCTACACATTTGAGCGGTTGCGCGATTCGGAAGATCCGGATCAGCGAGCGCTGCTGGAGCAATGCGATATTCTGGTGGATGGCCCGTTTGTGCTGTCTCTGCGGGATACGCTGTTGCGATTTCGCGGCAGCAGCAATCAGCGTCTGATTGATGTCCCGAAATCGCTGACCGCGGGAGAAGCGGTACTGTGGGGCGAATAATATGAGAAGAAACCTTCCTTTTGCGTAAGCAGAAGGAAGGTTTTTTATGTACATGGTGATGATTCGGAGGCAAGCCGCTTGCCCTGCCAGCTGTCGCGCCGTTTGAGCTCTTGGTCAATACCATTCAGCACCTCGCGCTTGCGCAGACTCCAGAGAGGGGCGAGAAGATCGTCCCGTGCGCCGTCACCGGTCAAACGTTGGATGACGATGGAGGGCGGAAGAACCTCTAGCTGACTGCACACGATGGAGATGTACTCGTCTTTATCCATACAGCGGTAGGATGTCTGCTGTGCTAGAGCCGTGCCACGCAGGACGTGCAGCAAGTGCAGCTTGATGGCGTCAATACCCAGTTCGCCGACCGTGCGGGCAGAGGATATCATTTGCTCGGCGTTTTCGCCGGGCAGTCCGTTGATGAGATGGACACAGATTTGAAGCGGGTACCGCCGCAGACGGCAAATGGCGTCCTGCACGTCGGAAAAAGTATGACAGAGATTACAACGCGCTGCCGTATCGTCCCAGACGGTCTGTACGCCAAGTTCAACGGTGAGGTCCGTCTGCTCTGCCACTGCGCCAAGTGCCGCACACACGTCATCCGAAAGGCAGTCCGGACGGGTTGCGACGGACAGTCCGACCGTCTGCGGAAGAGAGAGCGCCTGTGAGTACAGCTCGCGCAGACGCTCCGGCGGGGCATAGGTGCCGGTGAACGCCTGAAAGTAAGGAATGTATCCAACGGGCTGCCATTTTTGCGACAGGGTTTGGCAATAGGTTTGAAATTGTTCCGGAAGGGATTGTGATGGGTGGGCGATAAAATCGCCGCTTCCGTGAGCAGAGCAGTAGATACATCCGCCGACGCTCTTTGTGCCGTCGCGATTGGGGCAGGTGAAGCCGCCGTCCAGCGGAACCTTGGCGACGCGTCCGCCGTAGCGGTGTTTTAAGTAGTGGGAATAGGGATAAAATCGTTTCCCGGTTGCCGAAAAGGGATGAGACATAGTGATATTCTCCGAGTAGAATAGAAAGAAGGCCGCAGCGTGTGCTGCGGCCCGAAAAAACAAAGATTACTTGGTGCCAAACATACGGTCACCGGCATCGCCCAAGCCCGGAACGATGTAGCCCTTTTCGTTGAGCTTTTCGTCCACGCCAGCGCAGTAGATGTCGACATCCGGATGTGCTTCCTGAATAGCCTCCACCGCCGACGGAACCGACAGAATCGAAATCAGCTTGATGCGCTTTACGCCGTAGTTCTTGAGGAACTGAATTGCCGCGATGGCAGAGCCACCGGTTGCAACCATCGGGTCGAGCAGGAATACCTCACTGTTGGCGACGTCCGTCGGCAGCTTGCAATAGTATTCTACCGGCTGAAGGGTATCCGGATCACGGTACAGACCGATGTGACCAACCTTTGCGTTCGGAATGAGATCCAGCGCGCCCTCTACCATGCCAATGCCGGAACGGAGAATAGCGACGAGAGCGATTTTCTTACCGGAAATAACGCGGACCTTGGAGTGCGCGATCGGGGTTTCGATCTCGACTTCCTTCATCGGGAGGTCACGCGTTGCCTCGTAACACAGCAGGGAAGAGATTTCCTCGACTGCCTCGCGGAATTCCTTGCCGCCGGTAAACTTATCCCGCATGAGAGACAGCTTGTGTACAATCAGCGGATGATCCATTACATGAAGAGCCATGTATCATATCTCCTTTTCACTCAGATTGCGCCCGCTGTGCGGCCTCCTTGGCGAGCCGTTCTCGCACGGCCTGCGGCTGACGCAGATAGACAGGAGCCAGCTCGGCAGCTGAGACGGTTTTGCCCTCCTGATAGAGACGATAGGCCTCCATCGCGGTGCCGTATGCAGCGGGATATTGGGAGCCGGACGGAGCAATCATGACATCCAGACCGGCCGTTTGCATGAGAGTATTATAACATATTTGTGCACCATCGCCAACCAAAAGGACGGATTTTTCCCGAGAAATTAGTTCTTCTTTCAGAGAATCCAGCAAAATCAGACGATCTTCCGTCAGTCGAACCGGAACGCCGTCCTGAATGGCAAACAGCGCATTGTACAACTGATTGCGGCGGGCGTCCATGACGGGGCAGACCAGACGGTCGGTCAGCGTCACATTCCACGCGTTGCCGATCAGGCTGGACACCGGAATACACGGCAGATTGACACCATCGGCAATGCCCTTGGCGGTGGCGACACCGATGCGGATACCGGTGAACGAGCCGGGGCCGACGGTCACGGCGATGGCGTCTAAATCGTGCAGCTTGAGCTGTGAGGTGCGCAGCACATGATCCGCCATGGGCAGGAGGGTGGTAGAATGTGTCAGCCCGCAGTTCTGAAAGGACTGCGCCAGCAGCGTGGTGTCCTCCGTGATGCAGACAGAGGCCGAGACAGAGGATGCCTCGATGGTCAGCAGCTTCATTCTAGTTTCCCTCCTTGAATGGTAATTATCCGGCTGTTTTCCGTATCCCCATGGACAATTTGCACGGTGATGCAGTCGTCCGGCAGCGCTGCCGGAATGTTTTCGCTCCACTCGATGAGCAAAATGGTTTCTCCGTCAAGATAATCCTCCCAGCCGATGTCGTACAGCATGGATTCCTCCAAAATGCGGTACATATCGAAATGGCAGACGGTGTAGTCCGGCGTGTCATACTCGTTGACGATGGCAAACGTCGGGCTGGTGACGCGTCCGGTGTAGCCCAGCGCGTGCAGAAAGCCGCGGCAAAAGGCAGTTTTACCTGCGCCGAGGTCACCGGTGAAGGCGACAACCATACCGGGAAACGCACGGGCAGCCAGCATAGCGCCGGCTGCTTCCGTTTCTTGTGGTGAATTTGAGTGAATGATATTGGACATAGTGGTTTTTAGAACAATCCGGTAATGCGTCCGTCCTCGTCAACGTCGATGTTGAACGCCGCCGGCTGCTTCGGCAGACCCGGCATGGTCATAATCGCGCCGGTCTCGCAGACGACAAAGCCAGCGCCCGCACTGACGCGAACCGAACGAATATTGACGCGGAAACCGGTCGGACGTCCCAGCTTGGAGGCGTCGTCCGAGAGGGAGTACTGCGTTTTCGCCATGCAGACCGGCAGCTTGCTGTAGCCCAGCGCTTCAATGCTGGTGAGCGACTTGGTGGCAGCCGGAGTGTATGTAACACCGTCGGCGCCGTAGATCTCACGGCAGATGGTCTCAATCTTCTCTTCCAGAGACAGATTGTCGTCGTACAGAACATGGAAGTTTGCCTTGCCGCTGTCTGCCTCGTCCAGAACCATCTGCGCCAGCTCCATGCCGCCGTCTGCGCCCTTAGCGAATACCTCGGACAGAGCGTAGCGTGCGCCCAGTGCCTCGCACTCCTTGCGCAGCTGATCCAGCTCCGCATCGGTATCCGAAGCAAAGCGGTTGATGGCAACAACAACCGGAACGCCGAACTTACCGATGTTTTCAATGTGCTTTTGCAAGTTGACCGAGCCGCGGCGCAGGGCATCCAGATCTTCCTTGCCGAGATCTGCCTTGGCGACACCGCCGTTGTATTTCAGTGCGCGAATGGTTGCCACGATGACAACACAGTCCGGATGCAGTCCGGCCTTGCGGCACTTGATGTCAAAGAACTTCTCGGCGCCGAGATCCGCACCGAAACCGGCTTCGGTTACGACGTAATCCGACAGCTTGAGCGCCATACGGGTTGCGACGATGGAGTTGCAGCCATGGGCGATGTTGGCGAACGGGCCGCCGTGCATCAGACACGGAGAACCGGTCAGGGTCTGCACTAGATTCGGCTTGATTGCGTCACGCAGCAGGGCGGTCATTGCGCCCTCTGCCTTCAGGTCGCGTGCAAAGACCGGCGTGCCGTCATAGCGGTAGGCAACCAGAATGTCGCCGCAGCGCTTCTTCAGATCCATCAGATCGGTGGACAGACAGAGAATAGCCATGACCTCGCTGGCAACCGTAATCATAAAGTGGTCCTCGCGCGGGATGCCGCTCATCGAGCCGCCCATGCCGACGACGATGTTGCGCAGCGCACGGTCGTTCATATCGACAACACGGGTGAAAATAATCCGGCGCGGGTCGATATTCTGGTCGTTGCCCTGTTGGATGTGGTTATCAATCATCGCACACAGCAGGTTGTTTGCCGCGCCGATGGCGTGCATATCGCCAGTGAAGTGCAGGTTGATGTCCTCCATCGGGACAACCTGTGCGTAACCGCCGCCGGCAGCGCCGCCCTTGATGCCGAATACCGGACCGAGAGACGGCTCACGCAGGGCAATCATCGAGTTCTTGCCCATCTTGTCCAGCGCCTGTCCCAGACCGACGGTGGTCGTGGTCTTGCCCTCACCGGCCGGGGTCGGGTTGATGGCGGTGACCAGAATCAGCTTGCCGTCCGGACGGTCCTTGACGCGATTCCAGGCGTCCAGAGAGATCTTCGCCTTGTACTTGCCATAATACTCCAGGTCGTCCTCGGTGAGTCCGGCTTTGGCAGCTACCTCACGGATCGGCAGCATCTTACAATTCTGAGCAATTTCGATATCGGTTAACATAATGTCAGCCTCCTTTTTTCGAATACTATCTCTGCGCAAATCGCAGAATCACACATACAAAAAGATTATATCATAGAATTGATGATTTGGGTTATATATTTCTCACGGGAGACGGAAAAAACCGAAGTACGGAAAAGAAGATGCAAAAAACTCTGCCAGTTTCGTGCAAAAAAGTATTTACCGGTTTTGGCAAAGGTGGTATGATAAAAGCAAATCGTAGAGGGATAGGGAATAACACTTCCTGAAGAGACGATTACAGGCTGCGCTTGCGGGCCTGCCTTTTTAGTTAGATGGAATGGAAGAGAGGAACGGTTTCATGACTCGGTTTTTGCAGAGTTTGGATCGATATGTTCGGACAATTGACTATGTTTTGCTGGTCACGGCGCTAGTCTGCTCCGGATTGGGTCTGGTTCTGATTTTTTCGGCGACCGCCGCACTTTCCGGAGGCTCTGCACGATATATGACGATTCAGACCATCGCAATTATTTTGGGGCTGATTGGCTTTGTTGTAGCGTCGAATATTCAATATGAAAAATTCATGCCGATGTGGCGTGCGGTATTGCTGGTCAATGTATTGTTTCAGCTGTCGCTGATTGTATTGGGCTATGAGGACGGCGGCAACCGAAGCTGGATTCGCTTTGGCGGCATCGGCGTTCAGCCAGCGGAGATTGGCAAGCTGCTGTTTATCTTTACGTTTGCACAGCAGATCAATTTGTACCGCTATCGGCTCAACCAGGTGCGGTATCTGCTGTATTTGGGCGCGCAGCTGCTGGTTGTTGTGGCGGCGATTATTATTCCGTCGCATGACGTCGGTGTGGCGCTTTCGTACGTCTTTATTGCGATTATCATGCTGTTTGCGGCGGGACTGAGCTGGAAATGGTTTGCCGGAGGAGCGGTGCTGTGCTGTGCAGCGATACCGGTCTTGTGGCAGGTGCTGAGCAACCAACAAAAAAACCGAATCCTTGTCCTATTTGATCCAACGATTGCACCGGATACCTATTGGCAGCAGGAGCAGAGCCGGATTGCAATTGGCGCGGGACGGCTTTTGGGACAGGGCTACATGCAGGGAAGCCAGACACAGTATAACATGCTGCCGGAAAAACAGACGGACTTTATCTTTGCTGTTGCCGGAGAAGAGTGGGGTCTGATCGGCTGTTTGCTGATTATTGTGCTGCTGAACATTCTGATTATTCGTCTTTTCTATGTGGCATACCATGCGCGCAAGCAGTTTTTGTCGCTGATCTGTGTCGGCGTCGGCGCGATGTTCCTGTATCAGACATATGAAAATATCTTTATGTGCTTGGGCATTGGCCCGGTAATGGGTCTGACTCTGCCGTTCTTCAGCTATGGCGGCACGTCGATTGTGACGATGTTCCTCGCGGTCGGCATGGTGGCGGGAATTTCCATGCGAAGTAAACAGGCGCAGCAGATACGGTTGGCTGGCGGCGTTGTTGAGGAAGAAACGCCGTATATGGTACATGAGACGGCAACCAATCGAGCGCATGTGGTGCGCCGACGCGGTTTGACGCATACGGATACCACGAGACTGTCGCCAGAGGATCGCTTGATGGAAGAGATGAAGCATCCGAAGCGAAGCCGAATTAAGAAAAATCTTTTGACAGACTGGGGTGCGCTAATGGAGTTTAGCGACTACGTCAAGGAAAAGGTTCTGTATCTGGAGCCAGATGATCTGTCTGAAACGAGGCGTGCGGATGAACTGACGGAAGAAGATAAGTCGGAGAATACCGCGGAAAACACGGACTCCGATGAGGGGAAAGATAAGCAGAAGTAAACATAGTGCGCTGTGGGGCGAAGTATCCTGCGGCGCACTTTTTTGCGCAAAAGAGCAAAGGACGTGACGGACTAGCAGGAAACGGCTGGAGGGAAAAAGAAAATTTCTGTGTATTTTTTGAAAGATTGACTACCATTCGGGGCTCGGTTCCGATATAATAGTGATAATGACGATAGAACGGTATCATTTTGATACAAAATAAACGAACGCGACAACCCAGAGGAGAGAGAATATGCCCAAAAGAACGGATATTAACAAAGTACTGATTATTGGCTCCGGCCCGATTATTATCGGTCAGGCATGCGAGTTTGACTATTCCGGAACGCAGGCCTGTAAGGCGCTTCGGAAGTTAGGCTATGAAATTGTCTTAGTGAACTCCAATCCGGCAACCATTATGACCGATCCGGAGATTGCTGACGTGACCTATATCGAGCCGCTGAATGTCAAGCGTCTGGAGCAGATCATTGCCAAGGAGCGTCCGGATGCCTTGCTGCCGAACCTCGGCGGACAGTCCGGTCTGAACCTGTGCGCTGAGCTGGCGAAGGAAGGCATTTTGGAGAAGTACGGCGTTCAGGTTATCGGCGTTCAGGTAGACGCCATTGAGCGTGGCGAGGATCGTATCGCGTTTAAGAAGTCGATGGATGAAATCGGCATTGAGATGGCGCGCAGTGCGGTTTCGTACAGCGTAGAGGAAGCGCTGGCGATTGCTGATCAGCTGGGCTATCCGGTTGTTCTGCGTCCGGCTTACACGATGGGCGGCGCCGGTGGCGGTCTGGTGTACAACAAGGAAGAGCTGAAGACGGTCTGTGCCCGCGGCCTGCAGGCCAGTCTGGTCGGACAGGTTTTGGTCGAGGAATCTATTCTTGGCTGGGAAGAGCTGGAGCTGGAGGTAGTACGCGACGCAGACAACAATATGATTACCGTCTGCTTCATTGAGAACATTGACCCGATGGGTACGCACACTGGTGACTCGTTCTGCTCGGCGCCGATGCTGACCATTTCTAAGGAGCTGCAGGAGCGCTTGCAGGAGCAGGCATACCGCATTGTCGAGTCGGTACAGGTTATTGGCGGCACGAACGTACAGTTCGCACATGATCCGGTTTCGGACCGCATTGTCGTTATCGAGATCAACCCGCGTACCTCTCGTTCGTCGGCACTGGCCTCCAAGGCGACGGGCTTCCCGATTGCGCTGGTTTCTTCCATGCTGGCAGCTGGTTTGACGCTGAAGGACATCGAGTGCGGCAAGTATGGCACGCTGGATAAGTACGTTCCGGACGGCGATTATATTGTCATCAAGTTTGCACGTTGGGCATTTGAAAAGTTTAAGGGCGTTGAGGACAAGCTGGGCACGCAGATGCGCGCGGTCGGCGAGGTCATGAGCATTGGCAAGACATATAAGGAAGCGTTTCAGAAAGCAATTCGCAGTCTGGAGACCGGACGCTATGGTCTTGGCTATGCGAAGGATTACAACACGAAGAGCAAGGAAGAGCTTCTGCGCATGCTGTCCAATCCGTCCAGCGACCGCCACTTCATCATGTATGAGGCGCTGCGCAAGGGCGCAACGATCGACGAGATCCACGACCTGACCCGCGTGAAGAAGTACTTCATCGAGCAGATGAAGGAGCTGGTTGAGGAAGAAGAGGCGATTGCGGCATCCAAGGGCTCGCTCCCGTCGGATGAGCAGCTGATTGCCGCGAAGAAGGATGGCTTCTCGGACAAGTATTTGGGTCAGATTCTGGACATTCCGGAAGAGCAGATTCGCAACAAGCGCATCGAGCTGGGCGTGGAAGAAGCATGGGAAGGTGTTCATGTCAGTGGTACACCGGACAGCTCGTATTATTATTCGACCTACAATGCCGAGGACAAGAACCCGATCAACGAGGAGAGCCGCAAGATTATGATTCTGGGCGGTGGTCCGAACCGCATCGGCCAGGGTATCGAGTTTGACTACTGCTGTGTTCATGCGGCGCTCGCGCTCAAAAAGCTGGGCTTTGAGACGATTATTGTCAACTGCAACCCGGAGACGGTTTCCACGGACTATGACACGTCGGACAAGCTGTACTTTGAGCCGCTGACGCTGGAAGATGTTCTGAGCATTTACAAGAAGGAAAAGCCGCTGGGCGTTATCGCACAGTTTGGCGGACAGACGCCGCTGAACCTGGCGTCTGAGCTGGAAAAGAACGGCGTTAAGATTCTTGGTACGCCACCGGCAGTTATTGATCTGGCGGAGGACCGCGACCAGTTCCGTGCGATGATGGACAAGCTGGGCATCCCGATGCCGGAGGCTGGTATGGCAACGACGGTAGAGGAAGCGCTGGATATCGCCAAGAAGATCGGCTATCCGGTTATGGTTCGTCCGTCGTATGTACTGGGCGGCCGCGGCATGGAGGTCGTATACGATGACGAGAGCATGGTTGGCTATATGCAGGCGGCAGTTGGCGTCACGCCGGATCGCCCGATCCTGATCGACCGTTTTCTGAACCATGCGATGGAGTGTGAGGCCGATGCGATCAGTGACGGCAAGCACGCGTTTGTTCCGGCAGTTATGGAGCACATTGAACTGGCGGGTGTACACTCCGGTGACTCGGCCTGTATTATCCCGTCGGTACACATCCCGGCGGAGAGCGTGGCAACCATCAAGGAATATACCAAGAAGATTGCCGAAGAGATGCACGTTAGCGGTCTGATGAACATGCAGTATGCGATTGAGGACGGCAAGGTTTACGTCTTGGAGGCAAATCCGCGTGCATCGCGCACGGTACCGCTTGTATCTAAGGTCTGCAATATCCGCATGGTACCGCTGGCAACCGATATCATTACATCGGAGCTGACGGGTCGTCCGTCTCCGGTGCCGGCGCTCAAGGAGCAGGAGATTCCGTATTATGGCGTCAAGGAAGCGGTATTCCCGTTCAATATGTTCCCGGAGGTCGACCCGATTCTCGGACCGGAAATGCGTTCTACCGGCGAAGTTCTGGGTCTGTCCACTTACTATGGTGAGGCGTTCTACAAGGCGCAGGAGGCAACGCAGATGCAGCTGCCGCTGGAGGGCACGGTGTTGATCTCGGTGAACCAGAAGGATAAACTGGAGGTCGCTGAGGTTGCCAAGCTGTTTGAGCAGTGCGGCTTTACGATTCTGGCAACAGGCAAGACGTATGAGACCATTCGCGCCGCAGGCGTACAGGCGACGCTGGTGAAGAAGCTGAGCGAAGGCCGTCCGAATATTCGTGATATGATTACGAATGGAGAGATTGACCTGATTATCAATTCGCCGGCGGGTAAGGAGAGCGTCAACGATGACAGCTATCTGCGCAAGGCAGCCATCAAGGCCAAGATTCCGTATATGACGACGATTGCGGCGGCGCGCGCTACCGCAAAGGGCATTGCCTATGTGAAGGAGCATGGCAACGGAGAGGTCAAGTCGCTTCAGGAGATCCATAGCGAGATCAAGGATAAGGACTAAGTAAGCCAATCGGCAAAACAAAAAGGGGTATGTCCGCTGGACATACCCCCCTTTTTCTATGAAATGGATTCTGAATATACGATGTATTACCAGTACCAGTACCACTCATCAAAGGCATAGTGCTGCTTTGCCAGCGAGGAGCTGGACGAGAAGCCGAAGTAATTGGTGCTGTACCGTGCGACGTAGTTCTGCATACGCGGGTCAAACCACGAGGGAATACCGGCGAAATAGATAACAGACCACTTATGCATCACGCGGGAACCGCTGTTGTTGATGTAGTCGCCGCCGGCAAGCCAGAGGATGTGGTCCTGCGGTTCGCCGAACAGTGCGTACAGACAATCGTTGAAATTGCCATTGCAGTCGACACAATCTTCAAAGCTCCGCGCGTGCTTGGCGTGCCACTTGTAAATCGCCATGACCTTGTCATAGGTTGTGTGATAGTTTGCGATATTGACGCCCTTCTTGGTCAGCTTGTAAATCTCCTTTTTGCCGGGATTGGACGAGGTTTTAATGGCATTGATGCGCTGCTTGAGCGTCATGCCGGAGCGAATTGTGACCGTCTTGGTTGACAGACCGGTGGTGCGGTAGTATCTTGTCTCGTCCATGGTCTTGTATGGGAGAACACGGACATAGTATTTCGTACCGGCGAGACCGGAGATTGTGCGGGAGGTCGCGGACTTGCTCATGCGGATGGTATTGGTATATCCGTGCTTGGAAAATTTGCTGCTGGTGCTGTATTGCAGCAGATAACCGCTGATCCGGCTTTGTTTGGCCCAAGTGACCTTCATCTTACCGGTGGAGACATACTTTGCAGATTTGAGCTTCGCAGGTTCCGGCTTCGTAACCGCCTTACAGGTGCTGCTGTAGTCACTGTAATGGGTTGTGCCGGCCGAATCGACGGCATAGGAACGAAGAACAAACTGATAAACCGTACCGTCCGTCAGGCCGTTAATCGTACAGGTAGCACCGGTTTCGCGTGGATCATCCGGCTTATAGGCAATTGTTTTGCACGTGGTGTACGTACCATCGGCAGAAACCATTGCAATTTCGATGCCCTGCGAGTCATCGTTTTCGCGATAGTAATATAGCACTGCCGAATGGCTGGAGGTTTTTGTGACCTCTAAATAGGGGGTGTAGAGAATCGGATTCTCGCCATAATCGGCGTCGGAGGTGACGGCAATTTGCTCGTCGGAGAGGACAATCTGCTCGGCTGCGAGCGCAGACAGACCACTGACCGAGGAAAGCAGGAGAGTCAGCGACAGGAGCAGAGCAGATTTGCGAGGGTGTTTCATAGATTATTTCCTTCCTTTCTTCTATGATACTTTGATTATATCAAATATAACACGAATGTGTAAATAACATTTTTGCGGATAGACAAAACAACGGCTCCCATGATAGAGAGCCGTTGCTATATATCATAGAAAAATGATACCGGAAAAAGGGATTTACTTGATTTCAACCAGCAGTTCGCCAGCCTTGACAATAGCCTGCTCAGTAGCTAGCATCTTTTCGACGTGACCGGACATACGAGCGACAACCGAGGTTTCCATCTTCATGGCCTCGATAACCAGCAGGACCTGATTCTTCTCGACGCGATCGCCTTCCTTAACCAGAACGCGGGAAACCATGCCCGGCATCGGAGCGCCGACCTGACCCTTGTCCTTCGGGTCTGCCATTGGAGCGGAGTTGGCGGTGACCGGAGCGGTCTTATCTTTGACGGCAACCTCACGACGGGTGCCGTTTAGCTCGAACAGAACGTTGCGCGTGCCGTCCTCGTTGTGGTCACCCAGACCGAGGTACTTGACAACTAGCGTCTTGCCTTCTTCGATGTTCATCTGGTTGGTCTCACCCAGAGCCATGCCGTTGAAGAATACATGGCTGCCCATACGGGTGATGTAGCCATATTCCTTGCGGTGCTTCAGGAAGTCCTCGACAACCTTCGGATACATGCACCAGGAGATGACGGTGCGGTCGTCCGGATTCGGGTAAACCGGCTCGATGGCCTTGCGGGCCTCATCGAAGTCAACCGGCTCGAGCAGCTCGCCAGGACGGCAGGTGATTGGCTCTTCGCCCTTGAGAACCAGCTTTTGCAGATCCTTCGGGAATCCGCCTTCCGGCTGACCCATCATACCCTTGAAGTAGGAGACAACGGAATCCGGGAAGGTGAGTGCTTCGCCCTTTTCCAGAATGTTCTCCGGAGTCAGGTTGTTCTGTACCATGAAGATTGCCATATCGCCAACCATCTTGGAGGACGGCGTTACCTTGATGATGTCACCCAGCATCTGGTTTACCGTGACATACATTTCACGCACTGCATCGAAACGGTCGCCCAGACCAACAGCGGTAACCTGCGACTTGAGGTTGGTGTACTGACCGCCAGGCATCTCGTAGCGATAGATCTCAGCAGACGGAGCCTTTACACCGCGGTCAAACGACTTGTAGCGCAGGCGAACGTCTGCCCAGTACTGGCTCAGCTCGTTCAGGCGCTCCGGATCCAGACCGGTGTCGCGCTCCGAGCCCTGAAGGGCGGTGACGACAGCGTTCATGGACGGCTGGCTCGTCATGGAGGACAGGGAGTCAATTGCGGTATCCACAATATCAACGCCAGCTTCAGCTGCCATCAGGAGAGCGGCAACCTGGTTGCCGGAGGTATCATGCGTGTGCAGGTGAATCGGCAGACCAACTTCCTGCTTCAGGACGCTGATCAGGCGCTTTGCCGCATACGGCTTGAGCAGACCAGCCATGTCTTTGATACACAGGATGTGTGCGCCGCGGCGCTCAATTTCCTTCGCCATGCGGACATAGTAATCCAAGCTGTACTTTTCACGCGACGGATCGAGAATGTCACCGGTGTAGCACATGGTTGCTTCACAGATCTTGCCCTGATTCAGAACTTCGTCCATGGCAACTTCCATGCCCGGCAGCCAGTTCAGCGAGTCAAAGACGCGGAATACGTCGATGCCGGTATTGGCCGCTTCTTTGACAAAGGCACGAACCAGATTGTCCGGATAGTTTGCGTAGCCAACCAGGCTGGAGCCACGCAGCAGCATCTGAAGCGGAATGTTCGGAATCTTCTCACGCAGCATTTCCAGACGCTCCCACGGGGACTCGTACAGGAAACGGTAGGCGGTGTCAAATGTTGCGCCGCCCCAGCACTCCAGAGAGAAGCAGTCGTTCAGGATTTCTGCGGTGCCCTCAGCGCCCTTAAGCATATCGCGGGTACGCATACGGGTGGACAGCAGGGACTGATGTGCATCACGCATGGTAGTGTCGGTGATGAGCAGGCGCTTCTGATCCAGAATGTAGTTTTTGACGCCTTCCGGACCCTGAATGTCCAGCAGCTGCTTCAGACCCGAGCAGCGCGGGGGAGAGTTCTCAAACTTGGGGAAGCGTGGGATATCATACTGATCGCGTTCGGCCGACGGATTGGCAACCTGAATGTCCGCAATATAGCGCAGTAGCTTGGTTGCGCGGTCGCGGCTCTCTTCAAAGTTGAACAGTTCCGGTGTCTCGTCAATGAACTTGGTGTGACACTTGCCGGCGAGGAACGTCGGATGATGCAGGATGTTGCTGATAAACGGGATATTCGTCTTTACACCGCGGATATGCTCCTCGCTCAGAGCACGCAGCGCCTTGAAGCACAGACCGCGGAAGGTGGAGTCGTGGCAGGTGATCTTAACCAGCAGCGAATCGTAGTAAGGAGAGATGATTGCGCCGGTGTAGCAGTTGCTGCCGTCCAGACGAACGCCGTTGCCGCCGGAGGAGCGATACGCCGTGATGCGTCCGGTGTCCGGAAGGAAGTTGTTCTTCGGGTCCTCCGTCGTGACACGGCACTGCATCGCATAACCGCGGGCAGTGATGTCCGACTGCTTGGTGATGCCGATGGCCTGATCCGAGAGAGAGTAGCCTTCGGCGATCAGAATCTGTGAGCGAACAAGGTCGATACCGGTCAGCTCTTCGGTTACCGTGTGCTCAACCTGAATACGCGGGTTCATTTCGATGAAGTAGTAGTTTTCGTCGCGGTCAACCAAGAACTCAACCGTACCGGCGGAAACATAGCCAACGTGACGGGCAATCTTGATGGCGTCGCTGTACAGCTTCATGCGAACCGGCTCAGAAACCGTCCATGCCGGAGCAAACTCGACAACCTTCTGATAACGGCGCTGCAAGGAGCAGTCGCGTTCGAACAGATGGACAATGTTGCCGTGCTCGTCGCCGAGTACCTGTACTTCGATGTGCTTCGGTTCAACGAGGAACTTTTCGACGAAGATATCGTCGTTGCCAAATGCCTTGATGGCCTCGCTCTTTACCAGCGGATAGTTGACACGGATGTCATCCGGATTGTCACAGCGACGCATGCCGCGTCCGCCGCCGCCGCCGGCTGCCTTCAGCAGAACCGGATAGCCATACTCCTCAGCCAGCTGGAGTGCATCCTCCGTGCTGGTGATCGGACGGGGGGAACCCGGAATGGTCGGAACGCCGCAGGCGTTCGCAATCGTCTTTGCGGTCAGCTTGTCGCCCATCTGATCCAAAATGGTAGAGTTCGGGCCAATGAAGGTGATGCCGGCCTGCTCACAGGCGCGCGCAAATTCCGCGTTTTCCGACAGAAAGCCGTAGCCCGGATGAATTGCGTCTACATCGCGGCGCTTTGCCAGATCGATGATAGACGGAATGTCCAGATAAGCGGCCAGCGGGCTCTTGTTCTGACCGATCAGATAAGCTTCGTCTGCACGGGTACGATACAGGCTGTAGGTGTCCTCCTGCGAATAAATCGCAACAGTACGAATGTCGAGATCGTAACAGGCGCGGAAAATACGCAGTGCGATCTCACCGCGGTTTGCAACCAGGATTTTATTAAATGTTCTGTTTGCCATAACTGCTTTTTCCTTTCCTCAGAGATTACCGGACAGGGGCTTTTCCTATTCCATTCACGTTTCTTCTATCCGGTATGATTCTTTACTTTCCATTATAAGAAACCGCGACGATATCCGATTTGCACAATCTCATGTTTAATTTGCCTCAGATTATTTGTTGCAATCCGAGGAAAACCGAGAAAAAGAGTATAAATGTGCCGGAAAGCAACAATGAAAATGGTGAAAAAAGAAAGAGCGTATCATTACCATCTTGGAGTATAATATGCTCTTTCGGAGTATTACAGCAGCTTTTCCATATGAATATGTTCGCAATATTCGTCGTAATAGATCGGGCCGCTGGCGGTGTAGCCGAGGGATTCATAGAACGGCTGGACGCGGAACTGAGCGGAAACGGCAACCGATGTTGCACCGCGGGATGCAGCTTCGCGCTCCGCCAGCTGCATAATGCGGCTGCCGAGATGCGCCTTGCGGTATTCTGGCAGAACGGCGACGCGGCCGATCACGGCCTGCTCCGGCGAGTCACCGTGCAGGAGACGGGCAGTGGCGGCGGGTTTGCCGTCGCACAGCAGCAGAAGATGAACGGCGGTTTCGTCCAGCTCGTCAAATTCGTTTTCAAAATGCTGCTCGTCCACAAACACGCTCTGACGAATGTGGCGGCAGGCGTCGGGGAGTGTGGTGTAAACCTGTTCTTCGAATGTCATAGGGGATTCCTCCGTCAACTAATTTGCAAAGAAGAGCCCGCAAGCAGACAAGCTGCTCACGGACTCAAATACTTTCGGTTTGGAAAATTATGCCTTCAGGTTCTGACGGACAATTTCGCCCATCTCCGAGGTGGAGAGAACCTTTTCGCCCGACTTGGCAATGTCGGCAGTGCGGTGACCGTCGTTCAGCGCCTTCTCGCAGGCCGCTTCGATTGCCGCAGCCTCTTCCGGCAGGTTGAAGGAGTATCGCATCATCATCGCGGTGGACAGGATGGTTGCAATTGGATTTGCAATGCCCTTACCGGCGATGTCGGGCGCGGAGCCGTGAATTGGCTCGTACATACCCAGCGAGGTCTCGCCCATGGAAGCGGACGGCAGCATACCGATCGAGCCGGTAATCATGCTGGCCTCGTCGGACAGGATGTCGCCGAACAGGTTGCCGGTGATGATGACGTCGAACTGACCCGGATCGCGAACCAGCTGCATGGCGCAGTTATCGACGTACATATCCTGATAGGAGACCTCCGGATACTCCTTGGCGATCTTGTGCATGGTCTCGCGCCAAACGCGGGAGGTCTCCAGTACGTTGGACTTGTCGACCGAGGTGACCTTCTTGCTGCGCTTCATCGCCAGCTCGAAGCCGACGCGGCCGATGCGCTCGACCTCAGAGACCGAGTAGTTCATATCGTCCCAGCCGGTTTCGCCGAGGGGGGACTGACGGCGGGCATGGGTGCCGAAGTATACGTCGCCGGTCAGCTCGCGGCAGACCATGATGTCAAAGCCGTCGCCGATGATCTCTTGCTTGATCGGGCAGGCATCTGCCAGAGCGGCATGCATCTGCGCCGGACGCAGGTTGACGAACAGACCCAGATTGGAGCGCAGACCGAGCAGCGCCTTCTCCGGACGCTTCTCTGCCGGAACAGAATCCCACTTCGGGCCGCCAACGGCGCCCAGCAGGATGGAATCCGACGCCTTGCAGACGTCGAGCGTCTCCTGCGGAAGCGGAATGCCAAACTTGTCAATGGCGTTGCCGCCTGCGTAGCACTCGGTAAAATGGAAGGTGTGACCGAACTTTTCGCCCAGCACGTCCAGCGTTTTCATAGCTTCGGTGACGATTTCCGGACCGATACCGTCGCCCTTGATGACTGCAATATTAAAATCCATGTTACTCGCCCTCTCTTTCTTTCAGGCTCTTGAGCAGGCCGCCTGCCTGAATGATGTTCTGGAGGAATGGCGGGAATGCTGCGGCCTGAAAAGTCTCGCCGGTGGTCAGATCGGTGATAACGCCGGTGTCAAAATCGACCTCGACCTCATCGCCGTTGGAAATCGCGTTGGCTGCCTCTTCGCTCTCCATAATCGGCAGACCGATGTTGATGGAGCTGCGGTAGAAGATGCGGGCAAACGAGGAGGCGATAACACAGGAGATGCCGTTGTCACGGATGACCTGCGGTGCGTGCTCACGGGAAGAGCCGCAGCCAAAGTTCTTAGTTGCGACCATGATGTCGCCCTTCTTTACGTTCTTGACGAACTCGGTGTCGATGTCCTCCATGCAGTGGGTGGCAAGTTCTGCCGGATCTGCAATGTTCAGATAACGAGCCGGAATGATAACGTCGGTATCGACGTTGTCGCCATACTTAAAAACAGTACCTTTTGCTTTCATGGTCTGATATCCTCCTTAATCAAGCTCTGCCGGGTCGGTGATGTATCCGGTGACAGCGGAAGCGGCGGCAACCGCCGGGTTGGTCAGATAAATCTCCGACGAAACATGACCCATTCGACCGACAAAGTTGCGGTTGGTCGTGGAAACGGCGCGCTCGCCGTGGGCCAAGATGCCCATATGACCGCCGAGACACGGTCCGCAGGTCGGAGTGGAGACAATTGCTCCGGCTTCGACGAAGATCTTAGCCAGCCCCTCCTCGATACACTGTAAGTAAACCTGCTGGGTTGCCGGAATGACAATCGTGCGAACGTTGCTCTTTACCTTGCGGCCCTTCAGGATAGCAGCGGCATCGCGCATATCCTGAATACGTCCGTTGGTGCAGGAGCCGATGACCGACTGCTGGATTTCGATCTTGCCCAGCTCATCTACGGTCTTGGTGTTTTCCGGCAGATGTGGACAGGCAACCGTCGGACGCAGTGCGGACAGATCAATCATGTAGGTTTCGTCGTAAACAGCATCCGGATCTGGCTCATATGCGGTGACCTCGCGGTCGGCACGCTCACGGAAGTACTTCATCGTGGTCTCGTCAACCGGGAAAATACCGTTTTTCGCGCCTGCCTCAATCGCCATGTTGCAGATCGTGAAGCGGTCATCCATCGACAGGGAAGCGATGCCCTCGCCGGTGAATTCCATCGAGCGGTACAGTGCGCCATCTACGCCGATCAGACCGATAATGTGCAGGATGACGTCCTTGCCGGAGACATACTTCGGCAGAGAGCCGACCAGATTAAAGCGAATCGCAGACGGAACCTTAAACCATGCGGTGCCGGTTGCCATGCCTGCCGCCAGATCGGTCGAGCCGACGCCGGTGGAGAACGCACCCAGTGCGCCATAGGTACAGGTGTGGGAGTCCGCGCCGATAATCAGCTCGCCCGGGCCAACCAGACCCTTTTCCGGCAGCAGGGCATGCTCGATGCCCATTGCGCCGACGTCAAAGAAGTTGACGATCTCGTGCTTGCCCGCAAAGGTGCGGCACTGCAGACACTGCTCCGCGGACTTGATGTCCTTGTTCGGGGTGAAGTGGTCCATGACCAGTGCGATTTTTTCCTTGTTGAATACCGTCTCAAATCCAGCCTTCTCCAGCTCACGGATGGCTACCGGACCGGTGATGTCGTTTGCCAGCGTCAGGTCGAGCTTTGCCTCGATCAGCTGACCGACGGATACGCTGTCCAGTCCAGCGTGCTTCGCCAGAATTTTCTGGGTCATTGTCATCGCCATAATTATTGATGCCTCGCTCTCTTATAGAATAATGTAATATCAAATCGTAAAAGGATAATGATTTAGTCGTTGAGATACTTGTTGATGCCGTTGATGTACGCCTTGATAGAGGCCTCCAGAATATCGGTGGAGACGCCGCGGCCGGTGATTACCTCGTCACTGCCGTCAAAGCTGATCTTAACAATAGCCTCGGACTGTGCGTCCTGTCCGTCGGTCAGTGCGCGCAGCGTGTAATCGCGCAGCTCAATGTCACAGCCGACAATCTTGTTGACGGCGGCAAACGATGCATTGACCGGACCGTCGCTCAGTGCAACTTGCTCGAAGAACTCGCCGCTGCGGGAAACCTTGACAACAGCAGTAGTGTTGATCGTGTTGCCGCTATTGATGACGTAGTTTTCCAGCGTGTAGCGAACTGGGCCGGAAACCGGAACGACACCAATGATCGCTTCGAGATCACGATCCTTGATGATCTTCTTGCGGTCTGCCAGAGCCTTGAACTTCTCGAATGCCTTATCCAGCTTTTCCGGCGTGAGGGAGTAGCCCAGCTCTGTCAGACGTGCCTCAAAGGCGTGGCGACCCGAGTGCTTGCCCAGAACGATGGCGTTCTGCGGAATGCCGACGGATTCCGGCGTCATGATCTCATAGGTCTGCTTGTTGTTAAGTACGCCGTGCTGATGGATGCCGGACTCGTGCGCAAAGGCATTCGCGCCGACAATCGGCTTAGTCGGTGCAATCGGCACACCGGTGATGGTCTCAATCATGCGGCTGCAGCGGTAGATCTGCTTGGTGTCCACGCGGGTATCCACATCGAAGTAATCCTTGCGCGTTTTGAGTGCCATGACGATTTCTTCGAGGGAGGCGTTGCCGGCGCGCTCACCGATGCCGTTGATGGTACACTCGACCTGACCAATACCAGCCTCGATGCCGGCCAGCGAATTGGCAACACCCATGCCGAGGTCATTGTGATTGTGGCAGGACAGCGTGACCGTTTCAATGCCGGCAACGTGCTCGCGGATGTAATGAATCAGCTTGGCATATTCCTGCGGCACGAGATAGCCGACGGTGTCCGGAATGTTCAGCGTGGTGGCGCCGCTGCGAATGGCGGCCTCCAGTACGCGACAGAGGAAGTCCGGATCGGTACGCGTTGCGTCCTCGGCGGAGAACTCAACGTCGGACAGATGCTTCTTCGTGTAAGAAACCATCTGCGAGACGCAGTCCAGCACATCATCCGGGCTCATCTTGAGCTTGTACTTCATATGTACCGGGCTGGTTGCGATAAAGGTATGGATACGCGGAGATTCCGCCATCTGCACCGCGCGGTATGCCGCGTCGATGTCCTTGGTCGCCGTGCGAGCCAGAGAGCATACGGTGGAATTCTTGATGGTGGTTGCAATGGCAGAGATGGCAGCGGCATCGCCCGGAGAAGCGATCGCAAAGCCGGCCTCGATAATGTCAACGCCCAGCGTTTCCAGCTGGCGGGCAACCTCCAGCTTTTCGCGGAGATCCATGCTGCATCCCGGGGACTGTTCGCCATCTCGAAGCGTCGTATCAAAAATTTTGATCATTCTTGACATAAGATGTATCCTCCATGATCGTTAAAAAATTTCGTTGGGAGTGCGGTCTGTGCTGTTGAAAGAGGGGGCAGGGGAAAGGCATAAAAAAAGCCCCCATCTCTTATTCGAATTAAGAGACGAAAGCATAGCTCCGCGGTACCACTCTTGTTGTCAATTTCTTGACCTCTCCTGTGTCCAACAACACATTGCCCATATAACGGTGGGAGACCGTCCTTGCTTACAAGCCGCAGCGGCTATTCGGCAGGCTGTTCCCGGGCGAGCTTCACTGATTTCCGCTGCTGTCTTGCACCGACCGACAGCTCTCTGTAAACGATAGGCAGCTACTTTACCCGTTCATAACATTTCAATATGCAAAAATTAAAACTAAATTTATTATATCGAATCTTCTTTTTACTGTCAAGATGTGCCACGGAGTTTTTTGTGGTTTTTCGGACAGAAAAAGAAGATTCGACGCTTGTGTTGTGGTACGGCGGAGCGCTTATTCCAGCCAGTTGGTCAGCGTGCCGATGTGCTCAATCGTGACCTCCATGAGGTCTCCGGATTTCAACCAGTTCTTTTCCTCCATGCCGAGGATGACACCGGACGGCGTACCGGAGTAAATTAGATCGCCGGGCTGGAGTGTGATGTAATGGGAGAGATAGCTGACGATTTCTGCGCTGGAGAAAATCATGTGCTTGGTGTTGGACTGCTGGCGCAGCTCGCCGTTGACGCGACAGGAGATGTCCAGATGATCCGGGTCAATGCTGTCCGCCGTGACGAGGAACGGGCCGACCGGAGCAAAATCGTCACAGGCCTTGCCGAGCAGCCACTGGCCGGTGGCAAACTGTAGGTCGCGGGCGCTGAAATCGTTTCCGGCGGAGTAGCCAAAGATATGAGCCTTCGCCTGCTCCGGTGTGACATCGTGGGTTTCCTTGCCGATGATGATGACCAGCTCGGCCTCGTAATCAAATTGCTCGGCCTGCTTGGGCAGATGAATCGCATGATTGTGGCCGACCAGCGAGTTGGGATACTTCGGGAATACCGGCGGAAAATCCTTTTTGGGTACCAGTGCGGTTTCCTCAATGTGCGAGCGATAATTCAGACCGATGCAGATGATTTTTTCCGGATGCGTTACTGCAGGGGCAAAGCAGGGGGCGTTGTCCAGAAAGACCGGATCCATCTGCGCATAGCGTGGCAGCAAAGCCTTGTAATTCGGGGTGTGCAGCAGATCGTGCAGTGTGGACGGAAGATCACTGTGATTTTTCTGAATAGTCTCGTCGGCGTCCACCAGCTGGTCCCCGATACAGTATCCGAGCTTAGTGTAGCCATCCTGCTGGAATTGAAAGAATTTCACGTGATTATCCTCTCTTTCTATCGTGCAGACAGCATATTCTGTCTGCTGAATGTGTCTCTATTAATACTTGCAATTATGATACTGCTTGTTTTGGTGCGTGTCAAGAAATGCACTTTGTTTGCCGATTATCAGAAAAGGAGAGAAAACAACAGGATGAGGCGATGATATAATAAAGTACATATTGTGCGTTTTTGCGGATAGCATTTTGAGAAAAGGTACTTATTACGGCAGGATACCTCGATTTTGGAGTGTTGTTATCCGAAAATAGAAGCAGCAAGACACCTGAGTAGCAGAAAAGCCGCATAAAGCAGCTGAGGTGCGGCAAAAATTTTAAGGACAATTGCAAAGTAAGAAGGGGGAGGGGTGTTGTAATATCAGTGTAGATTCTTTTCGAATCCGAATATAGAAAGGCAGCGGTTCCAGTTCGGGATATCCTGTTTCCCCAGTTTTTTGAGTAAAAACGGAAGAAGTAATGAGAAGGGAATGGGCAGCACGTTCAACGGAGTCGTTGTCTCAGCGTCCACAAAGGAGGGCTATTAATGAACGCTGCTGATACTTTATTTGTGCTGGTATGTGCGGCAATGGTTCTGGTAATGACGCCGGCCTTGTCTGCCTTTTATACTGGCTTGACCCGCCGTAAGAGTGGTGTCGACATCATGATGCAGGTTTGGATCTGCCTGGCAGTTGTCGGAATTCTGTGGGTTGTCTGCGGATTTTCCCTTGCTTTCGGCTCAGATACGGCCGGAGGACTGTTTGGCGGCGGCGATTTTCTGATGCTGAAGAACGTCGGCGCAGAGCCGAATGCAGCATACGGACCGACCGTTCCGTTTATCGCGTATTTCTTCCTGCAGGTTACTTACGCTATCATCACTCCGGCGCTGATTTGCGGCGCAGTTGCAGAGCGTATGACGCTGAAGTCGTACCTACTGTTTGTTCTGCTGTGGAGTGTTATCGTGTACATCCCGCTGGCACACATGGTTTGGGGCGGTGGCCTGTTCTCCAAGTTCGGTATGATTGACTGGGCTGGCGGTCTGGTTATTCACACCAGCGCTGGTTTCTCCTCTTTGGCAGCGGCTCTGATTCTCAAGAAGAGAAAGAACGAGGACTACACCCCACACAACATGGCGCAGGTTTCCATCAACTGCGGCCTGCTGCTGTTTGGCTGGCTGGCATTTAACGCCGGCGGCGCACTGGCTGTCAATAGCAATGCGGTTTACAGCATGGTAAACTCCCTGATCGGCTCGATGATGGGCATGGCAGTTTGGACCATCCTGACGGCAATCCGTGAGAAGCGTCCGAGCTTTATGTCTGCAATGCTGGGCTTCCTCGGTGGCCTGGTAGCCGTCACTCCGGCAGCTGGCATCATCACCCCGTCTAGCGCGCTGATTCTCAGCCTGATCGTTTCCATTGTGTGCTATGTCTGCATCAACATCATCCATCCAACAGTTGGTTTTGACGACACGCTGGATGTTTGGGGTCTGCACGGCATGGGTGGCTTTACCGGTACGATTCTTCTGCCGTTCTTCGCTGATTCCTCTCTGATTGATATGAGCCGTTCGGCAATTGCACAGGTTGGCGTACAGGCTGGCTGCGTTATCGCTGGTGCTGCCTTTGCGTTCATCGCAACGTGGATTATCCTGAAGGTAATCGGCGCAATTACCCCGCTCCGCCTGCCGGCAGAGATCGAGGGCAATGTCGATGAAGCGGTTTACAAGGAAAAGATGTACGACCAGCTGACCGACTAATTTTCGTCGTAATACAACGGAAGATACAACAACCGCTGACGGTTCGTCAGCGGTTGTTCTTTCCGATATTCAGTTTAAGGACTTGCTTACGTTGAGGAAAGAATAACAAAATAGGGAGGAGGCCAGATGTGTGTACGCGTGCTGGCCTCTCTTCTTGCTATGACATAAAAAACAGGTACGGAAACAAGTCTATACCTGAATGCTATTTTACTGTTCCAGAGGCACAAGGAATTTCTCCTTAAGCGCCTGACGCTTTTCTACGGTCAAGCCCATCTCGTGCTCTAAGAATGCGTCCATGCCGCCGAAGTCGGTGCGAATGACGCTGAGTACCGTCTCCAGATAGTCCGGCGCGACGGAGAAGAAATCATAGACTTTCGGGATGATATCCTTCGTACCGGCCTTCTCCGTTAAAACCGCAATGAGCTTGTTTAGCGTTTCGGTATAGAACGTGTTGGTCGCGAGATAATCCTCTTGGATGAGCGCAGGGTCAACGCCGAGGGCATATAATACCAATACCGATGCGATACCAGCACGGTCTTTGCCGGCACTGCAATGCCAGAGCAGCGCTCCCTTATCTGAAGCCGTGAGCAGAATATCAAAGAATTTACGATACTGTGTACGGCAGTATTCGCTGGCAGCCAAATGACGGTAGGTTTCCATCATGTACTGCTTGACATCGAAATTGTCACGCATCAAAAAGGCGGCAAGTTGTGTCAAGCCGTCCATCGTACTGCATTCGTCCTGCGAAATACCGATGGTGTCTTCGTCTAAAATCGGAATCCAGTGATATTCCACATGAGCAATTTTGGAATCCGGTTCCCCGTCCCGCTCGGTCTGTGTCCGAAAATCGATGACGGTACGAAGTTGATAGTCATTTTGAAGAATCGCACGATCTTCGAGGTTGAGATCGTTTAAGCTTCCGCTGCGAAGCAGGCGGCGTGGTTTTATCTTTTGGCCTTTGATTGTGGTGAATTGGCCTAAATCACGAGTGTTTTGCAGCTTTTCAAATGCAATACGTGAGATATCCATGAATTTGCCTCCATAGAAAGTACATTGTATTGAATCTATTATAGCATGTTTTGTACGGGTGTGGTACAATAATTAAAGAAAATTTGCAGGAGATATTTGCACCTGCGGGTGCGCCGTTGCATGAATTGATGCAACGATGAATTGCCAGAGGGAATCGACAGAAAAATGAAACAAAATGGAGAGGATTATCGGATATGAAATTGATTTCATGGAATGTGAACGGACTGCGGGCCTGTGTCAAAAAGGGCTTTTTTGATGTATTTCGTTTCTGTGATGCAGATATGTTTTGTTTGCAGGAGACCAAGCTTCAGCCGGAGCAGGCGCCCAAAGAGGGCTGGGACGGCTACTGGGAGTACTGGTACAGTGCGGAAAAGAAGGGATACAGCGGCACAGCGTTGTTCTCCAAGCAGAAGCCGGAGCTGGTTACGTTTGGCATTGGCTTAGATGAACACGACAAAGAGGGACGTGTCATTACCGCAGAGTACGAGAATTTTTATCTGGTGACCTGCTATACGCCGAATTCGCAGAGTGAGCTGGCGCGGCTGGACTACCGAATGCAGTGGGAAGATGCGTTTCGTGATTATCTGCTGGAGCTGGACGCGGTCAAGCCGGTAGTGCTTTGCGGCGATTTGAATGTCGCCCACAATGACATTGACCTAAAAAACCCGAAAACAAATCGGCAAAACGCGGGCTTCACGCAGGAAGAGCGCGATAAGATGACCAAGCTGCTGGAGTCCGGCTTTACCGACAGCTTCCGTTTTTTGTATCCGGATGCCGAGGGAGCGTACTCATGGTGGTCGTACCGCTTCAAGGCACGGCAGAACAACGCAGGATGGCGCATTGATTATTTCATTGTCTCCAACCGTATTGCAGATCGCATTCAGGACGCAAAAATTTTGTCTGACATTATGGGAAGCGATCACTGCCCGGTTGAGCTGGATATTGATCTGTGAGCACGCCGATGAAACAAAAATCGGTGGGAAAAAATGCAGCGCTGAACACAGTGCGTGTTCTGGTGTCGCTGCTGTTTCCGCTCATCACCTTTCCGTATGTCTCACGTGTTTTGCAGGTTGAGAATCTGGGAAAGGTAACATATGCCAATTCCATTATCACCTATTTTGCGTTGTTTGCAATTCTCGGAGTAAAAACCTATGCAACCCGAGAGGGCGCAGCGCTGCGCGAAGATAAGGAGAAATTCCAGCAGTTTTTCTCCCAGGTGTTTTCGATCACGTTGATTACAACAGTGCTTTCGTATGCCGTTCTCTTTGTTATGATGGGCTGTATCGAAGAACTGCGGGAATATCGCGGGGTTCTTCTGATTTTGAGTGCGTCCATTTTACTGACCACATTGGGAACCGAGTGGGTGTGTTCCGCCTATGAGGACTACGCCTATATTACGGTGCGGAGCATTGCCTTTCAGGCGGTGTCACTGGTGCTGTTGCTGCTGTTTGTGCGGGAGAGAAGCGATGTCTATGCGTATGCGGCAGTGCTGGTAGTTTCTTCTGCGGGCTCGAATGTTTTAAACCTGTTTTATATCCGGAAATATCGGCGTCTGCGCGTGACGTATCACATGCAGCTTCGCAAGCATCTCAAGCCGATTCTGATTTTGTTTGCCTCTACACTAGCGACGTCGATCTATGTCAGCTCGGACATCACGCTGCTCGGCATTTTTTGCGGCGACTATGCAACTGGTCTGTACAGTGTATCGACCAAGCTGTACTCCATTGTAAAAAATCTGCTTTCCGCCGTGATTTTGGTGGCAATTCCGCGCTTTTCCTATTACTATGCCAACGGAAAACGCAAGGAATTCAACGCACTGTTTTCGGCGATCAGCGGACATCTGGCGATTTTGACACTTCCGACGGCGACCGGACTATTCCTTGTCAGCGACTTAGTAGTCGATATTCTCTCCGGCGCGTCGTATGCACCGGCGGCGGCCTCACTGCGCATTTTGTCGATTGCAACGCTATTTGTCGCGTCGTCGTGGGTACTGGCACAGGGTGTGCTGGTGCCGACCAAGCAGGAGGGATATGTCCTGAAAATTACGCTGTGGGCGGTGGTCATCAACGTTGGTTTGAATGTACTGCTTATTCCGCTCGGACAGCAGAATGCAGCGGCTTTGACGACGTTGATTGCGGAGGCCTTTTTGGCGGTTTGTTATCTGAAAAAGGCGCGCCGATTTGTTCATGCGCAGGGACTGCTGCGTGAGATTGCTCATGCTGCCGTCGGCAGTGCTGCCGTGGCTTTTTGGGTGCTGCTGGTGCGGCATTGGTTGACGGCGGATATTCCTACCCTGCTCGTCTGTATTGCGGGCGGCGTTTTTTGGTATGCCGTGGTACTGCTGGTGCTGCACGATGCGGTGCTGCTGGAATATAAAGCAATCGCGTGGAGAAAACTGTGCAATTTGCGGCGCAGATCATCGACATAATAGGAAAACACCTTGCTGCTTTGCATGTGGTAAAGCGGCTGGGTGTTTTGTATTGTACACAGTGTTGAACGAAGTGTGCAACAGCTGCGCAACAGCGGGATAAGATTGTGTTTATGTATGGGAAAGATGCATTCGCTGAGGAGAAATGTCAACATAAGCTGCTTGATGTGTCACGAAAGGGATGATATACTTTAACTAATTCTTTTTGAATGTTAGGGAGGAAAGAATGACAAAATTAAGCGTAAAAAAACCGTTTACGGTGTTAGTTGGCATTGTGCTGGTTATCGTACTGGGTGTGGTGGCATTTACTCGGATGTCGACGGACCTTTTGCCAAACATGGAGCTGCCGTACATGATCGTATACACGACGTATCCCGGCGCAAGCCCGGAAAAGGTAGAGTCCTCGGTCTCTCAGCCACTCGAAGCCGCACTTGGCTCGACAACGGATTTGGAAGAGATTCAATCGGTTTCCAGTGAGAACCTCAGTCTGGTTATTATGGAGTTCGGACAGACAAGTGATATGAACGCTATCAGCATTGAGGTCAGCAATCAGCTTGACCAAATATCTGGTACGCTGCCGGATACCTGCGCGCAGCCGGTTATGATGCAGATATCGCCGGATATGATGCCGGTTATGGTTGCGGCGCTGGATGTCGACGGCATGGAAAGCGAGGAGCTGACCCAGTATTTGGACGAAGAGCTTCGCACGAAGTTTGAACGACTGGATGGCGTTGCATCCATGTCTACGACAGGCACCATTTCGGATCAGGTGCGTGTGACGCTGGATCAGGACAAAATTGATGATTTGAACAATAAGGTACTCCGCTCGGTGAGCTCGGAGCTGGCCGACGCGAAGAAACAGCTGGATGACGCGCAGGCGCAGATTGACAGCGGCAAGGCACAGCTGGATAAGGCAGAGGCGCAGGTGAAATCCGGCAGCAAGGATGTCTCCTCGCAGCTGGGTAAGGCAGCCGCAGAGGTGGACTCGGCGACGGCGCAGCTCAATGCGCTGCTCAGTCAGGAGACGACGCTGAAGGCGAACAAAACGGCGTTTGAAGCGGAGCAGAAGGCGTGGAAGCCGTATGCGGAGATGAATGAAAACGTGCAGTCGCTGGCAATTTTGATTTCTGTCTATCATGTGACGGGGTCTCTGCCGGACATCGGAGAAATTCCGGACGATGGATTGACGACGGAGATTGTGGCGCAGCTGCTCAGCGGCATTTCCGGCATTTCGGATGCGATCAATGACCCGGCGTCCGTGCTGCAGGGAATGACAGATGAAGAGTTTGAAGAAGCGCGGGATGCGGTTGTCTCTTTGATTGGCAGTGATGCGGATGTGTCGCAGATGGCTTCGGTATCGCGCAAGGACTTTATCACGCTGCTGACGACAACGCAGAAGGCAGCATCGCGCGTTACGGAAATTGATGAAGAGCTGGCCAATATTCAGACTGAACTGGCGACAGTGAGGGCGATGAAGCCGTCGCTGGAAAAGGGACTGAAGCAGGCGAAGGAAGCCTATGCTAAGGTTGAGGCAGCGCAGATGGATTCCACGCTGCAGATCGCATCGGGCATGACAGAACTAGCAGTGACAAAATCCTCCCTGAATGATGCACAGTCACAGCTGGATGATGCGGTCAAGGAGTTTGAGGATGCGCGAGAGCAGGCATATAAGTCGGCAGACATCAGCGGCGTCATCACGGCCGATATGGTGAGTAACATTTTGGTTGCAGAAAACTTTGAGATGCCGGCAGGCTATATCTCCAGCGGTAAAGAGAAGTATACCCTGAAGGTTGGTGAGCAGTATCGCTCGCTCAAGCAGTTGAAAAACACTTTGCTGTTCCACATGGATAATGACAGCGTGGGTGATATTCGACTGAAGGATGTCGCACGCGTCAAGTATGCGACCAAGGAGGACAATGAGGACAGCTACGCGCTGGTCAATGGAAACAACGCGGTTCTGCTGTCGTTCTCCAAGTCGTCAACTGCTTCGACGTCGGAGGTTTCTAAGCTGCTGAATCAGACCATTGAGGAGCTGGAACAGGAAAATCCGAATCTGCACATCACGCCGATGATGGATCAGGGCGAATATATCGGCTTGATTGTAGACAGCGTACTGCAAAATCTGCTGATTGGCGCAGTGCTTGCGGTGATTGTCCTGCTAATTTTTCTGCATGATATTCGGCCGACGGTTATCATTGCATTGAGCATCCCGATGAGTGTGCTGTTTGCCATTGTTTTGATGTATTTTAGCAATATCACGCTGAATATTATTTCGCTATCCGGACTGGCGCTCGGCATTGGCATGTTGGTTGATAACTCGATTGTTGTGGTGGAGAATATTTACCGGCTGCGCAATTTGGGTATGTCACCGGCCAAGGCGGCGGTGGGCGGTGCGCACGAGGTGGGCGGTGCGATTACCGCATCTACCTTGACCACGATCTGTGTATTCCTCCCGATTGTCTTTACACAGGGACTGGCGCGCCAGCTGTTTACGGATATGGGACTTACCATTGCCTATTCTCTGACCGCGTCTCTGATTGTGGCGCTGACGGTGGTTCCGTCGATGAGCTCCGGTCTGTTGAAAACGACCGAGACGCGGCACAGCAGCGTGTTTGAACGCGTACTGGATAAATATCAGGTCGTGCTGAAATGGTGTCTGGGACATCGTGCGATTTCGTTGGGTGTGGTTTTGGCGCTGTTCCTTGTTGCGGTATTCCAGGCGACGCGTATTGGTATGGAGATTATTCCGGAGATGTCCACATCCGGACAGATGACGGCGACGCTGACGATGCCGGATGGCTCGACAGATGAGGAAACGGAGGCCATGGTAGATAAGGTTTCCGAGATCATGCAGAAGGCAGATGGTGTGGAGACGGTTGGTGTGATCTCCGGAAGCAGTCTGTCGATGATGTCTTCGACGGATCAGTCGATTCAGTTTTACATTTTAACTGGGGATAAGGTAGACGGCAACGACGTAAAGAAGGAAATTGACGAGGCAGTTAAGGGCCTTCCGTGTGAGCTGTCCGTCTCGGCCTCGGCGATGGATATGTCGTTGTATATGGCCAGCGGTGTGCAGATTGATATCTATGGCAAGGATCTGGATAAGCTCCAGACAATGGCCTCGGACATGGCGAAGCAGCTGGAGTCCATTGAGGGCCTGGAGGACATCTCGGATGGAAACGACAATCCGGAGCTGGAGAAGATTTTGACGGTAGATAAGGACGCCGCGATGCGCAAGGGACTGACGATTGCACAGGTGTACAGCTCGGTTTCGAGTGAACTGAAGGATGAGGTGGAATCGACCACATTGACGGTGGGAGAAGAAGATCTTCCAGTCGTTGTCGTCAAGCCGAGTCGTGTGACGACAGGAAACCTGATGCGGCAAACCGTAGAGGCGACGGATGCGAAGAGCGGTGAGACAAAGGATGTCCGTCTGGACGATATTGCAACCTTATCGGATTCGCAGTCGCTGTCCTCCATTATGCGTGTAAACAATCAGCGCAAGATCTCAGTGACGGCGTCGGTAGACGAGAACCACAATATCACGCTGGTCAGCCGTGATATTCAGAAGATTCTGGACAACATCAAGGTTCCGGATGGATATACAATCGAAATGACCGGTGAGGACGAATCTATTCGTGACGCCATGCAGGATCTGATTCTCATGCTGATTCTTGCCATTATTTTTATCTATCTGATTATGGTGGCACAGTTCCAGAGCTTGCTCAGCCCGTTTATCGTTCTGTTCACGATGCCGCTGGCGTTTACCGGCGGATTGCTGGCGCTGGTCATCACGCGAACCACACTGTCGATGATTGCGATGCTGGGCTTTATTATTCTGGCGGGCATTGTTGTAAACAACGGCATCGTGTTTGTCGACTGCGTCAACCGCCTGCGGTTGGACGGCATGGGGAAGCATGACGCACTGGTGCTGGCGGGACGCATGCGTATGCGGCCGATTTTGATGACGGCGCTGACGACGATTCTTTCGATGTCGATCATGGCAATTGGCTTTGGTTCGGGCGCAGAGATGTCACAGGGCATGGCGATTGTCATTATCGGCGGACTGACCTATGCGACGGTGCTGACGCTGATTATTGTGCCGATCATGTATGACCTGCTGTTCCGCCGTGAGCTGAAAATAGTTGACATCGGCGAAGAGGACGATGATCTGGACGAGTTTGATGATTAAAATCTGTCTGTTTGCTGTGGGAGAGAATGTATGATTTGACAGGCGGCAAATTGCATAACGATATGCGGGGAGTGGGAGCAATGATTTTGCTCCTGCTCCCAACATTTTTTTTGCAGCGAAAACGAGAGGAAACACCGACGAAAACTCGACAAAAAATTATAATGTGCGGAAAATTTGTTTGGGACATATTCAAGATGCTAAATTTGTGTTACAATACTCTGTGCATTTGGATATCTCGGCGTTATCGGAAAACAAAGAAAACGACGAATCGTTCGCCTTTTCGGATACGCCCTAATTAGAATAGTGAGGAGTAAGTATGGAGGACAGAATTGCGATTATTACGGATTCGTGTGCGGATCTTCGCAAGGAAGAACTGGAAGGAAGACCGATTTTCACCATCCCGTTTATCTTGAATTTTTCGGACGGTATTTATTATGATGGTGTGACGATTCAGCCGGATGAAGTCTATGCGCGGCTTTCGAAGGAGATGCCCAAAACCTCTCTGCCGAGCGGCGAGGAATTCAATGAGGTTATGGACCGAGTGCGTGATGCCGGATACAACAAAGCGATTGCGATTCTTCTGTCCAGCGGCCTGAGCGGCAGCTTTCAGATGCTGCGTCTGATGGCGGCAGAGCGAGAGGATTTAGAGGTCTTTGCCTACGACTCACTGACGGGCAGTTTGGGGGAGGCGGCGATTGTCCTGACCCTCTGTCGGCTGATTGAAGAGGGGCGCAGCTGGGAGGAGCTCAAGGAGCTGACGCCGCGCATTTGTAAAAATACCAAGGTATTCTTCAGCGTGAACACGCTGGAATATCTGAAAAAGGGCGGTCGCATCGGAAAAATCACCGCAATGGCGGGTACGGCGCTGAACATCAAGCCGATTTTGTCGTTTGCGGACAATGGTCAGCTGGTCAGCGTGGCAAAGGTACGCGGACGCAGTGCGGCGATCAACAAGCTGGTGGATATGGCAGCCTCGCTGATACAGCCGAGCAAACGCTATAACATCATGTGGGCGCATGGCGGCTGTCCGGAAGAGGGACAGAAAGTTGCGGAAAAGCTGCGTGCGGCGGCGCCGGATTTTGAGCACGAGTTTTACGGGGAGATTGACTGTACACTCGGCTCGTATGTCGGACCGAAGCTGCTCGGCGCGGCGCTTCAGGTTTTGGATGACGATATGTAAGGAGTTGCTATGAAATTTTTGCATCTTGCTGATTTGCATATTGGCAAGCGTGTTCACGGATTTTCTATGCTGGAGGATCAGCGGGACATTCTACGGCAGATCTGCGCCTTGGCGGCGGAGCATGCGGTGGATGCCGTGCTGATTTCCGGTGATGTTTATGATAAAACGGTACCCGTATGTGAAGCTGTCGGCCTGTTCGACAGCTTTCTTACGTGTTTGCGGGAAATGGACATCGGCGTGCTGGTCATCAGCGGAAATCACGATTCGCCGGAGCGGCTGGATTTTGCCAGCCGTCTGCTGGAAAAACAGGGCGTCAGCATCGCGGGTGTGTTCCACAATCCGCTGTCCTGCGTGACCATGCAGGACGAATATGGTCCGGTACATTTTTGGCTGTTTCCGTTTGCGCGTCCGGCGGTGGTCGCCGGAAGCGTGGAGCTGGAGGAACATACGAGTCAGTGCGCGGTACAGCGGGTGCTGGAGCAGCAAACGCTGTGTGCGGAGGAGCGCAATGTGCTGTTGGGGCATGTGTTTGCCGTCGCGGGCGGCAGTCTGCCGGAGCAGTCGGACTCGGAGGTCATTCCGGTCGGTGGCTTGGACACCGTGGATACCGCGCTGTTTGACGCATTTGATTATGTCGCGCTGGGACATCTGCACCGGGCGCAGCGCGTGGGGCGGGATACCGTTCGCTATGCGGGCTCGCCGCTGAGCTATTCATTTTCGGAGGCACGGTTCCCGAAGTCCGTCCCACTGGTGACGATGAGGGAAAAGGGAGTGATAGATATCCAGATGCTGCCGCTGTCCCCGCGGCATGCCATGCGTGAACTGCGCGGCAGGCTGGAGGACGTGGTGTCCGATCTGGTTGTGCACAGCGGTGATCCGGAGGATTACCTGCATATCACGCTGACGGATGAAGAGGAAATGTTTGACGCAATTGGGACGCTGATGCGGGTGTATCCGAACCTGATGAAGCTGGATTTTGACAACGCGAAAAGTCAGGCGGGGGAGCTGTCCGAACCGGAGCAGGGCATTCGTCTGCCGCCGCTTTCGGAGCAGTTTGCCGCATTTTTTGAGCAAGTAAACGGAAAGCAGCTGAACGAGCAGCAGCAGGAGTGGATTGCGACGCTGTGTGGAAAGGAGGAGACCGATGAAGCCGATTGAACTTACCATGAGTGCCTTTGGCCCATTTGCGGAGGAGCAGACCATTCGCGTGTCTGATCTCGGCGATCATGGGCTGTTCCTGATCGCCGGAGACACCGGAGCGGGAAAGACGACAATTTTTGACGCGATTTGCTTTGCACTGTTCGGCAAGACCAGCGGCAGCAACCGCGCAGAGGACTCCGTCCGATCGGACTTTGCCGATGTGTCGCAAAAGACGTATGTGCGTCTTAGCTTTTCGCACCGCGGCGTGTTCTATCAGCTGGAGCGCACGCCAAAATACCGCCGCCTGAAAAAGCGCGGAACGGGAACCATCGAGGAAAAATCCACCGCGCACCTGCTTCTGCCGGATGGACGCGTCATTGCGGGCGCAAAGGAAGTAACGGCGCAGATTGAGGAAATCCTCGGTGTGGACGTCACGCAGTTTAAGCAAATTTCTATGATTGCGCAGGGCGAGTTTCTGAAGCTGCTCACGGCGTCCAGCCAAGAGCGGTCGGAGATTATCCGGCGCGTGTTCGACACGGCACAGCTACAGCATCTGGAGCTGACGCTCAAGTCCATGCTGTCGCGCGAGCGGCAGGAATATCACGATTTGGAGCAGGCGACGATACAGCAGACCGAAAGCCTGCTCCTGCCGGAGGATAGCCCGATTTGGGAGCTGACCGGTCAGGCAGAGCTGGTGCCGCAGCTGCTGGAGCAGCTGCGCGCGTGGAGCGCAGTGCAGGAGGAACAACAGGATGATCTGCTGCGCAGACAAAAGAAACTGGAAAAGACCGAGCAGGATCTGCGGCTGAAAAAAGCAAAGGCGGAAGCAGCTAATGCAGCGTTGGACCGTTTACACCAGACGCGGCTGGAGCAGCGCGCCATGCAGAAGCAAGAGGGCGTGATGCAGGAGAAAACGAACGACCTGCGCCGCGCGGAGCAGGCGGAACAGCTTCGTATCATCTACCAGCAGCGGCAGCAGGCAGAGGAAAAAGAAAGAGCCTGTGCGCGGCAGTGTGCGCGTTCGGAGACGGAATGCGAGCGATTGAAACAGCAGCTGCCGGAGCTGCAACAGGCGTTGAAAGACGCGGAACAACAGGAGACAGAGTGCGGTCAAGTGCTGGAAGCCGAGCTGGGGCGTCTGCGCGCGCTGGAAAGCGGCTATCAGGAGCTGAACCGACTGGAAGCGGCATGCACAGCGTGTGAAACGGAGCAAAAGCGGCGGGAAGCGGCGCTGAAAGCGGCAGAAAATCAGCAGAACGAGTACGAAGAACAGAGAGAGAAGCTGCAAAAACAGATCGAAGCAACGGCATCGGCGGCAGCAGAAGCCGAGCAATATCGCGCGCAGGTGACGGCGCTGGAAGGCCGACAAAAGCAACTGGGGCAGCTGATGCGAGACCTGAAAAAGCAGGAGGAAAATACGCAGAAATTGTCCGCAGCGCAGGACGAATATCAAACGCGGGATGCTGCCTATCAGGCGGCGGAGCAGGCGTGTAAAGAAGCGGAATTGAAGTGGAGCCGCGGACAGGCGGGCTTGCTGGCAAGTCACTTGACCGAGGGACAGCCGTGTCCGGTCTGCGGTTCTATCCATCATCCGGCTCCGGCGGCGCAGGAAGCGCAGAGAGTGACACAGCAACAATTGAATGACTTGCGGAAGACCCAGCAAAACTGCCGTGATCGGATGCAGGATCAGGCAATTGTCTGCGTGAAACTGCGGCAGGTATTGACTTCGCTGGAGGAACAGATTGCGGCGAGCAGTGCGGAGCTGTTTGATAAGTTGGTGATGCCGGAAGAGGCGAAACAGGAAGAAAAGCGTCTGCGTGCGGAACAAAAGAAGCAGGAGAAGCAGTTAAAACAGGCCGAGAAGTGCAAAAAGCAGGGAGAGACGGCGCAGCAGGCGCTGCGCACGCTGCAAACTCAAGAGGAAGGAATTCGCCAGGCGTGGGAGACATGCCGAAAGGAATACGAAGAGGCGAGCCGTGCGCATGTTCAGGCGCAGACGGCCTATGAAACGCAGAAAAAAACGCTGCCCTATCCGAATTGGGCAGCGGTAAAACAGCGTATTGAAAAACAACAGGAACAGCGCGATGCAGTGCGGGAGGCGTACCGCGAGGCGGAACAACAATGCCGCGATACGGAGCGGAAGCTACAGGAACAGCTGGCAGCGCGAGAGGTGTATCGAGAGAACCAAAAGGAAGCACTGTGCGCGGCGCAGCAGCAACAGCAAGAATGGGAACAGCGTCGGACAGAGGCGGGATTTGCCGATGACGATACGTGGAGCGCTGCCTGCTGGAATGCTGAACAGCGGGAAGAGGCACGTCGGCAGCTGGAGCAGTATAAAACGGACCGTAACCGGCTTGATGTTTTGGAAGAAGAGCAGGCGCGCGCGGCAGAGGGCTTGCAGTACACGGACATAGACGCCGTGGAACAGCAGCGCATGCAGACCGAGCAGCAGTTAAAAACCTGCCGCGAACAGAGCTACGCAATCCGCCGTGCGTTGGAACACAATGGCGCCGTGGCGGAAGCACTGAGCAAGCAGGAGCAGGTGCGCGCGCGCAAACAAAAGACACTGGCATCTCTGCGGGAGCTGAGCCAGACGGCGAGCGGTGACGTACCGGGAAAGCCGAAGCTGTCGTTTGAAAAGTACGTACAGGCGGCGTATTTTGTGCAGATTTTGGAGCGGGCAAACCGCCGTCTGCGCGAGATGAGCGGCGGAAGATATGAGCTGCGCCGCCGTCAGCAGGCATCCGATCTGCGCACGCAGACCGGTTTGGATATGGACGTGCTCGACCATCATACCGGCCGTCTGCGCGATGTCAAAACGCTGTCCGGCGGCGAATCGTTCTTGGGTGCGCTGTCGCTCGCGCTTGGCTTTTCCGATGTCATTCAAAGCCACGCCGGCGGTATCGCGGTGGAAACCGTGTTTATCGACGAGGGCTTTGGTTCGCTGGACAGTCAGGCACTGGAACAGGCAATTGGGGTTCTCGTGGAGCTGAGCAGCGATTCGCGTTTGGTTGGCATTATTTCGCACGTCGCCGAGCTGAAAGAGCGCATCGAGCGGCAGATTGTCGTCCATCGCGGTCGAACCGGCAGCAGCGTGGAGCTGATTACAGAATAATCAGGAGGTCTTGGCCTCCACAAACCAACGGTTGCCCTCCAAAAACAGATAACTGACCTTGCCGCGGATGCCGCAGGTGTAGCGAATTCCGGCGCCGCCGGCTTTTAGCGAGGCGGCAGGACGGACATCAAAGATGGAGTCGATATCAAATTTCTTGCCGTCCTCCCAGATAACACGGGCAGGGCGAATGTGTCCCTCCGGGTCAAACAGAGCGATAACGGAGACATATACCTTGCGTGCCAAGAAAATTCCCTCCTTTGTGATGGATGAATGAATCAGTCAACGGGATGCATACAGTGTTGATATTTGGGATCAAACCCGGTCAGAGTGGGATCGAGTAGGACGGATGCGCGCAGGACGCTGGCGTTGCCAAACCGGCTGCGGATGCAGTCAACCGAGTGGTCGAGTGCGTTGTGGCGCAGTCTATCCTGCGGGTCATCAAACAAATTCAGCTGTATCGGCTCGGAAGAGCTGCACAGGTTAGTAAGCTGAATGCCGAGTGAACGCAGCGGAACCGACCAGTTGCAGTGTGCTTCCAACAGCTGAACTGCGGTGTCCAAAATGAGGGCGGTTTCGTTGGAGGGATACGGCAGACTGCACTGAAATTCCGAGGTGGCGAGCCGATTGGTTCGCAAGGAAACCGACACCGTGCGGCAGGATAACTGCTGCTCCCGCAGGCGGGCAGAGACGCTCTCGGCGAGCACGGTGAGCACAAGCCGCCCATCCTCGGCAGTGGTCATATCGCGGGAGGTCGTCGTGCTGTTGCTGATGGATTTTACCGGTTCGTGCTCGTCGTGCAGAGCGACGCGGGAATCGTCCAAGCCGTTGGCATAAACCCACAGCTGTTCGCCGCCCTTGCCGAGCTGATGCCGGAGCAGCTCGCGTGATGCGCAGGCGAGATCGCCGATGGTGTGAATGCCGAGCTGTGTGAGCTTTTGCGAGGTGGCGCGTCCGACGCCGAGGAGAGCGGAGGCAGGCAGAGGCCAGACGACCTGCTCGATATTCTCCGGTGTGATGACAGAGACGGCATCGGGCTTTTTCAGATCCGATCCGAGCTTGGCGAAAATTTTGTTCCAGCTCACGCCGACGGAAACCGTGATACCCAGTTCTGCCTTGACGCGACGGCGAATTTGATGGGCTATCTGCTCCCCGCTTCCGAACAGTTGTGTGGAACCGGTGACATCCAGCCACGCCTCATCGATGCCAAAGCTTTCGATTTGGTCGGTATAATCAGCGAAAATCTGTTTGACACGGTGCGAAAATTCCGTATACTGCGGAAAATGTGGGGGCAAAAGGACGAGATCAGGACATTTTCGCTTGGCAACCCAGACGGCTTCGCCGGTGCTTACACCATAGCGCTTGGCAAGATCGTTCTTCGCGAGAATGATGCCGCGCCGTGATTCGGGGTCTCCTGCGACCGCCATGGGCTGTGTGCGGGTTTCCGGATGATGCAGCATTTCGACGGATGCATAAAAGCAGTTGCAGTCGGCGTGCAGAATGCAGCGAGCCATAGTGTCCCCCCTCCTTAACCGATAAAGTGCAAACAAAAGTTCCTTGATGATATTAGTATAATACAAGAACGCGAGTTCGTCAATAGGGAAAATAACAACCGGTGGAAAAGACGGAGAAAAGATGATATACTTATACATAAGATAACGAAAGGATGTGACCGAAATGACGGAGGAATATCGCAAGCTGATGCACTGCTATGAGGAAGTGCGCCGCCAGACCGACTTTCAACCGAAGATTGCAATCGTGCTGGGAAGCGGCTTAGGGGATTTTGCGGAAAAAATCCGCGTTGTCACGACGGTAGAATATCGAACGATTGATGGATTTCCAACCTCGACCGTGCCGGGACACCGCGGACGCTATGTGTTCGGTTATATTGACGCCGTGCCGGTTGTTGTGATGCAGGGACGCGTGCACTATTATGAAGGCTATTCGATGCAGGATGTGGTACTCCCGATTCGCCTGATGAAGCTGTTGGGCGCAGAAATTCTGATGGTGACCAATGCATCCGGCGGAATTAATGAGTCATTCCGTGCGGGAGATTTGATGTTGATTACGGATCAGATCACGTCGTTTATTCCGTCGCCGCTGATCGGGGCGAATATCGAAGAGCTGGGAACGCGCTTTCCGGACATGACGGAAGCGTATGACAAGCAGCTGCGCGAGATTATTCAGTTCGCCGCAGAGCGGGAGAATATCGACTTGAAGCGCGGCGTGTATATTCAGTTCACTGGACCGCAGTTTGAAACACCGGCGGAAATCCGCATGGCGCGGACGCTGGGTGCGGATGCGGTCGGCATGAGTACCGCGTGTGAGGTCATTGCCGCGCGGCATATGGGCATGCGCGTGTGCGGTATTTCCTGCGTCTCCAATATGGCGGCAGGAATTACCGGTGAGCCACTGCTGCACGAGGATGTGCAGAAATATGCGGACCAAACCGCACCACGTTTCCAGAGACTGGTCTGGAGCTCGGTAGTGGAAATGGCACGCCGCCAGCATAGCTAATGAAAATAAGAAAACAAGAGCAGGGAATCGACCTCAAATGGGATCGACTCCCTGCTTTTGTTGTGTTTGCTTACTGATAGTCAGCGTTTAGAAACATTGGCTTGATAGCGACGACTTCATCGTATTCCTGCTGCGATACCTGTACGTCGGCATTGAGCGCTTTCAAATCGGTCTTCACAACATCGAGCGCTTGCGCCGGATTGGCGGCGCGTCCGTCGAGTATGGCGCGCTTCATGCGGAGCAGAACAACAGGATGCGCATAACGGGCTGGAAGCGGAAAGCCGGAATACGAGGTGAGATAGGACTGCATGTTTTTTTGCGCCTCGTCATCATTGCGAAGAATCGCTTTCCGGTTGTTGCGTGCGGTTGGAAGGACGCTGAAGCCGGAGAACAAAAAGATCGCGGCGAGACCAAACAGGGCGAAATAAATCGCAAACGAGTGATGCTGCAGCAATGACACGGCGCCAAAGATGAGCGCTGCAATGCCGAGCAGAGTGATCGCCATTGCGACCCAGCGGTAGCTGGCGCTGGAGCACTGATAATTGCGCTTGCGCTTGGCAGCGGAGCTGAGGTGCTCCGAGAGCTCCGGACGCTGCTCCAAAAAAGCAGCGGCGGCGTCCAGCGTATCGACCGCCTGCGCGGCAGCCTTGGTCAGGGGCGGACGGGAACGCTCTTCGGCCTCTCGCTGTGCGCGCTCCTTCTCCAGCCGCTTTTCCGCGGCGGCGCTGACACAAGGAATCTGTGGGTGCTCCAACCGCATGGCCTGTAAGAGTTCATCCACCTCGTATTCATACTTAAAATTACATTGCTTTTGTTTGCCGTCATCAAACTCGACAACCAGATACGACATGCTGGCGAATAATCCTTTGCCGGAAAATCCGCCGCGGCTCATCGCGACCCGCTTGAAAACTCGAGTGATTGCAGTAAACGGGATGTAATATCGACGATCGATGAAAAAGCTGTTGAGATATAACGCCTGTTTTCCGATGCCGCAGGGGCCGATTTTGCGGCAGAGCCGCTTGTCTTTGGCAAGTACTGCATCGTCCAGACGAATATCTGTCAGCGGGATTGGCTTGAAACTCATTACGGATCACCTCGAAAGCGATTTGGAGAAATACAGCCAGCCGGAGCGGCATCACGGCTGGCTGTACGTTTGGTTTATTCTTGCGATGACATGGTCAATGTACTGTTATGCATTCGCTTTTGCACTGTGCTTCTTCGTCGCATGGAGGAACAGCGCCAACAGAGCAATGGCAAAGACGATACCGATTGGGTAAGCCAGAGCCGTGTTGTAGATGACGGTGCCATCCGCAGCCTTGGCATTCAGGAAACTGCCGAGGCATTCCGGAGCGAGGAAGAAATAGGTACACGAAACAGCGCTCATAAACGTTGCCGGAACGGCGGTCATCCAGTAGTTCTTCTTTTCAGTGAACAGATACATGGAGGCTGCCCACAGAACGATCATGGCGAGGGTCTGGTTCGTCCAGCTGAAGTAACGCCAAATAACGGTGTAGTCAATGTAACCCAGCGCGTTGCCGATACCGAGGATAGAACCGATACCGAGAACCGGGATACACAGCTTCAAGCGGTTTGCATACGTGTTCTGATCAATATGGAACCAATCAGACAAAGTCAGACGAGCGGAGCGGAATGCCGTGTCGCCGGACGTGATCGGGCAAATAACAACGCCGATCATTGCAAGGGCGATACCGATGCCGCCCATGGTCTTGGAGCATACATCATAAATCGCAGCGGACTGGCCACCAGCCAGAACGTCTGCCAAGCCGGTATTTAGACCGCCGGTGACGCTATACAGCGCGCAGCCAGCTGCGGCCCAAATCAGGGCAATGATACCTTCGGCGACCATGGCGCCATAGAATACGAAGTGACCTTGTTTCTCACTCTTCATGCAGCGAGCCATTAGCGGAGACTGCGTGGAATGGAAACCGGAGATCGCGCCGCAGGCAACCGTGATGAACATAAAGCTCCAGATCGGGGTGCCGGACGGATGCATGTTATACAGATGCGACCAAATTTCCGGAATCGTGTAATTTGGATTGGTATAGATACCGATGATTACGCCAATGGCCATAATAATCAGACACATACCAAACAGCGGGTATACCTTACCGATGATCTTATCGATCGAGATAAAGGTTGCGATAAAGTAATACAGGAGAATGAGAACCAGCCAAAACAGCGTAGTGGACAGGATGCCGTTAACACCGCTGTTTTTGCACAGTGTGACAATCAATCCAGCCGGGCCGACAGCAAATACCGTGCCGACCATAATCAGTAGGACGACGGAGAACACACGCATGACATTCTGCATGATAGGACCCAGATATTTGCCGGTGACTTCAGAGATCGAGTCGCCGTCGTTACGTTCGCTGATCATACCGGAGAAGTAGTCGTGAACGCCGCCGGCAAAGATCGTGCCGAAGGTGATCCACAAAAAGACTACCGGACCCCACAGAGCACCCTGCATGGCACCGAAGATCGGACCCAATCCTGCGATGTTCAGCAACTGGATCAGAAACAGTTTCCACTTTGGCATTACGACGTAGTCCACGCCGTCGTTAATGCGCACAGCTGGTGTTTCACGATCATCTGGACCAAAGGTATTTTCCACAACCTTGCCATAGGTAAAATAGCCGATAATCAATATCGCCAGACAGATGATGAAACTTAACATAAAAACCCCTTCTTTCCGATTGAAATACGGAATACGTGTCACCGAAAACGGTGTGGAAGTTATGTAAGCTGTACCGTTTTCGGTATCTTTATTATAAATCGAAGTGTGGTTTTTACAAGGGAAATACCACCTAAAAAGGTTGGTGAATGCAACAAAAATTTCGATATTTTCACCAAAGAAATGAAAAATCAAACGAAAAATTCGTACACGGTGTCTGATTTTGGAGAGGAGCATAAGAATGGAGAAAAAGCGTGTCGTCTCACCAAATAGAAAACCAGCGGATGATTGCATTCTGCATGCAAATCCGCTGGTTGGTTCTGTTCTATTATGCATTACTTCTTTGGTTTGGACTGGCGCAGATTCTTGCGGCGCTTTTTGCGGTTGGCAGCGCGAATGCGGCTCAGCACAATCGCGATAACCACAATCACAATGACGAGTACAGCGAAAATCGGCGTACAGATGAATTTCTTGAGCTGATCTAAGAAGTACAGGATCTGCGAGCGCTCTACATCGGTCAAGGCAACCAGATCTGCCGAGGCGAGCTTCTGGCCGTGATAGGAATACGTAACCGTTCCGAGCTTGTCTTCCTTACGAATCGGTGCGTCGTAGCTATCCTGCGTGTCAATGGAAACATCCAGCATGGAGGCATCGGCGCTGCGCGGCAAAAGAACCTTGACGTCCTTATCGGTTACCAACGTGACGCTGTCCTTGTCCTTGCCGAGGCGAACCGGACACTCGGTGACAGCCTCCTGCGCGCCTGTCGCCGTTTTCATGGAGTACGAGCTGTACGCCCATTCAAACAGCTTTTTGGTTTCCACAAAGCTGCCTGCGTAGCCCTCGGCATCATCGAAATCACAGCCCATGACAACGGAGTAATACGAAAGATCGACGCTGTCATTCTTCGCATACGAGACGAAGCAGTAGCCCGCCGGCGTGGTGTGTCCGGTCTTGATGCCATAGCAGTTGGCGTAGTACATAGGGGAGTAGCGGCTGAAAATCAGCTCGTTGGTGGTGTAGATAATACGCTCCGGATTCATGGACGTTGCCGGAAGCTTTTTCTGTGCGGTATTGACGATTGTCTGGAAGTCGTCATATTTCATCGCGGCCTTGGCGATCAGATACAGGTCATAGGCGCAGGTATAATGATTGTCATCGTGCAGACCGTTGGTGTTGACAAAGTGGGTGTTGACACAGCCGAGAGACTTGGCTTCTTTGTTCATCATCTTGACAAAGGAAGCGACATCGCCGCCGATGTAACGGGCCAGTGCGTTTGCCGCCTCGTTGCCGGACGGCAGCATCAGGCCGTACAGCAGAGATTCCACGGTGACGGTCTCGCCTTCCTTGAATCCTGCTGTGCTGGCGCCGCCCTCAACGTCCTTGAAGTCCTCCGCTTCCATTGTCACGGTCTCGCTCAGATCCTTACAGTTTTTGAAAACCAGTAGAGCGGTCATGATTTTGGTCGTGGATGCCGGATACATCTTTTTGCGGGAGTTCTTTTCCTCAATGATTGCGCCGGTCTCGGCGTTGACACATATGGACGCCTTCGCCGAAAGTGTGATACTCGGGTCAAGATCATCCTGCTGGGTGCTGTCGGCTTCATCCGAAGCGTCCGCCTGCGAAGTGTCGTCTGATGGCGTTGTGTCGGACGCAGTATCCGAGGAGGTTCCATCCGAGGCGGAAGCGTTGGTGGAATCGCTATTGTCCTGTGCGTTGTCGGAATTGGTTGTGGTTTCCGTCTGTGTAGTCTGTGTGTCCTCCGGCGTCGTAGTTTCTACCGCGACCGCGGGGACGACCATCGAAGCTGTCAGAGTAAGTGCCAGCAGGAGAGATGAGATCTGATTTTTCCAGTTCAAGATTTATGTTCCTCCTCTTTTTTTACGTCGTTTTTGTCATCCGCAGCGGAGGCCTTGGATGTCGTTGCTTTTTTCGCCGATGGAGATGCGTTTTTGCCCTCCGTCTCTTCCGGCGGAGCGGAATTCGTTCGCTCCTCAAAGAAAAAGTCTTCATCCGTAAAGCGGCCGCGGATGCGGGCCGGCTTCGGTGGGACGCGCATAAGAGGATTGTATACAAATTTTCGGCATTTTCCGGCTAAAGCGACAATGCCGCGCAAATCGCAAATGCCCTGATGCTCGGTGTCCTTGGTACAGTGGGAACAATACGCACAATGTGGCTCAATGGACTTGCTGTATAAATAATTTTTCCGAAAAAAATGAAACATTTAGAGTCTCCTTTAGTTTGATGAACGGTTTTATTATAGCGTATTTGCCGAGGAGTTTCCACCGTATTTTTTCACAAATTCAGAAAGGGCCGATCGGGAGAAGAAAAAGGGTGAGAATGGCGGCGAGGACGGCGTGCAGTGTTTTTCCGAGCAGGATTCGGGGAAACGGTAGCCGAGGCGCTGCGGCGGCGGACTGAAACAGAACGCTCACGCCGCCAAAGGCACACAAAATGGAGCAGAGCAGCAGACGGATGGGGAGAGAATCGGGAGAAGCGGAGAGAGACGAAAGACCGGTAGTGAGTTCGAGAAAACCGGAGAGCAGCGCCTGTACGGTGACGGCGGAGAGTGGAAGCAGAGCGGTGAGCCGCTGTACGAGAAAATGCCACAGCGGGAGGGGCGTGAGCAGAGCGATGAGGACGGAAAAGGTGAGGACGAAGGAGCAGACGGACAGCATGGTGCGCCCTGCCTGCAAGACAGCGGTGGTCAGACAGGCGGAAAACGGCGGCATGGAATGCGTGACCGGTGCGGCGGAGGCGGAGGATTTGCCGCGCACGAACAGACCGCAAAGACAGGCAGACAGGACATGTATAATATAAAGGTATAGCCCAACAGAAAGAGAGTGAAACACCCCCTGCCCGCAGAAGCCGATCAAAAATGCAGGACCGGTGTTGTTGCAAAATACAATCAAACGCTGGGCATCGTCCAGCGTGATGCGCTCGCTGTCTAACAGCTCGGATACGGTCTGTGCGCCAGAGGGATACCCGCCGAGGAAGCTGAGCAGAAGGGCGGAGACACCGGCGCCCGGCAGACGATACAGCCGCATCAGCGGCGCGAGCAGGTGGGCGAGTGCATCCGCGAGACCGGAACGGACGGTAAGAGCGGAGACGACAAAAAACGGAAACAGCGAGGGAATGGCGCGGGTGAGACAGAGCGTGAGTCCGCTTTGCACGGCGTCGGCGCAGCGATCGGGAAACTGTATGGTCATGACGAGAAGAAATCCGGTGAATAGTAGGCAGAACAATCGGGAAAGCACGAAATACCTCCTCCTTTTTCACGATTTTAAGAACAATTGGACAGCAGCGTGCATAACAATCAACGGGAGGGAAAGCCTGTGGAGCATAGAGGGATATTGCCGGACGGACTTCCGTCCATTGAGCTGGAGGGAAATCGGCGCATTATCCTGACAGGACGATGTGCTATTGCATTATATAGTCCGACGGAAATGCGCATTCATTGCGGCAGCTTGATTCTGACAGTTTCGGGTACGGAGCTGGAGCTGCAAACACTGGATGCACAGGAGCTGTCAATTTGCGGATGGATTGTTTCAGTCGGCTTAGAAACGGGGGGAGCGGGATGATGCGCAGATTGCTGCGCTGGGTGCGCGGCGAAGTGGATGTTCGAGTGCGCGGCGCGGAGCTGGAGCGGTTTCTCAATCGATGCACCCAGCAGGGTGTTGAGCTGGAGCGCATTCAGCGCACCGAGTTGGATGCGCTGGAAACCCGTCTCTCGGTGCGGCAGTTTCGTGCATTGCCGGGCGCACATCGGCGCTCTCGCTGTCAGATTCACATTCTGCGAAAGCGGGGACTGCCGTTTGTCTGGCATCGGTATCGGTTTCGCTGGGGGCTTTGGCTGGGGCTGGCGGTATGTATTTTGACCTGCGTGGAGATTAAGACAAGAATTTGGATTGTTCGCACGGAGATTTCGGACAATTTAGACGAATATGCGGTGATGCAGCTGCTGTCGGAATACGGCGTGCACACGGGCGTGCCGTCAAAGGGGATTGACGCGGAAGCGGTTCGCGTTCACATGCTGCGAGAGACGGAGGATCTGGCATACTTTAATGTTAATGTCGAAGGTTGTGTGCTGACGGTGACGGCAGGGGATGTGGATCCGGTGCCGGAGGTAGAGCAGAAGAGCGGCGTGCGGGATGTAGTGGCGATAAAGGACGGCGTCATACAAAAGCAGATTATTCACCGTGGTACGCCAAAGTTTGGAACGAACGATGCCGTCATACGCGGACAGATTCTGGTGGACGCGCTGGTGAAGGCGCAGACCGAGTGGGGAGCGGATCGTCTGGTGGATGCTTCCGGCGACATCTGGGCGCTGACAAAAAACGAAATGGAGCTGACCATGCCGTCGCAGGCGGAGAAAAAATACTGGACGGGAAAGCGCAAAACACGCTATGCGCTGTGTATCGGAAAGACACGGGTAAATTTCTATCGAAAACGGTGTCCAAGTGCGGAAAATTGTGATAGAATATCATTGGTTCGTTATGTCCGTATCAATACATGGCTGAAACTGCCTGTTGCACTGTATTCGGAGACCTGCCGGGAATATACGACGCGGCGCGTGACGCTGCCGGAGACGCAGCAAAAAAGGCAGCTGCTGTCCGGCGCACGGAAACGGGCACTCGCGCAGATGACGGAGGGAATCCGAAATACAGTGGAGATGGAGTACGCATCCCAAAGCGGCAGGATGACGGCACAGGCGGTTGCGTGGTGCTATGAGCAAATCGGAGAACAAGTGGAGGACGGACGAACGTCGGAGGATATTCCCTCCAAACAAGACACGCAAAATGATGAGGAGAGCGAAACGTAAATGGCAGAGTTGTCCATGCATGTCGAGGCCATCGAATTGCTGATTGGCATTTTCGGTGCCTTTGACGAGAATATGAAGGTATTGGAAAAAGAGCTGGATGTCACGGTGGTGAACCGAGACAGCGAGCTGAAAATATCCGGCGCGGATTCGGAAAATGTCGCGCTGGCACAGCGGACGATTCAGTCGCTGCTGTCGCTGGCGTCCCGCGGTGAAAGCATTGGCACGCAAACGGTGCAGTATGTGCTGGGACTGGTGCGCGACGGACGGGAAAACCAGATCACAGAGATAGGCAAAGACGTCGTGTGCATTACCGCAAAGGGAAAGCCGATTAAGGCGAAAACGCTGGGACAAAAGCGCTATATGGAGGCGATTCGCAACAATACGATTACGCTGGGCATTGGACCGGCGGGCACGGGCAAGACCTATCTGGCGGTTGCCGCCGCGGTCGCCGCGTATCGGGACAAAAAGATCAGCCGTATTATTTTGACCCGTCCGGCGGTTGAGGCGGGCGAGAAGCTCGGCTTCCTTCCGGGCGATTTACAGAGCAAGGTTGACCCATATCTGCGCCCGCTGTATGACGGCTTATACGATATGTTCGGCGCAGAGAGCTTTGCCAAGCTGCTGGAGCGCGGCAGCATTGAGGTCGCGCCGCTGGCGTATATGCGCGGACGCACGCTGGACGATTCGTTTATTATTTTGGATGAGGCACAGAACACGACGCCAGAGCAGATGAAAATGTTCCTGACGCGTATCGGCTTTGGCTCACAGGCGGTGGTCACGGGCGACATCACGCAGATTGATCTGCCGGGAGAGCGCGTGAGCGGACTAAAGGAAGCGATGCGCGTGCTGAAGAATGTCGAGGGCATCGCGCAGTGTACGCTGACCGACCGTGACGTCGTGCGTCACGAGCTGGTACAGCGCATTGTCCGCGCCTATGAAAATTATGAAAAGCAGAAGGAGCTGCGGAGGAATAAGGCGGACAGCAATCGCCGCCCGCCGCGTAAGGAGGGACGGTCATGAGCTATCGCATTCGTGTGACGCCGGAGGTATCGCTGGATAATCTGCCGGAGATGTCGGCACTGATTCGCCGCTGTGCGTGCGCCGCGCTGGAGCAGGAGCAGGCGCCGGAAAACAGCTTTGTGGATGTGACGATTGTTGACAACGAGACTATTCGTCAGATCAACGCGGAGCAAAGGGAAAAGGATACGGTGACGGATGTGCTGTCGTTTCCTATGCTGGATTTTTACAACGGGGAGTGGCCGGAGGACGTGGAGTTTGAGCGCAATCCGGAGGACAGCTCACTGTTTCTGGGCGACATGATTTTGAATTATGACCGCGCCTGCCAGCAGGCGAAGGAATACGGGCATTCTGTGGAGCGAGAGTGCGGCTTTTTGACGGTGCACTCCATGATGCACCTAGTCGGCTATGACCATGAGCGCAGCGAGGAAGAGCGTCAGCTGCAACGGGAACACGAGGAATCCGTGCTGAAGAGCTTGGGACTGACGCGAGAAGAGGAGAAGGAACTATGAGTGTAACAAAAAGTGCGATTGTTTCGATTGTTGGACGTCCGAACGTCGGCAAGTCCACGCTGCTCAATCAGCTGATTGGCGCAAAGGTTGCAATCGTTTCCAATAAACCGCAGACGACCCGCACGCGGATTACCGGTGTGCTGACGCGCGGGAACTGTCAGTTTATCTTTCAGGACACGCCAGGTCTGCACAAGCCGCGCTCGCGCCTGGGCGATTACATGGTAAAGATTGTCCGCGACACGGTTTCGGACGTGGACATTGCGGCGCTGGTTGTCGAGCCGACGCCGTCCATCGGTCCGGCAGAGGAAGAGCTGATTGCGCGCATCAAGGAATTTCACATGCCGTCCGTGCTGATTATCAATAAAATTGATACAGTGGAAAAGGACAAGCTGCTGGCGGTTATCGCGGCGTATGCGCAGAAGCATGAATTCGACGCGGTTGTGCCGATTTCGGCGAAGAACGGCGAGAATACGGACATTCTGTTGGACGAATTTGAAAAATTTGCGCTGGAAGGTCCGCAGCTGTTTCCGGACGATATGCTGTGCGACCAGCCGGAGCGTCAGCTGGCGGCAGAGATCATCCGCGAAAAAATGCTGCTCTTACTGGACAAGGAGGTGCCGCACGGTACCGCCGTGGCGATTGAGCGCATGAAGGAGCGGGACGACGGCCTGATGGAGATCAGCGCAACGATTTACTGCGAAAAGAAGAGCCACAAGGGCATTATCATCGGCAAGGGCGGCGCGATGCTCAAGAAGATCGGTGCGCAGGCCCGCGTGGATATTCAGGAGCTGCTGGACACGAAGGTATTCTTGGAGCTGTGGGTCAAGGTCAAGGAGGACTGGCGCAACAACCAGTACCAGATGAGAAACTTTGGCTACGAGGATGAATAATCCGTTATGGAGCATATTACGGTAAAGGGCTTGGTCATCCGCGAGACGGACTTCGGGGAGACCGACCGGTATATCACCGTCCTGACCGCGGAGCTGGGAAAGATTGAGGTGCTGTGCCGCGGTATTCGCCGCAAGCGTGGTTCGCTGGTCACGGCGGTGCGGCTGTTTTGCTACAGTGAGCTGACGCTGTATCAGTCCGGACGCCGCTATACCTTAAATGATGCGGCGGTGGACATGCCGTTTTGGACGATTACCAATAATATTGAGAGTTATGCGCTGTGCTGCTATCTGGCGGAGCTGGCGGGCGCAGCGGCGGAAGAGGACGCGATTTCCACCGAGCTGCTGCCGATGTTCCTGCGCGCCTTGTATGCGCTGGAAAAGCAGAATCGCCCGGTACAGATTGTCAAACCGGCGTTTGAGCTACGCTTGGCTTGCATGATGGGCTTTACGCCGGACTTGCTGCAATGCGGTGCGTGTGGAACGACAGAATTTCCGGAGGGCGCATCGTTTCTGATTGAGGAAGGCCGCCTGATCTGCGCCGACTGCCGGAAGCGGATTGGTGGAACGTATGTCACGCTGACCGGCGGCGTATTGGCGGCGATGCGCCATATCTTATTTTGCGACGGAAAAAAGCTGTACGCGTTTCAGCTGAATCAGGAAACGGCGGCGGCGCTGGGTAAACTGTGCGAGCAGTATGTCATATACCATTTGGATGTGCGCTGCTCCACACTGGATTTTTATCATTCCCTGTTTCCGGAGGAATCGTGAGGAGAGAATACGACAAGAGAAATGAGTAAGCTATCAGAAAAAAGTCTAAAAACATTAGAATATTATACTATTTTGCGTGAGCTGGGCGAGTGCTGCGTCAGCCGAAAGGCAAAGACGCAGGCGCGCGATCTCCGTCCGCTGCACGATGTGGAGGACGTTCGTCTGCTGCTTCAGCAGACGGAGGACGCCAAGCACATGATGACGACCAGCGGCACACCGACGTTTGGCGGCATCCGAGAGGTGGCGGCCTCGCTGAGCCGCGCCGATCACGGCGGCGTGCTGAGCACGCGCGAGCTGCTGGATATTGCGTCCCTGCTGCATGCGGCGACACAGGTGAGCAAATACGGCGCAGAGCAGGAAGAAAAAGGCGAGCCGACGACACTGGATGAGGATTTTCGCCGCATTCAGACCAACCGGTATCTGGAGCAGAAGATCAACCGCGCGATTATCAGCGAGGAAGAGGTGGCGGATGCGGCTTCGTCGGAGCTGGCCAACATCCGACGTCAGATGCGCCAGCAGAACTCCCGCGTGCGGGAAACGCTGAACCATATCGTTTCGTCGCCGTCCTACTCGAAATATTTGCAGGAGAGCCTGATTACCCAGCGCGACGGACGCTATGTTATTCCGGTAAAGAGTGAGCACCGCGGCGATTTGCCGGGCATGGTGCATGACGTTTCGTCCTCCGGCGCGACGCTGTTTATTGAACCGTCGCAGGTTGTGGACGCCAACAACCAGATTAAAGTGTTGCAGGGTAAGGAAAAGGCAGAGATTGAGCGCATTCTGGCGGAGCTGAGTTCCGAAGTAGCAGACTGTGCGGACGGCATTGCGTCGGACTATGACGTGCTGTGCAAGCTGGACTTTATTTTCGCCAAGGCGCGGCTGTCGTTCCGCTATAATGCCTGTGCGCCGCAGATCAACGAGGATATTCGTGTCAATCTGCTGCGGGCGCGTCATCCGCTGCTAGATCAGAAAAAGGCGGTGCCGATTGACATTGCGATTGGTGAGCAGTATGATACGTTGGTTATCACCGGCCCGAACACAGGCGGCAAAACCGTCAGTCTGAAAACGCTGGGTCTGCTGTGCCTGATGGCGGCGTCCGGTCTGCACATTCCGGCGAATGAGCAGAGCAGCGTGTGCCTGTTTGAAAATATCTATGCGGACATCGGCGACGAGCAGAGCATTGAACAGTCACTGTCCACGTTCTCGGCGCACATGAAAAATACGGTTTCTATCTTGGACAAGTGCCATCAGGGCGATTTGATCTTGTTCGATGAGCTGGGTGCAGGTACCGATCCGGTAGAGGGCGCCGCGCTGGCAGTATCGATCATTGAATTCGGACGTCAGATGTGCGCGCTGGTTGCTGCAACGACGCACTATTCGGAGCTGAAGGTGTACGCGCTGACGACACAGGGTGTAGAAAACGCCTCCTGTGAATTTGATGTGCGCACGCTCCAGCCGACCTATCGTCTGCTGACCGGCGTGCCGGGTAAATCCAATGCGTTTGCAATTGCGAAGCGTTTGGGTCTGCCGACATCCGTGATTGATCGGGCACGTGAGCAGATCTCGGCGGAAAATGTCCGCTTTGAGGATGTCATTGAAAAGCTGGAGACCGAGCGCCACAAGCTGGAAAAGGAACGCGAGGACGCGAATCGTCTCCGCCGTACGGCACAGTCGGAAAAGGATAAGGCCGCGCAGCTCAAGGGACGCACCGAGGATGAGACGGATGCGATTCTGGAGCGTGCCCGTCGGCAGGCAGAGGCGATTATCAAGGACGCCCGCATGGCATCCGAGACCGTCATGTCGCAGCTGGAAGAGGTCAAGAAGCAGTCCAAGACCAATCCGGCCGAGCAGAATTTGGCGGCGGCGCGCGCGGCACTGCGTAGCACGCTGACACAGGCGGAAAAGAAGGCGATGAAGCGCGAGAAAAAGACGGTGGAGCAGGACGCCAACCGTCCGCTGCGCGCGGGAGATGCCGTTTTGTTGGTCAATGTCGGCGTCAAGGGCACCGTGCTGAAACCGGCGAACAAGGACGGCAATGTCTTTGTGCAGGCGGGCATCATGAAAATGAATGTGCCGGAAAACGAGCTTCAGCTGATTGCCAAGCCGAAGAAGGCGGCAAAACCGGCGGTGCGTCGGTCGGGCTCGGCGCCGCGCGAGGTGAGCCGCGCAACGGCACAGAGCGAGCTGGATCTGCGCGGCATGATGGTAGAGGAGGCGCTGCTGGAGCTGGACCAGTATATCTCGCATTGTCTGATGGCGCGCATGGATGTGGCGACGATCATCCATGGCAAGGGAACGGGCGCATTGCGTGCGGCGGTACAAGACCACTTGCGGCATGATAAGCATATTCGTAGCATTCGCAATGGTCGCTACGGAGAGGGCGATATGGGCGTCACAATTGTAGAATTTAAATAAAACAGATTATGTTTATATAAAATATTTGTTGCGATTTGATAGAAAAATGAGTGGAAAATAGTAAATGACTACAAAATCAAATTTTTTCATTCATGCTTTTGTAACAAAAGTATATTGACGAAATCGCAAAAAACAGGTATTCTATTAATATATTGTAAAATAGATGTCAATAAATTTATGATACTATAGGAGCGATGCTGTATGTTTTCTCAGGAAGTTCAGGTAACGAATCAGGTCGGACTGTATGCGCGTCCGGCAACGTTCTTCATTCAATGTGCAAATGGCTTTAAGAGCACCATTCTCGTAGAGAAGGAAGAGCGCCGTGTCAATGCAAAGAGCCTTCTGGGCATCCTTTCCCTTGGCATCACCAAGGGCACGACCATCACGCTGATTGCGGATGGTCCGGATGAATCCGAAGCTGTTGCTGCACTGGTTGAGCTGATCCAGTCCAATTTCAGTGATTCGAATTTTAACGAATAAGTTTTGTAAAAAAATGCAGAGCGCCGCTGTCATATGCGGCGCTTTTTTCCTATGTAATGTGTGGAGAGAGGAGGAAACGACGTGCCCAATAGGGAAGAATTGCATCAGAAGGTATTGGCTCTGCCGCGGGAGCCCGGTGTGTATATCATGAAGGATGTGCGCGGGGAGGTCATTTATGTCGGCAAGGCAAAGGCGCTGAAAAATCGTGTCTCGCAGTATTTCCAGAAGGAGGCGCGGCATTCCCCAAAGACGCGCAAAATGGTCAGCCATATTGATGATTTCGACATCATCGTCTGCCGCAGTGAATTTGAAGCGCTTGTGCTGGAAAACTCTATGATTAAAAAGTATAAGCCGAAGTATAACATTCTGCTGAAGGATGATAAGGGCTATCCGTTTGTGCGTATCTCGACGCACGAGCCGTATGCGACGTTTTCGGTTGTCGGCCGTGTGCAGAAGGACGCGGCGCGGTATTTAGGGCCGTATGGCGGACGTGGTGCGGCGTTTCAGGCGATTGACGCTGTAAGCCGGGTGATGGGGCTGCGGACTTGCCGCCGTGTGCTGCCGCGCGACATCGGGAAGGAACGCCCCTGTCTGAATGCTCAATTGGGACGCTGCTGTGCGCCATGCTCTGGGGCTGTTTCCGAAGAGGAATACGCCGAGCGGGTGTCGCAGGCGGTGCGCATACTGGAAGGACATTATCAGGAGCTGGCAGATTCGTTGGAGCAGGAGATGCTGGAGGCGTCGGAGCAACTGCGATTTGAACGGGCGGCCGAGCTGCGCGACCGATATCGGGCGATCCTTCGCATCGGGCAGCAGCAAAAGGTTGTGGCGAGCGGCTTTGCGGATATGGATCTGGTGGCGTTTGTGCAGGGACAGACGCGCGGCTGCCTGGTGACGCTGCACTATCTGTCGGGCAATTTACAGGAAAAAGAATATACGCTCACAGACGGCACATCGGAGGAGGACGCAGCGGAGGCAATCGGCGGATATATTAAGCAGTATTATTCGCTGCGCGGCATGGCGCCGGGGTTGATTCTGCTGTCGCATGAAATTGAAGATATGGACGCGGTGGCGGAGTTTTTGACCTCCGTAGCGGGGCGCAAGGTGACACTGTCCGTGCCGCAGCGCGGACGGCGGCGGGAGCTGATGGAAATCGCGTTAAAAAATGCGCGGGAGGAGATTGTCCGCGTGGAGACCGGACGGGAAAAGCGGCTGAAATCGCTGGAACTGTTTGGTCAGATGATGGGATTGGAACATACGCCGGAGGTTATGGAGGCGTATGACATCTCCAATCTGTCCGGAACGAATACCGTTGGCTCAATGATTGTGTTTGAACGCGCACAGCCGAAGAAAAACCGCTATCGCAGGTTTAAGATTCGCAGCGTGGCAAACGGACAGGATGACTATCAGGCGATGGAGGAGATGTTGATTCGCCGAATGCAGCGATGGTCGGACGGCGACGAACGGTTTTCCGTTTTGCCGGATGTGTTTTTGATTGACGGCGGACTGGGTCATGTCCGCGTGGCAAAGCGCGTGATGGATCGCTTTGCGTGTGATCGTCCGGTGTTCGGCATGGTAAAGGATGACCACCATCGCACGCGCGGCCTCGTGGCGCCGGATGGGTGCGAATTCGGCATTGCGACGGTACCGGCGGTGTTCGCACTGGTTGGACGGATGCAGGAGGAAGTGCATCGGTTTGCGATTGAATACCAGCGCAGTCTGCGCGGCTCGAGTACGATGAAATCGCAGCTGGAGAGCATTCCGGGCGTTGGACAAAAGCGACGGGAGCAGCTGCTGCGGCAGTTTAAGAGCATTGCGGCGATTCGTGCGGCCGGGGTAGACCAGCTGGCGGAAATCGTCCCGAAGAACACCGCGCAGGCGGTTTATGACCATTTCCATACAAAGGAGGAACCGAAATGAGAGTAATCAGCGGGTCCGCGCGGGGAAAACATTTGACGCCGGTGCCGGGAAAAGACACACGTCCGACGACAGACCGCGTGAAGGAATCGGTGTTTAATATTGTACAGAATTATGTGATGGACGGCGACATGCTGGATCTGTTCGCGGGAACCGGTCAGATGGGCATTGAGGCGCTGAGCCGAGGCGCGGCTCATGCGGTATTCTGTGATGCGGCGCCGAAGGCATTGTCGGTGATTCGGAAAAATATTGCGGACGCCAAGGTGCAGGATCGCGCGGAGGTCATCGGGCGAAACTTTGAAGCGGCGCTGGAATCGCTGCGCGGCAGGCAGTTCGACATCATCTTTTTGGATCCGCCGTATGGCGGAGAGTTGTTAAATACTTCCCTAAAATTGTTAGAATTGTTTGACATCCTGCGTTTGGGTGGTATAATAATATGCGAAAGCTCTATAAATGACGAGATCCGATGCCCGGATAGTATGGTCGTGCGTAAGCAATACAAATATGGAGCGATTCGTCTGATGGCGATTGTCCGCGCGGACGAAGAGGAAAACACAGTTCCCTGACATTGTGGAACGGAAAGGCTGTACGATGAGAATCGGAATCTATCCTGGAAGCTTTGACCCGCCAACGCTGGGTCATCTGAATATTATTCGACGGGCGTCTCTTTTGTTTGACAAGGTGATCGTTGCGGCAATGCTCAATGGTTCCAAAAAGTCTGCCTTCACACTAGAAGAAAAAGCAGATTTTTTGCGACGTATGACGAAAGACATCCCGAATGTCGAGGTGGATACATTCCACGGTCTGCTGGCAGACTATGTTGCAGACAAGGGCGCGTGTGCGATTATCAAAGGATTGCGCGCGGTGTCGGACTTTGAGTACGAATTTCAGATGGCACTGGCAAATAAAAAGCTGAACGAACATGCGGAAACGGTTTTTTTGATGACCGATCAGAACTATTTGTATCTGAGCTCGACGATTGTGCGCGATATTGCACGTCATAACGGTGATATTTCTGCATTTGTCTCAGAGGAAATTCGAGACGATATTTTGCGTAAACTGGGGCAAAGTGAATAATACTGTCCGCCGCGATATGCAGAGACGGATAGGCATGAGGAGGATATTAGACTATGATAGCTGTATTGGAAGAGCTGGTAAATTCCCTGTATGAGACCATTCAGGATGCGAAAAATGTGCCGCTGAGCGCAGAGAAGTGCATCATTGAGCGGGAGCAGGTATTAGATATTTTGGATGAAATCCGTGCCAATATGCCGAGCGACCTTAAGATGGCAAAGGAAATTGTGGAGGCGCGCAACTCCTACATGGAAGAGGGACGTAAGGAAGCGGCCGAGCTACGCAGCAAGGCGGAGGAATACGTCCGTAAAACGGTAAACGAGAGCGCAGTAGTCGCAGCAGCCAATGCGCAGGCACAGGAGATTGTGGCGAATGCAGAAAAGCAGGCGGCACAGATTCGTCAGGTGGCAGAGCGATTCTGCGAGGAGCGCCTGAATGCAACGGAAGCATGTGCGGCGGCATCGCTGGATGAAATTCGTAAATGCCGACAGCAGTTTCTGACGGCGGCACAGGCGCAGCAGAAGTAAAATAATACTGCGGTAAACCCAGAATAACGGCGGAGTCCATAGGGACTCCGCTTTTTTTGCGTGGAGTGATGTGGGGGATCGGCAAACAAGGAAAAGTAGAGCCAAATAGTTATCAGACGTGTTCTATGAAACATTTTGAGCAGTATCGGGCGAGGAAGAGCAAGTATGGAGGAAAAAGCGGAGCGATGTGGAAGAGAAATAAGGGACAAGAGGGAGAAAGCAGGTCTAAAACGAGGCCGGAGAAGTACAGATTTTCTGATTTGTCGAAAAAAGAAGAAATTTCACGAACGGGTGTTTGAAATTGCGAAAAATAGGGGAAAATACCCGAAAAACTCAATTTAAATAGAAAAAAAAATCATAATCTTCTTGCAATTCTTTGTGCAGAATCGTATAATAAATTTGTAGTTGGAGCAAAGTGGAGCGAAAGACCATAAATGACCACAAAGCGGAGCAGGAGGGGTGACGGTGAAGGGTGAATATCAGCACACACTCGACACAAAAGGCCGTCTGTTTATCCCTGCCAAGCTGCGCGAAGAGCTGGGAGAGCATGCTGTCATTACCCGAGGGTTGGACGGATGTCTCTATCTCTATTCGCAGGAAGAATGGAATAAGCTGGAGCAAACGATTCGCCAGCTTCCGATGACGAAATCCCGCATGATGCAGCGGTATCTGTTGGCGTCGGCAGCGGATGTGGATGTGGACAAGCAGGGGCGCATTGTGGTTCCCCCTGTATTGCGGGAACGCGCTGGACTACAAAAAAACGTAACGATTATCGGCGTGCTCTCTCACGCGGAAATCTGGGATACGGATCTGTGGAACACCTACAACGGAGAACTTGATCCGAATGACGTCGCTGCGGCGATGGAAGAAATCGGATTTTAAGGAGCAGGAGGGACTATGGAATTTCATCATGTGTCAATCCTGCTGAAGGAGTGCATTGACAGTCTGAATATTGACCCTGACGGAGTGTATGTAGATGCCACGCTGGGCGGTGCAGGGCACTCGCTGCATATTGCAGAGAAGTTGTCCGACAACGGACGTCTGATTGCGATTGACCGCGACAGCATGGCGATTGAAAACGCTAAGGAACGCCTGCGGGACTACATGGACCGTGTGACGTTGGTCAAGAGTGATTTTCGCTATCTCGATCAGGCGATTACCTCGTGCGGTGTGGAGAAGGTCAATGGCATTTTGTTTGACCTTGGCGTTTCCTCTCCGCAGCTGGACATTGCGGAACGTGGGTTTTCCTATATGCAGGATGCACCGCTGGACATGCGAATGGATCAGCAGCAGGCGCTGTCGGCCTATCAGGTGGTGAATGAATGGGATCGGGCGGAGCTTCGCCGGATTTTATTTGAGTATGGAGAAGAACGCTATGCACCGCAGATTGCGGCGGCGATTGAGCGGGCACGCAGTGAGCGACCGATTCAGACAACCGGCGAGCTGGCGGAAATTATTCGCGGCGCAATGCCGTCGTCGGCGCGGAAGGAAAAGCAGCATCCGGCAAAGCGCAGCTTTCAGGCCATTCGTATTGCGGTCAACGATGAGCTGATGGCAGTAGAAGAAGCAATGCAGTGCGCGATTGACTGCTTGGCGCCGCAGGGGCGGCTGGCGGTGATCACATTCCATTCGTTGGAGGATCGCATTGTTAAAGCGGCGTTCCGAAAGGCGGCGCAGGGCTGCACTTGTCCGAAGGATTTTCCGGTGTGTGTCTGCGGAAACAAGCCGAAGGTACGTCTGGTGGCACGCAAACCGCTGCTGCCGGGAGCGAAAGAGATTGCGGAAAACCCGAGAGCACGCAGTGCAAAGCTGCGGGTTTGTGAGCGGTTAGCAAAAGAATCATAAAGAAATATAAGATAGAAAAATTGTTGCAACGGGGAGAGCACGGGTCAGAATGAAAAGTCGAGTGGCGCAGCCGAAAAAAAACGGTGAGAATGAATATAATGAGACATACCATGAAAAAGCGCTGCGAGAACGCCGTCGGAAACAGAGACAGCGGAAACGGCTGAATCTTTTGGCGAGCGGCGGAATCTTCTGTATGGTTATCGGTCTTGCGATTGCCATCGTTGCACTGAACATGGTAAAGACAGATTTGACCAATCAGGTCAGTGAGCTGCAAAGCAGAGTGGACATTTTAGACAGTGAATATACCTCGCTGAAGGCACAGGAACAGAGCACCATGACGCTGGCGGAGATTGAAAACTACGCGGAAAACGAGTTGGGCCTTGTTCGTCTGGACAGCAGTCAGGAGGAATATGTTTCCGTAGAGAAGCCGGATCAAGTGGAGGTCAAGAGCGGTTCGAGCGGGATGGATAAACTGGTATCGAATTTTGTAAAGAGCTTTAACGCAATTCTGTCGTTCCTGCGGTAAAGCTGGATACGGCAACAGATGAGAAGGCGTGCAGGGGTGAGAAGTGAAGGACCACTTCGATCCTCTGCTTTTTTCGTTAAGAAATACAGTGAATTTATTGTGTGACTATGCTATAATAATTACTGTATGACTGAATTTCGTATGATGTTAGGAGTATTTCATGGCACAGAAGCGACCGAATAAAATGATGCGTAAGCGGATTCGATTTTTGATTGCCGCCTTCGTGGCAGTCGGCTTTGTCGCAGTGGCGGGAAGGCTGCTGTATCTACAAGTAATCAATACGGCGTTTTATCAGGGAAAGGCGAGCGAGAATCAGACAAAGGATTCTATCATTACTCCGATGCGTGGTACGATTTATGACCGCAATATGACGGAGCTGGTAACCAGCGCAACGACACAGGAGATCAGTGTCGATCCGTCGATTATTCGGACATATGGCAAGCGGAGCGTTGGAAAAAAGACGGATTCCGAGGGAAAGGAACGCGAGGCGACTAAGGAAGAACTTGCCGCTGCGGTAGAAGAATATCAGACAAAAGTTGCAAAGCTGCTGGCAAAATATCTGGGAGTTGACGAACAGGAGACATTGCAGAAAATTCAGCGCGATGTCATGTATGTCCGCATTGCACGACAGGTTGAACTGACTACCGTAGAGGATATGCTGAGTGAAGCCAAGAAAGAGGGCCTCAAGGGCATTGCTACGACAGAGGACAGCAAGCGGTATTATAAATATGGACAATTCGCCTCCCAGCTGCTCGGATTTACCAATAGCGACGGAGAGGGCCTGTATGGCGTAGAAAAGCAGTATAATGACCAGCTTCAGGGCGTTGCCGGTCGTGTGGTCAAGGCGACGAATGCCGCGGGTGCGGATATGCCGTATGATTACGAAGAATATACGCCGGCAGAGGACGGCAAAGGCGTTGTGCTGACGGTTGACGAAGGCGTACAGCATTATCTGGAAAAGCATCTAGAAGAGGCGTATGACGACAATGAGGCGAAGTACAGTGTTTGCGGCATTGTGATGAATGTCAAAACTGGCGAAATTCTCGGTATGGCGACCAAACCGGATTTTGATTTGAACAACCCACGTACGATTCCGGAGGAGTACACCAACCTGACATCGCAGCTGAAGGATTTGACCGGAGACCAGTACGATGAAAAGTACAGCGAGCTGCTGATTGATCTGTGGAAGAACAAGGGCATTAACTATACCTATGAGCCTGGCTCGACCTTCAAGGTATTCACGGTGTCGTCTGCATTGGAGGCAGGCGTTGTCACGACGGATGATACGTTTTATTGCCCGGGCTATAAATACATTCCGGATTGGAAGAAAAACATCAATTGCTGGAAAGTTGGCGGACATGGTTCGGAAAGTCTGGGCCAAACACTGGAAAATTCATGCAACGTTGCTATGATGGATATCGGCGCAAAGCTGGGGAGTGATCTGTTCCGCAAGTATTTTGCGGCCTATGGTCTGACGGAAAAGACCGGTATCGACCTTGTTGGCGAGGAAACCGGCATCTTTTTTGACAGCATTGGTGAGACGGACTTGGCGACCGCTTCATTCGGACAGAACTTTCAGGTAACACCGATGCAGGAGCTTTGTATGGTTTCGGCGGCGGTCAATGGCGGCGAGCTGGTGACACCGCATGTGATGAAGGAAATTGTCGATTCGGATGGAAATGTCATCCAAACCTCGGAGACGGAGGTTAAGCGTCAGGTTATTTCCAAGGATACCAGCGAGATTATGGCAGAATATTTACAGAATGTCGTTGAACTGGGCACCGGCCAGAATGCCTATGTTGCGGGCTATCGCGTAGGCGGCAAGACAGCGACGACGGAGAAGCAGCCGAAGGGCTCGAAGAACCGAATCGCTTCGTTTATCGGCGTCTCACCGATGGATGATCCGCAGTATGCCGTGCTGGTACTGATTGACGAGCCGCAGGGCTCGGTTCGCGGCGGCGGTGCGATTGCGGCGCCGGTTGTAGCGCGTATTTTTGAGGATATTCTCCCGATTCTGGGTGTTGAGCCGGTATACGGGGAAGACGAAGAAGGCCGCGAGGAAATCACGGTGCCGAGCTTGGCCGGCTCGTCGCTGGAGGACGCAAAGGCACAGCTGGATAAGCTGGGGCTGAATTATACAGTTTCCGGTTCGGAAGATACCGTGACCGATCAGTCGCCGGCGGCAGGCATTGCGCTGCAAAAGGCGAATACGGTGGTTCTGTACTGCGGCGACAAGAAGAGCACGAAGAAGGTCAAGGTACCGAGTGTACGCGGTATGTCGATTGAAGAAGCACAGTACACGCTGGAGCAGGCGGGATTCTATATGAAGCAAAACGGCGTCAAGGACACGCGTGTCAATGTGGCGACGAGTGCGATTTACCAGAATCCGCAGGCGAAGAGCAAGGCAGAGCCGGGAACGGTGGTATCCGTTGCGTTCGGCAATGCCGTAACCAGTGAGGAATAATCGAAATTTGAAAATAGATTGCAATTTACATGAGGAGGAAGCACCATGACATTACAGGAAATCCTGAATGGAGTAGAAGTAACGGCATCTTCGGCGGCTATGGACTTGGTGGTTGGAGAGCTGCGATATGACTCTCGTGCGGTAAAACCGGGCGACATCTTTGTGGCAATCCGTGGCTTTGAGACCGATGGACATAAGTACATCGGCAAGGCAATGGAGCTGGGGGCAGCGGCGGTTGTCTGCGAGGATATTCCGCTGCACGGTGAACCGTATGTACAGGTGGTCTCGTCCCGCCGTGCACTGGCGCAGATGGCGGCGAACTACTTTGGCCATCCGGCGAAGGAAATGACGATGGTTGGCATCACCGGCACAAACGGTAAGACGACCACCACTTATTTGCTCAAGACCATGCTGGAGGCTATCGGCGCAAAGGTGGGGCTGATTGGTACGAACCAAAACATGATTGGTCAGGAAGTTCTGCCGACGGAGCGCACGACGCCGGAGTCGTTCGAGCTGCACAAGCTGTTCCGCGAGATGGCGGATGCTGGCTGCACACATGTCCTGATGGAGGTATCGTCGCACTCGCTGGCGCTGGACCGTGTATATGGTATTCCGTTTGCGGTCGGCTCGTTTACCAACCTGACACAGGACCATCTGGATTTCCATGGTTCAATGGAAAATTACTGCGCGGCGAAGGCAAAGCTGTTTGAGCAGTCGTCAGTCGGCGTTATGAATATTGATGATGCGTGGGGACGCTCGATTCTGGCGAAGAACGCCTGCCCGTTTATTACCTATGGCATTGAGAACGAAGCGGATCTGCACGCAGAAGACATCCAGCTACACGCGGACGGTGTATCCTTTACCTGCATTTCGGAGGAGGGAGCGATTCCGGTTTCGCTGGGCATTCCGGGTGAGTTCACGGTTTACAATGCGCTGGGTGCACTGGGCTGCGCCAAGGAGCTGGGTATGCCGCTGGCAGACGCCGCGAAGGCGCTGCACACGGCGCATGGCGTAAAGGGTCGCGTGGAAGTGGTTCCGACGGACACGGACTACACGGTTCTGATCGACTATGCACACACGCCGGACGGTGTGGAAAATGTCTTGCAGGCGGCACGCGGCTTTACGCGCGGACGTGTGATTGGTCTGTTTGGCTGCGGCGGCGATCGCGACCGCACGAAGCGTCCGAAGATGGGCGCGATTGCGGCAAAGCTGTCCGATCTGTGCATTGTCACCTCAGATAATCCGCGCACGGAAAAGCCGGAGGCGATTATCGAGGACATTCTGGAGGGTATGAAGGACACAAAAACCCCGTATGAGGTTATTGTCAACCGACCGGAGGCCATTCATCATGCGCTCGACATCGCACAGAAGGGTGATACCATTGTACTGATGGGCAAGGGACACGAGACCTATCAGGAAATCAACCATGTCAAGCATCATTTGGATGAGCGCGAAGTGGTTGCAGATTATTTTGCAGAGAAAAACGGAGAGAAGAAGTAACGACGTTCTGCACGAAGGGAAAGAGATTATGAAATCAATTACGGTGGCACAGGCTGCGGCGTATATGAATGGAACAGTAGTTGGAGACAACAGCGGAACAATTTCTGCCGTGTCTACCGACTCCCGCAATATTCCGGATGGGGCGCTGTTCCTCGCCCTTAAGGGAGAGCGGTTTGACGGACATAACTACATCGAAAAAGCGGTAGAAAACGGCGCTGTGGCGGTGGTTTCGGAGAAAGACGTATCTGTTCCGGTTCCGGTGATTCGTGTTGTGAACACGGGAACAGCGCTGCTTGCGCTGGCAGGTGGATACCGTTCGCTGTTTTCTATGCCGGTTGTCGGCATTACCGGTTCGGTCGGCAAGACGACGACAAAGGAAATGACGGCGGCGGTGCTGAATCAGAAGTTCCGCACAATGTACACGCAGGGCAATCTGAACAATGAGATTGGCTTGCCGCTGACCATTTTCCGCATGGACGACGCGACAGAAGCAGCGGTGCTGGAGATGGGCATGTCGGCGTTTGGCGAGATTTCGCGCATGACGGCACAGGCAAAGCCGGATGTTGCGGTCATCACAAATATCGGCGTGGCACATATTGAATTTCTTGGTTCGCGCGAGGGCATCTGCAAGGCCAAGCTGGAGATTTTGGAAGGCCTGCGCGAGGGCGGCACGGCGGTGCTGCCGGGCGACGAGCCGCTGCTGTGGGACAAACGGGACAGCCTAGGCTGCAAAACCGTGTTCTTTGGTATGGAAAATTCGGAATGTGACGTTTGGGCGGAGAATATACTGTTGGCGGATGACAGGGTGTCGTTTACACTGCATCTGTTTGACCGGACGTTGAATGCCGTGATTCATACGGCGGGACGGCACAATGTCTCAAATGCGCTGGCGGCGGCAGCGGTTGGCGCGGTGCTCGGTTTGAGCGACCAGCAGATTTTGGACGGTCTGGCGGCGTTCGTCGATCTGCATCAGTCGATTTACAAGCAGGACGGATACACGATTATCGACGCATGCTACAATGCCAGCCCGGATTCGGTGGAAGCCTCGCTGGATGTGCTGCACAGCTTGGACGTACCGGGCAAACGCTTTGCGGTGCTCGGCGCGATGCGCGAGCTGGGCGACTATGAAGCGGAGGGACACCGCCGTGGCGGACGCCGTGCGGCAACGTGTGTGGATTACCTGTGGGCGCTGGGCGATGGTTCAGAATACTATCGTGAAGGCGCAATCGAGGCAGGAATGCCGGAACAGGCGATTCGGATTTTCCACGACCATGACGAAATGACGCAGGCGTTGCGGGAAGCAGCGTCTCCGGGCGACGCCTTTTTGTTTAAGGGAAGCCGCTACTGGGCGATGGAAAAGGTGCTGCACGGCTTTTTGCCGAAAACAACGTCGTAAAATAAAGATAAAAGGAACGAATATACCATGATGAGTTACTCATTGATTATTATTATTTCTCTTGTGCTGTCGTTTGTGATTGCCGCGGCAATTGGCAAACCGCTGATTGTGTATTTACACAAGATGAACTTTGGACAAAAGATTTTGTCGTATGTTCCGGAGCATGCCGGAAAGCAAAATACACCGACGATGGGCGGTTTCATGTTCATCGTCAGCATTACGATTACGGTTGTCGTGGTCAATTTGATTGCTCACACGGTGAGCGTGCAGGCGTTTACGGTCTTGGTGCTCTCGCTGTGCTATGGCCTGATCGGCTTTATTGACGACAGCACGAAGATTAAAAAGCAGGAGAATGCCGGTCTGACCTCCGGACAAAAGCTGGCGCTTCAGCTGGTTCTGGCGCTGGTGTTCCTGACGATTCTGCATATGGGCGGCTATTTGCAATCCAGCTTTTATTTTCCGTTCATCAATGCCTCGCTGAATCTGCCGTGGCTGGTGTACATTGTGATTGCAGCATTTATCATGGTTGGCTGCAACAATGCAGTTAATCTGACGGATGGTATTGACGGCCTTGCGGCAAGTGTTACGCTGCCGGTTGCGATTTTCTTTGTTGTCATTGGTCATGTATCCGGCAATACCCCAGTGATGATCTTTGCGGCGGCGCTGGCTGGCGGCTTGCTGGGCTTTCTGATCTTTAACTTTAATCCGGCGAAGGTGTTCATGGGCGATACGGGTTCGCTATTCCTCGGCGGTGCGGTTGCCGGTATGGCGTTTGCCTGCGATATGCCGATCGTTCTGGTTCTGGTCGGTTTGATCTATGTGGTTGAGACGCTGTCGGATATTTTACAGGTTACTTACTACAAGATGACGAAAAAGCCGGTTTTAGATGAAACCGGCAACCCGGTACGCGACAAGAATGGCAATATCAAGATGGAGGGCAAGCGCATTTTCCGCAAGGCGCCGATTCATCATCACTTTCAGGTCAGCGGCTGGGGAGAGAAAAAGATTGTATTTGTCTTTGCCGGAATCACCGTTGTGATGTGTGTTCTGGCGTACTTCGGTGTTATGCCGCGGTATTAATGATTCTAAGAGTATGGAGAAAGGAGGATGGTTTGCTTGACGGAGGAAACCACACGGCGGAGGAGGCGAAAGCCAACCCGTTCCCGAGCAGCCCGGCCGACTGGGGCTGAGACGGAGAAACGACCTGTGCGGAAAAAGCGTAGAAGAAAAGTCGCTGGCAGTGGGACGAAGAGAGCAGGAGCAAGGATGGCGGCGACTGCTCCGACAAAACAACCGGTGCGCCGTCGAACGACGCGCCGTAAAAAACGAACCAACCTCCTTGAGAATCCAATTTTTCAAGCAAACGGTTTGTTGGGGGATTATGGGAAGAAATGGGACGCTCCGCTGCTGGTAATCACACTGATGCTGCTGTTTTGCGGCTGGGTTTCATTGATGTCGGCCAGCTTCCCGGATGCGTATTATGATGCATCCAAGGGTGTTATGTACTATGCAATCCGCCAGTTGATTTATGCAGTGGTGGGCATCATTGCGATGCTGAGCCTTTCGGCGTTTGACTATCACCGATATCACGCGCTGGGAAAGCTGTTGTATGGCGCATCAATTTTGACACTGCTGTTGGTTTTGACACCGTTGGGCACGACGATCAACAAGGCTCAGCGTTGGATATGGGGGTTTCAGCCGTCGGAGCTGGCAAAGCTTGCGATCATTTTAACGTTTGCCAGCTTTGTCAGCCTGCACCCGGAACGCATTCGTACACTGCGCGGGTTGTTTCCATATGCCGCTGCCTATGGTGTAGTCGCCGCGCTGCTGTGTCTGGAGCCGCATCTGTCAGCGACGATTATCATTCTGGTTGTCGCAGTCGCGATTTTGTTTGTCGGCGGCATGCGTCTGTGGTATTTTTTGCCGGTCGGCATTGTTGGTGCAATCGGCAGTGTGGTTGCATACTTTACGATGACACATGTACACACGCGTGTCAGCGCATGGCTGCATCCGTTCGACTTTGCACAGACGAAGGGCTTTCAGGCGGTACAGTCGCTGATTGCCATCGGTTCGGGTGGACTATTTGGACGCGGCTTGGGACAGAGCCGGCAGAAGTTTTTGTTTCTGCCGGAGCCAATGAATGACTTCATCTTTTCGGTTGTGTGTGAGGAACTAGGCTATGTCGGCGCTATGCTGTTTCTGATCATGTTCCTGTACTTTATCTACCGAGGCTTTTTGATTGCATATCGTGCACCGGATCGATTTGGATCGCTGATTGCGGTTGGTATCACGACGCAGCTGGGATTTCAGATTTTGATGAATCTATGCGTTATTTCCGGAATTTTCCCGGTAACCGGCGTATCGCTGCCGTTCTTTAGCTTTGGCGGTACCGCGCTAGTGATGCAGTTGATTGAGGTGGGAATTCTACTGAATATTTCGAGACATATTCCGCCGTCGCGCAAGGCAGAACAGCAGCTGCGTGCGGCAGGAAAAAGGAGAGGTTTGCGATGAAATTATTGATTACAGGCGGCGGCACAGGCGGTCACGTCAATCCGGGTTTGGCGATTGCACGATATGTCCAGTCGCGCCGGCCGGATACGGAAATCCGTTTTGCCGGTACGGAATCTGGCATTGAGTCTAAGTTGGTGCCGCGTGAAGGCTATCAGCTTTACACCATTGATATTCGTGGACTTAAACGTTCCTTTTCACCGAAATCGATTGCATATAACATCGCGACGGTGCAAAAAACACTGACCGCGACCGGAAAGGCTAAGAAGATTCTGAAGGATTTTGCGCCGGACTGTGTTATCGGCTGCGGCGGTTATGCAAGCTACCCGATGGTACATGCGGCGCAGAAGATGGGAATTCCAACTGTGCTGCTGGAGGTCAATGCATTGCCGGGCGTGGTGACAAAGTCCTGTGCGAAAAAGGCAGATCGTGTGCTCATCAGCTTTGAAAACACGCGGGAGTTGCTGGAGGATCGTCCGAATATCTACCTTACCGGCGCTCCGGTGCGCGGCGATATTATCTTTGCGGACCGCGCAAAGGCGCGCGAAAAGATGGGACTGAAGGATGGAGAAAAACTAGTGGTCTCGTTCTGGGGCAGTTTGGGTGCGCTGTATATGAACCGCCATATGGCGGACTTTATTTGTATGGAGAGTAAGCGGGACAGCTTCCGTCATATTCATGCGACAGGAGCTTCCGCTGCGCAGTGGCTGCCGGAAAGCATCCGGGAAAAGGGAGTCGATCTGTCGCAGCATCCGAATATCGAAGTACGCGATTATATTTATGATATGGCGGATGTTATGGCGGCAGCGGACCTTGTGATTTGCCGTGCCGGAGCAGCGACTCTGGGCGAGCTGTGCGTGCTGGGAAAGCCTTCGGTTATCGTTCCATCTCCATATGTTGCGGAGAACCATCAGGAAAAGAATGCCCGCGCGCTGGAGCAGAAAGGTGCTTGCGTGGTTATCACGGAGCCGGAGTGTACGGCAGAGCTGCTGTATCAGACGGTATCGGATCTGCTAAAGGACGATGCCCGTCTGGAAGCGATGGGCAAAGCGGCAGCCGGGATGGCGATTGTGGATTCCAGCGAGAAGATCTATCGTCATATTCTGGAAGCGGTCAGAAAGTAAGAGCCGATGACTATGGGAAAACGACGGAAACAACGGGAAGATCCACAGGCAGTACGCATGCAGCGTTCGCGCCGCCGGAAACGGCATCGTATGATTTTTCGTATTTTATGCTGTCTGCTAGTCTGTGTGGCGGCGGTGTTTGCGACAACTATTTTTTTTCGCGTGTCGGATATGCAGGTGACGGGCGAGACGCGCTATAAGGCAGAGGATATCATCGGGACAAGCGGCGTGCAGGAAGGGGACAACCTGTTTTTTCTGCAGACCAAGACGATCGTACAGTCGTTGGAAAATACGTATCCCTATTTAGATACGGTGCAGCTCAAACGGCATCTGCCGGGAACGCTGGAAATTGCGGTGACAGAACGCAAACCACTGATCTGTGTGAAAGCCGGTGACGGACAGTACTATGTGGACAAGCAGGGAAAGGTGCTGGAGAAGATTACCGGTACGCCAAAGTCCAGCGTTATCTCCGTTGTCGGCGCAGGCGCGAAAACGCTGCAGGCGGGACAAATGCTGGAGAGCACGCAGGATGAGAACAACAGCGGCAAGTATGAAAAAATTCATGCCGTGCTGGAGCTGCTCAATCTATTTGATTCTTATGACATGCTGGATAACGTGCGCAGCGTGGATATTACCAAGTCGTTTGATGTCAAGCTGAATTATAACGATAGCTATACGATTGAGTTTGGCACGTTGGATGATCTGGAATATAAAATTCAGTTTTTGAAGGCGATCTTGAAGAGGGATGATTTGCCGGACACCGGTATTATTGACCTCAGTCAGGGAGACAAGGCGCATTACCGTCCGGCGGAGACGGATGACACGGCGACGGAGGAAACTACAAACACAGATATCAACACCGAGCAGGGAACATCCGACGATACATCGACGTCTGACAGCGAAGCAAATGCCGAAACATCGGACAACACAGATCAAACAGACACTGCGGAAGATGCCGCTGCGGACACAACAACGCAGGATAACGCCGACGAAGAAGGGAGCACAGATCAGTCGGCGGAGTGACAGAGAGAATGTATGTTCACAAAAAATTTTCAATTCCCGTGCTAAAGTGGAAATGCAGGGAGAATTTCGCAAAATTCCAGAAGTTTTTTTGAGGAAAAGCGGCACTTTGTCTTGCAAAAAAACCGGAGAAGCGGTAAAATTAAGAAAATAGTTTTGATATTCTCCGCTTGGATGGGCAGGCGGTGGAACCAGAAGTGTTTCTCATACTTTATATATCATACGACGGAGGAGACAAGAAATGGGTTTCGAATTTGAAATGGACTATGATACCGTAGTCAACATTAAAGTTATTGGTGTTGGCGGCGGCGGCAACAATGCCGTAAATGATATGGTGAAGTCCGGCCTGCAGGGTCTGGAATTTGTTGCAATCAATACGGATAAACAGGCACTGAATCGCTCGGAAGCGTCGGTTAAGATTCAGGTTGGTGCAAAGCTGACCAAGGGACAGGGCGCTGGCTCGAAGCCGGAGGTTGGCCGCAAGGCAGCGGAGGAGAGCCGCGAGGAGATCACTGCTGCTCTGGAAGGCGCACACATGGTATTTATCACCGCCGGCATGGGCGGCGGTACTGGTACCGGCGGCGCACCGGTTGTTGCACAGATTGCCCGTGAGATGGGCATCCTGACGGTTGGCGTTGTAACCCGTCCGTTTGCCTTTGAAGGCAAGAAGCGCATGGAGCAGGCGAATGCCGGTATTGAGGCGCTGAAGGAGAACGTCGATTCCCTGATTGTCATCCCGAATGAACGTCTGAAGTATGTATCGGAACAGAAGATTACCTTTAAGAATGCATTCGAAGTTGCGGACAATGTACTGCGTCAGGCAGTCGCTTCGATTTCCGAGCTGATCACGGTACCGGGTCTGATTAACTTGGACTTTGCCGATGTTACTTCGGTTATGAAGGGCGCCGGTTATGCACACATGGGCGTTGGCTCTGCGGCAGGCAAGGACAAGGCAGAGGAAGCAGCCAAGCAGGCAATTCAGTCTCCGCTGCTGGAGACCTCGATCAACGGCGCACACGGCGTGGTTCTGTCGATCATCGGCTCTTCCGATATCGGATTGGACGAGATCGAACGCGCAGCAAGCATGGTACAGGCTTCCGCTCATCCGGATGCACACATCATCTTCGGTGCATCCATCAATGACGATGTGGACGATGAGATCCGCGTTGTTGTTATTGCAACCGGCTTTGAAGAGATGCCGAAGAATGGCAAGGATCGCTCCGCGATTTTCTCCAACGCGAGAAAGGCAGCGCCGAGCTACAATGCCGCTCCGACTTATCCGGCAACGCCGAACTATCAGCAGCAGGCTCCGGTTTATCAGCAGCCAGCACAGCAGCAGCCGGCAGCGCCGACCTATCAGCAGGCTCCGGCATACCAGCAGCCGGTACAGCAGCCGACCGCTCCGGCAGATGATTCCATCTCCCCGGATGATCCGTTTGCTGACATCATGAAGATTTTCAGCTCCAAGTAATGAGCTAAAAAATAAGTACATAAAGCCCTTCTTCCCCAAGAGGAAGGGCTTTTGTATGAATGGAAAACACTTTTTTCCGCTTGCGGAAGGGATACAAGAGACAGTAACAGAAACGGAGGCAGACGCTTATGCTGGAATATTATAAGTCGGAAGGCGGACATATTATTAACCTGGAAGCGCCTGAGCCTGGTTGCTGGATTAACATGGTGAACCCGACGCGGGCCGAGGTGGATGCTGTGATTGTCTCGCAGAAGGTGGATCGTGACTTCCTGCGCGCCGCGCTTGACCCGGAGGAAAGCTCCCGTGTGGAGATGGAGGATGATCAGGTCTTGCTGATTGTCGATATTCCGGTCGTGGAGCACAGCGACAGTAGCCTGCGCGATGTGCAGATGTATGCGTCTCTGCCAATGGGTATTCTGGTTACACCGGATGTTTTGATTACGGTGTGCTTGAATGATACGCTGATTACCCGTGATATTGCCGATGGCAAGGTGCGGGGAATTCATACGGCGATGCGCACGCGGTTTGTTTTTCAGATTCTGCTGCGCGTAGCAGGCCGCTTCCTGAATTATCTGCGCCGGATTGAGCGCAGCTTCACGCAAATCGAGCGTCGGCTGTATAATTCTCAGAAGAATGAGGATCTGATGCAGTTACTCGGCCTGTCCAAGTCGCTGGTCTATTTTTCGGCGTCTCTCAAGGGCAATGAAGTGACAATGGAAAAGGTTCTGCGTGGACGGATTCTCAAGCTGTATGAGGATGACCGCGATCTGCTGGAGGATTCTCTGATTGAGATTCGTCAGGCGATTGAAATGGCGAGCATTTATTCCTCCATTCTTTCCGGTACGATGGAAACCTATTCGTCGATTGTATCCAATAACATGAACGACATTATGAAGGCCCTGACGGTGATCACCCTGATTCTGACGATTCCGAATATGATTTTCGGCTTTTACGGAATGAATGTCGCGTGGCTTCCGGGCGCGGTGTTCTGGATTCCGATTGTTATTGCGATTGTGGTCTGCTTTGTCGCATGGAAGTATCTGAAGAAAAAAGATTTATATTGATTCTGTGTGAGAAAGGAATCATTGACAAAATTTATCCGGCGTGCTGTGAAAGATTTGCTTTGCGGCACGTCGTTCTTTGTCTATTGAGCGCATTGATATTGTGGGAAAAATAGGGTATCATAAAATGAATATGAAAAAATAGAGGCTTAGAAAGGAGAATCTTGCTATGACGAAAAAGACAATTCCTTCGGTGGTTTCTTTGGCGGGTCTGCTGAAGAGTATTTTTGTCTCCGGACGATTCAAGAAGGATCTTCCGATGCAGATTGTAGACCCGAAGGGCAACAAGGTATGTGAGATTCATAAGGAAGACCCGGATCGCTGGGTTCGTACGAATTACCGCGACAGCATTGCATGCACGCGCAAGCTCTGCACGCGCTCGCAGTGGGATAAGATGGATATTGTCGAGCAGGTAAAGCTCTGCGACTGCTGGGAAGCGCTGGCGGTAATGGAGTATCTCGACGTTGGCTACGATGACGGAAACCGATTTGAGGTGGACGAATATGAGTGCTGAGCAGCAGGGGGCGATGGCACCATCGCCGAAAGAAAATAAGATGGGGGTGATGCCGGTCAACCGTTTGCTCGTGACCATGGCACTCCCGATGATTATTTCTATGCTGGTTCAGGCGATGTATAACATCGTGGACAGTATCTTTGTTTCGCGCATCTGTGAAAATGCACTGACGGCGGTTTCGCTGGCATTTCCGGCGCAGAATTTGATGATTGCGATTGCATCCGGCACCGGTGTCGGTATGAATGCGTTGCTCTCTCGGTCGCTGGGTGCGAAGGATCAGGACACGGCGAATAAGGCGGCAGAGCATGGTTTGTTCCTCGCGTTTTGCAGCTATTTGGCATTTCTGTTGTTTGGCCTATTTGGCGTGCGTGCTTTTATGGCGTCGCAGACCAGTGATCCGGAGATTATCTCGTTTGGCGTGACCTATCTGTCGATTGTCTGCATTGTCTCGTTCGGTCTGTTCTTCCAGATGACGCTGGAGCGCATTTTACAGGGCACAGGACGTACCTTTTATACGATGATTACCCAGTCGATTGGTGCTATCATCAATATTATCTTTGACCCAATCCTGATCTTTGGCCTGTTTGGCGCACCGAAGCTCGGGATTGCGGGCGCGGCGATTGCAACGGTATTTGGTCAGGTGGTCGCCTGCATTCTGGCGCTGCTGTTTAATATCAAAAAGAATCCAGATGTGTCGTTCCATCTGGCGGGCTTCCGTCCGCAGTGGCGTATCATCAAGATGATCTATGCGGTTGGTCTGCCGTCGATTTTGATGATTTCGATTTCGTCCATCATGACCTATGGTATGAACCGCATTTTGATTGCGTTCTCGTCCACGGCAACGGCGGTATTTGGCGTATATTTCAAGCTTCAGTCGTTTATCTTTATGCCGATCTTTGGTATGAACAACGGTATGGTGCCGATTGTCGCGTACAACTACGGCGCACAGAAGCCGCACCGCATCACAAAGACCGTCAAGCTGGCGATGATGTATGCGGAAATTATCATGCTGGCAGGTCTTGCTGTGTTCCAGCTCAAGCCGGAACTGCTGCTGCGTATGTTCGCGGCTTCGGATCAGATGCTGGGCATTGGCTCGGTTGCCCTGCGTGAGATTTCGCTCAGCTTCTTGGTTGCTGGTATCTGTATCATCGGCTCGTCGGCAATGCAGGCGCTGGGACATGGCCTGTTCAGTATGCTGATTTCCTTTGGCCGTCAGCTGGTTGTACTGCTTCCGGTGGCGTATCTGCTGGCAAAGACGGGAGAGCTGAATCTGGTTTGGCTTTCGTTCCCGATTGCCGAGGTTGCATCGCTGATACTGACGATTTTGTTCCTGCTGCATTCGTACCGCAAGGAAATTTATCCGATGCTGGAAAATGAAGAATAATCGAAAAAAAATTTCAGAGAACCATGGCAAATGCTGTGGTTCTTTGCTTTTATTTGACGGAAATAGCGTCGTTTGCTATAATACAAGCAGTTTTGATTTGATAGAAACGGGGGATACAGTATGGTAGCGTTGGAACAACGGCTGCGCAGTTATGAGCCATTGTTTGGTGGATGGACGCTGCAAGGTGAAATTGGCGTGGGAAGCTACGCGAGAGTGTATCGAGTCGTGCACCGTGATCCCTTTGGTATGGTATTTGAATCGGCGCTGAAGGTCATTGAGATCATTCCGGAGGGCACGATGGAAAACGCCGCCAATCTGGAAGCGCTGGTGCGGGAGCAATATATCAATGAGGTGAATCTGTTGGGACAGCTGCGCGGTATCAGTAATATCGTCAGCTATGAGGATCATGCGATTGAGGAAATTCGGGAGCAGGGCAAGCTGATTGGCTATGATCTGTTGATTCGAATGGAGCTATTGACTAGCTTGGAGGAAACGCTGCGCCACAATGGCAGTGCGGTGCAGACGGAGAGCGGCATTCGCAAGATCGGTATGGATCTGTGCCGTGGTCTGTCGCGGTGTCATCGTGTCGGCATTCTGCACCGCGATATTAAGCCGAAGAATATCTTTGTCAACCGGTTTGGCGATTATAAGCTCGGCGATTTTGGCATCGCGCATCATCTGGAGGGGACGGTGTATGCGCGGACGAGAATTGGCACAGAGCTGTACGCCGCACCGGAGATCACCGACCGCATGTCGGCGAAATATGACGCGCGGGCGGATTTGTATTCGCTGGGACTGGTGCTGTATCAGTTGGCAAACGGCGGCTATCTGCCGTTTATCACGCCGGACATGCCGCGCTCGAAGTGGAAAGCGGAGGCGGTGGATCGCCGCAACCGCGGAGAGGATCTGCCGCTGCCCAGTGGGGTGGATGAGGCGTTTGGCGAGGTGATCTGCAAGGCCTGCGCGTATCGCCCGGAGGATCGCTATGCCAATGCGCAGGAGATGTACCATGCGCTGCAATTTGCCGGAAAGCCGCAGTCGAAACCGGCGGTGATTCCGCAGGCCGAGGAAGCCGAAGCCACGAGCTGGGTGGATCGCTTCTGGGAGCAGCTGGGACTGGCGGTTGTGCCGTCCGCCGATGCAAAATATATGAAGCAGAAGCTGGAGGAGGCGCCGAGGGAAAAGCCAATTCCGGAGAAGAAAATCTATGATGTTTTGACCCAGCAGCAGGCACAAAAGCTACCGGCGCGGAAGCTCCGCCTCGGCAATGCCGGAGGGAATGTGCTTCAAGTTGCGGATTACCGCGGGATTGCCAACTGGGCATTCCGCGGACGGAAAGACCTGACGGGTGTTTCGTGCTTGAACAGTGTGGAGCAGATTGGAGAAGAGGCGTTTGCTGACTGTGCGTCGGTACAGACGCTTTCCCTGTTTGCCCCGCTGCGGACGATTGGCAGCGCGGCATTTTTGCGCTGCGTAAAGCTGGAGCGCTGTGTGCTGCCGGATTCACTGGAAGAGCTGGGTGAGCGAGCCTTTGCGGACTGCTTGAGCCTCAAGAGTGTTAAACTGCCAGAAAAGATAACCGAGCTGCCGCCCAAGCTGTTTTCCGGCTGTCGAAAGCTGCAAGATGTGCAGCTTCCGGGCGGATTGCAGCGGATTGGCGCGGAAGCGTTTGGGCTGTGCGTTGCGCTGCTGCGGTTTACCTTGCCAGATCAGGTAAACTGGATGGGGCCGCGGGCGTTTATCGGGTGCAGCGGCATACAGGAGGTCAATCTGTCGGCGTCGCTGATTTCCGTGCCGCAGAGCTGTTTTCAGGATTGCAGCAGCCTGCGCCGTGTGACGTTTTCCTATGGCCTGCGGCAGATTGAGGAGCGCTCCTTTTATCGGTGCGCGTCACTGCAATCGCTGGAGTTGCCGTTTGGCTTGGAGAAAATCGGTGCGGAAGCCTTTGCGTCCTGTGAGAACCTGACGTTTTTGCGTGTACCGGACTCTGTGACATCCATCGGCGAAGGCGCCTTTGGCGCGGGCGGAAGCCGTATGCTGCTCGGACGACCGAGCAAGGTGCTGGTGGAAACCTCGCGCGGAAGCTATGTCTGGAATTACTGCAAGCAGAACGGCATCCGTGTGCAGGAGGGATAAGAAAAAAACGATGGGAACCAACGGCTCTCATCGTTTTGTCGTATATTGCGACCGGATTTCCGGGAAATTTGCGGCAGAGTATTGTTTAGAATTTACAAAGAAGAAGAAATAGGGTATACTAATTCTATAGAATCCCTGTCGTTCGCAGGGCGGACATGCAGGGGGAGGAGAGGAAGACTATGGAGAAGAAGCAGAATCACAAGAGCAAGGCGGCGGTACCGGAAATGATACCGGATCCGCACATCACGGAATACGACCAGTACCTGTTTGGACAGGGCGTGCACTATGAGATTTATCGCAAAATGGGTGCACATCCTGCGGAGCAGGACGGAGAAAAGGGCGTGTATTTTGCTGTTTGGGCGCCAGACGCGAAGTGCGTCCATCTGGTCGGTGATTTTAACCAGTGGGACGGCGGCGCAACGCCGATGCAGCGGACGGAACCGCTGGGCATCTATGAGGTATTTGTCCCGGGCTTGCAGGAGGGCGAGTTGTACAAGTACGCCATCACGGGACAGAACGGCAACACGGCGCTGAAATTTGATCCGTATGGATTCAGCGGTGAGCTGCGCCCGGGCACGGCGTCCAAGGTTGCGTCGATTGACGGCTATCCGTGGAAGGACTCAACGTGGATGGAGAAGCGCAAGGACTTCCAATTCAAAAAGGAAGCCATGGCGATTTATGAGCTGCATCCGGGTTCTTGGAAAAAGCATCCGGCACAGGATGAGGAGGATCCAGGATATTACACGTTCCGCGAGCTGGCGCCGGAGCTGACGAAATATATCAAGGACATGGGTTATACCCATGTCGAGCTGATCGGTGTGGCGGAACACCCGCTGGATGCATCGTGGGGCTATCAGGTCACGGGATATTATGCGCCGACGGCGCGCTACGGTACGCCGCAGGATTTTATGTACTTTGTTAATTATCTGCACCGTCATAAAATCGGGGTCATTCTGGACTGGGTTCCGGCGCATTTTCCGCGGGATGCACATGGTCTGGCGGACTTTGACGGCAAGCCGCTGTATGAATATGCCGACCCGCGTAAGGGAGAGCATCCGGACTGGGGTACCAAAATTTTCGACTATGGGCGCAATGAAGTGCGTAATTTCCTGATTGCCAACGCCCTGTACTGGCTGAGCGAATATCACATCGATGGACTGCGCATCGACGCGGTGGCATCCATGTTGTATCTGGACTATGGCAAGGAGGACGGCCAGTGGGTGGCAAACCAGTACGGTGAGAACAAGAATCTGGAGGCAATCGAGTTCTTCCGCCATTTGAATTCCATTGTACATCAGCACAATCCGGGTGCGGTTATGATTGCGGAGGAATCGACCGCATGGCCGATGGTCACCGGCTCGCCGATGGACGGCGGACTCGGCTTTGATCTGAAGTGGAACATGGGCTGGATGAACGACTTCTTGGAGTATCAGAAGTGCGACCCGTATTTCCGCAAGTATAATCACAACAAGATGACGTTCTCCATGACTTACGCCTACAGCGAAAATTATGTCCTGGTTATTTCTCATGACGAGGTGGTTCATCTCAAAGGCTCAATGATGGAAAAAATGCCGGGCGACGATCCGATGAAGTTTGCCAACCTAAAGGCGGCGTATGCGTTCATGTGCGGCCATCCGGGCAAGAAGCTGCTGTTTATGGGACAGGATTTCGGTCAGCGGCGCGAGTGGAGCGAAGAACGCGAGCTGGACTGGCCGTGTCTGGAGGATCCGCGGCATCAGGCGCTGGCGGGATTTGTACGCGAGTTGCTTCGGCTATACCAGAAGTATCCGGCGCTGTATGGCACGGATGACACTTGGGATGGCTTCCAGTGGGTCAACGCCAACGACGGCGACCGCAGTATCTTTAGCTTTATGCGGCTGTCGCCGACGGGACGCAACAATCTGCTGTTCGTCATCAATTTTACGCCGGTGGATCGTCCGGATTACCGCGTCGGCGTGCCGAAGAAAAAGCGGTACACGCGCATTCTGGCGTCAGACGGAATGGACGGACAGGAGCCGATTACGGAGCCGAAGATCTATCTGGCCACAAAGGGCGAGTGCGACGGACAGCCGTGCTCGGTAGCCTATCCGCTTCCGGGATATGGCGTGGCGATTTTTAAGTTTTAATTATCGAATATGATACAAAAAGGTTCGGACGAGTGCTTTGCTCGTTCGAACCTTTTTTGTCTATGGTATGATAATTTTACCGATTAACTGTCCGTTTTGTATGCGCTCCGGAACAACGAGAACCTCGCCGCCCGGATGTCCGACGGGCTGTTCCAGCTGCACGGCGAAGTGCCAGCGGCTGTGACCGGATTGTGTGCCATGATGCGGCTGCTCCAGAACGATGGGGAGCGGACGATGAAGAAAACCGCGCAGGAACTGCTCGGAAAGGGCAGCACAGACATACCGCAGCTGCTCGGCGCGCTGGGCGCGAATGGGGACGGGAACCGCGTTTGGCATGGATGCTGCGGGTGTTCCGGGACGCTCAGAATACGGAAAGACATGGACGGAGGAAAAAGCAATCTGCCGGACAAACGAAACCGTCTGTGAAAATTCCTTTTCGGTCTCTCCGGGAAAACCGGTGATAATGTCAGTTGTGATGGAACAGCTAGGGAAGGCGGAGCGCAGGCGCGCTACGGCTTCCGCATACTGCGCGGTGGTATAGCGTCGATGCATACGGCGGAGCGTGTCGTCGCAGCCGGATTGCAGAGACAGATGAAAATGCAGTGCCAGATTGTCATGCTGTGAGAGCGTATCGCAGAATTCCGGTGTAATGCACCGCGGCTCCAGCGAACCGAGCCGGAACCGAACCGAAGGAGCGCAACGACACAGGGCGTCTGTCAGTGTGATCAAATTGGGATGCTCCGGCAAATCGCGCCCGTAGCTGGCGATTTCGATGCCGGTGACCATAATTTCCTTAACGTTATTGTGCGCGAGATGCTGTGCCTGCTGTACTGCGTCAGAGAGCGGCAGAGAACGGACATGCCCGCGCGCATAAGGGATGATGCAGTAGGTGCAGTAATTGTCACAGCCGTCCTGTACCTTGAGCAGCGCGCGGGTATGACCGGGCAGAATACCGGCGGGCAGCGGCTCAAACACACGGGAAGCCTCCATGCCGGAGAGAATCGGCTCCGGCGAGGATTGCTGTATGGCCTGTTCGCACTTGGTAATGACGGCGGCGCGGTCGGACGTGCCGCAGACGACAGAGACACCGTCGAGTGAGGCGGCGCGTTCCGGATCGGTCTGGGCGAAACAGCCGCACAGGGCTAAAACAGCGTGCGGATTGTTTTTTTTCAGCCGCCTGAGCTCGCGAATATTCTTTTTTGTGCCAGATTCGGTGACGGTACAGGTATTTAAAATACAGACGTCGGCGTCCGAAGAGACGATGCTGTGTCCGCGCTCCTGCGCCAGCTGCGCCAAAGCCTGTGTTTCAAATTGATTGACCTTGCATCCCAAGGTCGAAAAACAAAATTTCATTGCGTACTCCCGCTGTTTCGGCGCGATCCGATCGTTGGATGCGCCCTAGAATGCTACTATTATAGCAGATTCGCGGAAAGAAACAAGGAGGGATGTTCTGCACGGCGCGTGCGGGTCATACAATCAAAAGCAGAAGATAGCGTTTGTTTGTAGGAAAGGGGAAACGACGGCATGAGGCGAGCGATATGTACCATCATGCTCTGGATGGTGGTGACAGCGGCGACGGCGCAGGCGGCGGAGCTGACGGGGATTCAGGCGAAATCGGCGTTGCTGATGGCGTCGGACGGCACGGTACTGTTTGAGCAAAACGCGGATGAGAGCCTTCCTCCGGCGTCTGTGACGAAGATTATGACCATGCTGCTGACGATGGAGGCGATTGATGAGGGACGCGTGTCGCTGGACGATAAGATCACCGCGTCGGCGCATGCCAGCGCGATGGGCGGCACACAGATTTACCTGAAAGAGGGAGAGCAGCTGCCGCTGCGCGATATGCTCAAGGCGATTGCGGTGGGATCAGCGAACGATGCCGCGGTGGCAGTGGCAGAGCACCTCGGCGGAAGCGAGGACGCGTTTGTACAGCGGATGAACGAGCGGGCAAAGGAACTGGGCTGTACGGGTACGACCTTTGTCAACCCGAATGGTTTGGACACCGACGGAGAGGAGACCAAGACGACGGCGCGCGATATTGCGCGGATGTCGCGGGAGCTGATGCAGCATTCGGCTATTTTTGATTACACGACAATTTGGATGGACACCGTGCGGGACGGTACGTTTCAGTTGGCGAACACCAACAAGCTGCTGCGGCAGTATGATGGCCTGACCGGACTCAAGACGGGATATACGAGCACGGCGGGCTTTTGTATGTCGGCGACGGCGGAACGAGAGGGCATGTCGCTGATCGCGGTTGTCATGGCGGAGCCAAACAAAGAAGCTCGCAATGCCGACGTGACGGCAATGCTGAATTACGGTTTTGCCGGTTACGGCATGGTGCCGGTGTTGGAAGAAAACGATGCATTGCCGCAAATTCCAGTCGCGCTTGGCAAACAGCCGACCGTTGCGTTGGAGCTGGAGGACGACACGCCGGTGCTTCTGCCGAAGGAACGGGCCGAGCAGGCGGAGCGGACGATCGAAATGGAGAAAAGCGTAGGGGCGCCTGTGGAGGCGCATCAAAAGGTGGGGGAGGTGATACTGAAGGCAGGCGGAGAGGAAATTGCGAGAAGGAATATTCTAACAGCTTCTGCTGTGGAGAAAAAAGGAATTTCCGATGTGTATCGGGATTTATTGGGAATTCTTTTGATGAAATCGACGGCGGATGAGTAAGTTTATCGCCACTTTTTGAATTGTTTTGAAAATATTCACGGAAAACGCATTGTTTTTTACCCTGTTTTATGGTACTATTGAAACAACCTCAAAAGAATGTGGGAGGAATCGCAAATGGTAAAAGTAATTATGGCTGCTGCTGGCAGCGGAAAAACAAAGGTTATCATCGATAGCGTTAATGAGGCAGCTGCAAAGCAACCGGGCTGTGTTGTATGCATTGTCAAGGACGACGCTCTGAATTTTGATATTTCGCATGATGCACGTCTGGTGAACGTTTCGGATTACAGCGTTACCAATTACGCATCTCTGCTTGGTTTTGTTGCAGGTATGCACGCCGCGAACTATGACATCACCCAGATCTTCATTGATGGCCTGTACAAGGTTGCGCGCGATGAGAAGACGGCTGACGCGGAAGCGTTTATCCTGAAGCTGGATGAGTTCTCTGCAAAGCACTCGGTTAACTTCACGGTTGCCATCTCTGCGGATGCAGCAGCAGCGAGCGAAGTTCTGAAAAAGTACATGTAATTTTTGAACTACGCTTCCCAAAAGACCTGCCGATTCGGCAGGTCTTTTTTCTTACGATTCGGTTTTACAATAGATTCCCAAGCGTAGGAAGCTCGGTACGCTTTAGATCGATAATGCTCTCCTTCAGCGCAGCAAGCTCCATGGCGTACTGGGTGGGGTCTCCCGGCCCCGTGCCCTGCATGCTCCGGGCGAAGTTGAGTGATACCTCATCCAGCTGCTTTTCATTGATGGTGATGCTCATGAAAAATTCGGTATGATTGAATTTTTCGTATGCTTCATGCAGCAAATCCAGAGAGCGTTCGGATTCGCCCTGCGACAGCGCCTGCTGGGATAGAGTAAGAGACTGCACCATGGAGTCGATATGAGGGGACAGATACCACAGGTCGCCGAGGCAGGCGAGAACAATAGCGAGGAGAAGGGAGACGGCAATAACGAGACGTTTCATATGCGCGAAGCCCCCTTATCCATTCGCTGTAGAAATTGGTTGCCGGAATCATCGAGGGTGAATAAAAATACCTCTTGAAAGGAGGAACAATGCTGCTTTTTGCACTGATCGAGCAGCCATTGTTCGGTTTTTCCCAGCTCATGTAGATTCTGCTGGATGACCTCACCGGAGGAAATCAGAACAAGCGGAAGGCCGACCTCGCTGGGGTGCAGGCCATGCTGTGACGGCGTAGATGGCTGCGCCTCGGCACGCAGGATGACGCTGAGCTGTCCGTTGCGCTCGACGATAGCATAGCGGATGTCCTTGAGATTGGGCGCACCGGCAATCCGCAGGCCCTCCAGTACGTCATCCACGGACAGGCGGAGCTCCTTGAGCATGCGCTGATCGATTCTCCCGTTCTTAATAACGATACAAGGATTACCGGAGAGCAGGCTGCGCAGTTTGCGGTTGTTCCGGCTGACCGTCGCCATGATGACCTCTAGTGAGACGAGAGTGAGCAGCGGAATCATGCCGTTAAAGAGGGGGACGGCGACATCTTGCAACGGAATGGAAGCCAGATCGGAAACCAAAATGGTCACTGCAAACTCGGAGGCGGACAGCTCACCGAGCTGCCGTTTGCCGGAAAGACGCAGCCCTAAAATGACCGATAGATATAGTATAATGGTGCGAAGGAACAGCAATGTCACGTCGCTCGTCCTCCTTTCGGATTGGTTTGAACGTAGAATTTGCAGAAAAAGGCGTGTTTATGCGCCAAAACTCATGTTCCGAAAAATATTTTCATTTTGTATTGACATTTCAAAGAAATACGATATAATAAACACAATCGAAAAAATTCAAATGCAGAGACCGGAATAGTAGCGTCCTGAAGTTAGCAGAGAGCTGTTGGTTGGTGAGAAACAGTAGCCAAGGGAATGTGAATGTCATCCGTGAGCAGTTTCAGCGAACAGCGTGCTTAGTAACCGAAACCGGACTAGCCTCCGTTAACAGGCAAGCATTAAGCATTTTGCCGATGCGTTCGAGTGGCTGTCTTGTCGGCAGCAATAAGAGTGGTACCGCAGAGTTTTATCTTTGTCTCTTTTTAGAGATGAAGATTTTTTTTTGCTCATCGGTTGGATGGATTGGATGGATTTTTTCGTTAAAATCTTGATTATTAATTTATAATTATTTAGGAGTGAAGGCAATGAAACTCAATGGCTCGCAGATTCTTGTGGAATCGTTGTTGGAGCAGGGTGCCGATACGATTTTCGGCTATCCGGGAGGCGCGGCGCTGAACATTTATGATGCGCTGTATAAGAATTCGGACCGTATCACCCATATTCTGACCGCCCATGAGCAGGGAGCATCCCATGCTGCGGATGGCTATGCGCGTGCGACCGGTAAGGTTGGCGTCTGCATGGCGACGTCAGGACCGGGTGCAACGAACTTGGTCACTGGTATTGCGACGGCATTTATGGATTCCATTCCGGTGGTTGCGATTACCGCAAACGTTGGCACGGCGTCGATTGGCCGTGACAGCTTCCAGGAGGTATACATTGCCGGCATCACGATGCCAATTACCAAGCATAATTTTGTTGTCCGCAACGTAGAAGAGCTGGCAGCTACGATCCGAAAGGCGTTTGAGATTGCCATGAGCGGCCGTCCGGGTCCGGTACTGGTTGATATCCCGAAGGATATCACCGCGGCAGAGTGTGAGTACGTTCCGGCCGGCAAGGCGCAGAAGCGTCCGATGCCGGAGATTGATATGGACAAGATCCAGCAGATGGCGGATATGATCAACGAGGCAACCTGCCCGACGATCTTCTTCGGCGGCGGCGTGATCAACTCCGGCGCAAGCGAAGCGCTGAAGGCACTGATGCACAAGGCGGACATTCCGGCTTGCCACTCGATGATGGGCATCGGCGCACTGGAGTGCGACGATCCGCTGAATCTGGGTATGATCGGTATGCACGGCTGGGTTTCTGCCGGACGCGCCGCAGAGAGAGCAGATCTGCTGATTGCATTGGGCACGCGTTTCTCGGATCGTGTTGCGACCAAGATGAGCGACTTTGCCAACAAGGCGAAGATTATTCATATTGAGATTGATAACAGTGAGATCGACAAGAACATCACCGCGGACTTCTCCATGGTTGCGGATGTACGCGACGTTCTGGAGGCCGTTCTGCCGCTGGTCAAGGAAAACGACCACAGCATGTGGCGTGAAATGCTGGCAAGCTGGAAGGAACGCTTTGACTATCATGCGAAGGATAACGACGAGATTATCCGTCCGCATCAGCTGATGCAGTCTATCAGCGAGGCGATTGGACCGGAAGCAATCGTGGCAACCGATGTCGGCCAGCACCAGATGTGGGCAGCACAGTATTCAGGACGCTGCCGTCCGCGCACGTTCCTGTCCTCCGGCGGTCTGGGCACGATGGGCTTTGGCTATGGCGCGGCAATTGGCGCGAAGATCGGTGAGCCGGACAAGCGCGTCGTACATATTACCGGTGACGGCAGCTTCCATATGAACCTGCAGGAGATGTGCACCGCAGTCAGCTACAATCTGCCGATTATCACGGTGGTTACGGACAACACCGTGCTGGGCATGGTATATCAGTGGCAGACCTCGCTGTACGGTAAGCGCTACTCCAACACCACGCCGCACCGCAAGACCGACTTTGTCAAGCTGGCAGAGGCATTTGGCGCAAAGGGCTATCGCTGCACGACGATTGCAGAGTTCCGCGAGGTCTTTGCAAAGGCGATGCAGGAAGACGGCCCGGTTCTGATTGATGCGGTTATTGATCAGGATGAGCGCGTTCTGCCGTTTATTCCGGCGGGTCAGTCGGTTCGCAATGTTATCATTGACTGAGGAGGAGCAACATGGAAAAGTATATTATTTCTTCGGTCGTAGAAAACCGTTCCGGCGTACTGGCGCGTGTTACCAGCCTGTTTGGACGCCGTGGCTTTAATATTGATTCCCTGACGGTTTCGCCGACGCTGGATGAGTCGGTTTCCCGTATCACGATGGTTGTTGTCGGCGACGAGTACACGCTGGGGCAGGTGCTCAAGCAGATGGGCAAGCTGGAAGAGTGCATCTCGGTGGTTCACATCAAGGAAGAAGAGGCACACTGCCGCGAGCTGCTGCTGGTCAAGATTGTAGCCGATCAGGCGACGCGCGAGAGCATTCGTGAGATCTGCTCGATTTACGGCGCCGGCATCATCAACGAGACCGAAAAGACGGTTATCGTTCGCATGAACGGCACGCCGACGGACGTCAACAAGTTCCTGTCGGTTATCTCGAACTTTGACGTTATCGAGTCCAGCCGCACGGGCATCACTGCGATGTATAAGTCGGATGAAGTAATCTAAGCGGGATTGCTATTGATTTCTTGACGCAGTTTTTTTATAATAATACTATATGTGACGGCAGGAACCGGCGCACAGACAATGACATATGTGGGGACGGGACGGCATCGTCCGGTCCCCATTTTTTCTACTGACGGCAATGCAGGACGGAAAACCAGCGGAACCGGAGGAAGAGGAGGAATTATAATGAAGAACAGAAGAAGTGCAAATATCACGCAGGGCGTAGAGCGCGTTCCGAATCGTTCGCTGCTGCGTGCCTGTGGTCTGACGGAAGAGGAGATGGATCGTCCGCTGATCGGCGTTGTTTCTTCCTATACCGAGATTATCCCGGGTCATATCAATCTGGATAAGATCACGGAAGCAGTTAAGGCTGGCGTTCGCATGGCAGGCGGCACCCCGATTATGGTTCCGGCGATCGGCGTATGTGACGGCATCGCAATGGGTCATATCGGCATGAAGTACTCTCTGCCGTCCCGTGAGCTGATTGCGGACTCGGTAGAAACGCTGGCGCAGGCCCACCAGTTTGACGGTCTGGTACTCATCCCGAACTGCGACAAGATTGTTCCGGGTATGCTGATGGCGGCATGCCGCCTGAACATTCCGTCGATCATGTGCTCGGGCGGCCCGATGCTGGCGGGACGTCACAACAGTGAGAATGTATCGCTGTCCTACACGTTTGAGGCAGTTGGTGCGCGCAAGGCAAACCTGATCGATGATGAGGAGATCGCGAAGGTAGAATGTGACTCCTGCCCAGGCTGCGGTTCCTGCTCCGGTATGTACACGGCCAATTCGATGAACTGTCTGTGTGAAGCGATCGGCATGGCACTGCCGGGCAACGGCACGATTCCGGCTGTTTACTCCAATCGTATTCATCTGGCAAAACATGCCGGCATGAAGATTATGGAGCTGATTGAGAAGGACATCAAGCCGCGCGACATCGTCACCGAAAAGTCTATCCACAACGCGCTGGAGTGCGAGATGGCGCTGGGCTGCTCGACGAACACGGTTCTGCATCTGCTGGCAGTTGCACATGAGGCTGGCCTGAAGATTGATCTGAACACGATGAATGAGATCTCGGCAAAGACACCAAACCTGTGCCATCTGGCGCCGGCTGGACGTACCTACATTCAGGAGCTGAATGAGGCAGGCGGCATCTACGCCGTTATGAACGAGCTGTCTAAGAAGGATCTGATTGAGAAGGAAGCGCTGACCGTAACCGGTAAGAAGATGGGCGAGAACATCGTAAACTGTCCGAATAAGAACCCGAATGTCATCCGTCCGATTGACAACCCGTATATGCAGACCGGCGGCATTGCTATCCTGTGGGGCAACATTGCCAAGGAAGGCTGTGCGGTCAAGCAGAGCGCGGTTGCTCCGGAGATGATGACGCATACCGGTCCGGCTCGTGTATTCAACTCGGAGGACGAAGCCATTGAGGCAATCTACGGCGGCCAGATCAATAAGGGTGACGTCGTTATCATCCGCTACGAAGGCCCGAAGGGCGGCCCGGGTATGCGCGAGATGCTGAACCCGACTTCTGCACTGGCCGGCATGAAGCTGGACAAGGACGTTGCATTGATTACGGATGGCCGTTTCTCTGGCGCATCCCGCGGCGCTTCCATCGGACATGTTTGCCCGGAGGCTGCTATGGGCGGCGAGATCGGCCTGCTGAAGGAAGGCGACATCATCGAGATCGACATCCCGAACCGTCGAGTCAATGCGAAGGTATCTGAGGAGGAGTTCGCAGAGCGCCGCAAGACGATGACTCCGCTGGAGCCGAAGATCAAGACCGGCTGGCTGGCACGCTATGCTCGTCTGGTTACCTCGGCAAATCAGGGTGCGGTGCTCCAGTAATCGGAGAAGCAATATAACTTGATGATACAGAGCTGCGCATGATGTTTCGTGCGCAGCTCTTTTGCAATATTCGAGCGGAAATAAACGAAAATTTGTATTTTTGGTCACGATGTGATAAAATAAATCAAAAAAGTGGAAAACGCTGGATTGCGATAAAGGAGGAATGAAAATGGATCGAGTCGAAAAGGCAGCACAGCTGCATCAGAAGGGCTATAACTGCTGCCAGGCCATCGTGTGTGCGTTTTGCGACATGGTAGGGCTGGACGAACAGACGGCGTTTCGCATTGCGGAGGGCATGGGCTTGGGCGTCAGCGATACCTATGGCACCTGCGGTGCCGTGACCGGCATGGCGCTGATTATGGGCATGAAGAACAGCTGCGGCGATTTGAAAGCGCCAAAGTCGAAAGCGGATACTTACAAAAAGGTGCGCGAGATGAATGAAGCCTTCCGCACAAAAAATGGCTCGACGATCTGTCGAGAGCTGAAGGGTATGGACACCGGAACGGTTCTGCGCTCCTGTCCGGAATGTATTGAGGACGCAGCGCGCATTCTTGAGGAACACTTGGGCGAATAAACAGGATTCCAGAAGGCAACAGAATTGCGGCGGGCACGGTGTGCTATATGGCGCTTCTCTGTATCGTATAAGACAGAAAAAACGCTCTGCGATGACTCCAAATGGGTCGCCGCAGAGCGTTTTGTGCTTATTCTGCATGCCAATAAAATTAGTATGAAAATATAATCGTATGTAAGACCGAGCTTGTCAACTAAATGGAGGGGAAAATCATGGAGAATCGTTGGAAAACGGACGAATGTACCAAAACTTTGTATAATTTTCTTAAAAAGAGGAGCAAAAACGGGTTAAGATTTGTATAGGAGTATTGCCATCAAGGAAATACCATGATATACTTGGTATACATACCAAAGGAAAAAGAAAGAAGGCGATACTATCGCAATAACAAAGGCGAGTATGGCGGCGAAAAAACGCATTCTGTCGGCCTGCGTGCGATTGTTTTTGGAGAAGGGGTATAAGGGGACGACGGTGGCAGAAATCGTCCGAGAGGCACATGTTTCCGTCAGCACCTTCCAAAATATTTTTCACGCAAAGGATGGCGTATTGGTTGAGCTGGTTCAATTTATGTTCGGCAATCAATTTGGAGTAGCGCGGCAGATTACCGGGGAAGATGCGCCGCCGATCTATGTCTATGCCGTGGAGACCTGCATTCAGCTGACGCTGACAGAGCAAAATGAGATTTTGCGTGATATTTATGTCGAAGCCTATATGCAGAAGGAAGCGGCGGAGTATATTCACCGCAACACCGCAAAGGAGCTGTATAGGATTTTCGGATCCTATCAGCCGGAGCTGAGTGAAAGTGACTTCTATGAGCTGGAAATCGGCTCAGCGGGTATTATGCACGCGTATATGGCACAGCCATGTGACATATATTTTACGCTGGAAAAAAAGCTGGAACGGTTTCTGGTCATGAGTATGCGCGTGTATTGCGTGCCGCAAGACGAGCGGAGACAAGTGGTGGCATTTATCAAAAAGCTGGATATGTGCCAGCTTGCCGAGCAGGTAATGCAGCAGCTGTTTCAGATGCTGGCGATGCACTTTGATTTTTCGCTGGGGAAGGAGTAGGAGTAGAGGGGAAAAGTTCCCTCCAGAATCGCCCCTGTGCAAGGGGAGATGTCACGGCTGTGCTGTGACAGAGGGGTTGTGGGCTGACAGAAAGCGTAAATCTTGACGTAAGCGCACAATCCTTCAGTCAGTTGTTGGGAATAAATGCCATTCCGCTTTCGCTTCGCTCACATGCCACCGGCATGACGCGGCCCGTTTACACAAGGGAGCTAGGGCGGTAGCTGTTTCATTCAAGGTTACTTATTTTCAAATCAGCAACAGGAGGTGATCCGTACAAGCAAAACCACCAAGGGGACACGGATAGCGGCGACGTACAACCGCGATCCATGACAAAACAATTAGGAGGAAAGTAATGAAAAAACAAATATGCAGCAGTTTGCTTGCGCTGACCATGACGATGGGCACGGTTGCCCCGGCGATGGCGGCGGAGGTAGAGGTCAACGTACAGTCTGCCGAGTGCACCTGCACCACGGCGTGCACGGAGGACAGCCGCAACGCGGACTGTGCCATTTGCGGCGCAGAGGGCGCACAGCTGACGGACTGCGCGCAGGCTGTCCCGGCACAGGACGACGCGAACGACGAACAGCAGGACACCAATGCGGAAAACGGCTTTGAATACACCGTAACGGGTGACGAAGCGACAATTACCGGCTACACCGGTTCGGCGAAGAACATTGTCATCCCGTCGGAGCTGGGCAGCAAGAAGGTCACCGCAATTGCGGATAAGGCATTTGAGGGATATGGAAAAATGCGCGATATTTATATCCCGAAAACCATTAAGGCAATTGGAGAGAATGCTTTCTTTGATGCAGATAGTACGGATATAGTAGATCGCTACCTTCGAGTTATATGTTATGAAGGAACAGAGACCGAATGGAAGAATATCGACATCCAAGAAGGTAACTATGCGTTAAATCCAAGCGATGATGTCAGTTCTGAACGGAAGATTCGAGTATACGAGTGTAGTCTGTCGTCCGATATGGTTTATCAGGCTTCGAATGATGCAGCGACCCTTATCCGCTATTTCGGCTCAGACAGCAAGGTAGAAATTCCGGCGGAACTAGGCGGTAAGCCGGTCTCTGTAATTGGAGAGTTAGCGTTTGGATATTACAGCAACCTAAAGGAAGTAACCATTCCGGAAGGTGTGAAGAGTATTGGAATGGGTGCTTTTGCGTATTGCACCAGCCTAACGGAAGTCACCATTCCAAAGAGTGTGACGAGCATTGGCAAGCTGGCTTTTTACAGCTGTACTGCTCTGGAAACCGGAACGGTATACTACGGCGGCTTACAGGAGGATTGGGATGCGTTAAAGAACAATATTGGTTCTGATAACGACCCGCTGCTGAGCGCCAATATCATCTACTCCGAGAATCCGAATGACTACGCGTACACGGCAAATACCTCTGGCGACGGCGTGACCATTACGAAGTACAACGGTGAGGCAAAAAAGGTTATCATCCCGTCGGAGCTGGACGGGAAGAAAGTCACGTCGATTGGTAACGATGCGTTTTCTGATAATACAACGATCACAAGCATTGAAATTCCGGAGGGTGTGACGAGCATTGGAGATTGGGCTTTTTATGGTTGCTCTAGTTTGGTGGGAATAACGATTCCGGACAGTGTAACTACTATTCAGAAAGGTAGCTTTGCTTTCTGCACTGCGCTGACTTCGATAAAGATCCCCAAAAATGTAAGTAGGATTGAGACCGGTACGTTTTTGTACTGCACTGCATTAGAATCGATCACTCTGCCAAAGGGGCTTACGTTTATTGATTTCAATGCATTCCAGTATTGCGATGCACTGAAAACCGTATACTACGGCGGCTTGCAGGAGGATTGGGATAACATTACGATTAATAACGAGGATGAAGGCAATGACCCGCTGCTGAAGGCAAATCTCATCTGCAAGGAAAAGCCGAAAATCTGCAAGGGCGGCAAGGAAGTAGAAATTTCCAACGGCGCGCACGAAATGCGCATCCACGGCAAGAGCTATGGCACGTTTACCTTCGCGTGGGTAGACAGCAAGGCGGGCTGGTCGATTCAGAACGCCGACGGCAAGTATCTGTCCTTTGACAATGGCAAGCTGGTTCTGAGCGATACGGCATATGTCTGGAAGTATGACGCAAAATTCTACACGACGACGGAAGAAAAGACGACTAGCTCCGGTTGGGGCTGGGGCTGGTGGGGTCGCCCGAGCACGACGACAAAGACCACCTACTGGTATCTGGTTGGCGATGGAACAGACCTGTCGATTTCCAAGTCGGAAACGAACGCGGATGTGAAGCTGTATGACGCGACGGAATCGACCGAGCA
>CAKTAV010000003.1 GCA_934532985.1 uncultured Butyricicoccus sp. | reverse complement strand
TGATCTCTCATCAGCAACTCATTTAGAATATCACATTCAATCGCTTTTGTCAACAACTTTTTTCATCTTTTTCCGATGTGTCGTCTTCGCGACCTCTTGTTTTCCAAAGAGTTATTTTATAATATCACAAGCCTCGCCTTCTGTCAATCATTATTTACTCTTATTTCTCTATTTTCTCCAACAGGCATACAGCATGCGCCGCAATTCCCTGCTTTGCGCCCGTGAATCCCAGTTTTTCTTCTGTGGTTGCCTTAATGTTCACCTGACTCACGTCCGCTTCCAAACAATCCGCAATGTTCTGTCGCATCTGCTCAATATGCGGAGCCATCTTCGGTGCCTGCGCGATAATCGTCGCATCCAGATTGCCGAGCCGATACCCATGTCCTACTAGTTGCTCCTGGACACGCCGCAGTAAAATCAAGCTGTCAATCCCCAGAAAGGCATCATCAGAATCCGGAAATAAGCGCCCAATATCTCCAAGCGACGCCGCACCCAATAGAGCATCCATAATCGCATGCGTCAACACATCCGCGTCGCTGTGTCCGTCCAGTCCCATTGCATATGGAATATCCACGCCGCCAATAACACAGCGTCGTCCCTCTGTTAACCGATGCACATCATATCCGTGTCCAATTCTCATCCGTGCTGCTCCTTCCAGATCTGTTCTCCCAACACAATATCCTCCTGCGTCGTGATTTTGATATTGTTATAGTCTCCCGCGACAATCGTCGTTGGCTGTCCTAGCAACTCTGCCGCACCACAGTCATCCGTCACCGAAATATTCTCCGTTACAACGCGGTGCAGCGCTGCCCGAATCAAATCAATGTCAAAGCACTGCGGTGTCTGTACGGCCACAATGGAATCCCGCTCCACATTTTCCACCATGCGCCCGTTTTTCACGCGCTTGATGCTGTCCTTTACCTCAACCGCCAGCGCCGCTGCCGAATCTCTCTTCGCCGTCTCCACGGTCTGTGCAATCAATTCCGGCCGAATAAACGGGCGCGCCGCGTCGTGAATCGCCACATAAGCCGTATCCGGCGGACATGCTAATACACCGCGGTACACCGACTCCGCCCGCGTCGCTCCACCTGTCGTCAGAATAATCTGCTTTCCAACCTGCCACCGGCTGCACAGACTTTCGTATTCGTCCATCTGGTCCGCTCGACAGGACAGAACAATTCCATCAATCGCCTCACACAAAGCAAACGCCTCCAACGTCCGGCGCAGCACTGGCTCTCCGGCAATCGGCAGCAGCAGCTTATTTCCGCCGCCCATTCTTCGTGACGATCCCGCCCCGGGAATCACGGCATATACCTTGTTTCGCTCCACATTTTCCGTGCTATCCGCGCGTTTCTTTCTTCCAAACATCCTCTTTCCCCTTTCTTTCCATTCTTTTCGCTTATTATACGCAATCCCGCCGCAGTTTGCAAGGCACGCCATCTTTTCCAAATAGCAGAATCATCCCAATTACCAGCAGCGCGGCATTACTCCTTGTCTGCCACAGTACAGCGAGCCCTGCCAGCGCTACAAACAACGCTCCAATCCGTGAGAAGGCACGTAACATGTCCTCCCCGCGAATACCGAGCGGCGTCATGCATAACAAACTCGCCATCATGCATCCACCATCCAGCGGCAAAATAGGCAGACAGTTCAACACGGTCAACAGCGTATTCGCCCCGCAAAACGTCGTCCACCCCAGTGCCGCGCTGACCAAGGCAGCAATCGCGCCCGTCGCCGGTCCACCCGCCGCAATCACAAAATCACCCTGATATCCGCGCGGATGTACCACCTCCATACACGCGCCCGGTCCCGCCAACCGGAGACAAATCACTCTCCCGCCACACAGATACACCGCCGCCGCGTGTCCCAGCTCATGAAGCCCTGCCGCCGCCACAAAATATTTCAAATATCCTTCCTGATCCAGCAAGCAAAATACCGCCCAAAAGACAAAAAATGACGGATGGAGCCTTATCTCAGTCCGCATGCTGCTTTTCTATCCTGCTCGGCGCTGTCACCGAAATCACGCTGTCGTTGCCATCCCATAACGACCGTGAAAATACCTCCACCGCATCTCCCAATCCTTCTTGTCCCCGTACCGCATCTCCCGCCGCCTGCACCGCTTCACCAACTATCATCGACGGAAGCACCAGTTCCGTGTTATCCCGCACCCACTGCGCCGCCAGCGCAATTCCAGCGCTCAGCACCAACACCGTAAGTATCATCCGAATTTTCCGCATACATTCCCCCCATTCTCTTTATTTTACGCGTCAGATTTCGGCGCTATGTCGTTCTTCTCACAGGAAAAAGCAGTGCGGCAAACCTTACGATCTGCCGCACTGCGTTATCCGTTTTTTCTATTCGATTATTCCTTACCGTCAAAGCAATAGGTGCAAACCTGACATGGCTCCAGACCGATGGATTCGATCAGGTCATCCAGGCGATGATACTGAAGCGTCGTGAAATTCTGAATCTTGCTGATATCCTCCAGCATCTGCGCGTACTTGCAGCTGCACGGATTCGCGTACTCATCCAGCGTCTCCTGCGAATAGTTCTCGCCCTCGCGCTCCTGAATCACACGGCGCGTAATCAGATCCATTTCCGACTTTGAACGAGAGAAGTTCAGATACTTACATCCATACAGAAGCGGCGGACACGCCGGGCGAATGTGTACTTCCTTTGCGCCGCTCTGGTACAAGAACTCCGTCGTCTCCCGCAGCTGTGTACCGCGGACAATCGAGTCGTCAATCAGCAGCAGCTTCTTGTCCTTAATCAGCGACTGCACCGGAATCAGCTTCATGCGCGCAATCAAATCGCGCTGGCTCTGGTTGGTCGGCATAAAGGAGCGCGGCCACGTCGGTGTATACTTGATAAACGGGCGGCCATACGGAATATGTGCCTCGTTGGAATAACCAATGGCGTGCGCAATGCCCGAGTCTGGAACGCCGGCAACCAGATCCGGCTGCACCGAATCGCCGTCACGCCGCGCCAGCATGCTGCCGCAGCGATAGCGCATTTCTTCTACGCCGATTCCCTCATAGGAAGAGGTCGGATAACCATAGTATACCCACAGGAACGAGCAAATCTTCATCGGCTTTTTCGGCTCGCTCATCATGGTCACCTTATCCGGTGTGATGAAGTCAATTTCCGCAGGTCCCAATTCCTTATAATCACGATAGCCAAGGTTCAAGTAAGCGAAGCTCTCAAACGACACACAGTATCCGTCGTCCTTATGTCCGATTACAACCGGTGTTCGACCCAGGCGGTCACGTGCTGCATAGATGCCCTCCTTGGTCATGAGCAGCAGCGACATCGAGCCGTCAATGATCTCTTGAATGTACCGGATACCCTCAACAACGGACTCTTTTTTGCAGATCAGCGCCGCAACCAGCTCTGTCGCATTGATTTGTCCGTTGGACATTTCTTGGAAGTGCGCCGGACGGTCCTTATAGATCTCCTGTACCAGCGCTTCGAAGTTATTGATGCGTCCCACCGTAGTAATCGCAAAGCTGCCGAGGTGCGACTGAATCAGCAGCGGCTGCGGCTCAAAGTCCGAAATACATCCGATTCCCAGATGTCCGCGCATATCGTCTACATCTCGCTCAAACTTGGTTCGAAACGGCGAGTTCTCGATATTGTGAATCGCGCGCTGAAAGCCGTTCTCTCCATACGCCGTCATACCGCCGCGGCGTGTTCCAAGGTGTGAATGATAGTCAATTCCGTAAAACAAATCCAACGAGCAATCGTTTTGTGATGCTACGCCAAAAAATCCACCCATGCTACATCTCCTGTCGTCATTGGTTTTCATGGAAGAGGCGGCCCTTTCGTGCCGCCTTCCTCTCACTCTGTGTTATTTCTCCATATGATTGTACCATGTGCCCCCCCTCCCTGTCTAGCAAAGAAGCGGATTTCGTGCGCTTTCCTTTTCGCGTTGAACATGCTACAATACCCGCAGAAGGGATGTGTCCGCTATGTCAAATTCTATCTCCCGTATTCAGCAGGAGCTGTTTTCCATGTGTGATCTCGACTATCGCGCATTTCACTCCCGCCTGCTTCCCACAATCTCTCCTAATACCATTATCGGTGTGCGCACGCCGCAGCTGCGCCGCTATGCCAAACAGCTCAGCAAGACGCCGGATGCAGAAGTCTTTCTGCACACCCTGCCGCATACCTATTATGAGGAAAACAATCTTCACGCCTTTCTCATCGAACCGCATAGAGATTACGCACAGGTAATCGATGAGTTAAACGCCTTTCTTCCCTTTGTGGACAATTGGGCTACCTGTGATGCCATGTCGCCCCGTGTCCTGCGCTCCCATACGCAGGAGCTGTATCCGCAGGTTCTCACATGGATTCACTCGGCGCATACCTATACAATTCGATATGGCATCGGAACGCTTTTGCGCCATTATCTCGACGAGCACTTTCAACCGGAGCATCTCGCGGTCGTCGCCTCCATTCGCTCTGACGAATACTATGTCAATATGATGATCGCGTGGTATTTTGCTACCGCTCTCGCCAAGCAATATACCGCCGCCATTCCCTACCCAACCCAGCGCCGTCTTCCGCAATGGGTGCACAATAAAACCATTCAAAAAGCGGTGGAAAGCTACCGTATTTCGCCGGAAACCAAGCAGTATTTGCGCACATTGCGCTGAAAATAACCCCCCGTTTTTCTCATACATAACAACGACGCAGCCGAGGGGGCTTCTCTCCAACCGCTGCGTCGTCTTTCTTTGCAAGCCGATCACATGATTCCGGCTTTTTTCTTTGTATTTCGGTACGCATACGCATAGCAAACCGCCAAAATCGGAATCGTGACAAACCACGAAACCGGGAATGCATAGAATACCGTCTGAATGGTATGATACTGTTCCATTTGGAATACCGTCGCCAGCCACCCCAAACGAACGCCGCAGATGCCGCCGACGTAGATAATTGTTGGGAGCGTTGAATAGCCAAGTCCTCGAATCGAACCCACCAGCACTTCCATCAGTCCGAACAATCCATAAATCGCAAAGTACGAGTTAAAGCGAATCTGACCCGCCGCGATAACCGCCGGATCCGTCGTAAAGATGCTCAGCAGCGGCTTGGACAACAGAATGCTTCCCAATCCCAGAACCTCGCCGACCACAAAGACAGACAGCGCCGCCGACCAGAACACGCGGTTGAGTCGATGATACTGTTTCGCGCCCAAGTTCTGACTGATAAACGGCATAACCGCCTGATAAAACGCATTAATCGGCAGATAAATAAAGCCCTCTACACTGGCTGCGGCGGAGTTGCCAGCCAGCAGCACACTGCCAAAGGTGTTGATGGAAGCCTGAATCGCGATGTTCGCAAACGAGAACACACAGCCCTGCACACTCGCCGGCAGACCAATCATCAGAATTTCCTTCAGTCGCGCCGGATACACACGCATCTCGCGTAGGTTCAGGTGAATAGCGCTCTCCTCGTGCATCAGGCAGCGGACAACCAGCACGCCCGAAATACACTGCGAAACCGCCGTCGCAATGGCGACGCCCGCTACGCTCATTTGCAGTGGAATGACCAAAATCAAGTTGAGTACCACATTGACAATACCCGCCGCTACCAGATAATACAGCGTTCGCGTGGTATCACCGATCGAGCGCAGCAGCGCCGAACCGAAGTTATACACCATCATTGCCGGCATACCGAGGAAGTAGATGCGCAGATAAACCACGGAGAGGTCAATGACATCGTCCGGAACCGACATCCAAATCAAGAACTGCCGCGCACCGATAATGCCGACAACCGCTAGGAACAGGCCGCTCAAAATGCTGACCAGCACCGCCGTATGTACCGTATCGTGTACCTTATCCGGCTCCTTTGCGCCGATATACCGCGCACAAATAATGTTCGCGCCAATCGACAGACCGATAAACAGGTTGGTCATCAGCGTAATCAGCGAGGTATTGGAACCAACCGCCGCCAGTGCCTCATTGCCCGCAAATCGACCGACTACAATCGTGTCCGCCGTGTTAAACAGAATCTGAAGTACACCCGACAGCATAATCGGAAATACAAATGCAAGCATCTGCCGCAAAATCGGTCCCTGCGTCAGATCCCTTGCATAACTCTTTTTTCGTGCCATATTTGCAAAATCCTTTTCTACTCATTCGTTTTGTTGTTGCTTGTCGTCTCCCAGAGATCAGGCTTTTTCCGAGAAACATCATTATGTAATCTACAGCGAATCTTCGTCGCTGTCAAGTCCGTCGCTGCGACGTCGCGTCGGCGAATTACACTATCTCCCTGTGCCGAAGTATCGGCACAGCTCGACCGCTCCATTGCCTCGCTCCTCAAATTCCAAACGCTTTGCTGGTTTGGAATTTGAAAAATGGTAAGATTTATTCTGAGCGTGGACAGAAAATAAGATAGAACTTGTAGATTATAATCCCCTCAGAATTTGCTTCGCAAATTCATCCTGTTTTCGCTATGCTCACATGCCACCGGCATGGCGCAGTCCCTTGCATCAAAAAAAAGGGGGGGGCGCCTTTGGTGCAAACTTTCACTCAGAGGATAGACGGCTACCAGTTTCGGTCTTACCCACTATGCGCACGGTAAATACCCTCTGCAAATCTTTTGAGTGAGCAAAGCGAACGGCCAGATTTGCTAGGGTCGGTACGCTAGGCCATCTATGAAGATTATCCCTTATGTAACGGTTGCAAGATAATAAACCAGCTGACCCTACAGGCAGCTCGGAAGGGTGCAGGGAACGCGGCCGTTCCCTGCTGGCTTTCTTTTGGTTCGTTTTCTTTGTCCAACAAAGAAAATGAACTTCTCTCACTAACAACTATGCCAAAGCCAACTATCAAACAGACCGGAAAAACGGGTCTGTTGCAATATATGCCATGCAACAGACCCTCAATCATCCAAATTACTTATCTCTGACGGTTGCGATTATAGTTAATCAGGCAGCCCGCCTTGACAATCTTCTTCTCATCCGGCGTCATATCCGCAATGTACAGCGATATCTCGCGAACCGTGTCGCTCAGAACATACGCCTTGATGTTCTGCATGTCGCCGTCCATCGCCGCCTTGACATTCGGAACATAGATGTAATCGCCGACCTCAAAGTCCGGCTCTTCCTTCATCTGAAACGGAAGCATGCCCCAGTTCATGACGTTAGAGCGGTAACGCTTGGTCGCGTACTCACGGCAGATGTTTGCCAGACCACCGATGACGCGCTGGCAGCTTGCCGCCTGCTCACGTGCCGAGCCGTCGCCCGGCTTGACGCAGTAGATCATGCTGCCGATTTCCGTCTGCTCCGGAACAAAAGACGCATCCAGTGCGCGAATCTTCTCATAAACTCCGGTCAGCTCCGGCGCCAGCGCAGCCGGATCGTTTCCGGCGACGCGCGCCTTCTCCAGCTTGTCCACTGCCTTCGAGCGGCCAACGTATTCCGGATCGCGGCGGGACAGCGTGAACTCTGCCAGGCCCAGCGGATTGGAACGGAAGGAAGAGGTCTCGCCCGACGGAATCAGCTCGTCCGTCGTCGTAACGTCGTCCATAATCTTGGAGCAAACCTTGAGCAGGATGTTGTCCGTCAGCGGGCTCATCTCCGGCCAGTCCTTGATGTTCGGACCGTATACCAGCTCTGCACCCTCCACCGGTGCGTTATATCCCTGATAAACACGTGTCTCATAGGAGGAGTTGTCAAACTCGTACTCAGGAACCACATAGTCGTCGATGACATCGGTTGCCGAGGTCAAGATACCGCCGTTCTTCGCCGATGCCGCAATCGAGCGCGCATCCATCAGTGCTACCGACGACATCTGTCCGTTGCCCGGCTTCGAGCCTTCGCGGTTCGGGAAGTTTCTCGTCGTGTGACGAATGCTCAGCGCGTTATTCGCCGGCGTATCGCCTGCGCCGAAGCACGGACCGCAGAACGCCGTCTTAATGACCGCACCGGCTGCCATCAGGTCAGACAGCGCGCCCTTCTTCATCAGGTCCATAAACACCGGCTGTGAGGATGGATAAACGTCCAGCGTAAACTCGCCGTTGCCGCAGTTTGCGCCGCGCAGGATGTGCGCCGCCTCCATGACATTGGTGTAGCCGCCGCCGGCACAGCCCGCGATAATACCCTGCTGCACCTGAAGCTTGCCGTTGACAATCTTATCCGTCAGGCTGAAGTTGATTTCCTTGTTGCCGCCGATCAGACGCTGTGCGTCCACCTCGACCTTGCGGAGGATATCGCCCAGGTTGGCATTCAGCTCGTCAATTTCATACGTGTTGCTCGGATGGAACGGCAGAGCGATCATCGGCTTTACCGTGCTCAGATCAACATAGACCACGCCGTCATAGTACGCAACCTCTGCCGGAGCCAGCGGTTTATAGTCCTCGCCGCGACCGTGCATGGTCAGGTAGGATTTGGTGTCGTCATCCGTGCACCAGATCGAGCTGAGGCAGGTGGTCTCGGTCGTCATGACGTCCACGCCGTTGCGGTAGTCCGTCGTCATAGACGCAATGCCAGGGCCGACAAACTCCATTACCTTATTCTTTACATAGCCGCACTGGAATACCGCACCGATAATCGCCAGCGCAATATCCTGCGGACCAACGCCCGGATTCGGCTTGCCGTCCAGATAAATTGCAACCACACCCGGATATGCAATGTCATACGTATCACACAGCAGCTGCTTTACCAGCTCGCCGCCGCCTTCGCCGATTGCCATCGTGCCCAGCGCGCCATAGCGCGTGTGGCTGTCCGAGCCGAGGATCATCTTGCCGCAGCCCGCCATCTTCTCGCGCATGTACTGATGAATGACGGCCAGATGCGGCGGAACATAGATGCCGCCATACTTCTTTGCCGCGGAAAGGCCGAATACATGGTCGTCCTCATTGATTGTGCCCCCTACTGCACATAGCGAGTTGTGACAGTTGGTCAGGACATACGGCAGCGGGAAACGCTCCATACCGGACGCCTTCGCCGTCTGAACAATGCCGACAAACGTGATATCGTGCGACGTCATCGCGTCAAACTTAATCTTCAGCTTGTCCATGCTGTCAGAGGTGTTGTGCGAGGAGAGAATCGAGTACGCAATCGTCCCCTTCTTTGCTTCCTCCTTATTTGCAGCATGACCGGTCAGCTTTTCTACCTTTGCCGCATCCTGTTCGGCCACAATTTCTTTTCCGCCTACCAGATAGGCGCCGCCGTCAAACAGTTTGACCATAATTATGTGAATCTCCCTTCCATGTTGGTGATTTCAAATATATTCTGTCTTTGCAGTAAATGGTCCGTCGGCTTGCACACCGACCATTTTCCGTGCCGCTTCGCTGCCGCGATTGCACACGGTATCATTCCATATACGTGACTTATTATACGACAGATTCGTGTATACTTCAATGGGTTTGCGCGGATTTTCCGCAGAGCGATCCGCTTGATTCTTCGTTAAAAAACGCCTCATTTTTGCAGCTTTTTTCACCACTGCGCCCAAACCGCTTTTCCGGGGTTTATAAAAATCATGTACGAAACCGCGAAAAAATGCGATTCAATTATAGTATCTTTGCAAATTGACAGTTACAGCCATTCGCAGTACACTAGATGTGCTTTTCAAGCAAGCTTATTTTTGTACGAGTGAGGAACTAATATTATGTCACAAACCGCTGCGCTTTCGCACACGGATGCTTCCCAAACTGCGTCCGGGTCCCATGAGGCGTCACAGCCCATCACCCGGCGTGTCTGTCCGGAACGTCTGGCCTCCCGCCTGTTTCTGCTGTGCGCCATCACCTATATCACCGCCCTATTTGGACGTCTGAGCTATTCCTCCGTCATGGCGGAAATTATTTTGCAGGAAGGTCTGACCAAGGCGCAGGCCGGACTCATCGGCACCGCCCTGTGCGGCGTATACGGCATCTTTCAGATTTTCAGCGGTATCATCGGCGACCACGTCAGCCCGAAGCGGCTGATTTTTATTGGCGTTTTCGGCTCCGCCCTGCTCAATCTGTTAATGGGACTGAGCAGCACCTATGGGCTGATGCTTGTGCTCTGGTCAATCAATGGCGTCTTTCAGTCGTTTGTCTGGTCTCCGGTCGCCCGCATTTTTGCGGAAATGATGCCGCCCAGCTATCGAAAAAAGGCGTGCAGCGATGCCGCCATCACTTTCCCTCTCGCCACAGTTATCATTTACTGTGTTGCCTCCTTTATGCTGGCAACCTCCACGTGGCGTAGCGTCTTTTTTGTCGCCTCTGCCCTCATGCTGATCGCCTCCGTCTTCTGGCTGATTCGCATGAGCTGGTTCGAGCGCCAGACACAGGAAAACGGCGAGACTGAGACCATCGTCCTCAACGAGCAGGAGCAAAAGGCAAGCGGCAGTCTGCTGCAAATCATGATCGTCTCCGGCGTCATCTTCGCCGTCGTCAGCGCGATGTCGCACGGCATGGTGCGCGACGGTATTCAGTCCTGGGTTCCATCCCTGATGACCGAAAACTTCCACTTCAGCACGTCGATCTCCGTCGCACTGGCGATCATTCTGCCGCTGCTCAACATCACCGGCGTGTTTATCACCAAGGCCATCGCCAAGAACCATATTCACAATGAGTTGAACGGCTCGGTCGGCTTCTTTGTCTTTACGATTCTGTCGCTCACCGTTTTGTATTTCGTCTGCGATACCAATGCAATTCTTTCGCTGGTTATGATGACTATCGCCAGTACCTGTATGGTCGGCTCCAACATCATGATTATCAATCTGATGCCCGTACATTTCGGTGCCATTGGGCGCTCCTCGTCCATCACCGGTGTGCTCAACTGCTCGGCCTATATCGGTTCCGCCCTGTCCAGCTACGGCATCGGCATTGTCGCCGACCATTTCGGCTGGAGCGCCGCTGTTCTGGTCTGGCTGGCATTTTCTCTCTTTGCTCTGATTACCGCTCTGCTCGGTTCGCGCCGCTGGGGACGATATCGCCATAACATTTAACCATACCTTACTACATGCACACTGTTGAACATTTCACGCAGCAGTGTGCGTTTTTTCGTCCTTGTGCGCATAATTCTTCCAGTAGCAGTTGACAACCGCAAGCAATTAGCTTATACTTACTTTCAGTACATTAGCTTATACTTACTTTTCGCGCAGAATCAGGAGGAAACGCTGTGAGTTGTGAACGACAGGCAGCTGAATTGTCGGAGCTACATTTTCTCTATTCCAAAGAGCTTTTGGAAGAAATCTTTCGGTCGGATACGCAGGGCGAAGAACGCGTATTGACCTATCTATTTAAAAAGCAGGAGCCCGCGCTGTCAGGGGAGCTTTCGCATGCTCTGCGCCTGACCAGCGGACGCATGGCTAACATTTTGAAAGCACTGGAAAAAAAGAAGTATGTTACCCGCCTCTCTTCCCGTGACGACCGCCGCAAGGTTCTCGTCTATCTGACGGAAGCCGGAACGCACTACATCCAGCCACTGTATCAGCAGACATTGCTGGATCATCAGCAGCTTCTGGAGCAGATGGGCGAATCGGACGCGACGGAGTTTCTCCGTCTGATCCGCAAGGCAATTCAGATTGCACAGAAAAAATAAAAGATCTCGGCGTATTTCGCCGTTTTCTTTTACAGTTTTACCTTCTATCCGAACATTTTACGCGAACATTTTACCGAAAGGATTTTTTACATATGACTCTACGACAGCTAGAAATCGGGCAGTCCGCCCGTATCCTTTCCGTCGGCGGAGAGGGCGCCCTTCGCCAGCATTTTCTCGACATGGGTCTTATCCCGAATGCAGAGGTCACGCTCGTGAAATTCGCCCCGTTGGGTGATCCCATGGAGCTTCGCATCCACGGCTATGAGCTAACGCTGCGACTCGCCGATGCGGATCAGATTGATATCCAGCCAATCCCCTCTCACCCCCAAGCCAAAGCGCCGCAACCTAACCGTATGGCAGACACGGAGCATCCCGGTCTGGGCGAGGGGGGCCGCTATCATGTCAAACAGGGCGAGCATCCTCTTCCGGAGGGCACCACACTGACATTTGCGCTCGCCGGCAACCAGAACTGCGGCAAAACAACGCTGTTCAATCAATTAACCGGGTCTAACCAACACGTCGGAAACTTCCCCGGCGTCACCGTTGACCGCAAAAGCGGCAGCATCAAGGGGTATCCGCAAACCGAGATTACCGACCTGCCCGGCATCTATTCCATGTCGCCGTACAGCAGTGAGGAAATCGTCACACGACAGTTCATTATCAACGAAAAGCCAACCGGCATCATCAATATCGTCGATGCGACCAATATTGAGCGAAATCTCTACTTGACCATGCAGCTCATGGAGCTGGATATCCCGATGGTCCTTGCACTCAATATGATGGATGAGGTCTATGGCAACGGCGGCTCGGTTCTGATTAACGAGATGGAGTCCCTGCTCGGCATCCCGGTTGTCCCGATTTCCGCCGCAAAAAACGAAGGTGTTGATGAACTCGTGCAGCACGCCCTGCATGTTGCCAAATATCAGGAACGCCCCGGCCGAATGGATTTCTGTGATGAAAAAGATCACGGAGGCGCCGTACACCGCTGTCTGCACGGCATCATGCATTTGATTGAGGACCACGCCGAGTCTGCTGGTATTCCACTCCGCTTCGCCGCAACCAAAATTGTAGAAGGCGACGAGCGAATCAACGAGGCGCTTCACTTAGATAAAAACGAAAAAGAGGCTCTGGAGCATATCATCTCCCAGATGGAGCAGGAGTGCGGACTCGACCGCTCGGCTGCTATCGCCGACATGCGCTTTACTTTTATTCAAAAGCTCGTCGCGCAGACTGTCGTCAAGCCGCAGGCCAGCCGCGAGCACCTGCGCAGTCAGCGCATTGACCAAGTGCTTACCGGCAAATTCACCGCTATCCCCGCTTTTGTGGGCATCATGGCGCTGGTCTTTTGGCTGACCTTTAATGTCATCGGCGCGTGGCTCCAAGGACTTCTAGAGCTCGGCATTGACCATTTGACCACACTGGTGGACAATGCCTTCACCACATGGAACGTCAACCCCGTCGTCCACTCTCTGGTGATCGACGGCGTATTTACCGGCGTCGGCAGCGTCCTCAGCTTCCTTCCGATCATCGTCACGCTGTTCTTTTTCCTGTCGCTGCTGGAGGACACCGGCTACATGGCGCGCGTCGCGTTTGTCATGGATAAGCTGCTGCGCAAAATCGGCCTGTCCGGCCGCAGCATCGTCCCGATGCTCGTCGGCTTTGGCTGTACGGTTCCCGGTGTCATGGCAAGCCGCACCCTGCCTTCGGAGCGCGACCGCAAGATGACCATTCTGCTGACGCCGTTCATGAGCTGCTCGGCAAAGCTGCCGATTTACGGCTTTTTCACCGCCGCCTTTTTCCCCAAGCATGGCGGTCTGGTCATGGTTGCATTGTATTTTACCGGTATTCTCGTCGGCATTCTGTTTGCTCTGCTGTTTAAGAGCACCCTGTTCCGCGGCGAGGCGGTTCCGTTCGTCATGGAGCTGCCAAATTACCGTCTGCCGGGCGTGAAAAATGTCGCACAGCTACTGTGGGAAAAAGCAAAGGACTTCCTCCAGCGCGCATTTACCGTCATCTTTCTCGCAACGATTGTCATCTGGTTCCTCCAGACCTTCAATCTGCGCCTGAGCATTGTCACAGATTCGCAGCAGAGCATTCTAGCCACCGTTGCCAGTGCGATCTCTCCGATCTTTGCCCCGCTGGGCTTTGGCGATTGGCGCATTTCTACCGCTCTGATCTCCGGTTTCATGGCAAAGGAGAGCGTCGTCTCCACCCTTACCGTTCTGGTCGGATCCACTTCGGAGCTGCTCCATATTCTTTCGGTCAACGCCGTCATTCCGCTGCTGATCTTTTGCCTGCTGTACACTCCCTGTGTCGCAGCAATCGCATCCGTCAAGCGAGAACTCGGCGGACGCTGGGCAACCTATGTCGTCATCGGACAGTGCGTCATCGCATGGATCTGTGCGTTTCTTGTCCGTCTCGCACTGCTCGCTGTCGGGGTGATGTAAATGAATCTGCCCACCATTCTTGTTTCGGCATTGCTGCTTGTCGCCGTTCTCTTCGCGATACGCCATTGCCGTAACAATCCCGGCTCCTGCTGCGGCAGCTGCTCCGGATGTCCCTCATCGGGGCATTGTCATAACCAAGAAAAAGATAAATAAACAACCTGCCTCGTAATCAGACATTGAATCCGACTATGAGGCAGGTTTCTATTATTTCATTATCCTAACGCAATATCCAGCACCATCATAAGCACGAAGCCAACCGCGACGCCAATCGTCCCGATATTGGAATGACTGCCTGTCTGTGACTCCGGTATCAGCTCTTCCACCACGACATAGATCATCGCGCCCGCGGCAAAGGCCAGCAGATACGGCAGAATCGACACCACGTGCTTTGCCAGCAGAATCGTTGCAATCGCACCAATCGGCTCCACAACGCCGGACAGCACACCATAGACAAACGCCCTTGCTTTCGGCATACCTTCCTTCGCCAGCGGCAGTGAGATAATCGCGCCCTCCGGAAAGTTCTGAATCGCAATGCCCGCCGCCAGCGTGACGGCGCCCGCCAACGTGATTCCGGAATGCCCCAACACCGCACCGGCAAACGTCACGCCGACCGCCATGCCCTCTGGCAGGTTATGCAGCGCCACAGCAAAGATGAGCATCGTGGTTCGCCGCAGCTTGGCCGGAACACCCTCCGTCTGGTTGCTGTTGCGGTGCAGATGCGGAATCAGACTGTCCAGCGCCAGCAAAAACGCCATGCCGAGCAAGAAGCCCACCGCTGCCGGTTTCCACGCATTCTCTCCCTGCTGCTCTGCCATCGAAATTGACGGCAGCAACAGCGACCAAACCGACGCCGCCATCATGACACCGGAGGCAAATCCCAGCATCGCTTTCTCCATCCACGTCGGCAGATCCTTTCGCAGTAAAAACACCATCGCCGAGCCAATCGACGTGCCCATCAGCGGAATCAGCAGTACCGCCAGCGCGCTTCCTAGAGTTTCTCCCATCGCAGCCTCTCACTTTCTCATTTTGATTGGTATTCTTGTTTTGTCCTTGCTGCGTTCTCCGATTTTTCCTATTTCGACAATAAAAAAGCAGGAAGGCATGTCTTTCGAGTCGCCTTCCCACCTGTTACTGCTTTTGCAGGGAATCCAATATCTTCACAAACGAATCAATGTCGCGGAACTCCTGATAGACCGAAGCAAAGCGCACATAGGCAACCTCATCTACTTCCTTCAGATGTTCCAGCACCAGCTCACCAATCGTCGAGGACGGAACCTCCTGCTCCCATTGGGCCGCTAGCACCTGTTCGATATCGTCAATCAGCCCTTCCATCTGCGCACGGGAAACCGGGCGCTTTTTGCAGGCATTCATCAATCCGCACAGCAGTTTTTCGCGATCAAACGGCTGGCGGGAGCCATCCTTTTTGATGACCATCAGCGGGGCATACTCTATTGTCTCATAGGTCGTAAATCGGCGTCCGCACGCAAGACATTCTCGTCTGCGTCGAATGCTTGCTCCTCCCGGCGTCGGTCGTGAATCAATAACCTTGCTTTCCGGATAATGACACGTTGGACAATTCATGACAATATTTTCTCCCCTTTCGTCGATCTTTTCCTAGATACTTAGTATATCACACTCTGCGCCGCAGAACAACTCCTGCCGGTTTTCCGCTACTGCTCAGAACCTGCTCTTCCAAATACCGCCGCGACGCTTCCAGCTCCTCCGGCTGCTGAAATGCCGTGCGATAGACTTCCACAATCGCATCGCCCGTATACCCATGCTTCTTCATCCGCTGGAACAGGTCCTCAAATTGTAAGATACCCCGTCCCGGCAGCAGACAGTCCGACTCGCTGTTATAGTCGCTGATATGCAGGTTCACAATGCGGTCTCCCACCGTATCCACGTAATCGCGCCAGCTGTGTCCCGCCCGCAGCGCCTGCTTGGTGTCCAGCGTAAAGCGCAGCTTCGGCACATTCTCGTACAGCAGCCGCAGGAATAGCGGATCCGCAGAGCGGCACCACGAGACATTCTCCTGCGTGAACACCACGCCGAATTCCTCGCCGATCTCGCACAGCGCCGCATACGTATCAAACCGCATCGCATCCGGGCTGCTCGGCGGTAGACCACGCGCACGAAGTGTCTCGCCGTGGAACGTAAAATACCGCGCTCCCAGCCGTGCTGCCGCCTCCATATAATAGCGATATTGATCCAGCGCATCCTGTGTCCGCCGCGGGTAACCTGAAAACAGCAGGTGTCCCTCAATAGAAGACGTAAACGGATGCACCGACTGCGCACGCACGCCCAAATTCTCCATCTGTCGGCGGCGTTCGTCGCAAAACGCCGGTGCATATTCACTTTCTGCGTTCAGAAATACTTCTAGCTTGCGAAATCCCAGCTGTGCCGCAAGAGTAATCCCCTCCTCCAGCAGCAGCGGATAAAATGATGCCGTGGAAATGCCAATCTGCATATTGCAACTCCTTCGTTAAAACTTCTTTGTCTGCATTATACGTCCTCGACCGCCGCATGTCAAATGAGAAAACCCATCATCACACAGGAAAGAAACGTCGCCGCCGCGGCAAAAACCTGTTATACTAGCAGGGAACGAAAAAATAGAAAGGAAATGATTTTCATGCAAGTCAGCCTGCTGCTAGCGGAACAAATTGCAGAGCTGTTCCTAATTTTGTTGATGGGATATCTCATTGTCCGCTGTCACTTACTCACCGCGGCAGACAGCCGTGTTTTGTCCGTCATCATGGTCTATCTCGTCCTGCCCTGTGTCATCCTCAAGTCCTTTCAAATTGACGACACCCCTCAACTGCGTCAGGGCCTGCTGTACGCGTTCGTCATTGCTGTACTTCTTCACATTCTATTTTTAATTGTCACCGCCCTGCTTCGCCACCTTCTGCATCTGGATGTCATCGAACAGGCAACGGTCATCTACAGCAACGCCGCCGCATTAGTCATTCCTCTCGTGCACGCGCTGCTCGGCGATGAGTACGTCGTGTATTCCTGCGCCTTTGTCATCGTGCAGCTGATATTGCTCTGGACCCATTGCAGTACCATCCTGCGCGGCATACACGGCATGGACTGGAGGAAAATTCTGCTCAACATCAATCTGATTTTCATCTTCATCGGTGCCCTGCTGTTTTTCTCTCATATCTCTCTGCCGTCCCGCCTGCTTGAAACCCTGTCCACCGTCGGAAACATGGTCGGCCCGATCGGTATGCTGCTCGCCGGTATGGCCATTGCGGAATCTCCTCTGCGCCAGCTGTTTCGCTCACCTCGATACTATTTGATCGCCGCCCTTCGGCTTCTTGTTTATCCGCTCATCGCCCTCTCTCTGCTCTGGGCGCTGCGCGCCGCGGCATGGATTCCCGACGCCAAGCCAATTCTGATGACCGTTTATCTCGCCGCCATCACGCCGGCCTGCGCAACCCTTACCTCCATGTCGCAGCTCTACCAGCAGGACTCCGCCCATGCCAGCGCGCTGTATATGCTGACCACCTTGCTGTGCATTGCCACGATGCCGCTCATGGTCGGACTATTTCAACTCCTGCTATGACCCCAAACCCGGCGACGAAAACAGCCTGTGAAGGAATGCTCCCTCACAGGCTGTCGCTGTATTACTTCGAATTTTTCTCCGTCTGCTCTCCCTCTGCCAACATAAATCGGCTTCCGCGACGGACAATCCATCCGTTGTCGATCATATATGCTGTCAGCTGCTTTCCAAACGCAACCGGATCCTGAACAATCGCCTTTCGCTGTGACCACGACGGCCCCGCTTTGACATTCGAAATGGCCGCTTCGATCTCTTTCATGGTCATATAGCCTTGTTTTTTCAGTTGCTTCAAAACAATTCCTACGCATTTATTGGTCAGCTGCATCATCATATCCTGATTCTGATTCACTGACTTTTTCATGCCCCAGACATACAGTACGGCAACTGCCACTGCCACCAAAAGGACTTCAACCACTTTTACGATAATATGCATGGATTATCTCCTTGCCTGCGGATTTTCCACTGTGATGAAGCGGTTCGCCTGCAAGGCACGGATGTACTGCGCCATACGCGGATACAGCGGCTCCACTTCTTCCCCGAAATGCTCTTTGAACGGAACGGACAGCTCCTGTACGTTCTTTTCGCCGTCAATCAACAGCCACAGATAGCTTCCGTACCGCTCCAGCTTCACATAGGTAATCGGCGGCTTGTGGAAAAACTTCTGCGCAAGCTTATTGTAAAACCCGGTGTTTTTCCGGTGCAGCGTGACCGTGCCATTGTCGTGTTCGGTCCATTCCAGGCCTTCCGCCCGTCGCGGGACAAATTCCAAAAGATTATTGTTCTTTTTCGCCATAAATACTTACTTCTTTCTGATCTTGGTCGCCGTGCGGTAAATCGTTGCAATCAGCAGAGCAAAGACAACCAAAGCGCCAATTTGACCGATGCTGAATACGTTTGAGATGTTTACAACATCTGCCAGCGTTTCGGACTTAAACGGAATAACAGCAATCGCCGCCAGAACGATACCGACAACGCCCTCACCGGCAATCAGACCGGAGCAGTACAGAACGCCATTGTCGGCGCACTCCTTGTGCTGCTCTTCCGACGCATACTTCTTCTTGTCAACCAGCAGACGGATAATACCGCCAAACATGATGCCAACCGAGGTGTAGATCGGCAGGTACATACCAACACCGAACGGCAAAACCGGAATGCGGAACAGCTCCGCGATCAGCGCGATGAATACGCCGATCAGGATCAGGTTCCACGGCAGATTGCCGCCCATAACGCCCTCAATTACCATACGCATCAGCGCCGCCGTCGGAGCCGGAAGCTCTTCCGTACCGTAGCCCCATGCCTCATTCAGCAGGAACATAATCGCGCCGATTACCATAGCCGATGTGCAGACGCCGATGAACTCGCCAATCTGCTGTCTCTTCGGGGTTGCACCGATCAGGAAGCCGGTCTTCAGGTCCTGCGACGTATCTGCCGCAACACATACAATGCCGCAAACAACGCAGCCAATTGCAACCAGACCGCACATGGAATCCATATCCGTCATGCCAAACGTGCGGAACAGCAGGCAGGCAATCAGCAGCGTTGCAATCGTCATGCCAGAAGCCGGGTTGTTGTTACATCCGATCGTGCCAACGATACGGGATGCAACGGCGGCAAAGATAAAGCCAACAACAACGATAATCAAAGCGCCCAGCAGGTTGACCGGAATAAACGGCAGCAGCCACATTGCCACTGCGGTAATAATAACAATCGCACCGATGGTCTTCATCGACAGGTTCTGCTGCGTCCGCAGCGTAGCATTGGCATCGTTCTTGCCAAAGTCGCCCATCGACTTCTTAAAGGTGCGGACAACCGTCGGGATGATCTTAATCATGCCCAGAATACCGCCGGTCATAACGGCGCCGGCGCCGATGTAACGGATGTAGTTCGACCACAGACCGGACGAACCCTGTTCTGCAAACAGCTGAGAAATCGAAACATCTGCCGGGAACAGAACCAGATCCGTACCAAAGGTTGCGATCATCGGCATGAGTACCAGCCAAGACAGGATGCCGCCGCCGAACATGATAGACGCCGTGCGGAAGCCGCAGATGTAGCCGACACCAGCCAGAGCCGGCAGCGTGGATGTACCGATTGCCGCGCCCTTGTACGCATTGATCTGCGTGCCAACCTGGCTCGGGAACAGATACATACCGTCCGAAACAAACTTGTATACGGCCGCCAGACCCAGACCGCGGAATACCAGACCGGCCTTTGCGCCGCCCTCTTCACCGGCGATCAGAACTTCTGAACAGGCAATGCCTTCCGGATACGGCAGGGTGGCATGTTCCTCGACAATCAGCGAGTCACGCAGCGGCACCATGAAGCAGACGCCGAGGACGCCGCCGCACAGCGTGGTAAGTCCGATTTCCCAAATGGAAGGCATGCTGGTCATGCCTTCCTCTGCCCACATGAACAGTACCGGCAGTACGAAAATCGCACCGGCTGCCAGTGCCTCACCGGCGGAACCGATGGTCTGTACCATGTTGTTTTCCAAAATGGATTCTCTCTTCAGGATGACACGAATGACACCCATCGAGACAACGGCCGCCGGAATCGATGCCGATACCGTCATGCCGACGCGAAGTCCAAGGTACGCGTTCGCGCCGCCAAAGACAATCGCCAGGATGATACCCAGAATAATGGATGTCGCCGTAAATTCCGGCAGCACCTTATCCGCAGGCACATAAGGTTTATAATCCTTTCCTTCCATAGTGCTTACTCCTCCAATTTTTTATAACTTCTCTAACACAGCCGTCAGAACACCATAGATCTCCGCAAACGAAGCGCGATCCAGATATTCCTCTGTCGTGTGATAGCCTCTTACCTTCGGTCCGATCGTGACAATGTCCATGCTCGGACGCATCTGGCTGAATGCGCCGCATTCCAGACCGCCGTGCTCGGCGCACAGTTCCAAGTCCCTTCCCGTGACCTGATGGAATGTCTCCGACAATACGCCGCGCAGTGCAGAAGTTTCGTTATACGGCCAGCACTCCGAACGGTTTGCCGAGTCAATGACCCAGCCATAGCGGGCGCTCAGCATATGCAGCTTGTTTTCCAGCGTGTCCACGAGCGAATCCACCGCGCCACGCATACTGTACGTCATATGTGCACCCTGTTCATCTGTCGTGAGTACCGCCAGATTTGCCGACGCCGTCGTCAGACCTTCAATGTTCCTACTGCGGTGCTGCAAGCTCGTCGGCAGCAGGTACAGATACTCGATCAGATCCTTGCTCGTCTCGGCATCGTATACGTCCACTGCGGCAGCATCCTCTACCGTGATCTGGATGTTCGGATCACTGTAGTGATACTCGTCCTCAATTTCTGCAATAATGCGCGCAATGCTGCTCTCCAGCTCGGCCTTCGTGCCGTTCGCAGCGAACACAACCGTGCAGCTTCTCGGGATGCTGTTGGTCTTGGTGCCGCCCTGAATGCTGCCGATTTCCGGCTGATAGCCAGCCATGACAACCGCATTCATCACACGCGCCGCCAGATTATTCGAGTTCGCGCGCTCCAGATGAATCTGATCGCCCGAATGTCCGCCAATCAGACCCTCGATCTTCAGTGCAAAGAATGCCTTGTCGCTCGCCTTGCGCGGCGCGGAAAAGCTCAGCTCCGCCGTCTCAATGCCCGCGGCGCAGATTGTCGTCGAATTGCCGCCGATATCATCCAGACCGATCATGCGCTCGGATTTCAGCAGCGACATATCCAGCTCCGCCGCCCCCACGCAGCCGACCTCTTCCTGCACGGTAAACACGCACTCCAGCGGCGGATGCTTCAGCGTCTTGCTCTCCAGAATCGACATCATGTATGCCACGCCGACACCGTCATCGGCGCCCAGCGATGTGCCGCGCGCCATAATCAGCCCGTCCTCTACATACAGATCCAGCGGATCTTCCTCAAAATTATGCGTACAGCCCGGAACAGCCTCACAAACCATGTCCATATGACCTTGCAGCATAACCGGCGCATGATCCTCATATCCCTCGGTGCCGTCTTTATAAATAATGACATTGCCGCAGGACTGCTGATGATACTTCAGACCGTGGTTCTTTGCAAACTCGGTCAGGAAATCGCTGATCTTCTGCTCATGAAACGATCCATGCGGAACACGGCAGATTGCTTCAAAGTTCTTCTCAATGGGGCTGGTTTGATCCAGTACATAATCCATTGTGTATCCTTCCTCTCCTGATTTTATTTATTCTTTTCACGAATGCCTGACATTCTTGTTAAGAATCCATAACAATTATACCAATCGGTCGATTGTTTCTCAAAATCGGTCCTTTCCCTTTCTACGACATAAATCGAGAATTTTTCTCGTTTGAGTAGAATTTTTGCCGACATTGTGGTAAACTGTTTATATACTGTTCAAAGAGACGAATCTTTTGCACTTTTTCGTTCTTTTTACGATACAAACAGGAGGAAATATCACCATGTCAGATTACACGATACACGTCGGCAGCCGTATTCGCATGTATCGCAAGCTGGCCGGCTTGACGCTGGATGCTTTAGCGGAAAAAATGAACAAGAGCCGCTCGACGATCTCCAAATACGAGCTGGGACAGATCTCAATGGATCTTGACACACTGATCGCTATGGCGCACACACTGAATATTCCCCTTTCCTGTCTGACTGACTTTGAGGAGTCGGAAATCACCGGCCCTTCCATCGACAATTCCTTCTTCTGTGATGGCCTGTTATATCTATATTGGCTCATTGGCAGCAAGGCCAAGGGGAAAATTGTACCGTCCGTATTGGAAATCAAAAACAACCGTAAAAATGCCTTTTTATACATGCAGTTTCCGGACTTTAAGCGCTTTCGCGACGGCAAGGTCGTCTGCATCGGTGACATTCATGTATCCGATCACCTGACCATATGCAGTCTGCAAAATCCATACAATGTCACAGATCATGTGTTCATCTGCGCCTATACCCCGCTGAACGCCAAGCAGAGCAAGACGTTATGCGAGTTTTCCACCATCACCGCCCCGGCGGCGCCGATCTGCACCAAGGTGCTGATCTCGAAAAACATTCTGCCGGAGGACGACGCGTTACGCGAAACCCTGATGTTCTCTAAGCCGGAGATGGACTTTCTGCGCAAGCAAAACCGCGTCCGCATTGACCCGCTTCCGTTGGAGTGGTAAGGATATAAATAACCTGCTAAACCATTGACATTCGATGCTTTAGCAGGTCCTTTTATCTTTGCTGTCCGATTATTCTTTTGAAAAATCATGCGTCTCTTGGTATAATGGAGATGTGCTGCGGAATCAGCCGTTTGGCTGCACCACAGACATATTTGTTACTATACCACGAAAGAAGCAGAAAAGCAACCCTTATTTCCACTGGAAAAATATGAATATATAAGAAGTATTCTTCTATGCTTCCGAAACATATACTGCTGTACCACATGATTCCTCCTGTTGTATCCTACAAAGACCGGCAGGAATCATATGGGCTACGAAAACGTCACCAATTTTTAACTTAAAATATACTATATCATCTAAGGAGTGGAATCACATGAAAGTATTGATGGTAAACGGAAGCCGTCGTGAACACGGCTGCACCTACACCGCACTGAACGTTATTGCAGAAGAACTCAAGGCGCAGGGTATTGAGTCGGAAATCCTCTATGTCGGTCTCAACGCTGTCAACGGCAAGATTGACGAGCTGGTTGCCACCGCTTCCGAAAAGATGAAGGAAGCCGATGGTCTGGTCATCGGCTCTCCGGTATACTACGCTTCTCCGACCGGCGAAGTGATGGCGTTTCTGGATCGCCTGTTCTCCGTCACTCCGGCAGAGGCATTCCGTCTGAAGCCGGCAGCAACGATTGCGTCCGCCCGCCGCGCCGGAACCACCGCTACGCTGGACACCCTGAACAAGTACCCGATGTACGCTGAAATGCCGATCATCAGCTCTCGCTACTGGAACATGGTACACGGCAACGCACCAGAGGATGTTATGCAGGATGCCGAAGGTCTTCAGATCATGCGCACCATCGGCCGCAATATGGCTTGGGTGCTTAAGAACATTGAGGCCGGCAAGCAGGCTGGCATTGCGATGCCCGAAGAAGATGCGAAGATTATGACGAACTTTATTCGGTAATTGCACTCTTCCTATTTTTCAAACATACAAAAGGGTCTGTTGCAAAACACAAATTGCAACAGACTCTTTTAATTGTGCTATACGCTGCCATCTTCATACTGGACAGGTCACACGTCCAGTATTATTTTTCACTCTATTTGCTTTACAGCTTATCCTCCGAGCAAGCCTCACTATTTTTCAAATTTCAAACCAGTTGCAGCATACCCATTTGTGTTGCCTTATTACTTTGCATCCGGCTTAAAGCTGTCCTTCAGCGAGACAATGCGGTTGAAGCGGCGCGCGCCGTTTTCCGCATCCTTGCTGTCGCTGATGTAATAGCCCATACGGACAAATTGCATAGCTGTTCCCGCCGGAACGTCGGCAATCGACGCTTCCAGCTTGCAGCCGGTCAGCTTCTTCAGGGAATCCGGATTCAGGAAGTCCAGATAGGTCTTGCCTTCCGGAACATCGTTGGTGTTTTCCAGCGTAAACAGGTTCTCGTACAGATACAGCTCTGCATCCAGCGCATGGCGGGCGGATACCCAATGGATGTTGCCGCGCACCTTGCGTCCGTCCACCGGATTGCCGTTGCCGGTCTCCAAATCGGCGGTGCAGTGTACCTCGACCACATTGCCCTGCTCATCCTGAATGACGTCGTTACACTTGACAATATAGGCACCCATCAGGCGAACCTCTCCGCCCGGCTTCAGGCGCTTGAACTTCGGGGGCGGAACGATGGCGAAGTCGCTCTGCTCAATCCACAGCTCGCGCGAGAACGGCACGGCACGCATACCGGCGGACTCGTCCTTCGGATTGTTGGCGACATCAAAGGTCTCGACCTTGTCCTCCGGATAGTTCGTAATAACCATCTTAATCGGCTCAGTAACCGCCATGCGGCGCAGCGCCGTGTTGTTCAACTCATCACGAATGCAGTATTCCAGCAGCTTGATGTCCACCAGCGAATCCGTCTTGGCGATACCCGCGCGCGCGACAAATTCCAAAATCGCGCTCGGCGTATAGCCGCGGCGGCGCAGACCGCACAGCGTCGGCATACGCGGGTCATCCCAGCCCTCCACCTTACCGGTCTCGACCAGCTCACGCAGATAACGTTTGGACATGACGGTGTTCGTCACATTCAGACGGGCAAACTCTCTCTGCTTCGGGTGCGACGGCAGACACGGTGCACAGTTGTCCACAACCCACTCATACAGCGGGCGGTGATTTTCAAACTCAATCGAGCACAGCGAATGCGTGATGCCCTCCATCGCGTCCTGAAGCGGATGTGCAAAGTCGTACAGCGGGTAAATGCACCACTTGTTGCCCACGCGGTGATGGGTGATGTGCACGATACGATAGATCGCCGGATCACGCAGGTTCATGTTCGGCGACGCCATGTCAATCTTGGCACGCAGTACCTTACTGCCGTCCGGATACTTATCATCGCGCATCTCCTCAAACAGGCGGAGATTCTCTTCGACCGAACGATTGCGGTACGGGCTGTCCTTGCCCGGTTCGGTCAGCGTGCCGCGATACTCACGCATTTCCTCCTGCGTCAGATCACAGACATAAGCCTTGCCCTGCTTAATCAGGTAAACCGCACATTCATAGCACTTATCAAAGTAATCCGAACCATAAAAAATACCGCCGGACGGTTGCGAACCGGTCAGCCATGCGATGTCCTGACGAATGGACTGCACATATTCGTCATCCTCACGCGCCGGATTGGTATCGTCAAAGCGAAGATTGAACAGACCGTTGTACTTCTGTGCAATCATCCAGTTGATATAAATGGCCTTGGCCGAGCCGATGTGCAGATAACCATTCGGTTCGGGCGGGAAACGCGTATGAATGCGTTCCGTCATACCATTTTTAATGTCTTCATCAATGATGTCCGTCAGAAAATTTGATGCGAATTCCATCTTGGCAATTCCCCTTTTCTTAATACTCTATGCAAACGGCGGAAAGCCGCAGTCTCTGCTCCTTTCATTCGTCAGGCAGAGATCGGCTTCAACGCCAACGGATTGTGATTACAATGCGTTCTTGCAGCGTTCCAGGCGCTCACGAACCTTGTCTGCACCCAGCAGCTGCATAACAGAGAACAGATCCGGCGCATTGGTTCGGCCGCACACCGCAACACGCAGCACCATTGAAATGTCGCCGACCGGTCCCTTATAGGAATCCGGGTCCTTCTTATACAGCTTGGTCTCCGGCGCATAGCCGTGTGCCGCCGCCAGTTCCTTGATCTTGTCGAACCAAACCGTCATCTCGTCCGCCGGATCGAAAATATCGACGTATTCCGTCAGGATCGCCTTGGCGTCCTCAGCGCTCACACGCTCTGGCATACCGGTGTAGTCCGGCTGGAACAGCTCATCGAACATGAAGTCCATATACGCCTTGACCGTGCTCCAAACCTCAATGTCCTTGCGCGGCTTCTTTCCGCCGCGTCCGATTGCCAGAAACGCCTTGGTCATCTCTGCATCGCGGGTGAACAGCGCGGCAAACTCCGGATCATATTCCTTTGCCCACTCGGCGACCGCCGTATATACATCCTCCGCACTCATGCGGGAAATAACCTGCTTACAGACGTCGCTGAGTTTTTCCATATCAAACAGCGAACCGGAAACGCTCATCTTCTTCGTGCTGAATGGGAAGTCATTGACCGACTTGTCCGGATTTGCACGGCGCCATTCCTCAAAGTTCGAGTTGAGCAGCGTCATAATATATTCAATCACCGCCGGAACCGGAATGCCCATCTCATAATAATACGACAGTGCCAGCTCCGGATCCTTGCGCTTGGACAGCTTACGCTTGGACTCGCCGTCCATCTTCATCAGCTGTGCCGTGTGCACATACTTCGGGCGCTTCCATCCCATGACGTCGAACAGCTGAATATGAATCGGCAGCGTCGCCAGCCATTCCTCACCGCGAACAACATGGGTGGTACCCATCAGATGATCATCCACAATATGCGCAAAATGATAGGTCGGGATGCCGTCCGACTTCAGCAGAACGATGTCCTGATCGTTTTCTGTCAGTTCCAGCGTTCCCTTGACCAGATCGGTATGCTTTACCTTGTGCTCAATGCTGCCGTTCGAGCGAAAACGTACGACATAGCTCTCGCCTGCCGCCAGACGGCGTTCAATTTCCTCCAGCGGGCAATCGCGATACTTGGCATATTTGCCATAGTAGCCGAAGTTTTCCTTGTTCTTTTCCTGCTCGGCGCGCATCTCCGCCAGTTCTTCCTCCGTACAGAAGCACGGATAGGCATAGCCGCGTTCTACGAGCTGCTTGACAAAGACATGGTAAATCTCTGCGCGCTGGCTCTGGCGGTACGGGCCATACTCCCCCTTGTCACCGTCCACGGTTGCACCTTCGTCAAACGGCAGACCAAATTTCTGGAAGGTATCCAAAATCAGCTGGACGCCGCCCGGCACCTCACGCTTTTTATCCGTATCCTCAATGCGCAGATAGAACACGCCGCCGGACTGATGTGCCAGGCGCTCATCTACCAATGCGCCAAACAAGTTGCCCAGATGCATAAAGCCGGTCGGGCTGGGCGCCATACGCGTTACCTTTGCGCCCTCCGGCAGCTGGCGCGCCGGGTAACGGGCTTCTACCTGCTCCGGTGTTTCCGTCACGTCCGGAAACAGAAGCTGTGCTAAACGAATTGTATCCATTCCTATTCACTCCGTCCTGTGCATTTTCCGCGTTTTTCACGCTTTGTGCACATATAATCAGGGTATTATATATATTTTTCCTCAGTATACTCAAGCATATCACAAAACCGCTTTGGGCGCAATATTTCCGTTGGATAATCACAGTTTTTGTTCTTTGTTCCTATGAGATGTCTATAAAACAGCATTCCTTATCTCAATTTAACAAATAGCTCTGGCATCTGAACCTATTGATTCCGCTACCAGAGCTATGCTGCTATACTTTACTTTTTAATTCTAAAGGTCAACACTTTTTTACCCGTATAGAGTTTTCCTCGGAACGTAACCGTTACCTTGTATGTACCGACCTTCTTTCGACCCGAAGCATATCGAATAGTGTAATTTTTTGAGGCTATCTTCTTTCCTCGACTATCTTTCACTCTCACCGTTGGCGTATGCTTCTTTCCATCATACTTATACATCTTCTTGGAAAGTCTAATTTTCGAAGCTTTAAAAATAGTTTGTACAACAGGCGTCGCATTATCTTCCGGTCTCTGGCACACACGGTATTCCATTCGTCCATTTTTGCTTGGCGTTGCTTTTACCGTCGGGTATACTTTCCAGTCATGTCCCAACGCCGGAATATCTTCCGTCTTTTTCTCACCGCAAGCACAGGTATACGTTTTTACGCCTTTTCTGGTACAGGTTGGCTTTTTAGTTACTCTTCCATTATCAAAGCTATGTACATGTACCGGAATCACCCAACTGTCCTTTTCAATCTCCTCCCATACGGCTGTCCCATCAAGGTCTTCTCCAGCATACTTAAGATACTTTCCACAAACTGTGCATGTCCAGTATTCACTGTTGCCCGGTTCTGCCGTCGTCGGCTTTTTTGCCTCTGTCTTTACTACCTCATGCCCTTTCGCTTTCAATACTTCTGGCTGCGAAATTTCTTCTGTACCTTGTGCATCACGAAATAGGTTTCCGCAATTTTCACAGGTGTAGTACGCCGCTGTGCCATTTTTCGTGCACGTTGCAGGCACTTCATCTGTTTTCTTCAAATCATGACCAGTTGCCCGCAATGTATCTGGCTGTTCTATCTCCTGCTTTCCTTTCGCATCACGGAACAACTTCCCGCAATTTTCACAGGTGTAATATGCTGCCGTGCCATTCTTCGTGCATGTTGCTGGCACTTCATCTGTTTTCTTTAAATCATGGCCAGTCGCCTGCAATGTATCCGGCTGTTCTATCTCCTGCTTTCCTTTCGCATCACGGAACAACTTCCCGCAATTTTCACAGGTATAGTATGCCGCCGTGCCATTTTTCGTGCACGTTGCAGACACTTCATCTGTTTTCTTTAAATCATGACCAGTTGCCTGCAATGTATCTGGCTGTTTTATCTCCTGCTTTCCTTTCGCATCGCGGAACAACTTCCCGCAATTTTCACAGGTGTAATATGCTGCCGTGCCATTCTTCGTGCATGTTGCTGGCACTTCATCTGTTTTCTTTAAATCATGGCCAGTCGCCTGCAATGTATCCGGCTGTTCTATCTCCTGCTTTCCTTTCGCATCACGGAACAACTTCCCGCAATTTTCACAGGTGTAGTATGCCGCTGTGCCATTTTTCGTGCACGTTGCAGATACTTCATTCGTCTTCTTTAATTCATGTCCAGTTGCAGGAATCGCCTCTGGCTGCTCAAGTTCTTCTGTTCCTTCTGAATTGCGGAACATTTTTTTGCAAGTTTTGCAGACATAATATATTTTATATCCATTTTCTGTGCATGTCGGGGAAGTTTCACTCTTCTCTGTCAAGTTATGATTTAAAGCAGGTATTTTCTCTACCTTACTTACTGTACACACGTCACAATCATAACGTATCGAACCTTCACTTGTGCATGACGGTTCAGACAATACTGTTCCCTCATTATAGTGATGCAAACTATCATCTAATTCATAAGTTATCCCATTTCCCTTGCAATATTTATATGCTTCTGATCCTTTTGCGCATATAACTGTTAAAGCATCATTTATGGAAGGATTATTCCCCAACCTATAACCTATACTATACTTTCCAAATGAAAAAATCGTTTCTGGTAGTACAAGTCGTTTCAAATTATCACAATTCGCAAACACACTTGCTTCTAAACCAGTCACATTCTCTGTCAAATTAACATCCTTTAGATTTCTGCATCCATAAAAGGCGCTCTGCCCTATAATAAGCCCTTCCGAAGTTACATTCAAAAAATCTATTCTTTCAATCTGAGCGCAACCTGCAAATGACATATCCCCTATGTAAGTAATATCTCCAGACACTTCAATTTCCTTGATTTCATTCAAATACTCTACCCAAGGCATATTAGTTTCTTCAGTAATTATCTCACGCTCTCCTGTTTCTTCATTCTCACCCCAGCACGCCTCATAATTATCCATACGTCCACTACCGCTTATCGTTAAAACATGGTCTTGATTATATGACCAAGAAATATTCTCCCCGCAGGTTCCGCTAGCAACAACCTCCGTTGGTTGCGTCCCTTCCTCCAATACTTCCACATCCGCAGCTATCGCCGTAGGCATCATCCCTACCGTCATAACTCCGCAGAGAAACAACGCCATTAATCGTTTCTTCATTTTCTTTCCTCCTATGTCTTGGTATCTGTTTGTTACAGTATATCTATGATTTATTATACTGTAACAAACAGATTTTTACAACATATTTCCTGTCTTCTTGCAACAATTTATCACATACAATTTTTGTTGAATCCGTCGTATTTCTATGATATAATGTTATAAAATCTAGGGAAAGCAGGAGATGATTATGAGAATTCAACAGTCCGGAGAAGATTATCTGGAAACAATCCTCTTACTCGGTATGCGAAATGGCACGGTCCGTGCTGTTGATGTTGCAAATAAGCTGGGTTTTTCCAAGCCGAGTGTCACCCGGGCCATGAGTGTGTTGAAAAAGGCCGGGCTCGTCGAGCAGGAAGCATATGGTAACATCTATCTGACCGAGGAAGGTCGCCGCCGCGCGGTGGAAATCTATGACCGGCATACGCTGATTAAGGAATTCTTGATGACGATCCTCTCTTTAGATGAAGCAACCGCTGACCATGATGCTTGTCATATTGAGCATATTATCAGCCCCAAAACATTGGAGCGCATGCGTGCTGTCCTGAATAAAGAAGATTAAAATTTTTTCTTGACAATTCAGCGCAAATGCGGTATTCTAATTAACGGACTGCAAAGTCGACCACGTAGACATGGAGAAGTATCGAAGTGGTCATAACGAGCTCGACTCGAAATCGAGTTGCCCTTAACCGGGCACGTGGGTTCGAATCCCACCTTCTCCGCCACTCAAAGAGCACTGAAACGTTGTTGTTTCGGTGCTTTTTGTTTGTGACGCTGTATGCCGAAACGCTTTACTCTCAGCATGGCATTCTGCAAAAAGCCCGCCGGATTGATATCGATCATCCGGCGGGCTTTCCTTGTCCTGCTACTTTACTCAGCCAATTTTGCATTCTTCAGTCGGCAATATTGCCCTTTCTCATCTCCATAGACTTCAAAAGTACCAACAACTGTTATCTCCGCTCCAAGCTCTGGATAGTCATCCGGATAGCTCGGATTCCCCTGCAAAACAAATTCCAGTCCTTGTGAGCAGCAGGCCGTAGCATCCTTAATGATACAGGCAAAGTATTGCTCCCCTGACTCCGGATCTTCATACATCGCGAATTGTCCGTGCATAGTAACCGTCTTTCCAACGTAGTCCTCCGGTGCTGTCATCATATTATACACCTCAGAATAAACCATAGTACTGCTCAATTTTGTCAGATCAATGGTTTCCTCTTCCTCCGATTGTTTCGTTGATTGTTGCGGATCAGAAGCGGCAGATGCGGTACGTTCTGACACTGCACTGCCTGCCGCTGTACCTTGTGGCTCCGATTCACATCCACACAGCCCCAGGAGCAGAAATGCCGCTAGCAGCATACAAATTTTCTTTTTCATTTCCGTACCCCTCCCATGGCTGTTCCAATCATCCATGATAAGAAAAACATGCCAATCTGCACGGCGACAATAGTTGATCCAACCGGCGTTCCTGCTAAAATTGACACCAGCATACCAACTATCGCGCATACAACCGATATAACTGCTGCACAAATTGTCACGCTGCAAAAGCTCTTAAACATTCGCATCGCAGACAGTGCCGGAAAAATTACCAGTGCAGAAATAAGCAGGGAACCTACCAGATTCATCGCCAGCACAATGATAATTGCTACCACAATAGAAATCAGCAGGTTATACATTCCCACCTTTGTGCCAACCGCCCGTGCAAAATTCTCATCGAAGGTAACAGCAAATATTTTATGATAAAATAGGAGAAATGCTGCTACAACCAATGCAGACATTCCTACACAAAGCCATACCTCGGTCACAGACAATGTGAGAATAGAAGTAGAGCCAAACAATGTACTGCACACATCACCGGACAAATTCGACGAGGTAGAAAATAAATTCATTAAAAGGTATCCAATAGCAAGTGCTCCCACTGAAATCATCGCAATGGATGCATCTCCTTTTATTTTCGCATTTTGTCCCGTTCGCAGCAGCAGAACGGCACTGATAATGGTGACTGCCATCACGACCGGCATTTCATTGCTGACTTGCAGAACGGCGGCAATCGCCATTGCACCAAAGGCAACATGAGATAGACCATCCCCGATAAAAGAAAATCGTTTCAGTACCAATGTTACTCCAAGCAAAGAGGAACACAGCGCAATCAGGACGCCCACTATCAGCGCATAGCGAACAAACGGGTGCTCCCAATATTCTGATAATATTTCCAACATTCTCATCACCGCAGCTCACCGCCTTTCTCCGCAGCAAACAGCTGTCCCTGCGGGCTGCGGCAGTATTCTCCTTTTGTTCCAAAGAAAACGGTATCTCCGATATGCAGGATATGGCTCGCGTAGCGGACTGCTGCCGCAATATCATGAGAAATCATAATCACCGTAATCCCATCGCTGTGGTTTAATTCTTGAATCAAAGAATACATTTCCGCGGTAACCTTCGGATCCAGTCCGGATGTCGGTTCATCCAGAAGCAGCATTCTGCGCGTGGCGCACAGTGCGCGAGCCAGCAAAACTCGCTGCTGCTGACCACCCGACAGCTCCCGATAGCACCGTTTTTCCAGCGCTTGAATCTGCATTTTTTCCATTGCGCTGGCTGCAAGCTGTTTTTCCTTTCTGCTGTAGAAAGGGCGCCTGCCGCAGCGCCCTTGGCATCCAGAGAGCACAATTTCTCTCACAGACGCCGGAAAATCCCGTTGAATTATTGTTTGCTGCGGCAGGTAACCGATTTCGTTTTTTCTCAGCCCATCCCCTGTCAAAATCCTTCCACTGACAGGTGGCTGCAAACCAAGAATGGTCTTCAGAAGTGTGCTCTTGCCGGATCCATTTTCTCCAACAATGCAGAGGTAGTCCCCAGCATTAACGGAAAAGCTCAAATTTTCCAGAACAGGTTTTCCCTCATAGCCGACACAGAGATTTTGACAAGTAAATTGAGCCATATTCTCTCCTCCTGTTTACCCGAGTGCTTTCTTCAGTACATCCAGATTCTTTTCCATAACAGAGAGATAGGTCGTACCATTCTTGACATCTTCCGAAGTTGTAGACTGCATCGAGTCCATCGTCAGAATTTTCTGATTTTTTTCTTTTGTGTTTTCCACAATGGTTTCTGCAATTTTATGCTTTGTCCCTTCAATAGTCAGCACGCACGGCAGATTCAATTCGTCTACCTTCTTTGCCAGGAACGATACCGTCTTAAAGCTGGCTTCTGTCTCCGCGGAGCAGCCTGCAAATGCTGCATAATAGTTCAAACCATAATCATCTACCATATAACGGAACGGGAAACGATCACCAAACAGAACCGTTTTTGTAGACGCCGCGTCAACCGTCTTCTGGTATTTATGATCCAGCGCAGACAGTTTTTCCACATAGGCATCGGCATTGGAGCTGTAGACATCTTTATTGTCCGGATCAAGCTCCTGCAGAGCATCTGAAATCGCGCCGACCAAAGTCTCCGCATTCTTCAAAGACAGCCACACATGCTCATCGTACTCTTTTTCCTCATGCTCCAGCATATCGTTCTTAATATCCTCGCCGCTCATATCCATCGGATAGTAGGTCGGCCAATTGTCCATCTCTTGAGAGAGCGCGTCAAATCCATCATCACCGAAATAAATGTGAAAGTGTTCTGCTTTTCCCGGAGTGATGCCATGATCGCTAAACTGTACATATTTCGGCGCGTTGTCATCGCCGCCGGTCGCCTGGAAGAAATAACGGACACCTCTGCTGCCAGATTCATAATCATAAATCTGATAACCTTTGTACTTATACGTTGCTGTCGCTTCAGCACCGTTTTTCACAAAGGTCATGGTATTATTTTTCGCATCAATCGTGATCTGAGAAACATCTGTCTTATAGCCCTTCTCATAATAGGCATGATATTCCTTTGCCGTCTTGCTTCCGTCTTCTGCCTTACGTTCCATCACTTCATCCAATACTCCGCCCTGCAGATAGTGGTAAACGGACTGCCAATCGCCATCCCAGTCAGACAGAGTTCTATCCTGAACATCACTGTCAGCGAAGTTGGAATATCCATGATTATGCCCTTCTTCCGCCTGCATGCCAGGCTTTGCCTCTTCCGTCTTGACGGCATCTTTCATCACGTCCATCAAATTGATGACCTTCATATTTTTATTGGAAGCGTTTTTCAGTGCATCCTCTACCCATCCGTCAGACTCACCGCCGACATAGATAAAAAGATCACAATCGGAGATTTTCACAATATCATCCGCAGTTGGCTGATAGCTGTGCAGATCGACGCCGTTATCCAGCAGCATCGTAATCTCAGCGTTATCCGCCTGATCCCCCAAAACTTCGCGCACCCAATCATATTCCGGAAAGATTGTCGTGACAACCTTCAACTTCTTCGTCGTGGTATCGCCTTGACCGTTCTGCGCGGCATTCTTCTGTCCGCTGCACGCACACAGAGCACTCATCGTCACTAAAAGCGCCAGCAGCAGCGCTGCAAATCGTTTTTTCATAAAATGTATTTCCCTCCAAGTAAACAAAGATGTAATTTCCTTAAAAAAAACGCAAAAATACAAGGGTCTTGCGGCACGCCGCAACCGCCCATCCCTAAAATGGATAGACTTCACCCCTGTATGTGCTTATTTTTTAATTGGACAGCTTGACCTTGAGAGAAACCAGCGTATCACTTTGTTTTATTTCTGCGTAGGCGGAAATGACACTGCACAGAATATAGGTTACTGCTGTGGTAAATGCTGCTGCATGTGCCGCCAGCGCAACATTCTTCAGTGTATTTTCGCAAACGCGAATCTGATAGCAAATGGGACAATTGTCTCCCACGCAGTCATGATCTGCTTCTGCCGCGATATAAAAGGTGGAGTAAAGGACAACAAATAAAACCGTAACCGCAAGCAATAAAGATACGATACGCTTTTTCTTTGTCATTCCACTCACCTCCCTTTATCTTCTGCAGGACTTACAGATACCATAGAGAATGGTCTCCGATTTATCAATTTGAAAACCTGTACTGTTCAATGTGTTCTGAATCAACTGATCTGCTTCTTGCTTGCCTAAATGAATGCTTTTCCCGCAAACGCGGCATGAAAGATGCAGGCTGTCTTTGCATGCTTCCGCGGCAATATATTGATAATAGACCTCCCGCGTGTTTTCCCGCACACTTCGCTTGAGTAAGCCTTCTTCCTCCAAAGCAGATAGATTGCGATAAACTGCGCTGATACTGATCTGGTCTGCGGCCAGCGCATCAGCAATCTGCCGCACCGTAATTTGTTCATCCGTATGGGCAGAGAGATATTCCAGCAGCCGTTTGCGCTGCTTTGTTACATATTTCGCCATCCACTGTGCCTCCAATTTGCAATTCGTTCGCAAATTATATTATACCCTCCGCGTCACTTTGTCAATATGCAAATTTCTCGCAAATTACATTTCGTTTTTCGAACATCAAAAAAGCAAGCGCAAAGGTTTCTTGTCTTCGCGCTTGCTCCGTATTATCTCATTTTTTCCAATGCTTCAGCTCTGGCAGCTGTGCCGAAAAGTACGCCCGTGCCTGTTCCGGCGTGAACTGTTCATTCGACATATGTCCGACAAGAAAATCCGTCAATGCCTCTACACTGGTATAGGCAAAGCGACCCTCAGCATAGCACCATTTGCAGTATTCTTCATTGAAGGTACCGTCCGGCTCCCTGCTGATTACTGCATCTTCCAGCGGCATTCCACAGCACTGACAAACGAGTGTGCGCGGGGATCCCAGCAACGTATTGATGGATACATCAAACAGCTTGGACAGCTGTTTTAACGTCTCTGTATTCGGTATGGTTTCTCCTCTTTCCCAGCGCGAGACTGCCTGCCGTGTGACATAGACCTGCTCGGCAAGCTGTTCCTGTGACAAGCCTTTCTGCGCACGAAGTGCTGCAATAATCTCTTTGGTTTCCATATCAATCACCACCTTGCATACAGTATAGCATTGCTCTTACAGGAAACCAAGCAACGTGCGGTTGCTATTTTTTTGCATTCCGTCACTCACACCAAGGAGGGCTTCCCATGGTCACATATGAAGCATGGTACGAATAGGACTTGTTTCTCTGGTTTATCCGATAACAAAAAGAAGTAACCGCTCAGTGCCCAAGTTCGCGATTACTTCTTTTCATGAATCTCTAGTGAGGGCAAATCGTTTCCTAATATGCCTTCTTATTTGTCTGTATTATATCATTCATCGGTTCAGAAAGCAGTTGTTTCTTCTCCCGTCGCTCGTCTCCGGAGAAAATTTGTTCCATCCAATCCAAGTGCTCGACATACCACTGGATCGTTTTGCACAAACCTGTGGAAAACGCCATCTGCGGTTGCCAGCCCAGCTCTCGGCGGAGCTTGGTACAGTCCACCGCATAGCGCAGATCATGCCCTTTGCGGTCCTCAACAAAAGAAATCAGAGTCTCCGGCTTGTCCAGTTGGACACAGATCCGCTTGACCATATCCAGATTGCACAGCTCATTACAGCCGCCGATGTTATATATCTCGCCGATTGTACCGCGCTGTATCACACGATCCAGCGCCCGACAGTGATCCTCCACATGCAGCCAGTCCCGAATATTCTTGCCCGTTCCATAGACCGGAAGCGGCAGATCATGCAACGCATTCCATATCATCAGCGGAATCAGCTTTTCCGGAAATTGTTTTGGACCATAATTATTGGAACAGCGCGAAATCGTCACTGCCAGTCCATACGTCCGATGATATGACATCGCCAGCAGATCTGCTGACGCCTTGGACGCCGCATACGGCGAGCTGGCGCGCAGCGGCATATCCTCCGTAAAGCGGCACGTCTCTTCCAGCCCCAGATCGCCATACACCTCATCCGTCGAAACCTGATGAAACCGCGGCACGTGATAGCGACAGCACGCATCCATTATCACACCCATGCCCATGACATTGGTGCGCAGAAACACCGACGGATCGGCAATCGAGCGGTCCACATGGCTCTCCGCCGCCAAATTGACGACAATATCCGGATGTTCCTGCTCCAGCAGCAAATACACCGCGTCCCGATCGCAGATATCCGCGCAGACAAACCGAAATCGCTCACAGTCCATCACTTCCGACAGATTACTTAAATTTCCCGCATAGGTCAGTTTATCCAAACACACAACTCGGTCATTTGGGTATGTACGAAGCAGGTAGGTAATAAAATTTGATCCAATAAAACCGGCTCCTCCGGTAACAACCCATGTCATCCTACACGCTCTCCATTTCGTTTCCAACGCCGAAACGCAGAATATCTGCTCTTCCGATACGCTCCAATTATCATTATTATACTATGTGCCAACAAAAAACACAACCATACGCCATTCTTGTCCTGTTCTTCCCTTCTTTTTTCTGCGCATACCATTCCAAGTCAAGACAATTGACATGATTTGTGATACAATAAAACCATTCCAAGCAGGAGGAGAGTACAGGATGAAGATTGCAGTTGCCGGAGCAGGATACGTGGGGCTTTCGCTGGCTGTGCTATTGGCACAGCACCATGAGGTCGTTGCCGTAGATTCCCAGCCAGAGCGCGTGGAACAAATCAATCAGCGAATCTCTCCGATTGTGGATGAGGAAATCCGCCGTTATCTCCTGCGCGATGAGCTGCAATTGTCGGCAACGCAGGACGCTGCGTCCGCCTATTGCAATGCAGACTTTGTTATCATCGCCACGCCGACGGATTACGATCCGGTACGCAATTACTTCGACACCTCCTCCGTGGAATCGGTTGCCGAACAGGCATTACGCGAAAATCCACAGGCTGTGCTTGTCATCAAATCCACCGTTCCGGTCGGCTTCACCAAGCAACTACAGGAACGACTGCACACGCAGCGCATTCTATTCAGTCCAGAATTTTTACGCGAGGGACAGGCCTTGTATGACAATCTCTATCCTTCGCGCATTATCGTGGGCTGTGCATTGGACAACTCGGAAATGCAGACAGCAGCACACACCTTCGCCAAATTACTGCAGGCGGGCGCCATCAAGCGGGACATTCCGACCCTGTACACTGACACCACCGAAGCGGAGGCCGTCAAGCTGTTTGCCAACACCTATCTCGCCCTGCGCATCAGCTTTTTTAATGAACTGGACACCTATGCCGAGATGCGCGGTCTGAACACCCGCCACATCATCGAGGGCATCGGGCTGGATCCACGCATTGGGATGCACTACAACAATCCGTCCTTTGGCTACGGCGGCTATTGTCTGCCCAAGGACACCAAGCAGCTGCTGGCAAACTATCAGGATGTCCCGGAAAACATCATCGGTGCGATAGTGGACGCCAACCGAACGCGAAAGGATTTTATCGCGGAACGCATCCTAGAAAAAGCCGGCTACTACGACCATGACACCAAAGGGCGCGGCGGCATTTCCGGCAAGCCGGTTACCATCGGTATCTATCGTCTGACAATGAAATCCGGTTCCGATAACTTCCGTCAGTCCTCCATTCAGGGTGTGATGAAGCGGCTCAAGGCGAAAGGCGCTTCGGTCATCGTCTATGAGCCGACGTTAGCGCAGACGGAATTTTTCGGCAGTCCGGTGGAGCATTCCTTGGAGCAATTCAAGCAGAGCAGTGACGTAATCGTTGCCAATCGCTACGCCGAGGAATTAACTGACTGCTGGGACAAGGTATATACACGGGATATTTATCGCCGGGACTGACACCTCGTACCACCAAGAGAATATATCCTAAAAGAGAGGGGTTTACCGTTGAACAATATGGAGATCCGCTTTCTGGAGGCGCTTCGCGCTTCTCTGGAGCGAAAGACATTACAGTGGAACACCAATATTTCCGAGCAGCAGTGGCTGGAATTTTATCATCAGGCGGAGATTCAAAATGTCCTTCCGTTGATTTTCGAAACGGTGTATTCCTGTCCGGCGAAGCAGTCGATTTCTCCGGCGCAGCAAAAGCTATATCGTCGCAAGACCTTGCAGGATGTCATGCTGCAAACCATGCGCACGGAGGCCTTTTTAAAAATTGAAGCCGCTCTGCGCGAGGCCGGCGTGACACCGTTGATCATCAAGGGCATCATCTGCCGCAGCCTGTACCCTATGCCGGATCATCGCCCTTCCAGCGACGAAGATCTGCTCATCCCCGAGGAGCAGTTTGCACTGTGTCATCGGGTCTTATTGGAGCAGGGTATGTCTTTGCTGCATCCTGAGCAAAACACCGAGACGGCGTTTGAAGTCTCCTACGGAATGAAAGACAATCCGCTGCATATCGAGGTACACAAGCAGCTGTTTTCTCCGGACGCTGAGGCCTATCGCGAATGCAATGCGTTTTTTGACGGCGTGTGGAATCGCGCCGTGGAGATGCCGGTCAACGGCACGATGATGCTGACGCTCGGCTATACCGACCAGCTGCTATACTTGATCTGTCACGCCTTCAAGCATTTTCTGCACAGCGGCTTTGGCCTGCGGCAGGTCTGTGACATCACGCTGTTCGCCAACCGCTATGGCAAAGACATCGACTGGTATCGTGTTCTTGTCTGCTGTCGCTCCATTCACGCCGAGCACTTTGCCGCAACGCTGTTTCGTATCGGGCGCAATTATTTGACCTTCTCCCCCAGGCAGGCACACTATCCCAAGCAGTGGCGTGATTTAGAGCGGGATGAACTTCCAATGCTGGACGATCTGTTTGACAGCGGCGTCTTTGGCGGACGAACGATGAGCCGCAAACACAGCAGCACGGTCACGCTGAATGAGGTCGCCGCACAAAAGCAGGGCAAGCCATCGCATGCCCCACGTCTTTTGCGCACGATCTTTCCGAGGGCACAGGAATTAAAGGGGCGCTACCCCTATTTGGAACGCAAACCGTTTCTGCTTCCGGTCGCATGGGCAGGCCGCATCACAGCCTATTGGAAGGAAGCCAAGCACACACCGCACAACAGTGCCACGGAAGCCATGGAAATCGGCGATAAGCGCATTGCACTGATGAAACAATACGGAATTTTGAAATAACACGCAAAAACAACCCAGGAACTACAGCACAGGAGGATATGACCTATGGCAACGAAGATTTTTCTCAGCCCATCAAAATACGTACAGGGAGCCGGTGAGCTCAGCCATCTGGGCAGCTATGCCCAGCAGTTTGGCAAAAAAGCGCTGGTACTCATCAGCCCCGGCGGACAGAAGCGCTTTGGCGCAACCATTCAGGAAAGCTTTGCCGCTTCCTCCTGCGATATGATCGCCGAGCCATTTCAGGGCGAGTGCTGCATGAGCGAAATTCATCGTCTCATTGACCAGATGAAACAGCTCGGCTGTGACATCGTCATCGGTGTCGGCGGCGGAAAAATCTTTGACACTGCAAAGGCCATTGCCTATTTCACGGCATTTCCTGTCTGTATTTGTCCGACAGTTGCATCCACGGACGCACCGTGTTCCGCTATCTCCGTACTGTACACCGACGATGGCGTGTTTGACAAATATCTGTACCTGCCGTCCAACCCGCAGCTGGTACTGATGGACACCGAGGTGCTGTGCAATTCTCCTGTACGTCAGACGATCGCCGGTATGGGCGACGCGCTTTCTACCTATTACGAAGCACGCGCCTGTCAGCGCAGCGGTGCGCTGAATTCTGCCGGTGGTCTGACAACCGAAGCCGCACTGGCACTGGCAAAACTGTGTCGCGACACGTTGCTGTGCGAGGGCTTTGCCGCAAAGCTGGCTTTGGAGCATAAGGTTTGTACACCTGCTGTGGAAAAGATTTTGGAAGCAAACACCCTGCTCTCCGGTCTTGGATTTGAGAGCGTCGGCTTAGCCGCTGCCCACGCCGTCAACGATGCGCTTTCTCTGTTAGAGGAATGCCGTTCAGCTCCGCACGGAAACAAGGTCGCCTTCGGCACAATTGTGCAACTGGTTCTCGAGGGGGCGCCAAAGGAAGAGCTGACCGAAGTGATTTCGTTCTGTCGCTCGGTAGGTCTGCCGATTACCATGCAGCAGCTCGGCGTAGAAGAGCTGACCGACGAAAAGGTGATGACGGTTGCGCAAGCCGCCTGCGCCGAAAAAGAGCCAATGAAGAATATGCCGTTTGCCGTGACTCCGGCTATGGTTGCCGCGGCTATTCAGGCAGCAGACGCTTATGGACGCTATGCGTCGGAACAGAACGAAGTGTAAACGACTCAAACGATATAGCAATGAACCTGCTGTTGAAACACACAATGGCAGGTTCGTTTTTTGTTCACAACACAGAAAGAATATGCGGTAGACATCGCCTCCCTCTGTATTACTATAGCACTATATACTGACATAAAATCAGAAAGGAGTTATGATTTGTATGATTGATGTGCTGAGAAAAACCTGTATCGCCAACCAGAAGGAAGTGTTTGTACTGAAAGCTCCCTCCGTTGCGTTTCAGGTAAAAAATCTAACCAAAGGGCACGCATTTGCCTGCATGGGCAGTCTTTGGAACGAGGCAGAATCCGTCTGTATCCCGTCCATGTCCTCCGAGGTCATTGTCAGCAATGCAGACCCCAACCGCAATATGGTACACGCTACCGAAACCGCCGTTACCATTCTGCCGTCCGAAGACGGTCTTGTGGAGGTGATGCGCATTGACTGACTACCGCCGAACCAATTGTTATCCGGTTTCGTTTCAGTTGACAGACAGCTGTGTCCAGCCGAATCATCTGCATGGGCTTTCCGTTCACTGGCATAATCTCTTTGATCCTAATGACCACGATGTCAAGTCTGGCTGGTATTTTTATAATACCTCCACCGCCCGCCTAACCGGTCAGGGAACCGCCAGCTGGATGACCTCCGGATATATTCCGGTCACACCCGGTCTGACCTATTGTTTTTCCGGAAACGCCACGGTGCGAACGTTTGATGCCGACAAAAACTTTGTCAAGAAGGGCTGGACTGCCCTATATAATACATCCAATAACACGACATTGCGGCTGTATCAATTTCAAGAGGGTATCTCTTATATTCGATTTTCTTCTAAGACAGACGGCGCGGTGGATAATGCCGACTACATCCAGCACTATGCGATGATGTATCAGTGGACCGGTGAATTTTATGCGTACAATGCCTATCATACCGAATATGACATTATCGCAACCGAAGAGCAGTGGAACGATTGGGTGCGCTCCGCAGTCAAACAGGGCGTATTGTCCTATGACCAATTGCCAAATATATCGGCATTCCACTGGAATCGTATCAATCCTGCCGAAGTGCAGCCTGGTACCCTGTCGGACAGCACTGGTGACTATCAATATAAAGCAGACACCGAGTTGGCATATTATCGCGTGAGTGGTTTCACTGCTGTCGAACCAGATACGCAGTATATCACGCAGGAGTCCGTATTCTGTTATGATGCAGATTATACGTTTCTCGGAAAGGTCAGTCCGGAAAACGGGCATACCACAACGCTGCCCAGTACCGCCTATATTCGTCAATCGATAACTTCTACGGACGCCAATCCGACTTTTTCGTTACTTGTACAGCGATATGGACGCAATACTCTCAGTACAGAGAGTGGCGTAAGCTATACTGAGTGCATTCCTACATTTTCTACCGAGATGTTACGCGATGCGTTCAAAGCGTATCTGGGCGTTCCTCTTCCCTTTGCCGACAAAAAAATCTGTTTCCTCAGCGATGACGTCATGGCAGACAGTACGATGTGCAACACCATATGCAGTGCGTTACATGCGATTTGCCACCAAAACACCGCTACCGTCGGAGCCGGCTTTGCGTATGACAGTTCCAATACCGCCGCCACCGCATACGAACAGGCGCAAGCACTCGTCGCCGCGCAGGTATCACCGGACTATATTTTCATCCTGCTGGGCGCAAACGACCAGCACAACGCACGCACACTCGGCAGCTTTGTTGCCAGTTCGACAAGCAGTGATTTTGATCTGAATACCTTCTATGGCGGATTGCAATCATGCATTCATTATCTGCAAAATCAATATCCCAATGCAATACTTCAGCTCGGCTTTACGCCCGGAACGGGATTCGAGCTTCCCGATGACAATGTATATTTGTCCGCTATGCGCGAGGTCGCACGACGATACGGGATTAGCTACCTTGATACACGACTGTGTGGCATCACGCCGCTGAGCGGAGCGTATACGGAATGTTACGGAGAAAATGAGTTACTGACAGAGGCAGGAAAAGTACGTGTAGGAAAGCAATTCGTTCGGAACATGATGGGATATACATAAGAGAAACGCAGCATGTATGGCAAAATGCGATACGTGCTGCGTTTTATATTATTGTCTTATCTCGTTCCAAAGACATATCTCCAGAGGAATACTGCTGCTCCCCAATAGCGCTCCAAGTGTATTATTGATAACATCATCTGTCTCCACTTCTCCACAGTGCAGAAAAAACTGCGTCCCTTCGATTCCAATGCTAACCATGCCCCCGAAAAATACAACAATTGTGATTCTTTTACGCCATGGCCACGTATCCGGTAAAGCAGCAGCTCCCAACAGCCCTAGCGGAAAAAATAAAAAGATATTCATCAAGTTGCTACGAAGGGATTCCGCATTTTCGCCGCGCAGCCATAGTAAATACGAGTGAAGCGGTTGAAGATGTACAATGGTTACACTGCCCGGCTCACGCCCCAAAATCGTAATGCCGAAGATTCCGATCAACGCCAAGCTGCTTGCCGTGATCAGAGCAGGCTTCCACCATGGTTTCGTGTGAAAATGATACTGTGCCATGGTGCATATCGTGGAGGACGTGAGTAGAAGAAGGAGGGCGGCGGGGATGGGGAGACGGTAGATGAATAATAATAACTGACTCATAGCTTTATTAGAGACGCTTTTTCAAAAGATGCTTGCCTAGTTGCCAAAAATACTGGAATTCTTCGGTGCGGTGATATGCTATAAAGAGTATTACATTTGGAACTATCAATGTTAAAAACAGCATAACAATAAACATACTGATCGAAACTCCATCTCGAAAAACAACTCTAGCCATGTACACCATATTGCCCCCTATAAGTCCAAGTAATGTAATCCGAACTACGTACTTCTTAAAGAATGGAACTACTGGCTTTCCGAAGCCATATTTATGTAGCAGCAACGGATCATACCACAGATTCACGCATGCCCTAGAAACAGACGTTGCTATCAATACACCAGCCACTCCCCAGCGAAAGCTAAATATAATAGAAAGTGCTACATTTAATATAGCCACGATCAGTGGACGATATTGACCTTGTGTAAACAGACCCAAAGTTGAACGAAATATCCACAGCGTGTTCATATACCCTTGTACAAAAAAGTTAACGGCCAGTGCAAATACAATTTCATTACTCAACGTATATCTTGCCCCTAACCAAAGCTCCACAAATGGATTAAGCAAGATTAACAACGCAATCATGCAAAAACCATACAGCCAAGAATTTATAAATTCTACTCGTTTAAATAATTCGTAGCTCTGATTTTTACTCTTCTCTATAAAATAATTTCCAAGCCCAGCCGAAATTGACGAGCCGATTTGACACAGGAATCCTGTAACAGCATCCACAATCAGCGTAAAATTAGAAAGCGTTCCTATCCAAGATACTCCAATAAACGCAGAGATGATTATATTGTCTGTACTATTCAGTACAACATGTCCAAGTTTTGTAAGTGTCAGCGCCTTTACATTCTTCCAAATTGCAACAATTTCTGTTTTATTTAATAATTCTGTATTTCTTCTAATCTCAGGATATTTTCTATTGACTTCAGCCGCTATTACAGCATTCTCAATAATTGTTGAGCTCACCTGAATAACAAGATAAATTAAAAAATTCTTAAATATTATGAGGCTCATAACCTGTATAAACGAACGTACAATAATCATTAAATTGTGATAATTTGTACAGACATATTCTTTTTGATCCGCTATTAGTACAGATCTTTTATATGCAAATAGCCAGTATGAAAGTACACTATCCATTAAGAAAATAATATAATAAAATGTTAAATGTCCTATTTCCGGAGGATTCTTTACAATATACTTCATAAATGGAAGTATACAAAGCCCTAAAATAAGAACAATAAATCCAACCCCTCTGTAAACTTTTTTATAAAGTTCCATAAGAGCAGACAATTTTTTATAATCACGCTTTGCTAGAGGCTCATACATGCTATAAAGCATCGCAGTTCCAAATCCTAGTTCTGTCAATGAAAGAACGCTTAAAATATTCGTATATAAGCCGTTTACGCTTAAATATACATTTCCCAATACATTAATAAATACGGTTCTTACAACAAATCCTAAAACTACAATTAAAACCTTTGATAAAAATCCGCTCAAAAGATTTTTTATGGAATTATATAATCGATTATTTTCCATCATTAGATTGCATTTGCAGAAAAGCTCTGCGAAACCGTCTATATATTCTCTTTATTCTCTCTATCTTTCGCAATAAGGTTATATCTCTTAAAACACTAATCGCTGGTTCAGTATCTATTCTTTGAAGAAACTCCCCTCGCTTTTCTCCTGCTTTAAACGGATAAAACAACCCTTTATTATACCGTGTCAATACATCAATACCCTGTGTTTTATACTCCAGCTCCTTTTGGGCGCTCTGAAATAGCTTAAATCCACTCCTAGTCTGTATAAATACAGCTGAAACACCATCTATACAATAGAATTCCGGATCTAGGATTTCTGCTCCCCAAAAATCTCCTAATGTAATGTCACTTCCACTATGATAGTTTTTATACTGGCAGTTATAGCAGCTTTCCTTCATGCAAATCTCCTGAAAATATCCCTGCATATACATATCCTCATAAAGCGGCCAGTTTCTAACCTTTCCATTTTCAAATGTTATCTCAGGACCGGAATTGATCCAGCCATACTTTTTATTACGAAATTGAAAAGAACGAATTTTGCTTCTATTCTTTTCCTCCAAATATTCAATATACTCCTGAAATAGTTTACAACTCAAAACACCATGACAAACGAAATCAACAAGAATGAGATTATCCTTATATCGTCCCCCATAATTCACTTTCAGCGCGGCACATTGACAAGGCGACCCAGAAAATAATACTCTTCTTCCATCCTCTAGGTACTGCTGTATATGTTCAAAACACTCTGTCAAGTCGCTCTGCGCATATTTTGATCCACGTAATAGATAAACATCCTCTTCTCTCTCCACAAAAATGTGCTTAACGCTCCAATCTTCTTGAAATGCCGCGCCAACAACAACACCCCCACTTCTAAGAACAACATTCGCCAAAGCAGAAAAAGTCCCTCCCGAAGAGCTGCTTTTTATAATCCCACTATTTTTGTTCCTAGCTTCACATGAATATATGCTAGGTACATATGTAATACCGTGCATCGCAGGGCAAGCCTTTTCACAAGCCTGGCATTGAATGCATATTGTGTAGTCAATTCGCGGATACAAAAAAGTTGCTTCTTCGTATCGAAAAGAAATTGCATCTACCGGACAAACTGCTGCACACGCTTGACACAAACAACATTCTTTGCTTGTCAGTCCATCAATCATATTGCTTTCCTATTTCCAATACTTTGTTAATATATTCTTGTGATCTTATAATCGCTCTTATCAGTCTCATATTAACGCCCCCATAATCAATCTTTTTATCCTCTATTTTTTGCATTTGTAAATCATTAATCAACCGATCAACTAATCCAACTAATCTTAACAAATCTACCATACGAGTATTAATCTCTTCTCGTCTCGGAATCACCCAAAATTCCTTTTCAAAAATCAACGAAAACGCAGTCGCATGGAATGAATTTGATATAATAACTTCTGCATTTTTTATGAGTGTCAAAAACGTCTGGGGACCTTTTGACGCAAAATTATGTGAAATGAATGGATTTTTCAAAACAGAATACACGGTACACCTATTTTTTCGCGCAATCTGCTTTGCAAATTCAGCAATGTCTTTACAATTATCAAAATCATATACTAAAACATACGGTCGTTTCATCGGAATATCATAGGCAACCATGCTCCAATGATGTCGATCTAATAGAAATACCGGATCAACCACTTGCACTGCACGATTAATACCTAACTCTTGCACAATTTTAACGCCTGATATCTCTCGTACCGAAATAAAATCCAGCTCACCAAGCCATCTTTTAATCTGCGGTTTCCACTTATTCGCGATTGTTTCTGTGGCAAAGCTGGCTGCATATGCAGCTCGAATGCAACCTTTTGGTGCGAATTGCAGATAAAACGCTGGGTCTTTTCCATTTCTAAAAAATGTATTCCAAATCTGGTCACTCCCCGCAAAGATAATATCTGCCTGTGGAGGGTCGCTTTGCAGTTCTTCAAAACTACGATATGATCTCTGCGTTACTTTTAAATATCTATTGGAAAAGCAATCAAACTCTCTTTTACACCGTCCCCATTTCTCTTTTAACCGCCTCGGAAGCTTTATTAGTAAATACAATTCTCGTAAGATCGGTCTATCGTAGGTTGAATTGCTAATTTCGTTCAACCTATAATGCGTCAAATACTCTGGAACATAGTCAATAATCTCAACATTATGTCCTAATCCCTGCAAATACTCCATTAAGGCGTACGCTTGCAATGATGCCCCTATATTATAAACATTATGACATGTAATCGTTTTAATCTTCATTTTAAGTTATTCATCTATCAGCCGATATATTTTTTCCATTCCCTTTGTATTCGTATAGTCTCGTTCTGCACAGGCTTGGGATAATTGTTTCATCCGTTCGGGCTGCTTGAGCAGTTCCGCGATGCCCTTCGCACATCCTGCATTATCCATTGGAACAATCACACCATCTATCCCATCTTCCAACTGGCTCGCTGCTGTCTCATAGTCGGTAATCACAACCGGTTTACATAAAATTTGCGCTTCTCGAACTGCAACACATTTCCCCTCATACCGAGAAGGCTGCACATATAAATTGCAGGCTCTGATATAGGGATAAGGATTTTCTTTTTTTCCCAATACAATAACATAATTCTCCATGTGTGCTTCTGCTATTTTTCGACGAATCAATTTTTCCTCTCCGCCATAGCCAATTAAATACCATTTGACATGCAATCCAAATGAACGAATTTTCGCACAAATATCCGGTACATTGTCAAAATTTTTGGCCAAGCTGAAGCGGCCAATTGAGAGAAGGCGAATAGTTCCCTCCGGCATTTCTTTCGAAGCATCAAACAGCTCACTCTGTGCTTGTATAAACTGTTTGGATAGAATATTTTCCACTTGGATAATCCGATCGTTCAATTCCGGAAAGATCGATACAAAAGATTGGGTGACAGCATCGGAAATAGAGACAATCCAATCATATTGGCTCCACATAACAAGCTCCGACGTTACATCAACTTGCACAGCAGAATAATCGGTATGAATCCATGCGATCCGCTTCTTGGCGTTTACTTTTTCCGCCACAAAATAATGCGGTGTTAAAAAGCTAATCGCCAAATCATATTCTATCTCCGGCTCTATAAATGGCATCCATCGCTTTGTAAACTTATGACTGTACTCTAATTCCACGCCACTATTTATTATGTGATGCTTTCTTACATATCTTTTGGATTGTATTTTTCCAATGAGGCGTCCACCCGCAAGTAAGATATGCCCTTCTTTTAAAACGTCTTTTATCGGTCGCGCCAAAATCGTATATTGCGGTATCTCTGGCAAAAGATGAATTTTCTTAGGAATGAGCTTCAATAATTCCCCTTCATGCCGCATAAGGAACAGATCCACGGAAGCCTGATTCGTATCAAATTGTTCCAACATGCCAAGCAATGCTCGTTCTGCGCCGCCAATCTCCATTGCATGAGATACAATCAGTATTCTTCTCACCTTTGAAACCTCGCAAAACAATCTGTTCCAAATATTCTATGAAATGGTCTGGTGAATCGGCTCCGAAAAACACTCTTTTTATCAACCCACGTTTTCGCGTACCAATGAATCGAATAGGTATTTTGAGTCTTCTTCAATCTTCCTGTTAAATCATCATATGGGTTAAAATATTCTGCCGGATAAACAGTGCAATCCTCTAATTTTTGAAACGCTCCGTTTAACTGTAACCCCAACCGAACCATTGCTCGGGTATTCAAAACAGGACATCCAATAGTTCCATGTTTTCCATCTAACAACACATCATATTCTCGCAGCATTTTTTGTATCACCGGATGATTTTGTTCCGCGCCAAAGCCTATCCCAGTGTTAATATACTCGTTATTTTCAAATCCGAAATATGCTGTATGTTTCAGCAAGGTATCCAGCGGTCTTATCAGTTCCACATCCGTATCCATATAAATCCCGCCATATTGATATACTACCCATAAGCGCACATAGTCCGTAAGAAATGCATATTTTTTCTGTTCATAACACATTTCTATATATGAACTCTTATGTATGTCGAAATTTTCTTCATTCCATTCGATCAATTCATAATCAGGACAGAATTTTTTCCAGCTTTCAATGCAATTTTGCGCAAGCTTTGGTTTCTCACTTCGTCCAAACCAACAGTAATGAATGCTTTTGGGGATCATCTATATGCTCCTTTGCAATTCCTTATCTCGTTTTGTATTTAATATATTCTGTCAATAAAACACCAAACGGTATTGCCAATATAGTCTCCAATTTCTTCGGAGATTCTTTCAGAAAATACGAATTTTTGCTGAATATGCTGCTCGACACATAATGAATGCAGTCCATAAACAGTCTTTTCTTTGACTCCGGGTACTGCATACATATTTTTCTCCAAAATGCAAATCCTTTTGGATTGTTTCGATATTGCCGCAGCATATTCATCGACGAACCGTCCGGCTGATATTCCACATTGCACAGTATTTCATCCAATACTGCCAGCTTATAGTCCTGATCAATGAGTCGATATTTATACGCCAGCGAAACATATTTTTCCCCTTCAAACACGGGATATGGCGGATACTGCTGGATAACATCCGTGCGATAAACCAATTTCTTATCGCCTGCACCACCATTTTTATAGTAATCCGTAAGTGTTGTCTCACGTAATCCTTTGGAAAACCCTTTACCAATAATTTGGTCTGTATTCATATCTGCATCTAAACCAACAATTCCTGCATAGTTTTTGGATTTTACAGAATTCCACTTACGCAAAATTTTTTCCACGGCATTATCTGCAATCGTGTCATCAGAATCAATACAGACATTTAATTCCGTATGTATATTGGCATATGCTGTATTATGCGCAGTATGCATTCCTCCATTTTCTTTATAAATATATTGAATTTCAAATTCTTGTTCTTCTTTTTGCCATTGTTCTACTAATTCTGCCGTGTTATCGGTAGATCCATCGTCAATAACCAGCCAAATAAAGTCCTTACAGTTTTGCTCACAGAGCGATTGATATGTTCTTGAAAGGGTATGTGCTCGATTATATGTGGGAGTAAAAATTGTTAAACTGCATCCTCTCTTATTTACTCCGTTCAAGATAAAATTCCTCCAGCCACTTTGCGTTTTCAACAATATCAAATCCACTTGCCTCGATCTCAGCACTCCTATTACTACGTTCTTTCCCCGGCAAAGACAGTATGTGTCTAGCCCACGTTTCTGCCGAATCGGATAAGTTTTGTACGGTCACTAAGTCGTTTGTTACAATGCACTCTTGTGAAATATGATCTGAGATCACACATGGCAATCCCGCTGCCTGCGCTTCAATGAGAGTGACAGGCAGGCCTTCATATAGCGATGGAAACACGAAAATATCCATTGCTTGCAATAATTCATTGACATCCGAACGTACTCCCATAAAGATAACGGAATCTATCAGTCCGAGCTGTTTTACTTTTCGTTCGATCTCCTCTCGTCTTATGCCATCTCCAACCAGCATTAATTTTGCATTTGGTTGTATCTTATGTAGTTCATAAAATATATTGATTAAAAAATGGTGATTCTTAGGATAATTAAATCTTCCCACATGCCCTATGACTAACGAGCTGAATAAGTCTAAGTTCTTGCGCACCTTGTCACGCACCATTTTACTATAAAGATATCGCTCACTATCAATGGCATTGGCCATAATTTCAAAAGTGTGATCTCCAAACATCCACTCGCCCGCCGTCTGACTGCAAGCAAGTAAATCCGTACTATAATGAAAAATTTTCTTTTTATAATATTGTTTCATTATATATTTGATATTTTTATCCTGATTACTACTATGGCTATGTGCAATCCGAACCATAACCCCACTCTTCTTTGCAGCACTCAGTGGAATGGCACTCATGCAATCTAAATGCACATGCGTAATTCTATATGGATGTTCTTTAAAAAATAGATTCAACGCGCTGCGATAACAATATGAAAATGGATTTAACCTAGGAATCCGATAAATGTGTCCCCCTAACATCTCAATTTCATCATCATATGCAGCTCGTTCTTGTCGGTGTACCAAAAAATCAAATTGTATCTTACTTCGGTCCATCTGCCGATAATAATTCATCAACATCGTCTCTAGCCCACCACGTTCCATATGTGTAACAACTTGAAGTACTCGCATATTATCCCCGCTCAAAACAACTGTCTCAAGTATTCATTTAAATCAATCGCATCATACCCAGCATCAAATCCGCCATATAATATGACATTACCATATATAAAATATGCCGAGTAACATACCACAACCACCGCCGTCAAAATATCTTTGCTCTGCTTGGTAAAATATCGCAGCAACAGCGGCACAGCAAGAACTTGAAAAATCAAAAAATAATTCGCAAGACGCGCAAAATAATTGGCTGTTCCAAAGCGGGCAATGAACATAATTGCCGCATTCAGCATCGTTAGGTTTACCATTAAATTTCCAACACGGTTGTTTTCCTGTCTCAGCTGCTTTTGACAGATAAATGACAGTACCACCGGTGCCCAGATAACAGCCAATCGCAAAATATTTACGCCTTCCCCACTAAAGGAAGACACTTCATATTCCTCACCCAACATAGTTGTAATATCAATCAATGTACCCAGTAAAGATTCCAACGAAATGCCGACTAGCACTGCAACCGCCAGCATTCCATATGTACGCACACCCCACGGGGTAAACATCAGCAGAGGAATCACCAAAAATAACATGGAATACGGGTGAAACAGCATGGCAATGAGAATCCATATAACAAAGGGAATCCATCTTTTTCGAATCGCGCAATCGGTCGCTATTAAGGCAAAGGCAATTGCAACGCATTGCTTTATTGCGGCAAGCGTAAAGCCATAAACGCCCATAGTAAACAACAAGAAGATGGAAAGCCACATATTCGTTGTATACTTCCGGACAAACCAGATATAAATACATACTGTGATCAATGCATAAAACATCAAAAAGCTCTGCGTGGAAAATCCGAGCATGTGCAATACATTATTGACGAAGTTAAATCCCGGATTATCACCAATTCTTATCCAATCAATCCCTTCCATCAACGATGTTTTAGAATCAATCAATTCGTATCCATGTCGATAGGCACCGGTATCATTATATTTTGTCCGCAAACCGGCAAAGAATGACATGGCCATTGCCAACAATACAAAAAACAACCCATTTTTTCTCTCATACTGTTCTCTATCCCAATTATATACAGAGTACTTTTCTGCTAGTATCGCCAAACCCAAACTGACTATGAAAACCGGGAGCAGTTTATTCATTGTTTCCCCTCTTACTTCATAAGCTCCGCTATGGTTGCTTCCACAACCTTATGTTTATCAAATACCTGTTCCATATGCTTTCGTCCAGCCATGCCCATCTTTTCTTTCTGCTCTCGTGGAAGTCGTATAAATTTCTTCATTGCTTGATACAAGCTGTCTGCATCTTGCTTTTCACACAAAAAGCCACTTATATTTTCTATTACAGCTTCTTTGCAGCCAGAAATATTGCTTGTAATCACTGGTCGTCCAGACGCTGCGCATTCTAAATTGGTGTTCGCCATTCCTTCATGCCATGAGGGCAAAACAAAGCAATGTGCTCTTGCAATAAAAGGACGTACATCCTCTTGATAGCCATGATAGTACAGCCAACCCTCTTTTTCGAATTGTTGAATTTGAGCACTGTAATCCTCTTCCATGCCACCGAGCATGTCCAACGAGCAAGAAATTCCATCGGAAATCAGACGCTGCATTGCAGTAAGCAGTTCATCAACGCCTTTTTCCTTCATAACGCGTCCCATAAACAGAAATCGTGTTGTATCCGAGTCCGTTGGATATGTTTGAACACAAAAATGCTCTAAATTCACTCCCGCTCCATGCAACAAGCAGGACTGCTTTGCAGAAATAATTCGCCTCTCCAGAAAAAGCTGTTGATTTTCAACATTTTCAAAAAAGACAACCTTCGCTTTTTTCAATGCTGCACCATATAGCTTGGTGACAAACCACTGCAACAGCCCGTCCTTCTGAAACGCTGTCCCTAGGCCTGTAATATTTGCCGCATATGGGATATGCAGCCACCGACAAACCAATCCACCGTAAATATTGGGCTTGATGGTATATGTAATAACCAGATCCGGCGTTTCTCTGCGCAATATCTTCGTGTAGGCAAATAGTAGTCTGACATCGTTGAATGGATTTATGCTGCGGCGATCCATTGGGACGGCAAGCCACGGACACGGCAATTCTTTTAATTGGCGCTCCGCCGGCCTCTCGATCACTTTATCTGACTTCGGAATAATCGCTGTAACACAATGGTTTCGCTGTATTAAATCCTGAATCAACAATCCTCGAAAATCCAGCAATCCAGATGCACTATTACAGATAATGAGAACTTTCATAATGGTTTTATTATTTTCTGAATCACAACGCTATCGTACATCATCATCACAACATCTTCCTCATAGTTTCCAAACCTTGGTTTATTTGCAATCCCATTGACGTTATTTTCAATCAACGAAACAAAGTCAACCCCAGCACCATACGCATGTAAATACGCTCCGCCAAACCTAGGATTAATTTCTGATAAATAATATTGACCATTTTGATACCATAAGTCCATATCCACTGGCCCGTTGAACTGGAGCACTTCAAGCACTCCCCGCACAAATTCAACTAGCTTCGGATCGTAAAAGGAACTTGTTTTACTGGCACCACCCAGTTTCTTCTCAAGCTTATATTTGCTAAACGCAGAAACCATTTGCTTAGTTATCGTGTCCACATAAATATCTACATCGATATCCAACGCATCACCCATAAATTCTTGGATAATAAGGCTTGGATTTTCTCTCATTTTTTCTTTCAGCTCATACATAGATTCTATTTTTTGAACCCCTACTGACCCGCTTCCCATTCTCGGTTTTATAAAAACCGGAAATTGGATGATTTTATTACCATATGCTTCTTCAAATGATGGTAAATCTCCAAATGTCAGCGTCGTTGGTATTTTATGTTTCTTCAAATGTTGATATAGTTTAAACTTATCAAAGCAGAGGCGGGCTGTCGCTTCCAGCGGTGCAAGCACCTCCACTCCCAACTCTTCAAATTTCAGACGGTGCTGCGCCAATACAATAATTTCTGGATCAATTAACGTAGTAATGACATCAATCTGCTCCTTCCTACAAATAGTAAGAAGGCCGTCAATATAATTCGGCTCGTCAATACGCGGAACAAGATAGTGAGTATCAGCTATATAAATTGCTGGAGCATATGGACTATTGTCTACGGCTATAATCTTCCCATACTCTCCCATTGTTTTTCTAAAATCTTTCAACAACTCGCACCGGCGTCCTGCGCTGCAAAATAGAATATTCATACTCAAACCTCGAATATCAAATCATGCTATAGTGGTTATCCTTCGTTTCCCCCATGAATTCCTCCATCGTCTCCGACGTATCCGAAGAAATTCCTTCTTGCTTCCATACCGAACGAATTGTATCCAGCATAATCTTCACATCTGTCGCAAAAGAAAGGTGATCGACATACCACGCATCCATTGCAAATTTTTCTTCCCAACTCACAGCATTTCGGCCGTGCGCCTGTGCATATCCCGTCAACCCCGGACGAACATCATGGCGTCGATGCTGCTCCTCGGTATATCTCGGCAAATACTTCACCAGCAGTGGTCTGGGCCCCACCACGCTCATATCGCCCTTGAGGATATTAAACACCTCCGGCAATTCATCCAAGCTGGTTGCCCGCAGTATTCGTCCAAATTTCGTCAGCCGCATATGATCCGGAAGCAGCTCCCCATTTTCATCCCGTGTATCAGTCATCGTGCGGAATTTATATATCCGGAATATTTTCTCTCCTTTTCCGGGACGCTCTTGTGTAAACAAAATAGGGCCTCCCAAATTAACGCGGACCAAAATCGTCACAAGAACATACAGCCACCAAAACGCAACAATCGCCGCGGCCGCACAGAGAATGTCCAATACACGTTTGATATATTTTTCATATAACCCTGTATGCTTCATCGTCAGCACAACCTTCTTTCAATCAAAGCAATGACGAACGATTTCAATAATCTGTTCCTGCTGTTCTGGTGTCATTTTATTATCGCTAGGCAAGCATAGCCCACGCTGAAAAATATCCATTCCAACATCCAGCGGCATTCCATCTTTGCCGACTGTTCTGCCTGGATCACCATCTCGAACTGCACAGTTTCTTTCGCCTTCTCGTGTGAAAAATGAATTACTACGATAATATGGCTGCATATGCATCGGCTTCCAAATCGGTCGTCCTTCGGCATTATATTTCAACAGTTTTTCCAGGATCTCAGTCGGACAGCTTTTTCCTGTTTCTCTGCGATATATTACATCTGTCTCTCCGCGTATCTGTTGACTCATAGCCTCCGGCGCCAGCAGCAAACACGAAAGCCAATAATTCGGCTCTGCCTTCTTTGCAAAAAACGGATTCATCGTCACTGGTAAATCGCAAAATTCTTGTCTGTATCGCTCATAAATCGCCTTTTTCTGCGCAATATGTTCTTCCAAATGCGGATACTGTCCGCGAACAACACCGGCCACGACATTGCTCATCCGATAGTTGTAGCCAAGCTCTTCATGCTGATACCACGACACCGCCTCCCGCGCCTGCGTGGACCATTTTTTCGCCTTTTGATACGCATACTCGTCATCCGTCAGCAACATGCCACCAGACGATCCCGTGATAATTTTATTACCGTTAAAGCTGATGCATCCATACTTTCCGATCGTTCCCGTCTGTGTTCCCCAATAGGTAGCGCCCAGCGATTCCGCAGCATCCTCTATCACAATCGCTCCGTATGCTTCACATACCTCAAGAATCTCCTTCATCTTGCCCGGTGTGCCATACAAATGCGCCATGACGACAATCCTGACGTCAGGATAGCACTGAAACGCCTGCTTCAACGCCTGTGGATCCATATTCCATGTATCGTATTCCGCATCAACCAACACCGGAATTCCACCCTCATATACAATCGGATTCACGGTTGCCGCGAAGGTCATATCCGAACAAAGCACTCGCTTTCCTTCCAATGCACGATGTCCCGCTTCCGGCACGCCGTATACGTCCTCTCCCGCCAGACGCAACGCAAGATGCAGCGCCGCCGTTCCGGAGGACAAAGCCAGCGAAAACCGACATCCCAATTTTTGGCACGTAATTCGCTCCACTTCATCCATATTTTCTCCGACGGTGGACATCCAGTTTTGCCGATAGGCATCCGTCATATACTGTAACTCTTCTCCGTGCATCGTCGGCGAAGAAAGATATAGTTTGTGTTCAAATGGTCTCCATTCCATAAATTCTCTCTTTCATTTTCCGCTTAGGCTTGCATCAAAAAGAATAAAAAAAGCCTACTCAAAAGTGAATACAATTTCACTTCGAGTAGGCAAAATAAACCATGGTGACCACCCATTCACCACGGCAATTGCTTCTCATAATGCGATTGTACCCTTTTCCTGTTTTGTACTACGCGGTTTTTTCGAACTATCAGATACCCCAAATTATTCTAATAATTTATGTTATTATATCACCAAATTTTTCGTTTGCCAAGAGCATTTTGTCATTTTTTGTATTATATTTCAACGCATCTCATATCATCAAAGTTCCTGATAGACGCCAATAACAGGATGCCGAGAGCAAGGCATCCTGTTATCAGTTGGAAGTCGATTATTACTTCTTTATAAAAGTTGTAATAACTAGCAAGTAGAATGTAAAGCTGTTATTTTTCTTCCGTCACCGGAGCAATTGTAGAGAACTCGCGGCCAGAGGTCAGCGCTTCCTTTTCCGCCGGGCTCAATGCATCGATTTCAGCATCTAATCTGCCGCTGCACGTCTTGCCCAGACCGCAGATAACGCAGAGAGTTGCTACAAAGATTGGGAGACCAAAGATAACTGACATAAACTGCAACGCCGTAGTACCGCCGGTACCCAGGCAGAACAGGCACAGGAAGGTGTCCAGACCGATGACAGCGCCCCAAACAACCTTCATCGCCATTGGAGCCTCTTCTTCCGCCTCTTCCTCGCGGGATACGATAGACATCTTTGCCAGCGTGCCCGTCATTGCATCAGCCAGTGTAACAAATCCAAAGAACAGTGCTGCAACTACCATTGGAATCATAATGACACTCAGCGGCAGGCACTTCAGCAGGGCATAGTTCGCAATCGGAACGCCATTCGCTGCAACTTCTGCACCGATATTGCCATTCTTGAATGCATCAATAAAGATTGCGTTGCCGCCGAATGCGACGAACCAAACGATGTTGAAGATGCCAGGTCCAAGAACGTTAACCAGCAGGAACCGTCTCCAAGTATAACCAACGGCAACCTTACCTTGGAATACGCCCATCAGCGGGGCATATGCCATAACCCATGCAACATAGAATACGGTGTTGTTTTCCGGCCAGTTGTTGCCAATATTAAAGCAATCCGCTGCCGTAATGTTTGGAATGAATCGAGTAAACAGTTCGCCCGTAACCTGCGTCAGCAAATTCAGCTCGAATACGGTCGGGCCAACAACCAGCAGGAATGCAATAACAAACAGATAAATCCATGCATTGATGTCACTGATGATCGCCATGCCCTTCTTTACACCGCGCAGAGATGACATCGTGAAGCTCAAGCATACCAGAACCAGCGTGACAATATAAACGAGATTGGACGGCTTAATGCCGAATACATAATCCAGACCGGAAGCGAACTGCTGAACACCGAGGCCCAGAGAGGTAACCATGCCACCTACCAGACCGAGCAGAGAGAGGATGTCAAAAACCTTACCGATCGGGCCAAAGCACTTGTCCTTAATAATCGGATACAATGCAGAGGACGGACGTGCCGGCAGGTGATGGTTCATAATCATGTAACCACAGATGAAGCCCCAGAATGCAAACAACGCATAGTAGACAAAGCTCCAGTGGAATGCTGCCTGCGATACTGCTCGGACAGCGGTTTCTGCCGTCTCCGGCTCCATATTCCACCACGTAGGCGGATTGTGGAAATAGCCGATCGGCTCACCTACGGCGTAGAATACAACGGCAGTTGCCGTACCGGCACAGGTTACCATCGCAACCCATGTAAACATACCGTGCTTGATCTGTGCATTCTCACCGCCGACCTTCTTATTACCGACCGGTGTCGCACAGACAACAAAACACAGGATAACAATCAAACCGGTAATCAACATCATAAACCAACCGGTCGATTCCGTTACCGCATTGTACATCGCCGTCATAACCTTAACGAACGAAGAATTAAACAGATAGCCGTAGGCGATCATAAATAATAGAATGATAATGCCCGGCCAGAATATAACCTTATTTATCTGAATTTTACTTTTCATAATTGCCCTACTTTCTTTATCAAAAGCCCAAAGCGCCGCGCGTTTCGCGGCATATCCGCAAATTCCTTTGAAAAGGAAGAAAACAGCTCAGGGCATCCGCGTGAGCAAACTCTGCGAATGCCCCAGCTGTTATTAAGTCAACAACAGTGTATCTCAAGAAACTTGAGGCGGACTCACTGTATTGTACTGTCGGAAACTCTCCGCTCAGAAAATCGGCTCTTAACGGCCGCGAACACCCAGACCCAACTCCTCGCGCAGGTACTTGATGCTGTCAACACAAGCCTTGATTTCCTTCTCCTGAGCAACTTCCAGCGGATCGTCGCCGATTGCCCATTCAACCTCGAAGTTGATGCGGTCGAAGCAATCCGGAGCGTACTCCTTCAGAGCCTGCAGGGTCTTCTTGCAGTCGATATCGCCGTTGCCCAGTGCTACACCGATGAAGTGTGCGCCGTGCTGGTCGCGGATCAGAACGTTGTCGCAGAAGTGGCAGCAGAATGCATACGGAGCCAGACGCTTGTCGGAGTACTCCGGGCTCTCCAGTACGGAGAAGGAGTTGATGTTGTCAACACAAGCGCCAACCAGCGGATGGTTAACCTGCTCAACGATCCATACGATTTCATCGGCGAAGGTCTCGGTATGGTTCTCAACCGCCAGACGGATACCGGTGCGCTCGTACTCCGGAAGAGCCTCGTTGATCTGATCGACTACGTCGCACAGCTGACGCATAACGATCGGATGGAACTGGCTGCCGTACAGCGGCTTCGGGCGGCGAATATCCAAGCTAAACTTAACAACGTCAGCGCCGATCTGCTCTGCGATCTTAACTGCGCTTCCGAACGTCTCATTCAGACGCGGGTCAAACTCTTCGTCCAGCGAGCAGTTGTACTCGATGTACAGATCGTGATCCTTCACTGCCTGCTTGATCTTTGCCAAGTGTGCCGGATCCTTGCTTGCCAGATCAACTGCGGTTACATGGATGCCGTCGAGCTGCCACTCAACAGCCAGATCCATCAGCTTGAAGATGTCAATCTTCTGCTCAAACGTATCGCCAACAAAGCCCCAGTTCTGGCCACAGCCATTCAGATGCAGGGTGTAAGAATGGATACCTAACTTAAACTGACGTTCCTTATACATAATAATCCTCCTAAGATCATACGGCGGGTCAGCAGATACCTCTCGTTTTACTGTCTGACCTCTTGTGTGAGTGTGTGTACGCCATCCGTGCTTTCCTTCCTAAGCCCGAATGGATTCACCGCGTACTTGCCGGTACGGCGGTTGTTTCTTTTTGTGTCTCAGCCAATCGCTTTATTGCACATCGTTTCGCTGAGAGAATTCAAATCGTCAACGCCTCTTCTCAAGAATCTTTTGCTTTCTCATTGTTATCTTCTGTATTCACTGTATTACGGAGAGCCTGCAATCATGCTCGGACGATTCGGCTTTTCCTCCATCCTGATTGGGAAGATAACTCACAGCCGCCGGCTGGAGAAGTGTTCGCTGTCGTTTTGCTTTCTGCCTATATAACCAGCAATCTGCGTGCCACTTTTTGATTTTTATCACAAAACATTTGATTTTATTTTTTATTTTGTGTAATTTATATTGATTATTTCACTCGTTTTTGTGCATTATGTGCATTGTATTTTTTGAGACCATTGAAACGTCAATTTCCATGCAAATATTTTTTCCTTTATCATTCTTTCCCAGTGCAAATATTTTTGCCCGCAGAAAACAGCTCTTTTCTTTCATAAACGCATTACGTTCTTCCGTTATCCCTCCTTTCTTTTGCCCATACCGATCCAAGTTGCCAGCAACTTTTATTGCAGTGCAAATTTATTTGCTGTATAGCAATTTTCTTCATTTTTTGTGATTCTTTATATGCAAATATATTTGCCCCATCTTTTTCCCTTACTGCAATAATATTTGCACCGTTTTGTTTGTACAAAAACTCGGCTATGTTTCGCATTTTTTCAGTCCATTTGCCGCTTCTTGCGCATATCGCGTCGCGGCCCCTTGCTGCAACGATATTTGCTATGCAATTATTTTTGCATTTCACTTTATTTTTTCTGCTTCCGAACAAACGAAAGCCGAGTTGGCACAACAGTCAACTCGGCTTTCGCTCTCTTTTTTATTCTTCCTTCTCCGCTTCGTTTGACGACGATGCCATCGCCTTGGGATCAATATGCCCGCGTTTGAGCCGATGCTGTAAATTCTGCCGGCTAATGCCCAGTGCTCGCGCGGTCTTGGAAATATTGCCTTTGTTCTTTTTCAGCTCCGAGGTTAGAACTTCGTATTCAATCCCCTCCAGAAGTTGCTCCAACGTACCGCCCTTCTTGTCCTCTTCTTCCAGCTGCTTGACGCCAAACTGCATCAAAATGCGGTCCGGCAGATGCTTGCGCTGGATAATCGTCTCATCTGGCGGAATGATGTTCATGGCGTGTTCAATACAGTGCTCCAACTCACGCACGTTACCCGGCCACTCATACTGATAGAACATCGACAGTACCATATCACTCAGCTCTGCCACGCTCTTGCTGAGCTTTTTATTCATCTTTACAATGAACGTATGCGCCAGCAACGGGATATCGCGCTTGCGCTCCCGCAGCGGCGGAATTGTAATATTGACAACGCCCAATCGATAAAACAAGTCCTCACGCATTTTTCCCTCCGCAATGGACTGGTAGGGCGGGACGTTGACATTGGACAGCACGCGAACGTCAACCTGCTTTTCGTCCGTGCTGCCCAGGCGGCGAACCACACCGTCCTGCAGCACACGAAGCAGCTTCGCCTGAAGCATCATACTCATCGAATTCAGCTCATCCAGCAGCAGCGTGCCGCCATTGGCCTGTTCAAACAGACCCGGTCGGCGCTCCGCACCGGTATAAGCGCCCTTTTCCGTACCGAACAGCATGGATTCCAGCAGATTTTCCGGAATCGCTGCGCAGTTGATCGCCAAAAATGGCCTGTTGGCGCGGTTGCTCGCGTTGTGAATACTCTGCGCTACCAATTCCTTACCGGTTCCCGTTTCGCCATACAGCATAACCGGTGAATCCGACTTCGCGCAGATCAGACATTTCTGTATCATCATCTTCATCTCGTCGCACTGATAGACAATGTCCGAAAAACGATATTTTGCCGTCAGCTTATCCTTGGCATTCGCCGTCGGTGATTTGGAATCCTGATCCTCGTCCGTCAGATAAGCCAGCTGTGCAATATTTTGCTGGCTCATCGCCTCCAGCCATGCCATATCCGCCGTGACGCAGAATACACCCAGCAGATCTTTTCCATAAATAATCGGATAGCTGTCGCACATAATGCTCAACTTCCGTCCCTGATAGGTCTGGTACGACTGCCGGACGCCCAGCACCGGACGACGATCCCGCAGTACAATCGGCACGGTCAGCTCGTTCTCTGACGTCTCACGCATCGCGCTGTGCGGCTCCGGATAGACTTCGTTAATATCCCGTCCCTCAACCTCCGATTGCAGCAGCGACTCCATGCGCATGGTCGCATTATTAATGCGAATAATACGCTTTTTCTCGTCCGCCAGCACAATCGGTTCCGGAATAAAGTCTACAATGGTTTGCAGCATGTGCTGCGCCACCTTGCTCGTCACGTCCTGAAAACAAATCATGTGCGTGTTGGTCGGCAGCTCTACCCCCACCGGCGACGGACAGCGTTCTAGATATTCCATAAATCCGACATTGTAATAATGTCCCGGTTCGATTGCTCCGCAGAAGTCCGGTGCAATCTCAGCCAGCGGCTTGCCGTGCAGTCCGCCCTCGCCGTGTAGCATCTGATCCGCCGCCTCATTGGCATCTAGCACAACACCGTCCTCTGATACCAAAACTCCCCCGATATGAAATTGCGACAGCAGCCCCATCGCCTCAAAATACTTCATTCCTACACCTCCGCCGGCCATGCTTCCGAAAGTCTTACGTTTCTTCTTTCTAGTATAGCAGATATTTATCCATTTTGAACAGTACTTTTTCTGTTACAAATTTGAAAATTTGCTATTCTGTACAATGCGTTCAAAAATCTTGCACCATCTGTGCCGCCTGCTGTTTGCTCAGCTCGGTTACCTTGGCGTCCATCACACGGTACACACGCTGACACAAGGTGAGCACACTCGGACGGTGCGTCGTCACAATGCAGGTTTTGTTGGGATACTGCCGCACGATATTCCGCAGCACCTCCCGCTCGGTTCGCACATCCAGTGCACTCGTCGCCTCATCCAACAGAAGTATAGGAGCATCACGCAAAATCGCCCGCGCAATTGCAATGCGCTGTGCCTGTCCTTCCGAAATGCCATGTCCGCGTTCTCCCAGCGTGCCATACAGACCGCCCGTCAGCTTCTCCACGAAGTCCCACACGCACGCCGCACGCAGTGCCTGTACCATCTGTTCCTCCGTCGCATCCTCGCGCACCATGCGCAAATTGTCCGCAATGGTACCGGAAAAGACGGTATTTCCCTGCGGAACATAGGAGAAAAACTCCCGTACATCCGCGTTTACCTCCGCTTTTGTGCCATCAAGACACCGCAGCGACACGCGCCCTTTCTCCGGATGAATCAAGCCCAAAATCATGCGGAGCATCGTGGTCTTTCCCTCCCCACTCGGGCCGACCAGCGCAACAATTTCTCCCGGCTGCGCCAAAAAGTCGCTTTCTTGCAGAACGTCCCGCTCTCCATCATAGGAAAACCGCACCGCCTGCATCTCCACACAAAAGCCATGCTCCGCCTGCGCGCGCATCTGCTCGGCTGTCTCCGCATCGTGCTGCTCCGGCGGCAGCTCCACCAACTCTCGAATGCGGCGCGCCGATACCGCACTGTTCAGCATATTCGGCGCAATGGACACCATGGACTGCATGCTGCCAGAAAGCTTATTTCTCTGCTCCAAAAACAGCATCATCGTGCCATAGGTAATGTTCCCTGTCCACAGGCGAAACAAACAGTACCCAAACGCCAGCAGCGAAACCAGTGCCGACAGCAGGGACACCCACACGTTGGACTGAATCGTAAACCAATTATAGTCCAGACTCGCTTCTTTATAGTTTTCCTGCCACGCGCGCAGGCGTTTGGAATACAGCCCCATGATGCCAAAGCTCTTGATCGTGTCAAAATTACAGAACGTCTCGGTCTCAAATGCCATCAGGCTGCTGTTGACCTCCAGCATTTTTTTGCGGTAATCCCGCATTTTTCGCATCAAAAGTCGGCTGGAAAGCAGCAAAAAAGGCGCACTGACCAGCGCAATCAGCGCCATCGTCACATCATAATATAAAATAACCGCCAGCGTCGCGGTAAACTGATACAGCGCAATGAGCAAATTCGGCAGCCAGTTTACTGCATTGTTTGCCACTGTGCTGACGTCACTGTTAAACCGGTTGAGCAAATCGCCGCTCGCGTAGCCGCTGACCGACTTCCAGTCACAGTCCATAATCCGGTCAAAAATCTCCGCCTGAATATCGTTGTTGACGTAAATGCTGATCTTTGCCGAGATGCGGCTGACCACGCTGGAAAACACCAAGCTGCTGAGCAGACTGAACACCATGATCAGCGCCAGCAGCCACAGTTTATCAAACTGATACCCCGTAATAATATCGATGAGATACTTACTCGCCACCGAGGACACCAGCCCCAGCGTCGTGCTCAGCATCCCCATGATTGTGTACACGACTATGACCCAGCGGTATTTCTCCGAATAGGAAAAAATCCACTTCCAGTCGGCAAAAAATTCCCGAAACGTGCCGTCATCCAGCTTATTGCAAAGAATCTGTACAAACTTGGACTTCAGCAGTCGATTCAAGCCTGTGTACTCGCAAATCTCCTCGTCCCGCGGATCCGTGAATGGTTTGGACATACAACTTCCTCCGTTATCTCTCTATTTTATCTCATTCCCTTGTTTTGCTTTTCCGCGCAGTGGTATGCCCCCAAGCGACCGCCGCGCTGTCTCATATATTATGTTCGGTCTGCTCTGCCGACGCAAAGTACGCGTCAAATTCCGTATACGCCATCAGCAGATTTTTCCCATTTTCATCCATCATCCGCAGTGTTCGGTTGATTTGTGCAACCCTTTGTCCGATTTCCGGATACCCCGCCGCTTCGATCAAAATGCTGAATGCGATCTGCCGCATGTTGTCCACGCCCTTTACCGTATCGCCGACGTGATAATTTTGCAAAAACACCGTCACGCCATCCATCGCCTGCACTGCGTCCAGTCCTTCGATTCGCGCAACCTTCCCCGCCTTTGCCCAAATCGGGTACGCTCCGCTGACGCAGCTTTCGTCCTCTGGATCGGCATCTCTCTCCAAATCCAGCTTCAAATCGTGTCCCAGCGCCAGCTCTACCATCAGCTCCAACGTCGAATGTCCACGAAACCGCCGTGCAAAGGTCCACGACGCGATCGCATCCAGCCGGTAGCCAAGCTCCAAATAGTGATACACGCCGTCCCGCCGGATCATCTGTACAAAACCCACGCCGTTTCGGCACCCCATCTGGCGTGTGATTTTCTCCAGAAGCTTGCGCTCTTGCCGAATCACATCCTCATGGAACTGACTGCGATGCAGACCAAAGCCAAAATTCATCCGACCGTTGACCACAAACGGCATGGACTCCGTCGTCGCCGTAATCATCAGCTGTCCCTCATATAAAAAGAAAAAGACGCCGACCTCCGTTCCGGTCAGATATTCCTCCACCAGAATCCGTCCGCTGGGCGAGACCTCCCGTGCCTTGCGACAGCCTGCGGCAAGCTCCTCCGGCGTGTGACAGACCGACTGCCCCTGCTGTGCGCTGGAATCCACCGGCTTAATGATCACAGGGAAGCGAACGTCCTGCAAATCGGCTTCCCGAACCTGCTCGTCCACAAAAAACTGCTTGGGCACCGCTGCGCCGCATCGAACGCATACCTGCTTAAAGCGTTCTTTATCCCGCGCGCAACGCCAGCCTTCCTCCGATGCGTAAAACGGCAGCCTCAGCCGTGCACACAGCTCCTTTGCCTGATCCAGACAGAACTCGCTCGTCGCCGCAAACACCGCGGTGACGTGGTTTGCACGGCACCCCGCCTCCAGCGCATCCAGATCCGCCGCATCGATGTCCCACGCCTCGTCCGCCAGCTGTTTTGCCGGACTTTGCTCCCGCGGCAGATAGTCCGCGACAATCGTCCGTACACCGATTCGTCTGGCATATTGCAATACCTCGCGCGTCCCCGTTGAACTCCCCAGCATCAGCAGTTTTTCCTGTCTCATCTCTTCGCCCTCCCGTGTTCTTATCCTCTTATTGTACCTGATCGCAACACAAATCGCAACCAATGTTCTCGGCTTTCTATGCAGGAACCGCACGATATGCTATAATAAAGCCAATATTACTCAGAAAGCAAAACAACGGAGAAGCAATATGAAACGTATTTTAATTGTCGGCGGCGGCGCAGCCGGTATTGCCGCCGCATTGCAGGCGGCACGCACCAATCCCATCGCACAGATCACCATCTTGGAACGGCTGGATCGCGTGGGAAAGAAAATTCTTGCCACCGGCAACGGCCGCTGCAACCTCGGCAACTGGGGCATTGTGCCGGAGATCTACCACAGCCGCACCCCTGACCGTCTGGCGCAGCTGCTGGAACAAATGCCCGCCGACAAAACTATCCGGTTTTTCGAGCAATTGGATCTGCTCATCACCACGGATGACGCCGGACGCATTTATCCCTATGCCCGTCAGGCTTCCATGGTGCTGGATATTCTGCTGCACGCATTGCAGCAGGCGCACATCTCTGTTATCTGCGGCGCTGAGGTCAGCGCCATCACCCACCATAAAAAAGGCTTTTCCGTACAGACGCAGGACGGCAAGGAATACCATGCTGACGCCGTAATTTTGACCACCGGCGGCAAGGCCGCCCCCAAGCAGGGCTCCAACGGTTCCGGTTACCCGCTCGCTGTATCTATGGGGCACACCTGCACCGAGCTGCACCCCGCTCTGGTCGGTCTGCGCTGCCGCAGCAAGCTGCTCGGTCGGCTCAAGGGACTGCGAACACAGGCGCAGGTCACCTTATATGTGGACAAGCGCAAAGCGGCGACGGACTGCGGCGAGCTGCAATGGAACGAATACGGCATCTCCGGCATTCCGGCGATGAATCTTTCGGGAACCCTCGCCATGCACTCGCCTTATAACAGTGCCGAGGTGCGCATCGACTTCTTTCCGGATTTCGATTACCATGAGCTACGCTCCCTGCTGACCCAGCGCATCCAGCGGCGCGGTGCGGAACCGCTCGATGCGCTGCTGTCCGGCACGGTTCCCAAGCGCATGGTATCCGCCGTCTGCCAGTCGCTTTCTCTGCCGCTGTCGCAAACCGGCGCGGAGCTAACCCGCCGCGACGTAGATTCTCTGCTCTCCGCCCTCAAGGGCTGGGCACTGCCGATCACCGGCACACAGCCGTGGGAGCAGGCACAGGTCACCGCCGGAGGAATCCCGCTGACCGAAATCGACGACACCTTCCAATCGCTTCGCCAGCCCAATCTGTATCTGGCGGGCGAAATCCTGGACGCCGCCGGAGACTGCGGCGGCTTCAACCTGCACTGGGCGTGGTGCTCCGGCTGCATCGCCGGACAGTCCGCCGCTCAATAATCGCTATGACAACACAAAGCACCCCGTCGGGTCTGCGGTTTGCTCCGCGCCCAACGGGGTGTTGTCATATCACGATAAGGAAGGCAGACTTACGACCACATAGCCTCCATAAAGTCCGGATATACCGTGTCCAGAATACGCATAAAGCGTCCCAGCGTCTCCACCGCAATATCACCCGGATTTGCCGCGCGAAACGGTGCGTCATAGGTCACGTTGACGTTGTCATTCGGGTCAACCGCAAACTTGCAGTAACGGTATTTCAAATTGCAGTCGTTCGCCATCTCCAGCGCCTGTACACGCTTTCCCTCCGGCACCTTGACATAGCCGAGAACACACGCCGTAAAGTCCGGATTGTCGCTGTTGGATACAAACTGAATGGTCGCCTTCGGCATCTGCTTGCCGGAGACCAACACGCGTACCTCGCTGACCGGCTTTCCCTGTGCGGTTCCCTCTGCTGTTACACACTGAATTCCGGCGTCCTTAAAGGCCTTCTGTATGGTATCTGTCGTCTGGAACATTCCTCTATCCTCCCGTAAAATCAAAACCTTATGTTTATTATACTATTCCGGTCAGTATTGTGCAAGAAAAAGGTCGGTAAAGTTACCGTGTTAAAACCGTGCTCCGCCTTTGGAAATGGTTTGTCAACTCTTTGCCTTACCCTCGTTTTGTGATATACTGATGTTACATATCACGCAGGTATTCTGCGAAGAAAGAAGCGAGCATTATGACAATTCCACAGCGACTGACTGCCCTGCGCGAGCACATGGCGGCCAATCACATTGATGTCTATTATATCCCCTCCGACGATTTCCACGGTTCAGAATACGTCGGCGAATACTTCCGCTGCCGCGAATGGATCTCCGGCTTCACCGGTTCAGCCGGTTCGGTTATCGTCACGGCAGATGCCGCCGGTCTTTGGACCGACGGACGGTATTTCCTCCAGGCGGCAGAACAGCTGGCGGGCACGGGCATTCAGCTCTACCGCATGGGCGAGCCGAATGTCCCCACACTGATGCAGTATCTGACGGATACCTTGCAGGACGGACAGTGTCTCGGCTTTGACGGACGCACCGTCACTGCTCACTGGCTGGATACGCTCAAGCGCAGGCTCACTGACTGCCGCATCTCCTTCCGCACGAATGTCGATCTGATCGACAAAATCTGGGAGAATCGCCCGCCGCGTTCTCATCAGCCTGCATGGCTGCTGGATGACGAGTACGCCGGACAGTCCCGCGCCGATAAAATCAAGCAGCTGCGGCAGTCGCTCCAGCAGTCCGGCGCCGACTGGTTGATTCTGTCCAGTCTGGATGACATCGAATGGCTGCTCAACCTGCGCGGCAACGACATTCCGTATAATCCGGTGCAGCTGTCCTATGTCATGCTGTCCCAGCGGGAGCTGCGTATTTTCGTTCAGCTCACCACAATGGATCTGGTCGTCAGCAAGGCCTTGGTCAGCGACCATATTCACTGCTTCCCCTATGACGACATTGCGCTGTATCTCTCCCGCCTGCACCATGTGACGGTACAGCTCGACCGCAAGCACACCAGCTGCGCACTGGTGGAGGCACTCAATGACACCGTCACGATTCTCGACAAGCCGTCGCCGACCACCCGTTCCAAGGCTGTCAAGAATCCCACCGAACTGCGCAATACCCAAGAGGCGCACCGCAAGGACGGCGTCGCCATAGTTCGTTTCCTGCGCTGGCTGAAGGAGAATGTCGGCACCGAGCCGATCACAGAAATCAGTGCGGCGCGCAAGCTGGAGGAATTCCGCGAAGAGCAGGAGCACTATCTCCAGCCGAGCTTCGCTCCCATCGCCGCCTATGGCGCACACGGCGCGATTGTCCACTACTCCGCCACACCGGAGAGCAACGCCACGCTTCAGCCACAGGGCTTTTTGCTGTTGGACACCGGCGGACAGTATCTGGAGGGCACAACCGACATCACCCGAACCATCGCCCTCGGCCCGCTGACCGACGACATGAAGCGGCATTATACTGCCGTGCTGCGCGGCAATCTGAATCTCGCCGCCGCGGTATTCCGCTCCGGCTGCACCGGTGTGAATCTGGATATTCTCGCCCGCGCCCCGCTATGGGAGCTGGGATTGGATTTCAATCACGGTACCGGACACGGCGTCGGCTATCTGCTGTGCTGCCACGAAGGTCCGCAGGCGATCCGCTTCCGCGCCGCGGCGGATCCCGCGGACAACGCGGTATTTGCCGCCGGTATGGTCACCTCAGACGAGCCGGGACTGTATCTGACGGGCGAATACGGCATTCGTCTGGAAAACTTGCTCGCCTGCCGCAGCAAGGAATCCACCGCGTTCGGCGACTTCTTATGCTTTGACGTGCTGACTCTGGCGCCGTTTGATCGCGAGGCCATTCTCCCCGAGCAGATGACCGCACGCGAGCGCGAGCTGCTCAACGTCTATCACGAGCGTGTGTACACCGAGCTTGCGCCGCGGCTGGACGAACCGGACCGCGCGTGGCTGCGGAATGCGACGCTGCCGATTTAACACAAGACAGAGCAACGCCCTCGGACAAGTTGTCCGAGGGCGTTTTTTTCTCACTGTAAATACGACGCAAACGTCGAGATATCGGTGTAGCGCGAGACATAATATCGATTCACAAGGAACGGATTATCCCCCGTGTGATACATGCCGCCGTTGATTTTCAGACCAAAGTGATGATACTTCGGCATCAGCGCCAGCGTGTCCTCATTGTAGCTGCCTTGCGGATAGCACAGAACAAACGGATATTTGCCGGTGCATTCCAGCAGAGCATTGGCCGCCTGTTTGATCTGCGCCTCCTGATCGCGCCGGGACAGTGTACCCAGCGGTTCATGCGTAAAGGTGTGGCTCTGAATAGACACCAGATCAGAGCGCGACAGCTCCTTGAGCTGCTTTGCGGTCATCTTATGCGTCTCCGCCGAGCCGATGCGTCCGGAAATCATAAAAATCGTCGCCTTGCTGTCGTATTTGCGCAGCAGCGGATAAAGGTATTCGTAGTTATCGTCATAGCCATCGTCAAACGTCAGCAAGACCGGCTTTGCGATCTCGTCAATGCGGTACAGATCCTCAAACGTAATCGTCGTGTAGCCGTGCTCCTTGAGATACAGCAGCTGCTCTTCCATAGAGGACGGGCTGACAAACAGCTCCGCGCCGCCCCACAGATTGTCGCTCACTGCATGATACATCAGCACGGGCACGGAATAGCCCTCCGGCACGTCCCAGTCACCGGCATACGGTGTGATATACAGTACACCCTTATGGACTCTTGCGTCTGCCGCCAGCGCTTTTGCCACCTTGATTGCCGGAATGTAGACGGTATCATCTACTATGATTGGTGCTTTCACGCGTGTTTCTTTTCCGTTCAGCTCAGCCTTCGGCTCATCCACTTCCAGCTTTGCCGTTCGATCCTTCCATGTAATCGTCACGGTTTTGCTGTCCACCTCATATTCATAGTCCGCCTGCATCCGGTCAGTAAACTCTTCGGCGGAGATCATAATCGTCTTTCCCAAACGCACGCTGTCCGTTTTCATCTTTCTGCCGTCCACGCGTACAGTTGGACCGGTGTCAAACGGCTTTTCCTTTGTCTCTGTCTGCACAGCAGAACCGGCCGCTGCACTTCCCGCGTTTTCCTTCGGCTGAGATGCGCCGCATCCCACGAGCATCGCCGCCAGCAGACACGCCGCCAGTCCCCCTGCTACTGCTTGTTTCATTCGCTTCATTTTGTTCCTCCGTTCCCCCGTTTGGGTACTTCTATTATGCCGTACCCGCGCGAACACGTCAAGAAAAAGACACGCCGCGGCATGTGTTTTGTGCCCACAGCGTGTCTTTGTTTTCGCTTCTTTATTCTTCCGACGACAGCAGGATGCGGTCGTTATCCATCTCGTGTCCCGTGCCCTGACGGAAGCGTTCGAGCAGGCCCTCTACCGTCATACCCGCGCGTTCCTCACCCGCAATATCCAGCACGATGTTGCCGTTGGACATCATCAGCGTGCGATTGCCGAGATCCAGCGCCTGGTGCATATTGTGCGTAACCATCATACAAGTGATATGATTCTGCGCTACAATTTGTTTGGTCAGTTCCAGCACCTTTTCCGCCGTGCCCGGATCAAGCGCCGCCGTGTGCTCATCGAGCAGCAGCAGCTTCGGCGTGACAATCGTCGCCATCAGCAACGTCAGCGCCTGTCGCTGTCCGCCGCTGAGCAGACCGACCGGCTGCGTCATCCGATCCTCCAGCCCCATGTTCAGCAAGCGCAGGCGCTCCTGAAACGCCGCACGGTCCTTTGCCGTAATGCGGCTGAACGGTGCGTAATTTTTCACACTGCGCAGATAGGACAGCGCGAGGTTTTCCTCAATCGTCATGTGCGGCGCCGTTCCCTTGAGCGGGTCCTGAAACAGCCGTCCGATGATCTTGCTGCGCTTGTGCTCCGGCGTAAACGTCAGATCGCGTCCATCCAGAATAATCTCGCCGTCGTCCACCGTAAAGCTGCCCGCAATCGCGTTGAACAGCGTGGACTTGCCCGCGCCATTCGAGCCGATAATCGTGACGAAATCACTCGGATTCAGATGCAGAGACAGATCGGTAATCGCCTTTTTCTCGTTGATGGTTCCGGGATTAAAGGTTTTGGATATATGATTTACCTTCAGCATGATGATTCTCTGCCTCTCTTCCTCATCGCCGCGTGCTTTTTCCGATAGAACACAAGGCCACTCTTGATGGTCGGCATCGCAATCGCCAAGCCAACGATAATCGCCGTGAGCAGCTTGAGGCATTCAATCGGCACGATGTGCGTCTTGAGCACGATGGCATAAATCATGCGGTAGACAATGCTGCCGACGATAACGGCAGCGACATTGCGCGGAATGGATTTCTTGCCGATAATCGTCTCACCGATAATCAGACAAGCCAGACCAACAACGACAATGCCCGTGCCGCCGTTGATATCCGCCGACTTCTGCATCTGACCCACCAGCGCGCCGGACAGCGCGGTCAGCGCATTGGCGATGCACAGGCCCAGCATAATCGTAAAAGTCGGATTGATGGACGAAGCGCGCACCATATCCATGTTGTCGCCCGTCGCGCGAATCGACAGACCGATGCGCGTTTTCATAAACCAGATGACCAGCAGCGCGGCGAGAATGGTCACCGCTGCATTCAAAATCGTCTCATACCACTGTCCGCCGATGCCCGTAGCGCGGAACATCGTGAACACGGTCTCCTGCTTGAGCAGGCTGACATTGGAGGACCAGCCCATTGCCATCAAATTGATCGTGTACAAGCCCGTATTCGTTACAATACCCGCCAGAATCGACGGAACGCCCAGCTTAGTCTGGAGCAGCGCCGTCACAAAGCCGGCGCAGGCACCCGCCGCCATCGCCGCCGGAAACGCCAGAAAGGGGTGTCCGGCCGCAGCAAACGACACAGACACCGCCATTCCCAGAATAAAGTCACCATCGGTGGTTAAATCGGCGATATCCAGAATGCGATAGCTCAAAAATAGCGCCATCGAAACCAGCGCATAGGCAAAGCCCAGATCCAGCGCCGTCTGAATAACATATATCATAGTTTCTCTTACTCCTCTGTTGTGGTTACCTCAACGACTTCACCCAGATCCTTGAATACCGAGTAGTCAATGCTCAGATCCTTCGCCGTGTCGGTGTTGACGGTGATAATGCCACCCTTCATCTTGTAGTAGTCATCCATACCGTCCATGCCTTCGGTCATTGCCTTGTATGCCAGATCGGCCGTCTCCGCACCCAGTTCCGTGTAGTTAACGCCGCAGGTTGCAAACGCACCGTTGCGAACGAAGGAATCTGCGCCGGTGTAGTGCGGAACGCCCGCCTCAATAAAGGTCTTGGCATTGGCCAGCTCGGCTGCCATGACGATGTTGTCCGTCGGGGTAAATACTGCGTCTACCTTTTCGGAAACCAACGTGCTTGCCGCCGCGATAACCTCATCATTTGTGTTGCCGTTTGCCTCAACATACTTGATGTGATGCTTATCCAGATACTTCTTTGCGTCCGCAATCGGGGTCTTGGAGTTCGGCTCGGACAGCGAGTACAGCAGACCGACCTTCTTGGTCTTCGGGTTCTGCTTCAGCATCATTTCCATAATCAGATTGGTATCCAGCGCATCGCTCGTGCCGGTGACGTAATCAATGCCCGTCAGATCCGCTGCCTCCGGGTCAGAAATAGCCGCGTAGACCACCGGAATGTCCGCGCCGTCTGCGCAAGTCGTCATAACCTGCGCCGCCAGCGTCGCAATCGGGATAATCGCGTCCACGTCCTCGGCAACGACCTGATCGCCGATCTGCTTGAGCACGCTCTGCTCACCCTGACCGGAATAGACGTCATACTCGATGTTTACATTGTTCTTCTTTGCCAGTGCGTCCAGCTCACCGGTGACCGCATCCGAGATCTCATCCAGCGATGCATGGTCCATCTGCTTGACAACCGCAACCTTGAGCGTGTCCTTCGAGCTGTCCGTGCTTGCCGCCGCAGATCCGGAACCGCTCTGTGCGCTGCCGCCGCAGCCCGCTACCGTGATGCCCATGCATGCGGCCGTTGCCATTGCAAATACCTGCTTTGCCAATCCAAATCGTTTCATTTTTGTCTCCTCCATCGTATGTTTGTTGTATAACCCATTTGTATCTCAGAAGAACAGCAGCGGACAGGACAAAAGAAAAAGCCTTTGCCTCATTTGCATGAGACAAAGGCTGCTGTTACTTCCTCTGCGATACCACTCATCTTAGTGTAAAAAACACTCACTCGCTTACACGCCTATCTAACGTGTCCCGATGGATAACGGGTGGGTTCCCGTCAGCGCCTACTCTTTGATCCAAATTTCGGGCTGCCCTCCGAAGTCCATTCACCAGCCATTTCCTGCCGCGATCTCACCCTCCGCGGCTCTCTGCACAGTTCCTGTACCGGCTACTTCTCTTCATCACAGGTTTGTGTATTATCAATACTGCTATTCATTATATGCGCCGCTTCTGTGTTTGTCAATATCCAAATTATGAAAAAGCACAAGAGAAATTTAGTCATGTTACCGTTCCCCTTGCCCAAAGCACATTAAGTACAAATCGCCACATATGTTCCAAGAAAAATCAACAAAAGATATGTCCGTTTTGCTGGAAAATTTTCTATCTTCCGCATTGAAATATCCCTTGCAAACTGGTGCAAAAGCAGTACAATAGCATAAGCACAAACAATATAACACAAAGGAAGTAAAATCAATGAAAGAAAAGAACTATTCTGTGGCGGATGTCGGTGTACTCTCGCCGCGCTCCTCACCCGTTCATACTCCCAGCAAGCAGGGCTGGACGCAGCACAAGGCCGACTTGATGCTCGGCATCGTCGCCTCCGCTTGGGGTATTGCCTATCTGCTCATGAAGCTCGGTCTGGAGAGCATCCCGCCGTATTCCATGATCGCCCTGCGCTTTGTCATCGCCTTTGCCGTCGTCGCAGTAATCTTTTTCCGAAAGCTGCTGCAAACCACCAAGCGAACGCTGCTCTACAGCGCGGCTCTCGGTCTTCTGCTGTTCGGCGTCTTTGCGTTTCTAATGCGCGGACTGGAAACCACCTCAGCATCCAATGGCGCTTTCTTAATCAGCACCTCTGTGGTTTTGGTCCCCATCGTTCACGCCATCCTCTCCCGCCGACTTCCGGAGCGTCCGATTATCATCGGCACAGTTTTAACCATGGTCGGCATCGGTTTCCTGGTATTACAGCAGTCCTTCGCCCTGCACAGCGGCGATATTCTCTGCCTCTTCGGCGCAATCACTTATACGTTCCAGATTTTGCTGACCGACCGCCTGACGCACAAGGAGGACAGTCTGCTGCTGGGCATCTGGCAGCTCGGCTTCACCGGACTGTACGGTGTGATTTTCACGTTCCTGTTTGAGACGCCGACGCTCCCGACCACTTCGGCGGAATGGGGCGCAATTTTGGGGCTCGCGCTGATTTGCAGCTCGTTCGGCTTTGTCGTTCAGCCAGTCGCACAGCGGTATACCACGCCGGAGCACACCGGTCTGCTGTTCGCACTGGAGCCGGTTTCCTCCGCACTGCTTGCCTTTCTCTTTCTGCATGAGGTGCTTTCTATTAAGGGCTATCTCGGCGCGGCTCTCGTTCTGGTCGGCGTGCTGATCGCCTCGGCAATGCCCTCTGTGAAAAAGAAAAGAGAACCTATCGTGTCGGCAAATTACACTCACTCGCCGCGTTGAAGCGTCGGCATGGCTCAGCGCGTCGATATAACACAGTGTGCCGCAGCGATGACGTTGCTCCTGACTGGTTTTCTTTTCGTCCTTTTCCTTTTGGCAGCAAAAGAAAATAGACTTTGCTCACCAACAACTACAGAAAAGTTCGTAATCAAATAGAGCGAAAAATAAGGGTCTGTTGCAAAAGCAACAGACCCTTATTTTATCTTAGAAATCGCAGTTCTGCGGGGTGCGATAGTACGGAATGACATCACGAATGTTTTCCATATCCGTGACATACATCACGAGACGCTCAAAGCCCATGCCGAAGCCCGCGTGCGTGCAGGTGCCGAACTTGCGCAGGTTGAGATACCAATCCATCTGCTCGGTCGAGATATGCAGCTCGTCCATACGTGCCTTCAGAAGCTCGTAGCGATGCTCTCTCTGGCTGCCGCCCATCAGCTCGCCTGCGCCCGGAACCAGCAGATCGACCGCACCGACGGTCTCCCCATCGGCGTTCTGGTACATGTAGAACGCCTTGATGTCCTTCGGCCAGTCGTAGACAAAGACCGGCGAATGGAAATGCACATCCGTCAGATACTTCTCGTGCTCCTTGGCGAGATCAGCGCCGTATTCCGGCTCAAAGTCAAACTTCACACCGGAGTTTTTCAGAATCGTAATCGCATCCTTATGGGTGACGCGCGCCACCTTGGAATCCAGCAGGGTCTGTAGCTTGCCGACCAGATCAGTCTTGTTAAACGAAGCGAGGAACGCCAGCTCCTCCGGGCAGCGATCCAGCACGGTCTTAACCACCGACTTGAGGAAGTCCTCCTCAATATCCATCAGCTCGTCCAAATCGCAGAATGCCAGCTCCGGCTCAATCATCCAGAACTCCGCCATATGCGTCTTGGTGTTGGAGTTTTCCGCACGGAACGTCGGACCAAACGTATAGACACGGCTGAATGCCATAGCAAATGTTTCAGCCTCCAGCTGTCCGGATACCGCCAGCTGCGTCGGCTTTCCAAAGAAATCCTTGCTGTAGTCCGGCTTTTCGCCCAGCGGCAGCGTAGTAACCTGGAACGTGTTGCCCGCGCCCTCCGCGTCGTTGCCGGTAATCAGCGGCGTGTGCACATAGACATAGCCGTTGGACTGGAAGTATTCGTGTACAGCTGCCGCCGCCACGCTGCGCACCTTAAATACCGCCTGAAACAGGCGGGTACGCGGACGCAGATACGCGATCTCACGCAGGAATTCCAGCGAGTGCTTCTTCGGCTGGAGCGGATAGTCCTCCGGTCCCTCGCCCTCCATCGCGATGCTGGACGCGTGAAGCTCCACCGTATCCGGCTTGTTTCCCGGAACGAACGTACCATTTACGACAATCGCCGCACCGTTGCCCAGTGCCTTGGCCTCGTCAAAGCCCGGCATCGTATTATCATAAACGATTTGCAGCTGCTCCATGCAGGTGCCGTCGTAGAAGTTGATAAAGCCAAAGGTCTTCTGCTTGCGGTGGTTGCGAATCCACCCCTTGACCTGTACTTCTTGGTTCAGATACTGCTCTTTGTTGCGGAACAGTTCGCATAAGGTCTGATGCTTCATCTTGCCTAACCCATCCTCCTGTTTCTATTCAGGGCGCGCCGCAGCACTGCCCCTTTTATCATCTTTACTCAACAGTATACAATAAAATCCGAAAAAAATCACGGCAAATACAAAAAAAGCTGCAAAAAAAGCAAAAAATACGCGTCACAGAAGAGTTTTCCATGACGCGTATTCGTATTTTTCTGCTTACTCCGCCAGCAGTGCGTCCGCCAGCTCACTCATTGCCTCTACGGTGTCCGCCTTCATCGTAGACTTCATCGTGACAACCGGCTCAACCAGCGTCAGATTCTTCATCTTTTCCAGCTCTGCCGTCATCAGCTTTGCCGCCATCGGCGCCCAAGAGCCATTCTGCATCAGGCCGATCTTGCGCTTCTGGAAGTTCTTCAGCTTCAGATGGTACAGCAGATCCTCCATCGCCGGGAACAGACCGCCGTCGTAGGTCACGCTCGCCAGAATCGCCTTGTCGTAGCGGTACAGATCCTCGATGACCTCCGCCATGTCCGCACGGCTCAGGTCATAGACAACAACCTTCTTCGCACCCTTCTGCTCCAGAATCTCCGCCATCTTCTTGGCTGCCTTTCCCGTGTTTCCGTGGATGGAAGCGTAGGCGACGACAACGCCGTCGTCCTCCGGCTCATAGCTGCTCCACGTCATGTACTTACCGATGTAGAAGCCGAGGTCTTCCTTCAGAATCGGGCCGTGCAGCGGGCAAATCGTCTGAATATCCAGCGTCGCCGCCTTCTTCAGCAGCGCCTGTACCTGTGCGCCGTACTTGCCGACGATATTGATGAAATAGCGGCGTGCCTCACATGTCCAGCCCTCATCGGCATCCAGCGCGCCAAACTTGCCGAAGCCGTCCGCCGAGAACAGAATCTTCTCGCTCTGCTCGTAGGTCACCATAACCTCCGGCCAATGTACCATCGGCGCCATGAAGAACTGCAAGGTGTGCGTGCCGATATTCAGCTCCTCGCCTTCCTTGACGACAATCGAACGGGACGACAGATTGTCAATCTCAAAGAACTGCGGCAGCATGTTCAGGATCTTGGCATTGACAACCAGCTGCATTTCCGGATACATCTCCGCCAGCTTCTGGATATTCGCCGCGTGATCCGGTTCCAGATGCGAAACGACCAGATAGGTTGGCTTCTTGTCGCCCAGAACCGCCGCCAGATTGTCCAGCCACTGCTCGGTTGCACGGTCATCCACCGTGTCCATTACCGTGATCTTGTCGTCCAAAATCACATAGGAATTATACGAAACGCCATTCGGAACCACGTACTGGCTCTCAAACAGGTCAATCGTCTTGTCATCGACACCGACATAGCGCACTGCGTCGGAAATAGTTACTTTACTCATGTCAAAACTCCTCCTATTCATTTGAATACGAATAAAATTACCAGTTTTCACTGTGCTGATTATAGCACACCTATCTCGCGAAAAAAAGAGTCATTCTAAATATTGTCCCGCTTAAATCTCGTTCAGCTCCACCGAGACCGCCGCTGCAATCAGCTGCGCCGCCTGCTCGATGTCCGAGACCGCCGCCATCTCCTGCGCCGAGTGTATATAGCGGCACGGAATGCTGACCGCGCCGACGCGCACACCCCCGCGTGAGCGCTGAATAACGCCGGTGTCCGTTCCGCCGAACTCCATAATTTCGTGCTGTACGGTCATCCCCAGACGATCCGCCGCCTGATACAGCGCATCGCGCACCTTTTCGTCACAGATGACCGAGCGATCCATGACCTTGACCGCCGGACCCGCGCCCAGCTTGACCGCCATCGGATGCTTGCAGCCCGGCAAATCGCCGGTATCCGTCACGTCAACGACAATCGCGATGTCCGGCTGCGCCGCAAACGCCGCCGTCTGCGCACCGCGCAGACCGACTTCCTCCTGCGCCGTGAACACCACCGTCACATCACAGCTCGTCTGCTCCAGCTTACACATCGCGGCAATCAGCGTCAGGCAGCCAATGCGGTTGTCCAGATATGGTCCCGCAAGCACATTGCCCTGTGCGAACACCTCGCCGCAGTACACGGCAAAGTCGCCGACTGCGATGTACTTTTCCGCCTCTTCTCTGCTGGATGCGCCGATGTCCAGAAACAGCTGCTCCATGCCGCGTTCCTTCGCCGGTACCTTTTCCTCAAACGAGATCACGCCGCGCGTACCGTTGGCAAAGCGTACCGCGCGGTCAATTAGATCCTCAACGATCAGGCCACCGACGCACGCAAAGCGTGCAAAGCCCTTGTCGTCAATGTGGGTCACCACAATCCCGATGGAGTCCATATGGGCATCCAGCAGCACGCACTTACCGCTTCCCGCCTTGTGATAGCACAGGTTGTTCATCGCGTCCACCGTGCGCTCCCATGCAGAGGCATTTGGGACAAACCGTTCGATCATCTCATCCAAACACGCGATCACGCCGCTCTCTCGTCCGGACGGACCGAAGGCAGCCGACGCCGCGTGGAATTGCTCTACAATATCAAATTTCATGCTTCTCTCCTATATACTCCAAGAACCGACGCGCCAGCGCCAGCATATTATTCAAATCCTCGACGGCTGCCACCGACGACGGCGAATGGATATAACGCACTGGCGCGGAAATAATGCCGACTCGCACGCCCTCGCGCGACAGATGGATGCGTCCGGCATCCGTACCGCCCGCAATACGGTGCTTGGTCTGCCATGGCATACCCAGCTGCTCCGCACACGTCCGCAGCGCCGCGCACATGCCCTCGTGATAAATCGTCGTTCGATCCATAAACGCAATGACCGGGCCCTTGCGCAGGCCGCACACCTGACGGTGCTCCTCGACCTCCGCCAGATCCGCCGCCGTCGTGCCCTCCAGCACCAGCGCGATATCCGGCTTCAGCTCATACGCCGCGCACCGCGCGCCGCGCAGACCGACCTCTTCCTGTGTGGAGAACACAAACCATGTGTCCACCGCCGGCTGTTCCTTCAAAATCGTCAGCATAACCGCGCAGCCGATGCGGTCGTCAATTGCCTTCGCCTTGAGCAGGCCGTCACCGAACTCGACACATTGCGAATCAAACACGCCGTAGGTGCCCAGCGGCACCTTCTTCTGTGCCGCCTTTTTGTCCGTACAGCCGATGTCAATATACAGGCTCTTTGTCTTCGGCATGGTCGCGCGCTCCGACCGCGTTGTCAGATGCACAGCTTTAATGCCAACCACGCCGCGCACATCGCCGAACAAAATGCGCCGTCCGATCACCACGCGAGGATCCACACCGCCGACAAAGCCAAATCGAATGCAGCCGTCGTCGGTATAGCCGCGGCAGATCACGCCGACCTCGTCCATATGCGCCGACAGCATCACGGTATGCGCGCTGGTCGTCCGTCCGCGACGGAACACCATCAGGTTGCCCATGCTGTCCTCGCGGATTTCGTCGGCAACCGGCTTCGCCTCGCGCCGGATGTAGTCGCGCACCGCGTCCTCATAGCCCGACGGCCCCGGCAGTGCGCACAGTGTTTGTAACATAGAAATCATCCTTCGCGCACCTCCCCGTCAAATTCCTTCAAAAATGCCGCCATCAGATCTGCCGTGAGGTCAATATCTGACTCCTGAATCGTCTCAATCGGCGAGTGCATGTACTTCAGCGGAATGGACAGCACCGCCATCGCAATGCCATTGCGCACCACCTGCATATCCCATGCATTGGTTCCCGTATTGCCCTCCATAACCTCCAGCTCATACGGAATCTCATACGCCCGCGCCGTGCGGATGATCTGCTCAGTCAGCCTGCGGTGCATATTCGGGCCGACGCCGATGACGGCGTTGCCCATGGCAAACGTCTCGTCCGATGGGGCATCCTTCGTGTCCGCATGCGTCACATCTACTGCAATACCGTACTCCGGACGGATGCGAAACGCCGTGGTAATCGCGCCAAACGAGTCGGTCTCCTCATGTGTCGAGCCACAAATGACCAAGTCTACCTTTCGGTCGCACTTCGTCAGCTGTTTCAGCGCCCGCACAATGGCGTAAAAGCCCGCGCGGTCATCCAGGCACTTGCCGCTGATCTGTCCGCCCAGCAGGTCGCATGGCGTCTCCCGAAATACAATCGGCGTGCCGATGCGGATGCACGCCCGCGCATCCAGCAAACCCGTGTCGATCAGCATTTCCTCCATCGGCACCGCCTTGTTTTCCTCGCCCGGCTTCATCAAATGCGGCGGCGTGCAGGAAACCACACCGTAGCGCGGCGGATTGCTCAAAATTGTCACCTCGGCGCCGAGCAGCATGCGCGGATCAACGCCGCCCACCTGCGTAAAGCGCAGAAAACCGCCATCCAGCACATCCGTCACCATAAATCCGATCTGATCCAGATGGGCGTCCAGCAGAACGGTCTTTGCCCCTGCCTTGCCGCAGGACAGCCAGCCGAGCACCGAGCCGCTGTTGGAAATCTCTGTGCGGTCACAATATGATTCCAGCATCTGCTGCGCCACCTGCGCGGCGTTGCCCTCAAAGCCGGTCACGCCGTCTGCACAGCACAGCTGATACAGTTGTTCATTCATCGCGTTCTCTCCCTTTTATCGAACGTTAGGCGCTGTCAGAAAATCAAAAAAGCGGCAACGCTTTCAATTTTTCCAACACATCCTAATCTCGTCCTCTATTATACCCTTTGCCTTGGCATTTCACAATATACTTGTTTACAATCGCACCGGCATATGCTATACTCGGCACATGAAAACACGAACTGAAATCACGTTTCTCATCCCGCCCGAGCAGGCGGGACAGCGCGTGGAGCAAGTGCTGCGCGCCGCCGGATTTTCCCGGCATCTGCTCGTTCAACTCAAAAAAATACCCGGCTCAATCCGTTTGGACAATGAGCCGGTTTTTGTCGTCGTGCCGGTGCAGACCGGACAGGCTTTGACAGTGAATCTGCGTGCCATCCCGCAGCACAGTGACACCATTGTGCCCACCGATCTGCCGCTGACGATCGTCTATGAGGACGCCGACTGCATGGTGCTGAACAAGGCCGCCGGTGTGCCCGTCCATCCCTCGCAGGGGCATTATGACGACACGCTGTGCAATGCGCTCGCGTTTCAGGCGCAGAAAATCGGTGAACCGTTTTCCGCTCACGCCATCGGGCGGCTTGACCGCGACACCTCCGGTCTGGTTTTGTTCGCCCGTCATCCGCTCGCGGCGGCTGCGCTGTCCACCGCCATGCGAGAGCGGCACATTCACCGCGAATATCGCGCCGTCTGTACCGGTGCGCTCCCTGACTGCGGCACGATTTCCGCGCCGATTGCCCGTGCCCATGGCAGCACAATCGAGCGCATTGTCTCCGCCGACGGCGAACCCGCCGTGACACACTTTCGCTGTCTGGATCGCGCCAACGGCTACTCGCTCGCCGCGGTCACGCTGGAGACCGGACGCACCCACCAGATCCGCGTGCACATGAAGCACATCGGACATCCATTACCTGGGGATTTTTTGTATAACCCCACGGATCGCATTCTGCCCCGCCAAGCGCTGCACAGCTATCGACTGACCTTTCCGCAGCCATTGACCGGACACACCCTTTCGTTCACCGCACCGCTGCCAGACGACATGCGGCGCGTTTTGCATCCCAATCAGTAAGGAGTTTCCCCATGAATTCAGTCAAGCGCCGCGCCCTGCGCGCGGCCTTTCCCTATACCATCCCCATTTTCGCCGGATTTTTATTTCTCGGCATGACATATGGCATTTATATGCACGTCTCCGGCTTTTCCTTTGTCTATCCCATGCTGATGAGCATGACGATTTTCGCCGGTTCGATGGAGTTTTTCACCGTCAACCTTCTCATGGGCGCGTTTCACCCATTACAGGCATTTACCGTCGCCCTGCTCATCAACGCCCGCCACCTGTTTTACGGTCTCTCCATGCTCGACCGCTTCAAGGGCACCGGCTTAAAAAAGATTTATCTCATCTACGGCATGTGCGATGAGTCTTTTTCCATCAACTATACCGCAGAAGTTCCCGAAGGAATTGATCCCGGCTGGTTTGCCTTTTTCGTCACCCTGCTCAATCAGATTTATTGGGTTACGGGTTCCACCCTCGGCGGTCTGTTCGGCGGTCTCATCCACTTCAATACCAGCGGACTGGAGTTTGTCATGACCGCTATGTTCGTCGTTATTTTTATGGAGCAATGGCTCAAGGAGAAAAATCACATCAGTTCCCTGCTCGGACTGACACTGTCGCTCGTCTGCCTGATCTTGTTCGGCGCAGACAGCTTCCTGATTCCGTCCATGCTCTGCATTCTCGGTGTGCTTACCCTCCTGCGCGCGCCGCTGTCGAAAGGAGAAACAAAATGACCGTCACACAGCAAATTCTCACCATCGCCGCCGTCGTTGCCGGTACTCTGCTCACCCGTTTTATTCCGTTTCTTCTCTTTCCCGCCGGAAAGCCGACGCCAAAATATATCCAATATCTCGGCACGGTTCTGCCCTCGGCAGTATTTGGTATGCTGATTATCTACTGCTTCAAAAATGTCAGCATCTTCACGGGAAATCACGCCATTCCTGAGCTGCTGTGCGTCGGCGTGACGATTGCTCTGCACCTGTGGAAGCGGCAGATGCTGCTTTCCATTGCAGGAGGAACGCTGTGCTATATGGCGTTGGTGCAGTTTATCTTTTGAATTTATATTTTTGAATAGACGTCAAAAAACTCCCTTTCGGGAGTTTTTTACATTATATTTTCCCATTTACGATCGTTTTTTATTCCGCTCCCAGATTTTTTGCAGGCCCATGAGTGCAAGATACGGCTCCGCGTTCACCTGTTCCCGCATTAGCGGTACAATCTGGTCGGCATACTGTCCCGTCAGATACACGGTCAGCGGCTGCCCCAGCTGATCGCGCACACGATCAATCATACCATCTGTCAAGCTCGCCGCACCATTTAAGATACCAGAGCGAATGGCATCCATCGTGTTCTTGCCAATCAGCGGGACATGCTCTTCCAGCGTGACCGAGGGCAGCTGCGCCGCCTGCTCCCGCAGCGCTTCCAGGCCCAAACGAACGCCAGGCGCAATCGCCGTGCCCACCATAACACCCTGCTTGTCCACCATCGTAAACGTCGTCGCCGTGCCGAGATCCACCACGACACATGGCAGCTTTCCGCGGGAGACAGCCTCCACCGCCAAGCTAACCAAGTCGCTTCCCAGCATGTGCGGGTTGTCAATCTTCATATTCAGACCGGTTTTTACACCGGCAGACACCGTCACCACCGGACAGTGAAACAGCGTGCTCACCGCCGTGCGCAGTGATCGGGTCAGTGCCGGTACAACCGAGCACAGTACGGTTCCACCGATCTGATCGCGCTCCACATGGTGCAGACGCAGCACATCCAAAATCGCACACGCATATTGATCCGCCGTGTGATGCGGCTCGGTCGCCAGCTGGGTCACGGTTTGCAGCTCTCCTTTTCGGAAGCAGCCCAGTGTAATAAACGTATTTTGTGCATTGATTGCCAAAAGCATGTTGTCGTTCTCCCGTTTCGTTCTCTCATCTTATCGGCTCGCGCCCCAGCCAGTCCGCCAAACGCATCAGCGGTGCGCTCAACGCAAACCAAATCAGGCTGTAGCGCAGACAAATCTGTCCACCCAAATTCAGCCACTCTCTCGAATAGTCCCACACGCGCATGTGCAAGCCCAAATTAAAGATACAGCCAAACAGCAGCTCCACAGTGGTAATTGCCGCCGCCCCCGCCGCGCATCGCACGATCGGATTTTTCCAGCGCAGCCATTCGGACACCCGCCCCAGCAGGCCAAAGCACACGCCGCCCGCCAGCGCCATTGACCAGTGCGACCAGCCGCGCCACGCAATTTCGACGAGCGGATAGCCCCAGCTGCCCAGCGTGACCAGCGCCGCGGTATTTTCCCAATGCTTCATCCGTTCTCACCCTATGTCAGCTTCTGCGAAACCGCGTGAGAATATACCTGCCAGAAAGCGGGTAAACTGCGGACAGATGCAAAAAGAAGGAGGGAGTAATTATGCAGCAGCATGCCAGTTTAGGTCGTCTCTCCAGCGAGCAATGGGGTGAATTTTGTGCACTGCGTCATCGGTTTCGTCCCGATGACGCAGTCACGCGGCATCGCACCGGTTCGCCGCGCGAATTAGCTGCGCTCCGCGGTCTGAATCGCATTTAGGCAGTCGCGGAACGTGCCGCGCACAATGTGCGCCGGTTCGGCGATCATCAGATTGACCGGATAGCCGAAATTTTCCACGGAGAAGCCGTCCTCATCCACTTCTCCAAGGCAGTCGCGCATCGGCGTGTCATCGTCCAAATAGCCCCAGATATCCAAGCCGAGCGCATGCGCAAATCCAATTTCAAACGCCGTGCCGCTGTCCATTTCCTTTCCGCGAAATGGGTTTAGGTTGGCAACAATCGTATCCGCCTGCCGGATAAACGACAAATTCCCCTCAAAAATTTCTTTCGGCGTGTCCGCTTCGTTATCAAACGGGAACAGTCCAATCCAGCCGTGCTCCGCGCAGGCAATTTTCATCTGAGCACCGCGCTGTACGGCATCCGGATAAAACACATCAAATCCCGCGATATAAATCCGTCTCATTCCCACAATCTCCTTTGTGTGATCTCGATGGTATCGTAGCATATTCCTAAAACGAATGCAAGCAAGGTACCCTTCTACCACTTTGGGCCTCTTTACTTTTCCCCGCCCCGCATCGTATAATACAGGCATACGATTTCACTTAAAAAAGGAGAGAATTGGTATGGGAATGAACGATGCTCCCAAGGCGGAACGTGTCCACATCGGTATTTTCGGACGGCGCAACGCCGGAAAATCCAGCTTAATCAACGCACTGACCGGACAGACGCTCGCCATTGTGTCGGACGTCGCGGGCACGACAACGGATCCAGTCTCCAAAGCGATGGAGCTTCTTCCGCTCGGCCCGGTTTTGCTGATCGACACGCCGGGACTGGACGACGAGGGCACGCTTGGCGCGCAGCGCGTACACAGTGCGCTGTCCGTCCTGCGCCACTGTGATGTGGCCCTGGTCGTCACCGACGCCGGACATCCGCTGGATTCACACTGCAAGCAGCTTCTCCGCACGCTTCAGGAGCGAAAGATTCCCTATATCATTGTCTACAACAAAGCGGATTTGGCGCCAGAAAACACTGAAACCGATGGTATTTCTATCAGCGCGCAAACCGGAGCAGGCATTCAAGAACTCAAGGAACGTCTGGCACATCTGCTGGTCGATCCGCATAGCGGACGTCATCTGGTCGGCGATCTTCTGCAGCCCGGCGACGTCGCGGTTCTTGTCGTGCCGATCGACTCTGCTGCGCCAAAGGGCCGCCTGATTCTGCCGCAGCAGCAGACCATCCGTGACATCTTGGAAGCAGGTGCCTGTTCCATGGTGGTGCGTGACAGCGAGCTGCCGCAGGCGCTCGACCGTCTGAAGGACAAGCCGCGCATTGTCATCACGGACAGTCAGGCCTTCGGCAAGGTCTCTCGTGACACACCGGATGACATTGATTTGACCTCCTTTTCCATCTTAATGGCGCGGTTTAAGGGCACATTAGTAGATTCAGTGCGCGGCGTGCGCATGCTGGATCAGCTCCATGACGGCGACCGCGTGCTCATCGCGGAGGGCTGCACCCATCACCGCCAGTGCGATGACATTGGCACGGTCAAGCTGCCGCGCTGGATTGCTCAGCACACCGGCAAGACGCTGGACTATCAGTTTTCCAGCGGCACGGCGTTTCCAGAGGATCTTTCGGCGTACCGTCTCGTCATCCACTGCGGCGGATGTATGCTCAATGAGCGCGAAATGAATTACCGCTACGCGCATGCCGCACGGCAGAACATCCCGATGACCAACTACGGCATCGCCATTGCGTACATGCACGGTATTTTACAACGCTCGGTCGCACCATTCCCGGACATCGCAGAATTATTGAAATAACAATATAGGGTCTGTTGCAAGCAAAATGCAGCAGACCCTATTTGCAATCATGATGCATGACAAGATTTTATCTTCAAACAGACATAAAACAGAATATAATTGTAAGTTTTAATCCCTTCAGCCTGCTGATGCAGGCAGTCCCGCTTTCGCTTCGCTCACATGCCGCCAGCACGGCGCGGTCCTTTGCATCCAGAGACGCCAAACGAGAGATTTACTCTAAGCGCTGATAGTTAAATAGCGCGCACCAAAAGCTCGCTTGTGCAAAGGGAGCTGTCAGTTGTTCCCAACAACTGACTGAGGGATTGTACACCTACAGCTAGATTTGTGCTAACCGCCAGCAGACAACCCCTCTGACGCAGCAAGCTGCGCCATCTTCCCTTGCACAGGGGCAGTTTTGAAATGAACTTTTCATCTGAGGATAGCCCAAAACCACACTATATCTCTTTTCATATTCTCTCATATCATCCCACTGAGCAGCAGCACCCCGTACATCACCGGCTGATGCGCCAGATAGACAATCAGTGAATGCCGTCCCAGACACGTTACCGGATGCGCACTTCCCCAGCAGAGCCATCCATACTCCAGCCAGCCGCGCGTCTGTGCCATCCGGTACAGATAATATCCTGCAAAGAACAAAAACACCCATGGGAACACAGGGAAATAGTCCGCCGAGTAAAAGTCCGCCGTCTGAAAACCAAAGATATTGGAAAGGATGCCGCCGCGATACAGCACCCGCGGCAGTGACAGCACGCCAAGCACCGTACCGCGTCCCATCGAATACATCAGCGCAAACAGCAGTATACTGCCAACTAATCCCCCTGTCGGAGCGATCCGCACCAACAGCGGCTCGAAAACCGCCGCCAGCAGCATAGATAAACCGAGCAGGGTCAGTACGCCAAACCACACTGGCTCCTGCGGCAGGGCAAGACGGGTTGCTGCCGTGACGAGCAATCCCGCCGACGACACCAGCAGTCCTACTTTCCACGGATGATGTCCCAGCGACCAGCAAAAGCCTGACAGCAGGATAAAAGTACAGCAAATGCTCTTTTGCCACAGCATACCCGGCACAGCGTCCAGCCATTCCCACTTCATCCCGTGCAGGTGCACCAGATCCCACATCAGATGATAGGCGATCATGCTTATCAGAGTGAGGCCGCGCAGGGTATCCAACAGATGATACCGTGTGGTCTGTGCTGTTTTCATATCCTGCACTCCTCCCATGCTCCTTCTTGAGAAAAACATCCCACACCGAAGGGCGCGGGATGTTTGTATTTCTTATGCGTGAATGCTCTTGATGACCGAAGCCTTGCTGCGATAGCGCACACTATCCACCGTCTTAATCGCAGTGACGCGATAATAATACTGCTGTCCTCTCGTTAGGTTTTTCTCCTTTAGTGTCGTCTTTGTCGTGGACTTCACGCGGTGAAAGCTGCCGTTTACTCCCGTCGTCGAGCGATAGACATAATACCGTTCCGCGCCAGATGCTGTTTTCCACGACACCGAGATCGAACCGGCCTTGACCTTTTTCAACGACTCGATTGTCGTCTGCTTCGGCGTTACCGTTACCGTACACATTGCGCTGCATCCGTCGGAAACAGCCGTGATTGTCGCCGTACCAACGCTCTGCGCCGTGATGGTACCGTTGCTTACCGTCGCCACATTGCTGTTGCTGGTCTGCCACGCAATCGGTTCACTTGCGTCCGCCGGAGCAACCGTGCCCTGTAAGGTCGTCTGATTGCCGACCTCCAGCTTCGCTTCCGTCGCGCTCAGCGTAACCTCCGTCGTGCCGACACCGGCAACCACGCTCTGTGTCGCACAGACCGCACTGGAATACTCCTTGCCGTCCGCCGTGCCAACCGACTTGACGCGATAATAATACATCGTGCCATGCTTGACCTTTGTATCTTTGTAGTATGTCTTCGTTGTTGAGGCCACACGGGTGAAGCTGCCGCTCTCGCCCGTCGTCGAGCGGTACAGATAGTACTTTTCCGCACCATTTGCCGCCTTCCACGTCGCCTTGACATTACCCAGTGCCGTGGCGCGCAGTTCTGTCAGCTCTGTCTGTGCCGGTTTTACTGTCACCGTGCACGCCGCAGTCGTGTTGCCGACCACTGCCTTGATCTCCGCCGTGCCGACACCAACCGTCTTGACCTCGCCTGTACCGGACACCGTTGCCACACTCGGCTTAGTGGACGTCCACTTCAAATCGTTCGCCATCTCGCTCGGCATCACCGATGCGTGCAGCGTGAACATGTCGCCAATCGTCACGCTCTTTGTACTGTCGCTCAGTGCGATTTCATCCGCGGACGGCACATCAGCATTGCTGCCGCCATTCATAATCTGCGACAGATTCAGGCCAAAATTGCAGTCAATCGGATAATCAATGCCGCTGACCGAGCCGGTCTCGGAATACTGCCAAATGGCATAGTCGCCGCTGTAACTGGTCGCTGTCGTATAATTTGCCAGCCAAATCGGATATTTCGCGCTGATTGTTCCCGCGTTCATGTTATTTTCCAGCATGGAGCGGTTAGCGTAAATCATCGGCGTATAGCCCGCCGCCGCAATCGTTTCACAGAACGCCATACAGACATTGGTCTGTGCGCTCTTGCTCAGCTTTGCCTTATACAGTCGGCCTGTATAGCCATTGGAATCCTCGGCAAACTCCACGTCCATCACAATCGGAAGCGAGATGCTGTAGCTCTTGACGGCATCCAGACAGAACTTTGCCTCCGCCTTTGCTTCCGCTGTGGTCGTCGCCTGCGAGTAAATGTACACGCCAGCCGGAACGCCAGCCTTTGCCGCCTCGGTAATATTTCTCTGGAATGTCGGATCTGCCACCTGCTTGCCATTGCCGTATCCCGTATAGCCGACACGGATAATCGTAAAGTCCGTGCCCGCCTTGGCTACCTTGCTCCAGTTAATTGTGTCATCCCACTTGGAGACGTCCAAGCCCTGCGTGATCGTCGCACCAGCTGGAACGGTGTACGTCTTTTTCGTGTAAATGCTGGAGACCGACTTGCCCGCCAGCGTGCGGATCGTGTTCAGGCTCTGCTCTTCCTCCGGATACACCGTGCGGTGCGTCGCTCGATAGGCCTCCGGGTCCTGGTTATCCTCTTCCGCCGTGGCCTCTGCCGCTGTCGTTTGGGTCATTTCTTCTGCGCTTGCCTCGTCCATCACCTGAATGGACGGCATTTCTTCTTCTGTCGTCAGCTCAACCGCCGTTGCCGGAATCGTCGTGCCAGCCATTGCCGCTGCCAGCAGCAGGCTGAACAGTCGCTTTTTTATCAATGCGCGTTACGTCCTTTCTTTTTTGTCCTCAATGCAATCGATTGCTATGGTGTCTGTTTCATATATTCTTACTATACATCATTTTGTTACCGTTTTGCAATCTTTTTGTGTGAATCCTGACCGACATTTTACAATTTTCCATCGTTTGTCGTGCAGCACGCGGACGGTTGAGGAATATTGTTTGGGGATTGCGGCGTGATATACTGTAAGATTTACTCTGCAAACAGAGAGAAAAAGCGATATAATGGGTAGTTCAGATCCCTTCAGTCAATTGCTTTGCAATTGCCAGCTTCTCTTGTTCTCCAAGGGAAGCCAAACGTAAAAATTTACTCTGAGAACAGACATGCAAATGGTACGCACCAAAATCGCCCCTGTGCTGTCGCGGCGACACACTGCGCTACATCGCCGCGTTGAAGCATCAACACGGCTCAACCGCTTCGTGGTCTTGCTCCTTCGCGCCACAACCGCTCCGCTGGGTTGCGTCGCGATATAGTAGGTTGACTCTGCGAATAGACGGCTACCAATTTCGGTCTTACCCACTATGCACACGGTAAATACCCTCTGCAAATCTTTTGAGTGAGCGAAGCGAATGGCCAGATTTGCTAGGGTCGGTAGACTAGGCCATCGATGAATGGTACCTCTTATAGAGTGATTGCAAGATAATAGACCAGCTGACCCTACAGGCAGCTGGGAAAGGTGTCGGGAGCGCCGCCGCTCCTGACTGGTTTTCTTTTTGTCTATTTTCTTTTGGCAGCAAAAGAAAATAGACTCCTCTCGCCAACAACTACAGCAGAGTGAACAAGCAAGTAGAGCACAAATATAATAGAGCCTGCTGCAAAAATGCAGCAGGCCCGTTGAAACCATATTTCGCTTATTCTTCCGCCGAATCCGAGTTGTCCTCATCCAGCCTCTCCTGCGGCCCCTCCGCCGTCAGATTGCTTTCCGATACCGTCGGCTCGGTCTGCGAGATGTTCTCTCCGCCTTCCGTTGTCGGCTGCTGTGCCGAATCCGGATTGGATGCTTCTGTCGGCTCCGCCAGCTTCTGCGGCTCTTCCTCGCACTGCTCAAACAGCTCCATGAACTCCTCGCCCGTCAGCGTCTCGCGCTCCAGCAGGTAGCGGGAGATTGTGTTCAGGCGCCGCATGTTGCCGCGCAGCAGTTCGATGGCCTTGTTGTATGCCTGACCGACCAGCGCAATGACCTCACGGTCAATCTGCGTCGCCGTCTCCTGCGAACAGCTCAGCGAGGTATCCGCGCTCAGATACGGATTGTTCACCGATTCCAGCGCTACCATGCCGAAGTCATCGCTCATACCAAAGCGGGTAATCATCGCGCGGGCAATGCGGGTTGCCTGCTCAATGTCGTTGGACGCGCCCGTGGTCACGGAGTCAAACATCAGCGCCTCTGCCGCGCGTCCGCCCGTAAACGTGACGATCTTATTGAACGCCTCTTCCTTGGTCATCAAAACGTGCTCTTCCTCATCGACCTGCATGGTATAGCCCAGCGCACCGGAGGTACGCGGAATAATCGTAATCTTGTGAACCGGCGCCGTGTGCTTTTGCAGAGCGGCAACCATCGCGTGACCGACCTCGTGGTACGCGATGACTTCCTTCTCGTGCGGCGAGATAACCGCGCCCTTGCGCTGCTGTCCCGCCAGAATGACCTCGACACTCTCTTCCAGATCGGTCTGGTTGACCATCATGCGACGGCTGCGCACCGCGTGCAGCGCCGCTTCGTTGATGATATTTGCCAGCTCCGCACCGGACGCACCGGAGGTCGAGCGGGCAATCAGCGAGAAGTCAATATTCGGCTCCATGCGAACCTTTTTCGCGTGGACACGCAGAATCGCCTCGCGTCCCTTCAGATCCGGCAGCTCGACCGGAATACGGCGGTCAAAGCGTCCCGGACGCAGCAGCGCCTTGTCCAGTGTCTCCGGTCGGTTGGTCGCCGCTAGAATGACAACGCCCTTCTTGCCGTCAAAGCCGTCCATCTCACTCAGCAGCTGGTTCAGCGTCTGCTCGCGCTCGTCGTTGCCGCCGATGCCTGAACCGTCACGCTTTTTGCCAATCGTATCAATCTCATCAATAAAGACGATACACGGCGCCTTTTCATTGGCCTGCTTGAACAGGTCACGCACCTTTGCCGCGCCCATACCGACGAACATTTCCACGAATTCCGAGCCGGAAATCGAGAAAAACGGGACGTTGCCCTCACCGGCTACTGCCTTTGCCAGCAGCGTCTTGCCGGTGCCCGGAGGTCCGACCAGCAGTGCGCCCTTCGGCAGCGTCGCGCCGATGTCCGCATACTTCTGCGGATTGTGCAGGAAGTCGACGATTTCCGTCAGCGATTCCTTTGCCTCATCCTGTCCGGCAACGTCGGCAAACGTAATGCCCGTCTGCGCCTTGACATAGACCTTGGCGTTGGCCTTGCCGAACGACATCGCTCCGCCGCCGGCGCCGCCCATGCGCTTCATCATAAAGCGCCACAGCAGGAAAAACAGCAGCAGCGGCACGCCGTAGTACATGAGCATCATCAGCAGCACATTGGTCTCCTGCGGCTTAACCTGCGAGAACGTCGCGCCAGACTGATACAGCCGGTCTACCAGCTCGGTGTCGTCCATGCGAATCGCGGTGTATACCTTGCGTTCATCGCTCTGACCCAGCAGGCTTTGCAGCTGTCCGCTGAACGTATCCGAACCCGAAAGCTTATTGTTCTCCGAGTTGGAGCTTGCACTGCTTTCCGTATTAGACTTTGTACTTTTGTCATCGCTGCTTTTTTTGTCACTTTTCAGCGTGTAATAGATTTGGTCGGTCTCTACCTGCACCTCGTCAATATTCTTGGCGTCCAGCTGCTCCAAGAAGGTATTATAGCTTACCTCTTTGATGCTGCTTCCCGCCACGTTTGGCATAACAATCATGTTAATCAATGCCAACAGAACACATACAATCGCGCAGTAGATGAGGACACTTCGTTTGTTGTTTGGTTTCATAGGTTCTCCTCGTCCTTTTGGGGTGATTTCCCTGCGTCTTGTTTGATTATACGCCCACTTATTGTAAATTCAAGTGATATTTTGTGAACAATTCAATTTTTCTGCTTTTTTTATTTTGTTCCGACAAAATTGACCGTTCTCCCTCTTTTCGTGCTCTCCTAGATTTTCTCATTTTTTCATGTTATAATGACGTTATTGTATTGAAAAAAGCCACGGTTCTCAAAGAAAGGAGACACTATGTACCGATTTTCCCGCGCGGTTCGCTCGCTCATTCTCTTCGGCGCGCTCGCACTGATTCCAACGGTTTCCGCCGCCGCCAGCAACATCGTCGTCACCGTAGACGCCGGACACGGCGGAAGCGAATCCGGCGCCAGTCAAACCTACAGCGGCAAAACCATCAACGAAAAAAATCTCAACCTCACCATTGCCAACGCGCTCCAGTCTGAGTTGAGCAAATACAAGGGCGTCACCGTTTACATGACCCGCAGCGGCGACTCCACGCTGTCGCTCGACCGCCGCGTGGACATCGCCAAGTCGCACAACTCCGACCTTCTCATCAGCGTACATAACAATTCCCGCGGCGATGCACAGTCGTACACCTCCGGTTCCTCCGTCTTGGTATCCAGCGGACAGTACCACAAGGATTTGGCAAACTGCACCCAGAGCATGGGCAAGACGATTTTGTCCCAGCTGAATAAAAACCCCGGCACGACCAACCGCGGCCTGCTCAAACGTCTGTCCTCTTCCTCCAAGTATCCCAACGGAGCGCGGGCGGACTACTACGGACTGATTCGCTTCGGCACCACGCAGGGCATCCCGGCGATGATTGTCGAGCACGCATTTTTGGACAACAGCACAGATTACAGCAAATTCCTGTCCTCGTCCAAGGCGCTGAAAAAGCTCGGCAAGGCGGACGCCACCGCCATTGCCAAGTATTACGGCCTGACAAAAAGGGACGGCTCAGTTTCGTACAAGGCCATCGGCAAGCCGGTTCGCATGATCTCCCAGCACTGGATGCTTAAGGGCGGACGATATTACTACGTCATGGGCAACGGCAAATATAAGACCGGCTGGCAGGAAATCGGTAAGTACACCTACCGCTTCGCTTCCTCCGGCGCGGCCTGCACCGGTCTGCACTCCTACAGCCGGGACGGTAAGCGCGGCATCTATTATTTCAACAACCGCGGCCGCATGACGCACGGCTGGCAGAAGATCAACGGCAAGTGGTACTACTTCCGCAAGTCCACCGGACGCGCCTTTACCAACACGACCCGCACGATTGACGGCATGTCCTATACCTTTGACTCCAAGGGCGTCTGCACCAATCGATAATAACTCTTCCACATCAGACGGCAAAACGGTCACCGGAGACAGTGTTCTCCAGTGACCGTTTTTTACTTTTCCGGATACGCGTGGTTTTTCCAATACCACCACCGGAGCTTTTCTTTTTCTCGAATTTCATGCTCGGCATAATACACTGCTAGCCGATAGACATACAGCACACAGCGATCCACCTCGATGCCCTGCATCGCGCAGTCGCGCTCGAACAGCTCCTCCGGATTTTGTCCCTTGAGCTGATCCACCGTCTGAATGCCCAATTGATTGAGGTGCTGCTGCATATCCGGCCCCACACCCGGAATGGATAGCAGACTCTGTGCCGAGGCCAGCTTGCGCAGGCGCGTCGCCTGCTTTCGTCTGGCGCGCAGGTCACAGAAAAACTCCGACAGCAGCGCACTGCACTCCTCCTGCATCAGACCACGCACAACCTCCGGCTTGTGGTTAAATCCGCAGGAAAACAGGTCAATTACACTGCCGCAGGCGCCCGCCTTGCTATCCTCTGCGCCGTAGTAAACCGTTTTGATGCGGGCATTGACAATGGCACCGGCGCACATTGGACATGGCTCCAGCGTCACATACATCTCACAGCGCTGCAGCCGCCAGCCGCTGAGCTTTTTACAGGCCTTGCCGATGGCCTCGATCTCCGCGTGAGACAGCGCCGTCTTTGTGGTCTCGCGCCGGTTGCGTCCGCGCCCGACAATCTCGCCGTCGCAAACGATGACACAGCCGACCGGAACCTCGCCCTCCGCCGCGCTGCGCTGCGCCAGACGGATGGCCGCCTTCATATATTTTTCCTTCTCCGTCATCCCAGCACCTCCATATTTCTCACCGTCAAATACACTGCACTGGCCACCATAATCCAAAATGGAATGCTGGTGAACACACCGCGCCACCTCATGGTGCTTTTTCCATCCCGCGCCATGCGCACATACCGCGCCGTCGCCGAGAATAGACCACAGCGCATCGCCAGCACAATACCAACGATCAGTGCCGCAATCTCCCACAGGAAAAACACGCCGAGTACGCCCATCTGTACTCCTTGGTTCGCTGTTTCCTGCACATAGTTGACCAGAAGATAGGTTCCGTTGACAACAAAGTGCCCGCACATCGACGGCAGCAGCGACTGATACCGCACGCGCAGCACACCGCCCAGCACGCCGAAGCCAAAGGCGAGCGGTAAAATTGTCACGCTGTCGTGCGCCATCCAAAACGCCAGTGAGCTGAGCAAAATCGCGGGCCAGATGCCCATGGCCTCCCGTCCCAGCTTAAGGAAAAAGCCGCGGTAGCACAGCTCCTCTGCCAGCGGCGGCAGCAGCGCCACTTGTACAATCTGCATCAGCAGCGCCGCCGTGCTGTCCGGCACCGTGTAGGCGCTGACGGTTTCCCGCACGCCAAAGCTCTGCATAACTTGTCCGATTCCAGTACCCAGATACGTCGCAATCAAATTCCATCCCGCCGCCAGACAGATTGCCATGACAAATACCGATACGCTCGGCCGTCCGTTGCCGTTCAGATCACGCAGTGTCCATCCATGGGCGCGCGACAATATATAGAATGGGAGAAAAAACACAATCAGATACAGCGCCGCGCTGTACGTTTGTCCGACCAGTGATTCCGGTTGCACAAACGACAACCGGTCAATCAGCGGAATCAGCGCGATATTGATCCCGTATTCCGCCAGCGCCGTCACGCCGATGAGCGCCGCCGCATGGCGCGCCGCCCGCTGTGCCCGCTGTCTTTCCTCCTGCATGCTGTTCTCCTCCGTTTCTGCTTGCAATATCGTCTTATCTTAGCACAAAACTTTCCTCATGTCACCGTATGCCCTCATATCTCCCGTATTGCTGCAAAAAAATATTCCGCACATCCTCGCAGACATACGGAATATTGTGTTTACGTCGCTGCAAGGCAGCGAGACATAAAAAAGAAAGAAAAGAAAGAAAAGAATATTAAAGGGGTTTGCAATGTAATGTGTGTTTTACCGGCTTTATCACCTGCCCCGGCGCCAAGCGCCCGCTCTGTTTTCCAAGCCGTTGGAGAATGCACGCCCTTTGCATTCATCCAGCGTAGTTCGCTCGTCGCAGATTACTTATTATTCTTACGGCGCACACGGTAGGAAACACGCTCTGCGCGGTGTCCCAGCATCTGCGCCTCAATCAGTCCATCAAAAAAGTTCATCGTTACAACCTCATTCCCACTTATATCTATGCTCTAATATTACTTGCTGTTCTTGCGTACTCGACAGTTTACGCGCTCTGCACGCTGGCTCATCATTTCCGCTTCAATCAGTCCTCGGAAGAATTTCATAATCGTTACCTCATTTCCATTGTGTCAGTCCAAAACGTACTTGTTTACTTTCTGCCGCGGCGGGTCTGGCAGGCAACACGCTGTTCGCGCAAGCTCATCATTTCCGCTTCAACCAGTTCTCGAAAGAATTTCATAGTGTGTACCTCCCTTTCGTCAGGTTATTGTTTCTTCTCTTGAGGCGGCCAAGTTTTGCAGGAGGTTTTATTTGTTCTCTCAATCTCCTGTCCCTTAGCTTGCCCATATCATACCGCAACCAGCCCATTCTGTCTACACATATTATGCACAAAACTTACAAATATAGATGCATTATTTTGTACATATTGCTTTTATTCCGTATTTTCACCTATTTATTGTTCCTAAATTAACAATGCGTTTCTTGTGCAATTCGTCCAACAGAACAATTCTGTCAACTCTTTGTAATATTTTCTTAAAAATTGGGCAAAAAATCCACACATGATTGTTCATGTGCGGATTCCTGCATTTTTATTGTTATTTTTTTGACGATATTTGTGCTTATCCGAACAGTTCCAGAGCCTTTTCTGCCATATGCTGTCCGTAAAAACGGAAGATTTCCTCGTACTGCCGCAGCATCTCCGTATTTCCCGCTGTCGCAACCGCCTCCGGTCCCAGATGAATGACCGGCTTGCCGTGCGAACTGCCCACCGAATACGTCAGCATCCCCTTCGTCATCATATGATCTAAAATCGAGCGGATAACCAGCTCTCCGCCGCCATGGGCATACTGGGCTGTGGAAAATGCACCGCCAAGCTTACCTGCCAGCTCCAATTTTCCCATTTCCTTCTCCATATAAGTGTAAAATTCCGCACTCGGTCCCGCCATATAGGTCGGACAGCCCGCCACAACACACCGGCTCTCCTTCGCGAACGTTTCATCCACCGCATCAATAGAAAATGCCTTTGCTTCCACTCCAGCTACCGCATTCATGCTCTCTGCGATAACCTCTGCCATGTGCTTGGTATTGCCGGAAACCGAATGATACAGTACCGAAATTTTCATATCAACAACCTCACATTCTCAGTTTGTCTCTTTTTTCACAATCATCATATGGGGATAGGCAAAATCAATCCCTTCCCGGTCGAATCGCTTCTTCACCGATTCATTCAGCGCGCACTTAAGATACATCATCTCTGTCACATCACTTGCCCACAGCCATGCGCGCAGAATTACCGCTGAATCTCCCAGCTCCATCACGCGCACCTGCACCAATGGCTCTCCTCCGTCGATCTGTTCCTTCGTTCGCGTGTCGAGGTAATGCGGGTTTCGGCTTACTTCCTCCCGCAGCGCCTGCATCGCCGCGTCCATGTCCGACTCATAAGTAATGCCGATCTCGTAAAACTCACACACGCGCAGGTCACCGTAGTTTGCATTTTCTACCACGCTTTGATTAATCAGCCCATTCGGCACAATAACGCGCTTATTTTGTACGGTGCGGATCACGGTATGACGCATGTTGATCTCTTCCACGACTCCCGAGATATTTTTGTCCACATAATTGACGACGTCGCCCAGTGCAAACGGCTTAAAGGTCAGAATCATCACGCCGCCCGCAATATTGCTCATAATATCCTGTGCCGCAACGCCCAAAATCAAGGCGATGACGCCGCCGGATGCCAGCAGCATATTCATCGTAGATTTCGCACCCGGAATGCTGTAAATAATAATCAGCGCAGCAAAAAAATAAATCATCACGCGGATGACATTGTGGGCAAACGACAGCAGCGTGCCGCTTCCCGCGCCGCTGGCACGGACGCTGGCAATCATCCGGCGAAATGACTTATTCACCAGATGCTGCACCTGCCACGTCACCAGAAGAACCAAAATAATAAAGACCAACCGCCCCACCCAGCTTGGAAGATGCAGCAGGCTCGTGATGCTCTGTACGTCCTCAATCGCGTTGGCTGTCGCCTCCGCCGTGTCCGTCTGACTGGGCAGAACACTCTCGGCTGCGTCAGCAGCAGAACCGCTTACCAATGGATACCAAACCATCTGCTCACTCCTTTACAAAGAGACGGGTATGCCGAAACTACCGGTATACCCGTCTCCTCTCTTATATTCTTTGATTACTTGCACTGTGCCAGTAGATCGTTCACCAGCTTAGTGACGTATTCCACTGCATTTTCCGGAACAACGTCCTCACGCAGCGACTTGTCGCGCGTCGAGACCTCAACCGCGCCGCGCTTGATGGTCTTCGGGCTGACAATGACGCGAACCGGCACGCCGAGCAGATCGGCATCCGAGAACATGTTGCCCGCGCTGACCTTGCGGTCGTCATACATCACTTCCACACCGGCATCCTGCAGTTGCTGATACAGTCCGTCCGCTACCTCGCGTACCTGCGGGTCGGTGGACTTGATGGCGCAGATGTGTACCTGCCACGGTGCGATAGAGATCGGCCAGATCGGGCCGTACTCGTCGTTCTTTTCCTCACAGACTGACGCCGCCAGACGGCCAACACCGATGCCGTAGCAACCCATAATCGGATAGTGCGGCTTGCCGTCCTGACCGATATACGTCATGTCCATTGCCTCGGTGTACTTCGTGCCAAGCTGGAAGATGTTACCTACCTCGATGCCGCGGCTGATGCGGATATGCGGCTTGCCGCAAACCGGACAGATCGCGCCCTCATAGGTCTTGGCAAAATCTCCGATGACCGCATCCGGCGTATCACGCTTGACGTTGTAGCCGGAGTAGTGGTAATCCACCTCATTAGCGCCGCAAACCGATGCATTCAGCTCCACCAGCGACTTATCAATGACATACGATACTCCCTTCGGCAGACCGACCGGACCGATAAAGCCCGCCGTGATGCCGCTCTCCTCGGTGATTTCCGCCGGATGAATCTCTTCCTTCAGGAAGTTGCGCAGCTTGGTCTCGTTGACCTCCAGGTCGCCGCGGATAAACGCAACGACATACTCGTCCGTCAGGTTCTTCTGATAAACCACCGCCTTGCAGGAGGTGTTTGCCGGTGCGTTCAGGAACTCGCAAACCGCCTCAATCGTCTTGGTGCCCGGTGTGTGTACCTTGGTCAGCGGTGCTTCCGAAACCTCCGGTGTCTCCACGATACAGTCCGCCGCCTCCATGTTGGAACGGTAGCCGCAGTCACACAGAACAATCGTGTCCTCGCCGCTGTCGGTCAGCAGCATGAACTCATGCGATACATTGCCACCCATCATGCCGGAGTCCGACTTGACCGAGACAACCTCCGGAATGCCGCAGCGGCGGAAAATATTCTGATACGCCTGATGGCAGCGCGCATAGTACTGCTCCAGATCCTCCTGCGAGGTGTGGAACGAATACGCATCCTTCATTGTGAACTCGCGCACACGGATCAGTCCGCCGCGGGCGCGCGGCTCATCACGGAACTTCGTCTGAATCTGATAGATCATAAACGGGTAGTTGGCGTACGACTGCGCTGTGCCGCGTGCCAGATGAACCGCTGCCTCCTCATGGGTCATACCCAGAACTACCGGCTGTCCGCTGCGGTCCTTAAAGCGTGCCATCTCGCTGCCAATGGACTCATAGCGTCCGGACTCCTGCCACAGAGACGCCGGCATGACAACCGGGAACATAACTTCCTGTCCGTCAATCTTGTCCATCTCATCGCGAATAATCGCTTCAATCTTCTTCGTAATGCGCTTGGCCGGCATGTACAGAGAATAGATGCCCGTTGTCATCTGCTTCATGTAGCCGCCGCGCACCATCAGCTTGTGGCTAATCAGCTGGCAATCCGCCGGAGTCTCCTTAAAGCGGTTGCCGAGCATGTTACTCATCTTCATTGCGTCGTTTTCCTTTCTTTCTTCCAAAAGAAGAGCTGGGATGCGTTATTTTACACCCGGTTGTTTGTTTTTTTATTTCGTTATGCACCTCCGACTCCGCCATCTCATACGCTGGGGAAAGAAACTCATCGGAGCCCGGAGGTGCCTTATGCAATCTAATTTTTACGTTCGTCCTTCTGTCGGAGAGCAGATACAAACCACGATCACACTCTGTGCCGATCCACGCCCCGCCCTGCTGGGCATTGCCGTCAACGAGGCCGGCCGGCCGGTTTCCGATGCACTTGTCGTGCTCACAGCGTCCGGTCTGACCGAACCGGATCACCTCATCGGAACGACGTATACCGATGCCTTGGGGCAGTTTGCGTTTGGCCCGCTCGAAGCAGGCGTCCTATATCAAGTGCGCATTACACAGCTTCAGCTGCATCTGCGCACCCTGGAGCAGCCCGATTGTGGCCCCGCTGATTAATTATTCCGGCAGTGCCTTGCTGTCTACCTCTTCCGTCAGCTTGGCAATCAGCTCATCCAGCGGCATGGTAACCGTCTTTGCCGTTCTGCGGTCGCGAATGGCAACGATGCCGGCCTCTTGTTCCTTATCGCCGAGAACCAGCATATACGGAATCTTCTGTACCTGTGCCTCACGAATTTTGTAGCCGATCTTCTCGTTGCGGTCGTCCATGGAAACACGGAAGCCCTTCTTGCGCAGCGTTGCCATGACTTCATCAGCGTACTCCTGCGTGCGGTCGGTCATCGGCATGACGCGAACCTGCTCCGGAGCCAGCCACAGCGGCATTGCGCCGCCAAAGCGCTCGATCAGGTATGCCAGCGTGCGCTCATAGCAGCCCAGGCTGGTGCGATGGATGATATACGGAATCTTCTTCTGTCCGTCCTTGTCGGTGTAATACATGCCGAACTTTTCTGCCAGCAGCATGTCGATCTGGATAGTAACCAGCGTGTCTTCCTTGCCGTGTACATTGTGGTACTGGATGTCCAACTTCGGGCCGTAGAATGCCGCTTCGTCAATGCCAACCTCGTAGTCAATGCCCAGATGATCCAGAATCTGACCCATGACGCGCTGTGCCTCATTCCACTGTTCCGCTGTGCCCTCGTACTTGTTGTGCGGGTTGGACGGATCCCACTGCGAGAAGCGGAAGGTACAGCCATCCAGCAGGCCAACCGTGCTTAGGAAATACTTCGCCAGCTCCAGGCAATCGCGGAACTCTTCCTCCAGCTGATCCGGGCGAACCACGTTGTGCCCCTCAGAAATCGTAAACTGACGAACACGGATCAGGCCATGCATCTCACCGGAATCCTCGTTGCGGAACAGCGTCGAGGTCTCACCCAAACGCATCGGCAGATCACGATACGAACGCGCACGGTTCAGATAGACCTGATACTGGAACGGACAGGTCATCGGACGCAGCGCAAAGCATTCGTGCTCGTAATCATTCGGATCGCCCATGACGAACATGCCGTCCAGATAATGATCCCAGTGACCGGAGATCTTGAAGAACTCACGCTTGGCAAACAGCGGCGTCTTGGTCAGCAAGTAATCATGATCCTGCTCAACGTCCTCTACCCAGCGCTGCATCAGCTGGATAACACGTGCGCCCTTCGGCAACAGAACCGGCAGGCCCTGACCGATCGTGTCAACCGTCGTGAAGTATTCCAGCTCACGACCGACCTTATTATGATCGCGCTTCTTCGCCTCTTCGACTGCCGCCAGATATTCGTCCAGCTCGGACTTCTTCGGGAACGCCGTACCATAAATGCGCTGCAGCATCTTGCGGTTAGAATCGCCGCGCCAGTATGCGCCCGTGCAGGAGGTCAGCTTAAACGCCTTGACCTTGGACGTATCCGTGCAGTGCGGGCCGGCACACAGATCGGTGAAGTCGCCCTGATGATACAGCGTAATCAGCGCATCCTCCGGCAGATCTTCAATCAGCTCTACCTTGTAATCCTCGCCCTTGTCGCGGAACATCGCAATCGCGTCCTCGCGTGCGACCTCCTGACGAATCATCGGAATGCCCTGCTTGACAATCTTCTTCATCTCCGCCTCGATCTTTTCCAGATCTTCTGCGGTGAAGCTGTGCTCCGAATCAAAATCATAATAGAATCCGTTGTCAATTGCCGGGCCAATCGCCAGCTTGACATTCGGATACAGGTGCTTGACCGCCTGCGCCAGCACATGCGACGCCGTATGACGCAGCGTCCACTTGCCCATCTTATCGTTCCACGTCAGGATATTCAGTGCACAATCCTTGGTCAGCGGAGTGTTCAGGTCGACGGTCTCTCCGTCCACCTCGGCCGCCAGTGCGGCGCGTGCCAGACCGGCGGAAATGCTCTTGGCCACATCCAGGCAGGTGCTGTTTTCTTCTGCATTCAAAATGGTACCGTCTTTGAGCGTAATGTTCAGCATAAAACTACTTCCTTTCTCGCAGGGGTGAAAAAAGCTCTCACCCCAGAATGTTACTTCAGGGGTGAGAGCATCAGTTCCCACGGTTCCACCCTGCTTGCCGGTCTCCTCTGCTATCAGGAAACCACGGCCGCTCGGAATTCGTAACGTGAATGACCCGTCGCGAAATACTGTCAGTTCCTCCGCGAAGCTCCGGGATCGGTACTTTGTCTGCTCCTGCCGCGGACGATTTCAGCCGCGTCGCCCGCTCTCTGCTGCAAGAATGCGCATCCAAAGGATTCCCATCACTGCCTTTTTGATATTGTGTTAATCATACAACAGAAGAATTAGATTTGTCAACGGCAAACCCGCCTGTATTTTCTCCCGAAAATCCGATTTTTTCTCATCAAGCTGCCGAGCCTCCCTTTCTCCCATCTTTCCCCACTCCTCGACAGTTTATTTCATTTGCTAAAAATACCTGAGGATCAGCACACACATTTTCCTTCATCGCGACTACAATATAGACAACCTAGTGAGAACGCAGGGATGATCTATCCCCTTAAGTATACGCGTTTATTTTTACATTTTTTAACTTAGCAGTACAACAACAACCTTCATTTATTTGAAGCGAGTTCTTCCCTATTTCCTATCAAAAGAGAGACGATGGTGCATCGTCTCTCTTTCTTTTTTATACTTTCTGTGCCGTTTTTCGTATCAGGTGCAGTATTCCACCCTTCATTCGCAGCTCCACTGCGTCCGTCGGCTGCTCGCTGAGCAAAATCGCCGCCAATGGGTCAGCTACCTGCTTGGCGACCTCATCGCGCACAGCACGCGCCCCACGCCGACTGTCCACAATGCCCAGTCGCTCCCGCACTGCCTCATCCCATTGCAGCGCTACGCCGCACAGCTCACACCGCTGCGCCAGCGTTTTCAGCTCCTGATCTGCAATCTGTGCACAGTCCTGCTTGCGCAGTGCCACAAACGGAATAATGTCATCCAGACGCGCGGTCAACTCGGTGCTCAGAACCCGCTGCACCTCCTGTGTCGTCCGCTCCTCTCGGGTATCACGGCTGGAAAAGCCCACTTCCCGCGTGCGTGAGATCCCGTCACCGAGATTTGCCGTCAGAATAATGACTGCATGGCGAAAGTCCGCACTGCGTCCCTCCGCATCCGTCAGTCGTCCGTCCTCCAGCAGACGCAGCAGCACGCGCAGTACATCCGGGTGTGCCTTCTCCACCTCATCAAACAGCACCACCGAGCGCGGATGGCGGCGAATCTTTTCCGTCAGCTGTCCGCCCTCTCCATAGCCCTTGTATCCGGGAGGCGCACCCAACAGACGTGACAGATCATGCGGCTGCTGGAATTCCGTCATATCAATGCGAATCAGACTGTCCCGTCCAAATAATAAGGACGCCAGTGCGCCGCACACCGAGGTCTTTCCTACGCCCGTCGGGCCGGTCAGCAGCAGCGCCGCCCGCGGCCGCGTCTGTGCGCGCAAACCGGATTCGCCACGCCGTATCGCGCGACAAATGCGCCCGACGGCGTCCGCCTGTCCGATCACGCGTTGACTCAGCTCCTGTTCCAGTCGGTTCAGTTTTCCAAACTCCTCTCGTCCCGGCAGCCCGATGCCGCGGCTTCGCTGCGCCGTCTGCTTGATGTCCTCCAGCAGTACGACCGTGCGTCCCTGCAAGTGCACTGCCGCACACGCTTCGTCCATCAGGTCAATCGCCTTGTCCGGCAAAAAACGCTCCGGACTGACGCGAACCGAAAGCTGCACCGCCTCATGCAGTACTCCAGGTGCCATCTGTACATGATGGTGCTTCTCATACCGCGGCGCAATACCCTGTAAAATCCGCTCTGCCGTTTCGGCGTCTGGTTCCCGCACATCCACCCGCTGAAAACGTCGATCCAGTGCCGCATCCTTTTCAATCGTCTTATGATATTCCTCCATTGTCGTGGTGCCAATCAGGCGAATTTCGCCGCGCGCCAGCGCCGGCTTGAGTAGATTTGCCGCGTCAATCGCGCCCTCCGCCGCGCCCGCACCCACCAGCGTGTGCACCTCATCAATAAAGACGATGATGTGTTCATTGGCCTTCAGCTCCTTCACGATATTCCGCATACGCTCTTCAAACTCGCCGCGGTACTTCGTCCCGGATATCATGCTTGCCATGTCCAGCGCCAGTATCCGCGCTCCGCGCAGCTCTTCCGGCACGGCGCCATCTGCAATTGCCTGCGCCAACGCCTCTGCAATCGCCGTCTTTCCCACACCGGGATCTCCCAGCAGTACCGGATTGTTCTTTGTCCGTCGGCAGAGAATCGTAAGCACACGCAGCACCTCTTCCTCCCGTCCGATCACCGGATCGAGTTTTCCCTCCCGCGCCTTTTCTGTCAAGTCGGCGGCATATTTGTCCAACGTTGACGTTCCGCCGCGCCCCGCCGCCATGCGCGGCCGCCGCTCCGGCAGAGTCTTAATTCCCGTCAGTCGTTCCAGCGCCGTCATGTCTGTCTCCATCTCTTCCATCAGCCGCCGCGCCTCACATCCGCGGCACTCCAAAATGGCGGCAAGCAGCCGTTCCGTACTCACAGCGCCATCCGAGTCCTGTCGTGCCTGCTCCAACACCATCTTCAAATGCATGCTCGCACGGTCCGGTTTCGCTCCAAATAGGCGCCATCCATACCGTGCAGTTAGCCGCCGCTTCAGCCTTCTTCCGGATACCCCTGCAGCATGCAGAATGCGGCCGGAAGAACTATGTCTCTGATAGGCCATTCCCAGCAGCAAATGCTCGGTTCCAATCAAATTTCGTCCCAGTTTGCCCGCTGTTTTCTGCGCATCTCTCAGCGCACGAAACGCCTGTTTATCCAGCTGTTTTCCGTAGTCCATAATACCCCTTCTCGCCTCCAAAAAGTTAGCTATAACTCATTCTTTTCCCATTTTACTTGCTTTACACTCCATTTGGATTTTTCTGATAATTTCGAAAAATAAGGTTGTTTTTTTTTTGATTTGTGATACAATAGATTCAAATCATTACAGGAGGTGCAAACCAATGGCTTATCAGATCAGCGATGCTTGCATCAGCTGCGGTTCCTGCGTTGCAGAGTGCCCGGTTGGTGCTATTTCTCAGGGCGATGCTGCTTACGTAATTGACGAGGGCGCATGTCTCGATTGTGGTGCTTGCTCCGGCGCATGTCCGGTTGGCGCTATTGCACAGGCTTAATTGCACAACAATAGTATGAATGTACATGAGAAGACTCGATGATGTTTCATCGGGTCTTTTTCATTTTGTCCGCTTTTCTCTTCTTTTATATCCCTCTCCTTCCAAAAATTTATTTTTTTCCTATCTCGACTGTCTCGTTTTTTCAACATCCGTTTCTTTTTTGTCATATTGTCTCTTTTTTCCTTTGTCTTTTACAGAGAACTCGTGTATAATCAACGATAGTACTTAGCATTTTTTAACGCAAGGCCTGGCAATCCCTTTGGTGAACAGGGAAATCCACGGTTTCTTTTTGCGCACCGCGCATTTCCCTTGAAAAGATTGGAGGTTATTCTCTCATGGACTACAGTTTTCTGCTCATCATCGCCATCATCCTGCTTTCCACCAAAGTTCTCGGTCTGGTCTCCGGCAAAATCAGTATGCCGCAGGTTGTCGGCGCCCTTGTCGCCGGTCTGATCCTCGGCCCCTCCGTTTTGGATGTTATTCAGGAAACCGATTTGGTTGTCGTCCTGTCGGAACTCGGCGTCATCATGCTGATGTTTGATGCCGGTCTGACCACCGACCTCAAGGAACTCAAAAACACCGGCCGCGCCGCACTGATTATTGCCGTTCTCGGTATTCTCGTTCCGCTTGTCGGCGGCACGGCATTATATATGCTGTATTTTCCAAACGCAGAAGATTCGCTGTATTTACTGCGCGCCCTTTTTATCGGCGTCATCCTGACCGCCACCTCAGTCAGCATCACGGTGGAGACATTGCGTGAGCTGGGACGCTTACAAGGCAAAATCGGCACCGCCATCATGGGTGCCGCCGTCATTGACGATATCCTGGGCATCATCGTCCTCACTGTCATTTCCAGCTTTGTCAATCAGGGTGTGAACGTTCTGCTTGTCCTGCTGAAAATTGTCTTATTTTTTGTTTTTGTCGGTGTCATCGGTTTTATCGTATACCGCCTCTTTGCGGTGCTCAACCGCCGCTACGCGGATAAAATGCATCGCCGTGTCGCCATTTATGCGCTGTCGTTCTGCTTGATTCTTTCCTTCTGCGCGGAACGCTTCTTCAACGTCGCGGACATCACCGGCGCATACTTTGCCGGCCTGTTGCTGTGCAATCTGCCGCACGTTCGGGAGTATGCCAGCCGCCGCGTCAGTATTATCTCGTACATGTTTTTCAGCCCGATCTTTTTTGCCAGCATCGGCATCAAAACCGATTTGCACGGCATGACGCCTGCGCTGCTGGTGTTCAGCATTCTGCTGCTTCTTGTCGCGATTCTGTCTAAAATCATCGGCTGTGGTCTGGGCGCAAAGCTCTGCCGCTTCTCAAATCACGACGCCCTGTCCATCGGCGTCGGCATGGTCTCCCGCGGCGAAGTCGCACTTATTGTCGCCCAGAAGGGCGCAGCCTCCGGCCTGGTTTCCGGCGCAATGTTCGCCCCAGTCATCCTCGTCGTCATCGTCACGACACTCATCACACCGATTTTGCTCAAGCTCGTTATGACAAAAAAACGAGCGTAACCGCCCACTCCCGTCGCTGCGACGCACTTTGCTGCATCGCCACGCCGAAATTTCGGCTTGCCTCGCGATATATGTAAGATTTACTCCGTGGATAGACGGTTACTAACAAAAGTAACACAATCAAACAAATAGAGCCAAAAAGTGAAGGGTCTGTTGCAACATAAAATGCAACAGACCCTTTTCTCATACTCTCTTCACTTCAGCGCCTTAATTCGGTCAATCGCGAGCTTTGCCTCGCGATATGCCCGATCCGCTGTCCTCGTTCCGGCCCGTACCCCCAATACCTTTGCATCCGCCGGAAGCACATATCCATATGTTTTCCAGCGGTTCAGCGCATTCTGGTACCTCTGCTGGCGGTAATTCATCGTCACCTTCGCCCGCTGCAATCGCGTGTTGCTCAGCGCCGCATAGCGTTTCTGTGCCGCCGCTGCCACCTCGCTAGCATATTGGCTGCGCGCATTTGCTACCGCCTGTGATTTCACCGTTGCCAGCCGTGTCATGTTGCTGCGCAGATTGTTGTCCTGCGCCACACGCGATGTCTCTGTGTATCCGCTCGTCGCCTGATCATAGGCCGAGCCAAAATTCCGTCCTGCCGCCGCCAGTTTTTCCTCGTTGCCAAGCGCCGTCACGCGTGCCCGATTCTGTGCCGCCGTCACATTCGCGCGATACTCCGTCTCTGCCTCATTTATCGCGCTATTGCGCTGGATGCGGCTCTGTTGCTTCGCATAGTCATACTGCTTCTTCTGCGCCCGCTCCACCGAGCGGTACAGCGATCCAATGCTTTTCGCCATCTCTCATCCTCCTTTCCGCCGTACCGGTGCGCGCATTGTGTACCGAATGCTCAGCCCCAGCAGGCCAAATGCTTCGTTTGCCTTGTCGTTGCGTATCGTTCCCTGAAACAGATACGCGCGCCTCTGCCGTCGCCGCACCGGAACCGGCATCGCTGTAAACTGTGTGGCAAACGTAAACCGTGAAAAATCCAGCGAGGAAAATCCAAACTGTGTCATCTCAATGTGTTCCGCTTCCCCGCTCCCGCGCTCCGTCCTCCACAGCACCTCTGCCGATGACCGTGCAAACGGCATCAGCACCGGCACCATTGACAGCACATTCTTCGTCTCGCTTCCATTTCCCAGCGCGCTCAGTGGCGTGCTCCACTGCGCACAAATTGCCGCTCCGTCATCCAGATACGCATTCTCCTCTGTTTCCACACAAAATCGACACACATGTCCCTCCGCCGTTCCAAACCACAGCGCATCCTCTTCCGCCAAAAAGCACGTCGCCGGTATGTTGTCCCAATAATACCACTCCGGAACGCCATTGCTCCGCTGCCGTCCGTCCGCTACATAGCAGTGTCCATTCACCGCCAGATAATATCGTCCCTTCCACACACACGCAGCGGCATCCTTCAGCGCATCCTCTCTCAATAACTTCCGGTTGATCCGCTCCGACAGTCCGGAAATCACGCGCTGTTCACTGACATTTGTGCCAAACACACCCATCACGCCCTCGGCCGACAGATACAGCGGCGTACCGTCCAGCTCTCCCATCGCATAGGAGCTCAGCGCTCCCACCGCCTCCGCCCCCTGCTTGAGAGAATACGCCGCCCGATTGTTCTCATCCAGCGCAAACGACCGCAAATATTGCTTCGCGTCCTGACCATCCTCTTTCAGCACAATTTGATTGTCATACTGCCGCAGATAGCCCATAATCGCCGTAGAATCCACACCGACCTTGGTATATCCCGTGTCCGGAAAATACGTCGGGTCATACAATCCGGACTGCCAGTCGCAGTTCGGCTCCTGCGGGTCTCCCGCCACAAACACACGCGTGTCGTTGGAGCCGCCGTACAGTCCGCAAATACAGCATCGGTCTATTTTCCCGTCGTATTCCGGCACTGTTTTGGCAAACCGAATCACCACATTCGCCAGTCCTTCGCCGTCCGGCGGCGCTTCGGTAAACGTCACCGTTCCCTTCGCACGGTTAAACGCATGTACCGTCATTCCCTCACAGGAAATACTGCCCGCATCAAAGTTTGTCGTGTCCAGCTGAAACGTCTTTGTCACGCCGTCTCCCACAAACGTATTGATCCGATATGGCGTCAGCAGGTTCACCGCCTCTAAGCTGGTTCCGCCTCCCGTCGGCGGTGCGCCAATCGTCGTGGTCGGCACAAACGCCTTTTCCCGTACTGGTATGCACTCTGTCCCGTCATACATTCGGTACGTTTTGCCGTCCAAAATCCACAGCTTTCCATTCATCCGAAACGACTGCGACCGCGCCGTGTTCATTCCCGCGCACAGAAACGTCGTTTCCCCATTTACCCGGCGGTACAAATTGCTTCCCGCATGAATAATCAGCTCATCGTCCATCCGGTGCAATCCGTAAATCGGCCCTCCCATCTCTTCTTCGCATACATACCCCGTTCGCTTGCGCGGAAATCCCGCCTCGTCCGCAATCATATTGCACGCGTCCGGCGAGCGCTTCTCGTCTACCTTCGTCGGGTCAGAGGAAAAATCCACTCCGGCAAACCGCTCGATCCGCAGCTCTCGCAGCTCCTCCGCTGCGGTATACCGATAGCTCATTTCTCCATCCCCCGTATCTGCGTCTCGCAGCACGGCTGATACTTCACAATCCGCTCCTCCAGCGCGTCCATCAGACGGTTGTATTCCTCCCGATCCTCATCCGCCACCAGCAGCGCTGCCAGACCATACGGAAAGCACTCGCGCACCAGCCGTTCGTTATACGGAATTTCCTCCTCCAGCTCCAGCAGCTCCGGAGAAACCGGATAATACGCTGTCTGTCCCAGCGCATAGCACATCGCATTGTGCTCCCACAGATAGTCTGCCAGCAGCTGATTGATCGCTTCCAGCGCGATGTCCTCGTAATACGTCACATCCTTACTCTCCTGTCCCAGCAGCGCCACCGCACGCCGGTACAGCTCTTTTCCTGTCATCTCACATCCTCCTCTCCGCTTTGGGGAGTCGGCCTCTCTCCCGACTCCCCGCCGTCGTTTTTACTCAGCTGCCCTGCGCCACGTTCGAGGGATACGATCCAGCAGCAAACGCCACTGCACGCACACTGCTCGTCGTTCCGGCGAACGCCGCCGAAAACACGCGTGCGCTGTCCGAATAACGCGGATCCGTGCCGTCCGTCGTGTAGTAAATCTCATCGGCATCGCTCTGCGCAATCGCCACCTTTCCATTGGATACCGCAATCGTCGGCGCCGTCAGCTTCTTGTCCGCATCCACCACAGCATAGACGCCGTTCGCCTTCGCGCCCAGCACGAACGCATCATAATAGTGTCTGCCCTCAATCAGCGCACCGGATACGCCTACCGGATCGTTATGTACCTTCGCGTCCGAAATCTTATACGGCATCAGCACCGCATTCTTGTGCGTAATCAGGAACCAGCAGCCGCTCGGCATATAGCTCTTCGGCACGCGCACGATGTTCAGTCCGGCAATCTCACCGCACACGCCCTTAGCTACCGCCTTTACGCCCAGACCCTCCAGTCCGGTAAACTCCGGCGACAGGCGAATCATCTTATATACTTCGCTCGGTACATACACATAGCGGTCGCCGTCCGGCACCAGATTGTCGTCCAGCGTCTGTGCGCCCGTCGAAATCAGCTCCACAATTGTGTCCTTCGTCGGCGCGGTGGAAATCGTGTCAATCGTTCCCGCCATCGTTACAAAGCGCTTCAGCGCGTACTTGTCCGCCGCCGGTGTGGACTGTTCGTTAATCTGCAGGCGCAGCATGTCCGCCGCCTTCTTCGTCATGTTCTGGTCCAGATGATTGCCCTTGTCAATCGTCAGCGTAAACGCCTTGTCCTGCGTCATTTTCAGCTCCTGCACGATGTCCTGCATCTCCGTCACCGTACCATAGCGGCTCGTGCCCTCGCGGGTGTAGTCCACCTCCGGCACCGTAATCGGGGTATATACCTTCAGCGTCTTGACGCCCGTCAGGTCAAACGAGGTCGAGGTCTTGCCCTTGACGAACGATCCCGCCGTAAACACCTCTGCAATCTGACTGCTGTATTTGGTCGCTAAATTCACTGCCATTGTCTATTCCTCCTTGAATCTCGTCGGTTTCTCAGCCCTTGCCCATCAGCGCAAGGATGATCGGGTCAGTCATCATGCTCTCTCCGTCCGAGCGCGCACTGCCCACATCGCGCTCGCGGTTTTTCTGGTTCATGCGCAGGTCGGCAATCTCCTGCCGCAGCTGCATGATCTCATACAGGCGATACGACTCCAGCAAATGTCCGCTCTGTCCAGCCTGCGCCCATACCTGCTCCGGAATCTCCGTCGGGCGCACGTTCGGATACGCCTGCTGAAAGCGGCGGTATTCCTCGGATTCTCCCGCCGGCATCGTCTCCGGATTCTCCGCCCCTGCCGTCGGCGGCATTCCGCCCATCTCGTCTCTTTGCGCCTGCTGGTTCATCCGGCTCAGTCCCTGCTCCGCCGCCGCAATCAGCTGCTCCAGCGTCAGCTCCATCGTCTCGCCGTCCACCGTCACCGGATACATCGGCTCATCCGAATCCACCAAACCGGTCTCCGGCGCCATCGGGTTTTCATTCTGCTTCATTTGTCGTTCCTCCTTGTGTGTTCAACTCTTCCTGTGTCCATTCTCCCTGCTCCTTCTGCCGCTTCAGCGCGCGCAGCAGACGTGATTTTCCACGAATCTGGCTGTCCGGAATGTTCTCCACATACAGCACAGGATCCGTAATAATGCCGCGTTCCAGCAGATTGTCGTTCGTTGTCGTCTGCATCGTCTCCGCCCAGTATGCCGCCGAGCCGACATCCACATTCATCTCCAGCGCCGGTTCATCCAGCTGCTGAAAATCAAACCGTATCTCATGCTCGGTTCCGTCGTCCTCCGTCACCTGCACCTGACGCACGCCGTAGTGCACCCGCATCAAATCCACGCAGATGCGCACCGTGTCCTCGACAAAGCGGTAAAACTCCATCTTCACCAGCTCCAGCGGCGCAATCGTCGCCTGCTGTACCGTGACAATCGCCGACGTGTTGTCCGGCTTGACGTTGCCCAGCGCCGCGTCCGATGCGCCCATCAGCTCCATCGTGTCCTCAATCATCTGCTGAATCAGCGTCATAACCTCGGATGAAATATTCGGCGCCTGAAACGCCGTGATAATCGCCTCGGACGGATTTCCACGCATACCAATTGCTTTTCCCACATCTGACGAGTATCCATTGGGGAACCGTGTCATGTCGTAGATAATCTTCGGAAACGCCACGTGCTTCACGCACTGCACATACATCGAGTACAGCTTGTTAATCGCAATCTGGTTCGGAATCGCCTCCGTCAGCGGAGACGCGCCATGAAAGCTGTTCTTCACCCGCTCCCAGCTCATATACGACACCGGATAATATCGATACGGCACAACCATTTCCGGCATAATCACCGCATTGCGCGTCGTTTTGGTAAACGCAATGCCGTCCTCCACGCGCTCCATGCGCAGCAGCACCGTCACCATCGTGTCGTCCTGCGTCCGCGCGTCCTCCCATCGCGGCTCCTCCCCGCAGTCGGGCGCAATACACTCCGCGTCCCGCTCGGACATTCCGCGCCGCACAGCCTCTCTCCGCACCGCATTCACCGGCCGCCGCATCGCCACAATCACATAGGGCTGCCGCTGCACCTCGTCCACCGAGGGATTGCCGAAAAACACATCCGTGTTCTCAATCAGCTCAATCTGTATGTCGCCCTCCACGCTCTGTCCGCTCTCCACATCCGGGTCAAACCGCAGATAAAAGCATCCGTCGCCGTCTACACACGCATTGCGCAGCATATATCGGTTTTTCGCTTTCATTCCCGTGCGCTCAATCACGCTCGTCAGCGCCTGATCCAGTACCTTCTGCGTCAGCTCCTGCTGTGCGCCGCGAAACGGCTGTGCCGTCACCGAAATATCGTCCGATACAATCATCGAGATAAACAGATTCACCACACGCCGCAGCACATTAAAAATCAGCGGATCCAGCTGGCTGACATGCAGCCCTTCCCACTGCTTTCCGTGAAAGAAATTTTCATTCGTCCGCACCTGCTCATACAACGTGATGCCGTTGTTGTATTCAATACCGCGCTGATATTCCTGCCATACGGATTCACTCGTCGGTTTCTCTCTCCGCATCCTGTCCCTCCTTTCCCGGAATCGTGTACGCCAGCAGCGCCGCAATGTCACGGCTCAGCGCATCCGTTCCGCATTCTGCCTCCCGCATCTCCGGCTTCTTCCTCCTCCGCGGTATCTTCATCCCCCGCGCCGCCCATCCGCCGCACACAAAGCACAGCAGACTGCACAGGCAGCACACTACATAATCCACATCTCACTCCTCCTCATATCCCAAACCGTAGGACAGAAACGCCTCCATGTCCTCGTCCAGCGGCTCCCGAGCCGCCGTCCGGCCCGCCAGCCGGATTGTCGATGCAAAATACCGCAGCGCGTCCGGTGCGTGCGTCAGCTCGTGCGGCTGTGTCGCCGCATCGTTCGGTCGATTCGTGTCATACTGCAACGCAGGCAGGGTGCGAATCAGGTTCCGGCAGCTCGGGCTGATCTTCATCCGCGCCGTTGCCTCTCCCTGCTCTCCGCGAAACGGATGCAGATATTCCTTCAGCGCATACCAGCCCTGCACGCGGTCTCCCGCCGCCCGTTCAAAATACAGTCCGTGCTCCGCAAAAATCTCCACCGCCGACCGTCCGGTCTCCTGCCGTCTCGCGAACAGATCCGGCGGCGCAAACCGCTGGTCAATCCGCTCTCCCGCCTGTTCCGCCAGCAAAATCTGCTCTGCCGCCTCCGAAATCACCAGTCCGGACTGATACACCTCGCGGTATACCCACGCCGTCCCGTGCTCGTCCAGCGCCACCCACAACGCCGCCAGCATGTCCAGTCCGTAGTCAATGCTCAGATACCGCCGCCAGTCGTTCGGAATGTATTCCGCCTCTGCCACATGAATCTCTGCCGAAAACTCCGGAAAATACCGGCCCTCCAGCAGATTCCACTCGCCGTACAGCAGCGCCTTCCGGCTTCCCTCGTCCAGCATTTCCAGCCGCTTGACGTATTCCGGATCGTGCTGCATCAAAAACGAGTTGTCCTGCACCCGCGCCGGCAAAAACAGCTTTCCGTCCTCTTCCTTCTCCGGCGTCAGACAGTCAATGTACCGCTCCTTCACCCATTGGTGTCCTATCCCACCCGGGTTCGTCGAGCTTTTCACCTGCTTGGGGTATCCGTTCACGCCGCGGATGCGCGACAGTAAATAGGTAAACTGAAATTCCGTAAAGTGCGTCAGCTCATCAAATCGAATCACGTCGTACTCCGCCGACTGATACTTCGTCACGTCGCTCTCATTGTCGCAGTATCCAAACTCAATGATGGAATCGTTGACAAATACCCACCGGTGCACGCTCTCTTTGTATACCGCGCATTCCGTCGGGTAGAGCGACAGCGACACCTGAATCAGCGACCGCCGCAGCTCCGGAAACGTCCTCCGCAGCATCAGCTGCTGCGATCCCGGATATTGCAGCGCAAATACCAGCGCATCAATCAGTTGTGCATAGCTCTTTCCGCCGCCCGCCGCGCCGCCAAACAGCGTCTCAAACGCTGTCGAGCGGATAAACGCCCGCTGCCTCTGTGTAATCTGAATTTCCATTACTCCACAACCTTCAGCACCAACTTAAATTTGGACGCCTTCTCTTTCTCCGTCGGCTCCTCCAGCTGACCCTTCCCGACTGCGCGTTCCAGAACCTCCTTCGCCACACTCACCTTCGCCGTTCCCGTCAGCGTCTCGTCCGTCAGCATGTCGCATAAACACTGCGCCGCCGCCGGAGAGTGCTCCTGCAAGATCGTCCGCACCTCGTCTGTCTGTGTCTTTTTTCGTCGCGCCATTCTCATTCCTCCTTTCCTGTCTGGCGTTTCCCATCGACAATGCCTATATTAGCCCAACGCACTGCTCTGTCTACCGCATGATGTCCCACCGCTGTGGATAACCGCTTTTAGCATACAATTCTTTTTTACAATTTAATTGAATCAAATTCATTGACATCCATTCATCGAATGTAGTATACTTTCCTCAATGACCAAGGAAAGGAGGAACCTCCATGACGAATCGACAGCTTGCCGCGCTGGAAACCCGCAAAAAGCTGCTGAATACCGCCAAACAGCTCATCTGTGACAAAGGTCTCACCAATACCTCCGTCGCTGAAATCACCAAAACCTGCGGCGTGTCCAGCGGCACGTTTTACACCTATTTTAAGCGCAAAGAGGACGTTGTCTTTGAACTCAGCCGCGACGCGTTCCATGAAATTCTGGAGAATGCGCAGTCGTACCAGGGTGCTTTTTTGCAGCGTCTGACGTTTTTTATGACCAGCTTTTCCGCCTACATCGAAAAAAGCAGTCTCAAGCTCTGTCAGGATTGGGTGCGCAACACCGTGGACCCCGACCTTGTCGAAAATGAGACGGACCGCAATAAATTGTATCTGGACATGGATTCCGTCCGCCAGCTGCTCACCCGCGGCGTACAACAGGGCGAGCTTCGCACAGACACCCCCGTCGATGTCCTTGCCCATACCCTGATTGACATTCTCTATGGGCAAATGCTCTGCTGGGATATGTCCGGCGGTGCCTATAGCTTTGCACAGCGCACGCAGGAATTCTGCGATACGTTTTTACCCTCCATCATCACCCCCTATTTGACAGGAAAGGATTCGTGATTTCTATGACAACCATTCCAACCACAACACTGAACGACGGCATCGAAATTCCGGTTTTCGGCTTCGGCACGTTCCAGATTCCCGCCGATGGCAGCACCTATACCGCCGTCCGCACCGCTCTGGATCTTGGCATCCGCCATATCGACACCGCTGTCGCCTACTTCAATGAGCAGGAAGTCGGCAAGGCGATTCGCGAAAGCGGCATCCCGCGCGAGGAAATCTTCCTCACCAGCAAGCTCTGGCTTCAGGACTATGGCTATGAGCCGGCGCAAAAGGCGATTGAAACCTCCCTGCGCAAGCTCGGTCTGGACTATATGGATCTCTATCTGATTCACCAGCCGTATGGCGACGTACCGGGCGCATGGCGCGCGATGGAGGACGCAAAAAATGCGGGCAAAATCCGTTCCATCGGCGTCAGTAATATGACCCCGACCATTTGGAAGAGCTTTGTCCCGCAGTTTGACACCGTTCCGTCGGTCAATCAGGTGGAATTCCACCCGTTCTTCCAGCAGAAAGAGCTTCGTGCTCTCACGCAGGAAACCAACACCCATCTCGAAGCTTGGGCGCCGCTCGGTCAGGGCAATGCCGATCTGCTGACTCATCCGGTCATTCAGCGCATCGCCGAAGCGCACAGCAAAACCACCGCACAGACCATTCTCCGTTTTGAGGTACAGGACGGCATCATTGTGTTCCCGAAGTCTACCAATCCGGAGCGCATTCGCAGCAACATGGAAATTTTTGATTTCGCCCTCACAGAGGAAGAAATGACCGCAATCCGCGCGCTGGATACCGGCAAGGGCAGCCACAATCCGGATGCTCCCGGCGTCGCAGAATTCCTCATCAGCGCCTTTGACGTTCATGCTAACGACTAATTCTTGAAAGGAGCTTTCTATCATGGAATACAGAGAATTATATAACGGCGTAAAAATGCCAATGCTTGGCTTCGGCGTCTATCAGGTTCCGGACTATAACGTCGCCAAGCAGTCGGTTCTCGCCGCCCTGAACAACGGCTATCGCCTCATCGACACCGCACAGGCGTATCAGAACGAAACCGCCGTCGGCGACGCGATCCGCGAAAGCGGCATCCCGCGCGAGGAAATCTTTGTCACCACCAAGCTGTGGATCCAGGATTTCACATACGAAAAAGCCCTCAAAGCAACCGAGCTTTCGCTGGAGCGTTTGGGGCTGGAATATATTGATCTGATGCTGCTGCACCAACCGATGGGCGATTACTGCGCCGCATGGAAGGCGCTGGAGAAGCACTATCACGACGGCAAGCTCAAGGCCATCGGTATGGCAAACTGCTATCCGCACGTCATTGCTGACCTGTGCGAAACCTTTGCCGTCAAACCGATGGTCAATCAGGTCGAGCTGCACCCGTTCTTCCAGCAGCCGGATAATCTTTCCGTCATGAAGGACTACGACGTCGTGCCGGAGGCTTGGGCACCGTTTAACGAGGGCAACCGCGATTTCTTTCACAACCCGATTCTGACCGAAATCGGCAAAAAATACGGCAAAACTGCCGCGCAGGTTGCGCTTCTCTGGAACATTCAGCGCGGTGTTGTCGTCATCCCGAAAACCGTGCACGAGGATCGCATGAAGCAGAACTTTGACGTCTTTGATTTCTCCCTCTCTTCTGAGGATATGGATCGCATCGCCACCATGGATATCGGTCATAGTGAAATCGTCAACCACTTTGACCCGAACTTTGTCAAAGCACTGCATTCGTTCCAATTCTAAATTGTCGCGATGCAACCTCTTCACTGGGTTGCGTCGCGATATAGGGTAAGATTTGCTTTGAATGCAGGCAGGAAAATGGCACGCACCAAAATCGCCCCTGTGCAAGAGAGAAATGGCGCAGCTTGCTGCGTCAGAGGGGTTGTCCGCTGACAGTAAACATAAATCTTGACATAAGCATACAATCCCTCAGTCAGCTATTGTAAATATAAATAACTGACAGCTCGGAAGGGTGAAGGGAACGCGGCCGCGCCCTGCTGATTTTCTTCTGGTTCGTCTTCTTTTGTCACCAAAAGAAGATGAACTTAGACTTTAAACAGCTATAACAAGTGAACAAGCAAATAGAGAAAAAACTATAGCTCCCCAAAACACAAAAAGACCATCTCGCACTCATCTCGCGAGGTGGCCTTCTCTTTCTCGACAAAAAAAGCTTCCGCAGCACGCGGAAGCTTTTCTTTTCTGTTTTATTCCTCGATCTCCAGATAGTCGCCCAGAGCCTTAAACAGCTTCTTGACTTCATGCGGATTCTCGTTGTCCTCAATGACCAGAGACAGCGGCTCATTCAGGCTGAGCAGGAACATACCCAGCAGAGACTTGGCATCAACCATGCCCGACTTACCATGAATCCAGATATCAAACGTAAACTGGGTTACAATGCTGTTGATCTTCTGAATGTCCTCAGTGTTTCTTACACGGATTGCCTTTGTCATAATCAAGTCCTCCTACCTATTCTTCGCGTGTGTACTAACCTTTTCCTGAACTTATTATATCATCAGCCAATCGGATGTAAAGAGTTCTGCACTGTTTTTTTCATTTTCAGCAAATTTCATGATTTTCCGCAGATTTTTCGTCACGCTTTGTTTGTTTCTCGCACTAACATTCAGCGGACAAAATTCGTCATCGTCCGCGGCTTTGTCTCCGGCGGATCAATCTCGCCCTTCGCGTGGTCAATTACCCGCAGCAGCCACGCCATGTTGCGTCCCAGCTTTGCCATAACCTCCATGCCTTCCGTGTCCTGCTGTACCTCACCCGGATTCAGTCCATGCGCCGCCTGCCAGTAATCTGACGTCGCAATTACCATCTCCATCGTATTCAGATAGGCATTCAGCTGCTGGTACGTCTCCAGTCCGCCTGAACGCCGCAGCGTCACCAGCGCCGCGCCAACCTTGTGATGCAGCTGATTGCCCGCCGCTAGAAATGCACGGTCCAGAAAACATTTCATTCCGCCCGCAATACCGCCATAATATACCGGAGACGCCAAAATAATGCCGTCTGCCTCCACCATTTTGTCAATCCACTCATTCACCGGATCAAACTGAATACAGTGTCCGCTCCCCGTGTCCAGACAGTCATAACAGGCCGTACACGGCTTTGTCTTGGCTCCCACCGAGATAATTTCCATCTCAATACCCTGCGCGTTCAGCTCTTTCTCCACTGCATGCAGACATTGCTCTGTGTTTCCGCCCCGGCGCGGACTTCCATTAAACGCTACAACCTTCATCGTATTTTCTCCTTCCGAAACCACTTTTCATAATCCTTCATCCGCAGCGGCTTTTTGTAGATAAAGTTCCGCTTGCGCCGCTTCATCGTAATATAATTCATGACAAATCCCAGCAGGATCACAATCCCCGTCATAAACAGCCACAAAAGCAGTACCATAATTGCACCAATCGACCCATAAATAACGTCATATCGGCTGAAATTATTGAAATAAATCGTAAACACCAGCGTGCACACAATCCATGCGCACAGAATAAAGATCGCCCCCGGCAGCGCGTCCCGCCACATCATTCTGCAGTTCGGCATCCAGTAGCAAATCACCAACATGAACAAAAACACAAAGCCCAGCGCAATCAGCATGCGCCCGTGCTGAAGCAACGCTACCACCCACGGCGGCGCCGACAGCAGGCTCACCGCCAGCGTCGTAATGCTGCTGCCCAGCACGCTGATGCCAAAGCTCAGCGCAATGGCAACCACTAGGCCCGCCGCCGTCGCAATCTCAAACAAAAATTGCCGCAGACCGCCGCGGGCATCCGGCACACCATAGATCGCATTGACATGGCACATCAGCGAGCTCATCGTCCGGCTCATAAAATAGATCGCTAAAAGGCTGAAAAAGATAATATGCGTATAGCGCGGACGCACCTCATACGCTCCCAAATATCGCGTCAGCGACGGCAGTAAAATCTTCTGAATGTCCGACGGCAGCACCGCCATAAAGCGCAGCAGCGTCGTCGTCGAAAAATGCGTCAGCGACAGCAGCAGGCTCGTCAGCAGCAGCAGCGGAAACATGGAAAACAACAGGTAATACGACAGCTCCGCCGATGCCCGCGTCAGCATATCGGCATAAAAATGTCGAAACATCTCCACCCCGTAAGAGCAGACAATGTTCTTCTCCTTGATTTTGTCCAGCCAGACATCCAGTCCACCCATCTTTCCCGTCGTCTCCGACGGCTTTTGCTTATCCATTCCCCGTCCCCCTTTGTTCCGTCGCCTCGCTCTCTTCGTGCTTTCCGTCCGGTCGGAACGTCAGCAGTACGAACGACAGCGTCGTCGTCAGCTCCGTCAACGCCTCCAGCCGACGCTTTCCCTCCGCCGGTGTCCGGTGGGCATACGGTGTCATCGCAAACAGCGTCTGAATATCCTTCGCCCGTGCAATCTCCGCCATGTACTCCACATGCGTGCAGTCCTCCAGCACAAAGCCATCCAGCTGGTGCTTTTCCTCCCGATTGCGGTACGGCGTGTCATACACCGCACATTTCAGCTCCCACAGGTGCCGCTCTCCCGGCACAACGCACAGCACCCGTCCATCCGGACGCAGTACCCGCGCAAATTCCTTTTCCGGCGTCGGCGCAAACAGGGACAGCACCAAATCCGCCGCCCCATCCGCAATCGGCATATGGTACGCACTCGCCGTGATATACTGCGTCCGCTTGTCGCGCTTTGCCGCATACTGCGTCGCCGCCTTGGAAATATCAATGCCGATCATCTCTTGCAGGCTGCCAGCCTCCTCCACACACTGCGCAATCTGTCGTGTGTAATATCCCTCACCGCATCCGGCGTCCACGACATGCCGCTTGCCGCCTTCGGTCAGCGCCCGCGCCCGCTCACACACCGCCTGTGCCAGCGGCTGATAATATCCGCAGTCCAAAAACTCCCGTCGGGCCGCCACCATCTCTCTAGCGTCGCCCACATGCTCCCCCGACCGCGAGGACAGCAATAGGTTGCAGTATCCCGCCGCCGCAATATCAAAGCTGTGCCGTCCCTCACAGCGCAGCGTATTTCCATCTCTCCGTAGCTGCTTGCCGCAGTTCGGACAAATCAGCACGGCTCTCACCACTCTTTCTTCTTATACTATTTATTATTGTATTATACCATACCTGCAAAGAGCATAGCAAACACATTGTCGTCTTCCGCAGAATGTGTTACAATTCATTCCAGTACAACCATTCTTTTGTCGAAGGAGATTGTGATGAAACAGACCGTCTGTTGCTTTTCCGGCTATCGTCCGGAGAAAATGCCGCCGCATATGCAGGAAGGTTCCCCGAATTTTATCGAAATGATGCAGTCTCTGCGCCATGCCATTCTGCGTGCTGCCGAATGCGGCTATACCGTCTTTCTCTCCGGCATGAGCCGCGGCTTTGATCTCTGGGCCGCCGAAGCCGTGCTGGATTTGCAGCAGAGCAATCCCGATCTACAGCTCTGGGCGCTGCTCGCCTTTCACGGCATGGAGCAGCATTGGGAACCCGAATGGCAAACCCGCTATACCTCTGTGCTCCGCCGCGCCCGCCACACCTTTTCGGTCTGTGACCGCTACGAACCCGGATGCTACATGCGGCGCGATGCCGAGCTGGTCGCCCGCAGCTCCCGCTGTATCTGTTATTTTACCGGCACGCCCGGCGGGACAGAGTACACCGTGCAGCGTGCCCACCGCGCCGGTCTGGATATCGTCAATCTCGCCGACGGACAGCTCAGTCTGTTTGATTCGTTTCCGCTTTAATTTCACACCATTTTTCCCGACCGCTCTCACCGGTTCCTTCCGGTGAGAGCGGTTTTACGATTTCCTTTTTTCTTTTTTTCCTGCCCTCCCTTCTTTCTTGCCCCCACATTGTTGCACATATGTTTATTATTTCCCGCTGTGTTTCTTGCAGTTTCCTTGCACCCCATTTGTACCTTCCTTATCCATCAATCTATCTATCTTTGATGAAATCTCTGTATTTATTTTGTGCCATTCATCCGAATTAACGTGCAATTATTGAATATTTTTGCACTGCAAAACGAATTTTGCTGCAAAATACGCAAAAAATTTGCGCAAATAGTAACACCGTTTGTTTGCCAATAACACCTGATTTTCTGCACAGTGATTATCGCAAAAAACGCGATATTATATCAATTGATCTTATGTTTCAATGTTTCATTTAGAAAACATATATTTGCAACACAACACATGAGAAAAGAAAGGATGTTAACCATGAACAAAAAGGGAACTCTTTACAAAGAAGTCCTATTTGTGCTGGCCGCTCTGCTTTTTGTGGAAATCATCGCGGGCGTCTGTTTCACCGACCAGTTCGGTGCTCTGATGTCCAACATGATATACCTCGTCGGAGACAACTTTGGTTGGTGGATCAACCTTTTGGCCGTCATTATTATCTTTTTGGGTATCGCCCTTGTCGTATTCAAGTATGGTGATATCGTCATCGGCGGCAAGGATGCCAAGCCGGATTTCTCCACGTGGCAGTGGTTCTCGATCTCCATCTGCGGCGGCGTCGGCTGCGGCCTGCTGTTCTGGGCGATGGGCGAGCCAATCTACCACTTCATGGAGCCGCCAGTTGCCGCCGGTGTCGCGGCGCAGTCCCGCGAAGCGGCTATTTTCGCCGTCAGCCAAGCGATGTTTGACTGGTCCTTTGTCCAGTACTTCATCTATTCCCTGCCGGCTGTTGCGTTCGCTCTGCTGACCTTTAACTATCAGAAGTCGCTCTCGTTCTCTCCGCTGCTCAAGGAGGCGTTCGGACGCGAAATGCCGAAGCTGACAACCCTCTTACATATCCTATGCGGCTACGCCGTTGCCAGCGGCGTGTCCAACTCCATGGGCGCCGGTCTGATGCAGATCAGCGGCGGCATCAACGCCGTCTTTGGTGTGCCGCAGGGCCCGGCGATGTATCTTGTCATCACGGTCATCGTCGCCTGCTTCTTCATCATTTCCTGCCTGACCGGTATCAACAAGGGTCTGACCTATGTTTCCACTGCCTGCATGTTCTGCTTCTTTGGTCTGATGATTTATGTCATCATATTCGGCGACGCGCAGTTCATCGGCAAGATCGGTTCGGAGGCATTCGGCGACATTCTCAACAACTTCTGGAGCAAAATTCTGTACAATAACACGCTGGCACCGACCGATCAGTGGGCAAACCAGTGGACGATTACCTTCTGGAATTCGTTCTTTATCTATGCGCCGGTTATCGGCATGTTCCTCGCCCGCATGGGCAAGGGCCGCACGGTTCGCCAGTTTCTGCTGGTGGAGATCCTCGTGCCTTCCCTGTTCTGCTGCTTCTTTACCGCAGTCTTTGCCGGTATGATTATGAAGATGCAGACCAGCGGTGCCGTTGATGTCTGGGCAAAGGTACAGGAGCTGGGTATGCAGACCGCGCTGTATCAGGTTCTCGGCGCAATGCCGGGCGGCAAGGTCGTCCAGCTGGTATTCCTTGTTGCCGTCTGCCTGTCGTTCATCACGCTGGCGGATCCAAACACCTCTGCCCTGTCCACCCTCTGCGTACACGGTCAGGAAATCGACTCCGAGCCACCGAAGAAGATCAAAATCGTCATCGGCGTCATGGTTTCTGCCGTCGCTTATCTGTTGGTTGTCTCCGGCGGTACAGACGCTGTCAAGGGCCTGCTCAATCTCGGCGGTCTGCTCATGACCATCCCGACACTGTGGCTGTGCATCATGGTATTCAAGCTGGGCGGTCCGCTGCTCAAGTCCAAGAGTCACCTGATGGAAGCCGTTCCGGAAAGCGACGTGATTGAAGCGCCGCAGGCAAACCGGAAGACCAAAGTGAAGGGTCTGGATCTTCACGTTGATGAGGATCAGCCGATTCACAATATCTAAGCTTTCCCACCTTTCTCTATACATTCGAAGTCCGCGGAATATGCCAGTTCCGCGGGCTTCTTTTATGTCTTTTTTCTTCTCTTTTTCGGCACTGGAAGCTCCGGCTCCATCGCCCGAATCAGTGCGCACAGAGCCTCTCGGTCATCCACATTTTCCGCCATCAGCATGGGCTTCGCGCCCTCATACGGCAGCGCATAGTGCGGCTCTCTAATACATGCCAGCGCCGCCGATACCGTCTTGACCAGCAGGCGGTCGTCATAAATCCCACCGATGATCTTCCCGCGATAATACAAAATAAATTCCCCCATCATCGCCCGATAGCGGACGTCCTCCAACGCGGACAATTAATCCAAGACAAATTCCAAGTACGTTTGACTGGATGCCATTGCAGTTCCCCCTCCGTTATTTTCTGTAAGATTCCCTTTATTTTATCGCATTTCTCCAAAAACCGCAACCAAATCACCGGTCCTTTTTCCCATTTCGCGCTTGACGAATTGTACAAATTCCGTTATACTAACAAGGTATCCTTGCTCATGGTTAGGGCATGGGCCAAAGTCCAAAAGGAGGTGCTGAAAATGGCAAAGGTAAGTGGTAAGTACGAGACCGTATTTATTGTTAACCCGACTATCGGTGATGAGGCAGTCGCATCTGTCGTGGAAAAGTTTAAGTCTCTGATCGAGGCAAACGGTACCATCGAGACCGTCGATGATTGGGGCAAGCGCAGAATGGCATATGAGATCAACGATCTGCGTGAGGGCTACTACACTCTCATCCAGTTCGAGTCTGCTCCGTCTTTCCCGGCTGAGCTCGACCGTGTCTTCAAGATCACGGACGGCATTATGCGTTCCATCATTGTTTCCAGAGACTAAGGACTGGTGAACGAATATGCTGAATAAAGCAATTCTCATGGGTCGCCTGACCCGTGATCCCGAGCTTCGTTACACGCAGAACAACACCCCGGTTGTCTCGTTCTCGATCGCTGTTGACCGCAACTATGGCGGCAAGGGCGCAGAACGTCAGACCGACTTCATCGACATCGTCGCATGGAGACGCACTGCTGAGTTTGTTTCTCAGTGGTTTACCAAGGGGCAGATGATTGTCGTAGTAGGAAGCATCCAGTCCAGACGCTGGCAGGACAAAAACGGCAGCAATCGCACGTCGATCGAAGTGGTCGCCGACGAAGTACAGTTCGGCGAGAGCAAGCGTTCCCGCGATGCGGGCAACGGCTATGACAACGGATACCAGGGCAGCTATTCTGCTCCGCAGCAGAACAGCGCGCCGCACTCTGCTCCGAACTTTGATCTGCCGACTGGCGGTTCGGATTTCAGTGAGATTTCCGACGACGACGGCGAGGTTCCGTTCTAAATTACCGATAAGGAGGTTACGACCATGGCTGAAGAAAAAAGAGACTACCGTCCGAATCGTGGCGGACGCCGCCGCAGAAAGGTTTGCACTTTCTGTGTTGATAAGGTAGATTCCATTGATTATAAGGATATCGCAAAGCTCAAGAGATATATGTCTGAGCGCGGTAAGATTCTTCCGCGCCGCATGACTGGCACCTGTGCAAAGCATCAGCGTCAGCTGACCGAGGCTATCAAGCGTGCACGTCATATCGCTCTGCTCCCTTACACCGCAGAGTAAGTTATTGTTTTATTGTAATAGGATACCGAAAAGGACACACGATCGTGTGTCCTTTTTTCGTGTTGTTTCCCCTGTATTCGTACATAAAAACACCGGCTGAGGCAGCGTTTCGTTCTGTCTCAGCCGGTGTTCCTTTTTGTTTTACTTCGCCGGATAATTCGTCGAATGCAGCAGGCTGATGCCGCGGCTGTTTCGGCTGCTCCACGCGCCGTAATCCACATGACGGACACTGACCTTGTTCGATCCCACCCAGTTGGCGTCATAGACCGTAAAGCCCGTACTGTCGCTGGATACAAAAATCATCGTGTGGATCTTTGGTGCATTCATTTGCAGCACGTCGCCCGGTTTTGCCTTGGCAATCAGGTTTTTCATGCTCTGCGATGAGTAGGACGAGCTGCGCGCCTTTACCGAGTACTGCTTGGCGTAGCTGCTGCTCTTCGCACTGCCATCATAATTCCATCTTGCTTCCTTTCCAAACGCACGGTAGAATACCTCTCGTCCAAATCCCATGCACTGATAACCGCCCGCAAAGCTGTAACCGCTGCCCAGATATTTTCCCGACGGGTGCTTTTTCATGACGTTCTGCAATCGCTTAGTCGCCGTAGTGACGTCCTCGGTGACCTTGCTGTCAAACGTCCACGTCTCCGTCAGCGAGCCGGAATAGCTCGCTGTTTTCACCTGTGATGTTCCCGCCCGCACGGCGGTACAACTGCTTCCCGCCCGCAGAATGGAATACGTACCATCCCACTTTTTGTCGATATAATACCGCACTGTACTGCCCAGCTTGAGTTTCGAGCCAAAGCCGCTGCCCACAGTAACTGCTTTGCCGTCGCCGCCGAACGAGGTGATCGTGTATTTGCCATCGCCGATATAGTTCACATAGAACTTCTGCGCCTTGGAAATCGACTTGCTCGCCATCGTGATCGGCTGCCCCTTGGTATTGCTCGCGCCGGATACCATCATCGACGTGCCGCGCTTGACGTTGTCAATCGTGTACACACCGGACTCGACCGTTTTTTCGTGCAGCTGCTCGTCCTTGCGCAGCGTCCATTTCTGTGTACTCTCGCCGGTATACGCCGTCATCACTGCCACGCCATCCTGATTGGTCAATGCCTGCGTCACATCCGCCGCCAAACGAATCGTCACCGTTCCGTCCTCCTCCGGCACGGCGACAAACGTCGTGCTTTCCGCGCTTCCCTGCTTGCTCTGCACCAAACCGGTTTCCGTATTGCTCAGCACCTTGTCCCTTGCCGTTCGGCTCATCAGCGTCAGTGTTCCATCCGCCGCTTGCTTCACGCCATAGGTCTGCAGCGTCAGCGACTGATCCGCGCGGCAGACAATGGACGCATTTTCCGCGCCGCCTCGTCCGTTCGTGGACAACACTGTACCGTCCAGCGCACTGATCAGCTGGTAATTTCCATCGGCAAACCGCAGCAGCTCGCTGTCCTGCTGCTCGGTCGGATTCGTGTCAATTGTTACGCCGCTCTCATCTGTCGCCGGAATCGTCTCCATGACCGAAATGTCCTCGGTCGCTGTATCTTCTATCTCCACCGCCAGCGCTCCGCTGCACAGCATTGCACCGCACAGCATCGCCGATGCCGCATATCTCACATAGCCGCGTTTCCACATCGAATTCTGTTTCACTCGCGTTCCTCCTTGTTTATCATTCATGCTTCACGGTGCCTAGTATACCACAAACCGGCGCTCTTGTGTTACCATTTTGTAATCTTTGTTACATTTCTGTAATAATGCACAATTTATCCAATTTTCTTTATACATTATTCATAAAAATACTTGTCGATTTTTGGTATATATGATACTTTACTCTATGCTTCATTCCACAATGCACCATATTATCATCTTTTTCACAAAAAAGTCCTGTCCTTTTCACAAAAATTGTGATATACTTTAGTTACACACCAAAACAGGCACAGTCACCCTGCGGATTTTCCGCAGTGGTCGCCCCTTTGGCAAGGAGGCTTTGTTATGAAAAACTACATCGTTACAATCGGACGTGAATTCGGCAGCGGCGGCAAGGAAATTGCCCAGAAGCTCGCCGAGCGCCTTGGAATCAAATACTACGACAAGGATCTGGTCACGCTGGCGGCAAAACAGCGCGGTATCTCGGATGATGTCGTCGCCGATGCCGAAGAGAACATCCCAAGCATTTGGGATGTCAATGCCGTCGGACTTCCGATCTTTCAGGATCGCCTATTCCAGATTCAGTCGAATATTATTCTGGAAATCGCCGAGCAGGAAGCGCCCTGTATTATCGTCGGCCGCTGCGCCGACTATGTTCTGCGCGACTGCCCGAATGTACTGAATGTCTTTATCCACGCCAACAAGGAGTTCCGTATTCGTCGCATCATGGACACCAAGTCGCTGGCGTATCCGGAGGCAAAAGCATCCGTTAAAAAGACCGACAAGACCCGCCGCGCCTACTATCAGTTCTACACGGACCGCAAGTGGGGCACCGGTACGGACTATGATATTCTGCTCAGCAGCTCGACCCTCGGCGTCGATACCTGTGTAGACATTCTATACGCCGCCATTCAGGCGTATGCTACCTAACGCAACTCCTACATGTCACTCTTTATTCCGTAAAAAGAGCCTGCTGCAATGTGCAGCAGGCTCTTTTCGCTTATTCAAACTGTTGTCTCTCGTGCTCCCACTTCCTGCACCGCAATTCCGCTGAAAAATTCATCAAACGGGCAGTGATACAGCTCCTGAAGCAGAGCAAGGACTTCCGCTCCGGCGCTGAGTTCGCCGGTCTCATATTTGGCATATGTACTGCGCTTAATCGGATATGCATATTGCTCCAGCTCACGACACAGTTCCTGCTGCGACCATCCGCTGCGGCACCGAAGCCGCTGTAGATTGCCGCCAATCACCTGCCTATACTGCGTTCTGCATTCCATAGCACGCCTCCTCCGTCATCGACAGAAACCACGCGTGAATCGCATCATTGGAATCCAGCTCCGGATGAAACGCCGTCACCAGCTGATTGCCCTGCCGTGCCGCCACAATCTTATCATCTACCGTTGCTAGAACCTCTGCTTCCGCTCCTGCCGAAACAATATACGGCGCGCGGATAAACGTCATCGGCAGAACGCCCAGGCCGAAAACCTCCTGTTCCGTGGCAAAGCTGCCCAGCTGTCGTCCATAAGCATTGCGCTGTACCGTGATGTCCATCGTGCCAAAGCACGGCACGCCGCCCTTTACGTCCTTTGCCAGTAGGATTAAGCCCGCGCAGGTGCCGAATACCGGCATTCCCTGTACAATTCTCTCCCGCAGCGGTTCATATAAGTCCAAATCGTGCATCAACCGCGTCATTACCGTACTCTCTCCACCCGGAAGAATCAGGCCGTCAAACGGACAATCCAAATCGCTCTTCTGACGAATTTCAAACCAATCCGCCCCCAGCCGATCGAGCACGGCCTCATGCTCGGCGAACGCGCCCTGTACGGCAAGAATTGCAATCGTCATCTTATTTTCCTCGCTCCGCCATCAACAGCGCAATCTCCTGCTCATTGATGCCAACCATTGCCTCACCAAGGTTCGCCGACAGCTCTGCGATCATTTTCGCGTCCGTGTAGTTGGTCACCGCCTTGACAATCGCCGCCGCACGCTGTGCCGGATTTCCCGACTTAAAGATACCCGAACCGACAAACACGCCCTCGGCACCCAGCTGCATCATCAGCGCGGCATCCGCCGGAGTGGCAACACCGCCCGCCGCAAAGTTGACAACCGGCAGACGTCCGTTCTCGTGTACCGAGCGCAGCAGTTCGACCGGAACCCGAAGCTGCTTTGCCGCCTCGAACAGCTCATCCTCGCGCAGATTCTGTACGCGGCGAATGTCCGCATTCATCGCACGCATGTGGCGCACTGCCTGTACCACGTCGCCCGTGCCCGGCTCGCCCTTCGTACGGATCATGCTCGCGCCCTCGGCAATACGGCGCAGTGCCTCACCCAGATCACGTGCACCGCAGACAAACGGTACCTTAAACTGCGTCTTGTCAATGTGATACACATCGTCCGCCGGAGACAGCACTTCGCTCTCGTCAATGTAGTCGATCTCAATCGCTTCCAGCACCTGCGCTTCCACAAAATGACCGATACGGCACTTCGCCATGACCGGGATGGAAACCGCTTCCTGAATGCCGCGAATCATTGCCGGATCGCTCATACGGGAAACACCGCCCGCTGCACGAATGTCAGCCGGAATGCGCTCCAGCGCCATAACGGCGCATGCGCCAGCGTCCTCTGCAATCTTCGCCTGTTCCGGCGTCGTGACGTCCATAATAACGCCGCCCTTGAGCATCTGTGCCAGCTGTTTATTTAATTCATATCGATTGTTCTGCATAATTGGTAAACTCCTTTTCTTTGTTGGATTTGTATTTAGTATAGCAGAGACTGTGTATTATAAAATACCCAATTTCATCTTATTTTTCAATCACAGTTGACCGAATGAAGGACACACCTGTTTTTCAATCTCTTTTTGAGAGAAAAACAACCCCCGCGCCGCCGTCCGCAGACCGCCGCGCAGAGGTCATCTCTCTCTCACTCATTTCTCACGTTTCCGCCGGTTTTTCACTCTCCAGCGCAAGGAAATCCTCTCCCACCTGCACAGTTCCGCTCTTTTGCGGCTTCACCGCCGCGTACTGATCCGTGTTGCAAACCACCATCGGCGTCACCAGAGAATATCCCGCCTTTCGGATGGCACCCATGTCAAAGCTGACCAGCAGGTCTCCCCGTTTTACCCGCTGTTTCGACTGTACATGGGTCGTAAAATGCCTTCCGCCCAGCTGAACCGTATCAATTCCAATGTGCATAAGCAGCTCCGCGCCGCTGTCCGTCGTCATACCAATCGCGTGTTTTGTGTCAAACACGGTTTCTATCACGCCGTCCGCCGGAGCATATAATTTTCCCTCCGTCGGGTCGATCGCCACGCCATCACCCATCGCGCCGGAGGCAAATGCCGCGTCCGGCACCTCGCACAGCAGCAGCATTCGTCCGTTCATCGGCGCACCGATTCTTTCTGATTTCCCCGTTAGCTGTGGGGCGGAAACCGTCACTATCTCTGTCTCCGACTCTCCCGCGCCCAGCTGCTTCGCCTCTGCGGTCTGCATAAAATCCACCAGCTTGGATTTGATGACGGATACCCTCGGTCCGTACACCACCTGAATGCCGTTTCCCTTGTGAATCACACCGGACGCGCCAGACTGCTTTAGCAGCCCATCTGACACCTTCGATGCATCGTGCACCGTTATACGCAGACGCGTTGCGCAGCAATCCACATCCGACACATTTTCCTTGCCGCCGAGTCCGCGCAAAATCAATGCCGAGGTCATATCTGTCGTCCCCTGTGACGCTCCATCCGGCCCGATTCCCGTCTTTTCCTTGAAATCCGCCCGGGTAAACAGCTTTGTCTCTTCGTCGTTCAACTCACGTCCCGGCGTCTTCAAATTGTGCCGACGAATCATCCACGAGAACACAAAATAGTAAACAAAAAAATACACAATACCGACGCCGATAATCCAAATCCAGTGCGTCTTTTGGTTGCCCTGCAACACGCCAAACAACACCAAATCAATGATACCGCCCGAAAACGTCATGCCAACGCCGACGTTTAAAATGTGCATCAGCATATAGGACAAGCCCGCCAGCACACAGTGCACTGCATACATCAGCGGCGCAACAAACAGAAACGTAAACTCCAACGGTTCGGTAATTCCCGTCAGCATCGCGGTCAGCGCCGCCGACAGCAACAGTCCGCCCGCCGCCTTGCGCTTTTCCGGACGCGCACAGCGGTACATCGCCAGTGCCGCACCGGGCAGACCGAAAATCATAAACGGAAATTTGCCCGCCATAAAACGCGTCGCTGATACTGAAAATACCTGCGTGGACTTGGACGCCAGCTCGGCAAAGTAAATATTCTGCGCGCCCTGCACCGTCACACCGTCAATCACCGCTGTGCCGCCCAGCGCCGTCTGCCAGAACGGCATATAAAAGACGTGGTGCAGGCCAAACGGGATGAGCGCACGCTCAATCACGCCATAGATCCATGTGCCAATGTAACCGGAATGGATGACCAGATTGCCGAGCAAGGCAATCCCCGACTGAATGACCGGCCAAATAAAAAACATCGCGACGCCGACCAGCAGAAACACACCCGTCGAGACAATCGGCACAAACCGCGTCCCGCCAAAGAACGACAGTACCTGCGGCAGTTCGGTCTGATAAAACCGGTTATGCAGCGCCGCGACGCCCAAACCGACTACAATGCCGCCAAATACGCCCATTTGCAGTGTGGTAATCCCTAAAACTGACGCCGTGGTGTTCTCCGCCATCACTTCCACACCGCCGCTGGCCTGAATCATCGCGCTGATCGCTGTGTTCATCACAAGATACGCAATCGCTCCGGACAGCGCCGCAACCTCTTTTTCCTGCTTTGCCATGCCGATCGCAACACCCATCGCAAATAGCAAAGCCAGGTTGTTAAACACCGCACTTCCGCAGAGATTCATAATATCCAGCACGGCATATAGCACGCTGCCCGGATGGATGATTTTCGTCAGTCCATAGGTCTCCAGCGTCGTCGCATTGGTAAACGAGCTGCCGATTCCCAGCAGTAATCCCGCCGCCGGCAGCAGCGCAATCGGCAGCATAAACGACCGTCCGATACGCTGTAATACGCCAAATACTTTGTCTTTCATACGCTCTCCTTCTCCCTGACGAATCCAACTCGCTTCGTCATTGGATAGAATATACATTTTTTCAGAATATAATCTTATATTTCCCCAAGCGGCTATAAACATGTATGGCGAAAAGCTTTCTTTATTCTATTCCAGCGATGCGCAGAGAAAAACCACCGAATCCATACGGAAGCGGTGGTTTACTTTCCCGTCAATACGGGATGACATACAAATCATTTGATTGCAATCACTGCATGCGGCAAATCAGGCGATAGAGCACAGCCATCTTTATGCTTCCTTCTCAGATTCCGTTTCGTTTTCCATGTGGGCATAGCGGCGCGCCGGATGATAAAACAGCAGGACGCCGAATACCAACAGCGCCGTGATCGACAGACTGATCGGATAGACCGTCATAATCGTCTGGAACGTCGGATTCATCGGGAATACAAAGTGTACCCAGAAAATGCGGATGCCACACACACCCGCCATAGTGAACAGCGCCGGCGGCAGAGAAATGCCGTAGCCGCGCAGATAACCGGACATAATATCGTACAGCATACTGAACACATACGCCGTGAATACCATTTTCAAACGGATATAACCGGTCGCAATGACCTCCGGATTGTCACTGAAGATCGACAGTAGGAAATGTCCGGAGAGCAGAACAATGACAACCGCAGTCGCCGTGGCAATCGCATCTTCCACTATGCACAAGAACAGTGTTTTCCGGCAGCGCTTGAGCTGACCGGCGCCAAAGTTCTGTCCGACAAACGTCGTGCACGCCTGACTGAACGAATGCAGGACGTCGTAGGCAATGATCTCAATATTAAATGCCGCGCTGGACGCCGCCATAACAATGGTTCCCAAGCTGTTAATCGCCGACTGAATCACGATATTTGCGGTGGAAAAGACTGCACTTTGCAGTCCCGCCGGCAAGCCGATCTGCAAAATACGCTTTAAACTCGTGCGGTCGATGCGCAGCGACGAAAACGCGACATGAATCACCAGATCCGTGCGCCGCAGCAGACGGAACAGCAGCAGCGAGCTGACCACGTTGGCAAGCACCGTCGCAATCGCAACGCCTTCCACTGTCATATGCAGTACGATGACAAAAAACAGATTCATCAGTACATTGAGCACACCGGAAAACGCCAGCACCTTCAGCGGCGTGCGCGTCTCACCGATGCTTCGGAAGATGGCGGCTTCAAAGTTATACAACAAAATCGCAGGCATTCCCAACAAATAAATGCGCAGATACCGCAGTGCAAACGGATATACTTCGTCCGGTACTTTCAATGATCCGAGCAGCTTTGCCGCCACCAGCTCACCGCCAATCGCCACAAAGATGCCGCCGAGCACCGCCATAACAATCGCCGTATGTACCGCACGATGCACCACGTCGTCGTCTTTCCGACCGACGGCATTGGCAATAACAACCGTGGCACCCAGCGCAATGCCAATAAAAAAATTTACCATCAAGCTGATGATAAAACTATTCGCGCCGACCGCCGCGACAGAAATTGTCCGATGTGCGCCAGTAAAATTGCCGACGATGGCAACATCCGATGCGTTAAACAGCTGCTCCAAGATGGCCGTCGCTGCCACCGGCAGCGCAAACAACGGAAGCTTATTCCAAATCGGGCCATTCAGCATATCAATTTGTCTTTTTTTCGCTGAAACTACTTTCCCCAATCACGTTCCTCTCCTTTACCAAAGATATGTATTCCGCTCTTCCTCAACAGCCAAAGAGCGATAGAAATGGCTCACACCACTCCTGTTTATGACAGCTCCAGAAGATACAGATAGGAGTTTCGATCCGGATAACTGTATTCTATTGGAAGTTCCGCACGGGAGATCTTCCGAAATCCAACCCGTTCATAAAACCGATGTGATGCCACAGCCACTGCCGGAGTGTCCAGAATGATCTGTTGCAGGCGGTTTTCCCGCGCAAAGCGCAGAAGATACTCATACAGTTGTCCGCCAACGCCTTGCTTACGATACTCTTTTTTCACGAAGAATTTTTTCAGCACACCACAGGTTTCGGACTTTTTCATCAGCGCAATCGTACCGACGACGTGTTCCCCATCCAGCGCAAGCCAGAACTCGCCGCCGGTCTCTTAGTAGGATTCTTTGATATTTGTCAAATCCATCTGCTCACTCAGCGGGATGCCCAGATGATTTTCCCATTCTGAATGGACAAAATCAGGTAGATAATCTCTTGATCGTGCTCACCGTAATATGTCCGGATAACTGTCATCTCTGCATTCTCCTCTTGCAGGGTCTTTTTCTCGTCCCTCATTATATGCTCCACGCTTTCTTTCGTCAAGAATTCACATCCCAGATTTCCCGTCACCGTTCTGCACGAAAAATGCCATGCGAGAAATTCTCCCGCATGGCATTTGTTATTTTTCGTCCGCTACTATCCGTTTGACCGGACGGATATATTTCCAATAACGCGTGCAGTCATGATAGAAATAAAACACGCGTCCCGGCGTCAAATCCAGCGTATAGCCCGACGAGGCATAGTCAAAGTCCTTCATCGCCTGCTCCATCGCCGCCTCTACCGCCGTGTTTTCGGTCTCAAAATCAAAGGGACCATGCTCAAAGACCAGATATTCTCCTTCCGGAACCTCCATCATCTGCATTTGCGGTGGAATTTCTCCGGTGTAATCCATAGGAAGGCGCACGCCATAGCTCTCCGCCAACGGAATTCCCCAGCTGCAAATCCGCCCGCTCGGCTCGTTAATGAACGCCATAATCTGTCCGCCGCTGCTGTCGAGTTCCTCGCCGCCCATGTCATCCAGCTTTCCCGGAATGCTCTCCAGTAGTCCGCAAATCGTCTCACAGTCCTGCCCCGGAATTTGGCTTTGCTTCTGCCAAAAATCCCAGTAACCAACGCTCTCATAGTTGCGAATGTGCAGATACTTATGTGCCGGAATGGTCACAAAATAGGTCTGAATCTCTCTTTTGGATGCGGTCATAGTATCATTTCCTCCCATACGCATCAGATAACAGTCCAACGGTCGAAGTTGGGTACGCAGAGCCATCGGCACAGGATGACGGCGATACTCCCGCGGCGTCAATCCATAGGCTTCCCGAAAGGCGCGTGTAAACGCCTCATGCGAGGAAAATCCATACCGCAGAGCAATATCCAAAATTCCTTCTTCTGTATCCTGCAATGCCTTGAGTGCAAACGCTAAACGTCGATAGCGCAGATAGTCCCGAAAGGACATACCGGAAATCTCCTTAAACCGTCGGGATACCGTAAACACCGAATAGCCCAACCGTTCTGCCAATCGGGTCAGCGTCACTTCTTCTTCCTCCGCACTTCGGATACTCGAATCCACTTCCTGTGTAATCGTCTGTACCAGCGCTTCCCATTCGCCCATTCCTGCACCGCCTCCCCTTCCGTTGTTCTATATCTATTGTATCAGAGAGAGGACTTCTTAACTTGATTTCACTTGCTCGGTTCTTCAGTTCCTGCCGGAATCAGATTGCTGATATATGGCTGTTCTCCGGACAATACGGAATCATAAAATCCCTGTTTCCAGTCAATATAAAGACACAAGAAAAGGCACGCCGCTAAACAGTTTGTCCTCGCTCAATGGTTATAAAGTAACAACCGCCAAGTTTGGGTTCTGGGCGGTTGTTACTTTTTTGTTATCTGATAAACCAGATTGATGATCGATACAATCAGTGTACAAAACACGAATAAATCGGAATATGTAACATACTGCATCCGCTCACCCCTTTCGCAAGAGGGCGAATCCAAAAAAGCAAAACACCCTCTTCATCAAGAGCTGAGGGAGAACTGCCTACCGTATATTGGCATGTCTATGAGGATAGAATATTATTTCAGCAGATAACTGTCAATATTCGGTTATTTGCATTTATTACTCGTTGTATCTCCGCTTGTCTCTTATTGATAATCGATTCGCTCAATTTTGAAAATAACCGGCCGCGTGCCATCGGAACAGCAGGTAATCATTTCGTTTTCACGCTTCATCCAGCCTTTCATAATGGACCCGCCCTGTAAGCCAGTGTAAATGTAACGTGAAATCGCGTCCCATGCCTCGGAGCAGAACGGCAAGTTCGGACCGCCCGCGACGGTGTTGGCATCGCCCGTTGTCTTGACCAGCGTATTTACTCCAACATGCCAGAAATCATCTCGTTCCTCATCGCGGTAAAATTCAAATTCATCCCCGACATTATAGCACGGACATACTCCGGAATTCGGATCATCGCAATACTGCTGCTGCAATTCCGGATATAATTTCTTATCCAATACGGTTACTTTTACTTTATGTTTCATGATATTCTTCCTCCTGTAAGCTGTTTTCTTTTTTTCATCGTATCATTATTCCGTTATTTTCCGAACCGCCAAGAACCGTTATTTCTTATATTTCGCATAAATCCGCTTATAGATCATCACAAGCGCCGGAATGCCAACCACACAGCCGATGGCAATCAGGATCGCCGCGGCGGTTCCACTCCATAATCCCACCCATGCAGCAAGCCAATAGATCAGCGAATATCCCATCCACATCCGCCCATTGGCACGATTATACGCTGAAATATCTGAAATTTCTTCCGCTTGTACTGCCGAACCCGACCAGAATCCCATCGGCTTTTTTCGGTTGTATGCAAAGATGCCGATGCCCGTCAGCAATGCACTGCATGGTATCATGATGCTGAGCCAAATGATGTTTTCCACCGAATATCCCTCCTTGTCTTACGTCGTATGCAGTATTCCTCTCTGTTTACGTAAAAAGCAGTTTCAAAGTTCTCTTGCAAATTATGCTTCATTCTGCATATGAATCTGTTCGCCTTTGACCAACGTATAGGAAATCAGCTTGTCTCCGTTTAGATTTTCCCTATACATGTTCACACCGCTGATCTGATGATTGTCATAGGTCGTATAATAATAAATTCCCTTGTCCGCATTGCAGCAGGAGGTATACAGCGTAATCTCATACTTGTCTTCTCCCAGCTTGCAGCATCCTCTCTGCTGATCCACACTGCCGAGAATATGAAAGAACTGGCTGACGCTTTCTTCCTCGGAATCGCCGGAGAGAGAATTCATTTTGACAAAGGCTGCACGGATAAAGCGCGACTGCGAGGACAGGTCGCCCGGCAGCCCCATCGCACCCATGCCACGGCTATACGGGTTCAGCGCGAGAGCTTTCGAGAACGTATTCTCTCGGTTTTCCACCGAAAGCTGTATATAATTGTTCAGACTGAACATCTGATAATCAAACGGCGGATTGTTGGTCAGAATGCCCACCGGATTCTCATATATCTTCAAGCCATCTTCCACCGATTCTACCGTAATGCACTCGGTTTTATCCGCAATCATCCAGTGAAGCTGTGCCACCGGCAGATTTTCCATAAACGGGATGTCGATCAGGTTAATACGCTCTAACAGCTGCCGTGCCTCGCGTACCGTAGCACAGTTTCCCAAAATCCAAGGAATCAGCTCAAACTGTGTGATGTTGTCCTTTCCCTCCACCGGCTTGTTGTAATGCGCATTTCCCACGAAATTAAGACCGGCAATGCCAAGTCCTTTTTCATTGACCGCATCATAATACAGCGGATAGTCCTGCATCACACACGCCATACCAATCATGGCATAATGGCTTCTGATCTGACCGCCATTTCGCAAATCAAACACATATTTTCTCGGCGTGATGACCACCTGATCGCCGTAAGAAATCTCATAATCCAACGTTCTTCCAAAATAGAAATTCTTTGTCTGATAGGTTGCCGCTGTACACATTATGCGTTTCCTCCTATTCTCTCCGATCGCGCTTCGGCTAACGACGTGCATAGAAAAATAGCCCTAAGAGCACGCTGCTCTCAGGGTTATTTTCTGTTCTTATTCTTATTTTACTCTGCTTTTTCCTTCACTGCAATCCAAATTTCACAATGATAATTTGGGTCGGAAATATCGTCTGACGAATACACCTCAAATTCGACATTCTCGGCATATTCATATTGTGTACTCTGCGGAAAAAATTCCGTGACGATGCGATGATAGGTTTCAATAAAGGCGTCCGGCATCTTGCCCTTACTCGTAAACACCGTATAGGTATTGGCTGGAATGGTCACAATCTCCAAATCATCGTCGACCGTTCCTCCTCCGTACTCCACACCGATCCCATACGGAAACTGATCGCCGTCCAGCTCTGAAGAGAAGCAAATACCCAGCAAGCCCTTCATCACCGGATGTTTCGGCATGCATGCAAGCAATCGCTGCATCGTGCCGTCTGCGCCGTATTCCTTCCACATCGCTGTGATGTCCGGCGTGGCATTGGCCGACTGCGGCTTGCCCACGCGCTTTCTCTTGCACACAATCGGGAACGCATCCCGCTTTTCGATTCGGTAATCCATTTTACTGCCTCCTGTTAGTGTTAGTTTGACAGACAGGGGAGTAAATATTTTGACATTTCCATGGCGTTTTGCTTCGCTGGGTGAAATGCTGTGAAATCGGTGAAAGGCACGAGAAAAGCTCTCCGGCGTATCATATCCATATTTCATCGCGATATCAATAATTTTCGCATTTCCCTTCGACAGTTCTTCTCCGGCAAGCGAAAGCCGACGCATACGAATATAATCGCCCAGTGAAAAGCCACATAGAATGCCAAATACGCGTTGAAAATGAAAGGAAGAGGAATAGGCTTGTTTTGCCACTTCTTCCACATCGATTTCCTCAGTTATATTCGCTTCCACATAGTCAATCGCCCGCTGTATGCCTTGTATCCAATTCATCTGCTCACTCCCTTTCTGTGAGTACAGTCTATCAAAACAGGAGGCTTCGTTCTTGATTTTTCGTGCGCCGTGGTGTTAAGGATTTTTCTCTCTCAAAGAGCCGTCGAACAAGGCACCATTTCTATTCCTTTTGCCATAGCATCACATAATCTTTCTCATTCGTAGCTTCCTCAAATTCTTCCCACTGAATTACAAAACCTTCTCTTTGGTAAAAATGTATTGCCCGTGTATTCTTCTGGTACACGTTTAATGACAGCTTCTTTTTTCTATTCTTGATATAATTCAGCAAACACTTCCCTATGCCTTGTGATTGCATTTCGTCCGAAACAAAGATGCCTTCTATATAGTCTCCGTTTACTCCGATAAAGCCTTGTATTTTTTGATCCTTCTCAAACACATAGACTTCCGCCTGTGATAACTGTTCTTTCACCAATCCGAAATGATTGTTCCAGTATTGCGCAGCGATAAAGGAATGTGCCTTTCGATTGGTATCGAGCCATATATCAGCAACCCGATGAATATCCGCTTTTTGTAATTCTCTAATCATGCTCTCGCTTCTCCATCACGCAAATTTCGTCAGTGTACTCATATCCTTATTATAAACAGCTCTGTCATCCGGGTCAATGCAGCGATTCGGTTCAGAAAAAAGCCCTTTGAGAGTGGATTTCTCTTCTCTCAAAGGGCAAAAATATATCAAATTCCTTCTTTTTTCTTCTTGCGTATTTTGGGTGCAGTTGCTTCAAAGCTCATATCCAAAAGCATTTTGATTTCATCATCTAAAACAGTTCCATCCAGCGCGGCTGTTATCCAGCTTGTTTTACTCATATGATATGCCGGAAAGTATCCGTCTTTGCCAAGCAAAGAACCTATCAATATTGGGTCACACTTAAAATTAACAACACTCAAACTATCATTTGTCGGCAATCCCAGTTTGTCTTTCGGCACTTCCATAATAAGCGCAAACCATTTTTTATTACTTGTATGACGAAACACTTCGTAATCGGGATATTTTATCCACGGATAATCCGGTTCGCTACTGTAATTATCCTTAATATATTTTTCTAATTCTTCTCTATGCATTTCATTATCTCCAAGTAACAATTGTATTTCCATTCATTTTAGAAAATGGGCAATCCCGATTGGAATTGCCCATTGATTCTTCTTGTATTTGCTTAGTCCAGTGGTTTCATCGTCGGGAACAACAGGACATCGCGGATGGACGAGCTGTCCGTCAGGAACATAACCAGACGGTCGATGCCCATGCCCATACCGCCCGTGGGCGGAAGACCGTACTCCATCGCGTTGAGGTAATCCATATCCATCATGTTTGCCTCGTCGTCGCCTGCCTCACGCAGTGCAACCTGACGCTCGAAACGTCCACGCTGATCCACCGGATCGTTCAGCTCAGAGAACGCATTGCACAGCTCACGGCCATAGACAAAGCACTCAAAGCGCTCAGTCAGGCGCGGGTCACTCGGCTTACGCTTTGCCAGCGGAGACACCTCTACCGGATAGTCCATGATAAAGGTCGGCTGAATCAAGGTCTCCTCGACCTTTTCCTCATACATCAGCGCCAGCAGATCACCCCAGCTGTCCTTGCCCTTTTCGATCTCGACACCGGATTCCTTAACCGCCGCCAGAGCCTGTTCGCCGTCCATCGCCATGAAGTCCAGTCCGGTTGCTTCCTTGACAGCGTCTGCCATCGTCATGCGGCGCCAGCCCTTGGAGAAGTCAATCTCGGTGCCCTGATAGGTAACCTTGGTCGTGCCCAGAACCTTTTCACAGCAATGGATAACCATATCCTCGGTGATATCCATCATGCCCTTGTAGTCCGTGTACGCCTGATACAGCTCAATCGTGGTGAACTCCGGATTGTGCTTGGTATCCATGCCCTCGTTGCGGAAGATACGACCGATTTCGTAAACCTGCTCCAGGCCGCCGACAATCAGACGCTTCAGATGCAGTTCGGTTGCAATACGCATATACATGTCGATATCCAGCGCATTGTGGTGCGTGATAAACGGACGTGCTGCCGCGCCGCCCGGAATGGTATTCAGGCACGGGGTCTCTACTTCCATGAATCCGCGGCTGTCCATAAAGTTGCGGATCTCGCGGACAATCTTGGAGCGCTTTTCAAACGTGTCGCGTACTTCCGGATTGACGATCAGATCGACATAGCGCTGACGGTAGCGAATGTCCGTATTAGTCAGCCCATGCCACTTCTCCGGCAGCGGACGCAGCGACTTAGACAGCAGAACCAGTTCGCTGACACGCACCGAGATCTCACCCTTCTGCGTGCGAAATACCTCGCCCTCAATACCGACAATATCGCCAATATCCAGCTTCTTATATGCCTTGTACTCGTCCTCGCCGATGACGTCGCGGCGAACGACCAGCTGAATGCGGCCGTAGCGGTCGGACATATCCGAGAACGACATCTTACCCATCACGCGCTTGCTCATCATGCGACCCGCCAGACGGACAACCTTGCCCTCCATCTCGTCGTAATGCTCAATGATATCCGTCGTGTAATTCGTGCGGTCAAAGCGCACCTGCGTAAACGGATCCTTTCCGTCATCGCGCAGTGTTTGCAGCTTCTGACTGCGAACGGCATATTCTTCCGATTCCGAACGAACCGGCTTGGAATTCTTCGGCTGCTGATTCTGCTCTGCCATGCTTTTCTCCTCCTGTATATGTAGGACAAAAGGACTGTCTTCGAACGAATTTTGTGCAAAGACAGCCTTTTTCCACCGTATGTTTACTTGATAATGTCTGTGATCTTAAAGCGGATGATCTCGTCATTCGGCGCCTCTACCTCGACGATATCACCGATCTTGTGACCCAGAACAGCCTTGCCAAACGGGGATTCATCCGAAATCTTGCCGTCCAGCGGATCGGACTCCTGCGAACCAACGAAATGGTACTCTTCCTCTTCGTCAAATTCCAAGTCCAGAACCTTAAAGCGGCAGCCCGGGGACACCTCATCCTTGGCGTACATGTCCTCCGAGATAATAACCGCGTGCGAAACGATGGTCTCCAGCTCGGCGATACGGGAAGCGACACGACCCTGCTCGTTCTTGGCTTCGTCGTACTCGGCATTCTCCGAAAGGTCACCGAACGAACGAGCTTCCTTAATCTGCTCTGCGACCTCCTGCATACGAACCGTCTTGAGATATTCCAGCTCCTGCTTCAGTTTTTCCAGATTTTCTTCTGTAAGTTTAAACTCCTGCTTCATGAGAGTGATAGTTCCTTTCCGACCAGATATTGCGCCGCACGCCGTGCGACACTGCGGTACTTTTCATTATATAAATGCACTTGTGCAATGTCAAGCGCGCTTTCACAAATCCGGCTTATTGCACGCAAAATTGTGAATTTTCGTCATTATTTCAGTGTTTTTAACGCCGCCTGAATCTGCGGATCCTGTTCGTCCGTCAGAACATATTTCTTTGCCTTCTGCTTTTTCGTCAGACTGCATTTCACATCCGGCTCCACGCCGACGCCAATCAGGCTCTTGCCGTCCGGCGTATAGTAGCAATTGCTCGACAGACCAATTGCGCCGCCGTTGCTCAACTCATAGGTAATCTGCGAATAACCCTTGCCGCAGGTCTTTTCACCGACGATTTCCGCCTTGTCATATTCGCGCAGCGCTTCCGCAAAGAACTCCGCCGCGCTGTACGAATCCTTGTTGACAAGAACCGTCATCGGCAGATCCACTTCCTTCGCGTCCGACGTAAATTCTTCGGTCTTGCCGCTCTTGGACTTCAGCGTGATTATTTTTCCCTCCGGCAGCAGCGGATCCAGACAGTTGACCAGCGAATCCAGCGAGCCGCCCGGATTGTCGCGCAGGTCAAAGAGCAGGCTCTTTGCGCCCTGTTTTTCCAGACTCTTGAGCTCCTTGACAAACTGTTCATCTGTCTCCGAGGCAAAGCGGTCGATTTTAACATAGCCGATCGAATTTGCCATCATACGAGAGGTGACATAAATCTGTTCAAACTCCGCCCGCTTGAGCGTACATTCCTCCGTCTCGCCGGTTTCATAGTCTTCATACGTCAGTGTGACCTTTGTTCCGCTCTTGCCGCGCACCGCGTCTACCGTCTTATCATAGCCGCCAAGCTGCTTGATGGTCTTGCCGTCCACCTTGGTAATGCGGTCATACGAGCCAAAACCCGCCTTTTCCGCCGGAGACCCCACCGCAACAGTCTGCACTACCAGCGCATTTACCTCGTCGTTTTTATCATAGGACGGTGACACCGTCACGCCGATGCCGGTGCGCGTGTCCTCGTTGTCCTTTTTGTACTGTTCATACGCTTCCGGCGTCATATAATACGACCAGCGGTCGCCAAGGCCTTCCACATAGCCGGTCAATGCGTAGTCCTCTACGCTGTCCATCGTATATTCTCCAACAAAGCGCTGATCCACAATGGACTGGATTTCTTTCATCGTGTTGACGATCGGCTGCATTTCCGTCGGCACGCCTGCCGCATGCAGCGTAATCGCCACAGCCGCCGCGCCGGTAACAATGCTGCATCCGACCGCCGCCAACGCGCCATATCGAATGGCCTTTTTCTTTGAAATCTTCTGCTCTTCCATCTCGTCCATACCAAGAATCCTTTCCCCTCACGCGGCCAAAGTATGGTCATCTGTACTTATAATGCAATACAACTGCCGCAGGCAAGCTACCTGCGGCAGAGAATTGTTGTTTCGCGGTTGACTTGGTTACAGCAATACCGAGAAGATGCTTAAGAACATCAGCACTGCCAGGCAAAGAGCCACAATGGCAACAATGCGCCGGCTCTTTTCGGGATTCATCATAATTGACTTTGCTTCCTTTCCAGCTTACGACAGGATGCGTCCCTCTTCGCGGGAAGCCAGATACTTGCGAACCATCAGCGCAACCTTAAAGACAATAGCATGATCGAATTCGCGCAGATCCAGTCCTGTCAGCTTTTTAATTTTTTCCAGTCGGTAAACCAGCGTGTTGCGATGAACAAACAGCTTGCGCGAGGTCTCCGAAACATTCAGATTGTTTTCAAAGAACTTTTGGATGGTAAACAGGGTTTCCTGGTCCAGAGCATCAATCGAGCCCTTGCGGAATACCTCCGTCAGATACATTTCACACAGCGTCGTCGGCAGCTGATAAATCAGACGCGCAATGCCGAGGTTCTCATACGTGATGATATTCTTTTCGGTATCAAATACCGAGCCAACCTCCAGGGCAACCTGCGCTTCCTTAAAGGATTTCGCAACATCCTTCAGCTGACTGGAGATCGAGCCAATGCCGATCTGGCAGTTCATCTGAATTTCGTTTTGCAGTGCGTCCTCAATGTCCTTGGCGATTTTAATCATTTCCTTCATCTCGGTGTTCTCGCGAACTTCCTTGACGACAACGATGTCCGTCTCATTGACATGAATGACAAAATCCTTCTGCTTGTCCGGGAACAGACCCTGTACAATATCCAGCGCCGCCACGTCGGTGTTATCCACCTGACGGATCAGCATAACAAGGCGCGGAACATCACCCTCGAAATGCAGCTCACGCGACTTGATGTAAATATCACCCGGCAGAACATTGTCGAGAATAATGTTTTTAATAAAGGTTGCCTTATCGTGCTTTTCGTCATACAGCGTTTTAATATTGCTGATAGAAACACATACAATCGAGCAATAGCTGCGAGCGTTTTCATCCTCGCCATGCACAAACACCGCATACTCAAAGCGCGAGCTGCGGTCCGAAACCGGACGGTATGTATAACCGCCGAATCGAATCATATCGCCGACATAGGACAGCTCTGCTGCCGCATCTTCTCGCATTTCTCCAATCCGCTTCAGGTCAGAACACGCAACGACCGTACCGCTGGCGTCAATGATGCCGATCGTTCGGTCCACTGCATCCTTCATTTGGAGAATAATCGATTGAAACAATCTTGATGCCATCTTTCTCACCCTTCTTAATAATTTCTCGGCGGGGTATTCCTTAGGAATCGATCCTCCCTGCCGACATTCCATCCAAAGTATACAATTCTTTTTCTCTGTATTCGATCACTTATTAGAGTATAACACAAATCGACAACTTTTTGTACAAATTTTTTCTATATTTTTTGTGACTTTTCCCACTAGTAACATCTTATAGGACTAAAACGAAGTTTTACGCAGTTTTTCCTATAGAAGCGTCCGTTCTGCCTCTGTCAAGGGCCGCCACTCCCCAGGCTGCAGCTGCTCATCCAGCGGAATTTCCCCCTCCTGAAGCCGTTTCAGCGTCAGAACCGGTGTCCCGCAGGCTGCGAGCATCCGTCGTACCTGATGATATTTTCCCTCCTGCACAGTGACACGCACCCGTCCCTGTGTCAGGATTTCCAGCAGCGCCGGTCGACACTGCGTTCCATCACGTAGCGTCAGCCCCTCGGCGAAGGCTTGTACTGCCGCTTCGTCCGGCGTGCCGTCGGTCTCCGCCAGATAGATTTTTTTGACCCCGTGCTTGGGCGAAGTCAGCCGGTGTCCCAGCGGGCCGTCGTTGGTCAGCAGCAGCAGTCCCGACGTATCCTTGTCCAGCCGCCCCACCGGAAAGACACCCATCGTCCGATACCGATCCGGCAAAAGATCCAATACCGTCTGCTGGTCACGGTCCTCCGTCGCCGACAGTACACCGCACGGCTTGTGCAGCATGAGATACACAAACGGCTCATAGCCAATACGCTCTCCCTCCACGGTGAGTACCTGCTGTTCCGGATCCACCTTGCGCGAGGCGTCCTTGCAGCAGACACCGTCCACCGCAACCGCGCCGCGCTTGGCAAGCGCCGCTGCCTCTCGACGGGAATAGCGCCCCGTCGACGCCAAAAGTTTGTCAATTCGTTGTGCTGCCATCATTCTGTCCCTTTCAGGGAAAATTTCGTATAAAATATTATATCACTTTTGTGCTATTTGCACAAGGTGTATTTTGAGAAATGTCGAATGGAAAAGAAGGATTTTCGCTCTATTTTCCAGTACTTTCGCTCTTCTTTTTGACCATTCTGTGTCAATTCGCTGCACTGCCCTCCTGCGTTCCAATACCGGAATCAATCAGGCCATACGCGATTCCCCCGTCACTGAGCGAGGTAATATCTCCGGCAATGACTTTATTGCGGAAGATCAGCAAATTGGCCTCCAGCTGCATTCCATCCGGCGCATTGTTCACCGTATAGGTCGTCAGCTTGACCCGTTTCCCGCGGTATTTTTCCAGATGGAAACCCTGCTGGGTCTGCATCTCCGCATAGTTTTGATAGACCTCATTGAAATCCGATGGAATGATCACGTCCTGCACCACGCAGGAATCCGGATCCACATCCCATCCGCACGCGCTGAGGTATTCCACGCGCTCGTGATTGCTGCTGACCTTGGTGGAAGCTGTTCCGCTCGTCGATGCCGCCACGGCGCTTCCCACCGCCGTCCCCAGTGCAGAGACATCTCCGGCAAACTGGGTTGCCACACGCACGCCGAGCAAAATCGCCGCCACCACTGCCGCTCCGCACAGCAGCTTTTTTCCCGATAGCTTAGTTGTAACAATGAACATACGATTCGCCGCTCCTTCGCCGCTTTATTTCCGGTAGTCCAAGCCGATACCGGCTCCTTTGTTCCAGCGTATGCGAAGCCGCGCGCGGTTATTCCTTTTCCATCCTTCCCGCTTTGCCGGGGAAATAAACCTTTTTTGTGATTTTGCAAAGAGATGAAAGTCCATTCACTATTTTCCAGTTAAACAAATGGGGTGCAGTTCAACGCCGCTCCTGACTGGTTTTCTTTTCGTCTATTTTCTTTCGGCAGCAAAAGAAAATAGTCTTCTCTCGCCAACAACTACAGCAAAGTCAGCAAGCAAATAGAGCAGAAAAAATCAAACTGGACTAATAACACTATCCCACAAAAAAATGAGCCATCTGCTGCAACAGAATGGCTCACATAATGTAAGAATATCTTATTAACGTGTACTATCTTCTTGTGGCAATCGTCTGGGCTTCCACATTTTTATCATAATTACGTCTATTCTCATTATCAATATCCATGACCACAAATTATCCAGAGAAATGCAGCTCTTTCATCCTCTCCGCAGCAGCCGTTTCGCCAGCTGTTTGGCCTTCTGCACACCGCTGACCTTTGCGTATCTCTGCGCCAGCTGCGCCACCGTCATGGTCTCACTATCTTTGCGGAACAAATCATACTGCGAATGCAGCTTTGCCGGCTCTGACGCTGATGCATTGTACCGCAACGCTTCCTCGCGATTCACTTCCTCACACACCAGTTGATCCTGCACCGCCGTCCACAGCTGTTCTCCGTGCGGCGTATTCACCAAAACCAGCGAGGTGCCCTCCTTGTGATATCCGCTCGGCTGAACCTTCGCGATTCCCCAGAAGTCGCCCAACGTCAGATCCGACGCGCGGTGTTCTCCCTTCCAAACGCACTGTCCACATGCCCGCCGCAGCGACGCGTTGCTCAGAAACAGCCGCATATACGGGTTATCTGCCGCCCATGTCGCCTGTACACCGCCATCCGCATAATGCAGCTCGGTCTGATATTGCTCCCAGCTGCGTCCCGGCATTTTTTTGCGGAAATTCACCCAATCCACAGCGCTTCCCTGCGCCGCAGAACATTCCTCCAAATATTTGTGCAGAAACGCCGGTTCCGGTGCACCATGACAGACAAAGTCCACCACAGTCAGCAGCGGGCTGTCACCGCAGCACTGCCGCACCGCTGCCGCCTGGCAGGGCGACGTCACAACCAACACCGGTTGATTCGCGGCAATGCGCGCCGCGATCTCATCCAGCACCGGTGCTACCGGAACAAAGACATATTTGGAACCGCACAGCCGCCGCAGCTGCTCCTGCGTCGTTGCGCCGAGACAGCGGACGTCCCCGTCCTGCATGGCGGCTCCATACACCGCGCCGCCGCACACCACAGTATGCTGTGCCAGCGCGGCAAACACACCGCCCGAGGATGCATGTTCCACAGCCTGTGGGTTTCTATGATGTGCCGCATATGCTCTCTGCATGTTATCCCCTCCGTTTTCTCAGCTTCGCCAGCGGCTCCGCAATGAGCTGCTTTTCATACGCATTCATACTAAATCGCCACGACAGCATCGCGAACAGACCGCCGTACACGAGAATCTTCGCGCCCAGCAGCAGCCAGCCGCCGCCCGGAAGCAAAACATTCGTCGCCGCACCATAGACCAGCATGATCAGCATGACCGGCAGCAGCCGCGCAATCTCCCGGAAAAATCCGGGGATGTCCAGATGAATCGTTCGATAATAATAGACATTAATAATCAGAATATTGCCGATGACCATCGAAACCGATGTTGCCGCCGCGCAGCCAATGCCGCCAAACCGCTGCGCCAGCGGAATAGATGCCGCTACATTGAGCAGCGCAATGCAGAAATACACGCCCGAGCGGAACGCATGCTTGTTCATCGCCTGTAAAATCGTGATGCCAATATTCTGAATCAGCGGAATAATCAGCGGAATCATGACGATCAGGCAGATATAATATGCCTCCGCCTTTTGCGCCTCGGTATATTTCGCGCCCGCCCACAGCTGTAAGAACTGTCGTCCATAGCAGATAAAGCCGGACAGAATCAGCGACATGATCAAAAACTGAATGCGGCCCACCTTGTAAAACACCGCATTGATCGGCTTCATATCGCTCGACTTCGCCACGGTTCGCGAAATCTGCGGCAGGAATACCGAATTGACCGTCGCGGAAAAATTCGTATACATCGTGTTGATGCGCGAGGCAATGCCGTAAATACCCGTCGCAAGCGTACCGGCAACCGCACCCAAAATGACAATATCCGTTTTCCAATACAGCTGGTCAATGACCGTGTTGAGGAAGATAAAGAACGCAAACCGCAGCATATCCCGCACGAGCGCACGATCCATCGTGTGCAGGCGAATTTTGACACGGATGCGGAAAAAGCAGTAAAACGCATTGAGCAGGACAACGCCGATGTTAAACAGCGTCTGTACGACGCAGACCGCAAGCGCCGTCGGCACAAAGCACAGCACGACGACATAACCCACCGGCTGCAACGCCTGCGACAGCATACTCACGCCGCGCAGGAACAAAAACTGCTCCCGCGACGACAAAATCGCGACAAACAAATTCGCCGGAATGGTAATCGTCATGTTGACAATCAGCACGACAAAGATGCGCTTGCACGACGCCAGCTCATCCGGCGTCAGGGAATGCGAGTACAGCGGATTCAGGAACTGATACAGCATGGCGCCGACGGCAATCGTGAGCAACGCAATACCGATATAGATCAGCGCCGACAGTGCCAGAATGTTCTCCTGTCCATTCTTGTCATTGCGCGCAATCGCCTGCGAATAATATCGCGTAATTGTCGCGGACAGACCGAAGTCCATGACCGACATATACGCAATCAGCGATCCCATCAGCTCGTACAGACCGTATTCGCTCGTGCCCATGAAATACGTCATGAGCGGCACGGTCAGCAGGCCGACCAGAATCGTAATCACCATCGAGGTGTAGGAGAGCATTACTCCGACTTTTCGTTGATTCAGCATCTCACTCTCCGATCAGCTGCGCCGCCAGCACGCCCGCCTCATGTGCGCGCACGATATACTCCGGCATGACAGAACGCAGGTGCATCCGCACATCGTCCTCTCGATCCAGCAGCCAGCGGAACGCCTCGGTCAGGTCGTTCTCTCCCCGCAGCGACTGTACCGGCAGGACGTAGTTTTCCTCCGTCCCAAACAGATCACGGGCAATGCCGCGCGCCTTGACGGAATAGCCGACCACCAGCGTCGGCACGCAGGACGAATACGCCGCAATCGTCGCATGCGTGCGTGCGCCGACGAACAACCGCAAGCGGGCAATATAGCCCTTGAGCGTCCGGCAATCTGCGTCGCTGATCATCGTCACGCGTCCCGAGCTGACAAACGGCTCATACAGCCGCTTGAGCGGTTCGCGGTCATCGTTATAGCTCCACACGACATGCGGAATCAGCGCGATCGAAAAGTCGGTCTCGCGCAGGAGGTATTCCATCAACGCCATGTAATTTTTCATCGTCACGCCGCTGCTCTGCTCGTTGCCGATAATCATCGGGCTGACGTTGATGCCCACCGTGTTGTCCGGCGAAAAGCGTGAGGACAGCGGGCGGAATTTCGGCTGCAGCGTAAAGGCCGGATCCGGAATCAGTGCGATTTTATCCTGCGGAATACCCGCCTCCCGCATCGCCTCATACGAGATGCTCTCGCGCACCGCAATCGCATCAAACAGCGACAGATGACGCACAAACGCCTTATCCAGATCCGCCGGCTCCAGTGAGCAGCCAAACAGCATCGTCCGGCAGCCTTGACGCTTCATCATGCGGTCCGTCGGCCAGAACTGAATACCCTTGTTATAGCAGTAATTATCTCCGCCAATCGCAATCGCCAGATCACAGCCGCGCGCCGCACGAAGGCAGTTTTTTTCCGTCAAAAAGTGGTTTTCCAGCTGCCGCGAGTGCACCGTGCGCCGATTGATCTGATACAGCGCCCACTGCGGACGATAGCGCCGCAGGACGGATTTATTCGGAATCAGCTCGACCTCTTTGTCCACCGAATACGCATGATCCTCTGCGGGGGCATTGGTACACAGCGAAATCTTCGTGTCCTGTCCGCACGCCTCTCGGCACAGGTCGGTCGTTGTGCGCACCAGCGCCTCACAGCCGTGGTTGCGGCTGCCGCCGTGCTGATATAGCAAAATCTGTTTCATATGATTTTCCCCTGTCTCTAAGGTTTACTCCAAGTACTAGCAGATATATGATAAGTGAATGAATTAGCCGCTTCATGGTCTTGCTCCCCAAATTCCAAACGCTTCGCTGGTTTGGAATTTGAAAAGCGGTAAGATTTACCCTAAGAATAGGCAAGTAAATCTTACTGACTTTAGCTCCCTTGTGCAAACGGGCTACGTCATGCCAGTGACATGTGAGCGTAGCGAAAGTAGGATGTCATTTATTTCAAATAAATGACTGAGGGATTGTACGCTACACGATAGATCTGAGCTTGCTGTCAGCTCACAACCCCTCTGTCACGGCAAAGCCGTGGCATCTCCCCTTGCACAGGGGCGATATTAGTGCGCACCATTTACCTATCTGTTCGCAGAGAAAGCTGTCTATAATTGCAGTCTTTAATCCCCTCAAGCACTTCGTGCCAGCTACCCTTGCATCAAGGGACGCCTTAGTGCGCACCATTTTCCCTATCTATTCTCAAAGTAGTTTCTATGCGATCCTCTCACCGCAAACCTTGCAGCAGCTCCAGCGACTCCTTCGCCCATGCCAGATCAATCGTCACAAAGCCGCGACTCGGTGTATACAGATATTCCCGCACATCCTGTGCAAACTTTTCATAGGTCGTCGGTGGCAAGCGCAGATACTGCTCCACACCGTCCGGATGCACCAAAACAAACACAAACTGTCCCTTGGTATCAATGCTGTGGAAAATCACGTCCACAATATCCGCGCCGTCCCGCGTCAGCTGCATAATCAAAATCAGCTTCGTCAGCTCCACCGCGCGGTCATCCAGTCCGCGCTCCAGCACGTTGACCTTTTCACGGAATTCATTCGGTGTGTGCGTCGTGCGCAGGCGATAGTGATCCAGACGGGAAAACTCCGCCATCTGCTCCAGCACGTCGTCCTCTTCCTTGTCCGGCGCAAACCAAACCATAAATTCGTTTTCCATATCATGGTACATACACGGGTGTAGCACCAAGCTGACCTTGCCGCAGTTCGGGCAGGTCCATTCAAACAACGATAAATCCTCTACCTGTCGGCGCACATCCGGATTCTGCGTGACGTTCACGCTGCCCCATATGGTCAGCGGGCCGGTCTCCTCACAGTGCGGGCAGGTAAAGCTATCTTCTCGTGACATTGACATAAAAGTGTTCCTTTCTAAGCAAGAATACGATATAATATATAGAATACATCTATAGAAAAAGGCAGGTTATTCTTATGAATCTATTTTCGATTCCCTCCACCCTTCCGGAAGAGGAAGAGCTGAAGCGCGTCCTTCTGACGGACAAGAATGTGCGTGTCGAGCACATCGTTTCCACCGGTCAGACCACACCGGAAAATGAATGGTGCGTTCAGGACGAACACGAATGGGTCTGCGTCCTCTCCGGTGTCGGCGAGCTGACCTATGACGACGGTCTCGTCCAGCGTCTCAACGCCGGAGAAACCACCTTCATCCCCGCCGGAAGCCCGCATCAGGTGTCCTACACCAGCGGCGGCGATGACCCTTGTGTCTGGCTCTGTGTCTTTTGGACGCCAGCGGAACAATAACCTACATACCGGCTTTTACGCAGGATACAGCGCACGGATCATATCCGTGCCTGTTTTCGTTTTGGCAATGTTCTCGCAAAAGGCCTCCACCGCCGCATGCGATAGGCCGTCCTCATACGCATTGACCAAGAAATCCGCCTCCAGCAGGATTTGATGGTCGATCCCGCCGATCAGGTGCATCGTATGATGATGCGCAATCAGCCAGCACACGCGCTCGGTCACGTCCTCCGGCATCCCCATCGGCTCCAGAATGCCGCGCGCCACCGCAGGGCCTTCCTTCTCCTGATATGGTCCTGCACTCGTGCCGTATTTGCGCTCGGCCTCATGAATGCCAATGTCATGCAAAATCGCCGCAATGGTCAGTGTATACCGCACATCCGCATCGGCTATCTCCACACTGGAAATCGCATCGGCAAAGCCGGTGACTTTAAGAAGATGATGAATGCGCATGACGTCTGCGCCGTTATATGCAATCGCCGCCCGGAGTACTTCCTCCGGCGTTGGCCGTACTGCTGCCATAGTGTCGCTTCCTCCTCTGAAATCGTTCTTCTATTGTACCCTAAATTCTAGGGTACATCAAGGGGACAGACGTCCGCCTTGTGCGCAGAAATCTGCCGGTTTCCAGCAAATTCGACCAAAATTTCGTCCCTGTTCTGTTACACTGTAACCGAACCCATTTTTCAGAGACCGTGTTCCCATCCCGTCTCTGTTCTACTCTTTTAGATCCCGCCGACCGGTTCGCGGAGTCAAAAAGGCGCTGACCATTCGATCAGCGCCTTTTTTCTTTGTATTTTATCGATTACAGAACCTTTTCCGAATCCTTTACATCCTTACGGGACAGGTTGATACGACCCTTGTCATCAATCTCGATGACCTTAACCCACGTCATATCGCCGATGTTCAGAACATCCTCGACCTTCTCAACGCGGTGCTTCTCCAGCTTAGAGATGTGAACCAGTCCATCCTTGCCCGGTGCGATCTGTACGAACGCGCCGAAGCCCATGATGCGGACAACCTTGCCGTAGAATACGTCGCCGACCTCCGGGTCCTTAACGATGGTCATAATCATCTTCTTGGCAGCCTCACAAGCGGCGCCGTTGATGGCGGATACGCAAACCGTGCCGTCGTCGTTGATGTCAACCTTCGCGCCAGAGTCTGCAGTGATCTTCTGGATAACCGAGCCGCCCTTGCCGATAACGTCGCGGATCTTGTCCGGATGAATCTTAAAGGTAATCATCTTCGGCGCCCACGGAGACAGCTCCTCGCGCGGCTCCGCAATCGCCTTCAGCATAACCTCGTCCAGAATCTGATAACGTGCATCACGGCACTTGCGGAATGCTTCCTTAATAATGGACGGAGTCAGACCGTCTACTTTGATGTCAACCTGAATGGCGGTGATGCCCTTCTTGGTACCGGCTACCTTGAAGTCCATGTCGCCGTAGAAGTCCTCCACGCCCTGAATGTCCGTAAACGTTGTCTCCTGACCGTCGTCCGTAATCAGACCGCAGGAAATACCAGCAACCGGCGCCGTGATCGGAACACCAGCATCCATCAGAGCCAGCGTAGAACCGCAAACCGAACCCTGCGAGGTCGAACCGTTCGAGGATACAACCTCCGATACGACACGGATTGCATACGGGAACTCCTCTGCCGGCGGAATAACCGGCAGCAGAGCACGCTCAGCCAATGCACCATGACCGATCTCACGGCGTCCCGGACCGCGGGACGGACGCGTCTCGCCTACCGAGAAGGACGGGAAGTTATAGTGATGGATATAACGCTTTTCCTTCTGCTCAAAGATGGTATCCAGCATCTGCGCATCGCTCAGCGTGCCCAGCGTAGCCACCGACAGAACCTGCGTCTGTCCACGGGTAAACATACCGGAGCCGTGTGCGCGCGGCAGCAGACCAACCTCTGCGGCCAGTGGACGAACCTCTTCCATGCCGCGTCCGTCGACACGCTTGCCCTCGGTCAGCCACTTGCGAACAACCTTCTTGCACAGCTTGTCAACGATCTCGCTGATTTCTCCTGCACGCTCGGTCGCAACCTCTTCGCCCAGCATCTCATCAATCTGCTCACGGACAACCTGCATTCTCGCGTCGCGGACCGTCTTGTCATCGGTGTCGAACGCTTCCTCTACCTTTGCGCGGGCAAAGGTCTCAATTTCATCAAACAGATCATGATCGACATCATGATGCTCATACTCAAACTTCGGCTTACCGATTTCCGCCTGAATCCTCTTGATGAACTGGCACATCTTCTTGATTTCCTCATGTGCAACCATCAGAGCGTGGAACATATCGTCCTCCGGCACTTCCTTTGCGCCGGCCTCGATCATAACGATTTTCTCCTCGGTGCCGCAAACCGTGACGTCCATCAGGCTGCGCTCGCGCTGCTCCAGCGTCGGGTTCAGAACAACCTCACCGTCGACAATGCCAACATCAACACCGGCAACCGTGTGGTCAAACGGGATATCCGAAATAGCAACCGCAATCGAAGCGCCGTTCAGGCCGGTAACCTGCGGGGAGTTGTCATAGTCGTTGCCCATAACGGTGCAAACGATGGATACATCATTGCGCAGATCCTTCGGGAACAGCGGGCGCATCGGGCGGTCAATCTGGCGGGAGGCGATGGTCGCCTGCTCGCTCGCCTTGCCCTCGCGGCGCATAAAGGAACCCGGGATGCGGCCTACTGCATACAGCTTCTCCTCAAAATCAACCGAGAGCGGGAAAAAGTCAATGCCGTCGCGCGGCTTTGCCGATGCGGTTGCGGTACACAGAACCACGGTTTCTCCGTAGCGAACCAATGCCGAGCCGTTGGCCAGCTGTGCCATCTTACCGGTCTCTACTACCAACTCACGTCCGGCAAACGTCGTCTTAAATACGCGGTAGTCGTCAAACGACTTCTTAGTAATCGTAGTCATACGAACTGTCTCCTTTTCATCATCATTCTTTTTGCATGACGGGAAAGCAGCGCAGACCTTCAAGCACTTGAACCGCAGTCGAAACCGCCGTTTGGGCTGCCGTTCAACTGCTCAAGGCTGTGCTTTCTCGCCGGGTTTCAGAAAAAGGGGGCAATTGTGCCCCCTTCGTTCCGGTTTCTTACTTTCTGATGCCGAGCTTCTTGATGATGGCTCTGTAGCGCTCGATGTCCTTCTTCTGCAGGTATGCCAGCAGGGCACGACGCTTACCTACCATCTTCAGCAGGCCGCGGCGGGAATGGTTATCATGCTTGTGCTCCTTCAGATGCTCCGTCAGCTGCTTAATGCGCTCGGTCAGGATAGCGATCTGTACCTCCGGAGAACCGGTATCGGTCTCATGCAGGCGGTTGGTCTCAATTACTTCGTTCTTCTGTTCCTTGCGGATCATAATAGTACACCTCTACTATAAATTATTTTTCGCTGCACCCAAACACGCCGGGCTGCGGCACAGGTGCCGGGCACGGTCAAACATGTCCTGAATCCGACAGCTAAGCGAGGGGTCTCTGCAACTATCAAATGATAGCATATTCAGGATTTTTTGTAAATAGTCTTTTTTGCAAAAAGTTATAATTTCGGCACTTCGCTCACAACATACCGTTTCGCGGCTCCACATCGTCATTTTACCCAAATTTTGTGCAATTTTTTCATGCAATTTTCTTCTGTAAACGCGTTTTGCATTTTTGCAGTAAACGCGTTTTCTTCCTGCGTTTTTGTTCAAATTTTGTTCATTCTTTCTGCATTTTTGCATGATACTAATTTTCATCCTGCATCACCTCTCATCTTACACAATTCTTCCCAATCAGAGTTGTTATTTTTTGAACAATCTGTCCATTTCCTCTCTTTTTTCTGCGTGCTATACTGTGTTTATCAAATCGGAACAGCAGTGACTGCGTAAGTCCGATACTATGATGTTCGACAAAAAGCACATGACTGTGGCCTGGCAACCGTCTGCGGCCTGGGTGTCATGTGCTTTCTTTTTTGTCTTTTTTATTTCTCTCTATGGAAAAAGGGTCTGCTGCACGATGCAGCAGACCCTTTGTTTTTCCTCATCGAGTGGTCAGCTCACGATTAGTAGCGGCCGCCCGAGACGAAGTGCTTGTTATAATAGTTCGTGGTCAAGCTGACCTGCGTAACGCCCTTGCGGGAGTTTGCCGCCATAACAACCTGATTGTCGCCAATATAGATGCCGACAACGCCGACGTTCTTTGTGTTGTCATTGCTGAAAAATACCAGATCGCCGTTCTTCAGACCAGACTTTCGAATCTTAACTGCAGACGTATACTGCGCCTTTGTAGAGTGCGGAATCGTCTTCTTATTCTGTGCGTAGACATATTCCGTCAGACCGGAGCAGTCAAACTCATCCGGGCCCTTGCCGCCCCACTTGTACTTCTTACCAATCTGTGCCTTTGCCGTCTCTGCAAGTGCATTCTGCAAATCGGCATCCTCAACCAGCATCGCTCTTCTCTTGACATAACCAATCTTGCCGTTGAGCTTGATCTTGTAATAGTACTTCGTGGTCTTCAGAACCTTACGGCTGGTGCCTTCCTTCATGGTGGAAACCTTGGTGCTGGTCTGCTTTGCCTTGGAATACATCGTGGTATTCGTCTTTGCCGTAACATTGACGGCGAACGCGGAGACCGCAACGATCGCGGTCATCAGACCTGCCATTATTGAAACTCGTACTTTTTTCATTGCTTTGCTTGACATAATACAGCCCCCCTGCATCACAATACTAGGATTTTGTCCGGATATCATCACAACATCCGGCTTGATGCCAAACCGAATCCGGTTGGGAACGCATCTCGCAGGGCCCTACGCTCTGCCTTCCGTGTCCTCTCCCGTTCAGCAAAGTCAGTATACTCCCCTTGGTGCATGCTGTCAAGTTGTATAAGTAATTTTTACCATGTTGTTGCTTAATTGTCACACATATGTAACCTTTTCGGAGCTTTTGACATCAATTTGTTTCCAAGTGATAGCGTATTTGTTACGTTTTTGTGTCTATTTCTATCTCATTTGAGCAAAAATCCCTCTGCACAAGGCAGAGGGATTCGAATATTCCATATAGAAAAAGACTTACTTGACGATTTCCTTCGCCGCCGCCACGTACTTGGCAACACGCTCGTCAACCTCGTTCTTTTCCGCGCCGTTGGCCATGATATAGACCTTGACCTTCGGCTCCGTGCCCGAAGGACGGATGATAAAGCTTGTGCCGTCCACGAGATCATAATACAGCACGTTCCGACCCTTCGGCTCGACGTTTTTAGTCTCTCCCGTCGCCAGCTCGGTCTGAATGCCGCTCTGGAGATCGCGCACATCCTTGACTGCCGTGCCGCCAACCTGCTGCAGCGGGCTTTCGCGCAGCTCCTTCATCAGCTCGGCCATGCGCTCCAAACCGGATACGCCCGGCATGACAATCGACAGCGTCTCCTCCGCATAGTAGCCGTAGCGCTGGAAGAGATCCTGCATGGCATCATACAGCGTCATGCCCTTAGTACGGTAGTACGCTGCCATCTCGGCAATCAACATCGAAGCAATAACGGCGTCCTTGTCGCGGGCGTGGTCGCCGCACAGGTAGCCATATGACTCCTCGTACGCAAACAGGTACTCATGCGAACCGGTGTCCTCGAACTCCTTGATCTTCTCGGCGAGGAACTTAAAGCCGGTGAAGGTATCAAAGCACGCGACACCGTTTTCCTCTGCGACCTTACGCGCCATCTCCGTCGTAACCACCGACTTGAGCACCGCCGGATGCTCCGGCATCGTGCCCGTCAGCTTCTTCGCGGTGATGATGTAGTCAATCAGCAGCACGCCAACCTGGTTTCCGGACAGAGTGACATAGTCGCCCTCGCTGTCGCGCAGAACAATGCCGCAGCGGTCAGAGTCCGGATCCGTGCCGATAATCAAATCCACGCCCTGCTTCTTTGCCATCTCAATGGCAAGGGCAAAGCCTTCCTTGTTCTCCGGATTTGGGGACTTGACGGTCGGGAAATTGCCGTCGATGACCATCTGCTCCGGCACGCAGATAATGTTCTTGTAACCGATACGGCGCAAAATCTCTGGCACCAGCTTGTAGCCTGCGCCGTGGAACGGGGTGTAAATAATCTTAAACTCGTCCGCAACTGCGTCAATCGCGTCCGGATTGATACACATCTTCTGAATCTGGCGCAGATACAGCTCATCGCTTTCCGGTCCCAGCGTCTTAATCAAGCCCTCTACCTTGGCCTGCTCGTAGTCCATCGTCTGGACGTCCGTGAACAGATCCAGCGCATCCATCTCCTTGGCAACGACATCAGCGTGCTCCGGCGGCAGCTGTGCGCCGTCCTCCCAGTAGACCTTATAGCCGTTGTATTCCTTCGGATTGTGCGACGCGGTAATCATAATGCCCGCCAGCGTGCGGTACGCACGAACGGTAAACGACAGCACCGGAACCGGACGCAGGGATTCGTATTCCAGAACCTGAATGCCGTTTGCCGCCAGAATGCTCGCCGCCAGATGTGCGAACTCATCCGACTTGATACGGCAGTCATACGCAATTGCAACACCGCGCTGCATTGCCCGCGGTCCATAGCTCTTAATCAAATTCGCCAAACCCTGCGTCGCCGCACCGACAACAAAGCGGTTCATGCGATACAGGCCGGTTCCCAAAACACCGCGCAGGCCCGCCGTGCCAAAGGACAACGGCGCGAAGAAGCGATCCTGAATTTCCTTCTCATCCTGTGCAATCGCTGCCAGCTCCGCTCTCTCCTCGTCGTTCAGCGCCGGGGATTCCATCCACTTGCGGTATTCTTCCATGTAGCCCATTGTAAACACCTCTCACTGATTCATCTATCTATTTTCTCTCCTGCATTGCATCCATCCAATTTCCAGGTCAGACGCAGTGCATCTTGCATAAATTATACAACATATTTCCTCTGTTGACCAGTGGTCAATGGCAAACTTCTGGCAATTTTTTTGTTAGTTTTTCACAGCTTTTCTGTGTGTGCGCTCCCTTCTTCTATCAAAAACTGTAAAGAGTTCTTGCAATATCCACCGCATCGTGTATACTATAGCTACAGTTTTCTACGATAAGGAGCGTTACTTATGATTGAACAGATGTTAGCGTACAACAAGCAATTCGTCCAAAACAAAGAATACGAAAAATATGCCACCAGCAAGTATCCCGACCGAAAAATCGCCATTTTGACCTGTATGGATACCCGTCTGGTGGAGCTTCTTCCCGCCGCGCTGGGCATTCGCAACGGCGACGTCAAGATGATTAAAAACGCCGGCGCCATGATTACCGACCCATTTGACAGTGCGGTGCGCAGTCTGCTCGTAGGCATCATCGAGCTGGGCGTGGAGGAAGTTATGGTCATTGGACACACCGACTGCGGCGTCGGCGGCATCAACGCCGAGATGATGATTCACCACCTGCTGGAGCGCGGCATCTCGCAGGATCACATCGACATGATGCGCTACTGCGGTGTGGATTTTGAAAACTGGCTGCGCGGCTTTGACTGCGTGGAGCACTCGGTCTCCGAGACCGTGGATTTTCTGCGCCACCATCCGCTCATGCCGTCCGACGTCGTCATCAAGGGCTATGTCATGGACTCCGTAACCGGCGAGCTGACTGCACAGGAGTAAAGGAAAAACGACAATCAAATCATAGGCATAAAAAGACGAGATTTAGAGCCAAAAAGAGTTCTGAATCTCGTCTTTCGCTTTGGTTTATCGATGAAAGTGCGATCAAACCTTACAATTACATCTTATTTTCTATCTAGGCTCAGAAAAAATCTTACTGCTTTTAGCTCCCTTGTGCAAACGGGTCGCGTCGTGCCAGTGGCATGTGGGCAAAGCGAAAGCAGGGCTGGCAATTGCGTAGCAATTGACTGAAGGGATTAAAACGCTCTATTAACAATAAAATGAAAGCTGTAAAGCAAATAGAGTGCAAACAATTAGGGGCTGTCGCATTTTACTTTGCAACAGCCCCATATTCATTCCATATTCACTTAGTCCTTGCAGATCAGGCGAACCTTCGTGATGTTCTCATTGTTCTCCAGCACTTCCAGCACGCGATCATCGACGTTCTGCATACTCTCGACAATCGTGTACGCATAATCACCACGGGAACGGCTGCCGAAGTTCTCGATGTTCACGCCATAGGACGACAGCAGCGTGGTCAGATTGGCAATCATGTTCGGCACGTTGCGGTGCATGACGCACAGACGGTTCTTGGATTCAAACGGAACCTTGAGGTTCGGGAAGTTGACCGAATTGCGGATGTTGCCGTTTTCCAGATACTCCGACATCTCCTTGACCGCCATAACCGCACAGTTTTCCTCCGACTCCGGCGTAGAAGCACCCAAATGCGGGAAGCAGTAGGCATTCGGCGCCGCCAGCAGTTCCTCGCTGGCAAAGTCAGTCATGTAGCAGGCAATCTTACCGGACTTCAGGCCGTCGATAACTGCCGCCTCGTCACACAGACCGTTGCGGGCGAAGTTCATGATGCGAACGTTGTCCTTCATCTTTTCAATGCCCTCGCGGCTGATGATGTTGCGGGTTGCGTCCATCAGCGGAACGTGTACTGTAATGTAGTCCGCCTTGGTCAGGATTTCATCCAGCTCCTTGGTGTAGCTGACCTCACGGCGAATCTGCAATGCCGAGTCAACCGACAGATACGGGTCATAGCCAATGACGTCCATGCCCAGCGAAACCGCCGTGTTGGCAACGCGCAGACCAATCGCACCCAGACCGATAACGCCCAGCGTCTTGCCGGAGATCTCCGGACCGGCGAACTTCGACTTACCCTTTTCCGCCATCGAGCCGATCTGGTCGCCATTGCCCGCCAGCGTCTTTACCCACTCATTGCCGTCGATAATCTTACGCGAGGACATGAGCAGCGCGCACAGAACCAGCTCCTTTACCGCATTGGCGTTCGCGCCCGGCGTGTTGAACACGACAATGCCCTCCTCCGAGCAGCGATCCAGCGGAATGTTGTTGACGCCGGCACCGGCGCGCGCAATGCACTTCAGGTTCTTCGGGAATTCCAGATCGTGCAGCTTTGCCGAGCGAACCAGAATCGCATCATAATCTGCGGCATCCTCACTGCAAGTATACTTTTCCGGGTTCAGGCGGTTCAGGCCGACCTCCGAGATCTTATTGTACAGCTTAATCTGATACATAATTGCACACTCCTGCTTTCAGAAACGGAGAACCGGCGGCAAATGGTACCCTTTTGGAGTACGTTTTCGTTTTGCCGCCGTCCTCTCGTGAAATCGTTTTACTTATTGTTCTTTTCAAAGTTCTCCATGAACTGGAGCAGATGCTTAACGCCCTCCATCGGCATCGCGTTGTAAATCGACGCACGCATACCGCCAACCAGACGGTGACCCTTCAGGTTGCTCATGCCGTTTTCAATGGACTCTGCCACGAACTTCTTATCCAGCTCGGCGTCGCCCGTGCGGAAGCATACATTCATGCGGCTGCGGGAATCCTTCTGCGCCGTGCTCTGGAACAGCTTGGACTGATCCAGATAATCATACAGCAGGTTGGCACGCTCAAGCGCACGCTCGTTCATGACGCCGACGCCGCCCATCTGCTCGACCCATTCTACCATCAGCTTGAACATGTAGATGGAGTACGTCGGCGGGGTGTTGTACATGCTGTTCTTATCCGCCATCAGCTGATAGTCCAGCAGAACCGGCATATTCTCGCGGTAGTGACCCATCAGATCCTCACGAATGATGACAACCGCCATGCCCGCCGGGCCCATGTTCTTCTGTGCGCCGGCATAAATCAGACCATACTTGGTCACATCGATCGGCTTGGACATGATGTTGGAGGACATATCCGCAACCAGCGGAACATTTCCGGTCTCCGGTGCGTAATTCCACTCCGTGCCAAAGATCGTGTTGTTGGCGCAGATGTAGAAGTAATCCGCCGCCGGATCGAGATCCAGCTGCTCCTGCTTCGGAATCCACGTGAAGTTGTCGGCCTCCGATGTCGCCGCGACGTGAATTTCACCGTACTTCTTTGCTTCCTTATAGGCGTTGCGGGCGAAGTTGCCGGTGATGGCGTAATCTGCCTTGCCCGTAACCATCAGATTCAGCGGGATTGCCGAGAACTGCATCGTCGCGCCGCCCTGCATAAACAGAATCTTGTAGTTGTCCGGAATATTCATGACACGGCGAAGCGCTGCCTGTGCACCGTTGATAATATCGTCGTAATACTTTGAGCGGTGACTCATCTCCATGACGGACATACCGGATCCCTCATAATTCAGCATCTGTGATGCTGCCTTCTCCAATACCGGAACCGGCATCATAGACGGACCCGCAGAAAAGTTATAAATTCTACCATCAGCCATTTCGTGTTACCTGCCTTTCAAGTGTTACAAAGCTTGCTTTTGTTTTGTATTTCAGCAATACATATACTCTATTTAACCGCGAAGGAATAGCGATTGTCAAGATGCAAAAAGGCATTTCATCCATTGTCATAATTCATCGCATTAAATCGTTTGAATTTTTGTTGTTTTTGAATCCTGTCCGTCAAAATCCTGCATTCGGTTGCTGCTCCTTTCCAAGAATGCTATACTAGTATATATGATCAACGTTCTTATTTATAGTATGTCGCCAATTCGGAGGTGAAATCATGCCGCTTCGTCCCTATCTTTCCCGCGTGCCGTACTGCGGCGGCACGGGAATCTGCCGGTTTGACGACCTGCCAATGACGGAGGATGCCCGACGCGCTGCAAGCGAGCGCTGTCCTAACCCGCGCTCCGTCGCCGTGTTTCTGTTCCCCTATCTCGTGCGCGACGAAACCCCGCGCAACCTCTCACTGTACGCCTGCGGACCGGATTACCACACCGTCATTGGGGTCGCGCTCGAGCCGCTCTGCGCGCAGCTCCGGCAGGATTTCCCGGACAACACCTTTGTCATTCTCTCCGATGCCTCTCCTCTTCCGGAAGTTCAGGCAGCGTGGATTTCCGGCGCCGGAATTCTTGGCAGCAACGGCCTCATTTTCGACCGAACCTATGGCAGCTTTGTGTTCATCGGCACCATTTTGACTGATCTGGAGTGCACGCCGACCCCCTCCGCCCAAGAGCGCTGCCCGGACTGCGGTCTCTGCCGCCGCTCCTGTCCCTCCGGCGCGTTGGATACCGACGGACGCGTCGCCTGTACCCGCTGCCTGTCCGATGTCACCCAAAGCAAGCAGGATCTGACTGAGGAACAGGAAGAGGAACTGAGCGAACATCCGCTGATTTGGGGATGCGACACCTGCTCTCTGGTCTGTCCGCTCAATCGCGGCGTGCCGGAGACGCCCAATCCCGCCTTTCACGAAGGACGCCTGACCGCCCTGGCAGGTGACGACGTGGACGGTCTGACGCGCAAGCAGTTCCTCGCCCGCTACCCCGATCGCGCCTTTACCTGGCGCGGGCCGAAGCCATTGCAGCGCAACCTAAAACTCAAGCAGTCCGACCATTGATCAGCAAAGATTCGACGAGCCACGGTACTTTTGGCGTTGTTGTTACACCCGCCTACTTTTATTTCCTCTTTTTAGCCAAAATTGCAATTGAGTCTCCTGCTCCATTGGTGGTATACTAGAACGTAATGACATCCGATTTATACGATCCACAGGAGGAATCAAAACTGTGTTTGAATTTGTTACCGATAAAACGTTAGCCGAGTACGAAGCCTTTAACGAAGGCCATCCGTACGGTCATTTTATGCAGTCCTATAAATGGGGCAAGCTGAAGGACGCATGGAAGTGGGAAGCGATTCTCGTCCGCGACGAGAACGGCGAAATCCGCGGCTCCCTCGCCGTCCTGATTCGCAATCTGCCGCACATGCCGTGGACGCTGATGTACGGCTGCCGCGGCCCGGTCTGTGATCCGCACGACAAAAAGACACTGGACGAGCTGATTGCCGGTGCACGCGTGCTGGCAAAGAAGTACAAGTCCTATGTGCTCAAGCTCGACCCGGACGTCAGCATCGAGGACAAGGAGTTCATCGGCAATCTGGAAAACCTCGGCTTCCGCAACGCTTCGGGCGACAGCAAGAACTTCGAGGGCATTCAGCCGAACTTCGTCTTCCGTCTGAACGTCGAGGACATGCACAACGAAAAGGACGTCGTCGCTCCGCCGGAGGGTGAGCCGTTTGACATCACGGTAGACGACACACAAGGCGAAGCCGCCATCATGCACTTCAAGACCGACACCCGCACCAAGGTGCGCAAGGCCATCAAGAAGGGCGTCAAGGTCAAGCTGGTCGGCCATGAGATGATGCCGGTATTTGCGAGCATCATGCTGGAAACCGGTCTGCGCGACGGCTTTGTCACCCGTCCGCAGGCATACTTTGACAAGCTGATGGACTGCATGGGCGACAACGCCCGCCTGTACATGGCGTTTTATGAGGACAAGCCGATCGCCGGAACGCTCGCCGTCTGGTACGGTGACAAAGTTTGGTACCTGTACGGCGCATCCGCCAACGGCACCAAGGACTTCGACGTGCGCAAGCTGATGCCGAACTATCTGCTTCAGTGGCTGATGATTCAGTGGTCGCTGGAGAGAAAGTGCCGCATCTATGACTTCCGCGGCGTATCCGGTGATCTGACGCCGGACAACCCGCTATACGGTCTGTATCGCTTCAAGAAGGACTTCAACGGCGATCTGGTGCAGTTCGTCGGCGAGTACGATCTCGTGTTCAAGCCGCTGATCAACTTCGGCGTCAATCACGGCGAGTCACTGTATCGCAACATGCGTCGCAAGCGCTTCCTGAAGAAGAACAAGGATCTGGATACCTCCAAGCCGAAGAACCTTACCGGCGACCACCGCGCCGAGCAGGCTGCGGAAAAGGCAGCAGAAACTGCCTCTGAGGAGAAGAAATGAAGAAATTTGTGATTGAAACCGAAAAGCTGGTGCACAACGTCCAGACCATCTGCGACCGCGCCGGCGTTCCGGTTATCGCCGTTCTCAAGGCCGACGGCTACGGCTTCGGCATGCTGCAAATGGCGCGCATTCTGGCCGACAACGGCATTACGATGTTTGCCGTTACTGAACCGGAGGACGCGCTCACGCTCCGAGAAAGCGGCTTTACCTCTCAGCTTATCCTCGTCATGCGCTCCACCGCCATGCAGGATGAGGCCGATCTGGTCATCCGCGCGAATGCGACCGCTACCATCGGCTCACCGGAGGCCGCCGCTGCCCTGTCCGCCGCCGCACAGCGCCGCGGCGCCGTGGCGAAGGCACATGTCAAGATTGACACCGGCATGGGACGCTACGGCTTTTTGCCGTCCCAGTACGATTACGTCCGCACGGCGTATACCCGCCTGCCCAACGTGACCGTCACCGGCATCTATACGCATTTTCATTCGTCGTTTGCCGATGGCGAGGCGACGCACCGCCAGTGTGAACAGCTGCTGGAAATCACCAAGCGGCTGGAATCCGAGGGTATCGAGCCCGGCCTGCGCCACGCCGCCAACTCGTCCGGTCTGTTCAACTACGACGACCTGACGCTGGACGCCGTGCGCATCGGCTCGGCATTCACCGGACGCATTCACACCAAGCAGCCCTCCGGACTGCACCGTCTGGGTTATCTGGAAAGCCGCGTCATCGAAATCCGCGAGGTTCCCGCCAAGCATTCGGTGGGCTACGGCGCCGGTTACATCACCAAACGGCCGACCAAAATCGCTGTCGTACCCGTCGGCTATACCGACGGCTTCCATGTTGAGAAAAAGAAGGATCTGTACCGCTTCCGCGACGTCATTCGCTACATCGTCGGCGAACTGCGCACCTTCTTCGGCAAGAAAACCATCACCGTGACCGTAGACGGCAAGCAGGCTCCCGTCCTTGGACACGTCGGTCTGTGCCACGTCTCGCTGGATGTCACGGATCTGAACATCTCTCTCGGCGCCCGCGCCGTGCTGGAGGTCAATCCGCTGTACGTCAGCCCGCTTGTGGAGAAAGAGTATGTCTGACGCAACACTATATCAGGCACTTCGCCAACGGGCAGCTGGACAGGCTGCCCGTTTTCATATGCCTGGACACAAGGGACGCTGCCCCTATTCCCTGCCCGCCAACCTGTGCTCCATCGACTATACCGAAATCGATGGCACGGGCAATTTATATGCCGGAGATGAGCCGATTCTCTCCGCCGAACGGCACGCCGCCTGCGTACTCGGCGCACAGGACTGCCTGTTTCTGACCGGCGGCTCGACCCTCGCTCTGCAAACCGCGATTGCCGCCGCTGTCCCCGCCGGTGGCTCTCTCGTCGTGGACCGCAACTGTCACAAGGCTGTCACGCACACAATGGCACTGCTCGACCTGACGCCGCACTTTATCTTTCCGGAAGCCCTGCCCTCCGGCATCCCCGGACGCATTAATCCGCAGGACGCGGCACGCATGCTGGACGCCCATCCCGACGCTCCCGCTTTGCTGGTCACCAGTCCGAATTATTACGGCGTATTGCAGGACATTCCGACGCTCGCCGCCGTCTGTCATGACCGCGGCAAGCTGCTGCTGGTGGACTGCGCCCACGGCGCCCACCTGAAAGCCGTCACCGGAGAATCCGTCATCGAACAGGGCGCGGATCTCGCGGCGGTCAGCACGCACAAGACGCTGCCCGCCCTTGGACAGAGCGCGGTGCTGCTGTCCTCCGGCGCGGTTCCTTTTGAGACACTGCTGCAAACCGCGCCGATCTTTGGCACCTCCAGCCCATCCTATGTCCTGTTATCCTCCATCGATCTCGCCTGTGCGTGGCTGGAGGCCGAGGGCACGCCGCAGTATCGCCAGTGCGCGGACACCGTGCATCGCCTGCGGCAGAAAATCACCGCGTCCACCCCGTTTGACGCCCTGCAAAGCGATATTGCTCCGCTCGATCCGTGCCGTCTGACGCTGCTGTGTCACAACACCAACGTCACCGGACACGAGCTGGACGCGATATTATCCCACAAATTTGGCATCGACATAGAGATGGCGGACGAGCACCACGCCGTTCTCATCTGCACCGGTATGGACAAGCCGCGCGACTACGCCCGCCTGATGGGAGCGTTGCGCGCGCCGCGCTTTTGCAGGCGAACCAACGCCCTCCCCGTCCTCGCACCGCTGCCCGCACCGGAGCGTGTATGCTCCGTGCGGCAGGCGCAGTTTGCCCCCTGCCACCCCGTGCCGCTGGAGCAGGCAGTCGGCAAGGTTTGTGCCCGTGCCGTGACCCCCTATCCTCCCGGTGTGCCCGTCGTTTATCCCGGCGAGCGCATCACACAACTTCACATTGAATTTCTGCAAGCCGAGTGTTATACTACAATTAGTGAAGTATTCGTTATCGAAGAAGGACACGGAAAGGCGGGAGAAACATGCTGACCTTTGACGGTCTGCGCGGCAATGCCGACCTGAAGCAGGCGCTTCGCCGTGCACTGGAAACGCGGTTTCCGCAGTCGATTCTGCTGACCGGCCCGACCGGCATTGGCAAGCTCACACTCGCCCGCATTCTCGCGGCGGCGCTGCTGTGCTCCGCTTCTCCGTCCGACATCCCCTGCGGACGCTGCACCTCCTGCCATAAGGCGGAGCAGGACATCCATCCGGACATCACACTGGTTGATTTGGGGGATGCGGAAATTAAGGTGGATACCGCACGAACCATCCGTTCGGACGCATCGGTTCTGCCAAACGAGAGCAACCGCCGCGTATTTTTGATTCGACACGCACAAAATATGAATCCAGTCGCACAAAATGCGCTGCTGAAAATTTTGGAAGAGCCGCCGTCTTATGCGTTTTTCATCCTAATGACGGAAAACGCCAGCGCCATTCTGCCCACGATTTTATCGCGCTGCACTCAATTTGCCCTCGCCCCACTTCCCACGGCGGAGCTGACCGCGCTGCTACACACGCAGTACTCCGACCGCTCGGACAACGAGATTGCGTCGGCCGCCGCCGCGGCACAGGGCATTGCCGGAACAGCAGCAGAATTGCTATCTGGCGAGATTGGCGAAGCCGCCGAATGGGCTGCGCCGTTTCTGCGCGCGCTCTCCACGGGCAATGAGCTCACGCTGCTGCGCGCCGCGTCCGCCTGCTCCGGGCTGAATCGTCGGCAGTTTTCTCATGTTCTCGCGGCGCTGTCTGCCGGTCTGCGCGATGCGGTATTTGCCGCCGAAGGTCTGTCCGGCGTCATGCTTCCCGCTCTGCGGGAGCCGTCCCAGGAGCTGGCCGTGCACGTTTCCGTGCCCAAGCTGCTTGCACTGTACGACTGGGTGCAGGAGCTGCTGCTGCGCATCGACCGCAACCAAAGTATGGCGCTTCTGACCAGCTGCCTTGCCGCCCGCAGCTATGAGCTGTTGCAGGAAACGTAAACGATCCTTCTTCCCAAAAAACGTTTTTCAAATCCCCAATAGGAGGATAATAATTTGGCTGAAATTGTTGGCATCCGATTCAAAAAAGTCGGAAAAGTATATTATTTTAATCCATGCGGACTGCAAACACAGGTCGGACAGAACGTCATTGTGGAAACCGCCCGCGGTGTGGAATACGGCGAGGTCGCACTGGCCAATCGGGTTGTGGAGGATGATGAGGTCGTCAAGCCGCTGAAAAAAATCATCCGCATCGCTACCGAAAGCGACACCAAGGTCGTTGAGACCAACCAGAAGCGCGCTGACGAGGCGTTTTTAATCTGTGAGCAAAAAATCGCAGACCACCATCTGGATATGAAGCTGGTGTCGGTGGAATACACGTTTGACTTAAACAAAATCCTGTTTTATTTCACCGCCGACGGACGCGTGGATTTCCGCGATCTCGTCAAGGATCTCGCCTCGGTATTCCGCACTCGCATTGAGCTGCGGCAAATCGGCGTCCGCGATGAGGCGAAGGTTCTCGGCGGTCTTGGCATCTGCGGCCGCCCGCTGTGCTGCTCGTCCTTTTTGGATGATTTCCAGCCGGTGTCCATCAATATGGCAAAGGAACAGAATCTTTCGCTCAACCCGACGAAGATCTCCGGCACCTGCGGCCGCCTGATGTGTTGTCTCAAGTATGAGCATGAGGTCTATTCCGAGCTGAGCAAGATCACCCCGCGTCCGGATTCCGTTGTGGAAACACCGCTGGGTACCGGCATCGTCATCGACTCCTCTATCCTGCGCGGCACCTGTGCTGTGCGTCTGGACGGAGACACCGATGAGCTGCACACCTTCCGCTGCACGGAGTGTCAGATTATTCACTCGGCACGCAAGGGTCGCCGCAGCAACAACGTCGCTACCCGCGCCGCTGCGGTTGCTGCGCTGTCCAATACCAATACACGTCCGCAGAATCCCGATCCGCTGCCCGAGCTATCTGAATCGCTGTCCGCAACCAGCATTCCGATGAATCTGGAGCCGTTTGGCACACCGCCGCAGACCGATACGCCGCAGCGCGATAAGCCTTTCCGCCGCCGCAAAAAGCGCAGCGAAGGAGACGCGCATTCGAATGGTGAGCACGAACATAAGGACGGCGAACGCCGCGAGGGCAAGCGCGGTCATAGGGATCATAAGGAACGTCGCCCGCGTTCGGATCGTCCCGAGCGCGGTGAGCGCAAGGAGCGTCCGACAAAGCAAACCGCCGCCGAGGCTCCCAAGGAACACCGCGACGGAGAGAACAAACCGCGACGTCGCCGCCGTCCGCGCCGCCATAGCGGTCATCATGATAAGCCGCAGGGCGAAAATAACGCGTAATCATCAAAAAGCTGCCGTAATGCGGCAGCTTTTTTTGTTCTTTACTTACTTGATGGCTTAGATTTGGATTTTAATCCCCTCAGAATTTGCTTCGCAAATTCATCCTGCTTTCGCTACGCTCACATGCCACCGGCATAGCGCAGCCCCTTGCATCAAGGGGGGGCGCCTTTGGTGCGTGCCAGTTTCCCGTCTGCTCTCAGAGTAAACCTCACGTTTGGCTCCCCTTGCAGAACAAGGGGAGCTGCCTGCGACAGCAGGCTGAGGGGATCTGAACCAACAATTATTGCTTGTTTTATGGCTATGAAACGTATAAATCTTACGTTTTTCAAATTCCAAACCAGCAAAGCGTTTGGAATTTGAGGAACGAGGCAATGGAGCGGTCGCGCTGTGCCGATACTTCGGCACAGGGAAGTAGCGGAATTCGCCGAAGCGACTACTGCGTCCTCTTCCCATGCATCGACTCCAAATACTGTTTTCGGTACTGTGCGGGCGGCATGCCAACCTTTTGCCGGAAAATCGCGTTGAAATGGTTTCCATTTGCGTATCCCACCATCGCGGCGATCTCCACAACCGGTAAATCCGTTGCAATCAGCAGATTCTGCGCTTCTCCAATTCGACAGCGAATCACATACTGAATTGGCGACAATCCCATCACCGACTTATACACATGTGATGCATGGGATGGCGATATTCGCAGTGCCTCCGCAATATCCTCCAGTGTAATGTTTTCCGCAAAATGAACATCAATATATTGTCGAATGCGATTAGCCAGCACCTTTTCTGCATCACTTTGTTCACTGCGCTCATCCGATGGCAGATTCACCGCAAGCAGCAGCAGCGATTGCAGCAAATGGGCACTCAAATTGTCTTTATAGCTTCGTCCGCTGCCTGCTGTCTCATACAACAGCTGACTGAGCATGCGAACTTCCGGACAGCCGTCGGTCGGACGTACAAAACCACGTCTTACATCCGTCAGATGTCCGCGCGGCAAGCCCGTAAGCTGGACATGCGCAATGCCAAAGCAGTAATGCTCAACCGGATACTCTGTCACCGGCGCAAGCTCATGGACACTGCCCTGATTATACAGCACAATATCACCTGCCTGAATCGGATAATGATACCCATCCACACTGTACTCTCCCAGTCCGCGGTAGACATAAATCAGCTCGGTCGAGTTATCGTGCTTATGGATGGAGCGTCGAATCATATGCCGGTCCTGTATAACCGGTTTCGTCGCATACAGCAGCTGCGGTATATATCCCGCACACAGATCCAATTCCGGAAACATAGCTATCCCTCTCTTTCTTACTCTGAGTATACCCTGTCTCTGCTCCTATTGCAAGAATGTATAGTACTCAAAAACAGCTTTGTGCTTTTTGTGGAAATTTTCCCGGTGATTTCAAAATGTAATTGCAAAAAAACATAGTTTTTCCAAGGGCAAATCCGTTATAATAAAGCCATAGAAAACAAGATGATTTCCAACCAATACGGCCGATGCTGCCGTGTAATCATATTCAAGGAGGAAGTTGAGAATAATGACGATTCAAATTTGCGGCGCTCCCTGCTGCTGGGGTGTCGATGACCCGAAAAATCCCTATCTGCCGCCCTGGCAGCGTGTACTGGAGGAAGCCGGTCTCGCCGGTTACCGCGCCATTGAGCTTGGACCGTACGGCTATCTGCCGATTGATGCTGCCGTTGTCTCGGAGGAGCTGAAGAAAAACGGTCTGGCTATCGTTGCCGGTACCATCTTCCATGACCTTCTGGATCCGGACAATCAGCCGAATGTCCTCAAGGCAGTGGATGATATTTGCAGCCTGATCACCGACCCGGCCTTCCCGACTCTGACGACCTTTGAGGGCCAGAAGGTTCCGACCCCATATATGACCGTCATGGACTGGGGTCATGATGTCCGCGATTTCAACGCGGGCAATGTCGAAGGCTCCCCGCGTCTGTCCGCCGCCGAGTGGAAATCCTTTATGAAGAACCTCCGCGCGGTCTGTGAGCGCGCCAATTTCTGGGGCGTTCGTCCGGTTATTCATCCGCACGCCGGTGGTTATCTGGAATTTGCCGATGAAATCGAAGCGATGCTCAACGACATTCCGTATGACATCGCCGGTCTGTGCCTGGACACCGGTCATCTGTATTATTCCGGTATGGATCCGGTAGAATGGCTGAAAAAGTGCGCCGATCGTCTGGATTATGTCCACTTCAAGGACGTCAACGACGAGATATTCCACAAGGTAGTCAAGGACGATTCCATCCGCTTCTTTGAGGGCTGCGGTATGGGCGCGATGTGCCCGATCGGCACCGGCAGTCTGGATTATCCAGCCATCAAGCAGGCACTGGAGGATATCCAGTACAGCGGCTACATCACTATTGAGCAGGAGCGTGATCCGCGCAATTCGGATACCAGCCTGCGCGATGTCAAGGCCAGCGTTGATTATCTGAAATCCGTTGGCTATCAGATTTAAGTCAAATACCACGTAGAGAATAAAGGAGATACATACTATGATTAACGGTGCAAAGGTATTGGATCATCCGATCCGTTGGGCAATGGTCGGCGGCGGCAAGGGCAGCCAGATCGGCTACATTCACCGCTCGGCAGCACTGCGCGACAATTCGTTCCAGCTGGTTGCCGGTGCATTCGACATCAACCCGCAGCGCGGCATGGAGTTCGCCGCTGAACTGGGCATCATGCCGGAGCGATGCTATCCGGACTACCAGACCATGTTTGCCGAAGAGAGCAAGCGCGAGGACGGCATTGAGGCAGTCTCGATTGCTACGCCGAACGGCATGCACTACGCCGTGTGCAAGGCAGCTCTGGAAGCCGGTCTGCACGTTGTCTGCGAAAAGCCGCTGTGCTTCACCAGCGAGCAGGCAGAAGAGCTGGTTGCTCTGGCAAAGGAAAAGAACCGCGTGGTCGGCGTCACCTATGGCTACTCCGGTCATCAGATGATTCAGCAGGCACGCCAGATGATTCGTCACGGCGATCTCGGCGAGATTCGCGTCATCAATATGAGCTTTGCCTTCGGCGGCTACAACTACAAGATTGAGGAAACCAATCCAGCGGCTAAGTGGCGTTTTGACCCGACCAAGGCCGGCCCGTCGTTCGCTCTGGGTGATGTTGGCACCCATCCGCTGTTCATCATCGAGGCAATGATCCCGGACATGAAGATCGACAGCCTGATGTGCACCAAGCAGAGCTTTGTGGAAGGCCGCGAGCTGGAGGACAACGCCTTTGTTATCATGAATCTGGACGGCAGCGATTCCGTACAAAAGGGCGCACAGGTTTACTGCTGGGCAAGCTCCATCAACTGTGGTGCTCGTCATTATCACAAGATCCGTGTTGTTGGCTCCAAGGCATCCATTGAGTGGGACGACGAGCGTCCGAACCAGATGACCTATGAGATCGAGGGCGAGCCGGTTCGTGTACTGGAGCGCGGCGCAGGCTATCTGTATCCGCAAGCACGCGTCGAGGACCGCATCGGCGGCGGCCATGCAGAAGGCCTGTTTGAGGCATGGGCAAACCTGTATCGTCGCTTTGCTGTTGCCATGGACGCTGTTAATAACGGTTCCAGCAACGACGAATACGGTGATTTCTGGTATCCGAGTGTCGAGTCCGGCGCACAGGGCGTCAAGTGGATTGAAAAGTGCGTGGAATCCGCAGACAACGGTTCCAGCTGGGTAAAGTACTAAGCAATTTCCTCCCCTATTTAGAAGAAAAGAGTGAAACGGGTCTGCTGCATTTTTGCAGCAGACCCGTTGTTATTATCCCTGTTCTGGGAATACACGCATAATCAGATCATTCAGAATGGATGTCATTTCTTGCTCCGAGATATCATCCTCCTGCTCAATCCACATGGCAATGGCGCCGATGATGCCGTTTGCCAAAAAGCGGCGAATATATGCACTCTCCTGCGCAGTTTCCTGTACACAGCTCTGCTGTACTCGGGCAATCGTTTCCTCCAATGCGTGCGTCATTTTATCCCGCAGGCTGTCGCCTGAGGTATCATGAAATAATGTGCGCACCAAAAAGCGATTTTCCTCCATATAGGTCAAAATCGCTTCGGTCAGATCATAAATCGAATGATTCTGATTCGTTGGATGATAGGTGCGAAGATGATCGGAAAATACGGTGACCAGCTCATCCTCCACCTGTGCTTTCAGATCATAGGTGTCATTATAGTGAAAATAAAACGTACCACGGTTCAAATCCGCACGTTCCGCAATTTCCTTTACCGTAATATCCTTAAATTCTTTTTCATTCATCAGTTCCGCCATGGACTGCCGCAGCAAATATCGTGTCCGGCGAATACGTCGATCCTGTTTTTTCTCTGCCATAACAACCGATTCCTCATTGTATTCATAACATGATTTTTGAGCAAATGAATGTAATATGTATTATAACGTACATCAAATCGGATTTCAACGGTTAGCCTACCATTTCTCTTGGTGAATCGTATTTTGCTATTTCGGCATGCTTCGCAGAAAATTCACAATTATTTTTCGTGTTTTGGTTCTTTTTTCCCGAAAACGTGCTATACTATTATTATAATTTGTATTTGCAGATATAGTTCATTGGTAGAACATCGGCTTCCCAAGCCGAATAGGCGGGTTCGATTCCCGTTATCTGCTCCAAAGTAATACCCGTCAGAAATTCTTCTTCTGGCGGGTATTTTGTATTTCATCTCAGATACCAGCCAAATTTGTTTTAAAAAAGAATAGCGCTAGAGGATTTACCCCTAACGCTACCCCTAACCGGTTTTACTAACCCGTTTTACTAACCCGTTTTTCCATACCAAAAGAGGACTGCCCGGCGGCAGCCCTCTTTTGTTTTTCTCTTCGCAGACAACACTTCCTTTTTCTGCAGAAGAGACGTTAATAAAGAAACACTTATAAAGAAGAGTGAGAAAGCTACTTACGAAATCGCCTTGAGCTTATCCAGCTGCTCCTGTGCATTGTCCTTGGTGATAACCGACGAGCCCGAATCAATGAAGGATTCCGGCGTTCCGCCGTCCAACGCTTCCACAACAGCCTCAACCGACTTATAGCCCATGCTGTATGCATCCTGTGCTACCGTCATGGTCAGAGTTCCGTCCAGAACCGCCTCACAGGCGGCCTGGTTGCCATCAAAGCCACAGAATACCGTGTTCTGATACTTATCGTTGCCGGACTCGCGCGCGATACGTGCTGCTGCCATTGCCATGTCGTCGTTGGTGCAGAGAACGGCTGCAACGCCTTCCGGATGGGTCTGAATAATTGCTTCCATTGCCGCCGAAGCACGGTCTGCCGAAGCATCACAGTACTGGGTCTCATCCTTCAGGAAAGTACCGCCCGCTTCTTCTACGCCCTTTTCATAGCCCTTTACGCGCGCTTCGTGCGTCTGATCGCCCTGGCCGCCCGTCAGTGCGATTACCGTGACATCCTTCCAGCCTGCGTCCTTCGCCGCTTCTACCGCTGCCTTGCCGCCGCCTGCTGCTGCGTCCTCATTGCCGGTGCCGACAAACGAAACAACCTCTTTGGCGTCAATATCGGTGTCAACTGCAACAACCGGCTTGGTCTGTCCATCGAGCAGATGAGCCGCCGTGTCCGACTGCAGCGGAGAGATGATGTAGCCGTCGATCGACTCATTGCTGAGTGCTGTCTCGATCATGTTCAGCTGCTCGTCATACGCTGTGTATGAGGTCGGGCCGCTGACATTGACCTTGACATTCGGATGATCCTTTTGGTACGCCTTCGCGCCTGATGCCAGATAATCAAAGTATTCGGCAGAGCCGATCTTCATAATCAGGCTGATGTTATAGTTCTGGTCATCGCTCGATGCGGATGCCGAACCGGACGAGCTGGATGAACCGCCACATGCCGTCAAACCAACACACATTGCTCCTGCCAATAACGCTGCTGTCAATCTTTTTTTGTTCATCTTGTTTTCCTCTCTTCCTTGATAGAACATCAGTTTATCTCTTTCCGCAGCAAAAGTGCCCTTCTCTTTCACTGCTTTAATAAGACGTTATCATATCGATTTCTTGCCGAAAATCGACTGTTTACATAGAAACCCATGTGTTTCCGTTCGCATCCGATGCCAGACACGCATCGACAAATTTCAAACCGGCAATGCCGTCGTCAATCGTTGGATACCGAAATGTTCCGGCATCTCCACCGTACTTTTTCGCCAGCAAATGCAGGCAGTACGCGTGATAAATATTGCCGAACGCCTCATGGAATCCCTCCGGATGTCCCGCCGGAATGCGGCACTGCTGTGTGCACGCCGGATCGTTATAGGCGTTGTTTGCAATCAAAATCTGCGTCGGCTGTGCCAGCGGAGAGTAACGAAGCTCCATCTGCTTGGCGTGCGACCACTCCAGACCACCCTTTTCTCCATAGACACGAATCTTGACACCACAGTCGTTTCCTACCGCCAGCTGCGATGCCCACAGGTGGCCCGGCACGCCGCCTTCCATTTCCACCAGTGCGTCGAAATCATGATCCTGCGGTGAGTGATTGATATGCGTAAACCGTGCCAGTACCTTTGTCGGGTGCAAGCCTGTCATCTGTCGAATCAGCGCCTCCAAATGGGTTCCAATATCCGAGCAGCACGCTGACGGTCCGGCAAGCGCCGGATTCAGCCGCCACACCAGCGGACCGTCCGGATTGACCGCCGCATCCTTGAGCACCCAATCCTGCGGATATTCTGCCTCGATTTTCAGCAGCTTTCCGAGCTTTCCAGCCTCAATCATCTCCCGTCCCTGACGGATAATTGCATACGACGCATAGGTATAGGTGACGCCAAACTGCAACTCCTTCTCCTCGGCAATGCGCTTGAGCTCCAAGCCTTCCTCGGTGGTCATCGCAATCGGCTTATCACAGACCACATGAAATCCCTTTTCCAAAAAATATTTTGCAATCTCGTAATGTGTGCTGGACGGGGTCACAATCGTGACAAAATCAACGCGATCCTCTCGCTCTGCCTCCTTGTCCGCCATCTCCTTCCAGCTGCCGTAGACGCGAGACATGTCCTTGATCTTCCACGCCTCCGCCGTCTCACGGTTTTTCTCCATCGTGCGGGAGAAGCAGCCCGCGGTCAGCTCTGCCAGATCATCCATCTGCGCCGCTTTCCGGTGAACGTTGCCAATAAAGGCGCCGTTTCCTCCGCCGATCATGCCAAATTGCAGTTTCTTCATCCTTGCTCTCCTCCACTCTTTCTTCTATCCGTTCCCTCAGTCGTCGATCATTCCATTCGGATAAATAATAACGCGGCTTGCCTTCTGTGCACGCAGCAGGTCAAATCCGGTTGCAATGTCCTCCAGCTCCAGCTTATGGCTTACAATGCGCTCCAGCTCCAGCTTCGGGTTCTGCAGCAGCTCAACCGCTGTCGGGAACGTGTGAAACGTGCAGTAGTTGCCCTTGATCGTCAGCTCCTTCGTGACAATCTTCGCCGGTGCAATGGACGCCGTCGCGTTGGCATTCTGTCCAAACAGCAGCAGCGTGCCGCCCGGATTCAGCAGATCAATCGCCTGCGAGGCGATCGCGCCTGCGCCAACCGCGTCAACCACAATATCGCACACGCTGTCTCCCCATGCCTCCCGCAGGACTTCCTCGACATTCTGCGTGGATGGGTCAATAATCAGATCCGTGCCGATCTTTGCGACCATTTCCAGTCTGGCCTCGGAGGTCTCACAAACCGCCAGATTTCGGACACCGTACAGCTTGAGCACCTGCACAAACGTCAGACCGATCGGTCCCATACCATAAACCAGCACATGATCTGCCGGGGTCGGGTTGATTTTATTGATGCCGTTCATGACACAGGAGAGCGGTTCTGCCTGTGCCGCCAGATAGGACGGAATTCCCTCTGGCATCGCGTACAGCTGCTCCTGCCGTGCGATGCAATACTGTGCAAAGCCGCCGTCCATCGTCTGACCAAAGGCGAGGATGTCCTCGCACAGGTTTTCGCGTCCATTCTTACAGCAGGCGCAGGTCTTACATTTCACAATCGGGTCAACCGTGACCAGATCGCCCGCCTTCCAGAACGTAACCTGCTCACCGACCTCAACAATTTCGCCGTACAGCTCATGTCCCATAATCGTGCCCGGATCGGCATGCTGTCCCGGCGGAATGCTGAGCACATGCAGGTCGCTGCCGCAAATGCTGGCTGCCCGTACCCGAAGCAGGACTTCGTCCGGTCGCTGAATCTTCGGTTTCGGAACGTCAGCTACCTCCATCACGCCATTGCCGCGAAATACCGCTGCTCTCATCATTTCCATCTCTTCCTCATCCTTTTCTGTCATGCAAACGAAATACACTTTTGTTTTTCGTGTTTAAATTCAACTTGTTTAATATTTGTTTGAGTTTGTTTAACTTGTTCTGGTTAAATTTAATCACACTTCGACGAAATTGTCAACCAGCATCGTGCGAAATCCACAGTTTTCAGCTTTTTATATAAATTTGTTTGCACGTTTCTATTAAAATGTTACACCATTTTCTCTATTGTTTATTAAACAATCCTCTTGCATTTCCATTGAATACCGGATATAATGATGGTAATGAAAAAATATGGAGGATACTTCCTATGAATGTCAGAGAAATCGCAAAGGCGGCCGGTGTGTCCCCCGCCACCGTTTCTCTTGTTTTGAACAATAAGCCCGGTGTAAAAGCAGAAACACGGCAGATCGTTTCCAAGATGCTCATCGAAAACGGGTATTCTATCCGCACTTCCGAAGAGCCCAAATCCTCTGTCCGTCTGACCTTTCTGCGATATAACGGCGTCAATCACGAGAAATTTGATCCACTGTACGACTTTTTTGTCGAAATTCTAAACGGCGTCGAACGGCAATCGTCCGAGTACGGCTATGCGCTGAGTCTGGAAAACGCCGACCACACCTCCCTCGAACGCACGATTCAGGATGCCGCCGCCACTTCGTCCGGCATCATCGTCTTCGGCAGTGAACTGGAGCAGGATGCCGCATCCACGCTGTTTCACTCCCCCTGTCCGCTTATCGTCATTGACGCCAATTTTCTTTCCACCCCGATTCATTCCGTCAATGCCGACAACGCCAGCGGAATGTTTCAGGCCGTGCGTCATCTTCAGCTGCTCGGACACAAGAAAATCGGGTATCTGAACAACTCCGCCAACACCGGCTCCATTCCGGATCGCTTTTTTGCATTCCAGACGGCACTGAAAACCTGTCAGCTGACCTATCATCCGGAGCTGACCATCTCACTGCCGCCGCATCTGCAGCTTGCCGCCGTGCAGATGGAGGAATTTCTGCAAACGCATCCCAGCCTACCGACGGCCTTTGTCGGCTCCAACGATTCCCTCACGCTGGGCGCGATGCAGGCACTCCAGCAATACGGCTATCGCATTCCGGAGGACATTTCCCTGATCGGCTTTGACGATTCCTATCTGGCGTCCCTTTCGCAGCTCCCGCTGACCTCCGTCAGCATTCCAAAAGAAATGCTCGGACGAACCGCCGTGCGGCAGCTGAAGCTTTTGCTCGATCATCCGGACGATAAAACCGTTTATAAAATTCAGCTGTGCACCTCGCTGATCGAGCGGCAATCCGAAATGCGGCTCGTCTGAATACCAGACACATCACAAAATCAAATCGCACAAAAAATGCAGCCAACCAAAGTTGACTGCATTTTTTATGAGAAACTTATCATCAATCCATTTCCAACATTTCGCTGGAACGAGAATGGGCTTTCTTGGATTCCCTTAGTCAGTATTCTTTTTCGTCTCTTTGTCTCCATTTCCCATGAAGAAGCACAGAACGAGCTCTACACATGCTACACCGATCAGCGCGACATAGAACGCCACGTCCGTGAGCTGGAACATGCGGCCGACTCCAGAGCCTACAATAACGCCAATAATGGCTGCAATAATACAAACAAGATAGTTCTTTTCATACATACGGATAACCTCCTAGACAACATCCAATTGTTGCTTTTGTATTGGGGAATCATGCACATGTCCTTTTCTTGACTTTAGTATAACGCGACTTTATAATAAAGGCAAGCTAATGATCATTATGTTTGTTTTAAGTAAAACTAAAAGAAAGGAGCTGTTTTATGGAAACCGCTCGCTGCAAAGCCTTTCTCGCCGCCGTCGAAACCGGCAGCTTCTCTCACGCCGCCAACCATCTGCACTATACTCCCTCCGGCGTCAGCCAGCTGGTCGGCGCATTGGAGCACGAACTGAATTTGACGCTTCTGCACCGCAGCAAGCGCGGTGTCTCCGTCACAACCGACGGGGAGACCCTTCTGCCCGTTGTCCGTGAATTTCTTCGTCAGGAGGAGCGCCTCTATCAGGTCGCCGGAGAGCTAAATCATCTCCTCACCGGTACCATCCGCATTTACTCCTACTCCAGTATCTCCACGCACTGGCTACCGCCGGTTATCGGTGCCTTTCACAACCAATATCCGCAGGTCACGCTGCGTATGCGCGAAGGTACACGCAATCAGGCTGAGGAGTGGATCGACCAAAACATCGTCGATTTGGCGTTTTATAGCTATACTGACGGCATTCGCCATGACTGGTTTCCTATTGCGGACGTTCCGATTCTTGCCGTTCTGCCGCGTTCGCATCCACTTGCTGATGCAGCCGCCTATCCACTCCAACATTGTTCGGAGGAATCGTTAATTCTGTACTCCCTCGGTCAGGATGATGATATCAACAACATGCTGCGTGACAACCACATCCACACTAATGTCGCCCTGACCACGCTGGAAAACTACTCTGCCCTCGCTATGGTCGAGCAAAATCTCGGCATTACGCTCATCAATCAGCTCGCCGCACAAAGCTGTCCATTTGATGTCGTACAGCTCCCTCTCGACCCGCCGCAGCACATTACCGTCGGCATCGCCGTACCATCCTACCGCAGTGCAACGCCTGCCGTGCGTGAATTCATACAGTTTGCGATGGAGAGAATCGCTGCGACACACTGCGCTACATCGCCACGCTGAGGCATCAGCATGGCTCAGCCGCTCCGTGGTCTTGCTCCTTCGCGCCACAACCGCTTCGCCGGGTTGCGTCGCGATATACGGTGAGATTTGCTCAGAGAATAGACGGAAGCCTCAATATATTTGTTCATTCATATCCCTTCAGTCAATTGCTCCGCAATTGCCAGTCCTGCTTTCGCTTCGCTCATGTGCCACTGCACAACGCAGCCCGTTGCGCTACAAGGGACGCCTTTTGTGCGTGCCATTTATCTATCCATTCTCAGAGTAAATCTTACTGACTTTAGCTCCCTTGTGCAAAGGGAGCTGTCAGTTGTTTCCAACAACTGACTGAGGGATTGTAAGCCTACGGCAAGATTTATGCTAACTGTCAGCGGACAACCCCTCTGTCACGGCACAGCCGTGACATCTCCCCTTGCACAGGGGCGATTTTGGTGCAAACTTTTTCACTATCTAAGATAAAAAGCTGCTGCTGTGAATCATCTCTCACAGCAGCAGCTTCATTATACCTATTTTACAGCGTATTTTCCACTCATCCAAACAGCTCATCCATTGCCGCCATCAGCGGAATCATCATCTGTTTTTTTCGGCTGACCACGCCGCCCAGGCGCACGCAGCTTTGAATATTCTGCTTATGGAATGCGACCTCAACAATCTCCTTCGCTTCCTTGCCGACATAGAGCAGATCCGTACTCTCATCCAGAATATTCGTCAGCATCAGGAACAGCATGCTCAGGCCCGACGACGGGAGCAGATCCTGCATATACGGCAGCATCTTGCCCTTGAGCTGATCCAGTTCCTTCTGGCTCACACTGGTCACCTGTGCAATGGCGAACGACCGATTCTTCGCGTTGAAGCACTTATAATCCATGTGGAAAATCTGATCCGGCGAGCAATTTTCCAGACGAGAGCCAACATTGAACATCTCCGTCGCGTGCTTGGTAATATCAATGCCTGCAATTCCCGCCAGCATCTCCGCAATGTGCCGGTCGATAATCGTACACGTCGGGGAGCGGAACATCAGCGTATCCGACAAAATTGCCGAGCACATCAAGCCGGCGTACTTCGGCTCAATTTCAATGTTGTTTTCCTGATACATCAGTGCGATAATCGTTGCCGTGCAGCCCAGCGGCTGGTTACGGAAATAAATCGGGTTGCTGGTCTCCACCGAGTCGATGCGGTGGTGGTCGATGATCTCCACGACGTCGACCGAGCGGATGCCCTCCGCCGCCTGATCGCGCTCGTTATGATCCACCAAAATGACCTTCGGGCGTTCCATATCCAGCAAGTTACGCTGGGATACCATACCCACATACTGGTTTTCCTGATTGAGAATCGGAAAATAACGCATACGCTTCTTTGCCACAACCGACTTGACTTCCGACGCCAAGTCCTCCTCGTGGAATGTAACCAGATTGCCCGTGCGCATGATGTGGCGCGCCGGAACAGCCTGATTGATAATCTTCGCGCAGGTATAGGTATCCAGCGGCGTCGCGATAATCGTGCAGTTCGCCTCACGTGCAAGCTTTTGAATTGTGCGCGATACCTTGGCGCCCAAGCCGATGATAATGCAGCCCGCCTTCATTTCAATCGAACACAGCTGCGATTCATAGCGGTTGCCGAGAATGACCAGATCGTTTTCTCCGATATAGTCCTCCAACACATCTGGGTTCGCCGCCGCCACGACAACCTTGCCCTTGCAAAAGTGCTCATTCGGATCCCCAACCACCAATACGCCGTTGAGGGCATCGACGAGATTGCTGTAGCTCGTGCGCGCCTCTGCCAGCGCACTGGCGCTCTGATCCTCAATGTAAAACCGAGCAATGTCGCCCGACGTCAAAATGCCGTTGATATGTCGCTCCTCATCCATTACCGCAACGGTCTGAATGTTGTTGTTTCGCATGTATTCCCATGCGCGCTTGAGCGACATGTCCTCATAGATGCCGTCTACCGTGCGGTACTGCACGTTGGACAGACGCGGCTCCAGCGTTTCCAGATACATCGGCTCTTCCACGCCGAAGGTATCCAGCACATACCGTGCCTCCGAATGAATCTGTCCCGCTCGACATGCCAAGTACGGCTCTCCTGTCATCTTCTGCTTCAAATTTGCGTAGCAGATCGCCGAGCAAATCGAGTCAGTATCCGGGTTGCGATGTCCGATTACAATGGTTGGCTTCATCTTTCCACTCTCCTCTTATGTTGTCAGCACGTTCCGCTGCGCAGATACTTTCCGGTCTCCGACTGCTCGCAGTTCATCAGCTCCTCCGGTGTTCCGGTAAACAGGACTTCGCCGCCCTTGCTGCCGCCTTCCGGCCCCATGTCGATGATCCAGTCCGCCGCCGCAATCAGTTCCAGCCGATGTTCGACCACAACAACCGTGTTGCCTTGATCCACCAGACGGCGCAGCAGCTCCATCAAGCGGGTCGCGTCCTTGCTGTGCAGACCAGTGGACGGCTCATCCAAAATATAAATATTCCCCTGCTTATCCAGCTCACTGCTGAGCTTCAGCCGTTGAATCTCGCCGCCGGACAGCGTGCTCGTCGGCTGTCCCAGCGTCATATACCCCAGTCCTACGTCCTCCATTATTTGCAGCTTTTTGCGAATTTTCGGCTGCGTAAAGAATTCCATCGCCTGCGTCACGGTCAGCTTCATGACCTCTTCGATGTTCTTGCCCTGATACTGATAGCTCAGAGCCGTCGGGTTATACCGCCGTCCGCCGCACTCCTCACACACGATGGCCACCGGATCGGCAAACGCAACGTCCGGCAGTGTCTCGCCCTTACCCTTGCAGACCGGGCACGCACCCTTGGAGTTAAAGCTAAACCACTGCACACTGACCTTATTTTCCTTGGCAAACAGCTTGCGGATGTCATCCATAACGCCGGTGTACGTCGCCGGTGTGGAACGGCTGGACGTGCCAATTGGGTGCTGGTCAATCATGATGGCCTCCGGATACCGGCTGGCAAACTCATAGCAGATCAGGCTGCTCTTGCCCGAACCGGCCACACCAGTCACCGCCGTATACGCCCCCTTCGGAATGGTCACACTGACGTCCTTTAGATTGTGAATCGTTGCATGCTCGATCGGGAAGCCCTCTTCCCATGTGCGCGGATTGCGGTTCAGCGGAATCTTCTCGCGCAGCGCCTCCGCCGTCACGGTGTCCTTTTGGCGCAGACCGTCCAGCGGACCTTCGTACATGACGCGTCCACCCTCTGTGCCTGCCAGCGGCCCCATCTCAATGATGTGATCTGCCAGCTCCATCATCTGCTTGCTGTGCTCCACAACGAGAACCGTGTTGTGGTTATCGCGCAGACTGAGCAACAGCTTGCCGATGCGCTGTGCGTCCGTCGGGTGCAGTCCCGCCGTCGGCTCGTCCAGAATATACGTCACGTTGCTCAGGCTGCTGCCCAGATGGCGCACCAGCTTGAGTCGCTGCGACTCGCCGCCAGACAGCGTATCCGTACGGCGCGACAGACTCAGGTAACCCAGGCCGACATCCACCATGTGGTGCAGGCTGACGGTGATCTGGTCGGCAATCGAGCGTCCCAGCGGGTCGTCAATCGCGTCCAGCACCGGAATCAGATCGCTGACCTGCATCGCGTAATAATCCGAAATATTGTAGCCGTTGATCTTAGACGCGAGCGCCTTTGGATTCAGGCCGCAGCCGCCGCAAGTCGGACACGGGCCGCGCTTGATAAACTGCGTGACCTCTTCGCGCACGCTCTTTTTCAGGCCGGAAATATCACGGTTGAGATACAGACGGTTAAAGCGGGACACCACACCCTCATATGGCAAATGGGACACCTGTCCCGTGTTCGGCCAAATATGGTCAATAATCAGCTTTTCCTTCGGTCCAATGCGCAGGTTGTGCCACTCTTCCTCTGTGAACTCGCTCAGCTTTTTGTCCGGGCTGAACAACGGATTGTGGGTGTAGTAATACTCCTGCCAGCTTCCGCCGAAAAACTGGCTGAAGCGGATCGCGCCTTCATTGATGGTCTTATCCATGTCGAACATCTTGGACTCATCCAGCACGACCTTTTCTCCCAGACCAGTACAATCCGGACACATGCCGTGCGGATGGTTAAACGAGTACGCCATCGAGCCGCCCGCGCTCGGCTGGCCGACACGCGAAAACAGCAGACGAATCAGCGGCGCCACGTCGGACGCCGTGCCGACGGTCGATCGCGCATTCGCACCGATGGACTTCTGGTCGACCACAATGCACGGCGTCAGGTTGCGGATGGATTCCACCGCCGGACGCTCATAGCGCGGCAGGCGCTGCCGCAGAAACGCCGGATAGGTGGAACGCCACTGACGTCCGCTCTCCGCCGCCACCGTATCAAATGCCAGCGTACTCTTGCCCGAACCGGAGACACCGGCGATGACCACCAGCTCCTCTTTCGGGATATTGATTGTGATATGTTTCAGGTTATTGGAGGACGCATCGACAATTTCGATGTCCTCCTGAATTTTGGTTCTTGGCATCTTCTCTCTCCTCTTCATGCGGTATGTGGCTCTGGTGCATGTTCTCGTTCCAGCTTATGCCGCAGATGAATCCAGAACGGCGTCAGCATCGCCACGAGGACAAACCAGCTCAAGGTGAATATCGCATAAACCCAGCCAATGCCCACCTTCGACGTGTCGAGCAGACCAATCAGCACGACACGCAGGACGCACGAGCAAAGCAGGTTAATTAACATTGGGGCAACGGCCACACCGCAGCCGCGAATCGCGCCCATCAAGACATCTGACACGCCGTAGACAAAGTACAACGACGCCACACAGCGCAGACGGTATACGCCCGCCTCGATAACCGCCGGATCACTATTATAGATATTGACCAGTGGACCGGCAAACAGCGCCACCGCCGCGCTCTGAAAAATACCCCAGACCAGCACGGAACCGACACTAAGCTGCACGACGCGGCGCACGCGGTCGATGCGTCCAGCGCCCAGATTCTGGCTGGCAAACGTCTGGCACGCCTGACAGATGGCGTTCATCGTGTAATACATAAAGCTCTCGATATTGATGCCCGCGCTGCATCCGGCGACAACCACGCTGTCATACGAGTTGATCGCGCCCTGAATAACGACATTCGATATGCTGAACAAAATCGCCTGTACCCACGACGGCACGCCGATGCGCGCCATCTCCGCCATCTGATGGCGGTCAAAGCACAGCTTGTTCCACGAAAAATGCGTCACATCCGTCTCGCGCATCAGCTGGATCAAAATCATCGCCGCGCTGATTGCCTGACTGATAATCGTCGCCAGCGCCACGCCCGCAACGTCCATCGAAAACACAATGACAAAAATCAGATTCAAAACAACATTGACCACGCCGCTGACCGTCAGATAAATCAGCGGACGCTGGGTGTCGCCCTTCGCGCGGATAATCGCTGCGCCGAAGTTATAGACAACGTTGAACACCGTGCCGGCAAAGTAAATGCGCAGATACAGCAGCGCCTGATCACGGATGTCCGCTGGAACCGAGGTCGCGTCCAGCAGCCATGTGGAGGTCAAGATTCCCAAGCCGCCGACTGCTATGCCGCCGACAATGCCGACGGCAATCGCCGTATGTACCGCGCGGGAAATCTCGTTTTCCCGTCCGCCCATGCCGATATATTTGGCAATCACCACGTTGATACCGATGGACACCGCGATGAAGGAATTGATAAACAACGCAATAATCGCCGTCGTACTTCCGACCGCCGCCAAGCTCGTGTATCCGGCGAACTGACCGACAATAATCGTATCCATGGTATTGAACAATACCTGAAGAACATTGGCCGCCATCAGCGGAATGCTGAACATCAGAATCTTACCCAACAGTGGGCCATGAACCATATCAATGGATGCACTTTTTCTCACAATTTTTCTCCCATTCCAAATCAATTAGCGCTTACTTTCCGGCCAGCGCCTGCTCCGCTTCCTCCAGCGAAGCATAGCCGTATTGCTTTGTGGTGTTCTCCAGCACCATTAAATTCATATTTTTCCCCTGCGCTTGCAGCTGCTGCACATAGCTCTCATACTGCTGCAGCGTTCGGAGCGAGTACGTCGCCAGCTCTCCCCATAGATAGGTCTCAAACGAGGTCGCATACGGCGTGTCCTCACTCTGATGAATCGGACGTCCCCGTCCGGCCAGATGTGGATATTGCTCCGTTAAGGTCTCCAGCCAGCCGACATGTACCTGACACATCCGGTCAATAATGGCGTCCTTTTCTGCCGTCCGCGGCGGGAGCTGATCCTTGATACGAACAAACTCCAAGGGATTGGTTCGCTCCATCATATAGCCATACTTCTCCGCCAAGGGATTGCGTCCCTGAAGATCCGCCGTCAGCAAATCCTCATAATAGCTGTCACACATCCCTTCGCTCCACGCCATCAGCTGGCTGGAACGCATGATGTGAAACTCCTTTCCATTGTCCTGGCAGGAGGCTCGTCCGCCGATATTTTGCACCTGGTCAAACAGCTTCCATTCCATCGCAATAATCTGTTCGATTCGATTCGTCACACCAATCACTCCTCCATAAAATGTGCCTTGCGAAGCTCCGGGTCGTGAATACGGGTCATCATATCCGCACAGTACTCCTGCAAAAACGATGCGTTGCCCACAGTCAGCTCCTGCCGCCGCAGCTCACCCGCCGTCAGCAGACAGATCGACTCGATCAGCTCCTGTGCCTTTGCGGCATCTGGCTGCTGGCTCAGCTGTTCCAGCATCCCAGCCACACGCGGCAGCCGACGCATGCCCTGCATCCCGCGGAACATCCATTTATAAAACGGAGCATACCGGCGGTTGAGGAGATATACCATCGACATCGTGGTTTTGGTAAACTCCGCCAGTGCCAGCTGTGCCGCAACCGTATCGCCGCGCTTCTGGCAACGCGGATAGTTATACTGTCCGGACTGCGCCATCACCGCCGCCCGTGCCACAATTTTTTTAATGCGTACATCCTCCGGATAATAGCCAAGCAGATGCTCGCGCACCGCCGTGAATTCCCCCAGCGGATCCGTAAACACCGTACCATTGGTCGCTGTCGCCAAAAAGGCTTCCGGCACACGGCGCCACTGTTCCAGTGTATGCGGTCCTTCCGGACAGCCCGTATACCGGCGATACCAATGTGGAATACACAGACAGCCGACTCGTCCCGCACCCAGTGCATTCTCCTCCCGCGCCGGATAGCCCTCCAGCTCTCCCGGCAGCGAGCGATACCATTCCTGCACCTTTGCGCCATATTCCAAATAATCCGGCTCTCTGAGCCAGATGCAGAACGAAGGGCCCCAGTCATGATCGCGGGAGTATGTATCATCAAAGCCGAAGCATTCCGAACCCTCCCCCGCCAGACCGAAGGCCGCTCGGGGCACAAGAGTCGGGAAGGCATGCACAAAGGCATCCTTCCCGACCTCGTTGTAATATTCTCGTGACAGTCTCAAACCGTTCACTTTTCAATCTCCTTCTTTAGCCTCTTCAGCTCTTCCGCCGCGACCATCGTTCGGTCGTGGTCGGCGCCGAGAATGCGGGTACATACCTGAACTGCCTTGTCCAGCACCTTCGCTGCAGCGGGCAAATCGCCCATCGCGCGGTACACCCACGCCATATTGTGGCAGGTAATCGCATACTCCACGTTTTCGCCGAAGAAGCGAAGCGTATATTTCGCCGACTTTTTGTATACCTCAATGGCGCGGTCAAACTGACCTTCAGAATACAGCAGTGCCGCCAAACTGTTCAGTCCCGCTGCGTAATGCACATTTTCCTCGTCCGAACATTGCTCAAATTCCCGCAGCGCTCGTTCCAGACACAGCATTGCCTCCTGCTTGTGTCCCACCGCGTAATGCATCGCCGTCAGATTGTTATAGGTAATCGCCAGTTCCTGATGCCGATCCGGCATTTTTTCAATCAGCCAAAGTGCCTTTGACAGATAGCTTATTGCTTTATCATACTGCTTTGTTTCGCGGAATGCAAGAGAGATGTTATTTAAGAGGCTCGCATATTCATAGCTGTCCTCCTCACCGTTTTGACGATAGATATTCGCCGCCTCTTCAAACAGTGCAATCGCTTCGTCATAACAGCGTTTCAGACGATAGGTGCCCGCCATATTATTGAGTATCGTCGCATACTGCATGCAGGTTTCGCCGAATAACTCTGCCGTAATGCTCTTTGCCATTTCAAACGCGCCAATCGACGCATCAAACGCGCTGATACCGCGATAAAAGCTGCCAAGTTCATTGTAGATTGCAATAAGCTGTCCGCGGTCGCCGTCACTTGTTTCTACCTTTTTTACCGCGTCCAGCAGAAACTGCTCCACTTCCTCGCGGCTGCCTTGGGAATAATACCAATCAAGCTGGGAATAAAAATCTGTCAGTTTTTCCACCATGATGGTCCCTCCTCTTTTCGTTGTAAACTAACCCATTTTTCTTCATTATAGGAGAGCAAATTTATGCAAGGTGTGCGTCCTCTCATAAGAATTTTGCAATTTGCAATTATTTCGATTTTCCCCCTACTTATAGAGGCACAAAAGCGTCCAAAAGAGCAAAAATGTGAAAAAAAAAGCAAAAAGAAAAGACGCAGTTGATGACCAACTGCGTCTTTCCTAAGAAGCTTATAATCAATCACAGCGATTAGGAAAGAAAACGCTATGAAAGGGAAAGCTATGATAAAAAAAGGGGCGTAAATTCCAACGAAGTCTTAGAATCCAAGTTTTGCGAGGAATCCAATCTTGCTGCGTGCAGCCTCCGGTTCACCGTTATCCGGTACATCCGCAACTTCCGGCTCCGGCAAGATGCTACCATCCTCGGCCTTCGGACGCGTTACCAAGAACTTCAAGAAGCCGATTACCAGAATGAATACGATAACTGTCATTGGGATACCAGCAAACGACTTGATCGTCTTGACACCGGCGATGCCGCCCAGAGAAATGAATACAACGGCGATAACTGCGAATACCGTGCCCCAGAACAGCTTCAGTACAATCGGAGCCTCGGTCTTTTCGTCCGCGCCCTTGTAGCACATACCAGCCAGCGTAACTGCCATGGAATCGCACTGGGTAACCAGTGAAATCGTGATGATAATCAACATGAATATCTTAGCCAGCGTGGACAATGGGATAACATTGAACATGCCAAGCGTCAGAGCCTCAGCGCCCTTCTCGACGTACATGGAATAGAAGTCAACACCGTCAAACAGCTGCGCATGCAGGATGGTGCCGCCGAATACGGAGAACCAAACGATGCCGAACAGTGCCGGGAACAGCCACTCAACCAGAATGAATTGACGAATGGTACGGCCGTAGCCAACACGAACCATGAACAGACCAAGCAGCGGAGCGTATGCCATCCAGTCAACCCACCAGTACATATCCCAGTTCTGCGGCCAACCCGCGCCGTTTACATACGGGTCTGTGTTCAAGCTGTTGTACAGGAAGTCATTGAAGTAACCGCCCATGCTCTCCGTGAACAGATTGCAGATGTAAGCAGTCGGACCTGCAATAAATACAAAGATCAGCAGGATAAAGAAGAACTGTGTATTCCAGTTCGAGAGCTTTGTGATACCATTGCGCAAGCCGGAAATTGCCGACGCATTGTAGCACACAAACATGACAACAATGATCGCAATGTAGATTGTTACGCTTGGAGAAAGACCAGCAAACGCATCAACTGCGGAAGACAGCTGCATTGCGCCGTAGCCCAGACCGCCAGCTACTGCTGCAGTCAGAGAGAATGCACACCAAGCGTCGAAGATGTCTGCCCAGCGGCTGTCCGTAACTCCCTTGCCGAAGATCGGAACCAGAAGCGTGCTGGTGCGGAACGGAGCACCCTTATTCAGGATGAAATAGGAGAGGATAACGCCCGTGATAACACAGGAAGCGTACGGGGTAAGACCCCACTGCATAAAGCACTTCTTCATGCTCCAGAGGAGAGCTGCATTCGTGCCTGCCTCGATGCCGGTTGCCGGATCCGGTTCCATCGTGAACAGCAACGGTTCTGCCGCGCCCCAGAATACTACGCCGGCGCCGATACCGGTGCAAAGCGAAATACCAAACCACTGGACGTAGCTAAATTTCGGTTTTGCGTTCGGTCCGCCAAACTTAATATTTCCGTACTTGGAGAACATAAAGAAAACGGAGAGGGCAACCATGAAGAGCAGTACCAAGCTGGAGAACCAACCCAGACCGTTCATCAAGTTTACCATTACCAGGTTATTCAATATGTCGTAGAATCTCTCTGCGTCGGCGACAATAGCCACCAGCATCAGTGCAAACAATACGACGGTGATTGACATAACAACTGGACGGAACTGTTGCTTTTGTTTCTGTTCGTTCATTGTTTCTTTCACCTTCCACTAAAAATTTTCTTTCAGTCTCTACTCTGTCAGCAGCAATTTCAACACGAAACGAGCTTCAACTGATTATACAAAAAATATATAGCAATGCCCATGCCAATTTAGTCTTTTTGTAGAGAAAGATCGTAGAAGCTTCAAACTTTGTTCACATTTAACAATTCGTTCACAAGTCAATTGTGCACCCTGTGCAATAAACGTTTGCGCAAATTTGCAAGCAAACGTTGTTTGCAGTTAAAGTGCAAAAAATTGTGCAACTTCATTTGCAAAGTATTTTGCGTTTTTTTGCACGATCACAAAATTTTCTGCGCCTATTTCTGGGGATTGGCAAATTAAAAAGGTTTCTATTCTTTCTATTTCGGCAACGTGTCAACGCACCAGCCTCATCTGTCCATTTTTTCACCTCTGTAATCGGTAAAGTTATTTATTACAACTATATCTGTGCTATGCAAAAAAGTGCAAAAAACGATTCAGCGGGATGCAAGACAAAGCCTGCATCCCGCTGAATAGTAGGAAAAAAGTGGTTAAAATGAAGATAAACACACCTTGACCAAATGTGTTTACCACTGTGCCCAAGTAGTTTATATGGACTGACGCGGCACAAGGAAGTTGGACTAGGACCTCCCTGTACCGCACATTCCTGAACACTTATATGGGGTTTGCAATTTTATAAAACAGTGCCTGCGCCGGCATAATGCCTCGGAGACCTGGATTACTCGAAGTTGGGCTAGTCTGCAGAAAACCCCCATAAGAAAAAAAGATAAGGTCTGAAGCATAACACGGCCAGCGGACTAGCCATCGCCGTGCCAGAGGCTCCAGCACACTTATGGGAATTTTATTATGTCAACACAAAAATCGTATCGCCCATCCAGAAAACAGAATTGTAGATGTTGATGTTTCCAAGTTGCTGCACTTGGGGTACAAACACGGTTTTGCACCCCAAAGGACAGCGATTAAAAGATGGAGATACATCACACGGCTAAGCCGCTATGTGAAGATCACAAATTAGCTATTACGGAGACAGGCGGTATTCCAGCGAATATCGCGGAATACCGCACTGTCCCTGAGGTGTTAGAAATATGATAATTCTAATTAAGATCTAACTTAAGCCTTCGGGGTGAAGGTGCCCTCACGCAGGTAAGCCTGCAGCTGCTCGTGAGTCATATGACCGATTTCCAGGTAGTCCAGAGTCCACTTGGAGTTAGCGGTCAGGTCACGCTTCAGCATGGTGGAAGCCAGCAGGATCATGGAGTCAATGATCGGGGTAGCAACGTTGTACTTCTTACCCAGCTGAGACATCAGGTAGCAGCCAACCGGAACGTCCTCGGTGATGTAACGGTTTTCCAGATCGAACGGACCGTCGCCCCAGAAGTTCTCGTAGTTCTCAGTGTACGGTACAGCGAAGTCCGGACCCATGTATTCCTTGCCGTACATGGTGGTACGAGAGAAGAAGTCCTCGTAGTTAACGGTGCACAGACCAACGTCCATAGCAGCAGCCAGAGCCTTCTCTTCTTCCCAGAACTTAGCCTGAACCTCAGCGATTGCCGGGCAAGCACCGAATGCGTACAGGGAGTAGTTTGCCATGTTCTGACCCAGAACGGTGTCGAAGTTCTGCATGGTGGAAACAGCCAGTACAGTGCCCGGAACGTGGATAACCGGGTTTACGTTGGACAGGTTGATATCGAGAACAGTGTTGCCCTCTACGAAACCATGATGGAACTCTTCGCCCTTCTTGGAAATGGTAACCTCGCCGTCAGCGTCGATGATAGCGCCGAATGCCGGGATCTCGTAAGCAGAAGCCATGAAACGATCGTTGTCCTTCATCGGCAGAGCACAGCCGCGGATCGTGGTGATACGGTCCTCAACCTTGCACTCGTTAGTAACAACGCCGCCGCGACGTACAACGCGGATGCCGTACGGAGCAGTGTACCAAGCGCCTACAACAACGTCCTTGGTGCAGTTCATCTCACGCATCAGCTTGCGGAATACGAACGTGCCGCAGTTATCCGGCAGGATGTGGATGACCTGGCCATCCTCCAGCAGCGGGATCAGTTCACGGAAGATAACTTCGTGGCCCAGAGCAACAGTAGCGATGATGATGATGCCAGCGCCCTTAACGGTAGCTGCCAGATCGTCGCCTGCCATAGCAACGTGAGCAATGCCCTTACGCTGATAGCCAAAGTAGCTCAGCTGGTTGCCGCTCAGCGTGATACCAGTTCTCATGATGTTGGTGAAGTTGGTCTTTGCGAAAGCCGGCTGGTCCCAAATGCGAACCTCTCTGCCTGCCAGTGCGCAGTCAGCAGCCATCGTCTTACCTACAGCGCCGCCGCCCAGGACAGCAATCGGCTTGTCTCTAAGATAGCTCATGTCCATAATAATGTACCTCCTGATAAAGTTCGGTGCTTGCCTGATTAGCACCATTTTATAATTTTTTAATGTTATGTACCGAGAGAGATGCACAACATTGAAAACGAAAACTAAGATAACGATCCGGAAACGCATCTTCCTTATACAAACATTTAGCAACGCTATTTGTTCGCAATCACGGCCGAATTTCCCTTTCCGATCACTTATCGCTTTCTGAATATTATTTTAGTGGACGTATTCCCCTTTCGCTGTGCAGTGCCTTTCTCTTTTTTTGCATTCTTTCAGATTTGCCTTCGTCAGATAAACCAACTTAATCTATTTCTTTCCCGCCCTTGTTTGGCATATTGTTCAGAAAAACGCGTCTTTTCCGTCTTTTCTGCCAGTTTTCTTTGCAATCTTCCACAAAAAGCACACCAAATTGGTATTGCAATTTTCAACAAAACAGAGCCAATCGCTTTGGAATATTTTCTGCCCCGCTCCGATATATCCCCCCTTCTTTTGACATTTCTTCTCTCCGCGCCCCGCAGCCGCACCGACGCGGGAAAGGCTTTTTATATTATTTATACATTTAATATATATACGTCTGCGGTCGTTTTCACCCGATGCTCTTTTCCGACTATGCATCTCGGCGCTCCGCCACTTTGCGATCCATCGGATTAATCGGCCTATTTTGTTGGAAAATCCTTCGCTTTTTGCGGTACATTTCGCAGTACACCGCCCATTTCGTCTCGTTTACATCCAATTCCTGCATCCGAAAGACTGCAAAAAAAGCGAAATTTCTGGCACAGCCTACTTTCATGGTGTCCTCTAAAATAGGTAGTAACAAATGAACTATGTTTGTTAACTGTGCGTCAAGGTATCCCACGCACATGTAATAATAGAAGGAGGAACATTATCATGGCTAGTAAAAAAGAAATCATGGACGGTAATCAGGCCGCTGCGTATATATCGTATGCCTTTACCGACGTTGCTGGCATCTTCCCGATCACTCCGTCCTCTCCGATGGCAGAGCACGTAGACGACTGGGCAGCTAACGGCAAGAAAAACCTGTTTGGCCGTCCGGTCAACGTAGTAGAAATGCAGTCCGAGGGCGGCGCGGCTGGTACTGTACACGGATCTCTTCAGGCCGGCGCACTGACCACCACCTACACTGCATCTCAGGGTCTTCTGCTGATGATTCCGAACATGTACAAGATCGCAGGCGAAATGCTGCCGAGCGTATTCCATGTTTCTGCTAGAACCCTTTCCGCACACGCACTGTCTATCTTCGGTGATCACTCCGACGTTATGGCATGTCGTAACACCGGATTTGCAATGCTCGCTTCCACCAATCCGCAGGAAGTTATGGATCTGGGTGCTGTTGCACATCTGGCTTCCATCCACTGCCGCATGCCGTTCCTGCATTTCTTCGACGGCTTCCGCACCTCCCACGAAATCCAGAAGATCGACGCTCTGGACTACGAGGATCTGCGTCCGCTGGTTGACTTCGACGCAATTGATGCTTTCCGCAAGAATTCGCTGAACCCGGAGCACCCAGTAACCCGCGGCACCACCGTTAACCCGGATATCTTCTTCCAGTGCCGTGAGGCGTGCAACACAAAGGTTGACGCGATCCCGGAGGCTGTTGAATACTACATGCAGGAAGTTGCTAAGATCACCGGTCGTGAGCATCACCTGTTTGACTACTATGGTGCACCGGACGCTGACCGCGTTATCATCCTGATGGGCTCCGGCGCTGACACCACCCAGGAAACCATTGACTACCTGCTGTCTCAGGGCGAGAAGGTTGGTATGATCAACGTTCATCTGTACCGTCCGTTCTCTGCTGAACATTTCCTGAAGGCTGTACCGGCAACCTGTAAGAAGATTGCTGTTATGGACCGCACTAAGGAGCCGGGCGCTATGGGCGAGCCGCTCTACCAGGATATCTGCTCCATCTACCGTGAGAAGGGCATCCCGATGGTTATCGTTGGCGGCCGTTACGGTATTTCTTCCAAGGATACCACCCCGGGTCAGATCCTCGCAGTATACGAGAACCTGAAGCTGGACGCTCCGAAGACCAACTTCACCATCGGTATCGTAGACGACGTTACCAACACTTCTTTGGATGTAACCAAGGAAATCGAGACCTCCCCGGCTGGCCAGACCAACGCTGTATTCTGGGGTATGGGCTCTGACGGTACCGTCGGTGCTAACAAGAACTCCATCAAGATCATCGGCCATGAGACCGATCTGTACTGCCAGGCTTACTTCGTATATGACTCCAAGAAGTCCGGCGGCCTGACCCAGTCTCACCTGCGTTTCGGTAAGGATCCGATCCGTTCCCCGTACCTGGTAACCTCGGCTGATTTCATCGCTTGCCACAACCCGTCTTACGTTCATAACTATGACATGGTTAAGAACCTGAAGGACGGCGGCACCTTCCTGCTGAACTGCCAGTGGACTACGGAGGATCTGGAGAAGAACCTGCCGGCTTCTATGAAGCGCGCTCTGGCTGCAAAGCATGCACAGTTCTATATCATTAACGCAATCGACATTGCTCGTAACATTGGTCTGGGCAACCGCACCAACACCATCCTGCAGGCTGCATTCTTCAAGCTCGCTGCTGTTATTCCGGTAGAGCAGGCTGTTACCGCAATGAAGGACGCAATCTACAAGTCCTACTTCAAGAAGAAGGGCCAGAAGGTTGTTGACATGAACAACGCTTCGATCGATCACGGTCTGAACGAGCTGGTTAAGGTTGAGATTCCGGCTGCTTGGGCTACCGCTGAGGATGACGTTGTCGAGAAGGACGTTCCGGAATTCATCAAGGAAATCGTTGCTCCGATGAACCGTCAGGAAGGCGACGCTCTGACCGTTGGCCAGATGATGAAGTATGGTCTGGAAGACGGCACCTGGCCGAACGGCACCTCCAAGTACGAGAAGCGCGGCGCTGCTGTTGACGTACCGGAGTGGGTACCGGCAAATTGTATCGAGTGTAACCAGTGTGCATTTGTTTGCCCGCACGCTGCTATCCGTCCGATCCTTGTTACCAAGGAAGAGCTGGACGCTGCACCGGCTGGTTTCGAGACCAAGAAGGCTGTTGGCGCTGGCATGGACAACTACAGCTACCGTCTGCAGGTTTCCCCGTACGATTGTACCGGTTGTGGTTCCTGCGTAAACGTTTGTGTAGCTAAGGAGAAGGCTCTGGTTATGAAGCCGCTGGCTTCTCAGCTGAAGGAAGCTGACAACTGGACCTACGCTGTTGAGGAAGTTACCATCAAGAAGGATGTTGCTAACTCCAAGAGCATTAAGAATTCTCAGTTCGCTAAGCCGTACTTCGAGTTCTCCGGCGCATGCGCAGGCTGCGGCGAGACCCCGTACATCAAGCTGGTTACTCAGCTGTTTGGCGAGCGTATGTATGTAGCAAACGCTTCCGGCTGCTCCTCTGCTTACGGCGGATCGACTCCGTCCTCCCCGTACTGCACCGACAAGAACGGCCATGGTCCGGCATGGGCAATGTCCCTGTTCGAGGACAACGCAGAGTACGCTTACGGCTTCCTGCTCGGTCAGCGCGCTATCAAGCAGCAGCTGGTACAGGCTGTTGAGAACCTGGCAGCAGCTGGCATCGCAAAGGATGCTTGCGAAGCTTACTTGGCTGACGGCATGGATGCTGAGAAGTCCCGTGAAGTTAGCGACAACCTGCTCGCAGCTCTGGCTAACGAGTCCTCTGAGGATGCAAAGTACATCATTCAGAACAAGGAGTACCTGACCAAGAAGTCTGTTTGGGCATTCGGCGGTGACGGCTGGGCTTACGACATCGGTTACGGCGGACTGGATCACGTCCTCGCTTCTGACGACGACATCAATGTCCTCGTTCTGGATACCGAAGTTTACTCCAACACCGGCGGTCAGGCTTCTAAGTCCACCGCAGCAGCTGCTATCGCGAAGTTCGCAGCAGGCGGCAAGCGCGTTAAGAAGAAGGACCTCGGCATGATGGCTATGAGCTACGGCTACGTTTACGTTGCTCAGGTTGCTATGGGTGCTGACCCGAACCAGACGCTGAAGGCAATCCGCGAGGCAGAAGCTTACAATGGCCCGTCCATCGTTATCTGCTATAGCCCGTGCATTGAGCATGGTATGAAGTGCGGCATGAGCCTGTCTCAGGCAGAAGAGAAGAAGGCTGTTGAGGCTGGTTACTGGCAGCTGTACCGCTACAACCCGGATCTGAAGGAGCAGGGCAAGAATCCGTTCACTCTGGATTCCAAGGCACCGACTGGCGACTTCCAGGCATTCCTGAAGGGTCAGAACCGTTACGCTTCCCTGGCACTGTCCTTCCCGGAGCGTGCAGATGCTCTGTATGCTAAGGCTGAGGCTGATGCAAAGGCTCGTTACGAGGGCTACGTACAGCTGGCTGAGGAATAATTCCTATTTGACATCCATGTATAGGTACCGATTCTCTCAATCTTGATTGTTTTACAGTTTAAGATACCCTTCCGACTTCGGTCGGCAGGGTGGTCGGTACATATATCTCCAATACGGCCGAGCGAGCACGCTCTCTCGCTTGCTCGGCCTATCTTTTTTATGAAGCATTTTTTCTTATATCTTCGCTTATTTATTTTTATTTAGAACTTATCATAGCTATTTTCTAAACAAGAGTAGCATCTATCTTCCTTTTCACTTCCCGGCAGTGGTTTCTCCCCATTGTCGGGAAAACTCTTTGTTCCGACATTTTTTCATATGCAAAAGGAGCGCACCGCTTTCCCTTCATGGAATTACTGTGCGCTCCTCTTTTCCGTTTTTCCTCAATCCGGGATACGGAAAAATCGCTTTCCGTTGTCAAATGTGATGCGCTCTACTTCTTCCGGCGTCCGTCCGATAATGTCTGCGATAGTCTCTGCCACACAATGGACATAGCGAGAGCAATTTCGCGTCCGCTGTCCCTTTACCTTATACGGTTTCGGTGTCATATACGGGCTGTCCGTCTCAATCATGATGTTCTCCAGCGGAATATTCTGCAAAATACGCCGTACCTTTTTGGAATTATCATGCGTGATGACACCAGTAAACGAGATCATCCATCCCAGATCTATCAACTCTTTTGCTGTCTCATAGCTGCCGGAATAGCAATGATACACGCCGTGAACTGCCGGAAATTCCTTCACAATCGCCAGACAATCCGCGTGGGCATCCCGGTCATGAATAATAACCGGAAGCTGCAATCGCTGTGCCAGCGCCATCTGTGTGCGAAAAATCACCTGCTGTTCTTCCTTAGATGGAGTCGTCTCCGGCGACTGCTTGAGCCAGTAATAGTCCAAACCGATTTCACCGATTGCCTGCACCTTTTCCTCGTGCGCCAGCTGTTCTATCGCCTGTACATCCCCCTGTGTCCAGCCCTTGGCGTTTTCCGGATGAATGCCAACGGCCGCATAGACATGCGGATAGGTGTGCGCCAGCTGTACCGCTGTGCGTGACGTCGGCACATCACAGCCCGGATTAACAATCAATCCAACCCCGTACTCCGGCATGGTACGCAGCAGCTCGTCGCGATCCTCATCAAACCATTCATCATCATAGTGCGCATGGGTATCAAATAGCATCGGTTTTTTCCTCCGTTCCATACACTTCTTCGTTCCTGCACGAAAAAACAACCGGCAGCCTTTTCTCGCTGCCGGTTGTCTGCGTTTTGTCTTATCGAATCTTGCAGCCCGACGGTACGCCATCGACAAAGATGACCTGAACGCCATTCGGCGTGTCTGCCGCCAGAATCATGCCTTGGCTCTCCACACCGCGCAGCTTTGCCGGCTTCAGGTTTGCCACGAGAATGACGGTCTTGCCGATCAGATCCTCCGGCTTGTAATACTCCGCAATGCCGGATACAACCTGACGCTTCTCCTCGCCCAGCTCCAGCTGGAGACAGAGCAACTTATCCGACTTCTTCACCGGCTCACACGCAACTACCTTTGCAGTCTTGAGCGAAACCTTGGCAAAATCATCGATATTGATGACCAGATTCGCCAGCTCTTCTTCCTTTGCCTTCTTCTCGGCTTCCTTTGCTGCCTTCTCGGCGGCCTTCTTCTGCTTGTTCTGGTGATCCTCCAAGAACTCCAGCTCCTTCTTCATGTCAATGCGCGGGAACAGTGCCGGTCCCTTATGCACCTCGACATCCGCGGCCAGCTTGCCAAATTCGCCCGCAGTCTCCCAGTTGTATAGCTCAGCCGGTGCACCGATCTGCTCACGAATCTTCTCCGCCGAGTCCGGAATAAACGGCGTCAGCAGCGTGCCGCAGATACGAATCGTCTCCAGCAGGTTATACATAACGCGCGCCAGACGCGGCTTGTTTGCCTCATCCTTCGCCAGAATCCACGGCGCCGTCTCGTCGATATACTTGTTGGCGCGGGAAATGACCTTGAATACCTCAATCAGTGCATTCTGGAACGCATACGCTTCCATCTGCTCCTCATATACCGCACGCAGACCAGATGCCATGGCAACCAGCTCGTCGTCCAGCGGATCCGCGGTCTGCTCGGTCGGCAGCTTGCCGTCAAAGTACTTCTCCACCATGGAGACCGTACGGGACACCAGATTTCCCAAATCGTTCGCCAGATCGGCGTTGATGCGGTTAATCAGCGCCTCGTTGGAGAACACGCCATCCGATCCGAACGGGAACTCGCGCAGCAGGAAATAGCGCAGCGTGTCCACGCCGTAGCGCTCGCACAAGAATACCGGATCGACCACATTGCCCTTGGACTTGGACATCTTACCGCCGTCCAGCAGCAGCCAGCCGTGACCGTAGACCTTCTTCGGCAATGGCAGTTCCAAGCTCATCAGCATGGCCGGCCACAAAATGGAGTGGAAACGAACGATTTCCTTGCCGACAAAGTGTACGTCTGCCGGCCAGTACTTGTCAAAATCATGATACTTTTCGTTGCCGTAGCCCAGCGCCGTGATATAGTTGGTCAGTGCGTCCAGCCAAACGTAAACCACATGCTTCGGGTCCGACGTAACCGGAATGCCCCAGTCAAACGAGGTACGGGAGACACAGGTGTCCTCCAGTCCCGGCTTGATGAAGTTGTTCATCATTTCCTTTGCGCGGGATGCTGGCTGCAGCCAGTCCGGATTTTCCTCATACAGCTTGACGATCTGATCAACATACTTGCTCTGACGGAAGAAATATGCCTCTTCCTCGGCGTCCACAACCGGACGGCCGCAGTCCGGACACTTGCCGTCCACCAGCTGGGTTTCCGTCCAGAACGACTCACACGGCTTGCAGTACTTTCCCTTGTACACCGACTTGTAGATGTCGCCCTTGGCCTTCATCTTCTCGAAGATCTTCTGTACCGCTTCGACATGGTAATCATCCGTCGTGCGGATAAAGCGATCATACGAGATGTTCATCATCTTCCACAGATCCTTGATGCCGGCAACAACATGGTCAACGAACTCCTGCGGAGTAACGCCGGCTTCTGCTGCCTTATCCTGAATCTTCTGTCCATGCTCATCCGTGCCGGTCAGGAACATGACGTCGTAGCCCTGCAAGCGCTTGAAGCGCGCCATAACGTCCGTTGCCACCGTACAGTAGCTGTGTCCGATATGCAGATTCGCCGATGGATAATAAATCGGGGTGGTTATATAAAATGGTTTCTTATCCACAAACAATCTCTCCTTCATTTGATTCATTTCTCTTATCATATACCAAAACCGGTACAAATAGCAAGTGAATTCCGCAAAAATTCCGTGCAATGTCCAGTTTTTATGCAAAAAAGATGCAGGACACAACGTCCTGCATCTTGCCTTCCATTTTTCTTAGAGCGGCGGCAGATTATTCGCTCCCTGCTGCGTAAATCCGCCCTTATTCTGACGCAGTGCATCCACGTAGCGGACATACGTGATGTTCTGATAAGCGGACAGATAGATGCCCAGAATGCCGAACGTGCAAAGGGTACCCAGCACCCACAGAATAAAGCTGAGATCAAACACAAACAGCTCCCAGTTGTGCTCACGGAACAGCGCGGCGCACTCGCCCGTTGCCTCCCACACACTGCGCTCCGGATTGTCAATCATCAAAACGTAGGCCGCGTCATATCGGCGGATCTTCACGTTGACAATAGCGGAGACCACAATCAATACCACGCTGGCAGCCAGCAGCTCCAACAGCAGCGTACCCGGGAGGTTGATCACATCGCCATCCAGAATTCCAATCGTACCAGTTCTAACCAGCACGCCGGCAAAAGCCACCGCAACCAGCGCCTCCAGCAGCCACCAGCCAATCGACCGAATAAAAATCGCAATGGCGATCACCAAGGAGTTGCGATACGTTCTTCCGTTGCCGAAGGCACAGAAAATGTCGGAGACCGGCGCTTCCTGTCCGCGCGACCGTGCAACATAAAAATGCATCATGCCGAACTGCATCGGAAGTACAACAAAAAAGGCAATCACCATATACAGCAGTGCGGCTGCCGTCCCCTGTCCACGCTGTGACACCACACTGCCCAGCAGCGCCGGAATCGCACCCAGAACTACTGCTCCCATCGTCGGCCAGAAGTATTCTCGAATGCGCTGCCGCGCCGTCGCCTTAAACTCCTTTCGTAACTCTGCACTATATGCCATCGTAAATTTCCTTTCTTTTTTCGTTCGCCATCCGACAAGCAGTTACTGATCCGAAGACTTCTGCTTAAGCAGATAGGCACTCTCGTTTTCCACCTTCGTTTCCGACTTGCCGTTTACCGTAACCGTCTTATACAGCGTTGCATATTTATAGTCACCGCTGGTATAGGATTCCGAATACAGCGATACTTCCTTATCGTCTGTCTTTGTTCCATAGATGGTACAGGTCAGCGAACCGCCGCCCATGTCCATCGAAATTTTAATCGGATAGTCCGTGCTGTTGACGAACTTAAAGTCCTGGCTGCCCCACGCCACCGTCGCATCCTGCGAAATCGGCGTATAGGAAATCTGGAACTGGTGATTGCGCCGCTCTGTGACCTTCAGATCCGCGCGCAGCACCGCCATATAAATCGTGGACGAGCTTTGGCACGCACCGCCGCCGTAATCCTCGACCGACTCACCCGCGACGAAAATCGTCGCCGTCTGATAGCCGCGCTCCGGCGTGCGCTCTCCCACCGTATCATTATAGGAAAACTCATCACCCGGATTCAAAATCGTGCCGTCGCAGGCCTGTGCCGTCAATGAAACATTCGTCGTGCGTCCGGTGTCGCCGCTGTTGTACATCGTCGTCGTCTGCGCGAGGACATCGCGGAACAGAACCTTTTCCAGCGCCTTGGCGGACATCTCCGCCTTGGTCAGCTTTACCGGAATCTCATAGGTCTGCTTTTTCGCATCGCCAATCGTCTTGGCAATCGCGTCCTCCGATACCTCCACACCGGTGACGGAGTCTATAACCTCGCCGGTCTTCGTGTCCGCCTTGGCGTTCTGCGGCTTACAGTTGACGTCCTTGGCGATCTTTGCGGCGTCCGGTTTGTCCTGATCCGTCGCATATGTCTCAATCGTATACACGTCGTAGTCCATGGTTTCAACCTGTTCCTTCAGCGCCTGTTTCACGGTATCGCGGTCAAAGGACAGACCCTGTTTGCCGGTGTCCACAATCAGCTTTTTCGCCTTTTTGTCTACCTTCCAGCTCGGCTGCGTCGGATCGTACTCAATCTTTTCATAGACGTCATTGACAAAGCGGCTGAGCGCCTTGTCGTCCACCTGAATGTCCATCGGCACATTTTGCCCGCCGAACATTGCGGTGAATATTTCGCCCGCCCGGTGAAAATAGCCGCCCTCACGGCCCACGCGGTACGCCGCCTTCGCGCTGTCCGCGCTGTCCACCTTATCTACGACATCACCGACATGCAGCGTGAACTCCTGTCCCTCCGCCTCCACGGTAATGTCGTGGCTTCTCATGTCGTCCATGCCCTCGCCAGAGAGATATTTCTCTGCCTGTGCCTGTGACATACCCTTGAGCGAATACTCGCCCGCGTGCACACCAGGGAAAATTGAGGGATAGCGATATATATATATACTGAAACTGACAATCGCAATCAGCACGACTGCTGCAACAGCCGCCGCCACACCGCGGCGCATTCTTCTCGACCGACGGGACGGTACTGGCTTAGTCCGCAGCCGTTCCGGCTCCTCCAGTGTCACGACCTTTTCCCGCTTGGGGAAGTCCTTTGGCTGCTGCGCCGCATCCGTCACATGCACCGATCGGTTTTTCCATGTACCATCCGCCTGGCGCTTACGAACCCGAAAGTGCGGAGTCGTCTTCGGCTCCTCCTCCGGAATCACAGAAAATGACTTCGTCTTCTGCGTCGCTTCGGACACCGCATCCTCCGCAGCCCCCGCCGCACTATCCGCTGCATTTCCCCGCGCGCTCACGGTTTCCTCTGCGCTTCCCGGAGTCTGCGCCGGATCATTGCGTTCTTTCATAAACGTTACCCCTCCGTTAGTGCTCACCTGTCTGCCAGGCAAACCATCCAATGTCTTATTTTATTGTATAAGACAGACTATGCGATTACAACTACAAAACAGCAACAATTGCCCGTCCGCGGCATCCGATGGTTCTTTCTTTATACGTTAAAGCGGAACAGAACGATGTCTCCGTCGCGCATAACATATTCCTTGCCCTCGGAGCGAACTAGTCCCTTTTCCTTCGCCGCCGTCATAGAGCCACACGCCATCAGATCATCAAACGAAACAACCTCCGCACGGATAAAGCCGCGCTCAAAGTCGGTGTGAATCTTGCCCGCCGCCTGCGGCGCCTTCGTGCCCTTCTTAATCGTCCACGCGCGAACCTCCGGGGGACCTGCCGTCAGGAAGCTCATCAGACCGAGCAGATCATAGCAGACACGAATCAAACGATCCAAACCGGATTCCTTCAGTCCCATCTCCGACAGGAACAATTCCTTTTCGTCATCATCCAGGCTGGCGATGTCCTGCTCAATCTGTGCACAGATCGGCAGCACCTGTGCGCCCTCTTCCGCCGCAATCTGGCGGACCGCTTCCAGACGCTCGTTCTCTACCTCGTCGCCGGTAAAGCCTGCCTCATCCACGTTTGCCGCGTAAATAACCGGCTTGGACGACAGCAGATCCACCGTGTCAATCAGCTCACGGTACTCTTCCAGCTCCGGGAACGAGCGGGCCGACTTGCCGTCCTCCAGATGCTGAAGCAGACGCTCAAATACAGCGATTTCCTCGTTATATTTCTTGTCGCCCTTTGCCAGCTTGCGCGAACGCTCAATGCGGCGCTCCAGCAGCTCAATATCCGACAGAATCAGCTCCAGATTGATGGTCTCAATATCGCGCTTTGGGTCAATGCTGCCCTCGACGTGCACGATATTCGGGTTGTCAAAGCAACGGACAACGTGTACAATCGCATCTACCTCACGGATGTGCGACAGGAACTTGTTGCCCAGGCCTTCGCCCTTGGATGCGCCGCGCACCAGTCCGGCGATATCCACAAACTCTACTACCGCCGGAATGGTCTTCGGCGGATGATACATCTCCGTCAGCTTATCCAGACGCTCATCCGGCACGGATACCATACCGACATTCGGGTCAATCGTGCAGAACGGATAGTTGGCCGACTCCGCTCCGGCATCCGTAATGGCATTAAACAGGGTGCTCTTGCCAACGTTCGGCAAGCCAACAATACCTAATTTCATAATTTGAGAAACTCCTTTTATTTCCGTCTTATTCGCGTTCCGCCGCGCAGAATCGCGATAATATCCTAATCAATTTAGTATACACCATCCATGCATTCTGTGCAAGAGACGCCCCTCTGTGCAGGGTAACGGAAAATAACCAACATTTCCCGTCAATTTTTGTCGCTTCCATTGTATACTTTTTAGAAGAAGACTTCTATAATAACAAATAGAATTGGCGTGATCTTGCATTATTTTATGCGAGTCGCCCGTTTTCTTGCTATATTTTGTTCATTTCGGAGGAGCTGTGTCATGCCTGCGCTTGTCACACATTATAATTTCGCATGGTCTGTTTTGCAAACCGCACCGTCCTATCTTCGTACTGCGGCATCCAACGACCTGATGGCATTTTATTGGGGTTCACTGGGTCCTGATCCCCTGTTTTTTTATCATCCGCTATTTATGAAAAATCCGGTTTTTACTCTCGGGCAAACCATGCACGAGCGACGCATTGCCCGTACCTTTTCCGTCATGACGCACAAGTGTGCAAAAATGCAGGATCCGTCTGCGATGGCGTACCTGCTCGGCTTTTGCTGCCACTATGCGCTTGACCGCACGATGCACCCGTTCGTCACCTATGTGGTAAATTATCGGCTGGATCCGCAGTATCCGACATTGTCGCATGACCCGCTGCACAACCTATGTGAATCCGAGATGGATCGCATTATTATCGAGAGTCGTCTCAAGACATCCAGCGCAAATTTTCGCGCCTATCAGCTGCTGACGGTTTCCAAAACAGCAGAAAAAGCAGCCTCTCAGCTGCTGTCCACCGCTGCGTGGAAGGCTTACGGAGAGCGCCTGTCACCACACACTGTCGGCTATTCGATGCGCAGTATGCTGCGCATCCATCACATGCTGTACTCAATGACCGGACGCCCCGCCCATCTGCTCTCCTCGCTGGAGAAGCTGACCGGTAATCCGGGTGCCATTTCCACTCTGATCCGTCCGACCGAGCCGCTTCCGGTGGACTGTACCAACATCCGTCGCGAGGCATGGACCGATGCCGCCACCCCGCACATGCGTCGCTATGAGAGCTTCTTTGATCTTTTACAGCACGCAGAACACCCCGCTACCCGCCTGATGGATCATTGCTACCACGCGGTGCAGAGCGGCTCTCGTCTGCCGGATGATCTGTTCGCGCTGAACTATGCCGGTCTGGTCGAACCGCACGGACGAACGCGTTCGGTTACTTATTAGTCGCTGCGGCGAATTACGCTATCTCGCCGCACCGAAGCGTCGGTACGTCTCGACCGCTCCATTGCCTTGCTCCTCAAATTCCAAACGCTTCGCTGGTTTGAAATTTGAAAACGGTGAGAGTTACTCTAAGGATAGACGGCTAAAAGTTCCGGTTTTAATCTCTATGCGCAATGTAAATACCCTCTGCAAATCTTAGAGCGAGCGAAGCGAACGGCCAGATTTGCTAGGGTCGGCACACTAGGCCATCTATGGAAACTGTCTCTTATGTAGCGGTTGCAAGATAATAGACCAGCTTTCCCTACAGGCAGCTGGGAAGGGTCTTAGGGAGCGCCGCCGCTCCCTAATGGCTTTCTTTTGTTTCGTTTTCTTTGTCTAACAAAGAAAATGAATTGCTCTCGCTAACATCTATAATCAATGTTATAAAGTAAATAGAGCAGAAACGTAAAAGGGTCTGTTGCATTTTGTTGCAACAGACCCTCTTTTTTTATTCTTCTATTTTCACCGGAATCGCCGTCAGCTGTACCAGCAAGTACACACCCGCCATCAGGTACGCCGCCATGCGAAGCAGATCCGCCGTCGGTGAGGTCAGCGTCAGCGACAGCATGGTTGCGTCCATGATCGCCGCCAGCAGCAGGCCGCCGACTGCTGTTATCGTCAGGAATACTGCCAGACCGCAAAACAGCGCCACGCGCCGCGCGCTTGGCTCCGCAAAGAACAGGCACGCAATCGCATAAAACGACGCGAGAATCGCAATCGCCAGCAACAGCTCATATGCGTAATCTGTCATAACCGGATTGCCGCTGTTTTCATGATACGCCATAATCAGCATCAGACATGCCCACAGCATCGGCACCGCCGCGCGCAGTCCCTGCGCCTTGGTTGCCTCCCGTCCGTCCTGCCGCTTGGCAAAGCCGACGAGCAGCACGCCGGAGATAATGCACAGCGCCCACTGCACAAGCGTTGCAATCAGCGCCGGAATGCCGAACGGCTGATACTCGCTCGTCTGCTCCAGCACAATGCGGTTGGTACAAATCAGCGCGCCAACACCAACGGCGACGACTCCGACGCCAAACAGCATACAGATCCAGCGTGCCGCCGAGGGAAGCGTTCCCAGTATCGCCTCATACTGCTGTCCCTGCTGGGCGTAGCAGCGGCGGCTGAGGACAATCGCCAGCACCACAACCACGACACACAGAATCTTGAGCAGCAGCGAGCTGAGATCACCGCGCACCGGCAAGCCGGTGTTCCACTCCAGCCCCTTTGTGATGCTCAGACCGCGCAGAACCGCGCCGATGACACCGGCAAGCAGGACAAACAGAATGTAAACGCTCCGCTTCATACTATCATCCCTCTTTTACTGTTCATTGCGTCCGCAGCACTTCTTGTATTTCTTGCCGCTGCCGCACGGGCACGGATCGTTGCGTCCCGGCTTCTTAACCGCCTTGACCGGGCTGGCCTTGAGCGAACCGTCGTCCGCACCGGACGCACCGCTCTCCTTAGCAACGCGCTCACGCTTCGGCTCCTGTCCCTTGACCTGCACACGCAGCAAATACATCGTGCGCACCGTGTCCTCACGAATCGCCGCAATCATCGCGTCGTACATCTCCGAGCCCTCGCGCTTGTATTCGACAACCGGATCGCGCTGTGCAAACGAGCGCAGGCCGATGCCGTTTCGCAGCTCAGTCATCGCATCGATGTGATCCATCCACTTCTCGTCGACATTGCGCAGCAGGACCACGCGCTCCAGCTCACGCATGATTTCCGGCGTGTTCTGCTCTTCCTTCTGCTCATAGACCTCATGCGCCTTGTCACACAGCATATTGCGCAGCTGCGTCGGTTCCAGATTATCCAGCTCCTCGCTGGAGAACTTCAGGTCATCCGGCGTCAGGAACAGACCGACAAACCGCTTGCGCAGCTCAGCGACGTCCTCCGCCTCAATATACGGCTTTTCGCCCAGAATGCCATGGATTGCGCTGTCAATCGTCTCATCCACCATCGACAGGATGGAGTCCTTGAGATTTTCGCCATCCAGCACCTTATCTCTCTGCTTGTAAATAACGCCGCGCTGGGTATTCAGTACGTCGTCATATTCTACGACGCTCTTACGAATGCTGAAGTTGCGCGACTCGACCTTGCGCTGTGCGCTCTCAATCGCGCCGGACAGCATCTTCTGGTCAATCGGCGTCTCGTCATCCATGCCAAACTTATCCAGCATACCGAGCACACGATCCGAGCCGAACAAGCGCATCAGATCGTCTTCCATCGAGATGTAGAAGTTGGATTCGCCCGGGTCACCCTGACGGCCGGAACGTCCGCGCAGCTGGTTGTCGATGCGTCGGGACTCGTGGCGTTCGGTACCCAGAATGACCAGACCGCCCGCCGCGCGCACCTTCTCCGCATCCGCCGAGGTCTGCTTCTTAAACTCGTCTAGATAGCGCTTGAACTCCGCGCGCGCCTTCAGAATTTCCTCGTCATCCGTCTCCGCAAAGCCGTTGGCCTCACGAATCAGCTCTTCGTCATAGCCCGCCTTGCGCATGGCTTCCATCGCCATCTGCTCCGCGTTGCCGCCCAGCACAATATCCGTGCCTCGGCCTGCCATGTTAGTCGCAATCGTGACTGCGCCCAGCTTACCGGCCTGCGCGACAATTTCCGCTTCCTTCTCATGGTACTTCGCGTTCAATACGTTGTGCGGAATGCCTTCCTTTTTCAGCATACTGCTCAGCAGCTCACTCTTTTCAATGGATACCGTACCCACCAGAATCGGCTGCTGTTTGGCGTAGCATTCCTTAATTTTCTTGACTGCCGCATGATATTTGCCCATCTCCGTGCGGTATACCGCATCCGGATTGTCCACACGGGCAATCGGACGGTTAGTCGGAATCTCGACAACGTCCAGGCTGTAGATCTCGCGGAACTCGTCTTCCTCGGTCAGCGCCGTACCGGTCATGCCGGACAGCTTGTCGTACAGACGGAAGTAGTTCTGGAATGTGATCGTCGCCAGCGTCTTGTTCTCGCGCTGTACTTTGACGTGCTCTTTCGCCTCAATTGCCTGATGCAGACCGTCCGAATAGCGGCGTCCAAACATCAGACGGCCGGTAAACTCATCGACAATAATGATTTCATTGTCACGGACAACGTAATCGACGTCGCGCTTCATAACGCCGTGGGCGCGAATCGCCTGATTGATATGATGCTGCAAAGTTGAGTTTTCCGGATCGGACAGGTTCTCCACATGGAAATATGCCTCTGCCTTCTTCTGTCCGTTCGGGCTGAGCACGGCGGTGTGCGCCTTTTCGTCCACAACATAGTCCGCACGCATCTGCGCCAGAATCTTCTGGTCATCCTCCGAGATCGGGCCGTACTTCTTCGGGTCCTGCTTGCGCAGCTCATCTTCCTCCAGTACGCGCTCACCCTCACTCTCGACATCCAGCTTGGAGTCGGTTTCCTTGATGCGGTAGCCCTTCAGACGGGAGACAAACGCATCTGCCTGTGCGTACAGGTCGGTGGACTTGTCGCCCTGTCCGGAAATAATCAGCGGGGTACGCGCCTCATCAATCAGGATGGAGTCCACCTCATCGACAACCGCAAACGAATGTCCGCGCTGCACCTTGTCCGTCTTGTAAATCGCCATGTTATCGCGCAGATAATCAAAGCCGAATTCGTTGTTCGTGCCATACGTAATATCCGCCTCATACATCGCCTTGCGCTGCTCCGGCGGCACCTCATGGATTACCAAGCCGACGGTCAGTCCGAGATAGCGGTAAACCTTACCCATCCACTCGCTGTCTCGCTTGGCCAGATAGTCGTTGACCGTGACGATGTGTACACCCTTGCCGGTCAGCGCATTGAGGTAAACCGGCAGCGTTGCCACCAGCGTCTTACCTTCACCGGTCTTCATCTCGGCGATACGCCCCTGATGCAGGACAACGCCGCCGATGAGCTGGACACGGTAGTGCCGCATACCCAGCACACGTCCCGCCGCCTCACGCATCGTGGCAAAGGCCTCCGGCAACAGATCATCCAGCGTTTCTCCGTCCTGATACCGCTGCTTAAACTCTGCCGTCTTGCCGCGCAGCTCCGCGTCGGACAGCGCGCGGTATTCTTCCTCCAGCGCCTCCACTTTGTTGACAATCGGATTGATCTTCTTCAGCTCATGCTGAGAGTGTGTTCCGAATATTTTTTCTAATAATCGAGCCATTCTTTCTAAATCCTTTCAAACCGGAATCCCTCTCCGATTTTGTGTTCGCATACGATTCATTCTGGAAAACATTCCACACTGCATTATAGCACAGTTTGCTGTAAAAGAAATAACAATTTTGTAAATTCCCCAAAAACTCCAACTCATGATTACTATTTTCACATATCTCGTAAAAAAGCATCCAAATGGACATAATTGCTTATGCACTATTGATCAGCAGTGCACTTTTGTGTTATAGTTTTGATAAGATAAAGGGATGGCATTCCAAATGTTTCTAACTATTTATATTAGGAGGTCTTTTATGAAACACTATCTCACTATTTTAAGACACTGCGGCTGTCTAATGCTAGCTATCATGGTTTTAGCTTCCTCAGCCTTTGCAGCAACGCCTAGCGTTTCCAACGTTTCTTCTAGCAACCAGCAAGACCAGCTTGCACTTACAGAGGAGCAAGAAGAACTTGATGAAATTAACGCCGATGAACAGACTTCAGATGAAAACGAAACTGATTTCGGAACTGATGAAGACAATTCTCCATCTGAAAAAGTTGAAATAACACCGGAAGTTCTCGCCAAAGTCTCTCGTTATTGCAGTTTTTTTGATATTGACATGTCTGAGGACGAAGAATTCGTTTCTGCTGTTTTAGAAGATATGAATGACCGTGGCTGGCGCGATGTTCCCGGTTCTCCAGAAGCAGGCATGAACATTTCTGTCTCTTCTGTTGGTAAAATCCAACGCTTTATTCCTCAGTCAAAACTTGCTGATATTATTTGGACGAATAATCCCATTCAACCATTTAATCATGTCGGAATATATACAACTACCACCAAAATAACTGAAGCTTTGAGCAAAGGTGTGCAGACTAGAAAAGTGAATCAAAAGATGGATGAATATCCTTTTAAGATTTATAAAGTAGTTAAATCTAATTCTACTTCTCGATATGACGTTGATACGAGACGTAGTGTAGCTACATGGGCCAAAGCTCAGGTGGGAAAAAAATATGATAAGAATTTCTTCAACAACAAGAAGAATACAGACTCAAACAATGCAAAAATGAATTGTTCTGAACTAGTATGGAAGTCGTGGAAGTTCAAAGCATCTGTAGATTTGGATTCTAACGGCGGCCCCGGTGTCTATCCTAATAATATCCGAAAATCCAAGCGCACTGTTTGCATTTATAAAGATAACTCTTAAGGAGGTGGTGCTCATATGAAAAAACGTACCCTGCTCCTTTCCGCGGTCGCAATTGCTGCTGCCGCGGGCATTGCCCTTGGTATCAAGACACGGTATCTCTTGCCGTCTGACCAGCAATTGTCTGTTCCTGCGGATACGCGTTATGTCATCACCTACTCCACCGGACGTGACGCTAAAGAAAACTCGCAAATAAATTATCTGGACAAAAATGCTCAACTTCTCAGCAATGATATGATTGATGGCGTAACTGATATGCTCTGTTTTCAACAAACAGACGGAATGACAGAGGCTTTTACCCTCGACAATATCTATTTTGAGGGTAAAAACGTACTGAAAAATGAGGAACTACAGTCTACCTACGCAATCGCCACAACTGATGGCACTGACCAAGTCCTCCGCAGCGGTGATTTAAATAAATTTGACCTACACTGGAAGTTGGTTTCTGCCGGAAGTATGCCGGAACTGAAGAATCTTGGTTATTTCAGTCTGCTTATATTGTACAATAATGATAACGTATACAACGTTCCAGTGCGTGATGACAGTTGTATCGCTGCAGACCAAAAGAGTGGTATTCTTTATCACCTCTCCGCGGAGGATACCGGCAAACAATCCTATGAATTCTTTTATCAGACCATTGCTTACGATAAACCATCGGACAAGTTTACCGTCACAGATCACAAGCTGGATCTATCTGCTTTCCTCAAAGATCACGCCGATCGTCATGGAATTTATTCGTTTGGACAGACCGTCATTTCGCAGGATTCTCTCTATCAAATCATCGAAGTCGGAGAAAGCAAGCAAAAAACCTATCTGTTGGAATTTGCTGTTGACCGCGATGAGCAGGAGCTGGTCTATCAAAGTGCTTATCCCATGAAGCTAAAATCTGATGACCGAATTGACTGCTTTACCACGACAACCGTTGAAGATGGTGTTATCACCTACTATCCTCCGGTTCATCCGATGGATATTGTGTCGTTTGATACCAACAAAAAGACATTTACCTATACGCCGCTTGCATTAAATCGAACGGAATCCGATTTAGAACAAGAGATGCCCTATATTCGGGAATGCAGCGGAACGGTCTACCTGTTGGAAACCCGCATCCAAGAGCAGCAGTATCAGATTTCCGAGCTGCACGCCGATGGAACACGAAGCATTCTTGTGAAGGGTACTCTTCCAAAAAGCCGATTGGGTTCTTCGTGCGGAATTTCCGATTTCTACTGCATGGAGTGACATCTCCCCAAAAACCGTATCCCATCAGCCCGTTGTCGTTGGACAATGGGCTGATTTTACGCTCTTTCCGCAAAAACTTTCCGCAAACTTCTTTACTTCCTCTGCGTATTTTACTATAATATTAAATTGAGTACGCATATAACGAAACCGAATTAGTGAGGAGAATCTGCTTTGGCACTGATCGAATTTGAAGAATATAAACAGAAACTGAATAATCTGGAGCCGGATCTAGACGAGCTGGAAAAAGCCTATGATCTGGAGCACTCCGCCGAAGAGGTGGAGGAGCTGGAAAACCGCGCGAGTGAGCCGGGCTTCTGGGACGACATGGAAAAGTCGCAGAAGATTTTACAGCGCACCAAGGCGCTCAAGGACAAGATCGAGGGCTTCCACAACCTGAAAACCCAGTGGGAGGATCTGCTGACGCTGTGTGACCTCGCCATCGAGGCGGAGGACGAGTCTATGCTGGAAGAACTGACGACCGGCTTTGCCGAGCTGACAGATGAGCTGGAGCGCCGCAAGCTGGCAACCCTGCTGCTGGGTGAATACGACGCCAACAACGCCATTTTGTCGTTCCACGCCGGTGCGGGCGGCACAGAGGCGCAGGACTGGTGCGAGATGCTCTACCGTATGTACACCCGCTGGGCAGAGCGTCACGGCTTCACCTATCAGCTGCTGGATTATCTGGAGGGCGACGACGCCGGTCTGAAGTCTGCGTCTATCCTGATTGAGGGCGAGAACGCCTATGGCTTCCTCAAGAGCGAATCCGGCGTACACCGTCTGGTTCGCATCTCCCCGTTTGACTCATCCGGACGTCGTCATACGTCATTCTCGGCGGTAGAAGTTATGCCGGAAATTGATGATGACAACACAGTGGAAATCCGTCCGGAAGATATCGAAATGCAGGTATTCCGTTCCTCCGGTGCCGGTGGCCAGCACATCAATAAGACCTCGTCTGCGGTTCGCTTGATTCATAAGCCGACTGGCATTGTGGTTTCCTGCCAGACCGAACGAAGCCAGTTCCAGAACAAGGACAACTGTATGAAAATGCTGCGTTCCAAGCTGATGGAAATCAAGGAGCGCGAACATCTGGATAAGATCGAGGACATCAAGGGCGACCAAAAGAAAATTGAATGGGGCAGCCAGATCCGCTCCTATGTTTTTATGCCGTACACGCTGGCAAAGGACACCCGCACCGGATTTGAAAACTCCAATATCGACGCCGTTATGGATGGCGATCTAGATGGATTCATCAATGCCTACCTGACCGCACAGGCAACGGGTACGCTGCAAACAAAGTAAATACAACTGGACATAAAACGAGCTGCAATTTGAAGATTGCAGCTCGTTTTTCGCATATCCCTCCGTCTCTCCGCGCACACTACCTCTATTCCACACTACAGGAGGGAATTGGCATGACCCAGCGTTCTCGCTACCTTATCATCGGCGCACTGGCGGGCGCCGCCAACGGTTTCTTTGGCTCTGGCGGCGGATTGTTCCTCGTGCCGCTGCTGTCCGGCTGGACACATACCACGCAAAAGCAGGCCTTCGCCACCTCGGTTGCCGTGGTCTTTCTGCTCTCTGCCGTCAGCACGATCTTTTATCTGTCCCGCGGCACGATTGACCTCGCCTTTGCCGCGCCGTATCTCATCGGCGGTTTTCTCGGCGGTCTGCTCTCCGGTCGATTGTTCCGCAAGACCTCTCCCTCTCTGCTGCGCCGTGCGTTTGGTCTGCTGCTGATCTGGGGCGGTATCCGCTCCGTACTATTATGGTAGGTGGCATTCTCGCCGGAACGCTCACCGGCATTTTATCCGGCTTCGGTATCGGCGGCGGTTCCCTTCTTATTCTCTGGCTCACTGCCTTTCAGGGCGTCGGACAGCTCACCGCATCCGGCATCAATCTGCTCTATTTTCTGTGCTGTGCTCCGCCTGCACTGGTCTCTCATTGGAAAAATCGGCTCATCGTCAATCCTGCCCTGCTCTGGTGTGCGCTCTCCGGCTGTCTGGTCTCACCGCTGGCGTCCTATTGTGCCACTATGGTTTCGTCGGATTGGCTGCGCCGTGCCTTTGGCGTTCTCCTTCTCGTGCTCGGCATTCGGGAGTTGCTTCACAAAAAGAACGACGCCAAGGAATCATAAGCTCACCATTCTTCCGCATGAATTCGCTTATAATCCAAATACCCCTGCAAAATCAGCGATGCCGCAACCGCATCCACGTTTTTCTTATGTTTTTTCTGCTTCTTTCCCGTCGCATGCAGAATTGCATGCGCTTCTACCGTTGTCCGTCGTTCATCCCACATGATAACCGGCAGGCCGGTGCGCTGTTCCAGCTCCGCGCCGAATGCCTTGCACTTTTCCGCGCGCTCGCCCTCACTGGCGTTCATATTGCGCGGCAGACCGAGCACGATCTCTTCCACGCGCTCCCGTTTGATCAACGCGCACAGCTCATCCAGAAGCTTTTCGGTATTCCACGATGCCAGAACCTGCGGTGAACCCGCCAAAAAACCCGTTGGGTCGGAAATCGACACGCCGGTTCGCGCGTCACCATAATCGATCCCCATAATCTTCATTTTCTTGTCCTCCTTGTCCTCTATTCGTATTCCCTGTATTTTAGCACACTCTGTCCGCAGCAAACAAGCGCCGCCCTGTCGGATTTGTTTGTCTGCCAAACTTTTTATTGCACTTTCTATATGGAATTGTTATAATGATGCTATCGGACACTGAGTTTGTCAATATGTAGGGAGGTATCCTGTTTGGCAGTATCCAAAAACAACCGTAAAAAGGGAAAAAAGCGCACAGCGACGCATTCGTCTCCCGCAGGCAGCACCAAGCAGCCGCAGCAGACCACAGCCCCGCAGCGTGGAGTATCCACTTCCACCCTGCTCAAAGGTCTTGCCCTGCTCTTTATGATTGCCGGTCTTGCCATCGTTTATTATTCCGGTCACGTTCTTGGATTCCCGCTGTCGATTGCCGGTGCTGTCATCGGTCTGTTCTATGTGCGAAAGGATCAGCATTTCCGCTTTGTCACCCGCGCCTGCTACGGCGTGTTTATCGCGGTCATGATCTGCTACTGGATCTCCTCGGTTCATGGATAATCCACCCGCAAAGAAAAAGAGAAAAGAAATTGAAGGAGCGTTTCATTTCATGGCTATATCAAAAAACAATCGCAAAAAAGGACAAAAGCGTCAGCCGATGCACGCAAAGCCGGTTTCGGAATATGAGCTGCGCAAGGAACGCGAGCGCAAGGAGGAACAGGCAAAGGGCGAACGTAAAAATGCTCGTCTCGGTTTGCTGCTGACCGTCGGCATGCTGGTGGGTCTGGCGATTGCCATGCTCAATGTCTCCCGCTACGGCTATGTACTTACCTTTGCCTGTGCGCTCGGCTCTCTCGCCACTCTGTCGGAGAAAACCAAGCATCGCAACGTTATCATCGTCTGCTATCTGGTTTACATGCTCGCTTCGGCGTTCATGTTCTGGGCCGCCCGCTAATCCGGCCGGTACCGGCAAATACGCCGCTTTCGCTGTCAAAATGGCGTGTTTTTCACCGGATATTTTGGTAATATTGATATTGACGGATAGAACCCCGCATGGTATACTGATTATACCTATGCAGGGTTCTTTTTTTTGCGCTGAATTGCAGCGCAAGGGACACCGGCAAGAGGGAGGCAATTATTTAAGGAGGTGCCGTTATGCGCGTTAAAGTAACCCTGGCCTGCACCGAGTGCAAGCAGAGAAACTACGACTCTATGAAGAACAAGAAGAACAACCCGGAGCGTCTTGAGATGAACAAGTACTGCCCGTTCTGCCGTAAGCACACGTTACACCGCGAAAGCAAGTAACGCTCGGAGAAAGGAAGACCGTTCATGTTTGGCAAGGAAAAAGATGCTTCCAATGCCGAGACCAAGCAGAAAAAGGCCAAGAAGCCTGGTTTTTTTGCTCGAATCGGCAAATGGTTTCATGACCTGAAGAGCGAAGCCAAAAAGGTCGTGTGGCCAACCCGTAAGCAGACAATTAACAATTCCGCTATTGTAATCGCCGCCATTCTGGTTGTTGGCGTGTTTATCTGGATTCTGGACGCTGTCTTTAATCTGGGTGTAACCGCGCTGATTACGCTGGCTGCGGTGTAAACAGGAAAGGTTTGGTCTGTAATGTCTGAAACACCAAAGTGGTATGTGATTCACACATACTCCGGCTACGAAAACAAGGTAGCCTCGTCCATCGAAAAAGCGGTGGAAAATCGAAACATGCATGATCTGATCACGGACGTTTCCATTCCGGTGGAGGTTGTTCGTGAGGTTAAGGACGGCAAGACCCGCGAGGTCGAGCGAAAGCTGTTTCCGGGCTACGTCCTCGTTAAGATGATCCTCACCGACGAGAGCTGGTATCTTGTGCGCAACACGCGTGGATGCACCGGCTTTGTCAGCCCGAACTCCAACAAGCCCCTTCCCCTCACCGACGAAGAGGCCGCACAGTGGGGTGCAGAAAAGCATGAGGGAACCATCGAGATCAGTTACAAGGTCGGTGATTCGGTCCGTGTCTGCGACGGCCCGCTGGTTGATTTTGTCGGCACGGTCGATGAAATTGAGCAGAATCAGAACAGAGTACGTGTTATCGTATCCATGTTCGGACGCGAAACCCCGGTTGAGCTCGAGCTCAATCAGGTAGAAGTCATTGAGGATTAATTCCTCTTACCCGGCAGGTGGGAGAGCGCCGATGAGATAATACGGCGTCTCGCCATTACCACATTTTTCAAGGAGGTGCTACTAACATGGCACAGAAAGTAGTAGGATTTATTAAGCTTCAGATCCCGGCAGGCAAGGCAACTCCGGCTCCCCCGGTAGGTCCGGCCCTTGGCCAGCACGGTGTAAACATTATGGCGTTCACGAAGGAATTCAACGAACGCACCAAGAATGATGCAGGTATGATCATCCCGGTAGTCATCACTGTCTACGCAGACCGTTCCTTCTCGTTCATCACGAAGACCCCGCCGGCAGCTGTCCTCATCAAGAAGGCATGCAACCTGCAGAGCGGCTCCGCTGTTCCGAACAAGACGAAGGTAGCTACCATCAGCAAGGCGGACGTCCAGAAGATCGCAGAGACCAAGATGCCTGACCTGAACGCCGCTTCTCTGGAAGCCGCTATGAGCATGATCGCCGGCACTGCCCGTTCCATGGGTATTACCGTCGAGGAGTAATCAACACTATTTCATCATTCAGATCTGACGGCACAAGGCCGTCTGGTGGGAGGAACTTGTTTCCGAATAACCACTAAAGGAGGATTTTATCGTGCGCAAAGGTAAAAAGTATGTAGAGAGCGCAAAGCTCATTGATCGCAGCAAGCTCTACGATCCGTCTGAGGCTCTTGACACCGTAGTCAAGACTGCCAAGGCTAAGTTCGACGAGACCGTTGAGATTCACGTTAAGCTGGGTGTCGATTCCCGTCATGCGGACCAGCAGGTTCGCGGCGCAATCGTTCTGCCGAACGGTACCGGTAAGACGGTCCGTGTCCTGGTATTTGCCAAGGGCGATCAGGCGAAGGCCGCAGAAGAGGCCGGCGCTGAATTTGTAGGTGCAGAAGATCTCGTTACCCGCATTCAGAAGGAAAACTTCTTCGATTACGACGTTGTCATCGCTGCTCCGAACATGATGGGTCTGGTTGGCCGTCTGGGTCGTGTTCTGGGTCCGAAGGGCCTGATGCCGAATCCGAAGGCCGGCACTGTAACCATGGATGTCGCGAAGGCTGTTCAGGAAGCTAAGGCTGGTAAGATTGAGTACCGTCTGGACAAGACCAACATCATCCACTGCCCGCTCGGCAAGGTTTCTTTCGGCGCTGAGAAGCTGGAAGAGAACTTCAACACCCTGATGGGCGCTATCCTGAAGGCAAAGCCGGCTGCTGCTAAGGGCCAGTACGTTCGCTCCTGCGTCGTTGCTTCGACCATGGGCCCGGGCGTAAAGGTAAACGCTGCAAAGCTTTCCAACTAATTTTTTGTCAAATCTATTGACAGACAGGCTGCTGCCTGCTATAATAAAATAGCTCGTTCAAAGACAGCAGGTGATGATTTCATCCTAACCGGTTCTCCGGCCTGCCGAGGCAGCATCCAACTATAATGGATTATTCCATTTGATTGTTCATGCCCTTCTGGTCTTTGGAGCGGAAGGGCATTTTCTTATGTCCGTATATTTGTTTTTGGAGGTGAAACAGACTATGCCAAACGCAAAGGTTCTGGAAGAAAAGAAGGCACTCGTTGCCTCTATGGTTGAAAAGATCAAGAATTCCCCGGCCGGTGTCCTGGTTGACTACAAGGGCATCAACGTTGCTGACGACACGGCTCTTCGTAAAGAGCTGCGCGAGGCTGGCGTTGAGTACAAGGTCGTCAAGAACAGCCTGCTGAAGTTCGCTTCTCAGGAGCTGGGCTTCGACGGTCTGATTGAGCATCTGCACGGCACCACCGCTATCGCGATCAGCACGACCGATGATGTTGTTGCTCCGGCAAAGATTCTTGCGAAGTTCGCAAAGGATCATGATAACTTTACGATCAAGGCTGGCTTCCTGGAGGGCGCGGTTATCCCGACTTCCGAAGTTGAGTCCCTGGCGAAGCTGCCGAGCCGCGAGACTCTTATCGCTCAGGTTCTTTACAGCTTCAACTACCCGATCATGCAGCTGGCTATTGCGCTTAACGCAATCGCCGAGAAGGGCGAAGCAGATCAGGAAGCTCTGGTTTCCACTCTGGTCGCTGAGAAGGCTGCCGCTGACGAGGAGGCTGCAGCAGAGTAATCTCTGCTCTCACTTGGGATCATCGTATCCCGCCCACTTTATGATTTAATTTTGTAATAATGGAGGTAACTCACCATGACTATCAATGAGATTATGGATGCCGTCAAGGAACTGAAGGTTCTTGAGCTGGCTGAGCTGGTTAAGGCTCTGGAAGAAGAATTTGGCGTTTCCGCTACTCCGGTTGCTGTTGCAGGCGCTGCAGGTGCTGCTGATGCTCCGGCAGCAGAAGAGAAGTCCGAGTTCGACGTTGTCCTGACCAACGCAGGCGAGAAGAAGATCGGCGTTATCAAGGTTGTTCGCGCTATCACCGGTCTGGGCCTGAAGGAAGCTAAGGCTAAGGTTGACGAGTGCCCGGCTACCATCAAGGAAGGCGCTTCTAAGGAAGACGCAGAGTCCATCAAGGCTCAGCTGGAAGAGGCTGGCGCTACCGTAGAGCTGAAGTAAGTTCTTTCTTACATCGTATTTACGAAAATTTACGGCAGATTCCGTTTGGAATCTGCCGTTTTTTTGCCCCGATCAGCGACGGGTCTGCTGTATTTTTGCAGCAGACCCGTTCGTCTATTGATTACTTCTTTATCGCGTGATCTTTACGGATTTTACCGCACACCAGCGTCCGTAGATCGAACCGTCTTTGGTTTTTGCATAGGTACGCACCCGGACATAATAGCGTTTCCCCTTCGTCAGCTTGGAGATCGTGCGGCTCTTCGTCGTACTGCCAACTACCGTAACCTTTTTGGCATTCTTAAAAGATGCATTTTTCGCATAGCTAATCTGATATCCGCGGCAGTTTGCAACGGTTTTCCACTGCACCTTCATCGTTCGACTCTTGCTGTTAGTCAGTTTCGAAATCATCGTCGGCTGAGGGATGATGGAAAACTTCTTCGTGACGCTTCCCGTATATCCATTGCGTCCCGTAACCGTGACCGTTGCCATGCCGATGTCTCGATTATTCGAATAGCTGACCGTGTAGTAACGAGAGTTCATCACATTTCCGTTCGAACCCAAATATACCGTCACCGGCGACTTTCTCTCATTTCCCGTGTAGGTCATCTTGCCGTACTTGAGTTTCAGAGAAACCGTGCCCGGAATGCTGAAGTTCGTTCCGCTCTTGCTGTCCGCCAGATAGTTTTCCATGTGCACCGCGCCGTAACCATACTGGTCATCGCGGCCGACCTCGCCGAGGTCCTCCGCATATAGCTGAAGCGTTTCACGCACATCCTCTACCGTACAATTCGGGTGCAGCAGCTTGATATACGCACCCGCACCCGTCATGTGCGGCGTCGCCATGGATGTCCCGCTGTCCGAACGCAGACCGCCACCGCGCGCCGCGCTCATAATATCGCTGCCCGGTGCGGCAAACTCTACCGTATCACCGAAGCTGGAATACGACGCCAGTTTTCCGGTTTTCGACAGCGCCGAAATCGCAATCGTCGTGTCCAAAACACCCGGATAATTCATCGAGTAGCCCCACTTGTCGTGATCCTCCCCTTCGTTGCCCGCCGCGGCAAATACCGCAATGTTTTCATCATACAGTCCCGAAAGCGCCCTATCCCAAACGCTATACGGTTTTTGCGGGTTTTGCACGCTGCCAAGGCTCATATTCACAACGTCCGCACCATTCTCTCCGGCATAGCGAATTGCTGCCTCTACTGCGGAGTTGAGCGCCTCTCCTTCCTTATCAAAGACGCGCAAAATCAGCAACTGTACATTATCCGGCGTGCAGTCCGTGACAATACCCGCGACGTGCGTTCCATGTCCCTTTTGCTTTTTCGCGGTGTCCTCATAATTCTCCGCCGTTGTTCCATCCTTGGTGGCAAAATTATATCCGGTAACCGTGCGTCCCTCAAACATTTCGTGATCCGTATCAATTCCCGTGTCAATTACAGCCGCTGTCACAGTTCCTGTCACATCACGGTCGTTTTCCACATCCTCTTTTAGGACATCCAGACCCATATAGGACGTTCCCCATGACACACATTGTGTGGAATCAGAATCCGTACTGTCCTCGCTCAGCAGCATATCGGTTGTCAAAACGTCATCGGTAAAGCAATTATCGTCTCCCAGTTCCGCTGTCAGCTGTTCATATGCCGCCTGCGTCGCCTCACGGGAGTCAAACTGCAAAAAAAATTCGCCATATTCCGCCCAGTGCAGGATTTCGCTCGCGCCATAATCACCGGTCAGTTCATCCGCATACACCAGCAGGCGCTGCGTCTGGTAGGGATCGCGCACATGTACTACGCCCCCTCCGTCAGTAAACGACGTATAGTCCGTGTTTTCCTCAAAGTACTGCTCAGCGGCATCCGACGAATCCATAATATCCGACGCTACCGCGCGTGAGACATCCAGCTCCTTTTGAAGGGAAATCTTCTCTCCATCCAGCTCTGCCCGATTTTTCTCCGGATCTACCGTTATTTCTCCAAAATAGTCATCCTGCCAATAGTCATTGATAACCGCGCTGATCTGCGACCAGTCGGTCACGGTCTGTACAGAAACCGCATCTCCCATTGGCACTTCTCCTGCATCAATCTCCACCGCAGCCGCCGGAATGCTTCCCACCCCCAGCACAGCCACCAACAGCAGTGCCACGCTTCGCTTTGTAATATTCTTCATTTTACCTCCTTCGATCTTCCCTATACTGGTTATTCCTCTGTGCTTTTCGGCACTTCACATCCGGCACAGCCCGGACATGGCGGCTCATGCGGTTCATACTTCATCAAAGAGCCCTCCGTCAAACGCTGCATCGCATACAGCCGTTCATTGACCATATCCCAAAAGCAATACGGCAAATGGTCGCGGTGTCCGCGGTGAATCAGCACACACTCCCAGCACTTGCCGTGATGAGGGCAGGCCTCCGGACAGGAGCAATAGTCCATCCCGCTGTCCTTGATCTCTTGCAGCGCCTCCATTTTGATTTTGTACTGCTCCGCTGCATCCATCTTTCCCTCTCGTCCCATGCGGTCCTGATAGATCATCTTTTCGTTCCAGTCCACACGGACGGTTTTCTTTTCCTCCATCCTTCTCCTCCTTCTCCTGTACTTCATTGATTGACAGACAAATTCTGTCTTTCATTATACCGGAATACATCTCATTTGACAACCACAGTCGCCCAATAACAGAATTCCCCTCTCCCGCCGCAGCGAAAGAGGGGAATTCTATCGTTTGATTCAGTTCTTATCGAGAAAGCCGTCCCAGACGAACGACATCTGTCTGCGTATGTTCCGCGTAATATGTCTTGCCGCTGACAAAGAAGATAAACTCACTTTCCAGCTCTGCTTCCTTCACGCTGCCCGACTTGCCCGGCACGATTGTGTAAATCGTGTTGGTAAACGTCGGATCCTCTGTCTGCGTTGGATCCTGCACCAAAATCTTGCCGCTCATATAATCCAGCACATAGTTGCCGTCCGACAGATTGTCAATCATGACCTTCTTGGACTGGCTCTTGTACTCATAGCCATATACGCGGCGTTCCGCCGTGCAGGTGTAGTACACGCCCTTGTCCGTCGGCACCATCTCATCAATATCAACATTCTTGATGTTCGTCGCCAGCGTCTTGATGTTGTCACCATTGCGGTCGCAGGACTTGACCGCCGTGATACGATTGCGTCCAATGTCCTTGTTGGTGCACTCAATATAGTAAATCTTCTTGCCGATGACCTGATAATCCAAACAGCTGCGCGAGATGCGGAACCAACTTCCGGTTTCTCCACCAACCGTATACAGATCTCCCGGTGCCACGCGGTCGTCCTCCGACGTGCCGATCACCTGCTTGCCAAGAAACTGCTTGCCCGAGAAGTTGTTGCGTACCTTATAGGTGCGCTTGTTGGTCAGGCTGTATCGTCTGGTGTGAACGCGCTCCGGATCTTTGGAGGACTCATAGGTGTACACCAGCGAATTGCCGCTGATACCCTGCAATACCGTGTTCTGTCCGCTCAGCTCGACCAGTTTTTTTTTGCTCGTGCCGTCCGGCTTGATGCGGTACACGCGCACCTTACTGCGCGAAGCGTTCATCGTGGCATAATAGATTGTCGTATTGTCCATTACACAGCTGTCTACGCTGTAATACTTGCTCGGCTTTACAATTTCTGTCGCTGCACCGCTGGCCGTACGCTGTACAAACAGGCCGCCCTGTGCCGCATAGGTATAATACTTTCCACACTTTCCGGCATCCGTCGCCTGTGCATCTGCACTCAGCTTCGGAAGCACCAGACAGAGAGCTGCCGCTGTCAGAACCGACAGGCCGACGCCCTTCAGACGGCGAAGTGTCATTTGCTTCATGGGAAGTTCTCCTTTCAAAATCGTTTGCTTTCCTGCGAAAGTGATAGGTGACTGCGAATTGTTTCATTATATCATATCTAATTTCAATGCACAACCAGTCTGCGCCTGATTTTTCCTTTTTTTAGGAACGGGATAATAAGGTGCAGGGAACGCGGCCGTTCCCTGCTGGTTTTTTTCGTCTATTTTCTTTTGGCAGCAAAAGAAAATGGACTTCTGTCTCCAACAACTATAACAAAGCCAACGAGCAAATAGAGCCACACAAAATAGGTCTGTTGCAACATGCAATTGCAACAGACCTAATACTCTCTCACTTCACTTCAATATCACGCCGCAGGATAATGAACTTTCCGTCCTCCGTCATCTCGCCCGTCGGCACAAATCCATTGGACATATAGTAGTGCGGACCCGCCGGACGGCTCGCCAGTGGCTTTGCCTGCAATACCTTCTTACCCATGCGGCGGTAGGTACTCACGGCGTGCGCCATGAGCTGCGGGCCGAGGCCGCAGCCGCGGAATTTTGGCAGGATACCCGTTCCGCCCATCTCGCCGATCTCGTTATCGCGGTTTTCCACTGTGTTCATCGCGATGATACCAGCGTGCTCATTGCCGATCATACCATACGACACCGCCTCCGGAATGACCTCCTGAAAGCCGCGCAGGCGCGCCTCAATCTTTTCATCCGGATATGCTTCCTCACCATAGGTCGGCCAGTAAATCATGTGGAACAGCTCCAGCGTCAACGCCTTTTCCTCCGGATCGTCCCAATCCACTGGCTTAAACCACATCTGCAGCGACTTCGGCACGTCCACCGTGTCGCTCCACTTGAGCGAGCGGAAGGTCGAAAGCTCCGGCGGCAGATGACTGTTGTCATTCTTGTAATCCACGCGAATCGTGCCGTCGTCTAGGAACACCAGCCGCGTCACAGCGGTGTTGTCGCCCCATCCGACCTGCATCAGCTCCTCCTGCGGCAGTCCCTGTGCCAGTGCAAGGACACTGCGCGTCACGGTGCCGTGCGTGACCACTGCGATGTACTTGCCGTTGTTCTGCGCCGCCAGCGTGCAGATTTCATCAAACACGCGCTGACCCGCCTGCGGAATGGTCTCGCCCTTCGGCGGCTGGCATTCCCACGGGCGGTTGCACCAGCAGTCATACAGCTCGCTCTGGAACTCCTTCAGCTCCTCCCACGGCTTGTCCTCCCAATCGCCGAGATCAATCTCGCGCAGATTGCGGTTCTCCTGCACCGTCATACCCTTCGGCTGTGCAATCGCCAGCGCCGTGTGGCGCGCACGGGAGAGGTCACTGGAATAAATCGCGTCCAGATGAATTGTGCGGAATCGGTCACTGACCATCTTCGCCTGCTGAAGGCCGCGCTGGGTCAGCAGGCTGTCATACTGTCCATGGCAGCGCCGACCAATGTTTCCCTCTGCCTCGGCGTGCCGCACCAAATATACTGTCGTACTCATAGCTGCAATGCTCCTGTCAGTTCTGTCACATCGGAAATACCGTGGCTGTCACAGAATTCCTCGATTTCCTTGGCTACGCGCACCGGCGTCATCGGGTCGGCAAAGCACGACGTGCCGACGGCAATTGCGCTTGCGCCCGCCATCATCATCTCCACCGCATCGCGTCCCGTCCGGATGCCGCCCATGCCGAGCAGCGGAACGTTGACTGCCTGATGCACCTGATAGACCATACGAACCGCCACCGGAAATACCGCCGGACCGGACAGACCGCCCATAATGTTCGACAGAATCGGGCGGCGCGTCTCGATGTCAATGCGCATACCCAGCAGGGTGTTGATCAGCGACAGGGCGTCCGCACCTGCGCCTACCGCCGCACGGGCGATCTCCGCAATGTCCGTGACATTCGGGGAGAGCTTGACGATCAGCGGCTTTTTCGCGTATCGCTTGGCCTCCGATACAACCTCTTCGACCATCTTCGGCTGCGTGCCAAAGGCCATGCCGCCGCACTTGACGTTCGGGCAGGAGATGTTCATCTCAATCAAATCGACATCCGCATCCGAAATTTTCTCGATCATTTCGGCGTACTCTTCCACCGTATTGCCCGACACATTGGCGATAATCTTCGTGTCGTACTGGCGCAGAAACGGGATCTGCTCCGCGATAAACCGGTCAATGCCCGGATTTTGCAAACCGACGCAATTGAGAATACCCATCGGGGTTTCCGCAATGCGCGGCGCCGGATTGCCCAGCCGCTCCGTCGGGGTCAGTCCCTTGACGCCGATACCGCCCAGCTCACTCAAATCAAAAAACTCGCCGTATTCATGTCCGAAACCGAAGGTACCGGACGCAGTCGTGACCGGATTTTTCAGCTCCACGCCGCAAAAATTCACGCGCATATCTGCCATTACCACGCCACCTCCTTGGAATCAAATACCGGACCGTCCTTACATACATGTCCGTAATGGGTCTCGCCGTCTTCGCTCTTCAGCGCGCAGGCACACACCAGACACGCGCCGATGCCGCAGCCCATGCGCTCCTCCATGGAGACCTGACACGGAATGCCGGCGCTCTCTGCAATGCTCGCCAGCGCACGCAGCATTCCCTTCGGGCCGCAGCAGCAGACCGAGGTAAACTCACCGATATGCTGCTCCAGCACGGCGGAGACAAAGCCGTGAATGCCATACGAGCCGTCGTCCGTCGCCACATAGACATCGCCCACCGCGTAGAAATCGTCCTCCAGAATCACCGCATCCTTGCTGCGGAAGCCGAGAATCGCTGTCGGCTGTGCACCCTGCGCCTTCGCCGCCTTCATGCTCTTGAGCATCGGCGGAACGCCGATGCCGCCGCCGATAAACACCGGGCGCGCACCGAGACGGCTCAGGTCAAAGCCGTGACCTGCCGGTCCGAGTACGTCCAATTCATCGCCCACGCTTCGCTCGGACAGCCAGCGCGTGCCCTCGCCCTTGACGGCAAAGACAATCTTCAGCATGCCATCCTGCGTGTCACAGATGGAGATCGGGCGGCGCAGCAGACGCGCCTCCCCACAGGTGATATGAACAAACTGTCCTGCCGCCGCCTGCTCACAGATCTTCGGCGCGTGCAGCATCAGCGCAAACAAACCGTCCGCCAGCTGTTCCCGCTTCTGCACCGTACACAGTTCCTGTATTGGCATAATATCCTCCTATATTACGGGGTAATTTCTTCATAAATCCGTTCCACGTCCGTACATTTGCCGCTGGACGGGTCAATCGTAAACAGTACGCCATTGAGCTGGCACACACCATCCGCCGGCTCAAACCGGCTGGTCAAATCGCCGCGGAACATTGCAATCGACTGCTCCGGACGAATGCCGAGCACCGACCATTTCGGACCGGTCATACCGATGTCGGTCTGGTAGCCCGCTCCCTTCGGGTTGATGCGGGTGTCCGCCGTCGCCACATGGGTGTGCGTGCCGTACACCGCCGCCGCCCGTCCATCCAGATAAAAGCCCATCGCAATTTTCTCCGATGTCGCGCTCGCGTGCATTTCACACACTGCGATGTCATAGCGTCCCTCGTTCTGCCGCAAAATACGGTCAGCGCACAAAAACGGGTTATCCGGACCGTAGGGCATATCGCACCGCCCGATCAAATCCATGACCAGCACACGCCAGCCCGCCGCGTCATAAATGCCGAAGCCCTCGCCCGGCGTCTGCGGCGCGAGATTCGCCGGACGCAGAATATAGCGGTTGTCGTCCAGCATTGGCACGATATTCTGCCGCCGCAGGGCGTGGTTGCCCAGCGTGATGACATCCGCACCGGCAGCAAAAATGCTGTCCGCCTGCCGCGGAGTAATACCCACGCCGCTTGCGTTTTCTCCGTTGACGATCGTCAGATCCGCGCCGGTATCGCGTTTGACCTTACGCAGCAGCTTGGATAATGTAGTCAGTCCCGGCTGAGACACAACGTCTCCAATCGCCAGAAGTTTCATGTATCGCTCCTTCCCTCCGACGCGAGCCGCAGCGACTTCGCGCATCCAGATGGAAAAACCGGCGGCACAGCCTGATGCCGCGCCGCCGTATGTATCCGTTCTATCAATCAAAAAGCGGGGAAACCGAGGTCTCCTCATAAACGCGGGCAATTGCCTCGGTAAACAGCGGGGCAACGTTCAGCGTTTTGATTTTCTCACACTGCTTGGACTCGGGCAGCGCAATGGTATCCAGCAGCCACAGCTCCTTGATCGAGCTATCCTGCAGGCGCTGTACTGCCGGGCCGGACAGTACGCCGTGGCTTGCACAGGCATAAACCTCTGTCGCGCCGCCAATGGAAATCAGCGCCTCTGCCGCATGGCACAGGGTTCCCGCCGTATCAATCAGGTCATCACACAGAATGCACTTCTTACCGCGCACATCACCGATGATATTCATAACCTCCGAGACATTGGCACGCGGACGGCGCTTATCAATAATCGCCAGACGGTAGTCCAGCTTCTCACAGAACTTGCGGCAGCGGGTAACCGAGCCAAGATCCGGAGAAACAATCATGACGTCATCACGGCTGCGGCCAAAGTAGTTCTTGATATGCGGGATCAGAATCGACGCGCCCATCAGGTTGTCCACCGGAATGTCGAAGAAGCCCTGAATCTGCTGTGCATGCAGGTCCATGGTCAGAACGCGGTCGGCGCCTGCTGCGGTCAGCAGGTTGGCAACCAGCTTTGCGGAAATCGGATCGCGTGCCTTGGACTTACGATCCTGACGAGCGTAGCCAAAGTACGGAATAACCGTAGTAATACGGCCTGCCGATGCGCGCTTGCACGCGTCAATCATAATCAGCAGCTCCATCAGGTTGTCGTTGACCGGCTCACAGGTGGACTGAATCAGGAATACGTCCGAGCCGCGAATCGTCTCGCCGATGGTGACCGAAACCTCACCGTCAGCAAAATGACTGACGATACAGTCGCTGAGAGGAAGGCCCAGTGCCTTTGCAATCTGCTCTGCCAGAGCCTTATGCGAATTACCGGCCAGAATCTTGATGTTTTTGCCATGAGAAATCATTCAGTGATACCCCCTGCATTTCTTTCAGATTGATTCCGGAGCAGCGGGAAAATTTGCTCCGGTCTTGTTGGGATGTTCCGCCGACAGCTTGGCAGGCCGCCGCCGGTCCGTGGGCGTGGATAAACTCTTGTCGTTATAGAACGCGGAGCGGGCCAAAATCCGTGAGCCCGTTCCATTCTTATCGGTTCAACTTGCAGCGGCGGCACGCGGCGGGCGCATTGGACTATGCCCTTCCGCTCTGTGTGCGTTACCCATCTGCAAAAACATATTTTTATTATACTCTTTTTTTACATAAAAATCATCAGTAAATCCATGAAATTTTCTTCCTTCTGAGAGACTTGCACTATGACTTTTGTCACGATATAATAAAAGCACCTGTTTCCGCCCCATACCGCGGCGAAAGCGGGGTATTTTAGTACGATATTTTATCCCATACTAGGAGGTCATTTATGTCCCTGCAATCGCTCATCCCCGCAGAATCCGAATACTGTGTTCTCCGCGCCGATGTCGCGGATCGTCTGCTGGCGTGCGGCGACGGCGACGGTGCGCTGGTCTATCTCTATCTCGCCCGTCGGGGCGCCTCCGCAGATAAAACCACGATGATGCGTGATTTGAATTTTACGCGCGATCGGCTCGACCGTGCCCTGTTTACACTAAATAATTTGACCATTTCCCCCGCTCCGCAGCCCGCGGAGCGCGCCCATGACGCCGCGCCGCCGCGTTATACCGCCGCCGATCTCCGCACCAACCGCATAAACGACCATCGCTTTCAGGCGGTCTGCCAGACGGCGGAATCCGTGCTCGGACGCACGCTCACCGAGAGCCAGCTGCGTACGCTGTTCACGGCCTACGACCACCTCGGTCTGCCCGCCGACGTGCTCATTGATCTGCTGACCTATCTCAAGCAGGAGAAGGGGCTCGTCAGCCGCCGCGACATTGAGGAGCAGGCATATCTATGGGCGGACATGGGCATCCGCACGGCGGAGGCCTCCGCCGCGTTCCTGTCCCAACTGGAGCAGGAAAAGCCGGTCATCGCCGAGATGATGCGCGCGCTGGACATGGCGGGACGCGATCCCTCCCCCAGCGAATACCGTTACCTGTCGGAGTTCATCCGTCAAGGTTTTACGCCCGACGCCATTGCGCTGGCAAAGACGCGTCAGTACGCCCGCATCGGACGATTCAGCTGGAAATATCTCAAGGGGATCTTAGACAGCTGGCATGAAAAGGGCGTGCACACCGCCGCCGAAATCACCGCGCTCGAACCCGAGATCACGGCAAAGCCGGCTGCTCCTGCCGCCGCAGCGGCACAGTCTGCGGCCGCCGACACGCTCTCCGACTGGGAGCGCGACTGGCTCAATCAGCTGAATGCGACCACCGAAAAGGAGGATTCTCATGGCATATGAAAAGACAATCCTGTCCGCCGTCCTGCGTCAGATAGAGGCCGCTCGCTCCGAGCATGAGGCGGAGGCAGATCGCCGCCGGACGCAGCTCTATGAGCGCATTCCGCGTCTTCGCGCCATTGACCGTGAGCTTCAGGGCACCTGTGCCAGCGCCGTGCGCATCGCATTGGACGCCGGAGCGGACCCGGAGCAGGCCATCGCCCAGCTGCGCGACCGCAATCTCGCATTACAGGACGAAAAGCGCGCGCTCCTCGTCCAAAACGGCCTCTCTCCGGACTACTTAACACCGGCCTATGACTGCCCGACCTGTCAGGACACCGGCTATGTGGACGGACATCTATGTGATTGCGTGCGCAAAAAATATGCCGACGAGCAGACCCGCCGCCTGTCCACCATTCTGCCGATTGACACGGAGAATTTTTCCTCGTTTCAGTTCGACTACTACAGCAATACTGTCGATCAGCGTCTGGGAAAATCTCCGCGCTTTATCATGCACGTCAATTATAATCAGTGCCGCCAGTTTGCGGAGAACTTCGGCTCGAACCATCAAAACCTACTGCTGTTCGGCTCTGCCGGTCTAGGTAAGACCTTTTTGTCCTCCTGCATCGCGCGAGAGGTTTCGGAGCGCGGCTTTTCCGTGGCGTATGACACCGCAATTCACATCTTTTCCTGCTTTGAAGCCGTCCAATTTCGCGGCGAAAATCAGGAGGAGGCCGCAGAGCAGCTGGAAAAATACCGCTCGGCCGACCTGCTGATTCTCGACGATCTGGGCACGGAGATGGCGACGGCGTTCACAACCTCCTGCCTGTATGACCTGCTGAACACCCGCCTGATGCAGCGTCATTCCATGATTATCAACACGAATCTCATCCCGACCGAGCTGGAAAAACGGTATTCTCCCGCCATCGCGTCGCGCATTCTGGGCGAATTCCAGCCGCTGCGCTTCATCGGCGACGACATTCGCCGCCAGCGTCAGCGCCGCTCGATCTGATATTTTCTGGAACAAACGCAGGAAATTTTGAAAAAAGATAAGAAATCGTTACATTACCTTCACATTTTATTTACAAAACAACCAGTTCTTTCGTGTATCATAGAGACATAGAGAAAACAAAGCCATTTCTCTATGACAATGGGATATGCCGGTATCCCGTTTATCTCTTACCCCCTTTATTTGTGAAATGTATGCAACGTGAGACAGCCGTCTGGTTCAGGCGGCTGTTTTGCTGTCTTTTGTGACATTTTATTGCAGTTTCCGCAAAAGCTGTTATACTAAGAACAGGATTGTTCCGCTGTGTCCAATCCCTGATTTTTTCGATTATATCATGAGGTATCTGTACTATGGCACTCATTTTTCACGCCGCCGATCTTCACATCGGCGCACGGTTTGAATTTCTTCCGGAGGAGCAGGCCAAGGAGGCCATCCGCCGTCAGCTGACCGCCTTGCAGGAATTTTTGCAGCAGGCCACAGAGCAGCACGCCGATGCCGTCCTGATCGCCGGTGATCTGTTTGACGCGCCGGAGGTTCCGCCCGCCGTTTCCACCACGGTCTTTTCCCTGCTGGAGGCCTGCGCCGCGCCGATTTTTCTCTCCCCCGGCAACCACGACTACTATCACGCCCGCAGCCCGTACACGCAGGCTCTCCCGTCCAATCTGACGGTGTTCACCGAGCGCACGCTCACACCCGTTCCTCTGCCGGACGGCAAGACGGTGATCTGGGGCGCAGCGTTTCAGGATCGTACCGCGTCGATTCCCCTGCGCGTCCCGCTCGACCCGACTAAGGTCAATGTCTGCGTCGTTCACGGCGAGCTGGGCGGCGACAACGGTTATAATCCGATTTCGGAGAGCGCCGTGCTGGAGAGCGGCTTTGACTACATCGCCCTCGGGCACAATCACCGCTTCAGCGGCGTGTTCCGCCTCGGCAGCAGTGCGCTGAGCTGTCCGGGCTGCTTCTCCCCGACCTCGTCAGCGGAAACCGGCGTCAAGGGCTATCTGTCCGGCACGGTAGAAAAGGGCACGACGGCACTGGATTTCACCCCAACCTCTGCCATCCGCTTTGAGGAGGTCACCGCACAGATGGGCGGCCTGCTGTCCATGGTGGCCTTTGTGCAAAATCTGCTGCCGCGTCTCCCCGCCGATCCGCAAAACGTTTCCTGCACCATCCGCATGGTGGGCACCGCCTGCTTCCAGCCGGATCTCGACGTCCTGCTGCACTCGCTTCAGCAGACATTCTTACATATTGAAATCATCGACGACTCCGTCCCGCTGGCGGATCTCTACCGCTACGAGTCTGATGAAGGCATTCTCGGCATGGTGACACGCGATCTCAAGCAGCGCATTGATGACGCCGCAACCGAGGAGGAGCACGCCAAGCAGACGCTCGCGCTGGAATACGCCCTCGCGGCGCTGGAAGGACGAGAGGCGGATGAGGTGACTCGATGATCCCACCGCGTCTCCGCCGTCCGCTCCTGCGCACTCTGCTGTCCGCCGCCATTGTCCTGTGCGGCATCCGCCAGCTGTTCAACGGCAACTATGAGAATGTCTTTCTATGCATTCTCTCGCTGTTCCTGCTTGGCGTTCCTTATCTGTTTGAGCGCAAGCTGAGCATTCAGATTCCCAACACGCTCGCGATTATCATCATGCTGTTTATCTTCTGCGCGGAAATATTGGGTGAGATCAATGCGTTTTATCTCAAGGTTCCGCACTGGGATACCATGCTGCACACGATGAACGGCTTTCTGATGGCGGCTATCGGCTTTTCTCTGGTCGATTTGCTCAATCGCAGTGACCGCTTTCTGGTCAAGCTCTCCCCGCTGTTTGTCGCAGTGGTCGCATTTTGCTTTTCCATGACCATCGGCGTACTGTGGGAGTTCTGCGAATTCGGGGCCGATTATTTTCTGCACACCGACGCGCAGAAGGACGTATTCCTAACGTCCATTCACTCCATCGCCATCAATCCCTCTGGGCAGAACGTCCCCGTTCATATGGATATTCAATCCCTCATCGTCAATGGGCAGGACTGGATGAAGCTCTACGGCGGCTATCTGGACATCGGACTGTACGACACGATGAAAGATCTGTTTGTCAATTTTATCGGCGCCGTTACCTTCTCCATTATCGGTTATTTTTACGTCAAACACCGCGGCAAGGGGCGCTTTGCCCGCCGCTTTATCCCTAATGTTCTGCGCAAGGATCACCGCGACGCCTTTGGCAATCCTCTGTCCGAGGCCGAATTTTTATAAACACAAGGAGCATCCACACGATACCAGCCGGTATCACATGGATGCTCCTTTTCGATTATTTTACGTCAATCCGCCAATTACACGGTATAGCGCAGCCAGACAGCTCCGCTTGCAAAGGCTTCCACGTTCTTTAGCTGAAGCGAGCGAACCGATTGTTTCTGTTCGCGTCCGTCAAACACAGCGGGCATGCCGCCGCGTCCATCAATGCCCGCACCGATTACGATGCTGATCTCATCCAGCAGGCCGGCCTCCAGAAATCCCGTATTGATCGCCGATCCCCCTACCACGCCGATGCGCGATACGCCGAACTGCTCTGTCAAAATTTCCAGTGCACGCGCCAGATCAATACGCTGCTCACCGGTCGCAATCCACGAGATGTTCTGCCCGTCCAGATAATCCAAATATTCCTTAGACGCCAGCTGACTTGTGAGAATCAAATACGGCTTGTCCATGCCGGACGTCTCCGGCCACAGCAGCGTGCCCTTGGTGTCCACAACGATATCGTAGCCAACCGCATCTGTCTTTTTCGAGAATGCCTCCCGTCCAATCGGCACAGCTGTCACTGCAGTAAACTTGCCCGGCAATGCCATCTCCCGCTCTGCTGTCACACGTCCACTGACCGTCGTTGGTACATTCAGCTGCTCCAGCGTGGCATAATACTCCTCCACACCGCGCAGCTGCTCCGTCATGGCGCAGTCAATGCGTCCGTCCAGCGATGTCATCATGTGACAAATAACATATGCCTTGTTCATGTTCCGTCTCCCCTTCGTTCTTACATCTTTCCGCCGTAAACCGGAAAGAATGATGCCGCACCATAGTCTTTAATCTTCTCACAGTGAATCAGCGTTTGCATATCCTCCTCGGAAATTGAGAAATCCACCGTCACGTTTTCTTTGATGTGCTCCTCCGATGAGGCCTTCGGCAGCGCAATCAGACCCAGCTGCAGGCAGTAGCGAATGCACAGCTGCGGAATCGCAACGCCGTTATTCAATGTCATCGTTGTTTCTGTCATGACCAATCGCTCCTCATTGGTTTTTTTCTTGTTTTCACTATACAACATGAAGTTAACTTTAGGTCAAGATATTTTTTCTCTGCATGCAGAAAGCCCCGCCGACATGGCAGGGCTTTCCTCTACTATGGAATGATATGTTTTCAGGAGATGTCAACTCGCGGTACGGCTTACTTTGCCAGAGCTGCACCCATCTCACGGCAAGCAGCCAGTGCATCGTCATTCGGAGTCTCGTTGCAGATTACAAAATCTGCCACTTCGTTGGCACCAGCCTCATCGCAACGTTCATGCCACTCACGCATCCACTGACCATCGCCCCAGCCATAGGAACCAAACAGGCCAATTCTCTTGCCGCCCAGCTTGGACTCGCACTCGGCAAACATCGGCTCAAAGGAGGATTCCTCCAGCTGCTCTGCACCCATGGATGGGCAGCCAAAGCCAACTGCATCGTATTCTCCCATCTTGTCTGCGCCGAACTCGTCGGAATTCAGCAGTGCAACCTCTGCGCCGGCGTCCTTTGCGCCAGCGGCAACTGCCTCTGCCATTGCCTGCGTGTTACCCGTGCCACTCCAAAAAACAACTGCTACTTTGCTCATGATAATTACCTCTTTTTCAAAAAATTATATTGGAACCCCTATTATGCGGTCACGGTCAGCTGCTTGAGAGAGCTTCCCTGTAAAAACAGCTTTCCGTATACCTGGCTGCAATGACGAAACTTATCAAACATCGCTTTTGCCTGTGCTTCGTCAGAATAAACCTTCCAGTAGCCAGCGCATTTATAGTTGTTGCCTTTGTTTTCAATGAATCCTCGAACATCCTCCAGCGGATATCCCAAAAAGATTCCAATTTCATGTGGAAATCCGCTGTCCTGCTGCACACGTTCGCCCAGCTGGCGGATCAATCCGCACAGTGTATCCGGCTGATAGCCGTTTTCCAATAAAAACTCCTTCACACCCGGCGCCTTCAAATCCTTCCACAGCTTGCGCGGACGGAACACGTAAACCAGCGCCTTTCCTCCCGCAGCGTGGAGCACACGAAGCAATACGCCACGGCAGTTCAGACATCCGTTGCACTGCGCGACCTGACCCTCTAATTCCTCAAGATCTTCGCACGCACAGGTAAACAGATTTCCGGTTGCAAGCGCAGCCAGTGTCGGCGCGCAATAGGTTATCATGGATTGTTCCAGCATCCGTTCTGCCTCCTTACGAAGCGGCGTGCTCGTCCAGAATGCTCTTCAGGGCCGACATCGAGCTGGAGTGAGAGCGCGCTACAATCGTCTCACTGCCCTTGAGATTGCTCATCGCACACCGCACCATTTTGTGGGACACCGTATTCGTAAACAGAATCAGGAGATCCGGGCTGCCGATCATGTCTTTCATCGAACTAGTCATCTGGGTAAACACCTTCGGACGACAGTTGTACTTTTTGCAAAGGTTTTTATAGCGGCAGACCATGCAGTCATTGCCTCCGATAATTACGACACTCATAGGACTCCCTCCTTACGTATTTTTTGTTAGCCCAAGCTAATCATAGTCCTTGGAAAAAGTGCCGCTTGGGCACCCCTCATTTCTCGTTTAGTATACCTGCCCGTTCGCGATTATTCTACTCCAAGAACGCAAAAATAATCCGTTTCGTCCGATATTCGCATATGCTAATTTTTCTTTTCCGGTTTCAATTCTATCACGCCCGTATTTTTGCATGAAATAACAAAAAAGCTGTGAAACGCCTCATTTGTTCCACAGCTTTTGTTTTTTCGATATGTTGCATCAATTGAACATTCCATCTCCGGCGCGCTGAAACATTCGCTCCACGCGTTCCCGCAGCAGCGGATAGTTCGACAAATCCGGATCCTCCCGCAGCAGCGCATCCGCTGCTTGTTTCGCTCCCTGAATCAGCCGTGTGTCCCCCGTCAGACTTGCCATACGCAGCGGGGGCAGTCCATGCTGCCGTGTACCAAAGAAATCACCGGCGCCGCGCTGCTCCAGGTCTGCCTGCGCAATCGCAAAGCCGTCGCTCGTCCGGCACAGCGTGCTCAGACGCTGCTTCGCCGCCTGTCCCTTGTCCGCGCCGTAAAAGATGCAGTACGACTGTCGGCTGCCGCGTCCCACACGGCCGCGCAGCTGATGCAGCTGGGACAGACCAAAGCAGTCCGCGTCCTCCACCACCATCAGCGTGGCATTGGGGACATTCACTCCAACCTCGATGACCGTGGTGGAGACCAAAATATCAATCTCACCCGCCGCAAATGCCTGCATGACGGCTTCCTTGTCCTTGGCCTTTGCCCGGCCGTGCACCAAACCCACGCGCCGGTGCGGCAATATCTGCTGCAATCGCGCGGCGCAGTGCTCCGCGCTCATGCGCTCGGTCTCGCCGTCCTCCACCAATGGACAGACGACATACACCTGTCCGCCGAGCTGGCACTGCTTGTCGATAAACGCGTCAATGCGTCGGCGCATATTCTGCCCGACCGCATAGCTTTCAATTGTCTGCCGTCCCGGTGGCAGCTCGTCGATAATCGAGACATCCAAATCACCATACATCAGCAGCGCCAGTGTACGCGGAATCGGCGTCGCCGACATAACCAGCAGATGCACGTTTTCTCCCTTCTGCGTCAGCGCTGCCCGCTGGGCCACGCCGAAGCGATGCTGTTCGTCCACCACCGCCAAAGCGAGATTGGCAAAGTGCACCTGCTCACGGAGCAGCGCATGTGTGCCGATCGCGATATCTAGCTCGCCGGCGGCAAACTGCTCCTGCCGCTCGCGCTTTTGCTTAGGCGTCATCGAGCCGGTCAGCAGACCGCAGCGCACACCCAGTGATGCGAACAGCGGCTCCAGTGTCTGCATATGCTGCTGTGCCAGCAGCTCGGTCGGCGCCATCAGCGCTGCCTGCTTGCCGTTGCGCGCCATCAGCCAGCACAGGGCCGCCGCCACCATCGTCTTACCCGAGCCAACATCGCCCTGTACCAAACGGCTGAGCGGTCGTCCGGCGGAAATATCCAGACAGCACTCTTCAATCGTGCGCCGCTGCGCGCCGGTCAGAGAAAACGGTAGCGCCCGATAAAATTCCCGCAGACTCATATCGCGCAGGGAAATACCGCGCACACCGGACCGCCGCTCCCGCAGCCGCCCCAGACCGCAGGACAGCAGAAACAGCTCGTCAAAGATCAGGCGGGTGCGCGCCTGCTGCGCTTCCTTCGCCGTTTGCGGTCGATGAATCCAGTGCAGCGCTGCGCCCAGCGGCGGCAAATGATAGGCTTCCCGTACCGTTTGCGGCACATAATCCCCGAGATCCGGCGGCAGAACACCCAGCGCCGCCGCCGTCACCACTTCGATATCGCGCTGATGCAGTCCGGCGGTCAGCGAATAGATCGGCACCACCCGTCCGATCTTCTTGTCGGTTCCCACCGGTTCAAATTCCGGGTTGACCAGCAGGAAGCGCCTTCCCTCTCGCTGAACGCGCCCGTAAAACGCATATTCCTGCCCGACCTCCAAGGCCGAGGCGGCATAGCGGCTGTTGAAAAACCGCAGCCCCACCGCGCCGGTGTGGTCATATGCCATGCCGTTGGAGACATCCATCCCGCGGCGAATATGCGCCGTTCGAACCGGCGCGCCGAGTACGGCATGAATTCCAGCGAATTCACCCTCCACAAGATCGCGCACCTTGGTCACGACTGTGCGATCCTCATAGCCGCGCGGAAAAAACTCCAGCGCATCCCGCAGCGTACGGATTCCCAGCCGCTCCAGTGCCTGTGCCTTTTTCGGACCGATGCCGCGCACAAAGCGAACTTCATCCTCCAGCGTCATGGGTTACAACGGATACTTGCGGACAATGCGGACAACAACGCCCAAAATAATACTGCTGTCGCCCAAAATCGGCGTATAGGAGGAATTTTCCGGCATGAGCCAGATGTGTCCTTCACTGCTGACAAAGCGCTTGCACGTCGCCTCGTCGTCAATCATCGCGACAACAATCTGTCCGCTGCGTGCAAAATTCTGTCGGCGCACCACAATATAGTCGCCGTCCAGAATAGCGGCGCCAGTCATGGAATCGCCCTGAATGCGCAGGGCAAAATATTCACCGACCTCTCCGTCCAGATCCGTCGGCAGATATCCTTCGATGTCCTCGACTGCCAAAATCGGCTGTCCCGCGGTGACACGGCCCAAAATCGGTACTAATCCATCCTTCATACTGCCTTCGTGCGTTTCCAATACCGTCAGCGAACGGGTGCAGTGCTCTTCCTTTTGCAGCAGACCCAAATCCCGCAGCTTATTCAAATGCGCATGTACGGTGGACGGAGAACGCAGGCCGACCGCGGCGCCGATCTCCCGGACCGTCGGCGGATATCCCTTTTCTCTCGTAAATGCGCGGATAAAATTTAATATCTTAATCTGTTTTTCAGACGGTGCTTTCATTCAATCTTCGCTCCCTTCTATTGTTGTATTACTATCATATCGTATTTCAGCGCAAAAATCAAACAAATGTTTGCGCATTTTTCGTTTTTTCTTAAAATCTTTTTTCTTCTGCGCAACACTCTGTCGAATAGGTGTGGTTTTGCAAACCATTTTTGGGCATTCCCGCCTAGAAAGCGCTAAATTTGCCCAAGAATTTGCGAAGTATTCATCAAAAACAAAGAACCCACTTGTTACTGTGAAGAAAATATTATACAATATACTTATCTATCGATAACCGTATTCAACTGGAAGGTTTCTATCTGAAGGAGGAATTTTCATGACGATCAAAACCGATCTCGGATTTATCAATATTTCCCCAAATGTCCTGGCTGATATCGCCGGATGCGCAGCGATGGGCTGCTTCGGCGTCAAGGGCATGACGACCCGCTCTGTAACCGACGGCATCGCCCACCTGCTGCGCCGCGAGAACATGTCCCGCGGTGTCCGCATCGTTGAGGCGGAGGACGGCGGCGTCAATATTGACCTGCATCTCGCCGTCGAGCACGGTGTCAATATTGCGACCATCTGCCGCTCGATCATCAGCGAGGTACGCTACACAGTAGAAAAAATGACAGGGATCGACGTAAAGAATGTTGATGTCTATGTCGAAGCGGTGCGCGCAGACTAAGATCACGCAGCGAGCAGAAAAAAGAGGAGGCACAACTTTGTCAAAAACAATTGATGGCCAGCTGTTTGCCGCGATGATTATCGAGGGATCTCTGGCAATTGAAGCAAAAAAAGAACAGGCCAACGAGCTGAATGTTTTCCCGGTACCGGATGGCGATACCGGCACCAATATGTCCATGACCATGTCATCCGCCCGGGCGGAGATGTCCAAGCTGACGAATCCGGATCTGGCAACCGCCAGCACGCAGACGGCATCCGCCCTGCTGCGCGGCGCGCGCGGCAACTCCGGTGTTATCCTGTCGCTGCTGTTTCGCGGCATGTCCAAGCATCTCAAGACCTGCACCGAGGCAACCGGCTCCGATCTGGCGATTGCGTTCAACGATGGCGTACAGGCGGCCTATAAGGCGGTTATGAAGCCGGCAGAGGGCACGATTCTCACGGTATCCCGCGTGGCGACACAGCACGCGCTCGAGCTGTGCCAGTCCAATCCGGAGCTGACCTGCGGCGAGGTTCTGGACGCGGTTCTGGAACGCGGCGAGCAAGCGCTGGCGGAAACCCAGCACCAGAATCCGGTGCTGGAAAAGGCAGGCGTCGTGGACGCCGGCGGCTTCGGCTTCCTGACCGTTGTCACCGGTATGCGCGATGCCTATAACGGCATTCATCACGAGTATGAACCGGCACAGACCGAAGCAGCCGCTCCGGCTGCCAACGGTACGTTCTCCAGCATCAGCGACGAGGACATCACCTACACCTACTGCACGGAATTCATCGCCGAGCGCAAGGATCGCTCCCGCAACGTACAGCGTCTGCGTTCCTTCCTGAACTCCATCGGCGACAGCCTTGTTGTCGTGGACGACGATGACATCATCAAGGTACACGTTCACACCGATCAGCCGAATGAAGCGCTGGCTGCCGGACTTAAGTTTGGCCCGCTGCTCACGGTAAAGATCGAGAACATGCGCCAGCAGCACTCCGCAAAGATCGTCGAGGAGGCGGCAAATCTGGGTACGAAGCGTCAGATCGCCGCTCCGGAAAAGCCGTATGGCTTTGTCTCCATCGCCGTCGGCGAGGGTCTGGTCAACGTATTCCGTGATCTCGGTGTAGATAAGATGGTCGAGGGCGGACAGACCATGAATCCGTCCACCGACGATATTCTGCATGCGATTGACGCCGTGCCGGCGGAAACGGTATTCGTCCTGCCAAACAACAAGAACATCATCATGGCAGCCGAGCAGGCCGTGCCGCTGTGCGAGGGTAAGACCGTCGTGATCATCCCGACTAAGACCATCCCGCAGGGCATTTCTGCGATGCTGGCCTTTGACGAGAGCAGTGATATGGACACCAACCGTCAGGCGATGGTAGACGCTGCCTCCAACGTGCGCACCGGTCAGGTCACCTATGCCGCCCGCAATTCCGACTTCGGCGGCAAGAAAATCAAGCAGGGCGAGTATCTGTCTCTGCTGGAGTCCAAGCTGTGTGCCAACACCCGCAAGATGGACGACGCAATCAAGCGTCTGGTTCGTGAGATGACGCGCACAGAGTGCTCCTTTGTCAACATCATCTACGGCGAGGACATGACCGAAGAGGATGCCGCACGCGTAGAGAAGATGTTTGCCAAGGAAGCACCGGACGCCGAAGTGACCATCATTCCGGGCGGACAGCCGATTTACTACTTCATCCTGTCTGCAGAGGGTTGAGCCGCTCATGTCGATTTTTGATATTTTTGCCAAGCTCGACGCGGAAAAGGTGAACAAGCCCGCCGCACAGCCGATCGAGTGGCTGGTGGTCGGCCTGGGCAACCCCGGAAAAAAGTACGAAAATACGCGCCACAACACCGGCTTTCGCGTGATGGACGCGCTGTGCCGTGAGCATCATGTCTCCTGCGACCGCGCCCGTTTTCAGGCGCTCACCGGTGAGGCGCTACTCGGCGGTGCACGCGTGCTGCTGATGAAGCCGCAGACGTTTATGAACCTCTCTGGCGCCGCCGTACATGAGGCTGCGTCCTTTTATAGGATTCCTCCGGAGCATGTGCTGGTCATCTTTGACGACATTTCCCTTCCGGTCGGAACGCTCCGCATTCGTCCGAGCGGCTCCGCCGGCGGACAAAACGGCGTGAAGGATATCATCGCCCAGCTGGATTCGCAGGCCTTCCCACGCATCAAGGTCGGCGTCGGTGCAAAGCCGCATCCGGACTATGATCTCGCCGATTGGGTGCTGTCCAACGTCACTCCGGACGAGCAGGAAGCCATGGACGATGCCGTACAGCGTGCCGTACAGGCGGTGTCCGAGCTGATTGCCAACGGTGTTCCCGCTGCAACGCAGAAGTTCAACGGAACGCGAATTTCGCAGAACACGAAAAAGAAACAGGATTAAGCAAAAGAGCGTGACCGAAATGAACTGCACCCCATTTGTTAGACAGTATGATATACTATCTAACAAGTGGGGTGTTTTGCTATGCCAAAAGGAGT
>CAKTAV010000002.1 GCA_934532985.1 uncultured Butyricicoccus sp. | reverse complement strand
TGCCAATGAAAAGGCAGAGGGCTGAGTTTTAATCTAAGGGTTTACATTCAGTTACAGTTTTTAGATAAATTTCGGGGTTTCCGTTCAAAACAAGGTCTGCATATCCAATCGGATCATTGTAGATTAGATAGTCCAGCTCTGACCGCTGATACATATTGTCGGCAACCTCGTTCTCCATCGCAATCGTATCAATGGCAATCATGCTACCATCTAAGAATTTCAGTTCTACATGGCAGTTATCAATGTTGTAGGCACAAGATATTAAGACTTTCACAGTATATCCTCCATAATTCTGATTATAAAATAGAAAATCCCGTCTGACTTCCTGTTAGAAATCAGACGGGATTTGTCCGTATGCACTCCGGAAACCGTCAGCTAACAGTTGGTAAGTGAATTAGTTCCTTATCACTGTTGAGCCAAGGGTTTGTCTCTTTTTGTGTATTTCAGGTTCAGTGGTCAATAGTTGGGGTATAGAAAAAATAAGATAAGCAGCGTCAGAGAAAATCTGGCGCTGTTTTCATGAAAAGACAGGAAGAATACGATTACGAAAACGAGAAAATTTATGAAAACCAAAGCAAACACGCTTTAAGACCTTGATTTTGTTATTGAACTTCGGTACAATTGTATATTTCCCCGCACTGGGTTTCTGGTGCGGGGATTTTTTGTTCTTTGATAGCGCATTCTTCGTTCAATAAAATGGAGCTGGTATTTTACCAACTCCATTTGCATTTATTCTGCTAAACCTTTAATCTCACGGTAAAAACATAGAAATACATTTTCATAGTATTCGTAGAGCTTGCCGTCTTCTCCACGAACAACCGTGTTTTTGCCGTCATCAAAGCCCTCAATCGCGCCGTCAATGATACGCTTTAGTTTCTTCATCTTTTCCGGATCATCTTCCAGACCCTCTGTTTTTTCAATGATATGCAGCTTTGCGTCAAAATCTGGTGTGTAGGGAACAAACTCGTTGCTGATTCGTTCGAACTTCATTGGAATATCCTCACTTTTTCATATATTTCTTTTGGGCTTATCAGAAAAGCTGAAGTTTCTACAAATTGCAGAACATCCATCCTATTCTCGTTTTGATAGTGTCTACTCATTCCAGAGCTTTTTCTTTCCGTGCTTGTGTTCCCACACATCCCAAGCGACCAAATGATCACCGCGGACAATCCAAGCTTCATTTGCCAAATGAGCGAGTGGAGCATCGGAAAGGGAATCCGAATAAAAGGAATCAATGGCAGTGTCTTCGCCAAAGATTTCATAAAAGCGACGAACCTTTTCTTCTCCCCAACAGTTCTTTCCGTGATATAAGCCGGTGTACGGATCAACCCGAGATGCCATAACATAAGAAATGCCGAGCTTCTCACAAGCGGGCTTAATCAGAAATTCTGGCGAGGCAGAGATGACAACATCATCACTTTGATGTAGCTTTTCGATATACCAAGGTTTGATGTTTTTGATATGGCTTGCCCAAAACGCTTCTACGACATCAGGTGTCTCCCCAATACAACGCAGGAACTTGTACATTTGCTCCTTACAGCGTGTTTTGCTTTGCAGTCGGGCAAAATACCTAACGAATTGAAACGCTGTGTTGGGTAGTGTAATCGCCATAACGGGGTGGTGAAGGAGACAGTATTGGAAGAAATCTACCGTGCTGTCGCCGTGATAAATGGTTTGATCAAAATCGTATACGTTCATAATAATTCCTTAGCTATTGCGTTTGTCTCCATAGAAGAACAAAGCGATGGTGCCGGGGCCGGCATGGGCGCCGATTACGGTATCAAGGATATGAATATAGACATCCGTGGCTCCGATTATCTTGCAGAGATACGTGCGCAGATATTCGGCATCGTCCAGACAATCACCGTGGCTGATACAGATTTGATAACGCTGCGTCTGGGTAGAATCTATGTGCAGCTTGAGCTGATTTGCCAGTTCTTCCAAAGACTTTTTTCGTCCACGAACCTTTTTGTAGGGAATCAGCCGTCCTTCTTCATCGACATAGAGAACGGGTTTAATGCCAACCAAAGAGCCCATTACTGCAGCGGACTTCGACACGCGACCACCACGATGCAGATAAAACAAGTCGTCCACGGTAAACCAGTGCAGGATATGTGGACAAAGTGCTTCGATGTGTTGCACCAAGACATCCGCGGGCATACCTTCTTGATGGCATTTTACTGCCTCACGGACAACCATCGTTTGGCCACCGGCAGCGGATTTGGTGTCGATGCAATAAATGTTTCGTTTGGGATACAGCGGCTGCAAATCCTTTTTTGCGACACAGGCGGAGTGATAGCTGCCGCTAAGTGCAGAGGAAAAGCCGACATAGACGATGTCCTTTCCCTGTTTCAGAATACGCTCAAACGCTTCGGTAAAGTGCCCGACCGTACCCTGAGAGGTGGTGACACTCTTTCCGTCGCGCAGGAGCTGATAGAACTGCGGCAGGGGAATGGTCTTTCCAAAGTCATCGTCGATGGCAGGATACCCCTCCAGCGTGAAGCTCAGAGGCACCCAGACGACATTATTTTCTAAGAACCAGGATTCGTCCAGATCAAGAACGGAATCGGTTACAATTACATAGTCACTCATTTATGCCCTCCTTTTTGGGAATAATCTCGATCCAGTAATTGTCCGGATCATTGATGAAATAAATTCCCATGTCTGGGTTTTCAAAACATACGCAGTTCATCTGTTTATGCTTTTGCAAAGCGGCTTCAAAATCATCGACTTCCAGCGCAAGATGAAATTCATTTTCCCCCAAATTGTATGCCTGAGGATGATCACGAAGCCAAGTCAGTTCCAGAAGATGCGGCGTTACGCCGTCGCCGAGATAGACAAGGGTAAAACTGCCGTCCGGAGCTTGGAAACGCTGTGTTTCGACAAGTCCCAATGCTTCCTGATAGAAGCGAAGCGAGTCGTCCAGATTCTTCACGTTAAAATTATTATGTGCAAATGTAAACTTCAATTTGATCTCCTCCAAGAATCTAGTATAACAAACTACTTTTCATTATACTGTACAAGCGAGTAAATTTCCATCTTTTTTGGACGAAAAAAGCAAAGAAATACAGAATTGAAACAAGCACGAGAAAACATGATGGTAAGAAACAAGAGCGTCCGGGGAACAGAGTGACAGATATACCATAAAAAAATTTGAGAGAAAGAAAACGCCCTCGTTTAACAACGAAGACGTTTTCGCGGATTGCTTTGATTAAATAATGGGTGTCTCTTCTTTGCCAGCGACGGATACTGGATTTGGAACAACCGTTACTACAGCCGGTGCAGCGGCAAGCTGCAATTCCTTCGCAACGAGGATTGCGGAAAACAGTACCGGTAGGAAGCCACACCAGACGCTTTGAATCGCGAAGAAATGGTGAGCCATCCAAGCGAAAGCGGCGCCGATATGGAAGCAAAGAACGGTTTCGCCGAAGAAGGCGGCTTTATCCAGCTGCTTGCGGTCATGTGTGATGCAGTATTCTGAGAGGGAATTGGCAATTTGTCGGATGTTATTAGTGGAAAAAATCGAAGAGCTGACGTAACCGCGCGCTCCAGGGAAGGAATTCCACTGAATTGCCATAGCGAAGAAAATAGGATACAGACCTAAGATTGGGTCCATCTTTGCCGGCAGAAAACCAAGCAGCAAAATGGTTGCGGCGGTAATCACCAGCGATAAACAATGAAGATTGCGATGCCATTTCTTATCCCAGAAAATCGTAAGCGCAATACCAGCCAAATAGACGATGACACCACCGATGCGGATGAGAACATCCAACCAATTGCGGCCCAATAGACTTGTGACAATATATAAGAGGTTGGAGGTCTGCGCATTGCCAAAGAAATCGGCGCGGCAGAGCAAGGCATAGACACCGAGAAAACCACCGGTGATGGCCACTGAGTGATGGATCCAACCATTCAAATGTTCATGATCTTGCATGATGGAACACTCCTTCTTGCATGTATTGCCTTTATTATAGACTGTTTGGCATACTGCGTAAAGAGGTAAAATCCCATTTGTTTTTCTATTGCAACACGAAAAACTGTGGATTATTTCATACTTACTCGGAAAACGCGCGAATAATCTCCTGTGCAGTGGCGTAAATTTCCTCCGGATCGGTTCCAATATGGAATTCGCCGCGCTCATATCGAATGACACCGTTGATCATGGTGAGCAGGACGTTCTGCTTGCTTCCTGCATAGACGATGTTTTTTGCGATATTGTTGAGTGGCTGCATATTTGGTTGATCCAGATCAATGACAATGAGATCGGCGAGCTGGCCTTCCTGAATGGTGCCGCAGCGGGGCAGATTCATGGCCTTTGCACCGCCTATGGTTGCCATGCGCAGTACATCATCGGCGCTGACCGCGGCGGCGTTCTTTTCGCGCACCTTTGCCAGACCGGTGACGAGGAACATTTCACGGAACATATCCAGACAATTGTTGCTGGCGGGACCGTCTGTGCCAATACCGATGTTGATGCCGCGGCGCAGCATTTCGCTGATCGGAGCAATACCGCTGGCGAGCTTGAGATTGGAGGCGGGATTGGTGACGACCGAGAGCCCGCGCTGCTGTACAATGTTCAGATCCTCCTCCGACATATGGACGCAGTGGTATCCGCCGCCGCCGTAGTCAAAAATGCCCAGGGAATCCAAATAAACCGTCGGCGTCATGCCGGTGCGGCTGACACACTGCTGCACCTCAGATTCCGTCTCAGAATTGTGCGTGTAGACCGGAGCCTGATACTTTTTCGCCAGAGCGGCGATGGCGTCCAGCTTGTCGCGGGAGGTAGTATATTCGGCGTGGAAGCCTAGTTCAAAGGAAATCAGCTCGTGATAGTTATTGTAGGTCTGATACCAATGATCAACAAGCTCAACGGACTGGCTGAAATCGTTGACCGCGCCGGTGAGAACCGTGCGAAAGCCGCTGTCGATGGATGCCTCCACGATGGAATCCGGCGTCAGATACATATCGAAATTGGACGTGATACCGCTGGTCAGATATTCGAGAATGGCAAGCTTGGAGAGGTGGTAGATGTGCTCCTCGTTGAGCTTTGCCTCCATCGGGAAAATCTGCTTGTTGAGCCAATCCTGAAGTGGCAAGTCATCGGCAAAGGAACGCAGGAAGGTCATTGCCGAGTGGGTATGTGCATTGGTAAAGCCTGGCATCAGGACATTACCGTTCAGGTTAATCTCGCGATCCCAATAGGGAGCGTCCTGCTTTCCGGGGCCGACATAGGTGATGGTGTTTCCCTCGACCCATACCTCACCAGTACGCGGTGTATTCGAGCCGGTCATCGAGAGTATGCGGGCATTATAAAAACGAGTGTTCATTTCTCTTCCTCCTGTTTCTTTGCAAAGACCGCTTTCAGGCTTTCTGTATACGGCGCACGGCAGATGCCATATTCCGTGACAATACCGGAGATCAGTGTGTGATCGGTGACATCGAAGGCGGGGTTGTAGCATTTGATATCCGGCAGAGCCATCGGTTCCTTGTAGAACTTCTCACGAATTTCGGCGGGGTCGCGCAGCTCGATCGTGATGTCGTCACCGGTAGCGCAGCTTCGATCAATCGTCGAAGTCGGACCAAGTACATAGAATGGAATGCCATAGTGCTTGGCGAGAATGGCAACGCCGCTGGTACCAATTTTGTTGGCGGTATCGCCGTTGGCAGCGACGCGGTCACAGCCGACAAAGCAGGCTTGTACCCAGCCGTTTTTCATGACGATGCTTGCCATGTTGTCGCAGATCAGTGTGACATCGATCCCGGCCTTGGACAGCTCATAGCTGGTCAGGCGGGCGCCTTGCAGCAGGGGACGGGTTTCATCCGAAAAGACATGGAAGTTCATGCCGCGTTCTTTGCCGAGAAACAGCGGACCGAGGGCAGTGCCGTAGCGTGAAGTGGCAAGTGGTCCAGCGTTGCAGTGCGTCAAGACGCCATCCCCATCGTGGAGCAGAGAAAGACCGCATTCTGAGATACGGCGGCACATGTCGATGTCCTCTTCGTGAATGGCTTTGCACTCTGCGGCGAGAGACGATAGAATATCCGATCCGGCGCTGCGCGCGGTATCCATCATACGGCGCAGTGCCCAGCTGAGATTGACTGCGGTTGGGCGGGAGGCGTTGAGATAATCCGCCTGTGCTTGTAGCTTTGTGAGGAACTCTTCACGAGAGCCAGCGGAAATCTGCTGTGCCAGAACATAAAGGGCATATCCGGCGCAGATGCCGATCGCTGGTGCGCCGCGAATTTTGAGATCGCGGATGGCATCAAACAGTTGCTCCGGCGTGTCCAAGGTCAGATAGACCGTGTGGTTGGGCAGCTGGGTTTGATCCAGAATGACGACAGCACGTCCGTCGTCGCTCAGACGGACGTTGTCGATGTGAGTGACATGTTGCAGATTATCCATGATGCTGTTCCTCAATTTCAATGGGAGTGCCGATGGACCGTGCCAGAAGAGTGATGCGGGCGGAGTCCTCGGTGTAAAGACAGTTGGTATAGGCCTGGAAAAGGGATGATCCGGTTGCTACAACGCCGTGGTTCGCAAGCAGACAGACCGGTTTTCGCGAAAGAATAGGAATGCAGTTTGTGCCGACCGCGGCAGAGCCCTGACTGGCGTAGTCGGCGACTTCAATACTGCCGCCGAGAAAGAGCTGCATTTCGACAAGTGTGCATGGAATCGGCTGCCGCAAAACCGCAAAGGCCGTGGCATAGGGGGAGTGGGTGTGTACAATCGCGTGGCATTCCGGTACAGCGCGGTAAATCTCACTGTGCATACGCCACTCTGATGAAGGACGGCGGAAGCCATCAAGAACTTGTCCGTCCAGATCAATAACAACCAGATCCTCTTCGGTCATTTGATTGTATGGATAACCGCTGGGAGTTAAGATGATACAATGTTGCTCCGGGTTATAAATACTTAAATTGCCGCTGGTCGCGGCCATGAGACCGGATGCAAAGGCCTCCTTCGCGATATGCAGGATTTCTTGCTTGGCGAGCCGGATGGCATCGGTACAGGAATAGTTTTTCATCCGGATCACTTCCTTTCTTTTGAAAAAAATTTGATACTATTATTTTAGCACATTTTGCAAGAGAACAAAAGAAAGCGGGCAGGAAAAGCAGAACGGAAAAATGTATGTTATCGAAATTAAAAGTATGGCAAATATCCATACTATAGTTGACAAAAGGCGGGGGGGGGTATATTATAAAAGCAATGTAAAAAAAGAAAGTTTTATGTAATAATTGCTTGTTTTATGGCAAAAAGAGGCGGATAGAAGGGTGGAAAGTTGTTTATATGAGACAAGAAAAACTCGATTGGCTGTAAGCTTGCATAATAACGCAAAGCATATTTTATTTTTGAATAGATAAAATGCTGCAAAAGGAGAGAAATGATTTGAAAACCAACCATGAGGAAGAGACAATAGATCTGTTGGAACTCTTTTATCTGTGCTGGCATAATGCTGTGAAAATTATTGCAACGGCATTGGTTTGCGCGGTGATCGGCTATCTTGTGACGGCGTTTGTACTGCCCAAGACGTATAGCGCAAGCGCGGATATGATTGTCAATAACCAAGAAAAAAATAAATCCTCCGTGATTACCGATCAGGATATTCAGGCGTCCAGCTCATTGGCGAATACCTATGCAGTTATTCTGAAGAGCCATACGGTGCTGGAGAAGATTATTAGTGATCTGAATCTTCCGTGTGATTACAACACCCTGGAAAAGCAGATTACTGTTGATAGTGTCAGTGATACACAGGTAATGCGTATTACCGTCAAGGACGGCGACCCAGATGAGGCGATGAAGATTGTTCAGGCGCTTGTTGATATGGCGCCGTCTGCGATTATGGACACGGTTGATGTCGGATCGGTAAAGACCGTCGATGAGCCGTGGACGACGGGACGACCGGTTTCACCGAGTAAGAGGAGAAACACTGCGCTGGCAGCTATGCTGGGCTTGATTGTTTATGTTGGTATGCTGACTTTGAAGATGCTGAACAGCAATACATTTCAGACAGAGGCTGACCTGAAGGAAGTTTTGGGACTGCCAATTTTGGCCGTTATCCCGATGGATAAGGATTCGTAAAGGAGGAATGGAAGCATGCTTGGCATACGAAAACAGACAAAGCAGTGGGGAAAAGAACGTCCAACACTGCATCTTATAACAAAAAGCCGTTCCTTTTCATACATAGAATCCTACAAAGCATTGCGTACTAACTTGTTGTATGTGACGCATGCTAGTGATACTCCGGCAAAGGTTATCATGGTTACCAGTTCAATCCCGGGAGAGGGAAAGTCCAATGTGTCAGTGAACCTGGCTGTATCGTTGGCGCAGGACGGTAAGCGCGTTGTGTTGCTGGACTGTGATCTGCGTATGGGATCATTGCATCGATATTTGCGCTTGCCGCGGCAGGAGGCTGGATTGTCCTCTATGTTGAGTGCAGAGAAAGAAATTGATCAGCAACTGCAGGAGTCGTTTTATCATTTTGGAAAGTTGGGGATTGACGTTCTTCCGGCGGGATATTCACCGTCAAATCCATCGGAGCTTCTTGGTAGCGAACGCATGCGAGAAATTCTAAATGCGCTGGCAAAGAGCTATGACTATGTACTTTGTGATGCGCCTCCGGTCAATGCAGTAACGGATGCAGTTGCATTAGGACGATATATGGACGGGGCTATTTTGGTTGTTAGCCATGATGGTGTGACAAAAGAAGCGGCACTGGCGGCGAAAGAGCAGCTGGAAAGCATCAATATCCCGATCTTTGGAACGGTATTAAATCGTTATGATGCAGAAAAGACGGGTGCTAAGGCAGAGCAATCGTATAACTACTATGGAAGTTATAGCTATGGAGGACGACCAGAGGATTCGGAGGGGCTGGAGAAGAATAATCCAGAACAATCGATAAAGAAGTAGAGCAATGACAGCACAGAATAACGTACAAACATGGAGCGATCTGCACAGTCATATTCTTCCCGGAATTGATGATGGAGCACGCGATGTACAGATAACAAAAGAGCTCTTACGGGAAGAACAGCGACAATGGGTATCTCAGGTGGTGTGCACGCCGCACTTTTATCCGGAAAAGCAGTCATTGACAGAATTCTTGGATAATCGACAGCGTGCATTTCAGCAGATTTCTGCGAGTGCAGAAGCACAATCACTACAGCTCCAGTTGGGAGCTGAGGTTGCAATGTCCCTTGCGCTGCAGGGGATGGATTTACGTCCGCTTGCGATGGGAAATACCAAATATATTTTGCTGGAATGGCCATTTGGCTCGTATCCATTGTGGGGGGATGCGATTGTCGATGCAGCATTTCAACAAGGATTGCGGCCGATTTTTGCACATATTGAACGATATCATTATTTTCTAGGCGACTTGAATCGATTAAGGAAATATATCGAAAAGGGCGCGCTGTGTCAAATGAATGCAGATTCGGTCTTAGATGTGGACTTTCAGAAACAGGCGCTGCGGCTGATCAAGCAAGGATATGTCCATGTGCTTGCCAGCGATGCACATAATATGCAGTCGCGAGCACCGAACCTTGCTGTGGCTATGGAGGTTGTGGGAGACCGACTGGGAAGTGCATTTAGCCAACAATTGGCGGAGAATGCAGACCGTGTTTTTCATGGAGAGGAAGTAAAAACAAAGCATAGTACAAGGGAAAAAAAGAGTTTGTGGAAAAAAATTTTAAAAAGAGATAGTCGATAGTAACAAAATGGGGATTGTTGCTCGGTAATTAATGAAAATTGGAAAGAGAATGTGAAATGAAGACAGGAAGTACCGTATTAACCAACCAAGTGGCAAGATCCCCAATGGAAACAAACGTTATTTTACCCTTTGAACCACAAAAGGAATATTATGTAGAGCATATTGAAGATATTCCCTGCCGTCCGATTTATCAATTTCTTAAGCGGAGCATGGATATTGTGGGATCGTTATGTGCGATTATTGTATTTTTGATTCCAATGATTATCATTGCAATTGCAATTAAATTGGACTCAAAAGGGCCGATATTTTATCGACAAGAACGTCTTGGATTGAATGGAAAACCATTTGATGTCATTAAATTTCGTTCCATGCGTCAGGACGCAGAGGCCAAAGGTGCACAGTGGTCCAGTGGTGATGATGATCCACGAATCACGCGAGTAGGACGTGTTATTCGTAAATATCGCTTGGATGAACTGCCGCAGTTTTTTCAAACTTTAACCGGTGAAATGACTTTGGTTGGGCCACGCCCAGAACGTGCAGTATTCTATGAAGAGTTTGAACATTACATACATGGTTTTTCTGAACGACTTAAGGTGAAACCGGGCTTTACGGGACTAGCTCAGATTAGCGGTGGATATGATCTTGAGCCACAGGAAAAGGTCGTATATGATTTGGAGTATATTAAGATGCAGTCATTGTGGCTGGATATTAAGATTTTGCTTAAGACGGTGAAAGTTGTTTTTACTCATGAAGGAGCGAAATAGAAGGTACTGGTGCGATCGTAAAATAAAAGCTTGCAATGCTGAGGCTGCACCTCGATTTATATGAGTTTGATTAAAAATAAGAGCGGCTCAGATTCTTTGAGATGAGTTTGAGCCGTTTTGATGTGGAGAGAGGAATGTAGGTGCTTATGGGGGTTGGAGAGTACAGAGAATACTCGGTTCTCATGTCGGTTTATCACAAAGAGAAGCCAGAGTATTTGAAGCAAGCGATCGAGAGCATTCAAGCACAGACGCTCCCAACAGATGATTTTGTGCTGGTGTGCGATGGTCCTTTGAATGATGTGCTGGATGAGATAATCACCAAAAAGCAACAGGAGATGGGGACAACCCTGAATGTTGTTCGTCTCGCAAAGAACGGTGGACTTGGCAATGCACTCAATGAGGGCATCAAGCACTGTAAAAATGAGCTGGTTGCCCGGATGGATAGTGATGATATTGCGTACCCGGGTCGCTGTGAAAAACAGATTGCTGTGTTTAACACGCATCCGGAAGTGAGTATTTGTTCCGGTATCGTTGAGGAGTTCACAACTGATCCGAATACTGTTGATGCAAAGCGGGTGCTGCCAGAGATAAACACGGAAATCGTAGAGTTTGCAAAGAAGCGAAATCCGTTCAATCACCCCTGTGTGATGTATAAAAAGTCCGCAGTCGAGGCTGTTGGCTCTTATCAGGACTTCTATCTGTTGGAGGATTATTATCTTTGGCTCCGGATGCTGATGGCCGGGTATCAGGGCTATAACATTCAAGAGCCGTTGCTCCATATGCGGGCAGGCTCGGATATGTATTTAAGAAGAGCCGGTTGGAAGTACACAAAGACGCAGGCAAAGCTGTTCAAGTTCATGAGGGACAGTGGGTTTATTGGAAACAGCCAGTACATGAAGAGCTGCGTAATCCGTAGCGGGTCTGCGTTGGCTCCGAACTGGTTGCGGAAGTTTATGTTTGAGAAAGTGCTGAGGAAGTAAGGAGAAGATACTAACGTGGTTCGGATAGCCTATGTTATCAATTATATTGTGAAGAACGGCCCAAGCAGTGTGGTGTTGAACCTTATCAACAATCTGGACAGGTCAGAGTATGACATTTCCCTGATTACCTTGTTTGAAGGCAACGATGCGGAAGTTGTTTCGGCTTTGTGGAATAACGGTGTGACAGTTTATGAGTGCAGTACGCTGAGTCGTATGAAGTGCCTGCTTGGACAGAGCAGAGAATTCTCGGATATTGTAGAAAAAGGTCGCTTTGACATTTTGCACACGCATGGAATTATTCCCGATATTCTTTCTTCGCGTCTGCGCACATCAGCAAAGCGCATTACGACGATCCACAATAATATGTATGAGGACTACCTTGATTCCTATGGGTATGCAAAGAGCCGATTTTTCATTGCATTACACTTGGCAGCTCTGAAAAAACTGGACGAGTGTGTATGCTGTTCAAAGTCTGTCTATGATGTGATGAAACGTCATCTGCCGAACGCATCGTTCATTTGCAACGGTATCGAGCCGGTGCAGGCGCATTCTGTTATAACCAGAGCTGAGGTTGGTGTGCCAGAGAATGCACGCATATTTCTCTATGCAGGTGTGCTGAATTCTCGAAAGAACATAGTTTGGTTGATTGAGGAGTTTGTGCGATATCACGAGAGCGATGAATATCTGCTTGTTTTGGGCAGCGGCGAAAAGGAAGCCGAGTGCAAAGCAAAAGCGGATGATCATGTACGGATGCTGGGATTTCAGACTGACCCGGTTGCATACATGAACATTAGCGATGTTTACGTGTCAGCCTCCAAATCCGAGGGCTTTTCGATTTCTGTGCTGGAAGCGTTGTCCCGTGGGTTGGGCCTGTTTCTGTCGGACATTCCCTCACACCGAGAGGTAGTGGAGATGGGGCAGGCTGTTTATCTTGGAGAAACGTTCTCACCGGATGATTTTGAGATAAAGCTGAATGCATTGCGGCAAAGAAAGACAAATATGGCCGCGATCAAGGCATTTCAGGAGAAGAACTTGTCGGCGAAAGAGATGACAAAGCAGTACGAGAGAGCCTATCTCTAAATTGATGAATTGCATAGGAGGTAATACTGAGGATGGCGGTATATTGGTCGGCATGCCTAGCATCATTTGCGTTTACATGGTTTGCCACGCATGTCAAACATGATAAAGAGGGAATAGGCTATTGGTTGTTGGTGACCCTTGTGGCAGCGTTCCCTTTGATTTTTATTTCGGCGATTCGATTTAATGTCGGAGCAGATTATATTCCGTATTATAGATATTATCTTGGCATATTAAATGGTGCCGGACAGGGAAGATACGAAGTATTATATTATTTGGCAAACAAACTGGTTGCAGCCTTTCATTTGTCTGCGCCGTGGCTTTTTGGATTTACGGCATCCTTGTTTTTGATGCCGGTTTATAAAAGAATAATATCGGATTCTCCCTATAGGTATATGAGTATATTCCTTTTGCTGGGGATGACGTACTTCTTTTATTTCCTTAATGGAACACGACAGATGATAGGCGCGGCCTTTTTGCTTGTATCAATTCCTTATATTGAAAAAAGAAAATTTATTCCTTTTTTACTGCTAGTGTTGATAGCCAGCGGCTTTCATACAACTTGTATTGTTTTTATAGCAGTCTATTTTTTGGTATATATGGATCTGAATCCTAGATTGTTAGCAGTTATTACACTTGCTATTTTTGTCTTTGGTAAATTCTTTGCCAACATTGCAAACGGTATCCTTAGTGGAATGGACTATTATTCCACATATCTTGAAAGCACATATGCTCAGAAGGGGCAAGGATATGTGGTCTTAGCAATGAATATCTTGCTTGTGTTTTTTGCAACTTTTTTTTATCAGCGAGAGAATCTGAAATTCAAGATATACTATAATCTTCAGGTAGTGGCATTATGGGCATCCGCGTTAACGGGTAAAATTGTTCTGATTGACCGTTACAGGATGGTTTTTGGCTTGGCATCAATCATTCTTGTTCCTATGACATTGAATGGAATTGAAAATAAGAACACGCGGATAATCTGCTCTGCTGCGGTGGTCACGCTGTACTTTGCCTATGCTATGTACACTGTCGGTATACAGAATAGTAATATGGTACTGCCGTATCAAACCATTTTTTAACAAATAAAATAGGGAGATCATAAATCATATGGGTAGTGAGTTAACGGTAGTTGTTCCGGTTTATAACGTAGAAAAGTATCTAGGCAAGTGTATCGACTCAATTCTTGACCAAACGCTGGCCGTTGACGAGATTATTCTGGTTGACGATGGCTCTAAAGATAAGAGCGGAGAAATTGCAGATGAGTATGCGGCGAGATACGAGAACATAAAAGTGATCCACCAGAAAAACGGAGGACTTTCTGCAGCGAGAAATACTGGTATTGATGCGGCAACGAAAGAATACATTGCTTTTGTCGATTCCGATGATTATATAGATTCCGCGATGTATGAACGGCTAATGAATCAGCTACAAAATGACAGTGCGGATATCTCCATTGGTGGTGTGTGGTATGAACAAGAAAATGGAGCGAAATACTCCCCTTATGCACCGGATATCACGAAAGTCTGGAATAAAACAGAAAGTCTGGTTGAATTGAACAGCTATCAGTACTTCAACATGAGCTTTTGCGATGCAATTTTTAAGCGTGCTTTATTTGAGATGGAAGCTTATGGGGAGGGACAACTGAGGTTCCCTGTGGGAAAACTGTGTGAAGATTTCTATTTGATGCATCGGATTGTGGCCCGTGCGGAAACTGTAACCTATACTTCTACACCGTTTTATCATTATGTGCAGCGTGGAAATAGTATTTCGAGAAACGCAAAAGTCAATTTGGCACCGATGGATGCCTCAATCGCGCAGCTTGCGTTCTATAAAAAGTGGTTCCCGGATTTGGAATATATCGCTGAGACAGCGGTCTTTTTTGCGCACGCCAGCATTTATACGACCTACTGCAGAAACGGTCAGAAATGCCCTGAGGATTTATTAAAAAAAATAAATCCGATTTGCAGAAAATATCTTGGAAGTGTGCTGAAAAACAGCTATATTCCAAAGGTGAAAAAGGCGCAGGCACTCATGTTCTGCTATGCAAAGCCGGTATATAAAAAAATTGTCAGCAGGAGGGAACACAGATGAACATCGGCAATTGCTTACATACAATTAAAAGAATATGGAGCAAAAGATCACCAGAAAGCTGGCTGGACTATCTGCGCTCTGAGGGCATGAGAATTGGGACAGGAACGAAACTGTTTTCCAAACCATCTGCGGTACTGATTGATTTGACTCGCCCGTGGCTTATCGAAATTGGAAAGAATGTTCAAATTACGATCGGAGTGAAAATTCTTACACATGGATATGATTGGTCCGTTTTGAAGGGAAAATATGGTGAAGTTTTGGGCAGTGCCGGAAAAGTGACGATTGGCGATAATTGCTTTATCGGAATGAACACAGTGATTCTTAAGGGGACGACAATCGGGAATAACACGATAATCGGAGCCGGAAGCGTAGTAACCGGGGGGGGTACCCGTCAGATTGCGTGATAGCTGGTAACCCTGCAAAAGTCATCTGCTCTTTGGACGAGTATAGAGAAAAAAGACAAAAAGCTCAGCTTTCCGAGGCGATTGAATTGGTTCGAGAGTATGAACGGGTTTATGGAAAAGTACCATCTAAGGAAGTATTGGCAGAGTTCTTTTGGCTTTTCGAGGAACGGGTAAACTTAGAAAACAATGCATTCATTGGAAAGATGAAATGTGTTAATAATTATGAAGTGTCCCTGGAAACATTTTTGAATGGCAAACCATTGTTTCATGGCTATGACTCTTTCATAGAGTATGCTTTGAAAAACGGAGGATGAGTTTAATAGAAATTCTTGTGAAGGAAGATGAATCTTATGAAAGCAAGTGTGATTACATTACATACAGTTGATAATTACGGCTCTGTAATGCAGACCTATGCAACGCAGCAGATTCTAAAAAAGTGTGGATATGATGTGGAGTTTGTAGATTACTGGAGACGCGACAACCTTCCACAGAGCCGTGCAGAAAGAATGTTGGAGGGTAGTACCTTGCAAAAGTTAAAGCCCCTGTGGGGGATAAATAACTTTACGCGCAAAGCAACGGTATCGATTCTCAAAAGTGTTCTGGAAAAACAAAGATCACCTATGTGGAGATTTTTGGAAGAAAAAGTTCAACTAACAAAGGTCAGATATTACTCCTTTGAAGAACTGGAAGCTAATCCTCCTGTAGCTGATGTTTACATCACCGGAAGCGATCAAGTTTGGAACAGTATTTGGAATCAGGGCATTGACCGATCATACTTTTTGGATTTTGCTCCGGCTGGAAAGCCTCGGATTGCGTTCTCTGCCAGTATTGGACGCGAACAGCTTGACACGGAAGAAATTCCTGAAACGAAGAGACTTCTGGAAAAATACAGCGCAATTTCTGTTCGTGAGCAGTCCGCGGTAGAGCTTCTTGCATCTATGGATATAAAATCGACACTTGTTCTCGATCCAACCTTAATGTTGGAGGCAGAAGAATGGAGACAACTCGCAACAAAACAGAAAAGAGAAAAACCTTATATTTTGATTTACCAGCTGAACCCTAATCCTCAAATGGATCAATATGCGAAACAACTTGCACAAAAAAAGAACTGGGAAATCATCCGCATTGGCTTTGGACGCTCTGACCACCGAAAAGGCGGAAAGTGCGTTATGTTGCCGTCTGTCGAAGAATTTCTTGGCTTATTTTGTGATGCTGCCTGTGTATTAACAGACTCTTTCCATGCAACTGCCTTTTCTTTAAATTTAGGAACCGATTTTATAAGCGTCTTGCCTGGCAGGTTTGGAACACGGATAGAGAGTATAACGAAACTTACCAGAACCGAGAATAGAATACTCACCTCTTATGATGATTTGACGGTAATTGATAGAAGTATTGATGAAAAGAATGTGCAGAATATTTTCACAGTGGAAAGAAAAAAGAGCTTTGATTTTTTAAAGAGGGCCATTAGCCAGATTTGATGGGGGATAGAGCGTGTTAAAACAATCAGAAAGTAGAGGGAGATACCTTGCTAAAAATACGGCGATTTTTGCGATAGGAAATGTAGCATCGAGGTTGATTAGTTTCTTTCTTGTTCCATTATACACCAACATTCTCACTACTGCTGAGTATGGTGTTGTTGATTTAGTTAACACTCTATGCACTGTTTTAGCTCCAATTCTAATTCTGAATATAAATGAAGCGGTCATGCGGTTTGCACTTGATAAAGGCGCAAATTACAAGAAAATAATGAGTACCGGGTTGACGGTATTTGTTGGTGCGATTCTTTTTGGTATTTTGGTTATACCAGCTTCTTCCTTGTTTTCAGAGGTTGCTCCATATTCCACTTATATTTACTTTTATACTGTGACTTTGGCTGGAAGCCAATTATTCCTATGCTATTTAAGGGGTAAAGAAAATATAGCATTTTATTCTGTAGGTAGCGTACTCCAAACGATGACAATTGCATTGTTTAATATTCTATTTCTAGCAGTATTGCACAAGGGAATTAAGGGGTATTTTCTTGCTTATATTATTTCAAATATCATCACAATTATTTTTGCATTTATTGCGGGAAATGTAAGAGAAGTAATAAGGAATTATAAATTTGACATTAAACTGACAAAAGCGATGGCGGCTTATTCTGTCGTTTTAATTCCCAATACATTTATGTGGTGGATTATGAATTCATCGGATAGAGTAATGGTTACATCAATAATTGGTGTTGCAGCAAATGGAATATATGCGGTATCATATAAACTTCCATCATTGGTATCAACAATGACTGGAATTTTCAACCAGGCGTGGAGTTATTCTGCAATCCGTGAAGACGGAGCTGAGGATGAAAATGAGTATAATAATATAGTTTTTAATCGGTTGATTTCCATTGTTATGCTTCTTAGTATAGCATTGCTGACTATCGTTAAACCATTTCTTAGATTATATGTTGGCATGGATTATTATTCTGCATGGGAATATACACCGTTTTTAATTATTGGAAGCGCATATCTTACATTAGCAACATTTATGGCGACAAGTTATACAGTTCATAAAGATAGTTTTGGATATTTATTTTCCGCAACATTTGGAGCGGTGCTAAATATAGTATTAAATTTTCTCCTAATACCAATTATTCATGTGTATGGAGCTGCATTTGCGACTTGTATTAGTTACATTGCAGTGTTTGCATTTAGATTGATTCATACAAAGAAATATATAAAATACGACATCAAAAATAAAGAATTTATTGGTGGAAGTGTTTTACTGATCCTATCATCAATAAGTTTGTTTTTAGATAACTATTTTGGCGTAATAATTCAAAGTATAATTCTGTTGTTAGCGGTTTGGTTGTATGCTAAGACGTGGATTCCAATAGTAAGGCAAATAGCGAAAAAAATAGCAGGGAGAAAAGATAATGCATGAAGATTTGGTGTCTATAATCGTACCAGTGTATAATGTTGAGAAGTTCATTGAAAAATGCGTAAAGTCTCTGATGAATCAATCACACAAGGATATTGAAATTATTCTTGTGGATGACGGCTCGCCGGATCAAAGCCCCGAAATTATTGACCGAATTGCAATAGAAGATCAGAGAGTACACGTCATCCATCAACAAAATAAAGGCGTTTCGGCTGCGAGAAATGCAGGATTACAGTGCGCAACGGGCGAGTATGTCATGTTTGTAGATGGTGATGATTGGGTCGATTCGGATTATGTTTCCTACTTTTTGACTCTTGTAACAGGTTCTAAAATACTCATGCCCATGTACACACCAAACACAGTACAATTTGTGGGGGTGTGCGCATGAATACTGTTTGTGATGTCAATATGTGCGCAGGCTGTATGGCCTGTGTGGACATCTGCCCAAGGCGAGCAATTTCTGTTGTTGATGATATGGAGCATATGAATGCTATTATAGATTTGAGCTTGTGTATAAACTGCAATGCTTGCCATAAAATCTGTCAGAATAATAACCCGCCAATACTCAAAGAACCTAAAAAATGGCTTCAAGGATGGGGTAATGAACAGACCCGTAGTACGAGTTCGTCAGGCGGATTTGGACAGGAAGTTATGCGGGCTGTGTTGCGTAGTGGCGGTTCTGTAGCAGCATGTAAATTTGAGAGCGGAGAATTTAAGTTTGAACTGTTTGACGATGAATTGCGCATAGCTGAATTTATTGGATCGAAATATGTTAAAAGCAATCCTGTTGGCATCTATAAGTCAATAAAGAGCAGACTGAAAACTGGAAAAAAAGTCCTTTTTATTGGTTTGCCGTGCCAAGTGGCCTCTTTAAGAAATTATGTTAATGACAATGCCAATCTCTATACAATTGATCTTATTTGTCATGGCTCTCCATCTGTCAAGTTGTTGCAGAAAGCAGTCGATGAGTATGGATACGCTCTCTCTAAAATGAAAGCAATTTATTTTAGAAGTTCAGACAAATTTGCGATTGAAACTCAGCCGCTGGGTATTGTACCTAAAGGCGTGCAGGATAGGTATACTATGGCGTTTTTAAAGGGACTTTGTTATACCGAAAATTGCTATACTTGTCAATATGCTCAAGTGGCGCGCGCAGGTGATTTGACAATCGGCGATTCGTGGGGAACTGAAATGACATCCGAGCTTCCCAAGGGTGTTTCTTTAGTATTGTGTCAGACAAAGAAGGGACAAGAACTGTTAGACTTGATGGACTTTAATTTTTTTAATGTCCAGAAGGAAGAATCAGTCAATCAGAATAAACAGTTGCAACACCCTTCTAATGCACCAAGGGAACGAAAGAGATTTTTTGAGGATATGCGTAAGGGGAAGAAGTTCAAGTCTGCGGTAATGCGGGCATATCCAAAAGACTGTATGAAGCAAAATATAAAAAGTGCATTAATTACCATGAATTTATGGGGAAAAAAGTGAATGACCCTGTTTATAAGATTTACATTGTAATTTAGCACATGCAGCCATGCTGAAGCATGGCTGTGTTGCTCAAGTGTGCTACCTCTCCGTGGTGAGCAGCAGGCAACGGATTATAATCCGGCTAAAGGCACATTTCTATTCGTCAATTCACTCTTTGGATGAGGAAAAGCTATAATGGGAAAGTATTTTGGAACCGATGGCTTCCGTGGCGAAGCTGGGATCACGCTGACCGCTGACCACGCCTACAAGGTTGGTCGTTTTCTGGGCTGGTACTATAACGCTTTGCGTGAGCGCAACGGCAACAACGAGCCTGCACGCATCGTCATTGGCAAGGACACCCGCCGCAGCTCCTATATGTTCGAGTACAGCCTGGTCGCAGGTCTGACCGCTTCCGGTGCAGATGCCTACCTGCTCCATGTCACTACCACCCCTTCCGTGGCTTATATCGCCCGCGTGGATGACTTCGACTGCGGTATCATGATCTCTGCCAGCCACAATCCCTACTACGATAACGGCATCAAGCTGATCGACTGCTATGGTGAGAAGATGCCGGAAGAGACCCTGCTGCTGGTCGAAGATTACATTGACGGCAAGCTGCATGTGTTCGACAAGGATTGGCCGGAACTGCCCTTTGCGCACCGGGAGCACATCGGCTGCACGGTGGACTATGTGTCTGGCCGCAACCGCTATATGGGCTACTTGATCTCTCTGGGGATTTACTCCTTCAAGGGTGTTAAGGTCGGTCTGGACTGCGCCAACGGTGCCAGCTGGAACATCGCCAAGAGCGTGTTCGATGCACTGGGCGCAGATACCTATGTCATCAACAACCAGCCCAACGGACTGAACATCAATAACAACGCGGGTTCCACCCACATTGAGGGTTTGCAGAAGTTCGTGGTGGAAAAGGGCTTGGACGTGGGCTTCGCTTATGACGGCGATGCCGACCGCTGCCTGTGTGCGGATGAAAAGGGCAATGTCATCACCGGCGACTACATCCTTTACATCTACGGCTGCTACATGAAAGAGCGTGGCAAGATGTTGACTAACACGGTTGTTACTACTGTCTAACCCGATAGAGTTAGTCGAATAATCATTGTACTCTCTAACAATATGGATTATAATGATATCGCAATCCATAAAGAACGAGGATATTCTATTTGAGGGAACTACTACATCAACTTTTTTACAGCACAAGTGCCAATGTAACAGTAACAGAAGCTTTTCTGTTACTGCTCCTTGCGGGCATAGCGTGGTGGGGTAGGAGAAAAAAGAATTGGTTTCCGGTGGCATATAGTGTATTTTTAATTTTGTATATTACACTACTTCGTCGTGCGCCGGGCTATGATGAAAATATTCGTCTCCATTTAAAGCTTTTGCCGAATGCCGGCATATGGGCAGGACATTTGTTGAATTTACTGTTATATATTCCACTTGGGTGGATGGCAAGACGATGGAAACCACAACAAATCAAAAAAATTATTTGTCTGAGTGCAGAGCTTTCGGTTGTGTGTGAGTTAGTGCAATATCTTACAGCGCGAGGTTGGGCAGACATCAATGACATTCTGTTTAATACAATCGGAGCGGTTGTAGGAATTTGGCTTGCGGGAAGGCCTTGGAAAACAGAATAAATAGGAGCTGTGAAGTGTTCTTCACAGCTCTTTTTTGTACCATTGAGAATGATTGCGATTAAAAAAACTGCTATACCAGCTCTCGCCAGTACAGCAGTTTATAAGTTATGTATTTACTTTGTCTTCACCGAATCAAACAGATCCGTAACTTCCTTTGACGGTGCCGGAGTTGCCAAGCTGACAATCACATTGACTGTCAGAGCAATCAGGAACGCCGGCAGAAGCTCATAGATGGCGAACACGCCGCCCAAAGAAGCGATGCCAAACTTCCAAACAAAGACCATAACGCCGCCGACGATCATACCGGTCAGCGCACCATATTTGTTGGCACGTCTCCAGAACAGAGCCAGAAGAACGACCGGACCAAAGGTTGCGCCAAAGCCAGCCCATGCAAACGAAACGATCTTGAAGATCGAGCTGCTCGGATCACGCGCGAGGAACATAGCGATAATTGCGATAATGACCAGCGTAGCACGAGCTACGATCAGACGCTGTTTGATGTTCAGCTTGATGTGGAGCAGATCCTGGAACAGGTTCTCCGATACACTGGAGGCGGCTGCCAGAAGCTGCGAGTCTGCGGTGGACATGGTGGAAGCCAGAATACCAGCCAGAACAATGCCCGTCAGGATAGACGGCAAGAAGCCATAGGTACTGATCAGTGCAGAAATCTGAATAATAATGGTTTCACTGTCCGAACCAACCAGCGTATCGAGAACGCCGAAATGAGCCAGACCGTTGCCAATAATACCAATCAGAATTGCGATTGCCATAGCAATGACAACCCAAATGGTGGCAATGCGGCGGGACAGCTTCAGCTTGTTTTCGTCCTCAATTGCCATAAAGCGCAGCAGGATATGCGGCATGCCAAAATAACCAAGGCCCCATGCCAGCGTCGAAACAATAGTTAGTAAGGAGGACGGGTTAGCAGAATTGGTATCGACGTCATAGGACTTCGTAAAACTCAGATAACCCGGCAGCCCTTTCGCATTTTCGATAACATTGTCCATACCTCCGGCCTGATAAATGCCAAATGCGATGACAGAAAGCAATGCGACCGACATAATAATGCTCTGAATTAAGTCCGTGGTACTTGCGGCGCTAAATCCACCCATCGCACAATACAGAATGATAATGATCGCACAGACAATCATTGTTGTGATGTAATCATACCCAAACAGCGAGTGGAACAGCTTGCCGCAGGCAGCAAAGCCAGATGCCGTGTATGGAATGAAAAAGATAATAATGATGATGGCGGAAACAGCGGACAAAATGTTTTTGCTGTCGCCGAAACGATCCGAGAAAAAGGCCGGAAGCGTGATAGAACCGGATGCATGCGTATACACACGCAGACGGCGGGCAATAAACAGCCAGTTGAGATAGGTGCCAACAGCGAGGCCAATTGCCGTCCAGCCGACATCACATACACCACTTAGATATGCCAGACCCGGCAGACCCATCAGCAGATAGGAACTCATGTCAGACGCTTCGGCGCTCATCGCGACGACAAACGGGCCGAGCTTTCGTCCACCCAGATAAAAATCATCCGTTGTCTTGTTGCGGCGGGAGAAATAAAATCCTACCAGCAGCATAAACACAAGATAAAGGATAATCGTGAAGATAATAGTGACTTGAGACATCAAGAAAACTCCTTTAACAGTTTATTCATAAATGCAAGAGCTATTTTACTACAATCTTCGTTCGACTAAAATATGAACTCAATACTAGAATGCAGTTCATACTTTTCTTTGCAATGCAATCGGAAAATGCAACAACAGGATAAAAAATTATGGGTTTGTGATGCAAAATAACATGAAATCAGTTTCCACTTTCCTGCGTGCAAAATGCACGAAGAAAGATAGGAAGCACTGTACTGGAATACTGATACAGCGAATAATTGCCGTTGCAGATGCACCAATCATACATAATACCACGCTCACAAACGGCATAGGCCTTGACAATTTCGTTGACGGAGAGATCGCGGCGGATTTCACCGCGATTTTGTCCGCTGATAATCAGCTTGCGCAGCAGGCGATAATATCCGCGGCTTTGATCCAGCAGATGACGCTCACCGGTGGTAACCAGCTGAGAAGAAAACAGTTGCGTCAACAAATCAATCGGTACGCTGTTTTCGATCATCATAAATAGCTCCCGATTGAGATAGAGCAGGGTATCCAGACAACCGGCATTGGGGTCGATGGATGGTTTCAGCTCTTCGTATTTATTGTCAAATAGTTCGGATAGTGTAGATAACAGGGCGTCCTTACTGGCAAAATAATGATAAAATGATCCCTTTGAGGTTTCAGAACGCTCGACAATATCGTCGATGGTGGTGTCATCATATCCCTGCTCATAAAATAGCTCCCAAGCGGCGTTGACAATACGTCCCTTGGTGTTGCGGGAGTCTTTCCGGCTCATAGTACATTGTATTCTCAGCCGCCGACGCGGAAGAGAATGTCTCCTTTCCTGTCTCACTGCGGCGCTGTGCATCAGCGCCTTCTTTCATTATACGGGAGTAGAGGAAGCGGCGCAAGAGCAGAGCGATAAGCGACCGAATTTCCGCTGAATTTCCGCAAAGGTTATTCCCAAATCCACATGTGCGTTGTATAATACAGGATATAAATGCCGTCCAAATGGGCGGAAAGGGAAGGAGAACCTAGCTATGATTCAGGAAATTGCACCACATATATTAGATAATGTCTTTATCACCCGTCCGCCGAAGGACGATGACATCGTGATGGCGCTGGAGAACAATGTGATTCTGGGAAGTCCGGTGACGGGAAAATTCTATACATACGGAGAAATCAAGGAAAATCCCGTTCTATCTGGTGTCACGTATGTCTATCTGTTCGCGGTAGACGGAGGACATTGCTACTTAATGCTGGATGCACCACAGGAATTCATTGACGCGTCCAAGCGCATTCAGGTTGGTATGTTTTATGAGGTATATCCGGAGCTGGTTCTGGGCGGCGCGACGGCGATGCACCTCGATGCATGGTATCGCAGTCATCGGTTCTGTGGCTGCTGTGGTCATCCGAACAAGCCGGACCCGGTAGAACGCGCGATGACCTGTCCGGTCTGCGGACATCAGGCGTTCCCGACGATTTCTCCGGCGGTTATTGTCGGCATTGCGGACGGTGACCGTATTCTGCTCACGCGCTCGGCGCTGCGGAAAAATGCCGTATATGCACTGGTATCGGGCTATACCGAGGTCGGCGAGACGCTGGAGCAGACCGCTGTCCGCGAAGTCAAGGAAGAGGTCGGACTCCAGATTAAAAATCTTCGCCTGTACGGCAACCAGCCGTGGGGCTTCTCCGGCGCACTGATGGTCGGTTATTTTGCGGAGCTGGACGGCGACGACACGATTCGCTTGCAGCGAGAGGAGCTGCGCGAAGCGAAGTGGTTTACACGAGACGAGATGCCGGAAAATCACAACCCGCTGGATCTGACACATTATATGATGGAACAGTTCCGACTGGGCAATGTGTGAGGAGCGACCGTCTATGACAAAACGATTATTTGACGATGACGCATATCGGACAACCTTTTCGGCGCGGGTGCTTGCCTGTGAGCCGCAGAAGAAAGGGTATGCGATTATTCTAGATCAAACCTGCTTCTTCCCGGAGGAGGGCGGTCAGACTGCCGATAAAGGCGTTCTTCGCGCGGGTGATCAGACGATTTCGGTGACCGATGTTCAGATTGACAATGACGATGTTATTCGCCATATGGTCAAGCAGCCGCTGGAAGTGGGCACGAAGGTGGAAGGCGAAATCCAGTGGGACAAGCGCTTTTCCGACATGCAGCAGCACACTGGCGAGCACATTGTGTCCGGCTTGATTCACGCGGCGTTTGGCTATAACAATGTCGGCTTTCATCTCAGTGCGAATGAGGTCACGCTGGATCTGGACGGTATGCTGACCGCCGAACAGATTGCCGAGATTGAGCGCAAGGCAAACGAAGCGGTCTATCATAATTTACAGGTCATTGCGGAATATCCGGATGCAGAGACGCTGGCGGGTATGGAATACCGTAGCAAAATTGAACTGGAAGGTCCGGTTCGCATTGTAACGATTCCGGGTGTGGATCGCTGTGCCTGCTGTGCGCCGCACGTCGGACATACGGGTGAAATCGGTCTGATTAAAATTATCCACGCGGCAAAGTACAAGTCCGGCGTTCGTCTGAATATGCTCTGCGGTGCGCGTGCACTGGCGGATGTGCAGATGAAGCAGGATCAGATTGAAGCGATTGGCATTGCCCTGTCAGTTAAGCAGCACAAGACGGCGGAGGCTGTTCAGAAATTGCAGGACGACATGGCACAGATGAAACTACAGCTCAGTGCAATGGGCAAGCAGATTGCCGTCAGTCGGGCACAGGCTATTCCGGAAAGAACAGCACATGTCTGCCTGTTTGAAACCGAGCTGGACAAGGACGTACAGCGCGAGCTGGTCAACCAGCTGACGGCGCGGTGCACGGGCTTCTGCGGCGTGTTTGTCGGCAATGACACAGCGGGATACCGTTATATCATCGGCGCGGCAAACGGCGATGCACGGGAGTGCAATCAGGCGTTGAAGGAGCAGTGTGAGGTGCGTGGCGGCGGCTCGAAGGATATGGTACAGGGGTCGGTTAAGGGAACAGAGCGGGCAATTCGCGCACTGTTTGCGGCGCTCTGAGCAGACGCACGATGATACAACAAAAAGCGGCAAACAGAAGGGGAGACGGCGATGAATTTTATCGATTTACATATTCACTCGACGGCATCGGACGGAACAGTTCCGGCGGGAGAGCTGCTGGATTTGATTCCGGTCAAGCAGTATGACCGCGTCGTGCTGGCGCTGACCGACCACGATTGCGTGGCTGGCGTTCCGGCGCTGCAAAAGGCGGCAGAGGCGTACTCCAATGTCACGATTATTCCGGGCGTGGAGATCTCGACGGAGTATCAAAATTACTCGGTTCACATGCTCGGACTGGGTGTTGACCCGAATAATCCCGCACTGCGAGAAAAGCTGGATACACTGAGTGAGGGACGCGACAGCCGAAATTACAAAATTCTCGCGAAGTTTGAAGAGATCGGCATTCACATTCCAGAGTTCATCATTCAGCCGCAAAAGGGCAAGGCCATTGGGCGCCCGCTGATTGCGGCGTGGTTGATTGAGCACGGCCTGGCAACCGATATGGGCGATGCCTTTACCCGCTATCTTGGTGAGGGCGCGCGCTGTTATGTCGATCGCATCCGCTATTCTCCGCTCGACAGTGTCAAGCTGATTTTGGAGGCAGGCGGCGTTCCGGTGCTGGCGCACCCGATGCAGTACCGCAAATTTTCCCGTGAGACGCTGGAACAGATGATTGCGGAGCTAAAAGACGTCGGCTTGCAGGGCGTTGAGACGTACTATACGGAGTTTTCCAAGGCGGAGACGGCGTATGTCGAATCGCTGGCGGATCGGTTTGGTCTGCTGCGCACCGGCGGATCGGACTTCCACGGAGAAAATAAGCCGACCTATCAGCTCGGCTTTGGTTGGGGTAAGCTCGGCGAGACGTTTGAAAAAATCCAGTATGAGGAAATTCTCGAGCGAACGGGGCTGGAATAATCATTGTAATAGGTATAAAAAAACTACTGCTGTGAAAGTGCATTCATAGCAGTAGTTTTTTGTCGTTTTAGGATTTGAAAACTGTAGGTGTTCGTCGGATAATAGACGGAAAACAGGATAAAACTTGTAGGATTTAATCCCCTCAGGCACTTCGTGCCAGCTCCCCTTGCATCAAGGGGAGCCTTTGGTGCGCACTGTTTACTCTGCAATGATTCGCGTATACCCAATCACCACGCCCTCTAGCCCGGACGTGGTCCGCTCCAGCTCCTGCACCTCAGCATACTCATACCCTTCAGGCGTGTGATAATTCGGCCGCTCGTCGCAGGCAATGCGGTGTCCATTGTCCAGCGTCAGGTACTCCGGATGATCTCCGTCAAATATCGCGTTGAGAATCTCGGCCTCGCCGATCGGGCGCGCGCCGGTGCGCTCGTCCGCAATCACAATATATTTCATCGTTAAGCTCCCTCCTTCTTCTTTTGCGAGAGTAGTATAGCACAGGAACTGCCGTGCCGCAACCAAACGGCGAACGCACATATCCCCGCGTGTCAGAATACAATGAAAGAAAGGGATTGCGCCGAAATGGGGAGGAATGAGGCATGATGGAGCATAAAATGATCGTATGCTGTACGCAAAATGACGCGATGCAGCTACAGCGCCGATTGGCACGCGGCGGGATATCTGCCCGCGTGCAAAAGTTGCCGCGCAGTGACACGGTACACTCGTGTACATGGAGCGTGGAGCTTGCCGCACAGGATGCCGTGCGTGCGGAGCACTGTCTGCATCAAAGCAGTGTGCACTGGCAGTGGAGGAGGGAGGACGACACATGATTTATCTGGACAATGCGGCGACGACGATGCCCAAACCGCATAGCGTGAAACAAGCCGTGCTCCATGCAATGGACGAAGCGGCGAGCGCAGGACGCAGTGCGCATAAACCGGCGATGCGGGCGGCGGAGATTTTGTTTGACACACGGCAGACGGCCGCGGAACTGTTCGGGGTGGAGAATTCCTGCAACGTTGTGTTTACCGGCAGCGCGACGGCGGCGTTGAACACCGCGATTTTCTCCATGGCGGAGCACTGCCGACATTTTGCGATTACCGGAATGGAGCACAACGCCGTGGTTCGTCCGCTGTATTTTTTGCAGCAAAAGGGAATCCGCGTCACAATTCTGCCGACGGTGCTGTGGGACGATGATCGCTTACTGGAGGCGGCGGAGGATGCCTGCCGACACGGCGCAGACTGCTTTGTGGTTTGTCATGTCTCCAACGTGTTTGGGTGGAGGCTGCCGGTGGAACGGCTGAGCGCGGTGCTTGCGCGGCATCATGTGCCGATGATTGTGGACGCATCGCAATCGGCAGGGATCTGCCTGCTGGATGTGCGCTCTCTGACGTCTGCTGTGGCGGTGGCTATGCCGGGGCATAAGGGGTTATATGGTCCGCAGGGAACCGGAATTCTACTGTGGCTGGCGGAAAAGAAGCCACGTCCGCTGCTGTTTGGCGGCACGGGGAGCCGCTCGATGGAGGCGGAAATGCCGGAAGAACTGCCGGATCGGCTGGAGGCGGGAACGCACGCCATTCCGGCGATTGCGGGGCTGGCAGAGGGAATGCGCTTGGTACAGAGCATTGGCGTAGAGAACATCGGTGCCCATGAGCGAGCGCTCCGTCGTGAGCTGACGCGGCAGCTGCAATCGATTCCGGGCGTTCGCTGTCTGTGCAGCCCGTGGGACGAACGACAGACCGGGGTGCTATCCATCGTTTGTGACGGGATGGACACAGAAACCCTGTCGCAGCATTTGGCGGAGCATGACATTTGCGTGCGCTCGGGACTGCATTGTGCGCCGTTGGCACATCAAACGACGGGCACACTGGAGACAGGAACGGTTCGTCTGTCGCCGGGATGCTTTCAGACGGAGCAGGAAATGCAGGAAACCGCAGACACCTTGCAGGAAATCTTACTGTAGGCGAAAAAGAACAAGTGCCGCAATGTGTCCTGTTTATATGGATATAATTGGTTTGCAGGCTGGTTTTTGAGGATTTGGTTTCGTTTTTCGTGGAATCTGGTATTCACAGGACGCAAAAACTGTGTTAAACTATAATTGCTTTGATTTTAACAGACTTCGGTCGAATCAAAGAATGTTATGACAAAGGAATCAAGCAATATGAGTGGAATCATTCAACTGATCTTGCAAAACTTAACAACGATGCACCTCAATGACATTGTGGACATTGCGATTGTTGCCGCGCTGATCTATCAGGTACTCCGCCTGATTCGCCGCACGAGCACGTCACAGATTGTCAGTGGTATCGTGGTTCTTTTGGTCGCCATGGTGCTGGCGGATGTGTTTGACCTTGTGATGGTCAGCATGCTGTTTCACGCTGTCATCACATGGGGCATTCTTGTGCTGGCTATCGTGTTTCAGCCGGAGCTGCGCCGCATATTACGCCGTGTTGGTGAGAGCGGTGTCGCCTCGTTCTTTATGCGGCGGGACACCATTTCTATGGAAGAGCATGTCATTCGGGAGATGGTTGCCGCGTGCAAGGAGATGTCGTGGTCACGCACCGGTGCGCTCGTCATTTTCGAGCGGCAGGATTCACTGGATGAAATTATAAAAACCGGTACGTCGTTTGATGCGATGGTGGAAGATGCACTCATCCGCACGATTTTCTATGAAGGAACGCCGCTGCATGACGGCGCAATGATTATTCGAGAGGGCCGCATCCATGCGGCGGGCTGTGTTCTGCCGCTGTCGGATAACCGTAATCTGGCGAAGGAGCTGGGCACACGCCACCGTGCGGCGGTCGGCATGAGCGAGGCGGCCGATTCCGTCAGCTTGGTTGTCTCGGAGGAGACCGGTTCGATTTCGATTGCCATTGGCGGTCAGTTACAACGCAATTTGGTTCCAGAACAGCTGGAAGAAGTGCTGCGCACGGAGCTGATGGAGGAAGAAAAGACCGAGGAGACAGGAGGCTGGCAGAAGCTGGTTGAAAAATTGCTGAGAGTTCGAGGTGGTCGTTCGTGAAAAAACAACGAAAGAAGATAGACCCGATTGCCGTCCTGATCTCGGTATTTGTGGCAATCTGTCTTTGGAATTACACGATGAACGCCAAAAACCCAACACGCACGCTGGAATACCGCGGTATCAGTGTACAGCTGGTTGGTGCGGATGACCTGTATAACGCCTATAGCTTGTCTGTGGTAGACGGCGCAGACACGACGGTCAATGTTAAGGTGTCGGCGTCCAGCAACCGGCTTGCCAATTTGACAGCAGCCCAGATCAAGGTTCGCGCGGATCTGACCGAATCGATTTCCTCGCCGGGTGAATATGAGATTCCCTATGAGGTTGTTTTGCCGGAGACCGGCATGACGTGCGTCAGCAGCAGTCCGTCTACGATTCGCGTACAGGTTGATCGTATTGAAACCAAGAGTGTTCCGGTGGAAGTAAAGGTAGATGGCAACGCAAGCTCGGATTATAAAATCGGGATGCCAACGCTGGAGGTCAGCACGGTAAACATCACCGGTCCGGAAAAAGAGCTGGATAAGGTGGCAAATGCGGTGGTTTCTCTGGACGCGGAGAAGCTGACGGAGTCGGTTTCGGATGTCAGCTATGATTATTCTCTGGTAGACAGCGATGGAAAGACCATCAATAGTAAGAATATCAGTAGGGAAACCACACGCATTAAGCTGTCGGTTGATGTGCAGAAGGTGAAGAGCGTTCCGCTGAAGGTTACGCTAACCCCGCAGGAGGATGTAGAGGTTCTCAATGCGACGGCATCGCTGTCGATTGACAACGTCAAGATTCAGGGCGATGCAGATGCCGTAGACGCGGTGGACTCGATTACCGTAGGCACCATCAATGTCAGCAAGGCGGAAAATGGCGATACGTTCACGTTTGATATTCCCTTGCCGACGGGCGTTCAGATGGCGGACGGACAGGAAAAAACCGTACATGCAGAGCTCAAGCTGGATGATGTCAAGAAAAAGACGCTGAAGATCAAGAATATTCTGCTGACGGATACGGCGACAGAAAAGGAAGGTTCAAAGAATTCCAAGCTGCTCACAGACACGCTGACTATCCGCGTGGAAGGCCGGGAAAAGGTACTCCGTGAGCTGAACGAGAGCGACATTTACGCTGTGGCAGAGGTGGATTCCTCGGGGCTTTCGACGGGGACGCATACGGTCAGTGTGCATCTCGAGGTGCCGCATAATGTTTCTGCCATCGGCTCCTACAGTGTAGACGTTGAAATCAGTGATAAATAATGAGTATTTTAGTCAATAATATCCGTATTTCGTTGGAAGCGCCGGAGGAAGAGGCGTTTGCGCAGGCATATCAGCAGTGCGGCCTGACCGCAGGAGATGCAGCGGCGTCGGTGTATCGCGAGTCGCTGGATGCCCGCCGCGGTACCGTTACGCGCGTGCTGACAGTCGAGCTTACCGGCTGTGAACAGGAAGAGGCACTAGTGGAGCGATGCGGAACGCCCAATATGCGCTGCCGCACCGCTCCGGCACAGCCGAAAGCCACGGGCACACAGCGGCTGGAACACCGTCCGGTTGTCGTGGGACTTGGCCCGGCGGGACTGTTTGCCGCCTATGTGCTAGCGCAAAACGGCTATCGCCCGTTGGTGCTGGAGCGCGGCGACTGCGTGGAGCAGCGCGATCAAGCGGTCGAACGCTTCTGGAAACAGGGGCAGTTCTGCACCCAGAGCAACATCCAGTTCGGCGAGGGCGGAGCGGGTGCGTATTCAGACGGAAAGCTGACAACACGCATTCACGATCCGCGCAGTGAGTTGGTGCTGGACATTCTGTGCCGCCACGGTGCACCGGAGGAAATTCGAAGAAAAGCAAAACCACATATCGGAACGGATGTATTGAAGGATGTGGTACGCCGTATGCGGGAGGAAATTCTCCGCATGGGTGGCGAGATTCGCTTTCGCACACAGCTGACGGCAGTGCATCAGAAAAACGGCCGGTTGTGCGCCATTACCGCAAACGGAGAGGAAATTCCGTGTGAGCAGGCAATTGCAGCGATCGGCCACAGCGCGCGCGATACGTTTGTGCAGCTGCATGAATGCGGTATTTATATGGAGCCAAAGCCATTTTCCGTGGGAGCGCGCATTGAGCACTTGCAGAGTGAGATCGATCGGGCACGCTATGGCAAGGCGGCGGGACATCCGTTGCTGCCGCCGGCAGAATATACGCTGTCGCACCGACAAAACGGACGGGCATGCTATTCGTTCTGCATGTGTCCGGGCGGTCATGTTGTCGCGGCACAGAGCGAGGAGCACACAATCGTCACGAATGGCATGAGCTACCATGCCCGTGACGGACGAAATGCTAATGCGGCGATTGTCGTCTCGGTGGATCCGGCGGACTTTGACGGAACGTCAGTGTTCCGCGGCGTGGAGTTCCAGCGCAAGATCGAGCGGGCGGCGTATCAAATGACAGGAAGCTACCGCGCACCGTGTCAACGCGTCGGCGATTTTCTGGAGGGGCGACGCAGCCGGACACACGGAAGTGTAGAGCCGACTTACCCGATGGGCGTGGAATACGGCTCACTGGACGGTGTTTTGCCGGAGTTTGTCCTGCGGGAAATGCGCGACGGACTGCGTGTCTTTGGTCGCAAGATTCGCGGCTATGACGCACCGGACGCTCTGCTGACTGGACCGGAGACGCGAACGTCGTCGCCGATTCGCATCGTGCGTGGTGAGGATCGCTACAGCGTGGAGCTGCTCGGTTTTATGCCGTGCGGTGAGGGTGCTGGCTATGCCGGCGGCATCATGAGCGCGGCGGTCGATGGTCTGGCGTGTGCGGAAGAGTTGTTAAAACGATATCGCCCATTGGACGATGGGATAGGAGGAATTTGAGATGCAGCAGCAGGCAATGGTAACAGAACTGCTTCCGAATAATATGGCGCGGCTGCAAATTAAGCGGCAGACCGCGTGCGGACATGATTGCAGCAAATGCGGCGGTTGTGGCGAGATGTACACCAAACCGATTTTTGTTGAGGTGAAAAATACGATTGGTGCCGAAGTTGGCGACGTGGTACAGGTAGAGGGCAGCACAAAGAATGTGCTGGGTATCGTGGCGATTGTCTACGTCATTCCGTTTGTCCTGTTTTTCTTGTTTTATGGTATCGCATCTATGTTGGGATCGGGTATTCCCGGCGTGTTTGGTGTCATTGGACTGGCGCTGGGCATTGTCTTTGCAAAGATGTATGACAGCTATCAGAAGAAGCACGCCGATCCGGTTTATGCGATGACGCGTATTTCTTCGTCGGGGTCGATGTGATCGTTTTGTAAACAATTTGGGAAACCTAGGCGAAGGTCATTGCTTTTGCGTGGGAATTCACTACAATAACAAAAGAGGTGGCAAATGTTTGGCTTTATCCGCCCCATGCGGGGAGAGCTGAAGGTGCGTGAGTGGGAACGGTTTCAGTCGGTGTACTGCGGCCTGTGCCACTGCATTCGCCAGCGCTATGGCATCGTGCAGACGGCATTGCTCAGCTATGACTGCACCTATCTGGCCTTGGTGCTGGATGCGCAGACGGCGGAACACGCGGCGTGCCGCAGACGATGTCTGACCCATCCGTTTCGGCGCCGCATGTGCGCGGAGGAGAGCGCGGCCATTCGCCACGCGGCGGCGGTCAGCGTGATTTTGAACTGGCATAAGGTACAGGATTCCATCGCGGATGAACGCGGCTGGAAACGACTGGCGGCGCGTGTTCTGCGGCTGCTTCTGCGCCGCGGATATCGCAAGGCACAGCACGACAATCCAGAATTTGACTGCGTGACGGCGCAATGTCTGTGTCAGCTGGATGAGGTGCAGACGGCCAATACGGCGTCGCTGGATATTCCGGCGGATCTGTTCGCACAGATTTTGCGGGCAGCCGTCCCGCAGGAGAAAAGCACTCAAAGCCGCGCACTGGGAGAAATGCTTTATCATACCGGCCGGTGGATTTATCTGCTGGACGCGTGTGAGGATTTGAAGGACGATTTCACCAGCGGAAGCTATAACCCCGTGCGCCTGCGCTACCAGTTGACGCAGCCGGATCTGACGCCGGTGCGCGAACTATTACAACACACCCTGACGCAGTCTTTGGCTGCGTCCTATCATGCATATATCCTGCTGGACATCAAAAAAGACAGCGGAATAATAGAGAATATCCTGTGTCAGGGCATGCCCGAAGTGACACGGCAGGTGCTGAACGGCACATTTGACAGTAACGATGGAGGAAAGTATAGGCATGGATCCGTATAAAGTTCTTGGTATCTCATCCAATGCGACGGATGATGAAGTAAAAAGCGCCTATCGTGAGCTGGCGCGAAAATATCATCCGGACAACTATGTAAATAACCCGCTGGCTGATCTGGCGCAGGAAAAGATGCAGCAGGTCAACGATGCGTATGATTCGATTATGAAACAGCGCAAGTCGGGCGGCTCTGGCGGCGGCAGCTACCAGCAGCAGAGCGGTGGATATCAGAACGGCGGATACGGCTATTCCAGCGCCAATGCCTATCAGGGCGCAAACGCAGGGCTCTACAATCAGGTGCGCAACGCCATCAACGTCGGCAATGTCGGCATGGCGGAGGAGTTGCTCAATCGCTGCTCCGAGCGCGATGCGGAATGGCACTTTCTGCGCTCTAATGTTTGCTATCGCAAGGGATGGTTTGACGAGGCGCTGCAAGAGGTCAATCAGGCGTGCAATATGGAGCCGAACAATTTCCAGTATCAGCGAATGCGTCAGACGCTCAACCAGACGGCGCAGTACGGCGGCTACCGTCCGACGCAGAATACCGACGCGCTGGATTGTTGTGGTCAGCTGTTGTGCCTGAACTGCCTGTGTGACTGCATGGGCGCAGGCTGCTAAGAATCGAGGGATTGTTGTGAATGCAAAGACCAAATCCATTGCGATCGGCGGCATGATGACGGCGCTTGCGCTGGTACTGTTGCTGGTTGCATCGATTGCTCCGGGCGGACGGCTCGTGCTCACGGCGCTGTCCGGCGTTGTCGGAGCTGTTGTGATTGTGCGCTGTGGGCTGGGTATCGGAGCATTGAGCTGGATTGCGGTGTCTCTGCTGGGTCTGCTGTTACTGCCGACCAAGGGCTGTGTGTTGCTGTATGCCGTCTTTTTTGGCCCATATACGCTGCTGAAAAATCGCATTGAGCGGCTGAATAACCGACAATTGGAGTGGGTGCTCAAGCTGGCGTTTTGCCTTGTCATATCTGCCGCGCTGTTTTATCTGTCGTCGGCAGTGCTTGGCCTTTTCCCGGCGGTGCTGGCACAGCACATAGAGTTTTTCCTCCCTGCGGTTGCCGTGGCGTTTGTGATTTATGACATTGTTTTTTCGAAATTGATTTATGCAATTCTCTCCCGTCTCCCGCTGTGAGATGGGAGTTTTTCTCGACTTTTTCTCTGTGTTGCTGTAAAATAACAGTGTAGAAGATGTCGGATAATGTGACATCGGAGAAGAGAAAGAAGCGCGCAATGAGTGAGCGCAAGAAAGAGAGGAAGCACTATGGAATTATTGAAGTGTGCGTGTATTGAAACCATCTATACAGAGATCCCGTTTCTGGATCGGTTTCAGGCGGCAAAGGACGACGGCTTTGACTACGTCGAGTTTTGGAGTTGGGAAGACAAGAATCTGGATGCCGTAAAGACGGCGGCTGAAAAGGCCGGTATCGGCATCAGCGGCTTCAACGGCGACGCTGATTATTCTCTGGTTGACCCAACGCACAAGGAAAAGTATCTGGAATACCTAAAACGCTCAGTGGCGGCAGCACAGAAGGTCGGCGCACTGAGTGTCACGATTCATTCCAATGCACTGGGCGATGACGGCGTTGTTGTCAATCACTATGACAATCTGTCCGACACGGTAAAGCTGTGCTCCATGTATGGCACACTGATTGAGTGCGCCAAGATTGCCGAGGAGAGCGGAATCGGAGTGAATTTGGAAGCGCTGAACATTTTGGTTGACCATGTCGGAAACTTCCTTCAGACCACACAGATGGCGGCGGAGATGATTCGCCTGATCGGCTCGCCGAAGCTTAAAATCCTGTACGATGCCTACCATATGCAGCTCAATGAGGGTAAGATCTGCGATACCATCCGCACGTATTTTGATACGATTGGACATATCCATATCGCGGACGCTCCGGGACGCCATGAGCCGGGTACAGGTGAAATTAACTATAAGAACGTCATGAAGGTGCTCAAGGAGCTAGGCTATACCGGACGCGTCGGCTGTGAGCTGTTCCCTGAGACGGATACCGCAACGGCGGTTCCGGCAATTATGGCGATTTTTTGATCGAGCTGGAGTAAAACAAGAACGAGAAAATGGGTCTGCGGAAGTAATTTCCGCAGACCCTGTCTGTTTATTTGGATAGTTTTTTCGTATGCCGTTTGGCAATCCAGCCGTGTTCAGTTTTTCGCCAATGGCTGGTTTCTGCCAAAACCGTTACTACATCGCCCTGATGCAGCGTCCCAACCACACGGCTTGCCTTACCGGCGCGGCTGTGGATGCGCAGCGTTTCCGCGGTCACCTTGACCGAGTACCTCCGCACAAATAAGGGATTTTCTCCGGTCAGCCCTTCGCAAATGGAGGCCGCCATCTGCTTTGGATTCCAGTGCTTGGCATCCGACGCGCTGTCTACAAAACAGCATTCCACTAACACCGCAGGGGAGCGGGTGTAATGGAGCACATATAGATCGCGCCGCACCTTGACGCCGCGGTCGGTGTATCCCGTTCGGCGAATAATCGCGTCCTGAATGCGCCTCGCATAGTGTTCCGCTTTTCCGCCCGCGCCGTAGATTTCACACTCCGTGCCATGTCCGCCTCCGGCATTTAAGTGGATAGAAACATCACAATCTACTTGATGCGCATTGCATTTGGAGACAATTCGGTGCAGCACATCGTTTTGACTGGTTCCGTTATTGCAGGTACAGTCATACACGGTGTGACCCTGTTTCCGCAAAAAGGCAATCAGATATTTTTTGACTTTTCGATTTTCCAGACTTTCATCCAGAATGTCTGACGCCCCGCATGCGATTTTTCCCGCCGGATTGTGTCCGGCGTGTATATTAAATACTCCCATGCTGCTTTAGTTCTCCTTTCCTTGCAGTACTTCAATGGCCTGTGATAGCTGTCTGGGAATCGGCACGCCCATTAGTCCGGCGTTTTCCGTGATACTGATCGCTTCGTTCACGGAATAGCCAATGACCACGGCGTCACGAATTAAATTGCTTCCGCTTGTTTGATCGACGCAGTGCGCCACTAAAACGATCAATAGCACCACACCCTTACGGCATAAGCCTTTCCAACCGGCGCGACTCTCTAGGCCACCGGTTGTCGTCTTTTCGGACGCGTGAAACACCCCTGCAACCAGTATTCCGGTCAAATAATCGACAGCCATCAGTAGGATTAAGATTTTCAGACCGAGATCAAATCCACCCAATGCACCGGCGACAAGGCTGCCCAAACAGCCGAGCGCGGTGCAGAGAAGCGGCTTTAGATTCATCGCGTTTTCCATGTACATCAGTATATTCACCTCCTTGTCATTTGGTCGATCCGATTGATTGTATAGTACCGTATGACAGGAGACTGTCTATTGCATATCCTTTCGGATTTGTGGACAAGGAAAAACCCATAACACGATATTCGCAGATGTTATGCGCGAAGTCATGCTATGGGTTCTGCTGTTGTAAAAATGTGTTTTGTATTATGCTTTGAGTACGCTCTGTGCAGCAAAGGGGGTGCCGTATTGCTCAGTATGCTTGCCGAGGATCTTTTCCAGATAGACCATGTCGTACCAACGGCGAAATTTATAGCCGCACCGGTGAAAATGTCCGACTAACTCATACCCCATATGCTGATGAAAATCGACGCTGTTGGTGTCCAGATAGGGATCGTCCTGTGCTGGGTAGGAAATGCAGGCATACATGTTGAGAAAACCGCGCTGCTTTAGCTCATGTTCCAGTGCGTTGTGCAAAATGCGCCCAATTCCACTGTGCCGCCGGTTGGAATCGACATAAATTGAGGTTTCTACAGCCCAGTCATAGGCGGGACGGATATGAAATGGTCCAACATAGGCATACCCAATGGGAACGCCGCATCGCTCGGCGACAAGATAGGGATAGCGTTTAATTGTCTGCCGGATTCGCGCGGAAAATTCCTCTACGGATGGGATATCATATTCAAAGGTAATTGCCGTGTTCGTGACATAAGGGGCATAGATGCGCAGCAGCGCGGCGGCGTCCTGTGGCATGGCAGGACGGATGGTAATATCGCAGTTGGTGTTCATGGAAAGACTCCTTCCAGGGGGTATCATTCTTTGTACCAAGTATCTCACTGTGTTTCCAAAATGTCCAGAGTATTTTACGGAAGCATGTAATAATTTCGGAATGATAGATAACATATGGCGAAATTGGGAAAAATGAGGTATAATAGGGAAAACACTATGTTATGATAACACACAAAAAGCAAGCATAAAAAAGAAGAAAGAATGAGGAAAACGGGAATGAAATCACATAGTTCAAATGCCTCGCAAATCATTGAACAGATTGGTCAAAAATTTGCGAGTGTAACCGGTCAGAGCATTTCCTTTATTGATCCCAAGGGTGAGTGGAAGGGACCGCTGAAGCTGGAGATTTTCACCGAATTCTGTCGCTGTGTGATTTGCAGTGAAGAGGGAAAACGACGCTGCGCGCAGTGCAACCAGGTCTTTGATAAGACGAATAACGGACAGATTGACGTGGGACAATGCCATATGGGTGTCACGTTGGTTTCGGTTCCGGTGACGATTGAAAACACAAGCTTTCTGATTTCCTACGGGCAGTTTTTACGGGAAAAAACCCAGGAAACCTTTTGGGAGCATCTCCCGGAACATTGTTGCCGTTTGGGCTTGAACGCGGAACATATGTGGAGGCTAGCGCAGGAATTTCCTGTGCTTTCGGAGCAAGAGCTGATGGATCGCATAGAACTGCTTCGTTTGTTTTCCAGCTATGCGAATGTGGCGGAAAATGAAATGCAGGCGAGAAATCAATATTACCGTGAAGTACAGCAGAAACAGGAGCTGGAAAGCCGATTGTCACGACAGAGCTTGAAATCACAAATGGGACCGGATTTTCTGCTGCGTTCGCTGGAAGCAATTTCACAGGAAGCGGAACGGGAACGGGCGGAACATACAGCACAGCTATTGGGCGATTTACAGTACATTGTCATGCTGAATAACGAACTGAAAAAGCAGCGTTCCCATGCGGCGATTGATCCGCAATCGGCACAGGCGTTGTCCGACGAGCTGGAGCGTTTTCGAGCAAAGCTGTCACGAACCAAGCGCCGTGCGGCGGAGAGCGAGCACGCAGAGAAGGGTAATGCAGCGGTAACGCGAGCGATAGCTATTTTACAGAGCCGGTATTCGGAAGGGCTTTCTTTGCCGGTGGTGGCGCGTGAGTTGTTTCTGGCGCCAGGATATTTGAGCCGCATTTTTAAGCGGGAGACAGGGAAGAACTTCAAGGAATATCTCACAGAAATCCGTATGAACGAAGCACAGCATCTTCTGGCAGGAGGAGGGATATCTGTCGGCGAAGTGGCACGACGGGTAGGCTATCAGGACGCAAGCTATTTTACGCGCGTATATAAAAAGCATTTCGGCGACACACCTAAAACAAAAAAATCCTAACAGGGCGAAAAAGTCCGGAAAAATAGTTGGAAAATTTGGCAAATGTGACAGGAATATCGGATGTGTTTTTACATTGTTTGTTCTATAATGATAATAAAGAATAGAGCAAACGAGAAAGAGGTGGAATATACATGACTCATTCGGAATTTCTTACTATTTTACACGGAGAGATAGAAGCATCGACCGGTTGTACCGATCCAGGAAGCATTTGCTTGGCAACAGCGAATGCCGTATGTCTGTTAGAAAACCATCCGGAGAAGGTGCGCATCACACTCAGCCCGGATGTATATAAAAATGCGGTTGGCGTGGGCATTCCCGGCATTTATGAATCCGGTATTGAACTGGCTGCGGCGCTTGGCATTTTACTTCGCGCTCCGGAAAAGGGACTGGCGATTTTGTCCGGCATCACAGAAGAGCTGGTAAGACAGGCGCGGCAGGAGGTCGCCAAGGGATATATCACTGTCCTCTATGGGGAAGCGCCCAATCCGCTGTATGTCAAAGCAGAGGTGTGGAGCGGAACAGACAGCGCTGCGGCGGTGATTGCAGGAGACTATTCTAATGTTGTAGAGCTGGTGAAAAACGGTGAGATTCTCCGGAAAAAGCCGCTTGCAGTGACAGAAGAAGAGCAGTATCCGTTGATGAAGTACACCGTGCAGGAGCTGTATGATTTTGTTCTGTCGATGAGCGTGGATGAGCTGCATTTTCTGCTGGAGTATGCGCAAAACAATCGAGATGCCGCGCAGAAGGATTTGGAAGCACCCAATATGAAATTAGGAAGGCAGCTAAAGGGACGCGCAAGACCGGGGCAAGAGGATCTGTTTTCCGTAATCAACAATGCACAGGCGTATACCGCCGCGGCAGGAGAAGCAAGAATGCGCGGTATGAATGTCACGATTATGTCACTGGCGGGCAGTGGGAACCACGGAATCACCAGCTTAATTGGCGTACTCTCGGTGGCGCATGATTTGCATTGTACAGAGGAAAAAACAATTCATGCGCTGGCCATCAGCACGATGATTACCATCTACATTAAGGGATATATTAAGCGCATGACGGCATTCTGCGGCTGCGGCGTTGCGGCGGCAACCGGGGTTGCGGCGGCGGTGGTATACCTGCTGGGAGGAACATGGGAACAGTCCGTGCACGCAATGCAGTCAGTCATTGGCACAATTGGCGGTATGTTCTGCGATGGAGCGAAGGAATCTTGTGCATATAAGTTGAGTATTGCGACGTCAACAGCGATTCAGTTTGCATATTTATCTATGCATAATTGTTACATTCCGGAGCGTATGGGCATTGTTGGCGCGACAATTGAACAAACCTTTGCAAATATGGGCAAGCTGAATAACCCGGGTATGGTAGAAACCGACCGGTTGTTGGTATCCATTGTACAGAGCAATCAGAAAGGAGACGAGACAGAATGAAAGTATTCCGAGGGCGAGTAATTGACGGAAACGGCGGCGCAGCGATAGAAAACGGCGCGGTTGCGGTGGAGAAAAATACGATACGATATGTCGGAGAGGCGAATCAGCTGCCACCGGAATATCAGACTGTGCCGGCATATGAGATTCCAAACGGAACGATTCTTCCCGGTCTGATTGAAGCACATGTTCATATGTCATGGGGAGGCGCTAACTCCATCAATTGGATCAATTATACGCCGCAGCTGGAAATGGCGCGTGCGCTGCAAAGTCTCGGCTTCCTGCGAAACGAGGGCTACACCTCGGTTCGCGATATGGGAAGCGGCTGTGTGTTCCTCAAGGAGCCGGTAGCAGAGGGACTGCTGGATCTGCCGCGCATCTGTGCTGCCGGATATATTTTGACGCAGATAGGCGGACACGGCGACGCCTATCAAAAGCTGACGCTGGAGGCCAGTGAGCGCACCTATGGCCCCGCGCGTATTGTCAACGGTGTGGATGAAGTGCGTCGAGTATGCCGAATCAATGCGCGCAACGGAGCGGATTTTATCAAGATTATGACAAGCGGCGGTGTGTTTTCGCAGGGAGACAAAGCCGGAGAGACCAGCCATTTCAGCCGCGACGAAATTCGTGCGGCGGTGGAAGAAGCGGAAAATATGGGATCATATGTCTCCTCTCATGCGCAGTCTAATCGCGGTATCCGTGTGGCGCTGGAAAACGGCGTAAAATGCATTGAGCACGGATTTTATCTGGACGATTACTGCGTTGAACTGATGGTGAAGAACAATTGCTATCTGGTACCGACACTTTCGATCATGCATCAGTCAAAGGTTTACAATGAATCCAATCCGAATGTTCTGCCAGAGCTGCGGGAAAAGACGCTTCGCTCCTATGAAGCACACTATAAGAGTCTGGATCTGGCACATCGGGCAGGGGTCAAAATTGGTATGGGCTGTGACTTTGTCTATGATGCGGCGATGGGCTGTACCTATGACAAGGCCAACATGGAATTTGAACGGATGGAAGCGGCCGGATTTGCTCCGATGGAGATAATTCAGGCGGTGACAAAGACAAATTCGGAGCTGATGCGGATGCAGGATAAAATCGGTACGTTGGAACCTGGAAAGCTGGCAGATGTCATTATGGTGCAGGGAAATCCGCTGGATGATATCAAGCTGCTGTGCAATGCAGATCATGTGAAGATGGTGATGCAGGATGGCCGTGTAGTTAAGGATATTCGTGCGATGCAGGTGTGAGAAAGGGAGAGAAAACAATGAAAAAAATGACGATTGACGACGTTCCGGGTTTGGTGCGGCGAGAGATTGAGGCACTTTGCATCAAACCGTTTTTAGATGCCTTCGCGGAAGAAATTGGTAAGGAGAAAACCATGGAAATTGCGGGCAGGGTAATTGATGCGCTCGCGCGGGAGGCGGGACGGCAATTTGCCGAACAGATAGATGGAGATATACTGGCAGCGGTTCGCGATCAGCTGCTGTTACATAATACGGCGGGGGATTGCGATAACCGCCTGCGAGAACAATCGGATGACCATGTGACGGTGGACACCGTGGACTGTGAGTATGTCCGCATGTATGAACGAATTGGTATGCGTGATCTGGGATATCTGCTCTCTTGCCGTCGAGACGTGGGATATTACGATGGTATCAACAGCCGCATGCACTTAGTGCGGGAAGGAACCAAGATGCAGGGAGCACCGATCTGCGACTTCCGTGTGGAGCTGGATAAAGAATAAGGGAATAATTAAAACAGCAGCTTGCAGGAGATTTTCCTACAAGCTGCTGTTTTGTGTTACGTTTCCCTCTCTGGCGCTCGTCGAAGGATCCGTTTTGTTTTATCAACGGGGAATGGAGCGGTTGGTCGCCGGTGCTTTTCGACGCAAACAATCTCGGCAATCATTATTCTGTTGCCTCTGCCGTAGGGAACAAGAACCCTATCGCCAATGGTCAGGGTTTCGTCGTCCGTTCGATAATAAAACCGCTTGTCACTATTCTGAAAGACAACGCCACAGAAGGTATATATGGTTTTATCGGTGTTGAGGAGAGGATCTTGCAGCATTTGCTGGATGACTTTATCACGTTTCACTTTTTCTCGCTCGCAGCGAATTGCCGCATTCTGCTCATCTGCGCGGCGTTTTTGCTCGGCGGATACCGCGGCTTGGTATTCGTCATATGTCTCGTATAATACGGGATCTAAAATCTCCAGCTGATGCGAGGAGATTAAACCGCGCCATTGGTGCTTGTGCTCGTCTACGGCGGCAAGATACTCCTTTTCCGTCTTATAGTTCAGTGGACTGATAAAATCCTTTTCCTGCTCTCGATAGGGGATGCGCCAAGCATAGCGGCGGGAATAACGATATGCTTCGTATTCCTCAATCCGATGGATATAGGATTCTGCTTTTTCTGCGAATGACGGATATAGCCGCTGAATATGCTTGCTTGGGATTTTGGCAATCAGGGGAAGAAGGGCGGTCTGGAACGTTTCCATTGTTTCAAGCTCCGTCCAATCCGAGCACCTGTTGATAATTGATTCAATGAGCTGACGAATTTCTGCGGGTTTGATGATAGTATTTTGGACGGAAGCCTGAAATAAAATCTGTGCCTGTTTGGGACAATCCTCTTGCAGAGCATAGACAATGTAATTCACGATAGACGGATAGGGAGAATAGGGGCTGTTTTCGATCAGCAGTTTACGGAATTCTTTGTCTGAGCAAATCGCCTCTATCGTTTGCGTCATGAATTCTCTGGGATAGTGGTCATCGTTGCTTAGCACACCGGAATATAGATCTGGGGGATAATCCATATATTGAGAATATGGAGTGAATTCTTTATATAGAAAAAGAATAGAGGCTAAGAAACTCTTAGCCTCTATTCCGCGAGGAACTGTATAAAATGAGAAATTGTCGTTAGAGTCTCTGGGCGATCTCAGAAATCTGTGCCGCGGTTGCCAGACCTTCAGTAAAGGTGGTCGCGCTTCCGGCGGCAATTCCCTTGCGGAATGCGTCGACATAGCTTCCGCGTTCCATATAACCGGCAATAAAACCGGCAACCATAGAGTCGCCCGCGCCAATGGTATCGACAACATCGCCAGCTGGTGCCGGTGCTTCCATGATATGACCATCCTCGGTCAGAAGCAGCGCGCCATGCGAGCCCATAGATACCAAAACATTGCGTGCGCCTTCCTCTTGCAGATGCTGTGCACAGCAGACGATGTCATCGTACTCGTCCAGAGGACGGTCGAACAGCTCGCCCAGCTCGATGAGATTTGGCTTAATCAAATACGGACGATAGGGGAGCGTGCGGCGCAACAAATAGCTGGTGGTATCCACGATAACACGCACCGTTTTGGTATCGACATAGTCCAAAATATGTTCGTAGATGTTCTGTGGAAGCGAAGTCGGCGTACTGCCTGCCAGCACTAGCGTGTCGCCGGGCTTTAGCCGATTGATGCGAATCATCAGCTGGTCAAAATTTTCCTTGGAAATACCCGGGCCGGCGCCGTTGATTTCCGTTTCTTCTCCGTTGGAAAGCTTAATATTAATGCGCGAGAAGCCGGATGGTAGCTGGATGAAATCGGTATCGCAGCCGAGCTCGTTCATACCGTTTTGAATTTGCTCTCCGGTGAAGCCGGCGATAAAGCCGAGCGCAACATTCGGTACCCCCATACGAGTTAATACAATGGAGACGTTGATGCCCTTGCCGCCGACATGGATGCTTTCCGACGTCATACGATTCAGGCGCCCAAGCTGAAGATTGTCTACGTGGACGGAATAGTCCAAGGAAGGATTGAACGTTACAGTATAGATCATAATCTCTTCACCTCGATTATCGTTGTCTGTTCTGCATAGCACGAAAGGTTACGCTCAGATTCGGTTGTGATGATGCAGGCATCCGAGAGGGGAGCAAAGGTCAGCGTGGCGATGGTATCAAATTTCCCGGAATCCGCCAGCACATAGCGGCTGCGGCAATGGTGCATCGCTTCGGTCTTTACGGCGGCCTCGTTTACCTCCGGTGTGGTAAAGCCAGACTTGATGCTGATACCGTTGGTACCAAAAAATCCTTTGGTGAAATTAAAGCGACGCAGCGTGTCGATCACACTCGAACCGACGACCGCTTCGGTCATCGGTTTGATTTCGCCGCCCAGCATCATGACACGATAGCCTGCGTGAGCGAGTACCCGCGCGTGCTCCAGACCATTGGTGACAAAGGTCACGTCGGTGATGCGGAGATAGTCCGCAATAAGAGCCGTTGTTGAACCGGCATCCAGAAAGACAACGTCTCCGTTTTCAATCAATCCGGCGGCGTGCGCGGCAATGGCGCGCTTTTCGTCAAGATTCAGACTGTTTTTGGTGGAAATATCATTGTCATGGCTGAGATAGCTGGTCAGTGCGGTTGCGCCGCCATGTACCTTGAGCAATCGCCCCTGACGATGGAGGGCAGTTAAGTCACGGCGAATGGTAGATTCCGATGCGCCGAGATGACTGGTCAGTTCGGTTACCGTTACAGTTTGCTGCTTTGTCAAAAGCTCCAGAATGGCACGGTATCGTTCTTCTGTCAGCATATGATCCCTCCTGTTTCCTGCATTTGGTTTTCTATTTTTAGTATAGTCGGAAATTCACTTTGAGTCAATCAGAAAACGCCGGATTAACGGCCAAAATCAGTCATGCATTTTTGTGTAAAATATATAAAAAGAATGATATAAATATAACAATATAGGTGATAAAGACGGGAAAAGAAAACGAGCGGCACGATACCGCTCGTTTTTTATGGCTGAATGGTTGAACTCTGTCATTGCATCAATCAGAAATAGAAAAATAGTCTGCAAGCATGGGATGACGCTGACAGACTTTTGCCGCCTCGGGATAATCCATCGCAATACGGCGAGCACAGCGCCGACAAAAGGCCATGCGCTCCGGCGGGGACTGCATAAGCAGCTGCTTATATCCCCAGAGGTGAGTAAAATTTGTCTGTCGGTCGGAAAACAATTCCGATAGGTCGGATAGTGCTTGGATAGAAAAGCCGGATTGTGCCGCGCACATGGGGAGAAGCCGCTGTTCCGCAAACACCATATAGTGCAGCGGATGCCGTCCGCGTGCGGCGTAAATAAATGCCAGAGCCTGTTCGCAATAGGTTTTTCGCAGGGATTCTGACGTGGTGGCGCAAAAGGCAGTATTACAGGCGGGAAGCGAAAAATCCCATCCCTCTGGGTAACGATATTCCGGTGTGTGGACAAAGGCAGCGGGATCCGGATAGACCTCCGGCTGAAGCTCCTCACGGTGGATCACGGTGAGATCGGCGCGGGAAAGCACTTCGGTCAGCGTGTCCCAGACGATAAAGTCGGTGTCCAGCATGACGCAGGGAGCGCGCTGGGTTTGCAGTGCGAACAGCTTGCCCGCCGCCCAAAAAGTAGCGGGATCGACTGTGTTCGGAATTGCATTCAGTGAGATATCGATTCCGCTATCCCACAGCAGATCCAGACCGGTGAAGTAAACATACTGCGCGCCGATGGCGTCTGTTATCAATCGAATGCTGCCATTGGTTTTTCGCCATTGCATAGCGGATAGCACCATACATAATAGATCAAAATCCGTCAGCGCGAACGGCTGATTGGGATGGGACACGGTGTACGGACGTGTCCACAGAGTGTGAAATGCCTGCATCTTAAATCAGATGCAGGCCGTAGCCTCCGAGCGCTCTGCGGTCCGAGCCGTAGGGCGGCTGGATCGCGGAGAACGAACCGGAGGAGGAAATCCAATGAATATACGAACCGGACGTCAGCCGATAGGAACCGGAGGTGTAATACGAACCGGAAGCATATGAATAGGAGATGCACTGCGGCATGGGCAGCTGCTGCCAATACGCGCCCGTGATCGGGTGACGTTCCTGCACAGCAGGAGATTCTGCTTCTGCTGACTGTGGTGCGGGGGAGGACGGTATGCCCTGATCGGCTTGCTGTGCCTGATTGGCAATGGACTGAAAATCCTGCGGTGCGGCAAAGGGATCTGACTCCTGTGGCTGCGGTGCAGGGGACTGCGTGCCTGCATGACGCCGATAGCTCTCTTCATCCATCGGACAGCCGTGCAGCATGCGAATGCCGGGATAGCGCTCGCAAATGGATGGAATATTGGACTTTGGTTTCTCAGACAAGCAAATGCACCCTTTCCCACTACAATCTCTCTCCCAATCGGCTTGTCTGTTGTGCAGGCAAACGCCGATGGCTTCTCTTCTCATTCAAAATAACTACTACAATTATACTGGAATGTCGCAGAGATAACAAGAGTGAATCTAGTGTCGTGACCGCTGTACGGGAAAATACGCTTAGTGCGAACTGTGCTGCTTTCTCTGTCCGCGGCCTCCGTTGGCAGAGCCAGAGCGGCGGGGACGAGCCGCCGTGCTCTTGCGCGGCTTATGTCCTTCGGGCGCGCGGTGCGCCGGTTTGCGGGTACGGCCCTCGGCGGGCTTGCCCTCCTTGCGAGGCTTGCGTGCGGTATGCTCGGTCGGCTTTGTGCGCTTGGCATAGGTCGGCTTGACGCGGCGTTCAGATGCTGCCTTTTCCGACTTGTTTTCCGACTGAGGGTCGGTGTCGGCATAGACACGGACATCGGTGGTCACGCCGTGGATTTTCGTACCGTTGACCTTCTGAATGACACGATTTTTGAACTTGCTCGGGACTTCTACCAAGCTGTAGTCGCCAAAGCAGTAGATTTTTTGAATCATCTTGCCCGGGATGCGGGTGGCGTCGGCGATCGCGGCCGTGATATGATTTGGCGAAATGCGCTGATAGCGTCCCACGCCAAAGCGCAGACGGATATAGCCGTCCGGAGTCGGAGGCAGGGGAGAGCCCTGCTGCTTGCCCATGGACTTCGGCAGAATCAACTCAGGGACATCGCTCATCTCGCGGTGGATGAGCAGAGAGAACAGCGCTTCTGCCAGATGCTCCGGACTGGTCTCCTGCATCAGCTCACGCACGATGTCGTTGACCTGCTTGCTGCTGGTTTGCGCCAGCTCGGCGCGCAGCTCGTTCAGGATATGCGCCAGCTTCTGCTGCTGGATGTCGTCCGTGCTTGGCAGAGCCTGCCGCTGGATTTCCGCATGGGTGAAGCGGGCGATGTCACGCAGCTGTCCCACTTGACGGCGACCGGCGGCGAGAGTATAGGAAACGCCTTCCTTTCCGGCGCGTCCGGTACGTCCGATGCGGTGAATATAGTATTCGTAGTTCTGTGGAATGTCGTAGTTGTAGACAATGGATACGTCGTCAACGTCGATGCCGCGGGCGGCAACGTCGGTTGCAATCAAAATCGGCGTGCGTCCGGACTTGAACGCGTGCATGACGGCGGTGCGGGCTTCCTGCTTGATGTCGCCGTGCAGGCAGGCGCAGGGGAAGCCGTGCTCGGTCAGGTAGCGGTTCAGCTCCTCAACCATTTTTTTGGTGTTGCAGAAGATGATGCACTTTTTCGGCTCGTGTACATGTAGCAGCAGACCGAGGGCGTCGCTCTTGCTGCCGAGCGGTACTTCGTAATAATACTGCTTGACGGTGTCGATCGTGCGCACGCTGTCCGAGGCGGTCTCGATGGTCAGCGGATCGGTCTGGAATTGATCTGCAATGTCGAGAATTTCCTGCGGCATGGTGGCGGAAAACAGAAGTGTCTGGAGCGGGTGCGGGGCACAGGTCAGAATGCGCTCTATGTCCTCACGGAAGCCCATGTCCAGCATTTCGTCCGCTTCGTCCAGCACGACGATGGCTAGATTGTCCAGACGCAGCGTCTTGCGCTGAATATGGTCGATAACGCGTCCCGGTGTGCCGATGACGATGCTTGCGCCACGGCGCAGCTGCGGAATCTGGTTTTGAATCGGCTGTCCACCGTAGACGCAGACCGTGCGCACGCCTTGCACAAAGCGGGTGATGCGGCGAATCTCGTCGCAGACCTGCATCGCCAGCTCACGGGTCGGGCACAAAATCAGCGCCTGCGGCGTGGAACAGTCGGGGTGCTTCAGACAATATTCGACCGACGGAATGCCAAAGGCAAGTGTTTTTCCCGTTCCGGTGTGGGAACGTCCGATGACATCGCGTCCGCTCAACACAGCGGGAATCGCCTGCGCCTGAATATCGGTTGGGGTAGTCAATCCGGCCTCGGCTAAAGCGCGCAGGATACCAGCGGTCAGATTGAGTGATTCAAAGGTTGTTTGAGTTGTTTCTTGAGACAACAGTAGTTCCTCCTAAATATGAAAACCAGACCGTATTGGAAACGGCTGGAAAGCGGTTGACAAAGAAAAAGGCGGGATCGAGTAATCAGAATCCCGCCAGAATAGTATAGCTTTTTTCTTGCGCAACGTCAACGAAAAATCATTCTTCCGTGATGGAAATGACAGTTTCGATAGTTTCCACCGGCGTGCAGATGAGTTCTTTGGAAATTCTGCGCGCGAAACCTGTCAGGGTTTTGCCGGGGCCGATCTCCAGTGCATGCTGATATCCGTCTGCCAGCATATTTTGAACAAGGCTCTTCCAGCGGACCGGAGAAATCATGTGCTGCTCCAGATGTGCCGGAAGATCGGAGAGATCAAGGCGCTGTGCCGTCACATTGGTATAAATCGGAATGGTTGGCGGATTCACCGTCAGCGAGGCGGCGAAGGAGCGCAGCTCGGCGGCGGCCTCCGCCATTAGCGGCGTGTGGAACGCACCGGAGACCGCAAGAGGTACGGCGCGGCGCGCGCCAGCCTGCTTGCAGGCGGCAACGGCCTGCTCGATCGCGGCGGAAGTTCCGGCGATCACCAGCTGTCCGTCGCAGTTATAGTTGACCGGCAGGACAACGCCGTCTGCCTTGGCGCAGATTTCCTCGACAATGTCATCCTGCAATCCCAGAATGGCGGCCATGCCGCCGTCGGTCTGATCGGCGGCCTTCTGCATCAGTTCGCCGCGGCGGCGCACCAGACGTAGACCATCCTCTAAGGACAGCACGCCAGAGGCAGTCAGCGCCGTGTACTCGCCGAGCGAGAAACCGGCACAGGCGTCAAATGTTACGCCGCGCTCGTGCAGCGCCTGCGCCACGGCGAGGGAGCAGGTGAAAATGGCGATCTGACTGTTAATCGTGCGGGATAGCTCCTCTTTGGTGCTGTCAAAGCACAGGGAGGGGACGGACTGTCCCATGGTGTCGGAGGCGCACTCAAAAATACGGCGTGCGCCCTCGCTGGCTTCATAGACGGAGCGGCCCATGCCGGGATACTGTGCGCCCTGTCCGGGGAAAAAAGCAGTTGTGTTCATGAAACATACCTCATACTTTGTTTTAATTCGCGATGCTACTAACGGACATATTTGTAAAATATGATGATTATTAGACTGCCAAACAAAAAATGTTGACAAACCTTGACACGTCAATTATAATAAAAGACACTTAGTTTGTCAATCAAAGTTTTTTTGGGAAGTGATTTGGATCGGAACGATAATAAAGGGCAGCGGAAGCTATCTGCCGGAGCTTCGCTTGACCAATGAGATGCTCACACACATGGTAGATACCTCGGACGAGTGGATTGTGCAGCGCACCGGCATCAAGGAACGCCGGATTGCCGTCAATACGACGACCGAGCAGCTGGCCGTTCCGGCGGCGCAGCGCGCGTTGAAGGATGCTGCGATTCCAGCGGACGAGATTGATCTGATTATCGCGTGTACGGCGACGCCGGACAGCTACACGCCGTCCCTGAGCTGCCGCGTACAGCATGCGCTGGGAGCAGATCATGCGGCGGCGTTTGATTTGACGGCGGCCTGCTCCGGCTTTGTCTATGCAACTGACGTGGCGGACACCTATCTGCGCAGCGGAAAGGCCAAGACGGTTTTGGTAGTGTGTGCGGAAAATTTGAGCCGTATTGTGGATTATACTGACCGCACGGTGTGCTGCATTTTCGGCGACGGCGCGGCGGCTGTGGTATATCAGTGGGACGAGCAGCAGGAGGGCATTGCTGCCACGCAGCTCGGCGCGGACGGAAGCCGCGGCGATGCATTGCTGGCGCGGGCGCTTCCGGTGGAAAATCCGCTGGGCACACAGCGGGACAGATCGCCGACGGATCGCTTCCTGCGGATGAACGGCAAAGAAGTGTTCCGCTTTACGGCGCGGGCAGTGCCGGAGGCGATTGACGCGGTGCTGAAGAAATCCGGCCTTACCGCAGACCAGATTGACTGGATTGTTCCGCATCAGGCCAATCTGCGCATTATTGACATGGTTTGCCGCCGATATGGACTGGATCGAGAGCGAGTGTATGTCAATCTCCCGAAGGTAGGCAACACATCCAGCGCGTCCATTCCTATTTGCATTGATGAAATGCGGCGCGAGGGACGTTTGAAACAGGGACAGCGAGCGATTTTTGTCGGTTTTGGCGGCGGCCTGACCTACGGGTCGGTTTTAATTCGCATCTGACAACGATAGACGAGGATAACACGAATGAAAACAAAGATTACAGAGCTTTTGGGCATTGAATATCCGGTGATTCAGGGCGCGATGGCGTGGATTGCCGAATCCAATCTGGCGGCGGCGGTTTCCAATGCCGGGGGACTAGGCATTGTGGCAGGCGGCGCGGCGCCGGTGGATGTCGTGCGCGAGGAGATTCGTCGCGTCAAGGAAAAGACGGACAAGCCGTTTGCGCTGAATATCATGCTGCTCAACCCGACGGCGGACGATCTGGCACAGCTGGTGCTGGATGAGGGCGTTCCGGTAGTGACGACCGGCGCGGGCTCGCCGTCCAAGTATATTGCGGAGTGGAAGCAGGCGGGCGTGAAGGTTCTGCCGGTGGTCGCTTCGGTAGCATATGCGCGGAGAATGGAGCGCGCCGGTGCGGATGCCGTCATCGCGGAGGGTACCGAGGCCGGAGGACACATCGGCGAGACCACGACAATGGCGCTTTTGCCGCAGGTGGTGGACGCAGTTTCCATTCCGGTAGTCTGTGCTGGCGGCGTGGCGGACGGACGCGGACTGGCCGCGGCGCGCATCTTTGGCGCGGAGGGCGTACAGTGCGGCACGGTATTTCTCGGCGCACAGGAATGTCGCATTTCGGAAAAGTACAAAGAGATGGTGTTTAAGGCAAACGATATCTCAACGGTCGTGACCGGACGGGCATCGGGACATCCTGTGCGCTCGCTCAAGTCGCCGCTGTCGCGCCAGCTGGTGCAGATGGAGGGACATATCGAGACACGCACACTGGAGGAAATTGAAACCATGACGGCGGGCTCCCTGCGCAAGGCGGTGCAGGACGGCAACTTCCAAGAGGGAACGTTTATGTCGGGGCAGATTGCCGGATTGGTCAAGGGGCCGTCCACCTGTGCGGAAATCATTCAAACAATGGTGGGTGAGGCAGAGCAGCTGCTGCGCACCGCGCCGACACGGATCGGATAACGGAGGAAACGATGGGAAAACTTGCGATTGTAACCGGAGCGTCCCGCGGCATCGGCGCGGCGATTGCCAAAAAGCTGGCGGCGGATGGATGTGATGTCGTGGCAAACTGCGTTTCTTCGGTGGAAAAGGCGGAAGCGGTTGCGGACGCGTGCCGTGCACTGGGTGTGAATGCCTATGCCATGGCATGGGATGTGGCGGATTATGACGCCTGCAAGCAGGCGATGGACACGATAAAAAAGGAAATCGGCATTCCGGAGATTCTGGTGAACAACGCGGGCATCACGCGGGACGGTCTGCTGGTTCGGATGAAGCCGGAGCAGTTTCAGAGCGTGCTGAATGCCTGCCTGAACGGAACGTTTTATATGACCAGCTTGGTCGGCGCACAGATGATGCGAGCCAAGAAGGGCAGCATTGTCAATCTGGCGTCGGTATCCGGCATTTCCGGCAACGCCGGACAGGCCAACTACGCCGCGGCAAAGGCGGGCGTGATCGGACTGACCAAGACAGCGTCCAAGGAGCTTGGCTCACGCGGTATCCGTGTCAACGCGGTGGCACCGGGATTTGTGGAGACGGATATGACAGCGGCGCTGCCGGAAAATGTACAGAGCGAAGCACAGAAGCGCATTTCACTCGGACGATTCGGCAAACCGGAGGAAATTGCAGAACTTGTTGCCTTTCTCGCGTCGGAGAAGGCATCCTATATTACCGGTCAGGTCATCGCCGCAGACGGCGGCATGGCATTGTGATGGAGAAGGAGTCAGCATGGAACGAGTAGTAATTACAGGCATGGGCGCGGTTACCCCGCTGGGCAACAGCGTGCCGGAATATTGGGAGGGTCTGCGCACGGGCGCAAACGGCATCGGACCAATTACCGCCTTTGACGCGACGGGCTATAAGGCGAGCGTCGCCGGTGAAGTGCACGGATTTGATCCGGAGAGCTTTTTGGACCGCAAGGAAGCGGCGCATATGGATCGCAATTGCCACTTTGCGCTGGCGGCGGCGAACGAAGCCATGCGGCAGTCCGGACTGATGGGCAGCGGTATTGACCCGTTCCGCGTCGGCACCTATATCAGCTCCGGCATCGGCGGACTGGCGGTGTTTGAGAGCGAGTATGAAAAGCTGCTGAATAAGGGACCGCGCCGCGTTTCCCCGTTTTGCATCCCGATGCTGATCGCCAATATGGCTACGGCGCATGTGTCGATGGCGCACGGCCTCAAGGGCAACAGCTTTGCGCCGGTGAGCGCGTGTGCCTCCAGTACGCATGCGATTGGCGAAGCGATGCGCGCGATTCGTCATGGCTATCTGGACGCTGCCGTGGCGGGCGGCACGGAAGCAAGCATTACCCGTATGGCGGTGGCTGGCTTTGCCAACATGCACGCGCTGACGCAAGAGAGCGATCCGGAAAAGGCGTGCCGCCCATTTGACGAAAACCGCAGCGGCTTCGTCATGGGTGAGGGCGCCGGTGTGCTGGTGCTGGAGAGTCTGACGCACGCGAAGGCGCGCGGAGCGAATATTATCGCGGAAGTTGTTGGCTACGGCGCGACATCGGATGCGCATCATATTACTGCGCCGGATCCGACGGGAGAAGCCCCGTCCCGCGCGATTACGATGGCTATGCAGGATGGCGGACTGGAACCGAAGGACGTTACCTATATCAATGCGCATGGCACATCGACGCCGGTAAACGATTCGTCGGAGACCAAGGCGATTCATCTGGCGCTGGGCGAAGCGGCAAAGACGGTAAAGGTTTCGTCCACTAAGTCGATGACGGGACATCTGCTGGGCGCAGCGGGTGCCATTGAGGCCATCGCGTGTGCCAAGGCGATGGAGGAGGGAATTATCCCGCCGACCATTCATCTGGAGCAGACGGGCGAGGGCTGTGATCTGGATTATGTGCCGAACACGGCGGTCACCTGTGAGATCGAGGCAGCGATTTCCAATTCGCTGGGATTCGGCGGCCACAATGCCGCAGTGGCACTGCGCCGCTACCGAGAGTGAGGGAGAGCATATGCAGGACAAGGAATTACAGGAATTTGCCTTTGCGTGCATTGACAAGCTGCGCGGCTCGGACATCAGCCGACTGAGCATTCAGCACGGCGATTTTTCTCTGACAATTGAAAAGCAGGGGACAGTAGCTGCTGCTGCGCCACAGGCACTGCCGAGCGCACCGGTGGAGACAGAAGTCCCGCAGGAAGAGAGCTTTGGCGGCACGGTGGTTCCGGCGCCGTTAGTGGGTACGTTTTATGCATCGGACTCACCGGAAGAGCCGCCGATGGTACAGCCGGGAGATACCGTGAAAAAAGGTGATATCCTGTGTATCATTGAAGCCATGAAGATTATGAATAATATCGAAAGCCCATGCGACGGCGTCGTGCGTCGTGTGCTGGTGACCAACGGCGATCTGGTGGAATATAATCAGCCGCTGTTTGAGATTGAAGAATAAAAGCGGAGGGGATAGGCATGGTTTATAACATGGAAGAGATTCAGCAGATCATCCCGCACCGCGACCCGATGCTGATGGTGGATCGCATTGAGGAGCTGGATCAAGAAAACGGCACAGTGGTAGGTGTCAAGACGTTTACCGGAGAAGAAGCGTTTTTTGCCGGACATTTTCCGGGCAATCCGGTGGTGCCGGGTGTGTTCCTGATTGAGGCGCTTGCCCAGACCGGCGCGGCGGCGATTTTGTCGCGCGAGGAATACCGTGGCAAGACAGGATATTTTGCGTCGTGGGACAAAATCAAGTTCCGCCGCAAGGTGCTGCCGGGGGAGACCGTCACGCTGAAGGTGCAGCTGGTCAAAATCCGCGGACGAATGGTAGTGGCAGACGGCGTGGCCTATGTCGGCGAGGAAAAAGCGGCACAGGGTACGTTTACCTGCGCGATTGGGGACTGATTATGTTTTCCAAGATTTTGATTGCGAACCGCGGCGAAATTGCGGTTCGGATTATTCGTGCCTGCCGCGATTTGGGTATCGTCAGTGTAGCGGTGTATTCGGAAGCGGATCGGGAAGCGCTACACGCGCAGATTGCGGACGAAGCGGTTTGCATTGGCCCGGCACGCGCGCAGGACAGCTATCTCAACGGCAGCAATATTATTGAAGCGGCACTGGGAGCAGGTGCGCAGGCGGTTCATCCGGGATATGGCTTTTTGTCGGAGAATGCGGAGTTTGCGCAGCTGTGTGTGGAAAACGGACTGGCGTTTATCGGTCCGACGGCGGACGTCATTCGCAGTATGGGTGACAAAGCGACGGCGAAAGAGACTGCAAAACGCGCGGGTGTTCCGTTGACACCGGGCTCGGAAGGCATTTTGGAATCCGTGGAGGATGCCAAAAGGTGGGCAAAAAAAATCGGATATCCGGTGATGCTCAAGGCGTCGTCTGGCGGCGGTGGAAAGGGAATTCGCGTTGTCGAGAGTGAGGACGAGCTGGCGGCGGCGTACCACAGCGCGTCGGCGGAAGCGGTTGCCAACTTCGGCGACGGACGGCTGTATCTGGAAAAGCTGATTCGCCATCCGCGTCATGTTGAGGTGCAGATTCTGGGCGATTGCTTTGGAAACGTCGTGCATCTCTATGACCGCGATTGTTCGGTGCAGCGCCGCCATCAGAAGCTGATTGAAGAAGCGCCGTCACCAATACTGCACGAGGAGGTGCGCGAGCGCATGTGTCAGTGTGCAGTGTCTCTGGCGAAGGAAGCGGGATATCAGAGCGCCGGAACGGTGGAATTCCTTGTGGATCATGACCAGAACTTCTATTTCTGTGAGGTCAATACCCGCATACAGGTGGAGCATCCGGTGACGGAAATGGTCACAGGTATTGATCTGGTTGCCAAGCAGATTCGCATTGCGGCGGGAGAACCGCTGGGGCTGCGGCAGGAGGATATTTCGCTGCACGGCACGGCGATGGAGTGCCGCATCAATGCGGAGGACGCGATGGCGAATTTCGCGCCGTGTCCGGGCACGATCCAGTCGATGCACCTGGCGGGCGGCGTCGGCGTGCGCGTGGATACGGCGGCATATCAGGGCTACACGATTCCGCCGTTTTATGACAGCATGATCGGTAAGCTCATTACAACGGGACAGGATCGTGCGGAGACCTTGGCGCGCATGAAGCGGGCGCTGAGTGAAATGCTGTTTGAGGGCATTGAGACGAGCGTGGATTACCAAATGGCAATTTTGCTGTCGGATGCGTTTGCCCGCGGTGAGTATGACACGGATTCGATTGAGAATGGAGTGTTCTTCCAATGATTGTAGATCTGTTTTCAAAGACAAGAGCGAATTCTGTGCGCATTCGCAACCCGAAGGCGGAAAAGACACCGGCAAAAACCGTAACCTGCCGCGTTTGCGGGGAGGAAATCAGCGCATTAAAATATGGACGCAACGCCTATGTCTGTCCGTCCTGCGGCGCACATGGACGTCTGCTGGCGCGCACGCGAATTCGTCTGACGGCGGATACCGATTCCTTTCAGGAGCTGTTTGACGACCTGCAAACCGCAGACCCGCTCGGCTTTCCGGGCTATGCGGAAAAAATTGCAGTGCTGAGGGAGAAATCCGGACAGGAGGACGCGGTGGTGACGGGGACGTGTACCATTGGCGGCGTTCCGGTGTGTCTCGGCGTGATGGACAGCTATTTTATGATGGCTTCCATGGGCAGTGTGGTCGGCGAAAAGCTAACGCGGCTGTTTGAATACGCGAACGAGCACAGGCTGCCGGTGATTCTGTTTACCTGCTCCGGCGGCGCGCGGATGCAGGAGGGCATGTTCTCGCTGATGCAGATGGCGAAGGTCAGCGGCGCGGCGGCGAAGCATTCCGAAGCCGGACAGCTGTATATCACCGTGCTGACCGACCCGACGACGGGCGGCGTGACGGCGAGCTTTGCGATGCTGGGAGATATTATTCTGGCAGAGCCGGGCGCAACCGTTGGCTTTGCCGGACGGCGTGTGATCGAGGGCACGATTGGCGAGACGCTGCCGGATACCTTCCAGTCGGCGGAATTTGTGCAGGAGCATGGCTTCTGTGACCGTATTGTTCCGCGGTCGCGTCTGCGCAGTGAGCTGACGCAGCTGCTGGAGCTGCATGGATACAAAGGACGGTGAGCGAATGAGACGAGGAATCGAAGAAAAGCTGGAGTGGATTCGCTCGCCGGAGCGTCCGAACGTCGATGATATCATTGCGGGTGTGCTGGATGACTTTGTGGAGCTGCACGGCGACCGGCTGTACGGTGAGGATCACGCGATGTGCGGGGGCATTGCCCGCCTCGGCGACATTCCGGTGACGGTACTCGGACAGCGGCGCGGACATTCTACGCAGGAGAATATCGACGCAAATTTTGCGATGGTGCACCCGGAGGGCTACCGAAAGGCGCTGCGTCTGGCGCATCAGGCGGAGAAATTCCGCCGCCCAGTGATCTGTATTGTGGACACGCCGGGTGCATTCTGCGGCGTCGGTGCGGAGGAACGCGGACAGGGAGAGGCGATTGCCCGCTGCCTGTACGAGTTCATGCAGCTGAAAACACCGGTGGTGTCGATTATTACCGGTGAGGGCGGCTCCGGAGGTGCGCTGGCGCTGGGCGTGGCAAATGAGGTATACATGCTGCGCGACGCAATGTATTCCGTCATTTCCCCGCGCGGCTGTGCGAGTATCCTGTGGAAGGACGCCGGACGCGAGATTGAGGCAGCAAAGGCGCTGAAGATCACGGCACAAGATATGCTGGGCTTCGGTCTGATTGACGGAATCATTCGCGATTCCGGACGGGACAGTTCGCTGTACCGTCATATTAAGAGCACGCTGACTGCGGCGATTGAACGGCTGATGCCGCTAAGCGGCGAGCAGCTGAGCCAAATGAGGTATGAAAAATTCCGTGACTACGGAGTTTTTGAAGAACATACATGAGTAATCAAAAAATATGGAATAATAAGGAGATTTCAATTATGTTTGAGACAATTTGTGGTATTCTGGCAGACAAGTTCCAGGCAGACGCTTCCACCATGACGATGGAGACCAGCATTAAGGACGATCTGAAGGCGGATTCGCTGGACATCGTTGAACTGATGATGGATCTGGAGGACGCAACCGGCGTCACGATTGAGGACGAGGAAGCGGCAAAGATGAGCACGATCGGTGACATCGTTCGCTACGTTGAGGAGCATAAGTAAGCAAAAGAGAAGATGCGCCGTGCGGTGGGACAAAATGTTCTGCTGTACGGCGCTTTTTTCTTTCCGACGATCCGCTGCGGTGCGTTGAAAAAGTCAACTGTTCTGCGGTGTTTTGTGTATTTTTAGTCGAAAAAGATTATGTATAATCTGTAAAAAACGCTCATTCGCTTGAATTTTAACCCTATAACGGATATAATAAAATGAATCATTATATCAGAGAAAATCGCTCGGTTTGCTCTGGATAGGAGTTATCATCTATGTTCAATTCAAGTATGGTGCTGAATCTACTAATCAGCATCCCAGGCCTGCTGCTTTGTCTGAGCTTGCATGAGGCGGCGCATGGCTTTATCGCATATAAGCTGGGAGACCCGACGGCAAAGAATGCGGGACGGTTGACGATTGACCCGTTTCGGCATCTGGATGCCGTTGGTACGATTTGCTTGCTGTTATTCCATGTCGGCTGGGCGAAGCCGGTTCCGATTGACTCGCGGTATTTCAAAAAGCCGCGGCGCGACATTGCACTGGTCTCACTGGCGGGTCCCGTGGCGAATTTTCTGCTCGCAATCGTCTTTCTGTTCTTGCAGCAGTTCTTGCTGACCAGCTCGTCGATGCCGATTTATGTGCTGGGCTTGATGTGCTACTACGGCGCAGTGATGAGCATCGGTCTGGGTGTGTTTAACCTGATTCCGGTTCCGCCGCTGGACGGCTCGAAAATTTTGATGTCGTTTCTGCCGTGGGATAAGGTGTCGTTTCTGCTGAAATATGAGCAGTATATTCAGTTTGGTTTGCTGATTTTACTGCTGTTTGGTGTGCTGAACACGCCGCTGAATTTTTGTATCGACCATATCTACACGCTGCTGAGCCGACTGGTGACGGTGGTTTAACATGACAGAAACCGTACAATTTCACTTAGAGGCATTTGACGGTCCGCTCGATCTGTTGCTTCAGCTGATTCACAAGAACAAAGTCAGCATTTATGATATTCCGATTGCGGAGATTTTGGAGCAGTATATGGAGGTTCTGCGTCAGATGCAGTCGGCAGATATGGATGTCGCGGGAGACTTCATTGCGATGGCGGCGCAGCTGATGCTGATTAAGTCGCGGATGCTGCTGCCCAAGGAGCAGGAAGAAGAGGAAGAGGATCCGCGCGCCGAGTTGGTGGAGCAGCTGCTGGAGTACCAGCGCATTCGTGAAGTGCAGCCGTTTTTCCGCCGCCGCAGTGACGAGGGACGAGATATTGTGACCCGCCCACCGGAACCGCTGGAGAGAAAGCGAAAGTTTGAGGGCATTCTCCCACTGGAAAAGCTGGAAGTCGCATCACGGCGGATGTTTGAGCGCGTGGAGCGAGCACTTCCGCCATCGACAGAGGCATTTCAGGGCATTGTCGGACGGGAGCGGGTTCCGGTACACACGAAGATTACGTCGATTTTGCTGGCGTTTCGCAAAAAGAGCACGCTGCGGTTTCAGAGCTTATTTTTCCGTGCGCAGTCGCGGTCTGATATTGTGGCGACCTTCTTGGCGGTGCTGGAACTATCCAAAACACGCCGCGTAATGATTGAGGGAGATGGGGAAGAGACCAGTCTTTCCCTGCGAGAAGATATGGCAGAGGAGGAGACGGATGAACGAACGGCTGTGTGAACTGGAGGGCATCCTGTTTGCCTCCGGCGAACCGGTGCACGAGGAAAAGCTGATGCAGGTGCTGGGAGTGACCGGTGACGTGCTGCACCGCATGATTACGGCGCTGTCGGATGAATATGATGTCGGACAGCGCGGCATGATGATTGTTCAGCTGGACAAGCGGTATCAGATGGTATCGCGACCCTGCTATGCGGAGACAATTCGCCGGGCGCTGGAGACACGGCGTCCACCGACACTGTCCGCCGCAGCACTGGAGGTGCTGTCGATTATCGCTTACCGGCAGCCGGTCACACGTGCCTATATTGAGCAGCTGCGCGGCGTGGACAGCTCCAACACGGTGCTGACCCTGCTGGATAAGGGATTGGTGGAAGGCTGCGGACGGCTGGATGTGCCGGGGCGCCCGATGCTGTATCAGACGACGCCGGCATTCCTGCGCACGTTCTCTATCACTTCGTTGGAGGAATTGCCAGAGCTGCCGGAGCTGGAAGCGCTGGAACGGCGGCAAATGGCAGAACAAGCGGAGCAAGCAGAACAAGCGGCTGCATCGGCGAGTGAGGCATCTACATGATAGGAACGGTTTTACACCTTCTGGGCATTGTGTTTCTGGTACTGCTAGGGCTTATGCTGTTGGCAGGGATGCTGCTTGCGTGTCTGCCGATACGAATACAGGTGCGGCGGAAGAAAGAAGGCCCGCCGATACGTTTACGTTTGTGCTTTGGTCCACTTCATATCACGAAGCGCCTAGGCGGCAAGAAAAAGACGGCCAAGAAAGCTGCGACCAAAAAGAAATCGACAACAGAGAAAAAACAAACAACGCCCCGCATTCCGCGGGCAGACTGGAAACGGTTGGAGCTGGAAGATGTGCTGGCGGTGATGTTTCCGATTATGGATGATTTGATCGGTACGATGATGATCGACCGCCTGCATGTTACGGTGATTTTTCACCGACCGGACGCTGCCCAGACGGGCAAGCTGCTGGGTGTCGCCAGTGCGCTGTCCGGACTGCTGTATCCGGAGCTGGCGCGCCGCTTTGTGCTCCGCGATACTAATATTGTTCTGGATGCAGATTTTGAGGCAGAACAGACGGTTTGGAGTATAGACAGTTCCATTACGACGAAATTGATTCGCTATCCACGGGTTTTATGGAGAAACAGACGCGGATTATGGAATCTTTGGAAAAGTGTCCGGTTGAGCCCGGAGGAACGAGAGCAATGGCAACCGAAACAAAACAAGGAAGAAAAGGAGTAAGGAACAATGGCTGGTATTGATAATCTGATGACAGAGACAATGGACAAAATCCGCTCAATGGTGGATGTAAACACGATTGTCGGCGACCCGATTCACACGCCGGACGGCACAACACTGATTCCGGTATCCAAGGTGACGTTTGGCTTTGGTGCGGGCGGCTCGGACTTTCAGTCGCGCAACGCAAAGGATAATGCACCGCTGTGCTTTGGCGGCGGCGGCGGCGCCGGTGTCAGCATCACTCCGGTTGGCTTTCTGATTGTGCATGAGGGCAATGCGCATATGATTCCGGTCAACATGCCGGCGGAAACCAGCACGGATCGTCTGATTGAGATGATCCCGGGCGCGGTGAATACCGTGCAGGGCTTTATCAATAAGCGCCGCGGCGGAGCGAATGAGCCAACAGAACCGGCGGGTGCTTCCGAATCGGCAGAACAGCCGCAGACCGAGGAAAACAAATAAATAGGAGAAAAACGTCCGCCGACAGAAAAGCAGTCTGCTCGGCGGACGAAGTTGTATTGAGCAATGTACTATGTTTATATCCTGCGCTGTCAGGATGAATCGCTGTATACCGGCATCACGACGGAGATAGAGCGGCGAATGCGAGAGCATTTTGGAAAAGATAAGCGGGCAGCAAAATATACCCGATGGCACACGGCAAAGCGACTGGAGGCGGTCTGGCAGTGCGAGACACGCCAGCAGGCCTCTCGGCTGGAATACCGCGCCAAGCGGCTGAGCAAAGCGCAAAAGGAAGCGCTGCTGGTACGGGATAATCTCGCAGAGCTGCTGGGACCGTGGCTGAATGTCGAGGAATATACGCGTGTCGACCTGTCACGACATGAAGAGTTTCTGGCAGAAGAATAGAATTATAAGACGAAAAAAGCTCCCAAACGGGAGCTTTTTGTGCGCTTATAGCAGAGGCGCGAACAGCCGCATGATAGAGGCATAAATCGAACGAATCCAAGAATATGAGTGAATCCAGTTCTCGTCAATTTCGTTGGACTGCTCAATGGTGTCCAGAATGTCCTCCTTTACCTTGTCCACGATGGACGAGCGATAAAAGACCGTGCCGCATTCAAAGTGAAGATAGAAGCTGCGGAAGTCCATGTTGATCGTGCCGACGACGGCGATGTCGTTGTCCGAGACGATCATCTTGGCGTGCAAGAAGCCCGGCGTGTACTCATAGATATGAACACCGGCGCGGTAGAGCTGCGCGTAATAGGAGCGTGTTGCGGCGTAAACCGAGGCCTTGTCCGGAATACCCGGCGTGACAATGCGGACATCAATGCCGGATTGCGCCGCGGTGCACAGGGCAGTAATCATCTCATTGTCCAGCGTCAAATACGGGCTTGTGATATAGACATATTTGGACGCGTTGTTGATGATGTTCATAAAAACGGTTTCGCCGACGTTATAGTTGTCCAGTGGTGAATCCGCAAAGGCCTGTACGAAGCCGTCGGTCTCTGCCGATACCGTGGGAAGATAGGGCGCATAATTGGTGGTATGCTCCTTGGTTGAAAAATCCCAGAGCTGCAAAAACAGCGTTGTCATATTAAATACACCGTCGCCATACAGCCGTACACCGGTATCTTTCCAGTGACCGAAACGCATTTTCTGGTTGATATATTCATCTGCCAGATTGATGCCGCCAGTGTAGCCGACGTTGCCGTCAATGATACACATTTTTCTATGGTCACGATAGTTCAGATAGGTATTCAGTAGCGGAACAAACTGGTTAAACTTGACGACTTGGATACCATAGGAGCGCAGAAGGCGATCATACCGAATAGGAAGTGTGGACATACAGCCTACATCATCGTACATGATGCGGACATCCACGCCCTGATGCGCTTTTTCTACCAGAATATCCAGAATGGAATTCCACATGATACCGGAATCAATAATAAAATATTCCAAGAAAATGAATTTTTTCGCCTTTTTCAGGTCAAGCAGCATGGCCTCGAACAGATACTCACCCAGCGGATAATACTCTACCTCGGTGTTTTGCCATGCAGGCATCTGTCCGATGTTGCTGAGATATTGGCACAGTCGCCGGCGATGCGGCAGGCGGGTGCACAGCGCACGGGAAGCGGGCTTTTTCAGCTCTGCAAGCTGTTCGCTGTCCAGCGGGGGAACTTCGACCAGTCGGGTGCGATTCAGGGGGGTGTTGCCCCAAAAAAGGAAGAATACAACTCCGACAATCGGAAGAGAAAGGATCAAAATGATCCATGGAATTTTATATGAGGGGTTGTCTGTCTTTCGCACAAGCCAGATGACCGAGACAATGCCGAGTACTTGGCTGATGGGCAGCAGATACGTCATGTGATCCCTTAAATGGGTGAGGAAGAGCACCAGCGCCACAATCTGAATTAACATGAGTACAGCGGTAATGGTCAAACGACTGAGCAAAAAGCGCCAAAACTTGCGTTTTACCTTTTTGGCGGTAGGAGACGGAGAATGTTGTTTCATAAAAGCCTCCATGTATAATCGGAAAATGAATTTTTACACAACTATATCATAGCGAATCAAGAGAAAAAAGTCAATTTCCATTTGAAAATGTGACAAAAAGCGTCGTTTGTTGCGCAAAAAGATGTAATATTCGCATGGATGCAGGAAAAAGATGCAGAAGTGCAGTATTAAAAACATGACTTGCAGAAATGCCTTGATTTATTTCGTTAAAATGACGAAAATAAAGCGAGAGGTCAACAACAAAAATGAAAATTGACGAATGGATACTTAAAAATAAGTAACAATAACTGCATGTATATGTTCAAAACAGGGATATTTGGAAAGAATACTTGCAAAACCAGCAAAAAGCCTTTGGGGATTATGGAAAAAGGAACGAACTGGGGAAAAAGATAATATACATATGTATAAATTGAAGGAAGTTTTCAGAAATGAATCAAATTTGTGCAAGTTTTGTATTTTCAAATCGTCAGATTTGTGGTAAAATTCAGCTTGAAGATGTGAAAAAACCATTGGTATATGGAGGAAAATCAAATGGCTATTACAAATACCTATCTCCATGGCGTCTATGACACCGTGTGCAAGCGTAACCCGAATGAGCCGGAGTTCCAGCAGGCTGTCTACGAAGTTCTGGAATCCCTGCAACCGGTAGCAGAGCGCCGTCCGGATCTGGTCGAGGCTGGCGTTTTTGACCGCATCGTTGAGCCGGAGCGCGGCATTCAGTTCCGTGTTGCTTGGGTTGATGACAACGGCAAGGTTCAGGTTAACCGCGGCTTCCGCTTCCAGTTTAACTCTGCAATCGGACCGTACAAGGGTGGTATCCGCCTGCATCCGTCTGTTTGCGCATCCATCATCAAGTTCTTGGGCTTTGAGCAGATCTTTAAGAACAGCCTGACTGGCCTGCCGATCGGCGGCGGCAAGGGCGGTTCTGACTTTGATCCGAAGGGCAAGTCTGACGGCGAAGTAATGCGTTTCTGCCAGGCATTCATGACGGAGCTGAGCAAGCACATCGGCGCTGACACCGACGTACCGGCTGGCGACATCGGTACTGGCGCTCGTGAAATTGGTTATATGTTCGGCCAGTATAAGAGAATTCGCAACGAGTATGTTGGCGTCCTGACCGGTAAGGGTCTGCAGTGGGGCGGCTCTCTGGCTCGTACCGAGGCAACCGGTTACGGCCTGTGCTACTTCGTTGACGAGATGCTGAAGGATCATGGCACTTCGTTCGAGGGCAAGACGGTTCTGATTTCTGGTTCCGGTAACGTTGCAATCTATGCTTGCCAGAAGGCAACCGAGCTGGGTGCAAAGGTTATCACCATGTCTGATTCCAACGGCTACATCGTTGATGAGAACGGCCTGAATCTGGATGTCATCAAGGAAATCAAGGAAGTTCGCCGTGGCCGCATCAAGGAGTACGTTGATGCTGTTCCGACTGCAAAGTACTTTGAGGGCCGTGGTGTTTGGACCGTTAAGGCTGACATCGCGCTGCCGTGCGCTACCCAGAATGAGATCAACGAAGAGGATGCAAAGGCACTGGCTGCAAACGGTGTAATGGCAGTTGGCGAAGGTGCAAACATGCCGTCTACTCCGGAGGCAATTGCTGTACTGCAGAATGCAGGCATCCTGTTTGGACCGGCTAAGGCTGCTAATGCAGGCGGCGTAGCCACCTCGGCTCTGGAGATGAGCCAGAACTCCCAGCGTCTGTCTTGGACCTTTGAAGAAGTTGATGCTCGCCTGAAGAACATCATGATCAACATCTATCATGAGGCAGCTGACGCAGCAAAGGAATATGGCCTGGAGGGCAACTACGTTGCAGGTGCAAACATCGCTGGCTTCCTGAAGGTTGCTGAGGCCATGAAGGCACAGGGCGTAATGTAATCCCATTTTGATACCATAACAATAAATAATATAACTCCCCGGATTCGTGAGAATTCGGGGAGTTTTTGTGACTTATTTGACGGGATTGAAAGATGGTTTTAGAGTTTTCCATGATGATGTATAGAGAGCAAAACAGGATCTGCGGAACTTCCGGCAGACCCTGTTGTAATATGGTGAGATTGCTTACTTGCTCATTTCCTTCGACTTGTCATAGCACGCTTCAATTGCGTCGATGACAGCGGCGCGGAATCCGCTGCGCTCCAAAGAAGCAACGGCGGCGATGGTGGTACCACCCGGCGAGCAAACGTTGTCCTTCAGAATGCCAGGATGCTTACCGGTTTCCAGAACCATTTTGGCGGAGCCGAGAACAGCCTGAGCGGCAAAGGTATACGCCTGTGCACGCGGCATACCGTACATAACGGCGCCGTCTGCCATCGCCTCGATGAACATATCTACATAGGCTGGAGAAGAGCCGCTGATGGCGGTGACGACGTCCATTTTGTCCTCGGTGACAACCTCGGCCTTGCCAAAGCTGCGCAGCATGTTCAGAACAATTGCCTGATCGTCTTCGGTCAGCAGGGAAGTGAAAGTGACTGCACTCATGGCTTCTCCGACGAGTGCTGGCGTATTCGGCATAACGCGAACCAATTTGACCGGCTTGCCGAAGCGCTCCTGATTGACGGAAATTGTCTGACCGGCAGCAATCATGACGACGATGGTATTTTCGCTCACCGTGTCGCGGATGCCCGGGATGACAACCTCGTACAGATACGGCTTGACGGAGAGAATGAGCACATCGGCCGCTGCGGCTTGCTTGTTGTCGGTCGAGGTGCGGATGCCATACTGTTCGCTCATGGCATCCAGATGCGCCTGTGCCGGATCACACGCCACAATGTCGGACGGCTGTGCAAGGCCGGAAGAGATAATGCCGCCGATGATGGCCTGACCCATATTGCCGCAGCCAATAAATCCATATGTAACACTCATAATAAGAAACCTCCTTTGGATTTCGGAATTTATAGTTGATTGAAAAAACGATATTATGCCCGGTAGCTTGCACGTACCGAGGCGTGTGATAAGACATGACCGCGCATGGCATGCTTTAGCTCATTGAGATAGAAACCAGGTTTCAAATCCAGTGTGCAGTCGAGTGCATATACTGTGAGGGTGTACTCGTGCTCTTTATCCGGAGGCGCCATGCCGCCATAATTGGATGCCGATTCGATGGATTCCTCGCTGGCCACGCTATGGAAACTGGTGCAGCCCTGTGTAAAGGCTGGGGTATTTACACTAGCATTTTCTTCGACTTCTGTCGTCATTAAATTGCAAAGTGTCCAATGAATCCAGCAAAAACCGCAGACAGGAATGGAATCCATGTCATCAAGAACAGCGGCAAAGGATACCGTACCCTCAGGGGCGTCAGAGATGGAAAACGGAATGGAACGGGTTGCTTTGTCATAGTTATTTTTTTGAGAACCGAACTTTCCAAAGCGATCTGCCCAATGCCCGTTGACAATACCGGAACTGGTTACCTTCATATAAAACAACCTCCTATATGATAAAATAATTTAGGTCGTGTTTTGTTATTTCTATTGTATCATTGTTTCATAAAGATGAAAAGCGAATGTTCTTCATGATTTGCATTAAATTTTCAAATAAAAAGGAGAAAGATGAACAAGTCGGTTCTGCTAACAGAATCCTGTGCGGAGCAGGGGAGATAATGGACATCTGGCTGAATGGTGATCATGAGATTTGCGATATTCGGGCTGCTTCTTGTAAAAGAAAATGAAAAAGTTGCAAACAATACGGCAAAATACTTGTAATTTTGGGGTAAGTTGTTTATAATTGAAATGCTATTTTATTTAAGGCAAGAGGGAGGTGTATACCGATGAATGCACAATCTTATATGTCCTGGGGCATGATTATTCTGCTGATTGTTCTGTTCTATGTACTGATGATCCGTCCGCAGAAGAAGCGTGAAAAGCAGGATAAAATGATGCGCGATGCGCTAGTTCCGGGAGATCGTATTTGCACAATTGGTGGTATTATTGGCCGTATTATTTCCATTGGAGAAGACACAATTACGATTGAGACGAGCAGCAACCATACCCGTATGAAGGTATTTAAGTGGGCAATCCGCAGCCAGGTTACGAACGATGATCAGGTCATTGATCATACCAAGAAGAAGGCCGCCGCGGCGGCAAAGGCACCGGATAAGACCGACGAGAAGAAGTAAGGATACATTGACACTCTGCCGCGTAGGATAAAAGAGAAAATCTTTTTACAGTGCGGAGGAGGGGTGCAATGAATCAGACAAGATCCGAGGGGATGCTTACAGCGCTGCTGCTTGGGCTGCTAGTTGTGTTCGGCGGTACATTTGTGTGTGCGGTTCTGCTCTGGAAGCAGGTGCTGAGCACATCGTTTGAGACAATTGCGGTATATGCGTGTCTCAGTGTTGGATGCATTACAGCGTCTCTATGGGGAGCGCGCAAAGCGGCGTCCCGAAAGCTTTTGTTTGGATTGTGTCCGGTTTTATTCTTGCTGGGTTGTCTCTTTTTGCTGGCATTCAGCTGGAAGGGGCAGATGATACAACCTGCATCGGCGGCGATTGTATCGTTGCTTTGTTTGTTCAGCGCAGTATTTGGCGCTCTGTCAGGTACTTTGCTTCGGACAAAACGGAAATAATATCAAAAATGGAAGGAGGTCATCCGAATGACTCATATCAAGACTCTGAATTCCCGCACGCTGAAGGATACGGCATGCTCCGGTGGATGCGGCGAATGCCAGACTTCCTGTCAGTCCGCTTGCAAGACTTCTTGCACGGTTGCAAACCAGAAGTGTGAGCATGACAAGGACTAAGGTTTTCCTTGTATAACAGCACAGATCGGGGCTGACATTTGTCAGCCTCGAAATTTTTTGACTGGAGAATCATTATAATGATACATCGTTTTTCTATGAAAGGCGTAAATATCCTGATGGATATCAACAGTGGCTCAGTGCATGTGGTGGATGATGCGGCATATGCACTGTCGGCGGTTGTGGCGCCGGGCATGACGGAAGAATGTCCGGAAGATATTCTGCTCAGCCTGAAGGATTCCTTCTCGGAAGAACAGCTGCGCGATTCCTATCGGGAGCTGTATGAGCTGGAGCAGAACGGCTATCTGTTTGCCGATGACGACTATATTGATATTGCATCGGCGATTCCGTCGGAGGCACCGATCAAGGCACTGTGCCTGCATGTATCGCATGACTGCAATCTGCGCTGCAAGTATTGCTTTGCCTCTACCGGTGATTTTGGCACAGGCAGAAAGATCATGAGCTTTGACGTTGCGAAGAAGGCCATTGACTTCGTTATCGAGCGCTCGGGCAAACGCCGGAATATTGAGATCGACTTTTTCGGCGGCGAGCCGCTGATGGCGATGGATACCGTCAAGCGCACGGTAGAATATGCGCGTTCGCTGGAAAAGGAAAAGAACAAGAAGTTCCGCTTTACGATTACGACGAACGGCCTGCTGCTCAATGACGAGAACATTGATTACATTAACGCGAACATGGACAACTGCGTGCTGTCGCTGGACGGACGCCGTTCGGTCAATGATGAGATGCGCCCGACGGCAAGCGGGTGCGGCAGCTATGATGTGATCGTGCCGAAGTTTAAGAAGCTGGTTGCGCAGCGTGATAAGAATCTGGACTACTATGTTCGCGGGACGTTCACGAGCAAGAATCTGGATTTCTCGAATGATGTGCTGGCGATTGCGGATGAGGGCTTTGACCAGCTGTCAGTCGAGCCGGTTACGAGCGAACCGGGCAGCGGCTATGACATCAGTGAGAAGGATCTTCCGCGCATTGGCGAAGAGTATGAAAAGCTGGTAGATATCATGCAGGAGCGCCGCAAGGCGGGCAAGGGCTTTAACTTCTTCCACTTCATGGTGGACTTGCAGCAGGGGCCCTGCGTCATTAAGCGCCTGCGCGGCTGCGGTGCGGGCTACGAGTACGTCGCCGTCACACCGGATGGCGAGATCTATCCGTGCCACCAGTTTGTCGGACATCCGGAGTTCTGTCAGGGTAATATATTTGACGGTACATTTGACATGAACATTTCGGAGCAGTTCTCTTCACTGAATGTATGCAGCCGACCGAAGTGTCAGGATTGCTGGGCAAAGTTCTATTGTTCCGGCGGCTGTGCGGCGGCAAACTTCAACATGAACGGCAATCTCAAGGACCCATATGAGATGGGCTGTGAGCTGCAAAAGAAACGACTGGAGTGTGCCATCTACTTAAAGGCTGCCGAGCTGATGGAAGAGGCTGAGACAGCGGAGTAAAATCGATCCACCATGACATAAACAAAAAGAGCTGAGAATACTCTGATAGCAGAAAGGAGTTCTGCGATGAAACGGAGTGCTCTCGGCTTTTTTGATGCGCGGCGGGTTTTTCACTCACCAATGTTTGTGTTTGCTGTTGCGATACTTCTGTGTGGAATGGTGGCCGGTTCGTTTACCGGAATGCACATCCCGCAGACTGATAAAGCATATATGAATCGCTTATCCGAGCTGCTGACGCGGGATTATACGATGTATTCCATCCGGCAGAGTGTAGCGACGGCAGGCTGTATTGCCGCGTGGCCAGTCGGTGTGTTAATTGTCAGCAGTGGACGGGGAAGAGAACTGTGGACAGCGCTCATACTTGCGGCGCGCGGATTCTTATTTTCCTTTTCCGTTACGGCAGCCGTTGTGGAATATGGCTGGCGCGGTGTGTGTTTGTCGGCGGCAGCAACGGGAATTCCGGCAATTGCCTCACTTCCGGCGCTGGCGCTGATTTCTGCGGCGGCTTTGCTGGCGGGACAACGAGCAGGACGGAGGAGCTATGGGACAGAACTGCGGCAGTATGGCGGAGCTTTGACACTGGGAGCGCTTTTGCTGCTTGCCGCTGTAGTGTGGCGTTTGGTGGTAACGCCGTTGCTTTTTTCAGTTATTCCTTGGAATTTGTAAAAAAACTCTTGACGGATTGGGGTATTTTGCGTATAATAAATTTGTTCGCTGTGAGCGAAAACAGAATATGGCGTATGGAGAGTTGGCTGAGTGGTCGAAGGCGCACGACTGGAAATCGTGTGTGCGTGATGAGCGTACCCAGGGTTCAAATCCCTGACTCTCCGCCAGTACACCCCGAAATCGTAACGGTTTCGGGGTGCTTTTCTTTATTTGGAGGATTTTGATGCCACCAAAATATATAATAAAACATTTATAGATATATAGGGAGGACATAGTGGTAATAACAATTTGGTCCCCCAGATTGGTCTGGATTTTGGTCACTTTTTTTGACGTTTTTTTACTTGCTTTTTATACAAGAAAATACGTCGAAAGCCATGTTTTTTGTCGCATTAGGAAAAGCTGACGAAAGATAGGGCGGGGTGTCTTTTCAAATGGGAAAAAGCTGATATAATAATACCGAACATAGTATTGTCTTGAACTTTCTGCCGATGGCAGAACATGGAATCGGGTGAAACTCCCGGCGAGTCGGTCACTGTGAAGCCGCTGTTGTGCGGATAAGTCAGATACGTGGGGAAGAGACAGTGCTCCTGCCGGAACCGGGAGTGCGTGAGGAAAGTGGGTGCGCGGCGACGCGGCCTTTGTTTGCGTACTCTTTTTATAGGGGGTACGCTTTTTTGTTGCACGGAGAAAAGCTCCGGCTGGAGGAAAGGAGAAGCTAGGAAATGAAGAGACAGAGTGTGCAGACCTCGGAGACGTTTTTGCTCAGCGCGTTGTTGGCGCTGTCCGGCGGCTTTCAGGATGCGTACACCTACAATGTGCGCGACGAGGTGTTTTCCAATGCACAGACGGGCAACGTAGTGCTGATGAGTCAGTATTTTATGATGGGACAATGGAAGGTCAGCTTGAGTTATCTTTTCCCGATTCTGGCCTTTGCGATAGGAGTGCTGGTGGCGGAGCGAATTGGACACCGCTGTAAGGGGATGCACCACATTCATTGGAGACAGATTGTCTTAATTAGTGAGATCGTTATTCTGTTTACGGTCGGATGGATACCGCAGAAATATAACTCGATCGCGACAATTCTAGTCTCGTTTGCCTGTGCCATGCAGGTGCAGACCTTCCGTAAGGTAAACGGCTACGGTTATGCGAGTACAATGTGTATCGGAAATCTGCGCAGCGGCATGGAGAGCTTATCCGTGTTTTTGCGTGACCACAGCAACCGTGGTGCACTGAAAAAGGCATGTCATTTCTTTGGTATTATCTTTATTTTTGCGCTTGGTGCGGGAACTGGCGGCGTATGTACGCTGCATTTAGGTATTGAATCTATTTGGCTGCCGTGTGTCGTGCTGCTTTTGGCAGTGCTGCTCATGATTCAGGAATACTGGACACGGCGGACATAATCCTGCTATACGTCCTGTAGGGACAGGAGAAACGGAGAAGCTATGACATTACAGCAATTGAAATATGCCGTGACAGCGGCATCGACGGGAACCATCAGCGAAGCGGCGAAGCGGCTGTATATTGCGCAGCCGTCCCTGACGGCGGCGATTAAGGAACTGGAGCATGAGCTTGGTATCATGATCTTTATTCGTACCAACAAGGGAGTTGTGCTGTCGCCTGAAGGGGAAGAATTCATTGGATACGCTCGTCAAGTCATTGAGCAGATGAACTTGATTGAGGAGAAGTATTATTCCGCAGAGCCGGTGAAGCATCAATTCTGTGTCTCTTCACAGCACTATTGCTTTGTTGTAGAAGCGTTTGTCGCGCTATTGAAGCAGTATGATCGAACGGAATATGATTTTCGCATTCGCGAGACGCAGACATATGAGATCATTGACGATGTCGCAAAGCTGCGCAGTGAAATCGGCGTGCTGTATTTGAATTCGTTTAATGAGACAATTTTGCGCAAGACGCTGAAAGAAAACGAACTGGAATTTCACCCGTTGTTTCGTGCGAAGCCGCATGTGTTTATTGGAAAAGAAAATCCGCTGGCACAATGTTCGGTTATCACGCCGGAACAGCTGGGGTCCTATCCGTTTCTCTCGTTTGAACAGGGAGAACACAATTCGTTTTATTTTTCCGAAGAGATTCAAAGCACACTGGAGCGCAAGAAAAATATTCGTGTACGTGACCGTGCGACGTTGTTTAATCTGTTGATTGGACTGAACGGATATACCATTTGCAGCGGCGTTATCAGCGAGGAGTTGAATGGAAGCAACATTATCTCTGTGCCGCTGGATGTGGAGGACTATATGGAAATCGGATATATCATGCACCGAAAAGTAGTGTTGAATCAGCTGGGGCAGCAGTACATTGCGGAGCTGCAGCAATCCACCAGAGGGTTGGGACAATAAAAGAATTGTATTGGGCGGCATCTTCTGCATGAGATAAGCAGAGGAGGCCGCCGATTGCTATCGTGGGGATATAGTCTGCTTCTATGTCAAACGATGAATTTTCCATATTTTACAGAGGGCACAAACGGCGCTATACTGAGACCATCAAAAAGTTATGAAAAAAAAGGAGAATTTCATTATGAGCAAGCACAATACCCCATTTCGTTATGACTATGTCGGCAGCTTTCTTCGACCGGAAGAGCTGAAGCAGGCGCGCGCCAACTGGAAAGCCGGTAAGATTACGGCAGAGGATTTGAAGACCGTTGAGGACAAGCTGATTGTCGATCTGGTCAATAAGCAGAAGGCGGCGGGCTATCACGTTATCACCGACGGCGAATTCCGACGTGCAACATGGCATCTGGATTTCATGTGGGGATTTCAGGGCGTCGCGCATAAAAAGACAGAAAGGGGCGTTGCCTTTCAGGGCGAGGACGCACTGATTGATGACACATGGCTGACGGGCAAGCTGTACGCGGAGAATCATCCGTTTGTCGAGCATTTCAAGTTCGTCAAGCAGCTGGAGGATGAAAACACAGTGGCAAAGCAGACCATTCCGGCACCGGCGCAGTTTTTCCAGCAGATGGTCATTCCGGTAAATGAGAGATCGACGCGAGCGATTTACCCGACGGATGACGAGCTGATTGCAGACATTGCAAACGGTTACCGTCAGGTTATCCGTGATCTGTACGACGCGGGTTGCCGCAATATCCAGCTGGACGACTGTACGTGGGGCGTGCTGGTAGCAGAGGGCAGCATGACTCGTTACGGCGAGGGCACGGATCTGAAGTCGATTACCGAGAAGCTTCTACGCGTCAACAATCTGGTTCTGGAGAATCAGCCGGAGGATCTGATTCTCAACACGCACGTTTGCCGCGGCAACTATCATTCGGCATATTTCAGCAGCGGTGCATACGATCCGGTGGCGGAGCCGCTGTTCGGACGTGAGAATGTCGATGCGTATTATCTGGAGTTTGACGATGAGCGCTCCGGCGGCTTTGAGCCGCTGAAGGCAGTCACGGGCGAGAAGAAGGTCGTTCTTGGTCTGATTACCACCAAGTCCCCGAAGCTGGAGGACAAGGCAGAGGTAATTGCGCGTATCCGTGAGGCGGAGGAGTACATCCCGTTGGATTGTCTGTATCTCAGCCCACAGTGCGGTTTCGCGTCGTGCGAGATTGGGAACAAGCTGACGGAAGAAGAGCAGTGGGCAAAGCTCGCGCTGGTCAAAGAAATTGCCGAAGAGGTTTGGGGTTGATTGTCTGGTCGAAACGGTAATGGAATAATAAAAGCTATCGTACACTTGCAAAAAACCTCTGGATGGTATTCCGTCCAGAGGTTTTTTTGCTGTCTGCGTATTCATTATTATACTTAGAAGGAAAGCGGATCAATGTGATCATCTTTGCCAATCGGACGAAGCACGCGGCACGGATTTCCCACGGCGATGACGCCGGCGGGAATGTTTTTGGTGACCACACTTCCGGCGCCGATAATGCTTTTGTCGCCGATAGTGACGCCGCCGCAGATGGTAGAGTTGGCGCCGATCCAAACGTCGCGCCCGATAGTAATCGGAGCGGAAGTGCCAATACCCTCCGCGCGCTGGCGGGCATCAATAGCATGACCGGAACAGGCGATGCAGACACCGGGGGCGATAAACACATTTTCGCCGATGTCCACCGGTGAGGTGTCCAAAATGACACAATTATAGTTGAGAAAGGTCAGACCATGCGTGTGGATGTTAAAGCCATAGTCACAGCGAAAAGAAGGCTCGATAAACGTAAGCGGATAGCAGTCGCCGAGCAGCTCCTGTAATAACGCGGCGCGTTTGTCAGTTTCTGCGGGACTGGTTTGGTTGTACTCCCAACACAGTGCTTTTGCCCTCTGCTGGAGCTCGGATGGCATATCGCGGTGGTAAGAACAATAGGCCTGTTTTTGCTTCATAATCTCTAACATCGTCATAGATGGGTTCTCCTTATTATATGCTATTTAACGATTGATTTTCAGAGTAGATCTTCTGACGCGTCCGCCGTTCGATAATCCAGATGTTCAATCAGCCGTGTTACCGCCAGAGAGATACGTTTTTTGTCGCGCATGGCCAGACCGAGTGTGCGGCGGGCGGGGAAGTTGAGCTCCTTGGTCACAATGTGATAGGGCGTGCGTTTGAGAATCAGCTCTGGAAGAATGCTGATGCCGAGACCCTTTTCCACCATGGACATGACGGCATAGTCGTCGCTGGTGGTAAAGTGCACCTTGGGCTTGACGTTGTGCTGTTCAAACAGCTCGGAAATTTCGGTTTTTGCGTCCTTTTCCAGCAGCATAAACGGATAATCGGCGAGAGTGTCAATAGGAATGGTGTCATATTCCGTCAGTGGATGATTCTCCGGCAGAACGACAAGCAGCTTGTCCTGCCCCAGCGGAATGGTGTCAAATTCCGGATTCGTCGGAAGCCGCAGAAAACCGCAGTCTACACGACCTTCGGCGATCCAGTGCTCGATGTCAATATAGTGTCCGAGCACCAGCTCATAATCAATGTTTGGATAGGTTTTCTGAAATTCCTTAATGATATTCGGCAGCCAATGAGCAGCGACGCTGGAAATCGTGCCAATGCGAATCAGACCGGAGTGCAGACCGTTCAGCTCATCAACCTGCATTTGAAGGCGGGAGTACTCCTCACAGACGCCCTTGGCGTAGGGAAGCAGCGCCTTACCGCTGGAGGTGAGACGAATACCGGCGCGGCTGCGCTCGAGCAGGGAGAGATTCCAGTCTTTCTCCAGATCGCTGATCATGCGGCTGATACCGGACTGGGAGTAGTTGAGAAGCTCCGCGGCGCGGGTAAAGCTGCCATATTCGACGGTCTTGACAAAGGCGATGTATTTTAAGATATTTACGTCCATGAGGCTGCTCCTTTTCATGTTAAAATTTCATGCTTAGCATGAAAAACATTCGCTTTTCAAATTCTAAAATCAATGATACAATACAGGCAACAAAAAAGCAAGAGAGAAACGTGCGCACCATTTCCGAATGCTTAGTAAGGAAGAATATCTCGAAAAAATGAGATGCTGGCAGTGGTAGGACTGCCGGAGGTGGAATGATGAAACGACCCTATATGATGTACTTGGCGGGACTGCTGCTGTTTGGAAGCAACGGAATTGTGGCAAGCCATATTTCGTTGAGCAGCTATCAGATTGTCATGCTGCGCACGATGATTGGCAGCGGATTGCTGCTAATGCTGTTCTTGCTGTTGGGACAAAAGTTTACTTTTTACAATAAGAAGAAAGCGTTTGTATTTTTGCTGATTTCGGGTATTTCGACGGGCATCAGCTGGATTTTCTTGTACGAGGCTTATGTTCAAATCGGCGTTGGCATCGCGTCGCTGCTGTATTACTGCGGCCCGGTTATCGTCATGGCGCTGTCGCCCGTACTGTTTCACGAAAGGCTGACGCTGCCTAAGACGGCTGGCTTTGCGCTGGTGCTCTGCGGCGTACTGCTGATTAACGGACAATCGGCGGGCGGTGTCAATTCGTGGGGATTGTTCTGCGGAGCGATGTCTGCGGTAATGTACGCCGGAATGATTATCTTTAACAAGAAGGCAAGCGACATTACCGGTATGGAAAACGCGCTGCTGCAAATTGCCATCAGCTTTGGCACAGTCGCAGTGTATACCGTGTGTAAAAGCGGGCTGGAGCTGCCCATTCAGGCTGGAGATTGGAAATGGATCTGGATGCTGGGGCTGGTGAACACTGGTGTTGGCTGCTTCCTGTACTTTTCTTCGCTCGGTAAGCTGCCGGTGCAGACTGTTTCGATTTGCGGTTACCTAGAGCCATTGTCCGCAGTGGTGATGTCCGTGACTCTGCTCAGAGAAGCCATGACACCGACGCAGGCGGCAGGTGCTGTCTGTATTTTGGGCGGAGCACTGCTGGGCGAGTGCATCAAGACCAAGCGGAAAACCAAAGAACCGGCGCGTGAGTCGCTTGTACTGGGCAGTTCGGCACGGTTTGTGCGCCGCGTGACGTATCAAGGCAGGAAATAGCACATATGGTTTGAGTGAGAGAAATTCGGAAGAAAACGAGACATAGATAGACAAATAAGAGGATGTTTCCGCGCGAAAGACGTGCTGTGAAATGTCCTCTTTTCATTCGGTTCGGCACAGAATGACAGAAATTTCTCGCTTTTCGATAAACCTGCGGAAAAAACGCAGAATGGATTTGCAATCTGACGGCTAATCATGTAAAATAAAAACAACACAAAGGATACTATCGGAGGATAAGCTGCAATGGATACACCAAAGTATAAACGAGTTTTGGTAAAGATCAGCGGAGAAGCGCTGGCAGGCGACAAGAAGTTCGGTCTGAACTTTGACGTAATCGGCCCGGTGTGCGATGTCGTGAAGCGCTGTGTCGATATCGGTACGCAGGTAAGCATCGTTGTTGGAGGCGGCAACTTCTGGCGCGGTGTCAAGGACGGCGGCGACCACATGGAGCGTACGCGCGCCGACCATATGGGCATGCTGGCTACCACGATTAACTCGCTGGCTCTGGCGGATGCCCTGGAACAGCGCGGCGTGGACGTTCGTGTACAGACGGCAATTGAGATGCGTCAAATTGCGGAGCCGTATATCCGCAACAAGGCAACGCGTCATCTGGAAAAGGGCCGCGTCGTTATCTTTGGCTGCGGCACTGGTAACCCGTATTTCTCGACGGACACGGCGGCAGCGCTGCGTGCGGCGGAGATCAATGCCGATATTATTCTGCTGGCGAAGAACATTGACGGCGTGTACGATTCCGATCCGGCGACCAATCCGGACGCGAAGAAGTATGACGACCTGACGTACATGGATGTCATCAAGCAACGTCTCGGCGTTATGGATACCACGGCGACGACGCTGTCGATGGACAACAGCATTCCGGTTCTGGTCTTTGCGTTGAAGGATCCGGAGAACATTTACCGCGCGGTTCTGGGCGAAAAGGTCGGAACGCTGGTACGCACATAATATTTGATTAAGTTCCTGAAAGGGAGGAGTATAGAATATGGATATTTCGAAATATGAAGGTAAAATGCAGAAGACGCTGGAGGTTTTGCAGGAGACGCTGGGCAGCATCCGTGCCGGCCGTGCCAATGCCTCTGTTCTGCACAAGATTACGGTGGACTACTATGGCACGCAGACCCCGCTGAATCAGGTTGCGGCAATCGCATCTCCGGATCCGCGCACGCTGACCATTCAGCCGTGGGACGGTTCGCTGCTGAAGGATATCAATAAGGCAATTCAGACGTCGGATCTGGGCATCAACCCGCAGAACGACGGCAAGCTGATTCGGCTGACGTTCCCGCCGCTGACGGAGGAGCGCAGAAAGGATCTGATCAAGCAGGTTTCCAAGGAAGGCGAGGGCGGCAAGGTTGCTATCCGCAACATCCGCCGCGATGCGATGGATAAGCTCAAGGCTGCCAAAAAGAAGTCGGAGGTCAGCGAGGATGAGATCGCTGATGCAGAGGACAGCATGCAGAAGATGACCGATAAGTATATCAAGAAGATTGACGAAATGGTCGCAAAGAAGTCCGCAGAGCTGAAGGACGTATAATCTGAATTAGAAACAAGGTATGGGCGGCTGCGATGGTCGCCCATACTTGCATTACAATTTGTTTAACAGGCGGCGGTTTGCCGCTGGAAAGGCTGGTTTATAACGTGGCATTGTTTGGACTGCGTAAGGAGGAGACGAAGGCGCCGGAGACCGTACCGCAGCATATCGCGGTGATTATGGACGGCAACGGCCGTTGGGCGAAGCGGCGCGGACTGCCGCGCAAGGCGGGACACGCCAACGGAGCGGAGACCTTCCGCCGCATTGCGACATATTGCAAGGACATCGGGGTAAAATATTTTACCGTATATGCCTTCTCGACAGAAAACTGGAAGCGGCCGCAGGATGAAGTGGATGCGCTGATGAATCTGTTCCGCAAATATCTGCGCGAGGCGGTAGAGACGATGCGGAAGAACAACGTCGCTGTTCATGTGATCGGTGATCTGTCTGTTCTGCCGGAGGATATCTGCGAGCTGATTGACGAATGCGAAGAGATCGCGCAGACAATGGACAATCCGGCGCATGCGACGCTGTGTATCAACTACGGCGGACGCGATGAGATCAAAAATGCAGTGCGTGCCATTGCAGGCGAGGTACAGCGTGGGGAGCTGGCGCCGGAGGATATTACGGAGGACACCATTACGCAGCATTTGTACACAGCGCACATGCCGGACCCGGATCTGATTATTCGCCCGAGCGGCGAGATTCGCGTCTCCAATTTCCTTCTGTGGCAGTCGGCCTATTCCGAATACTATTTCACCGATGTTCTCTGGCCGGATTTTTCGACAAAGGATCTGGACGAGGCAATTGCGTCGTTCAACCAACGGCAGAGACGATTTGGAGGAGTGTGAACGAATGAAAACACGAGTGTTATTTGGCGTTTTTGGCGCGGCGTTTGTTCTGCTGGCGCTGTATGTATTCCCGCCGATTGTGGCGACCATTGCGATGATTGCGCTGGCGGTGATCGCGGCGCAGGAGTTCACTGCGGCGGTAGGCGGCGCACACAGCCGTCCGCTTCAGCTGCTGTCGATGGGCATTGCGCTGTGCATGGCGATTGCGTCGTCTTCGGCAGACTGGGGTTTCTGGATGCGCTTGGTGGTCTTTTTGTCCATCGTTGTGATCTTCTGCATCCTGCTCAAAACGCATGATCGATATGGCTTTGCACAGATTGCCGGTGTCTTTTTTGCCGGCGTGGTCATTCCGTATCTGCTGATGTCGCTGATTCGTATTTTCGGCTTGGACAACGGCAAGGTCTACATTTTGCTTCCGCTGCTGGCAGCGTGGGGTTCGGATACCTGCGCGCTGTTCTCCGGCATGGCGTTTGGCAAGCACAAGCTGGCACCGGTGGTTTCGCCGAAAAAGACGATTGAGGGTTCGATTGGTGGCGTAATCGGTGCGGCGGTTCTTTCCATGATCTACGCGATTGTCGTTCACTTTGTTTGCGGCTATGCGCTGGGCTCGATTTTGCCGGAGTATATCGTGCTTGGCTTTTTTGGCGCAATTCTCGGTCAGCTGGGCGACCTGTCGTTTTCGGTGGTCAAGCGCGGCAGCGGAATCAAGGATTACGGCAAGATTTTTCCAGGCCACGGCGGCGTGCTCGATCGGTTTGACAGCGTTATTTTTGTCGCACCGGCGATTGAGCTGCTGATTTATGCATTTGCGATGGTGAGAGTAATATAATGAAAAAGCTGGTAATTCTGGGATCGACGGGTTCAATTGGCACCCAGACGATTGACATACTGGATAGTATTGACGCGCAGGTGTGTGCCATCACGGTTAATACCAATATTGAGCGAGCGGAGCAGCAGGCACGGCTTCTGCACCCGCAGCTGGTCGGTGTGTACGATGAAGCGTGCGCCGCGGAGCTGCGGACTCGCCTAAAGGATACGTCGATTCGCGTGGTATCCGGCATGGATGGCCTGCTGGAGGCGGCGACGCTGTCAGAGGCGGACATTGTTGTGACAGCGGTGGTCGGTATGGTCGGCCTGCTGCCGACGCTGGCGGCGATTGACGCGGGAAAGGATATCGCGCTGGCAAATAAAGAGACACTGGTGTGCGCCGGACAGATTGTTATGCGCCGAGCGCGCGAAAAGGGTGTTGCGATCTCGCCGGTGGATTCCGAACATTCTGCCATCTTCCAGTGCTTACAGGGACGGGCAGACAATGCGGTTCGCCGCATTTTGCTCACGGCATCGGGCGGACCGTTTTTCGGTATGACGGCGGAGCAGATGAAGCATGTGACGAAGGAGCAGGCGCTGCATCACCCGAACTGGAGCATGGGAGCGAAAATCACGATTGATTCGGCAACCATGATGAATAAGGGACTGGAGCTGATCGAGGCCATGTGGCTGTACGATGTGGAGCCGGAGCAGATTGACATTGTGGTACACCGAGAGAGCGTTGTACACTCTGCGGTGGAATATGACGACGGTTCGGTCATTGCGCAGATGGGCAATCCGGATATGCGTCTGCCGATTCAGTACGCGCTGACCTACCCGAAGCGGATGGCGTGCAAGGTGCCGCCGCTGGATCTGCCGGCACTGGGCAAGATGACGTTTTATGCGCCGGATGAGCAGGCGTTTCCGGCGCTGGGGCTGGCAAAGCGCGCGGCAAAGGCGCGCGGAAATTTGGGCGCGGTGCTCAACGGCGCCAACGAAGCGGCAGTGGATTTGTTCCTGCATGATAAGATTGCGTTCTATCAGATTGCAGAGTTGGTCGGGGAGACGATGGAGCGAATTGCATTTTGTGCCGATATCACGGTGGAGGATGTGCTGGAAAGTGATCGTGCGGCGCGCCGCACGGTGCTCGAGTGTGTGAAGTAGGTGTTTCTTTGACTGTTTTTACAGTAATTCTGGCAATTTTAGCGTTTGGATTTTTGATTATGGCGCATGAGCTGGGGCATTTCATGGCGGCTCGCTCGTCGGGCGTTCGCGTCAATGAGTTTTGGATCGGCATGGGTCCCGCTATTCTGCGGCACCGAATCGGAGAGACGGAGTTCAAGCTCTGTATTCTCCCATTCGGCGGCGCGTGCGTCATGGAGGGGGAAGACGAGGATACGAAGGATCCACGGTGCTTTACCAAAGCGTCGGCGGGACGGCGCATTCTCATTTTGGCAGCCGGTGCGCTGATGAATTTTTTGGTCGGCTTTTTGATCGTATTTGTGCTGTGCATTCCGGCGAAGCAGACCGTTGTTCCGGTGATTTCTTCACTGGCGACGGGCTTTCAATCAGAAGGAGAGGATGGCCTGATGGCAGGCGACCGTCTGCTGCGCATCGATGGCTATCGCATTCTGGACACGAGCGATGTCACGCTCTCGCTGAGCCTGAGCGATAGCGATACGCATTCCATTGTGGTGCTGCGCGACGGAAAAAAGCTGGAACAGACGGTGACGATGCCGCTCCAGCATTTTGCCGGAGATGAAGCGGGCGTCAAGCGATACGGCCTGAATTTCACGGTAGAGGACTTGACCATTCCGGGCAAGCTGCGGCTGAGTGTGATCACATCGTATAATTACGCGCGCATGGTCTGGGTTAGCCTGCGAGAGTTGGTCACGGGACACGTCGGCGTCAAGGAGCTGTCCGGCCCGGTGGGCGTGACGGATATGCTGGCGGAGACGGCGAAGAGCAGCTTGTCCTCCTTCTTCTCGCTGGTTGCGTTTATTTCCATCAACCTCGGCGTGATGAATTTGCTGCCGCTTCCGGCGCTGGACGGCGGACGGCTGCTGTTTGTGCTGATTGAACTGGTGATTCGCCGACCGGTAAACCGAAAATATGAAGCATATATCCATGCGGCGGGCTTGGCTCTGCTCATGGCGTTGATGGTATATATCACTTGGCAGGACGTGGTCCGGCTAGTGGTCGGATAGGAGAACAACACATGAAGACGAAACAGATTTGGGTCGGCAATGTGCCGATCGGCGGAGACGCGCCGATTGCGGTGCAGTCCATGACGAATACCGACCCGTGTGATGCAGAAAAAACGCTGGAACAGATTCAGCGTCTGGCGGATGCCGGATGCCACATTGTGCGCTGCACCGTGCCGAATGCACAGGCGGCGGAGACGATGAAGGAAATCTGTGCGCGGTCTCCGATTCCGGTTGTGGCGGATATTCACTTTGATTATCGTCTGGCACTTGCGGCGGCGGATGCCGGTGTGGGAGCCATTCGCATCAATCCGGGCAACATCGGCTCGGATGAGCATGTCAAGGCGGTGGCAGACCGCTGTCGGGAGAAGCGCATCCCGATTCGCATCGGCGTGAACTCTGGCTCGATTGAAAAGAATATTCTGGCGAAATACGGCGCGCCGACGCCGGAAGCCATGGTGGAAAGCGCGCTGTACCACATTTCACTGCTTAACCGCTATGATTTTGACGACATTTGTGTATCGCTCAAGTCGTCCAGCGTGCCGGACACGATGCGCGCCTATCAGCTGATGCACGAGCGGACGAATTATCCGCTGCATCTGGGCGTAACCGAGGCGGGAACACCGTATATGGGAACCATTAAGTCGGCGGCGGGCATCGGTGGACTGCTGGCGCTCGGCATTGGCGACACGATTCGCGTCTCGCTGACGGCGGATCCGGTGGAGGAAATCCACGCGGCGTATGCGATCTTGAAGGCGGTGGGACGCAATGACACCGGCGTCAATATCGTCTCCTGCCCGACGTGCGGACGGACGAAGATTGATCTGATCGGCATTGCGGAAGAGGTCGAAAAGCGTGTCGCCGCGCTGCCGGTCAAGATGAAGGTTGCGGTGATGGGCTGTGTGGTAAACGGCCCGGGTGAAGCGCGCGAGGCGGACATCGGCATTGCGGGCGGCGACGGCGTTGGTCTGATTTTCCGCCACGGTGAGGTTCTGCGCAAGGTGCCGCAGGATCAGCTGGTGGACGAGCTGATGAAAGAAATTGATGGAATGGTAAAGGAGCAGTCCAGTTGAACGTATTGCAGGAATTGTTCAATCAATACCAAAACGAATCTCACAGAGCATACCTCGAACAAGGCGAGGTATGCTCTCTTGCCGTCAGCCACGACAAGCGGGCGATTTTATGTCAGGTAAAGTTTGATGATATCGTGCCGCGCCGCGTGTTACAGGACATGGAGAACGGCATTGCAGAACAATATCAGGTTTCCCGCGTGCGCATTTCACCGCGGTATCAGCTAAATGGTCTGACGGAGGAATACATCGGCAGCCTGAAGGATTATGTGACACTGCACTCGCCGTGTGCGCAGGGCTATCTGGCAGACAGCGAGTGGACGCAGACCGAGCAGGGACTGGAGGTCTCGCTGCTGGACACGGGCGTGGAGTATCTCTCGCTGTCCTTTCAGCAGCTGCCGGAGCTGATTCGGGCGGAGACGGGCTTGACCTGCGCCGTAAATCTCAGCAAGAGCAGCAAGGAGACCGAGCAGCGTCTGGCGCAGAGCATCAACAAGGAGCACGACGAAAAACTGCGTCACGCGGCAAAGGAAAGCGCGGCGGCCGCAGCGAAGGAAACGCCGACGAAAAGACCGGCGGCAAGCGGCGAAAACCGCCGTCCGGCGCGCAAATCGTTTGCGGCGAAAAAGGACGACAACCTGCTGTACGGCAGACTGTATGAGGAGCCGGTGGTTTCCATTAAGGAAGCGGCACGGTCGGTAGACAGCGCGACGATTCGCGGTGAGGTATTCTTTATTGAGCACAAGGAGATTACCAGCAAGAATACCGGAAAGAAGTGGGTAAAGATCGGCTTTGACGTCACGGATTTGACCAGCTCTATCCGCATCAGCAAGTTTGTTGCGGCGGACAAGGCGGACGAGCTGGTGGATGTCATCAAGAACGGCATGTACCTGACGATTCAGGGCAAGGTGAGCTATGACACCTACATGAAGGAAACCGTCATGGAGCCGACGGGCATTTTAAAGAGCACGAAAAAGGTGCGCATGGATCACTGTGAGCAAAAGCGCGTGGAGCTGCATCTGCACACGAATATGTCCACGATGGACGGCATTTCCCCGACGAAAAACCTGATGAAGCGCGCGAAGGACTGGGGACACACGGCGATTGCCATCACAGATCACGGCTGTGCGCAGGCGTTTCCGGAGGCGATGCACGCGATTGAGCGCAACGGCATTGACATCAAGGTGTTGTATGGTGTAGAGGCGTATTATGTCAATGACGGCGACGTGGTATCGGTCGTGCGCGGTAACTATGATGCGCCGCTGACCGAGACCTTTGTGTGCTTTGATACGGAGACCACAGGTCTTCGTCCGGATATGGAAGAAATCACGGAAATTGCGGCGGTAAAGGTGCGAAATGGTGAGATTCTGGAGGAATTTCAGACCTATGTCAACCCGCACAAGCCGATTCCGGAAAATATCACAGAGCTGACAGGTATTTCGGATGAGACGGTGGCGAACGCACCAGAGCTTTCCGAGGCGCTTCCGGCGTTTCTGGAATTTGTCGGTGATCTGCCGTTGGTGGCGCACAACGCTGGATTTGATATGGCGTTTGTCCGCAAGGGCTGCGAGCGTCTGGGCATTTTGCGGGAGTTCACGGCGATTGACACGGTGGAAATGTCGCGCATTTTGTTCCCGGATATGGCGCGCCATAAGCTGAATGTGCTGGCGAAGGCGCTCAAGGTCGGCCCGTTTGAGCACCACCGTGCAAGCGAGGATGCCGCAGTGCTGGGACGCATCTTTATCAAGCTGCTGGACAAGCTGCGGGAGGAATATCACGCGAACAATATCTCGGATATCAACCCAATTTTGGCGGGACTGAAGGCGAAAACCGGCAGTCTGAAAAACCTGCGCCGGTATCATTTTATCGTGCTGGCGAAAAATCAGGTGGGACTGAAAAACTTGTACAAGCTGATTTCCTATTCGCATCTGAAATACTACAACAAAAAGCCGATTATGCCGCGCAGTGAGCTGATTCGTCACCGCGAAGGCTTGATTTTTGGCTCGGCCTGTGAGGCGGGCGAGCTGTTTTCCGCAATGGTCTCCGGTGCGGATCACGACGAGCTGGTGCGCATTGCGTCGTTCTATGACTATCTGGAGATTCAGCCGATCGGCAACAACCACTTTATGATTGAAAAGGGAATTGCCAAGGACGACGAGGATTTGCGGCAGTTTAACCGGCGCATTTTGGCGCTGGCGGACGAGCTGGGCAAGCCGTGCGTGGCGACGGGCGACGTCCACTTTTTGGAGCCGGAAGACGAGGCGTTCCGCCGCATCCTGATGGCGGGACTGGGCTTCTCCGATGCGGACAATCAGGCGCCGCTGTATCTCAAGACAACGGACGAAATGCTGGAGGAATTCTCGTATCTGGGAGAGGATCGTGCGTTTGAGGTTGTCGTGACCAACACGAATAAAATTGCAGATTGGTGTGACACGCTGCGCCCCGTACCGCGGGAAAACTATCCGCCGAAGATTGAAGGCTCTGCCAAGGAGCTGGAGGACATGTGCTACGACAAGGCAAAGCGCATGTACGGCGACCCGCTGCCGGAGATTGTCAAGAAGCGACTGGATCGTGAACTGGGCTCGATTATCGGCAACGGCTACGACGTAATGTATATGATTGCGCAAAAGCTGGTGGCGAAGTCGCTGCAGGATGGCTATTTGGTTGGCTCGCGTGGTTCGGTCGGATCGTCGTTGGTTGCATTTATGTCAGATATTACGGAGGTAAACTCGCTGGCGCCGCACTATCTCTGTCCGGCGTGTCACTATGTGGAGTGGCATGAGAATGAGGGCTTTAGCTGTGGCGTGGATATGCCGCCGAAAACGTGCCCGAAGTGCGGCGCAACGCTGCGGCAGGAGGGCTTTGCGATTCCGTTCGAGACCTTCCTTGGCTTTAACGGTGACAAGGTGCCGGATATCGACCTGAATTTTTCCGGTGAATATCAGCCGCGCATTCACTGGTACACGGGCGAACTGTTTGGTCATGACCATGTATTCCGCGCCGGTACGATCGGTACTGTGGCGGAAAAGACGGCGTATGGCTTTGTTAAAAAGTACATGGATGAGCGCGGCATGGATGTCGGACGGGCGGAGGAAAATCGCTTGGCGGCGGGCTGTACCGGCATCAAGCGAACGACGGGACAGCATCCGGGCGGCATGGTTGTCGTGCCGCAGGAGGTTGATATTTACGATTTCTGTCCGGTGCAGCATCCGGCGGACGATCCGACGTCGGATATTATCACGACGCATTTTGAATATCACTCGATTGATGAAAACCTACTCAAGCTGGATGAGCTCGGCCATGATGATCCGACAATTATCAAGCATCTGGAAGAAATGACGGGCGTGGACGCACAGACCATTCCGCTGAATGATCCGGACGTTATGAGCCTGTTTACGTCGAATAAGGCGCTGAAATATGCGACGGAGGAGGACGATCCGATCCTCGGCAAACTGGGCTGTGTGGCGGTGCCGGAGTTCGGCACGAAGTTCGTCCGCGGCATGGTAATGGATACCAAGCCAAAGACGTTTGGCGAACTGGTCAGCATTTCCGGTCTGTCGCACGGTACGGATGTATGGCTGGGCAACGCACAGGTACTGGTTGAGAGCGGAAAGACGCTGAACGATTGTATCTGCTGTCGAGACGATATTATGAACTATCTGATGGGTAAGGGCGTGGAACCAAAGCTGTCGTTTACGATTATGGAGGCCGTGCGAAAGGGCAAGGGACTCAAGCCGGAGTGGGAAGAAGCCATGACGGCGCAGAATGTGCCGGACTGGTATATTGACTCGTGTAAAAAGATCAAGTACATGTTCCCAAAGGCGCATGCTGTGGCGTATGTCATGATGGCACTGCGCATTGCATGGTTTAAGGTACACCGCCCACTAGCGTTTTACAGCGCATATTTCTCCATCCGTGCCAAGGGCTTTGATGCGTCCTGCATGGTGCTGGGCGATACCGTGTGTCTGGATAAGATCAAAGAGCTGAAGGGAAAGGACCGCGACAAGACGATTTCGGCAGCGGAAAAGGATATGATGACGACGCTGGAGGTTGTTCACGAGTTTTATCGACGCGGGTTTACATTTGCGCCGATGAATGTCTACCACTCCGACGCGACCAAGTTCTTGGTAGAGGAGAACACACTCATCCCGCCGTTTACCAGTCTGCCGGGCGTAGGCGAACAGGCTGCGCTGTCCATTGTGGAGGAGCGAAAGAACGGCGAGTTCCTGTCACAGGAGGATATTGTCGTGCGCTGTCCGAAAGTATCGCAGAGCGTTGTTGATCTGCTGGGGCAGATTGGTGCGCTGGACGGAATGGCCAAAAGCACGCAGGTCAGCCTGTTCTGATTTTCCGTCATTTTGTCTGCATGATTGTGCGGAAAAAAGAGAAATTCTCGCAATATCCCAAAAGATTTTGCAAAATTTCAAAAAAACAGCAGAAAATCTTGACTTTATTTTGCACAAATGTTATTATATTAGCACGCTAAAGCGATAAAATCACAAGAAGAGTTGAGGGAAATATTATGAACCGTTATGCCATCTCAACCCCGGAGGGCACGCGCGATCGTCTGTTTGGCGCGACGCGTCTGTTCCGGCAGAATGAGAGACGCATCCGCAATTTGTTTGAAGAACGTGGATTTGACGAGGTTATCACCCCGTCGGTTGAGTATTACGATGTGTTTACACAAGCGCAGTCCTCACTGGGGCTGGAGCGTATGTACAAGATCACGGACCGCAACGGCAGACTGCTGGTGCTGCGTCCGGACAACACGACGCCGATTGCGCGCGTCGTCTCCACGAAGCTGAATGAGGATGTACTGCCGCTGCGTCTGTATTATATGCAGAAGGTGCACCGCGCCAGCTCGTTCCACCGCGGCCATTCGACGGAGGTCATGCAGGGCGGCGTCGAGCTGATGGGCGCTTCGGGTATGATGGCAGATTTGGATATTCTGACCTGTGCGTTTGAGGCGCTGGAGGCAGTCGGCGGAAACAACTTCCGCATCGAGCTGGGTCATGCCGGTATTTATCGCGCGTTGATTCGCTCACTGGACATTGACCGCGAGGGAGCGGAGAACATCCGCCGTCTGATTGAGAACAAGACCTATGCGGCGCTGCGCGATGCGCTCGAGCCGTTTAAGGATCAGGAGGCATATCATGCGCTGCTGGCAATGCCGACGCTGTTCGGCGGCAGCGATGTGCTGGATGAGGTCAAGAATCTGACGTCGAACGAAAAGGTTCTGGCGGCGACGGCATACCTCAAGAAGCTGATGGACGCGATTGCGGCGGCGGGCTTTGCCGACAACGTCATGATTGACCTTGGCTTGGTACACGGCATGGATTATTACACTGGCATGATGTTCTGCGGCTATATGGGCGGCGCCGGTTCGACCGTATTGCAGGGCGGACGCTACGACCACCTGTGCGGACACTTCGGCAAGGACATTCCGGCAACCGGCTTTGCCATTGACATCGACGCGCTGTCCGGCACGGTCGAGCTGGCGAGTGAGACGGCGGTGACCGAGCTGGTATTCACCGACGCGGCAAACCTGCAAAAGGCGCTGACGTACATCCATGAGAGCAATAAGACCGCCGAGCTGGCGCCGTGCGACACGGCAGAGGAAGCGATGGCGATCGCGGCGAAGAAGCATATCCCGACGCTGGTTTCGTTTGCAGAGGGCACGATGACGAAAAAGGAGGTGCAGGCATGACACCGGAGAACACCATTCGTATTGCTCTGACTAAGGGCAGACTGGAAAAGAAAACGCTGACGCTGCTGGAGAAGGCGGGCTATGATGTCAGCGAGCTGCGCACCGGTTCACGAAAGCTGATCTTTCAGCTGCCGAATTCCAACATTGAACTCGTGCTGGCAAAGGCGGCGGACGTTATCACCTATGTGGAGCACGGCGTGTGTGATATGGGTGTCGTCGGCAAGGACACCATTATGGAAAAGGGCGGCACCTTTTATGAGACGCTGGATCTCGGCTTCGGCGCATGTCGCTTCTGCCTGTGCAGCAAGGCGGGAACTGACTTTTATGACGGTTATCACACGAGAACGATTGCATCCAAGTATCCGGAGGTAACCCGAAAGTTCTTCGCGGACAAGAACATGGATGTTGATATTATTAAGATTGAGGGCAGTGTTGAGCTGGCGCCGCTGCTGGAGCTGGCGGACGCGATTGTCGATATCGTAGAGACTGGCACGACGCTGCGTGAAAACGGTCTGGAGGTTGTAGAGACCGTCGCTTCGATCAGCGCGCGTGTGATTGTCAACCTCGCGAGCATGAAGATGAAGAAGCAGCAGATTCAGGCGCTGACGCAGCAGCTGCAGGCCGGCATGGAGGCAGTGGACTAAGCCACGTCTCCCGACAGCGGCATCAGCGGAATTTTGGAAAGGATGGATTTTCCCATGATTACATTACCGGAAAAGCTCTCGGAGATGACACCATACGATCCGAGTGAAAATATTTATCGCATCAAACTGGACGCCAACGAGAGCTTCTTTGAGCTTCCGCTGGAGCTGAAGGACGAGATTTCGACCGGCATTATGTCGGTGGATTTCAACCGCTATCCGGATCCGGCGGTTACGGCGGTTCGCACACTGGCGGGACGAGAATTCGGCGTTCCGGCACAGAATATGGTGGTTGGCAACGGCTCGGATGAGCTGCTCATGCTGATTATGAACACCTTTGTCTCCAAGGGCGGCAAGGTCATGGTCGCGATGCCGGACTTTTCGATGTATCAGTTCTATGCCGAGGTGGCGGAGCTGGATGTTGTAAGTGCGCTCAAGGATGACGAGCTGCAGCTGAACTACGAGGAGCTGATTGCCCGTGCACAGGAAGAAAAGCCGCAGGTGCTGATTTTCTCCAATCCGTGCAATCCGAGTGGACAGGGCTATACGCATGCGGAAATCCTGAAAATTTGCAACGCCTTGACGGACACGCTGGTCGTTGTGGATGAAGCATACATGGATTTCTGGGATCAGAGCATTTTGGACTGCTCGTGCATGTTTGAGAACGTGCTGGTGCTCAAGACGCTGTCCAAGGCATTTGGCTGTGCGGCAATTCGCATGGGCTTTGCCATTGGCGACACGATGCTGATTGAGCAGCTGAATAAGACGCGTTCGCCGTACAACATTAACTCGCTGTCGCAAATGGCGGCGGTTTGCCTGCTGGAGGACACCACATGGGCAAAGGAGCAGACGGCAGAGATTGTAGAGCGCAAGAACGAGCTGGAGAGTGCGATGGAAGAGCTGGCAGAGAAGTATGGTGTGTTCCGTGTACAGGCGACACACACGAACTTTGTCGCACTGCGCACAGAAAAGTGCAAGGAGCTGTACGAAGCGCTGCTGGACCGCGGTATCTGCATTCGCTGCTTTGTCAAGTACAATCTGCTGCGCATCACAACAGGTGATGATATGGAAAACAGCGTGCTGGTAGAAGAGCTGGAGAACATCCTGCAGGAGGGCGTTTGAGTTGGGATACATAGGTATTGTGGATTATGGCGCGGGAAATCTGATGAGCGTATCTAAGGCGTTGGATTTTCTGGGCTTGGAAAATAAGATTGTCACGACGCCGGAACAGATGGATGGCGCTGCTGGAATTATCCTGCCGGGTGTCGGCGCGTTTCCGGATGCGATGGCAGCGCTGGAGGAATCCGGACTGACGCAGTCGCTGATTGCCAGCGCAAAGAGCAAGCCGTTTCTGGGCATCTGTCTGGGTATGCAGATGATGTTTGAAGAGAGCGAAGAGGTTCGGCCATGCAAGGGACTGGGACTGCTTCCGGGACGAGTGGAGAAGATACAGACCGATCTCAAGCTGCCGCAGATTGGCTGGAACAGCTTGGACTATCAGCGGGAGGACCCGCTGCTGCGCGGCGTACCGGAGGGATCGTATGTCTATTTTGTGCACACGTTTAAGGCATGTCCGGCACAGAGAAGTGATCTGATTGCAACGTGTGATTATCATGATGAGGTTCCGGCACTGGTCGGCCGTGGACAGATGTATGGCAGCCAATTTCATCCGGAAAAGAGCGGAGAGATTGGCATGACGATGCTGCGCAATTTTGGAGCGATGGTAGGAGGTAACGAATGAGAATTCTGCCTGCGATTGATTTGAAGGACCAGATGTGTGTGCGTCTGGTAAAGGGAGATTATGCGACCGCGCACAAGGTTGCGGAGGACGCAGTGGAGACGGCAAAGAAGTTTCTGGCCGAGGGAGCGGAGCTGATCCACATGGTGGATCTGGACGGCGCGAAGGACGGCACGCACCCGAACTATCCGGTGGTACGCCGCGTCATTGAAGAAACCGGCGCGTCGGTCGAGCTGGGCGGCGGCATCCGCACGATGGAGGATATCGCGCGCGTGCTGAAGCTGGGCGTCAAGCGCGTGATTATCGGCTCGGCGGCGGTAAAGAATCCGCCGCTGGTGAAGGAAGCGTGTGAGAAATACGGCGACAAGATTGCGGTAGGGATTGACGCGCTGTCCGGAACGGTTCGCACGGAGGGCTGGCTGAACGACAGCGGCATGGACTATATTGACTTTGCCAAGCTGATGGAGTCCTACGGCGTGCAGACGATTATCTTTACGGATATTGATAAGGACGGTATGCTGTCCGGTCCGAACTTTGACCAGCTTCAGGCACTGCGCGACGCAGTTTCGTGCAGTATCGTGGCATCTGGCGGCGTTTCGTCGCTGGAGGACATTGTTCGTCTGCGCGATATGAAGATTGACGAAGCGATTGCCGGAAAGGCGGTTTACACTGGCCAGCTGGACGTAAAGCAGGCCATTGCGGCGGCAAAGGAGGTCGGCTGATATGCTGGCAAAACGAATTATTCCGTGTCTGGATGTCAATAACGGGCGCGTGGTGAAGGGTGTTAACTTTGTCAACCTGCGCGACGCGGGCGATCCGGTCGAGCTGGCAACGTTTTATTCCCAGCAGGGCGCGGACGAGATCGTCTTTTTGGATATCACGGCGACGTTTGAAGACCGACAGACCATTGTGGACGTGGTGCGTCGCACGGCACAGCAGGTGTTTGTTCCGCTGACAGTTGGCGGCGGCATTCGCACGAGTGACGACTTTAAGGAGCTGCTGCGGGCGGGTGCGGACAAGATTTCGGTCAATTCTGCGGCGGTAAAGAACAAGAATCTCGTGGCAGAGGCGGCAGAGAAATTCGGCAGTCAGTGCGTGGTTGTCGCGATGGATGCGCGCCATTGTGACGATTTGGAAAAGTGCCCGAGCGGCTATGAAATCTATGTCGCCGGCGGACGAACGCCGACCGGACTGGACGCCGTTGCGTGGGCGCAGGAGGTCTACCGGCTGGGCGCGGGAGAGATCCTTCTGACGTCGATGGATCGTGACGGCACGAAGGCGGGCTTTGACCACGACCTGACCAAAAAGGTCGTGGATGCGGTTGGTATTCCGGTCATTGCATCCGGCGGCTGCGGTGCGATTGAGCATTTTGCGGATGTCTTTGAGGAGACCGGCGCAGATGCGGCACTGGCGGCGTCGCTGTTCCACTACGGAGAACTGACCGTTCCGCAGGTAAAGGAATATGTCCGCTCGCGCGGTATTCCGGTGCGCATTTAAGAAAGGAAGCCATATGAATCTGGATAATTTTTTTGTAAAGGGCGAACTCATTCCGGTCATCTGTCAGGATGAACGCAACAACGAGGTGCTCATGTTGGGCTATGCCAACGAGCAGGCGCTGCGCAACACGATGGAGACGGGAACGGCGTGGTTCTTCTCCCGCAGCCGACAGAAGCTTTGGAATAAAGGCGAGACGTCGGGAAACTTCATTTTTGTCAGTGAGATTTTGACGGACTGCGACGATGATACGCTGATCTATCGTGGCATTCCGAAGGGACCGACCTGCCACACCGGCAACCGAACGTGTTTCTATCAGGAACCGATTTGGAGAAAGCCGGAAAAGTAATTCTGCAAAAAATATTGGGGTCAGGTTTTCCTGACCCCAATATTTTTATAGAACTTTTTTGTCAGTTAATATCAAATGGTTTTATGAGTCGATGACAATACGGCCGTTGCCCTGCGCATCAATGGTCAGCCGCATGGTTTTGACATAGCGCTGATAGAATGCGTCCTTTTCTTTTGGAGTCATCTGCACCCAAGTTTTATGAAGCGCATCTTGAAGAAGATTGTGCGCATTGAAGGATATTTTTTTGTCCAGCTGCGCTTGTAGCTCCTGGATTACCGTTGTCGTCTTGATAGCATAGCTGGCACCAGTGCAGAAATCGTCGATAAAACAATAGAAAATACCTTTGCCTTTGAGCGCTTGTCGAATATCGTGTCCGCATTTTTCTCGTTCGACCATAACGAGAAAGTCAATGTCGGAGAGCGTTTGAATCAGCGCCCAGTAATCACTGTCGCTGGAAACCAGAATGACAGAATCGACATTGTTTTGGTAGACTTCTTTGCATGTGCGGGTGGCGAGTGTCATATCTACCTGAGATTTTCGCTCATTGAGCCGCGGTACCGTGATATGCTCCAGAGGGAGGTCCGCGATTGTAGACAGTACGGACCAGCTACTGGTGGTGTAGTCGCTGTCAAATAGCAACACCTTTTGGATTTTCGCTACCGAGGAAGGGGAGAGGCTGCTGAGCACGGCGGCCAGTTTGATAGGATCGGAATTTTCACAGTCGACCACGACAATAGCACGGGCGCTTTCCGCCAGAAAATCATAGATATTTTCGGTGGTCATGTTGCTGGCATCGCGAACTAAGCTGCCGTCTTCAAAATAGTCCTCATGACGTTCGTATAATAGCTTGACAAATTTTTCGTCGGAGTACAGGATATTGCCGTCCTCTTCGTTGGCGACCCAGTTGATATAGCACTGAAATGGATAGCCGTTTCTTACTTTATTGTATTCTGCGCCTGCGGCTTTGAGTCCCTCTGGTTTTAATCCGTTTGGCATGAGGAATAGCTCGCGAATATAATCCCATTGAATCCAGTCTGGGAATAATGATTTGATATTTCCGACGCGGTTGCTGAGCTCACGATTAATCGTAATCAAGTAATCATTGATATCCGGTCGTGATTTGTAAATTGTAATTCCATCGCGCGACAACTGTTGGACGCTTTGGGATGGAATATATTCCGGCACAGTGCCGATATTTTTGACATCATAATAGAAGGCGGTGCGGATCGCGGTATAGTGTCGCTCCATTCCGGTACGAATAATACAGAGATTTCGGATAATGCGAGCATTTTTGTTATGTTCTAGTGATTGGAAGGTGCTTCGTTTGAGTGTTTTGGCACTGTCCTCCTGAAAGTTTGTTTCATTTACACCGATTAAGTAAGCGACAATGGAAACGAGATTGTGTGTTGTATTTTGATAGGTGGATAGATGTGGGGTTTCTGGTTCCAGCTCGCCCAATAATTTTTTTAGATCTTGTAAATACATCGGAATGCTCCTCTCTATATGATTCTATTATTATAACACAAATTGAATCGGTATAGAACGTTGTATTGTCAAAAATGAACAGAAGAAACGGAGTGCGGCAAAGGCGTTTGCTTATCTTACAGCGGAAGGAAGTTACAGCACTCACATTTTCCAACCAATATGGTCAAAAAGTTTGAATTTATGGTAGAAAATAAACATTTTTCGGTTTGAAAAATAAATTGCTTTCGGACGCTTTTTGTTGTATAATCTCTACTGGAACATTTTACTCTTGTTTTAAGAAAGATAACTACGGCATACCAGATCTGCCGTGAAAAGGAGGTAACATCATGTCCTTTAACACAGAATATACGCCGGAATCGTTGCCGGTTCTGCCGCTTCGTGGACTGGTTGCTTTCCCGGAAACATTGATTCACTTTGATGTTGGCCGCCTCATGTCGATGAAGGCGCTGGAAGCATCTATGAAGGGCAGTCAGAAAATTTTTCTGACAGCACAGTGTGACATCCGCACGGATGTACCAAAAGCAGAAGATTTATACCGTGTTGGTACGGTTTGCAATATTAAGCAGATTCTTCGTCTGCCGGGTGACAGCATTCGCGTGCTGGTACAGGGAACGCACCGTGCATTTGTGCAGGACTTTTATGAGGAAGACGAGCAGTGCCTGTATGCGTCGGTAGTGGAGCTGGATACGGAACCGGGACGCGTTGCGGCGAAAAAGGTGGATGCGTTAATCCGAACCCTACAGGAAGAGTTTGAAGAGTATGCACGAATGTCAAACCATATCTCCAACGATATTGTATTGACCGTGATGGATCAAACCGACGCGGGTCATTTGGCGGACTACGTTGCACAGAATATCCCGATCAGCTATGAAATCAAGCAGGAATTGCTGGAAGAGCTGCACGATGTACACCGATTGGAAAAACTGATTCGTGTGCTGGCGAAGGAAAATGAAATTCTCCAGATCGAAGGGGAACTGCAAGATAAGCTGAAGGAAGCGGTGGATAAAAACCAGCGTGAATATTATCTGCGTGAGCAGCTCAAAATCATTCAGGATGAACTGGGTGAGGATCGCCCGGATGAGGAAGCAGACGAATACCGCCGGAAGATTCGTGCTCTTCACCTGCCGGAGGAGGACGAGGACAAGCTTCTGAAGGAAGCAAATCGACTGGAAAAAATGCAGCCGATGTCGGCAGAGAGCGGTGTTGTTCGCAATTATTTAGATATTTGTCTGGATCTTCCATGGAATAAAACGACGCCGATTAAGACGAATTTGGCTGCGGCGCGCAGGGTTCTGGATCGAGATCACTACGGCTTGGAAAAGGTCAAGGAACGCATTATGGAGTTCCTTGCTGTTAAGGCGATGTCGCCGGATCTGAAGGGTCAGGTGCTGTGTCTGGTCGGTCCTCCGGGTGTCGGCAAGACCTCGATTGCGCGTTCGATTGCGGAGGCAATGGGCAGAAAATATGCGCGTCTGTCGCTTGGCGGCATTCAGGACGAGGCGGATATCCGCGGACACCGTAAGACATATATCGGCGCGATGCCGGGACGGATTATGACGGCGCTGTCACAGGCGGGCAGCAAGAACTGCCTGCTTCTGCTGGATGAGATTGATAAGATGACATCCAATGCACGCGGCGATCCGGCATCGGCCATGCTGGAGGTACTGGACACGGCGCAGAACTTTGCGTTCCGCGACCATTTTATCGAGTTGCCGTTTGATCTGTCCGAGGTACAGTTTATCACAACGGCAAATGATCTGAGTACGGTTCCGCGTCCGCTGCTCGACCGTATGGAGGTCATTGAGCTGGGAAGCTATACCGAGGCGGAAAAGGCGGAGATTGCTTTGCGCCATCTGCTGCCGAAGCAGCTCAAGGAGCATGGACTGAAGAAGTCAAATATCTCCCTACGCCGTGATGCCATGACCTATTTGATTTCCGCCTATACGCGTGAGGCAGGTGTACGCCGTCTGGAGCAGCTGCTGGCAAAGATCTGCCGTAAGGTCGCCTATCGTATTGCGGAAGAACAGCAGAACAACCCAGATAAGGAAGTTCGCCGTCGTATCTCGATCACGAGAGCAAATATGGAAGATTTCCTCGGCACACCGCGCTACAAGAAGGATAACGTCACCAAACGGGATGAGATTGGTGTGGTTAACGGTCTGGCATGGACGTCGGTTGGCGGGGAAATGCTTCAGGTAGAAGTAAATCACATTCCGGGCACCGGCAAGCTGGAGATCACCGGCAACCTAGGCAACGTCATGCAGGAGTCGGCGAAGGCGGCAGTCACCTATGTTCGTTCGGTGGCGAAGGAGCTGGGCATCAACCCGATGTTCTATAAGGAAGAGGACATACATATTCACTTCCCGGAAGCGGCGATTCCAAAGGATGGCCCGTCGGCGGGCGTGACGATGACAACGGCGCTGGTTTCCGCTCTGACGAATACTCCGGTTCGCCACGATGTCGCAATGACCGGCGAGGTTTCGATCCGCGGGCGAGTTCTTCCGATCGGTGGTCTGAAGGAAAAAACCATGGCGGCATACCGCTCGGGTATGAAAACCGTTGTGATTCCGGCGGAAAATGAGCCGGATTTACAGGATATTGAACCAATTGTTCGCGAAAATGTGGAGTTTGTCATGGCAGAGACTATGCAGACGGTGCTAAATGTCGCACTGTGTAAGCCGGTTACGCCGGCGGCAGGAATGTCGCTGCACAGCACACCGGCGCTCTCGTTTTCCGATGGCAAGGTGCCGCGTGAGACAACCATGAAACAGTAAAAGAGGAACACTATGCTGAATCTTCATAATGCAGAATTTATCCGTTCGGCGGTTCGGCGTGCAGATTTTCCGTCGGACACTCTGCCGCAGATTGTATTTGCGGGGAAATCCAACGTCGGAAAATCTTCGACGATTAACCGCATCTTAAATCGCAAGAACTTTGCCCGCGTGGGGAACTCTCCCGGAAAAACGATTCATATCAACTTCTTTTGTATTGACAAAAGAGCCTATTTTGTGGATCTTCCGGGCTATGGCTATGCTAAGGTTTCCAAGCGGGAGCAGGAGCGTTGGGGCGCGCTGATGGAAGAGTATTTTGCAACGGAAAATGCGATTACGCTGGGCTTCCAGATCGTAGACGGACGTCACAAGCCGACCAAGGATGACATTGTCATGGCGAATTGGTTTTTGCAGACGGGGATGCCGTTTGCCGTTATTGCCAACAAGCATGATAAGCTGAAAAAGAGCGAGGTAGAGGGAAACCTCAATACCATTCGCACGGTATTACAGCTGCCGGAGAGCGTTCCGGTAATTCCGTTTTCTGCGGTCAAGGGAACAGGACGTGATGAGGTTTTGAAGCTCATTATGGAGCATGTCGAAGCGCAGAATGCGACACAGGATTGATTTAAATTAACATAAAGGATGGATACAACGATGAGCGAAAAAAAACCATTTGTCTCCAAGGAACAGGCGCAGGAAATCATCAAGACGTTCCCGACCCCGTTCCATCTGTACGACGAGAAGGGAATTCGTGAGAATGCCCGCAGACTGTATCAGGCGTTTTCCTGGAACAAGGGCTTCAAGGAATACTTTGCAGTAAAGGCGACGCCGACCCCGAAGATTTTGCAGATCCTGAAGGAAGAGGGCTGCGGCACGGACTGCTCCTCGTTGACGGAACTGATGATGAGCGATGCCTGCGGATTTTCTGGCAAGGAAATCATGTTCTCGTCGAATGACACTCCGGCAGAGGAGTTCCAGCTGGCAGATAAGCTGCATGCAACCATCAATCTGGATGACATCACGCACATTCCGTTTTTGGAAGAGGCGCTGGGTCACATTCCGGAGCGCATCTGCTGCCGTTTTAATCCGGGCGGTGTGTTCCAGCTCGGCGGATCAAAGGAAGGATTCCAAGTCATGGACAATCCGGGCGATGCCAAGTATGGCATGACCCGTGAACAGATTGCAGAGGCCTATAAGATTTTGAAGAGCAAGGGTGCAAAGGAGTTTGGTATCCATGCATTCTTGGCATCCAATACCATTTCCAACGAGTACTATCCGGCGCTGGCAAAGATCCTGTTTGAGCTGGCGGTTGAGCTGAAGAAAGAGACCGGCGCGCACATCAAATTCATCAATCTGTCCGGCGGCGTTGGTGTTCCGTATCGTCCGGAGCAGGCAACGAATGATATTGCGGTCATTGGCGAAGGCGTCCGCAAGGCATATGAAGAGGTGCTGGTTCCGGAAGGCATGGACGACATTGAAATCTATACCGAGCTGGGACGCTTTATGCTGGCACCGTATGGCGGCCTGATTACCACGGCGATTCATGAGAAGCACACCTATAAGGAATACATCGGCGTGGATGCGTGTGCCGCCAACCTGATGCGTCCGGCAATTTATGGCGCGTATCACCACATCACTGTGCTGGGCAAGGAGAATGAGCCGTGTGACCACAAGTACGATATCACCGGTTCGCTGTGCGAAAATTCCGATAAGTTTGCGGTCGACCGCATGCTGCCGGAAATTGATATGGGTGATATTCTGTTTATCCATGATGCCGGTGCGCATGGCTATTCCATGGGCTATAACTATAACGGTAAGCTGCGCTCGGCAGAGATTCTGCTGAAGGAGGACGGCTCGGCGGAGATGATTCGCCGTGCGGAGACTCCGGCGGACTACTTCGCAACATTTGATTTTACCGGTCTGTTTGACAAGTAAACACATGATACAACTCCAAAAGGGCAGAGATTTCTCTGCCCTTTTGATCTGACATCACGCCGATTTGCAGAAATAGTATGACGTTTCCCGATGGAAATCCGACAAAAGATAGAAAAAAGCATTTTCATTAAATCGGGGATATGGTACAATAAAAAGAAGAATCATGAGAAATTCGAGATAGAAAGGGGACTGCTGTATGCGGCATATTAATGATCTCAGTGACCTTACCATGGAGGAATTTCAGGAGATATACACCTTGACGACGAATATTATTGATCGTCCGGAGGGATATGCGGAAGCTTGCCGCGGCAAGGTTCTTGGCAGTCTGTTTTATGAGCCAAGCACGCGCACGAATCTGTCGTTTTCCACGGCGATGATGCGTCTGGGCGGCAGTGTCATTGGCTTTAACAATCCGAGCTCATCGTCCACATCCAAGGGCGAAACGCTCAAGGACACTATTCACATGGTATCCAATTACGCGGATCTCATTGTCATGCGCAACCCCAATGAGGGCGCGGCAAAGGCAGCGTCGATGTTTTCCGAGGTGCCGATCATCAATGCCGGCGACGGCGGTCATCTGCATCCGACGCAGACGCTGGCGGATATGACGACCATTCTCCGTCTGCGCGGCTCGGCAGACAATATGAAAATTGGCATTTGCGGTGATTTGAAATACGGCAGAACCGTGCATTCGCTGATTCACTTTTTGGCGAGATATAAGAACGTTCAGTTTTACCTGATTGCGCCGCGCGAGTTGGCCATTCCGGAATATTTGCGTCAGTTTATGAAGAATAATAAGATGCAGTTCTTTGAGGTTTCTGGTCTGGAACCGGTGCTTCCGATGCTGGATGTGCTGTACATGACACGCATTCAGCGTGAGCGCTTTCCATCAATCGAGGAGTACAACAGTCTGAAGGGCATTTACTGTTTGAATGCGGCGAAGCTCAAGAACGCAAAGAAGGAACTGCTGATTATGCACCCGCTGCCGCGTGTGGATGAAATCGCGCAGGACGTCGATGATGATCCGCGTGCCGTCTACTTTGATCAGGCGCGGTATGGCATGTATGCACGAATGGCGCTGATTTTAACGTTGCTGCGGCAGGGAAGACAGCGTATGCCGAAGGCAGTAAAGGGCTTGAAGAACATGCGCTGTACCAATCCGAAGTGCATTACGAAAACCGAAACCTATCTGCCGATTTTGACGCATCATACCGATCAGGGCGAACGCTGTCTGTATTGTGATCAGATGGTAGAGGCGTATTTTCCGCCGGTCAATCGCGACGAATAACCAATCATAAAATGTAGAAGAAAAAAGGGCTGGAACATATGTCCCAGCCCTTTTGCATTAGCTTTTTCCATCCAAGTGCGATGAAAAAAGAAGAGCGATTCGCAAGAATCGCTCTTCCCGAAATATCGTAATGTTAATTACTTATTCTTGTTCTTGATGTACTCGTCCATAGCAGCAGCAGCCTTCTTACCAGCGCCCATTGCCAAGATAACGGTAGCAGCACCGGTAACAGCGTCGCCGCCTGCGAATACGCCGTCCTTCGTGGTTACACCATCATCGTCAGCAACGATGCAGCCCTTGCGGTTGGTGTCCAGACCCGGAGTGGTGTGACGGATCAGCGGATTCGGAGAAGTACCGATGGAAACGACAGCAGCGTCAACATCCAGAACGAAGGTTTCGCCCTCAACCGGTACCGGACGACGACGACCGGACTCATCCGGCTCGCCCAGCTCCATAACCTGGCAGCGAACACCGCTTACATGGGAGTTCTCGTCGCCCATGATCTCGATCGGGTTAGCCAGCAGCTTGAAGATGATGCCCTCTTCCTTTGCATGGTGTACTTCTTCTACTCGTGCCGGGAGCTCAGCCTCGGTACGACGATAAACAATGTAAACTTCCTCAGCACCCAGACGCTTTGCAACACGAGCAGCGTCCATTGCTACGTTACCGCCACCGAAGATAGCAACCTTCTTTGCGTGGTAGATCGGGGTGCTGGAGTCTTCCTTGTATGCCTTCATCAGGTTAACACGGGTCAGGAACTCGTTTGCAGAGTATACGCCGTTCAGACCCTCGCCCGGGATGTGCAGGAAGCTCGGCAGACCAGCGCCGGAGCCAACGAAGATTGCTTCGTAGCCATCAGCAAACAGATCGTCGATGGTCTCGGTACGGCCAACAACGAAGTTCAGGATGAACTCTACGCCCTTTGCCTTCAGCGTGTCAATTTCCTTCTGTACGATTGCCTTCGGCAGACGGAATTCCGGAATACCGTACATCAGAACGCCGCCGGCGGTGTGCAGTACTTCGAATACGGTTACGTCGTAGCCAAGATTACGCAGATCACCAGCACAGGTCAAACCTGCCGGGCCGGCACCAACAATAGCAACCTTGTGACCATTGGATTCCGGAACAACGATCGGATCGCCGGACGGATGGTTCATTGCATAGTCAGCAGCGAAACGCTCCAGACGGCCGATAGCAACCGGCTCACCCTTGATGCCGCGAACACACTTGGCCTCACACTGGCTCTCCTGCGGGCAAACACGGCCGCAGACTGCCGGCAGAGCGCTGGTTTCCTTGATCTTGTCGTTTGCTTCCAGGAACTTGCCTTCCTTGATCAGGCTGATGAATTCCGGAATCTGAACATTTACCGGACATCCAGCGACACACGGCTGATGCTTACAATGCAGGCAGCGGTTTGCCTCATCAACAGCGGTTGCTTCGTCGTATCCGAGGGATACTTCCTTAAAATTCTTATTTCTTACGTTAGGATCCTGTTCCGGGATCGGATTCTTCACCGGGGACATATTAGCCATGATTACTTGACCTCCATCTTCAACAGATTGCAGTGTTCCTTGTGGGCAGCGATAGCAGCCTGCTCCTGAGTCTTGTAGATTGCCGAACGACGCATTGCCTCGTCAAAGTCAACCTGATGGCCGTCGAAGTCCGGGCCGTCAACGCAAGCGAACTTGGTCTCGCCGCCAACCGTCAGACGGCAGCCGCCGCACATGCCGGTACCATCAACCATAATGGTGTTCATGGAAACAATCGTCTTGATGCCGTACGGCTCCGTGGTCTTGCAGACAAACTTCATCATGATCATCGGGCCGATTGCAATAACCATATCATACTTGTTGCCGTCCTCGATCAGCTGCTTCAGACCGTCGGTAACAAAGCCCTTATTACCATTGGAACCATCATCCGTCAGCAGAACAAGGCGAGTACATGCAGCGCGCATCTCGTCCTCGAGGATGATTGCATCCGTGTTCTTGAAGCCTGCGATCAGGTCAACATCAACGCCCATATCATGCAGCTTCTTTGCCTGAGGCAGAGCAATTGCACAGCCCAGACCACCGCCAACGACAGCTACCTTCTTTATACCTTCGAACTCAGAAGCCTTGCCCAGCGGACCTACGAAGTCATGCAGGCAGTCGCCCTCGTTCATCATGCCAAGCTTCATCGTTGTTGCGCCAACTTCCTGAACAACGATCGTAATGGTGCCCTTTTCACGGTCATACGCCGAGATGGTCAGCGGGATACGCTCGCCGTCTGCGTCAGTACGCAGGATGATAAACTGACCAGGCTCTGCCTTCTTTGCAACGTACGGTGCATCGATGACCAGCTGGACAACATTTGCACTCAAACGACGTTTTTCAAGGATTTGATACATTTTTCAAGTTCCTCCTCTATAGTACTTTTCAACATCTACCAAATTTAAAATTTGCACAACTATGCAACAAATTAATAATACAACATGTCCAAAGAGTTTGCAAGAAGAAAGTAAAGATTTCTTATGAATATTGACACTATCCTTCGCGAATCTCAACGGAAATGTAGTTCAATTGCATAATTTGTTGGAAAATTAAACCGGGCTTCTGTTACTTACTGGATGAATCTTCGGTTCTATGTTCGTCCGCTTCTCCATATGCTGAAGCAAAGACAGGAGGGAACGAACATGCCGGATCGAGAATTGATACAGGCCATCAGCTGTCTCCCGCAGCCAATGCGTGCCTATCTTCAGCCGTGGATTGACCAAACCAGACCGACGTGCGAGGAAATTCGTCTGCGTGCAGGAATGCCGCTGACCGTTGCGGATGCACAGTCAGAGAATAGTGCAGGCGGGCGATTACTCACGCCACAGATGCTTCAGGACACCGTAGATCGCGCCTGTAATTACTCGGCACATACCTTTGCCGCGGGACTGTCCCAAGGCTATGTGAGCCTGCCTGGTGGGCATCGGATGGGTCTGTGCGGAGAAGCCGTATGGAACGATGGAACCATTACCGCGTTCCGCCACATCTCTTCGGTCAATCTTCGGATCGCACGACAACGAAGGGGAGCGGCGCCGCCGGAAATGGTACAGGCGGTGACGCAAGGGGGATTCCTTCACAGCGCGGTGTTTTTCTCCCCACCGCGATATGGAAAGACCACGATGCTGCGCGATCTGGCACGACAGCTGTCCGAACAGGGACATCGTGTCGGCATTGCGGACGAGCGCGGCGAACTGGCGGCGCTGTATCACGGACAGCCGCAGTTTTCCATCGGGCCGTGCGCCGATGTCATTTGTGGATGTCCCAAGGCGGAGGCCGCCCTGATACTTGTGAAAACCATGTCGCCGGAGGTCGTTGTTCTGGACGAAATCACCACAGAACAGGACATTCACGCGGCGCTGTACTGCTCACATTGCGGCGTCGCCGTGCTGGCGTCTGCGCACGCGGCGTGCTTTCATGATTTTCAGGCTCGACCACTGTATCGCCGGATTTTGGAATCTGAGGTATTTTCTCTTTATCTACAATTAAATAAAGATCATACCTTACAAAAAATAATACTGGAAGAGGGGGAAAAGTAATTTGCTGAAACTAGTAGGAATTGTTCTGGTTATCGGTTCTTTTACTGGTATCGGAATGGCGCAGCATCAGCAGTACCAGGGACGGGTGCGTGCGCTGCGCGATTTGCTCTCTGCGCTGGATATTATGGACGGGGAATTGGCATACCGACTTTCCAGTCTGCCGGATATCGTGCAGCTGCTGGCGCACAGTCCGAGTGCTGCCGTCTCGCGTGTATTTTCCTATATTCACACCTCGTTGGAAAAAGAGGATGGACTGTCGCTGACGTACAAGTGGATGAAGGGATTTCAGCAGGTGGGGCCGGAAATCGGCCTGCGACCGGACGATGTGCTGATTTTCTGTGATCTGTCGGATTTCATCGGAAAATACGACGTGCGTTCTCAGCAGAAATGTGTTGCCTATGCGCACAAACGGTTAGAAGGACAGCTCAAACTGGCGGAGGCGGAGTGCAAAAGCAAGGGGACGGTCTATCGTACCTGCTGCATCGCGGCGGGACTGCTACTCGTGCTGGTGCTGATTTAGTGTAATACAAGGTGATACCTATGGACGTGGATTTGATCTTTAAAATTGCTGCAATTGGCATTTTGGTTGCTGTTTTAAACCAACTGTTGATTCGATCCGGACGGGAGGAACAGGCGATGATGACGACGCTGGCGGGGCTGATTGTTGTCACGATGATGGTCGTGCAGGAAATTAGCCGCCTGTTTTCGATGATCCAGTCGGTATTCGGGTTCTGACGATGACGCTGATGGTTACGTTGACGGCTGCAGCGCTGTTGGGGGCGCTTCTCGCGGCCTTTGTACGCCCGGTCTCTCCGGTGTTTGCGCTGTTTATTTCGCTGGCCTGCGGCGTCGTGCTGCTGCTGTGCATTCTGGAACCGCTCGACTCGATTGTCCGCGACCTATCGCGCATTATGACATCTGCGGGACTGGACAGCGGCCTGTATCTTCCGGTGCTCAAGGCGGTTGGAATTACCGTTTTAGTTCGTATTGCCTCGGCGCTGTGCCGTGATGCCGGACAGAGCGCGCTGGCAGTCAAGCTGGAGCTTGCCGGTACGGTGACATCGGTTGCTGTCTGTATCCCTCTGGTCCAGCAGGTCTTTGCGCTGATTGCAGCCATATTGGAATAGAGGAAGCATATGAAACAACTATTGCTGCTGCTTGTGTTGGTGGGCATACTCATAGTCCCGGCACAGGCGGCGGAATCCGACACCGTACAGTCCTTTCGCGACTCGGCGCGGCAGAGCATCGTATCCGGCTTGGATGGAGAAGCACAGAGAATGGTCGGTGATCTTTCGCTGGAGGACTGCACGGACATCACACAGATTGCGGAGCGGATCAGCGCATACTGCCGCAGGCAATCGGGGGACGCGCTGAAAACGACGCTGGTGATGCTGTCCAAAGTGATGGTGATTTTGATTTTGTGCAGCTGTGTGGCGGGCTTTCCCAGTGGCGCGGGTAGCTCTCCGATGTTTCTGACGATGGCAGGCGCGCTGGGGATGACGGCAGTGGTATCGTCGGATTTGATGAGCCTGATGTCTCTGTGCCGATCGACGGCAGAGGAGCTGTCTGTGCTGTCGGCCTCTATGCTCCCCGTGGTCATGACGGCGGTATCGCTGTGCGGCGCGGCGGCGACGGGAGTGATGCTGTTTGCGGGGACGGAATTTGCGTTTCACCTGTGTGTGTCGCTCATCACCGGAGTTCTGCTTCCGATGGTATCTGCATACATTGCTATGATTACAGTCAACGCAGCGCTTGGCAACGGGATTTTGACGCGTCTGGCGGATTTTTTGCGCTGGGTGATTCACAGCACACTGAAACTGCTGTTGTCGGCGTTTATCGGGTACATCACAGTGTTTGGTGCGGTCACACGAAGTACAGACGCCGCGGCGGTGCGTGCCGCCAAGTTTGCGCTGTCCGGTACGGTTCCGGTGGTGGGAAGCATCCTCTCGAATGCGGCGGAGACCGTGCTTTCCAGCGCGTCTGTCGTGAAAAACACCGTGGGCGTGTTTGGTATGCTGTGTGTGGTTGCGGTCTGTCTGCTGCCGTTTCTGCGGCTGGGACTGAGCTACCTGCTGTTTCGGGCGGGGTCGGCGGTGCTTTCTCCCATCTGCCCGGCGTCATTGCTGGGATTGATGGATGGACTGACGCGCAGCTTCGGCCTGATTTTAGGAATGCTGGGGAGTTGCTGTATGATTTTATTTTTTGAACTCGCGTATGCGGTGATTTTTATTACAAGCGTATGATTGCACTGTTTCGACAATTGATCCTCAGCATTACGGCGGCAGCTCTATTTGGTGCGGTGATGCTGACGATGACCGAGCAAAAGTCACAGCGCAGCGTACTGCAGCTGGCGGTCGGGCTGCTGCTATTGCTAGCAATTATCAATCCGCTTCGGCGGCTGAAGCTACCAGAGATATTCCCTCTGCCAAGCGGTAGTTCCGGCAATGTGACGCAAAACCAGCAGGACTTATATGCGGAGGCGGTTGCGTCCTCGTTTCAGGAACAGACGCAAGCGTATCTGGACAAAAAGCTGCAAGAGATTGGCGTGGATGCTGCCGTGCAGCTGGAGATTTCCGGAGGAGAAGAGCTGGCGGTGCGCGGTGCATCCGTTGTGTGTCGGGAGGAGTGCACACAATCACAGGAACAGAAAATAAAGCAGCTGCTGCAAGAAGAGCTGGATGTGAGAAAAGAGGTGATTTCGATACGAAGCGAGAGCAACTGACGGAAAGAAGGGAACAACTTCTTACTTATTGGAAAAAATATCGGTATTTTGTAATCGTGATTCTGGCGGGTGTACTGCTGATGCTGGTGACACTGCCGCAGGGCAGCAAGGAGACCGAGCAAGCCGAGGAAGAAACGACACAGCAGTTTGATCTGGAGGCATTTGAGCAGCAGATCTGTTCCAGCCTGTCGGCGATCGACGGTGTCGGGCGCATTGAGGTCATGCTCTCTTTGGAGACGGGAGAGGAATCCGTCTATGCGTCGGATGTCACACAGTCCAGCCAATCATCCGGTGAAAACGCCAGCAGTGAGAATTATCAGAGCACGATGTCCATTCTTTCGGACGGAAGCTATGGGGAGCGTCCGGTGTTGGTGACAAGCAATTATCCGACCTTTCGGGGGGCGGTGATTATTTGCGACGGGGCGGATGACAGCCGGGTGCAGCTCGAGCTTACCGAGGCAATGTCCTCTCTGTGCGGCATATCGTCTGACCGCGTTTCGGTCTTAAAAATGAGCCAATAGGAGGTAATGAGGTATGGTATCCATTCGAAAACGAGGAGCAGTGTATGGGGTAATCGGTTTAATGCTATGTGTTGCGGTCTATCTGAACTGGAGCTATTTTCAGTCTCCGTCGGAGCTGACGGTTGCGACGCAGACGGAAAATACATCAGAAGGCGTGTACGGCGCGGTGACGTCAGTGAATGCTGACAGCAGCGGGTTACAGAGCAAGAAAGAGGAAAGTAAAGCGACAAAGAGTAAGAACACAACCGGAACGACGAAGGATGGCGCGGCAGCGAGTGCGGACGCAAAAAGTGCAGCGGCGGCATCATCCGACGATGCGCTTTCGCAGGCTCGGCTCAAACGGCAGACGGCACGGGATGAAGCGTTGTCTATCCTGAAGGAAACCGCCAGCAGCAAGGACGCGAGCGAGAGCACCAAGGAGGACGTGACCAAGCAGATCAGCGCGATAGCGGCAAATGCCGTGAAGGAATCCAAAATTGAAAGCCGCATTCAGGGCAAGGGCTATACCGACGCGGTGGTTATGATAGAAGACGGCTCGATCTCGGCGACGGTTGCCAGCAAGGAGGGGAAGCTGAGCGAAACAGATGTGGCGAAAATCGCGGATATTATTGTCGCAGAGACCGGAGCGGACCTGTCCACGATAAAAATTAGCGATGTAGCGTGACGCGGAAAGCAATTCTTTCTTTGCAAAAACCGCATCCTATGGTATAATCTCCTTAAAAGGAGCGTGATACCCATGGCAGAGAGCAAGGCTTATTGGACATCGGATGGAGACCAGGGCAGTGTGAGCATTTCCGAGGATGTCATCGCCTCGATTGCAGCAATTGCGGCATCGGAGATTCCGGGCGTCGGCAGTCTCTATTCCGGAATTGGTACGAATGTTGCGGAATTTCTGGGAAAGAAAAACCTCGCGAAAGGGGTAAAGGTAGAATTCCACGGCGATCTGGTTGAGGTAGAAATCAGCTTTCTGGCAGAGTTCGGATACAATATTCGTGAAGTTTCCAAGCAGGTTCAGAATGCTGTCAAGTCCTCGATTGAGTCGATGACCGGAATGCGCACGACGATGGTCAATATCAATATTGGCGGTTTGTCGCTTGCCGTACCGGAAAAGAAAGCGCCGGAGGCGGCGGAGTAATTCCTTTCGTGTGAATTGCAATGGACAATACAGAAAAGCAACGGTATCCGACGGGAGAATTCCCGTGTGAGCCGTTGCTTTTGCTGTGTTTGAAGAGAAAAAATTGCGCATAGAATGGAATTGGATTTGAATTGTTGCCGTAGTAAGGGTTTCTTTTTGACAGAGACTGATGTATAATATACTATATTTATTTTTGAGAAGATACGGTGTCGCGGCGGCGCGGCATGAATAATGGAGGTAGCCCGTGGGTAGAAAAGAATCAAGAGAAATTGCCCTTCACCTGATTTTTGAGCTTGGTTTTCAGGCATTTGAACTGGATGAAATCGTCTCGGCACGTCTGGAACAGTCGGTGCTGGATTCGCTGGCTGGTGATATTTCACTGTACGCCGGTCCGCTGGACAGTGACCAGAAGCTGTATATCACCAACACGGTTGTCGGTGTCGGTAATCATCTGGCGGAGCTGGATGAGGCGATCAGCAAATACTCGACAAACTGGAGCAAGGAGCGTCTGCCGCGCATTACGGTAGCGATTCTGCGCCTGGCGCTGTATGAGATGCGCTATGCTGAGGATGTCCCGACGAGTGCGGCGATCAATGAGGCGGTGGAGCTGGCGAAGAAGTACGACTCCAAGGAAGCCTCGGCGTATATCAACGGCATTCTCGGTGCGGCGGACCGAGACGGATGGGAAGAGCGGAAGGAAGCCTAACCGATGGCGTGCTATCTTGGCATTGATACATCGAACTACCGCACCTCTGCGGCGCTGTTTGATACAACCAATCAGAAATGGACAAATGCAGGACGTCTGCTGGAAGTACCCGAGGGACGAGTCGGGCTTCGCCAGAGCGACGCCCTGTTTCAGCATGTCCTGCACCTGCCGGAGCGCATTGCGGAGCTGCCGGAAGGGTTTGCCCATACGCTGGCTGCGGTTGCCGCCAGCACGCGCCCGCGCGCGGTAGAGGGATCGTACATGCCGTGCTTTCTCTGCGGAGGGGGGATGGCGCGCAGCATTGCCTGTGCTGAGAGCGTTCCATTTTTTGCGGTATCCCATCAGCAGGGACATCTGGCGGCGGCGGCGCTGTCTGCCGGTGTGCTGGACTGGCTGGACAAGTCGTTTTTGGCATGGCATTTGTCCGGCGGAACGACGGAGCTGGTCAAGGTGACGCCGTCCGATGAGACCGGACTGCCGATGACGGAGATTATCGGCGGGACGACGGATGTCGCCGCCGGTCAGATCATTGACCGTGCCGGTCAGCTGCTGGGACTGCACTTCCCGGCGGGAGCGGCGCTGGAACAGCTGGCGAATACCTGTGAAGCGCCGGAAAAGCCGTTTACACCAAAGGTAAAGGAATGCTGCTTCTCGCTCTCCGGCGTGCAAAATAAGGTGGAAGCGCTGCACGCCTCCGGCGTGTCAGATGCGGCGGTGGCACGTTTTACGATTGACACGATTGGACAGGCGGTCTGCAAGGCAACGGCACAGGCGGTATCGCAGACGGGGCTTCCGGTGCTGTGTGCCGGCGGCGTCATGTCCAACCGACAGCTTCAGCAGCGAATGCAGCGGGAGTTTGACGCGAAGTTTGCCGAGCCGGTGCTGTCGGGTGACAATGCGGTTGGCGTTGCGGTGCTCGCGGCGCGGCTGGATGGAGGATTGCGATGAGAGCAGATGCGGTGGTGTATACCGTTTCCGAGGTAAATCAGGCCATCAAAGGAATGTTGGAAAACACGCCGGAGTTTCGCGGACTGTATGTGCAGGGCGAAATTTCTAATTTCAAGGCGCATTCGTCCGGTCATTTTTATTTTACGCTGAAGGATGCGCAGGCGGCGATTTCCTCCGTCATGTTTCGTTCGGATGCATCGCGGCTGCGGTTTCGTCCGGAAAACGGGATGAAGGTCATTGCACGCGGTCGCATCAGCTCGTACCCCAAGAGCGGACAGGTACAGCTGTATGCAGCGGACATGATGCCGGATGGCATTGGAGCGCTGACAATTGCGTTTGAACAGCTCAAACAGCGGCTGTATCAGGAAGGTCTGTTTGATACCGAGCATAAAAAGCCGATTCCGGCGTTTCCGTCCACGATTGCGCTGGTGACGTCGCCGACGGGCGCTGCGGTGCGCGATATGCTGCGCATACTGGGACGGCGCTACCCGATTGCGAAGATTCAGATTTTTCCGGTATTGGTGCAGGGAGAACAGGCGGCGGCGTCCATCGCGCAGGCGCTGACGGATGTCAACCGACGCGGAGAAGCCGACCTGATTATCACGGGACGCGGCGGCGGTTCGCTGGAGGATCTGTGGGCGTTTAACGAGGAGACTGTTGCGCGCGCGATTTATGATTCGAAGATTCCGGTGGTGTCCGCCGTGGGACATGAGCCGGACGTCACGATTGCGGATTTTGTCGCGGATGCGCGGGCATCTACGCCATCCAACGCGGCGGAGCTATGCGTTCCGGACCGGATGGAGCTGCACCGGATGCTGCTGTCGCTGAATGCGGGGCTGGTCTCGGCGATGCAGAGCCGTTTGGAGGAACAGCGAGCGGCGCTGCAAGCGCTGGATCATCGACGGAATCTCAAAACGCCGCTGGGATACATTCAGGATAAACGGTTTGCGCTGGATCATGTCACGGGGCAGATGCAGGCGGCGATGGAGCAGCATTTGCTGCGGTATCGGCAGCAGTTTGGTGAGCTGGCAGCATACTTGGACGCATACAGTCCGCTCAAGGTGCTGTCGCGCGGCTATTCCGTAGTGACAAATACAGACGGTCGTGTGATTGGCAGCAGCGCGCTGTTGAAAAAGGACGAACATATTACCGTACAGTTTGCAAAGGGCCGTGCGGAGTGCACGGTAAATCAAATCCGCCGGAAATAATGGAGAAGTTTCATGGAAGAGATGGCATTTGAACAGGCGATGAAGCGTCTTGAGGAAATTGTCACACAGCTGGAGAGCGGCGATGCACCGCTGGAAAAAAGTCTGACTCTGTTTGAAGAGGGTACAAAGCTTTCCGCCTTTTTGTCCAAGACGCTGGACAACGCGGAGCAAAAGGTGACAATGATTCAAAAACAAGATGGGCAGGAGGAAGAGATTCCTTTTGATGCAGAGATCGAGTGAGGAGTGACCCGAAATGGAATGGCAACAGCAGATGAAGGAGTATGCATCCATGGTAGAGGATGCCATGCTGGATTATATTCAGCCGCAGAAGGATTCTGGGCAGGGAAAGGTGTTTGAGGCGGCACGTTATTCGGTAACGGCGGGCGGCAAGCGCCTGCGTCCGGTGCTGGCGCTGGAATTCTGCCGTCTGTGCGGCGGCGATCTGCGCAGTGTTCTGCCATTTGCGTGCGCGCTGGAGATGATTCACACCTATTCGCTGATTCATGATGATCTGCCATGCATGGACGACGATGACCTGCGCCGTGGTAAGCCGACCAATCACAAGGTTTACGGCGAAGCGATGGCGGTGCTGGCGGGAGACGGTCTGCTGAACTTGGCGTTTGAAACCGCGTCGGATCCGATGCTGCTGGCGATGGTCTCGCCGCAGACGCAGCTGCATGCGATTCGCACCCTGTCGCGTGCGTCCGGTATGGAGGGCATGATCGGCGGCCAGGTTCTGGATATGGAGGCGGAGGAGCATCCGATTTCTCTGGACCAGCTGAAAACGCTGCAATCGCTCAAGACCGGCGCGTTGATCGAAGCGGCGGCGACGCTGGGCTGCATCGTCGGCGGTGCGGATTCCAATAAGCTGGCGGCGGCGCAGGAATATGCGCGCTGCATTGGTCTGGCATTTCAGATTCAGGACGATATTCTGGACATTGAGGGCGACGAGGCCGTACTCGGCAAGCCGATTGGCTCGGATGCGGAAAATCATAAGAGCACCTATCCGTCTCTGCTCGGTCTGGAAGAGTGCCGCAAGATGGTGCATGACCTGTCTCAGCAGGCAGTCGATGCGCTGAACGGTGCGTTTGAAGATTCCGGAATCTTAGTACCGCTTGCGTGGTCACTGGCAGAACGCGTCAAATAAATACATAGAAAACGCGTTGCATGCGGCATATTGCTCGAAACAGACATTTTACAAAATAGAACCGAGAAATTGTAAATAATTTATAAAAAACTTTTGGTTTTTCGAGACAAACTGTTCAATGTGTGTTATACTAAGTACAATAAAAGCTGAGAAAAGGAAATCAAAGGATTTCGTGGTTCAGTGGAACGTATTCAGCGGTATCGTACAATTTCATATGGCATTATCAGGTGAAAACCGTTAGGAGCTGATGTTATGAAGATCACCATCGTTGAAAGAAAAATGCATGCAAGTGAACAGCTTCGTGATTACACGGAGAAAAAGGTTTCTAAGTTGGATCGCTACTTCCATAAGGACGCTACGGCAACCGTTACGCTGAGCGAGCTGAAGGGGCGCCAGACGGCAGAAATTACAGTTCGACATGACGGAATTGTATTCCGCGCGGAGGAAACCACATCGGATATGTTTGCTTCTGTTGATGGTATGATCAGCAGCATCGAGCGCCAGATCCGTAAAAATAAAACCCGTTTGGAAAAGCGGTTGCGCGCTGGTGCCTTTGAAAAGGCTGCGGCGAATGAAGCCAGCATGGCGGAGTTCGTAGAGGACGCGTATGATGTGGTTCGCCGCAAGAAGTTCGATGTTGTTCCGATGAGTGTGGATGAAGCGATTTTGCAGATGAACCTGCTGAATCACCAGTTCTTCTTCTTCTTGAATGCGGAGGAGGACAACACTCCGGCTGTTATCTATAAGAGAACATCGGGCGGCTATGGTCTGATTGAAAGCAATTGAGACCAACGGATAGAACGTGAAACGGATCCGTTCAGATACGATATAAAATAGTATAAAGAAGGACGAGTTTGGGAGCCAAAAGGAGTTTCCGAATCTCGTCCTTTTGCTTTGTGAGGCAGTGCAATTCGCTGAAGCGGCAGTTGACGCACAATTGTAGAACTGCTATACTGGAATCACAGATGAAACAAATATTTTTTAGGCGTTATCGGAGAACGAAGAAAAGGACGAGCCTTTCGCAAGCGGGATGCAGTACCGCGCTGCAGTAAGAGGGAACCGGTTCCGCTTTTTTGATACGCCCAGCAAGGAGGAAGGAAATGAAAAAATGGTTGCGGCTGCTGCCAGTATTGGTACTGTCGGTTATCATGGTCTGCGGTCTGTCGGTGACAGCGTCAGCGGAAAAGGTGCTGGACACAGGCTCCTGCGGAGAGAACCTGACATATACCAGAGTAGAGCTGGATGATAGAACGGTGGTGCTGACAATCACCGGCACAGGTGATATGTATGACTGGCCAAATGATCAGAATGAATATTCTCCGTGGTATTATGGTCCGGGAGAACCCAAGGTGATAAACATCGGTGAGGGCGTCACCAGTATCGGTCAGAATGCACTTCCCCGTAGTGGAGAGCTGGAAGAAGTCAATCTTCCAAGTACGCTGAAACGGATCGGAGATGGGGCATTTAGTGGCTGTAAGAAATTGTCGTCCATCCGTTTTCCCGAAGGCATAACGTATTTGGGAAAAAGTGCGTTTAGCGGCTGTAACTCATTGAAAGAAGTGAATCTTTCAAAATTGAGTGCAACGGCACTGCAACGTAGTGCATTTAACAGATGTGATAATCTGCGCCATGTCACACTCCCAGAAGAAGCAACCACCGTGCCGGAATACTGCTTTTACTTTTGCCGAGCGCTGGAGGACATCCCGCTGGATCACATTGAACGAATTGAGGAAGGCGCATTTTCTGAGACGGCAGTAACGAATCTGGTGACGCCGGATTCGGTTCAATATATTGGGGCAGAGGCGTTCAGTGCCTGCTCCAAGCTGGAAAATGTGAAAACAAGCGCAGAATTCGTGGGGGCAGATGCCTTTGAAGCGTGCATTGAGCTGAAAACAGCCACGCTGGAAGAGGGCGTAAAAACGCTGGAATCAGGCGTGTTTAACTCATGCGTTGCTCTGGAAAAGATGTATCTTCCGAAGAGTTTGCGGGTAGGACATCTGCTGGATGAAGATGAGGACGGCAACTGCGATTATGCTCTCTGGAGAAATTCAAACTTGTCAACCGTGCCGGATACGGAAACACCGCCGAAGATATATGTCTACCGCGGCACGGATGCGGAAAAGCTGGCGAGAGCAACCTGTGCCAACACAGACATTCCGCTGAAGAATATTATCTATCGCGACAATACCCAGTCCCGCGAGGACGAGAAGCAGTGCAAGGTTACCTTTGACCCCAATTACAAGGGCGGCAAAAAGAAGGTTCGGACGCTGACGCAGGGTCAGCCGTATGGTGATTTGATTCCGGCGAAGCGAGAAAGGTATCGCTTTAACGGCTGGTACACCACGAAAACTGCGGGAAGCAAAATTACCGCGACGACGAAGGTTCCGGCGAAAGACAAGGTTACGGTCTATGCCCACTGGGATACGTCGCGAAGCGTTACCTATGTGCTGAACGGCGGAGAAAATCACCCGTCGAATCCGGCGGTCTATTCGGCGAAGCAGTCGGTTACGCTGAAAAATCCGACGCGCACGGGCTATTTGTTCCAAGGCTGGTATGAGGACAGCAAGTTCAAGAGAAAGAACAATAAGATTCCGAAGAACAGCGCTGGCGATATGACGTTCTACGCCAAGTGGAAGCCGATTTCGTACAAGATCAGCTTTAACAGCAACGGTGGTTCCGGCTCGACCAAGGCGATGACGCTGAAATACGACCAGAAGGCGAATCTGACGGCGAACGGCTTCCAGAAGAAGGGCTATCAGTTTTCGTTCTGGACGACGAAGAAAAACGGCGCCGGAACGAGCTACCGCAATAAGCAGAGCGTGAAAAATCTGACGTCGTCCAACGGCAAGACAATCACGCTGTACGCCCAGTGGAAGCCGGTGTCGTATCGAATTACGTATCAAAATGTCGGTCTGGCGACGGAGGACGCGGCCGCGGTTCAGAATCCGAATACGACGCGCTATACGGCACAGAGCGGAACCATCACGCTGAAGAATCCGTCCTGTACGGGCTATGACTTCAAGGGATGGTATACCGATTCGGCGTGCTCCAAGAAGGCCTCGACGACAATCAAGAGCGGCACTTCCGGCAACAAGACATTCTATGCCAAGTGGAGCGCGCATACCTATACGGTGGCGTTCCATGCCAACGGCGGCACCGGAACGATGTCGTCCATGAAAAAACGCTCGTATGCGAAGAGCTTTACGCTGAAGGCAAATACCTTCGTGCGAAATGAGTATGTCTTTAAGGGCTGGAACACCAGTCCGGACGGCAGCGGCGCCGGCTATACGGACGGACAGAGCGTGCGTGCACTGACCGCGGTACAGGGCGGCACGGTGACCCTCTATGCGCAGTGGGAAGAAGATTGCCAGAAGGCGATGTGGTTCATGCATGACATGAATATCACCCAGCTTCCGAACGAGGGCGGACATAAGGGCACGCAGAATTTTGATGTTATTGGTTCGACCTCAAATGATATTTTTGCTCCGTTTGACTGCAAGGTCGTTGCCGTATATCCGGAGGAGCGCTCCGGCAATACAGTCATCGTGCAGAGCATCAAGCCGGTTCGTTATGCGGACGGCCGCGTAGATTATATGTGCATGGCATTTGCGCACGATAACGACATCAGCAACGTATATAATTCCAGCACCGGTGCGATCTATCAGGGTGTGATCAAACAGGGAGAGGTCTTCTACCAGACCGGCACATACGGACCGAATACAGGACGGCATTCTCACGTTACCTGCATTGCGGGTACCTATCAGAACGATTTCTGGACGGTAAACGAGTACGGAAATTCCTGCTCGCCGAATGCGATTCCGCCGACGTCGGCATTGTTTATCTCGTCATCCACAAACATTGTGAATTCTGCAGGTTTGAACTTTGCCGTAGCGAATTAAGAGATACCATCTGGAAAAGCACAGAAGCCTGCGGCGCGATGCCGCGGGCTTTTGTTGTGCGACAAGACAAGAAATTGTGAATTTCAGAACGAACACCTGTGCGAAAATTTGTTGCATCCATTTTCGAATAGTGCTATAATCAGTCCGTAGCACTTGGGATAGAATAACATAGGAGGTGGCAGTCGATGGATTTTCAGCTAAAGGCGCCCTATCAGCCGACCGGCGATCAGCCGCAGGCGATTGAAAAGCTGGTCAACGGCTTGAATATGGGACTGGATGAGCAGGTTTTGCTGGGCGTTACCGGCTCGGGCAAGACCTTTACGATGGCGAACGTCATTGCCAAGGTAAATCGTCCGACGCTGGTGCTGGCGCACAACAAGACGCTGGCGGCACAGCTTTGCAGCGAGTTTCGGGAGTTTTTTCCGGATAATGCGGTGGAATACTTCGTATCCTATTATGATTATTACCAGCCGGAGGCGTATATCGCGTCGACAGACACCTATATTGAAAAGGATTCGGCAATCAACGACGAGATCGAGCGTCTGCGCCACTCGGCGACGTCGTCACTGTTTGAGAGGCGGGATGTGATCATCGTCGCGTCGGTGTCCTGTATTTATTCCTTAGGCAACCCGATTGATTACAAAAACATGGTGATCTCGCTGCGTCCGGGCATGGAACGTGACCGCGATGAGCTGATGAAAAAGCTGGTGGAAATCCAGTACGAGCGAAACGACATTGCGTTCGAGCGAAACCGTTTCCGCGTGCGCGGCGATACCATTGAGATTTGGCCGGTGTATACCGATTCGTTTGCCATCCGTGTGGAGTTTTTTGGTGACGAGATCGACCGCATCAGTGAGATTAACCCGCTGACCGGCGAGCGCAATTGTGATGTACAGCATGTGGCAATTTACCCGGCGTCGCATTATGTCACGCCGAAGGATAAGCTGGAACAGGCGATTACTGAAATCCGTGCGGAGATGGAGCAGCGCGTCAAGTGGTTCGAGGACAACGGCAAGCTGATTGAGGCGCAGCGTATCGCACAGCGGACGAATTTTGATATGGAAATGCTGGAGGAAATCGGCTTTTGCACGGGAATTGAGAATTATTCGCGCGTTATGTCTGGTCGAGCTCCGGGTTCCGCGCCGTACACGCTGCTGGACTATTTTCCGGATGATTTTCTGCTGATGGTGGACGAGTCGCACGTCACGCTGCCACAGGTGCGCGCGATGTACCACGGTGACGCAGCACGCAAAAAGAGCCTGATTGACAACGGCTTCCGTCTGCCGTCGGCCTATGACAACCGCCCGCTGAACTTTGAGGAGTTTCAGGAGCGCATTCATCAGGCGATTTATATCAGTGCGACACCGGCGGAATATGAACGCAGCCGCGCGGGACAGGTGGTCGAACAGGTGATCCGCCCGACCGGCTTGGTCGATCCGAAGGTCATTATCCGTCCGGTAGAGGGACAGGTAGACGATCTGATTGGCGAAATCAATGCCCGCACCGCGCGTAAAGAGCGCGTGCTGGTCACGACGCTGACCAAGAAGATGGCAGAGGATTTGACGAGCTATCTGGAGGGTGTGGACATTCGCGTGCGGTATATGCACCACGATGTCAAGACCATCGAACGCATGGAGCTGCTGCGTGATTTGCGTCTCGGTGTATTTGATGTGCTGGTCGGCATCAACCTGCTGCGAGAGGGATTGGATCTTCCGGAGGTATCGCTCGTGGCGATCTTGGATGCGGATAAAGAAGGTTTCCTGCGCTCGGAGACGTCGCTGGTACAGACCATCGGTCGTGCGGCACGAAATGCCTCCGGCCAAGTTATCATGTATGCGGATACGATTACGCCGTCGATGGATCGCGCGATTCGCGAGACCGAACGCCGCCGCGCCATGCAGATGGCATATAACGAAGAACACGGCATCGTGCCAAAGACGATTATCAAGCAGGTGCACGATGTGATTGAGATTTCCGCTACACCGGGTGTCGGTGCGGCGATGAGTAAGAAAAAGCTCAGCCGTGCGGAGCGGGAGGGCAGAATCAAAGCCCTGACCCGCCAGATGAAGGAAGCGGCGAAGATGCTGGAGTTTGAGCTGGCGGCGGATCTGCGCGACCAGATTCGCACGCTGGAGGAGCAAAACGATTAAGTTTGGTGAGAGTGGAATGCAGGAATTTATTCATGTAAAAGGTGCCAGAGAGCACAACCTAAAAAATGTGGAAGTCTGGATTCCGCGCGACAAGCTGGTGGTGCTGACTGGTTTGTCCGGTAGCGGCAAATCCTCGCTGGCGTTTGACACGATTTATGCAGAGGGACAACGGCGTTATGTCGAATCGCTGTCCTCCTACGCCCGCCAGTTTTTGGGACAGATGGACAAGCCGGATGTGGATTATATCGACGGTTTGTCTCCGGCGATTTCCATTGATCAGAAGACGACGAGCAAGAATCCACGCTCCACGGTGGGAACGGTCACGGAGGTATACGACTATCTTCGCTTGCTCTGGTCACGCGTCGGCACGCCGCACTGCCCGAAGTGCGGCAAGGAGATTCGCCAGCAGACAGTGGATCAGATTGTCGATCAGCTGATGGAGCTGCCGGAGCGCACCAAGCTGCAAATTCTGGCGCCGGTGGTGCGGCAGAAAAAGGGCGAGCACGTCAAGGTGCTGCAAAACGCGAAAAAGAGCGGCTATGTCCGCGCACGCGTGGACGGCAATCAGTACGATCTGTCGGAAGAAATCTCGCTGGAGAAAAATAAGAAGCACAATATCGAGATTATTGTGGATCGCATTGTCATCAAGCCGGGCATCACAAGCCGATTGACGGAATCGGTGGAGGCGGCGTGTGCGCTGTCCGGCGGTTTATTGCTTATCGATGTCATCGGGCAGGGCGATCTGTCGTTCTCGCAGAATTATGCGTGTGAAGACTGCGGCATTTCGCTGGCGGAGATGACGCCGCGCATGTTCTCGTTTAACAATCCATATGGCGCCTGCCCGCATTGCTCCGGCTTGGGTGTGCTCATGCAGGTAGATCCGGATCAGATTATCCCGAACCCGAAGCTCTCCCTGAAGGAGGGCGCGATTCAGGCGAGCGGCTGGAGAAATTGTGATCAGGGTTCGATTTCGCGCATGTACTATGAAGCGCTGGGCAAGAAGTACGGCTTTACAATGGATACGCCGATTGCGGACATGAGCGAAGAGGCGGTTCATGTGCTGCTCTATGGCACGGGCAAGGAAAAGCTGACGCTGCATGTCTCGCGGTTTTCCGGCGGCAAGATGGAGCAGGCGTTTGAGGGCGTCATTTCCAATCTACAACGGCGATACGAGGAGACTAATTCCGAATGGGCGCGCGAGGAAATCGAAGAAGCGATGAGCGAAGTTCCGTGCCCGAGGTGCAAGGGACGCCGTCTGCGTCCGGAGCTTCTGGCGGTCTTGGTCGGCGGCAAAAACATCATGGAATTCTGTGAGATGTCGGTGACTGATGAGCTGGAATTTATCCATGGCTTGCAGCTGACCGAGCAGCAGATGCGCATTGCGGAGCGCATCCTCAAGGAAATAGAAAACCGACTGGGCTTTTTGCAGAGCGTCGGCCTGAATTATCTGACGCTCTCACGCTCGGCGGGCACGCTGTCCGGCGGCGAGAGCCAGCGCATTCGCTTGGCGACGCAGATCGGTTCGTCGCTGATGGGCGTGCTGTATATTCTGGATGAACCGTCCATCGGTCTGCACCAGCGCGACAATGACAAGCTGCTGGCGACGCTGAAAAAACTGCGCGATATGGGCAACACCTTGATTGTGGTGGAGCACGACGAGGACACGATGTACGCGGCGGATCACATTGTGGATGTCGGCCCGGGCGCCGGTGTCAACGGCGGCGAAATTGTCTGTGAGGGAACGGTGGATGAGTTGCTGCAATGCGAGGCCTCCATCACCGGACAGTATCTGAGCGGCAAGCGGCGCATCGAGGTGCCGGAAACACGGCGCGAGGGGAACGGTGCATTTTTGACCTTTACCGGCTGTCGGGAGAACAACCTGAAAAATGAGACGTTCTGTATTCCGCTGGGCGTGATGACCTGTGTGACCGGTGTTTCCGGAAGCGGCAAATCGTCGTTTGTCAATCAGATTTTGTATAAAAAGCTGGCGGCGGAGCTGAACCGTGCAAAAACAAAAGCTGGCGCGTTCGATGAGGTAACCGGTCTGGAACATCTGGACAAGGTCATTTGCATCGATCAGTCGCCGATCGGCCGCACACCGCGGTCGAATCCAGCGACCTATACCGGCGTGTTTAACGATATTCGCAGCCTGTATGCTTCGACGCAGGACGCCAAAATGCGTGCGTACGGTCCGGGACGGTTTTCGTTCAACGTCAAGGGCGGACGATGTGAAGCGTGTCAGGGCGACGGCCTGAAGAAAATTGAGATGAGCTTCCTGCCGGACGTCTATGTTCCGTGCGAGGTCTGCGGCGGCGCGCGGTATAACCGCGAGACGCTGGAGGTGCGCTATAAGGGCAAAAACATCAGCGAAGTGCTGGACATGACGATTGATGAAGCCGTAGTATTTTTTGAGAATATCCCGAAGATTGCACGCAAGATCCTCACGCTGCAAGAGGTCGGTTTGGGCTATGTCAAGCTGGGGCAATCCTCCACAACGCTGTCCGGCGGTGAGAGCCAGCGCGTTAAACTCGCGACCGAGCTGTCTAAGCGGGCGACCGGCAAGACGATGTATATTCTGGATGAGCCGACAACGGGACTGCACATTGCGGACGTGCACAAGCTGACGCAGGTGCTGCAAAAGCTGGTGGACAACGGAAACTCTGTGGTTGTCATCGAGCACAATCTGGATGTTATCAAGATCGCTGACCACATCATTGATCTCGGCCCGGAGGGCGGCGAAGGCGGCGGACACATCGTTTGCACCGGTACGCCGGAGGAAATTGTACAGTGTAAGCAGTCGTATACCGGACAATATCTGAAAAAGTATTTGAAATAACGTATCGAAAACAGCAGCGCTCTGCACGGAAGATAACCGGCGGGTGGCTGCTGTTTTTTTTGTCTTAAGGCAAAGGGCTGCTGATTGGAATGCGTGGAAGATACAGCTGCGTCATATCGTCATTTTGGACAATGAAAATACTGGAAAACAAGCGCGATGTTCCGAAAAACATCAGAAAAGTTGTGAAAACAGCCAAGAATTGCCCCACAAAGATGTTTGCAGTTATAGTTATTTTGTTGTATAATATGTAGTGAATTAAAATATAATCGAGGAGCAGCAATGAGAACAAAAAAATGGAATATTGCCAAGCCGGATGGCAATGCTGTGCATACCCTCGCAACGAAGGGAGGGTATCCTGTTTTGACGGCCGCTGTACTGTGCTCCCGCGGCATGGACACGCCGGAGAAGGCGGCGCAGTTTTTGGCGGCAGACTTCGGGCAGCTGGGTGATCCGATGCTGCTGCCGGACATGGCACGAGCGGTTGAGGTCATACAGACGGCGTTGGAAAATGGCGAGCGCATCGCAGTGTTCGGCGACTATGACGTGGATGGCATTACGTCTACCTGTGTCATGGTTCGCTATCTGCGCAGTGTTCACGCGGACTGTCTGTATTACATCCCGGATCGCCTGACGGAAGGCTATGGACTGAACTGTGATGCCCTGCAAGCACTGCGTGACCAAGGGGTTTCTCTGGTCATCACGGTGGATTCCGGCATAACCGCAATGGAAGAAGTTGCGTTCGCACATAAAATTGGATTAAAAATGGTGGTAACCGACCATCATGAGTGTATTGATACGCTTCCGGAGGCGGAGGCTGTGGTCAACCCGAAGTGCCCGAACAGCCGGTATCCGTTTCCGGATTTGGCCGGCGTCGGCGTTGCGTTTAAGCTGGTGTGCGCACTGGCAGGACCGGAGCATCTGCCGGAGGTACTGGATGCCTATCTGGATCTGGTTGCGGTGGGCACGATTGCCGATGTCATGCCGCTGTACGGCGAGAACCGGACGATTGTTGCCAACGGCCTGTGCTATCTGGCGCAAACCGACAATCCTGGTCTGCGCATGTTGATTCGGGAAGCGGGCGTAGAGGAGAAACGCATGACGTCCAGCGTTGTCAGCTTTACACTGGCGCCGCGCATCAATGCGGCGGGACGCATGGGCTGCGCCAATCTGGCGGCGGAGCTGTTCCTGACAGACAGCTTGTCGCGGGCGTCCGACATTGCCGCCCTGCTTTGCCAGCAGAACAAGGAGCGGCAGAATGCAGAAAATGCGATATTGAGCCAAGCGTATGCGGCGTTGCAGAAGGAATATGATCCGGAAGAGGATCGCATTATTGTGCTCTGGGGTGAGGACTGGCATCACGGTGTGATTGGCATCGTTTCCTCCCGGATTTCCGACCGCTATGGCTGTCCGACGGTATTGATTTCGCTGGAGGGTGATTCCGGCAAGGGTTCGGGACGCTCGGTGCGCGGCTTCAACCTGTTTGAAGCGCTGGAGCACAGCTCAGGCTATTTGGAAAAGTTCGGCGGACATGCGCTGGCGGCGGGTCTGACGATTGACCGAAAGAATCTGTCGGCGTTTAAGCAGAGCCTATGTGAATACGCCAAGGAGAACATCCGTGAAGAGGATACCGTTCCGGTGGTGAATATCGACTGCATGATTCGTCCGGAGCATATTTCGATGGAGGCGATTCACGGCCTTCGCGTGCTGGAGCCGTATGGCATGGGCAATCCGGAACCGGTTTTCGGCATGTGTGAGCTGACGGTGGAGGATATTACGCCGATTTCCAGTGACCGTCATCTGAAAATGACACTGAGCAAGGGCGGCATTTTCTTCACGGCGATGCTGTTCGGCACGGGTTCCGGCGGATGCAGCGTGGTACAGGGCAACGTCGTGGATGCGGCCTTTAGTCTGGAAATCAACACGTTCCGCGGCAGAAGCACGATTCAGCTCATGCTCAAGGACATTCGCCTGAGCAGCTGTGAACTGAAAAAGGATCATGCTCTGCTGACAAGCTATTCGATGTTTATCGACGGGAATGCGATTACGCCGCACGAGGTGGATCGTCTGTACCCGGATCGGCGCGACCTGGTTGCCGTTTGGCGGCATCTGATCTCTCGTCAGGAAAATTCTCAGGTGACAGCGCCATATAATACATTATCGCGGCGCATTGAGTGGGAGAGTCGAAGAGACATCAACATCGGCAAGCTGTTTGTTTGCTTGGATGTATTCTCGGAAAGCCGACTGGTGAGCTACCATTTTAAGAACGGATTATTGACCATCCGTATGCTGCCTTATCAGGGCAAGGCGGATATCTCGAAGTCGGTCGTTCTAGCGACTCTGCGCCAAATGAAAAATCGCAATGCAGCGACGTGAGTCGGCTGCTTGGGGGTGATACCATGGATATGAAGACAAAAATTGATTTTTTGATCGAGCGCGTGGAAAAACAAAATCCATCCGCCGATGTCGATAAAATACGTGCGGCGTATGAATGCGCGGCGAAAGCACACGAAGGTCAGCTGCGCAAGAGCGGCGATCCGTATATCATACATCCGGTTTCTGTGGCAGAGATTATCGTGGAAATGGGACTGGACACGGATTCTATCTGTGCCGGTCTGCTGCATGACTGTATCGAAGATACCACGTTTGGATATGAGGAAATTGAAAAAAAATTCGGCAAGACCATTGCGGATCTGGTCGATGGCGTAACGCGTCTGGGACACCTGCGCTATTCTAAAGAACAGGAGCAGATGGAAGATCTGCGCAAGATGCTGATCGCGATGGCGAAGGACATTCGCGTCATCCTGATTAAACTGGCGGACCGTCTGCACAATATGCGCACGATGAAGTTCATGCCGGAGAGCAAACAGCGCTCGAAATCGCTGGAGACGATGGAGATCTATGCGCCGATTGCGCACCGTCTGGGCATGCAGAAAGTCAAGTGGGAGCTGGAGGATCTGTCGTTACAGCACCTCGACCCGATTGGCTATCAGGAAATTGTCGATGGACTGAACCGGCAGAGCAGCGAGCACGAAAAGTTCTTGGAGCGCATTAAGCGGACGCTGAGCAAAAAGCTGGATGAGGGAGGCATTCGCAATACGATTTCCGGCCGCGTCAAGCATGTGTACAGCATCTACCGCAAGATGTACTCACAGAACAAGAGCATTGATGAGATTTACGATATCTGTGCCGTGCGCGTGATTGTCGATTCTGTAGCGGACTGTTATAATGTCCTTGGCTATGTACATGACCTATACAAGCCAATTCCGGGACGTTTTAAAGACTATATTTCCACGCCGAAGCCGAATGGCTATCGTTCGCTGCATACGACGGTTATCGGTCGTTCTGGAATTCCGTTTGAAGTGCAGATTCGCACTGAGGAAATGCACGAAATGGCGGAATACGGCGTTGCGGCGCACTGGAAGTATAAGCAGGGCATCAGCAAAAACGGTGGCGAGGAGACCTATGCGTGGATTCGTCAGCTGCTGGAAGCACAGCAGGACACCGAGGCAGAGGACTTTATCAAGAATATCAAGGTCGATCTGTTTTCGGATGAAGTGTTTGTGTTCACGCCGAAGGGCGACGTTGTCAATCTTCCCGCGGGCGCGACACCGATCGATTTCGCCTATGGCATTCATTCCGCTGTCGGCAACCGCATGATCGGCTGTAAAATTAACGGACGCATTGCGCCGATTGACTATAGCCTGCAAAACGGTGATATTGTTGACATTCTGACCTCAAAGGAAACCCATGGACCGAAGCGCGACTGGCTGAAGATGATTAAGACCTCGGAAGCGCGCAATAAGATCAAGCAGTGGTTCAAAAAGGAATGCCGCGAAGAGAATATCGAACGCGGCAAAGAGGATTTGGAGCGCGAGCTGCATTCCAATCTGCTGTACAATCATTTCATGGAAAAACCGGAAATTCAGCAGAATGTGTTGAATAAGTTCAACTTCTCTTCGCTGGAGGAGCTGTATGCAAGTCTTGGTTACGGCGGCATCACGCTGACCAAGGTCATCAACAAGGTGCGCGATGAGGTCATCCGAGAGCGCAAGGCAGAGGAAGCGAAAAAGCCGCTGACCGAGCATAAGCAGACCAAGGCGGACTCCGGTGTTGTCGTCGAGGGCATTGACAACTGTCTGGTCAAGTTCGCGCGCTGTTGCACCCCGATTCCGGGAGATGATATTGTGGGATATATCACCCGCGGTTATGGTGTTTCCATTCACCGACGAGACTGCATTAACTATAAAAACAGCAGTGAAGAGGACAAAAACCGATGGATTGACGTACACTGGGATGAGTCCCAGATCGAGGCGAAGGAGCGATTCAGCACGGCGCTTCAGGTATCGACGACGGACCGCGTCGGCGTTATGAGCGATGTCTTGACCATTCTGTCGAACAACCGCGTCAACGTCCGTGACTTCAACGGCAAGACGCTGTCGGAGGGCTTTGGCATTATCAACGCGGTAGTAGACGTGACGGGCATCTCGCAGCTGGAAATGCTGATCAGCAAGCTGCGGTCGATTAAGGGCGTCATCAATGTCACACGTCAGACTAGTTGAGAGGAAGAACATGAGAGCAGTACTTCAGCGCGTCACGCACGCCAGTGTGACAGTAGATGGCGCGATTACCGGAGAAATACAAAACGGATTTTTAATTTTATTGGGCGTTGCGACGGAGGACACGGAGGAGGAAGCGCGCTATCTGGCGAGAAAGTGCGTGGGACTCCGCGTGTTTTCCGATGACGAAGACCGCATGAACCGCTCGCTGGCGGACGTTGGCGGTAGCATTCTGGCAGTGAGCCAGTTTACACTGTACGGCGACTGCCGCAAGGGCAAGCGACCGAACTTTATACGAGCCGCCAAGGGCGAGCAGGCAGAGCGGCTGTATGAGCAGTTCGTCGCGTTTTGCCGTGAAGAGGGCGCAACGGTAGAGACTGGACAGTTCGGCGCAGACATGAAGGTTGCGCTGCTGAACGACGGTCCGGTTACGATTATAATGGATACCGATGAGATGACGAGAAAATAAGGAGGACTTCGTGAAACTGATTCAGACCTGCGTTGGTGAGATTGGCACCAACTGTTACTTGATTTATGATGAAACCAGCCATGAGGGTGCGATCATTGATCCCGGCGACAACGCGCCGCAGCTGCTGGAAATGATTCAGAAGGAGGGCGTGCAGCTGAAATATATTCTGCTCACCCATGCGCACTTCGATCATATTATGGCAGTAGGCGACATCAAGGCGGCGACGGGCGCACAGGTGGTTGTCAATACGGAGGACGCATATCTGTATCAGCAGGATGCGGGCTTGGATGCGTTCGGCGCATACGGCCGTCAGTTGAAAAACCGCTATAATTTCCCGGACGTGGATATTCCGGCGGAAGAGGGTACAGAGGTCACCTTTGGCGGCATTACGGCGCACTACTACCACACACCGGGACATACGCCGGGTTCCTGCACGATTCGCATTGCGGACAGTCTGTTTACCGGCGATACGCTGTTCTGCCGCGAATGTGGACGCTGTGATCTGCCGGGCGGCGACTTTGCGGCGATGCTGCGTTCGCTGAAACGGCTGCACGACTTGAAGGGTGACTTCCATGTCTATCCGGGTCATATGCAAGTTTCTACGCTGGAATTTGAGCGCAAGCATAATCCATATATGTTACAGGCGGTTCGCTGATGCTGTATACCGTTAGTGGATTAGAAAACGATCATCCAATCCGTGACATGCTGCTCAACCTGCTTCCGGCGGAGATTCCGGAGCGCGCAGAGACGGTGGAGGAGGGGCAGGATGCACTGGGTGTGCAGGTAGACGATTTGGGGACGGAGGTCCGCATTCGCGCCTGCTGCCAGCGCGGAGAACACCAGCAGTGTGTGGAGCGCACCGCACCGGTGACAGATGACGAGCAGGAAACCAAGAGGGCGGTGACGCACGCGGTCAAGCGAACGGTCTATGAAGCGATTGTACCGTTTCTGGATTATGTACCGGAGTGGGGATCGCTGACCGGCGTTCGACCGGCAAAGTTTGCGCGCGGCTTTTTGGAGAAAGGCTATTCTCCGGCGGAGGTGGCGCGTATCATGACGGAGAACTACTGTGTCTCTCCGGCACGGCGTGCGCTGGCGATTCGCTCTGCGGGTATCGCGTGGGATCGCAAGAAGAAATTACAGCCGAAGGACATTTCGTTGTATGTGGGAATTCCGTTCTGTCCATCGCGGTGCAGCTACTGCTCGTTTGTCAGCCATTCGATTGAACGGGCGGGCGCACTGCTCGGTCCGTATCTGGATACGCTGTGCGCGGAGATTCGCCACGCGGGCGAGGTTGTCCGGCAGGCGGGACTGCGCATCGTCTCGGTGTACGTCGGCGGCGGCACACCGACGACACTGTCCGCGCCGCAGCTGGAGAGGCTGTTGGGTAAAATCCATACGGCGTTTGATCTCTCAGCGATTTCAGAATTCACCGTTGAGGCGGGACGTCCGGATACGATTACGGAGGAAAAGCTGCGGGTACTGGCGCAAAATGGCGTGGATCGCATTTCCATCAATCCACAGTCGATGAACGATGACGTTCTCGCGGCGATTGGGCGCAAGCACAGCGCAAAGGACGTGCTGAATACCTATCAGACGGCGCGGAAAATCGGCTTCCGTGTGATTAATATGGACACGATTGCAGGACTGGACGGCGATACACCGGAAAGCTTTGCGGAGACAATGCGCACATTGGTTTCGTTGAAGCCGGAGAACATCACGGTGCACACACTGGCAGTCAAGCGTGGCGCAAACCACAATGACCGCATTCAGGCGGTTAGCCGACACGAGACGGTGCGCAAAATGCTGGAGGCATCGACGCAGATTTTGACGGCTGCGGGATATTCTCCGTATTATTTATATCGGCAAAAGTTTATGGCGGGCGGATATGAAAACGTCGGCTGGACGCGGCAGGGATTTGAGTGCGATTACAACATCTACATGATGGAGGAATTACAGACCATTTTGTCGTTGGGAGCTGGCGGCGTGACTAAGCTGCTCACGTCGGACGGCAGCAAAATTCGACGTATCAGCAATCCGAAATACCCGTATGAATATAACACCTCACTCGAAAAAATCAACGCCGGAAAACAGGCGCTGCTGGAGTGGGCGAATACATTGTGAGGAACATATTATGAGAAACATAGAGCTGCAAGAGATTAACGAGCGGTGCAGGAAGGACCCCGCCGCGTTTATCTCTGAGAGCGAAGCGCAGTATCACGCGACGATCTGTTCGGTGGCAGAAACCGTCTGCTCCACGTATCGGGAGCGTCCGATTGTCCTGCTGAACGGGCCCTCGTCCAGCGGTAAAACGACAACGGCGTGGCGCCTGCGAGATGAGCTGGAGAAGCGCGGCATTCACTCTCATGCAATTTCCATGGATGATTATTATTTGACGCGCGGGTCGTATGAAATGCCGCGCGACGAGGACGGCGCGGAGGATCTGGAATCGCCGCTCTGCATGGATTTGAATCTGCTCAGCCATCATCTGACGGCACTGGCAAAGGGCGAGATAATTTCCGTTCCGCAGTATGACTTTGCAGCGCGCTGCCGCACGGAAAACACGAGGGAGATCCAGCTCAAGAAGGATGAGATTGCCGTAATCGAGGGTATTCATGCACTCAACAGTATGATTACCGAGCCGCTGGCGGCTTATGCGACGGGCGTTTACATGGCAGTCGGCACACAGGTCGTACTCAACAAAGAGGAACGTCTGGCGCCGCATAAACTTCGTTTTGTGCGACGTGCCATTCGTGATAAGAACTTCCGTGATGAGCCGGTTATCGGCACAATCCGTTTGTGGAAGTCAGTGCGGCGCGGAGAAAAGCTGTATATTCACCCCTATGTTCCGCATGCCGTTCGTATTATTGATACGTATTTGCCATATGAGGACACCATCTTGATGAATGAACTGCGTGAGCTGGCGCAGCCGTATTTTACGGAGATGCATGAGGCGGGCTTGGATGACGTCAAGGATGCCTTGGAGCTGTTTGAGCCAATGGATCGTATGGATTTGATTCCGGATTCGTCAATCATGCATGAATTTATCGGATAATTTGCAGTACAAAAATAGACGGATATAGTGAAATGCATCGCAAGGGAGCATAATCAATCCCTGATGGACGAGAGAGGAGTATAGATTTTGGAACAGAAAGCAATGAATTTGATAAGCCGCATCAAGGCATCTTCGGAGGTCTTAACGGACCGCACGGTAAAGGCCGCAAATGTCGCGACCAAAAAGGCGACCACTGTGGTGGAGTCCACCAAGCTGAATCTGCGCATTTTTGATCTGAATTCAGAGATGGATCAGCTGTATAAAGAGCTGGGCAAGATGCTGTATGATACACACTGCGGCATAGAAGTCGATCAGGAAGAAATTCAGGTCAAGCTGACGCTAATTGACGAGAAGCGCGAAGCGGTTTCTGAGATTCGCAGCAAGCTGCAAAGCCTAAAGGCCAGTAGCCAGTGCCCGAACTGCGGCAAGCAGTGCGCGTCGGGCGATGTCTTTTGCAGTGGATGTGGGGCGCAGCTATAAGTTGCTGCGACGCACTGCGCGGTCGCTTCGGCGAATTCCACTTACTCACCGCGTTGAAGCGTCCACACGGCGAGGTCGTTTCATTGCCTCGCTCCTCAAATTCCAAACCAGCGAAGCGTAAGGGCCTGCTGCACTTTGTATTTTGCAGCAGGCCTTTTCCCTTCTATTTGCGTTCAGAAAGACATACCCTGTTCTTGAGGAGAACGGGGGAGATCATGCAGGAGAAGCGAAACTATGTACACGGCGCCATGCTATTGATGGTGTCCGGCTTGATTGTCAAAATACTCGGGGCACTGTTTAAAATTCCGCTGACCAATCTCATCGGAGACAATGGGATGGGAATCTTTGCATTTGCCATGCAGTTTTTTTCGATTTTGTTTGTTATCACGGCGTCGGGAATTCCGATTGCGGAGTCCTGCTTGGTGTCCGAGGCGCTGGCGGCAGGACAAAGGGCGCAGGCGCAACGGCTGGTATGGAAAACGGGATTGCTGTTTACTCTGGTTTCGGTAGTGTTAGCAGCCGGATTGGCGCTTTTGGCCCCATGGATTGCCGCGCACTTTGGCGAACCGGATACCACTTGGAGCTTAGTTGCAATTGCACCGGCAGTGGTACTGGTGACGGCAGAGGCCGCTCTGCGCGGCTGGTATCAAGGAACGGGCAATATGGAGCCGACGTCGGTATCGCAGGTGCTGGAGGCGAGCGGAAAGCTGCTGTTTGGCTGTGCGCTCGCGCGGCTGGCGATACAGCATGGACTGGGACTTGCCGGTGCCGCTGCAGGCGGCGTGTTGGGTGTGACAATGGGTGAGTTGATCGCGGTGCTGTATCTGGGCTGGAGCGTGCGGCACAGCATTGGCTCTACATTGCGGGCACGAAAATGTGGTCAGTCTATTCCGTATTCACGCCTGTTTTCACTGATGATCCCGATTACATTAGGCTCTGCGGTGATGACGGTGTCCGGATTCTTAGATATGACGCTGATTTATGGGCGGATGCCGCTGACGGGGCTTTCCGCCAACCAGATTACTTCGGTTTATGGTGCGTATACCGGCATGGCGCTGACGCTGTATCATTTGCCGCAGGCATTTTCCGGCGCGATTGCGGTGAGCATTCTGCCGGCGCTGACCGCCGCGTGGAGTCGCGGACAGGAGGCGGCGTGCAAACGGCTGATGGCTTCGGCGTGCCGTCTTACAACTCTGGTCTGCATCCCATGCGGCGTGATTTTGACGGTGTTTGCCGAGCCATTGCTGCGGCTGCTGTTTTCCTCTCAGCCACAGGGCGTTGCGGTGGCAACACCGTTGCTGGAGTGTCTTGGCTTTGCAGAGGTGCTCGTTGGCTTGGCGTCCGTGACGACGTCAATCCTACAGTCTATGGAGCGGCCGGATATCACGGTTTGCACGATGACAATCGGTTCCGCTGCAAAATTTGCGTTTTCCTATGTTGGAATGGCAGATCCAGAGATGGGCATTTTGGCGGCGCCAATCAGCTCGATCCTGTGTTTTGGGGTGATTCTGCTGTTGAATCTCGCGGCGATTTATTGTAAGATGAAGTGGGTTCCGCCCTTAGTGCGTCCGACCCTGCCGTGTATAGCGGCGTCCTGCGTGATGGCACAGGGAGGGTGGCAGCTGTACCAATGGATGCTGCCGCGCTATGGGGATACTCCGGCGCTGCTTCTCGCCTGTGCGGGTATGCCGCCGGTGTATCTTGTTGTGGCAGCTTTTTTGCGGGGACTGAATTATGAGGATGTGTCGATGCTGCCCGGCGGAAAACAGCTGGCGGCAGTGCTGAAAATAACCGGATAGAAAGAGGATTGGAATGGAATTTACATGCAAGGATTATTACAATTTTGAGGATTTGCTAAAGATAATGGAGATTTTGCGGTCGGAAAACGGCTGTAAGTGGGATCGGCAGCAGGATCACGCGTCCATTCGCCGAAATTTTATTGAGGAAGTTTACGAGGTATGCGAGGCGATTGACAACAACGACAGTGAGCTGCTTAAGGAAGAACTGGGCGACGTGCTGTTTCAGGTTGTGTTCCACACCGAGATCGAAAAGGAAAAGGGCGTGTTCACGATTGACGACGTCGCAGACGGCATCTGCAAAAAGATGATTTATCGTCATCCGCATGTGTTTGGCAACACCGCCGTTTCGGGCACGGAAGAGATTCTTGCCAACTGGGATGAGCTGAAAAAGACGGAGAAACACCAGAAGTCGGCGGCAGAGACGCTGGACAGTGTGGCACGCAGCTTACCGGCGCTGATCCGTGCAGATAAGATCCAGAACAAGGCGGCGAAGGCCGGATTTGAATGGGACAGCATTGACGGCGCGGTTGCTAAGGTGCACGAGGAGCTGGACGAGGTGGAGCGCGCGTTGGCAGGTGACGGCGATGTTGCAGAAGAAATCGGTGACCTGCTGTTTGCTGTGGCCAAAATTGGACGTTTCCGCGGAGTTGACCCGGAGCGAGCGCTGGACAATACCTGCGAGAAGTTCATTCGCCGCTTTACCTATGTGGAGCAGGGTGCGGCAAAGCAGGGCAAGACGATGGAAGAACTGACGCTGACGCAGATGGGGGCGCTTTGGAAAGAGGCTAAGACACAGGAATGAAAAAAGCGGAATTTGTACGCATGGTGGCGGATCGAACCGGCCTGAAAAAGAAGGACACAGAAGCGACGCTGGATGCCGTGCTGGACAGCATCGGCGACGTGCTGGCGAGCGGCGATAAGCTGAATTTTATCGGCTTTGGATCGTTTGAGACGAAGCAACGTTTGGAGCGCAGTGTTCGATTGCCGGGGTCGGAAGAATTTACGATAATTCCGGCGGGGCGGACGGCGGTGTTTCGTCCCGGAAAGGGATTGAAGGAAAAAGTAGACGCTTTAGAAAGCGAGACATAAGAAAAACGCGCACAGCAGAGAAGAAAATCTCGTTGTGCGCGTGATTTGTTTTTTTTGGGGGGGGGGGAATCAGGCTGGGTTGGTTCGGTTGTTGTAGAGGAACATATAGATGGATGTGCCGCAGATGATGAAGTAACCCAGAACACTCCAGAGATCCGGAACCTGATGGAAGAACATCAGCTCAAGGATGGCGGAGAAGATAATCTGTGAGTAGTCGTAAATCGAGAGTTCACGGGCCGGTGCGTTGGAATACGCGGCGGTAATGGCAAACTGACCGCCGGAAGCCGCCAGACCGGCGAGTAAGAGCATCGCGAGCTGATACATCGACATGGGATGGAAGCGGAAAATCAAGTAAGGCAGGCAAAACAGACAGGAAAACGCGGAGAAGAAAAACACAATAAATGGCCCGCGTTCGCCGTTCAGACTCAGCTTACGCACCATGGTATAGGCCGTACCGGCACACATTCCGCCAAAGGCGCCAATAATACAGGTGAAGGTCTGGCCAAAGGCGACAAAACCCGGCTTGATAATAAACAGGGCGCCGATAAAGGCGAGGAACACAGCACCGGCCTGTACCGGAGTGACCTTTTCCTTCAGATAGAGATAGGAAATTAAAATTGCGAAAAATGGCGACAGCTTGTTCAGCATAGAGGCGTCCGGAAGGAGCAGATGGCTGACGGCATAGAAATTACACAGGATGCCGATGGTACCAAAGATGGCACGAGCTAATAGATAGGGCAGATTCTTTTTTTGAAAGTGCAGTCCCTGTTCGGAGCGCATCAAAATAATAAACGCAAAAATCATGGCGACAAAATTGCGGAAGAAGCTCTTCTGCATGGAGGGCAGGTCGCCGGACAGTTTGACAAACAGATTCATCAGCGCAAAGCAGAAGGCAGAGCACAGAATAAATAAGACGCCCTTTTTCTTGTTTGACATTATCATATCCCCTTTAGTTTTATTTTATAAGTGAAAATGGGATGTATCGGTTAGTTCACATCCCCTCAGAATTTGCTTCGCAAATTCAGCTCCCCTCGGAGAACAAGGGGAGCTGAATGCTGTACAAGGGTCTGCTGCAAAATCCAAAATGCAGCAGACCCTTGTATTATTCTTCTTCGTAGCTCTTGGTCAGAGCGGTGAGTACATCCTGATAGATGCTCTCTGCGTGCTTTTTGAAGCTCTGCTCCAGCAGGGATGCCTGCGACGGGCTGACGACGTTCATCTGTACCGAAAAGACATCCTGCATGGACAGTGTGACAACATAGTCCTTTTCGCCGCGCTGCTCGGTCTCCGTGGTGATCTGCGTGTCGCGTCGAATCTTACGAATGACGCGCAGTGCGGATAGCTCCGCCGATTCCCGCACGGTATACGGCAGGCGGGAGGAAAAGATGCGCGCGGTTTCCTCTCCCTTTTCCGTAATGGAGTAGCGTTCATGAGACCCTTCCACCTTGGTCTGAATATGCCCAGTCTCACAAAGCTCCGAGAACGCCTCGGTCAGCTCAAAATATCCAAAGCCGTCGTCACACCACGTGCAGATATCGACGATGGAATCATAGGACACCGGAAACGGCAGATAGGTCATACAGGTGAGAATTAAAAACTTTATTTCATCTTTGGTTCGAATAAAACCATAGCGGATCATGCAGACACCTCTACTATCAGAAAGAATAGTATCAGTATACCACAGAAAAGCGGAAAATCAAAGAGAAGTTGTTGTCGATGGGGGAGAAATATCGTATAATCAATTCTAAGTGAGACAATGACGATGGAAGAAGAAGGGAAATTTCAATGACATATGAATTTTGTTGCCCGACGCTATTTGGTTTGGAGGGCATTGTGGGCGATGAGCTACGCTACGGCGGAAAGCTGTCGGATGTCCGCGTGGAAAATGGACGCGTATATTTTCAGGGTGACGAGCACACACTGGCGTGGGCGAATCTGTGGCTGCGCTGTGCGGAGCGCGTACTGATTACAGTCGGCACGTTTGAAGCACATACATTTGAAGAGCTGTTTGAGGGCGTATATGATATGCCATGGCTGGATTATATCGAAAAGGACTATGCGTTTCCGGTCAAGGGATATTCGCTGTCGTCTGACCTCCACAGCGTACCGGACTGCCAGAGTATTATCAAAAAGGCGATTGTCAAGAGCCTGTCGGATGCGTATGGCATGGAATGGTTCGAGGAGACCGGCCCGCGCTGCCAAATTCAGTTTTCCATTATGAACAATCAGGTTACGCTGTATCTGGATACATCAGGCTCCGGACTACACAAGCGCGGCTATCGTGCCAACAGCAATGCGGCTCCTCTGCGCGAGACATTGGCGGCAGCGCTGGTCAAGCTGTCGCGCTATCGGGGACGAGGACGGTTTGTCGATCCGTTTTGCGGTTCGGGAACTATTCCGATTGAGGCGGCGATGATTGCGCAGGATCGCGCACCGGGATTGCTACGCGGATTTGACGCGGAGCACTGGGCGATGGTGCCGCAGGAATACTGGCAGGAGGCGCGGTCGGAGGCGATGGAGCGCATTCGCCATGATGGCAGCTATGAAATCTATGCCAGCGACATTGATCCGGACTGTGTGGCGCTGACGCAGGAAAACGCGCACAAGGCGATGGTGGACTCGGTTTTGCATGTGCAGCAGGCAGACGCCTGTGAGCGAGGACGCTATTGGGAGGAGGGAACCCTGATCTGCAACCCGCCGTATGGCGAGCGGCTGATGGACGAGCGCAGTGCGCGGCGGCTGATCGAACGGTTTAGCACTGTGGCGGCGCGTTCGCCAATGAAACAGTATATTATCAGCTCGGATCCGGAATTTGAGCAGCATTTTGGTGTAAAAGCGGACAAACGCAGAAAATTGTACAACGGCATGATAAAATGTAATGTCTATATGTACTTCCGTGAGCCAGAAAAGCGTGTTTTTCTGCAAAATAACCGGTCAAATGGTCATTTTCGTGCCAATTCGTCGAATCATCGCAAAAAACCACGGAATCGTTAAGTCTGTCGTTCACAATTTTTTTAAAAAATTTATGATAAAAAACACAAAAACCACTTGCGTATTTTTGGTAAATGAGATAATATAATACGTGTTAGCACTCCTGGTATTTGAGTGCTAACCCTAAATCCGTATTTTAAAATCTTAGGAGGAATATATTATGAAACTCAAGCCTTTGGCAGATCGTGTCATCCTGAAGATGGCCGAAAAGGAAGAGACCACGAAGAGTGGCATTATTCTGACTGGCAGCGCAAAGGAGCAGCCGCAGGTTGCAGAGATCATTGCGGTAGGCCCGGGCGGCGTAGTAGAAGGCAAGGACATCACGATGTATGTTCATGTCGGTGATAAGGTTATCATCAGCAAGTACGCTGGCACGGAAGTCAAGCTCGACGGGGAAGAGTACCTCGTTGTTCGTCAGAATGATATTCTGGCTGTCGTAGAATAATTTATCTCGGTTATTAGGAGGCTTTTACTATTATGGCTAAGCAGATTGTATTCGGCGAAGAAGCTCGCCGTGCTCTGGAAAGTGGTATCGACCAGCTGGCAGATACCGTCAAGGTTACTCTGGGCCCGAAGGGTCGCAATGTCGTTCTGGAAAAGAAGTTCGGCTCTCCGCTGATCACGAACGACGGTGTTACGATTGCAAAGGACGTTGAGCTGGACGATCCGTTTGAGAACATGGGCGCACAGCTGGTAAAGGAAGTTGCGACCAAGACTAACGACGTTGCAGGCGACGGCACCACGACCGCTACCGTCCTGGCACAGGCTCTGATTCGTGAGGGCATGAAGAATGTTGCCGCTGGTGCAAACCCGATGGGTATGCGCAAGGGCATTGCAAAGGGTGTTGCAGCCGCTGTTGAGGCAATTAAGAGCAACTCCGAGAAGATCAAGGGCTCTAGCGACATCGCTCGTGTTGCTTCGATTTCTTCCAGCGACGAGACCATTGGTCAGCTGATTGCAGACGCAATGGAGAAGGTTACGGCAGACGGCGTTATCACCGTTGAAGAGTCCAAGACCGCAGAGACCTACTCTGAGGTTGTAGAAGGTATGCAGTTTGACCGCGGCTACATCACGCCGTACATGGTAACCGATACCGACAAGATGGAAGCTGTTCTGGATGAGCCGCTGATTCTGGTTACCGACAAGAAGATCTCGGCAATTCAGGATCTGCTGCCGCTGCTGGAGCAGATTGTTAAGACCGGCAAGAAGCTGCTGATCATCGCAGAGGATATCGAGGGCGAGGCTCTGTCCACCCTGCTGGTAAACAAGCTGCGCGGCACCTTTACCTGTGTTGCAGTTAAGGCTCCGGGCTTCGGCGATCGCCGCAAGGAGATGCTGACCGACATCGCTATCCTGACCGGTGCACAGGTTATTTCCGAGGAGCTGGGTCTGGAACTGAAGGATGCCAACATGGCTATGCTGGGTACTGCTCGTCAGGTCAAGGTTACCAAGGAAAATACCGTTATTGTTGACGGCGCAGGTAGCAGCGAGGCAATTGCACAGCGCGTATCGGCGATCCGCACGGCAATTGATCAGACCACGTCGGACTACGACCGTGAGAAGCTGCAGGAGAGACTGGCTAAGCTGGCTGGCGGCGTTGCTGTTATCAAGGTTGGCGCAGCTACCGAGACCGAGATGAAGGAGCAGAAGCTCCGCGTTGAGGACGCTCTGAATGCAACGCGCGCTGCTGTTGAGGAAGGCATTGTTGCCGGCGGCGGTGTCGCTTACGTCAATGCAATCCCGGCGGTTGAGGCAGTTGCTGCCGACGCAGAGGGCGATGAAAAGACCGGTGTCAATGCGGTTGTTCAGGCTCTGAAGGCTCCGATCAAGCAGATCGCCAGCAACGCTGGTATCGACGGCGCGGTTGTTCTGGTTAAGATTCTGGAGTCCGGCAAGGTTGGTTACGGCTTCGACGCCGCTACCGAGACCTACTGCGATATGGTTGGCTCTGGCATCGTAGACCCGACGAAGGTTAACCGCTCTGCTCTGCAGAATGCAGCTTCCGTTGCTTCTACCGTACTGACCACCGAGTCCCTGGTTGCTGACATCAAGGAACCAGCTCCGGCAGCACCGGCTGCTCCGGACATGGGCGGTATGTACTAAGAAGATCGCTTCGTAAAGTAAAATAATGACTGTAATCCGGCATCTGTTTCGACAGGTGCCGGATTTTTTGGTGCCTTTCTTTGCGTTCCTTTGGTGCGTGTTAGATAGAAAAAAGCTGCTTTTTGCGGTATAATAGCAACATAGATAGAAAAATGATAAGTAGTAGAAGGGAGTAGAAAATGGTATGTACTTGTCACTATGAATCACCGCTGGGTGATATTTTGCTGGCGGCGGATGAGCTTGGCCTGACCGGACTATGGTTCAAGGGAGAAAAATATTTTGCGGACAATCTCTCCGAAGAACATATTCAGGAAGAAACCGTGATTTTGACGCAAACAAAGCAGTGGCTGAATATCTATTTTTCTGGACAGGAGCCAGAGTGTCTGCCTCCGATGCATCCCATTGGATCAGCCTTCCGGCAGGAAGTCTGGAATATTTTATTACAGATTCCCTATGGTCAGACAACGACGTATGGAGAGATCGCGCGGCAGCTTGCCGCAAAGCGTGGCTGCATAACGATGTCTGCGCAGGCAGTTGGAGGTGCGGTAGGGCACAATGAGATTTCTATTTTGATTCCGTGTCATCGCGTAGTAGGCATGAATGGCAGTTTGACCGGATATGCCGGAGGCATTGAGAAAAAGGTGAAGCTGTTGGAATTGGAAGGCGTGGATATGCGTTCTCTGTTTGTACCGAAAAGAGGGACGGCGCTGTAAGGTATTGAAAAACGGAAAAAACGGGAGGATTTCTGCGTGGAAATCCTCCCGTTTATCTCAAAATGAAATTATTTCAAAAACTGAATATAAAAATTGGTCTCCCATGCCGGAACATATGGGTGGTGCAGCATGGCAATTTGCATCGGTACACCGAAGGATTCCAGCAGGAGCGGAAGCTCATACAGATCTTCGCTGCGATGATAGGCAGATAAATCCAAAGCCGGACGGCAGCGCTGGATGGTTTGCTTGGCACCGAGCAGCGTTTCGTATTCGGCGCCCTCCACGTCAATCTTGATGCGTGTGCAGGGCAGACCATCCATAACATGATCAACGGATTCCACGGCAACGGCGGTGGTATGCTGATCGTGTGAGACGGCGTGGCGCACGGGAAGCAGGGTGGAGTTTCTGCCACCCTTGGAGGCAAACAATTGCGTTCCCGGCTCACTCCAGGAACCGGCTTGGAACAAACGCGCATCGGGAACAGATGCATCGGCGTACTTTTTCAGCTTTTTGAAGGTCTTGCGATCCGGCTCCAATGCAGTAATCGAGCCATACCTGCCATCGGTATAGGAAAGCAGCTCGCGGATGGTATCGCCGTTGTAGGCGCCCAGATCGACATAGTGTTCACAGTCCGATGGGACTAAATAGTGTTCAAACACCAGACTGCGGGAATCGGTAAAATCGCGCAGCCAATGCAGCTTACCGCTGAGCTTAAAATTGACGGTTGCCGCAAAGACATCGCGGGAACGCATATCGCAAAGCATATTGTAGACGTGTTGCAGCGCTTCCGCGTGCTCTTCGAGAAAGGCCCAGTCAAACAACTGCCCTTCGGCGACCGGTACATCAGGGGCGTAGGTTGTGTGCGTCCGATCCAGGTCGTCGAACAGCTGCAATACCTCTGGACGGGAGGACGCAAAGGAGATCAGACAGACGAAATCCCCCAGCTCCTGCTCCAGCTCGCTGCGCTTGCGAACGCGGAAGCCGGAAAAGGAATGACCGCGCACAAACGCATCCGAGGCGAAAATTCCGGTAATAGGGATGTTTTTTTGTGCACAGACAGCGAGGATTTTTTCGGCGCCGTCGCCCATGCCGTACAGAACAATCGGTCGCGTTTCCTGTTGAAGAGAGGTCCAGAGATCGGCTGTCTCCGTGATAAAGGTTGGTATCATTCCCATGTCTTCCAAATCTCTGGGCAATAGCCAACGGTGGCCTGCTTGCCGTTGCGGACAATCGGGGTCTTAAACAGCTTCGGGTTATCCAGCAGCTTTTCGATCTTGGCCTCGTCGCTGGCGAGGTAGGGGAGCATGGCGGCATCCGGATCCTTGCTCTTCGGGTCGATCAATGCGTCCAGACCGACGGCGCGGCAGACGGATGTGAATTCTCCCTTGCTCATGCCATAGCGGACGAGATCAATCGACTGATATTTTACGCGGCGCTCTTTGAAATAACGTTCCGCTTTCTTTGTGTCAAAGCACTTGCTTTTTCCAAATATCTGAATATTCATGTACAAACTCCTTGTTGGTATCCATAATAATCAAAGTATAGCCTGCCTGCAAACCGCTGTCAATTGCTCTATCAACTTTTTGCGAGATGAGGAAATTCTTGTTCAAAAAACGAAGGCGCAGGTGCTTGTACACCCCTGTGTTTTATGATAAAATAAAATCTAATTGAGTTTATGAGTTTATAGGATAGGAGGTTCTTCGCTTGTCAGACTTACACAGTGAAATTTCCAAGCGCCGAACGTTTGCTATTATTTCGCATCCGGATGCCGGTAAAACGACGATTACGGAAAAATTCCTGCTGTACGGCGGAGCCATTCAGCTGGCCGGTACGGTAAAGGGCAAAAAAAATACGCGTCATGCGGTTTCGGACTGGATGGAAATCGAGAAACAGCGTGGTATCTCGGTTACCTCTTCGGTACTTCAGTTTGAATACGCCGACCACTGCATCAATATTCTGGATACTCCGGGACATCAGGACTTCTCGGAGGACACCTATCGCACGCTGATGGCGGCGGACTCGGCGATCATGGTTATCGACGCGTCCAAGGGTGTCGAGGCGCAGACGCGCAAGCTGTTTAAGGTCTGCTCCATGCGCGGCATCCCGATCTTTACGTTCATCAATAAGATGGACTTGGAGTCCCGCGATCCGTATGATCTGCTGGATGAGCTGGAAAAGGAGCTGGGCATTGATACCTACGCGGTCAACTGGCCGATTGGCTGCGGCAAGGACTTCAAGGGTGTTTACGACCGCCAAAAGAACCATATTATGGCGTTTGAAGCTGCTTCGGTTTCCGGTACGCGCGAAGCCAAGTCAACGATCTATGAGGTTGACGATCCGGCGCTCAAGCCGCTGGTGGGTGACTATCTGTGGGATACCTTGCAGGATGACATTGAGCTACTGAGCGGCGCAGGTGAGGACTTTGATCTGGAACGCGTACAGTCGGGTACGCTGTCTCCGGTATTCTTTGGCTCCGCACTGACGAACTTTGGCGTAGAGCCGTTCTTACAGTACTTCTTGGAGATGACACCGCCGCCGACGGCGCGTATGTCGAAGGGCGAGGAAATCAGCCCGTTTGACGAGCATTTCTCGGCGTTTGTATTTAAGATTCAGGCGAATATGAACAAGGCGCACCGTGACCGTGTGGCCTTTATGCGCATTTGCTCCGGCAAGTTCAGCAAGGGCATGGACGTATATCACGTACAGGGAAAGAAGAAAATGCAGCTTTCCCAGCCGCAGCAGATTATGGCACAGGACCGCGCAATTATTGACGAGGCCTATGCCGGTGATATTATCGGCGTGTTTGACCCGGGTATTTTCTCGATTGGCGACACGGTAACCGTTCCGGGCTTTGACTGTAAGTTCTCCGGTATTCCGACATTCGCACCGGAAGTATTCTGCCGTGTCCGTCAGAAGGACACAATGAAACGCAAGCAGTTCATCAAGGGCATGGAGCAGATTGCGCAAGAAGGCGCAATTCAGATCTTCCAGGAGCCGTATGCTGGTATGGAAGAGGTTATTGTCGGCGTTGTCGGCGTGCTTCAGCTGGAAGTACTGGAATATCGTCTGAAGAATGAGTACAAGGTTGATATCGTGATGGAGAACCTGCCGTATCAGTACCTGCGCTGGATTGAAAATGAGGATCTTGATATTGATTCCCTCAAGATTACATCGGACAGCAAGGTGGTACAAGATTATCGCGGCCGACATCTGCTGCTGTTTACGAGCATGTGGAACCTCAACTGGGCACTGGATAAAAATCCGGATCTTCAGCTGGCGGAATTCGGCATGGCTGAGGAATAAGCTTCGCCTGCTTGAAACAATAAAATACAACAGAGAGTCTGGTTCCTTTGAGGGAATCGGACTCTTTTTGTCATGGAGCGACCGAAACCATGACACATACTTTCTTTGTATTTTTCGTAGAATATAACCTATTTCGACAACATAATGTATGCATCAGACGATAGAAAAAACATTGAATCCAGCCTGCTTTTATGGTATTATTGATATATTATAGAAGCGAAGCCGTTTTACGAACTCTTTTTACAGGCAGATTGTCTGAGCAAAGCGGCCGACAGGAGGCCTTTGGTGAGATACACAGCAATAGATTTTGAAACCGCAAACTCCTCACCGCTCAGCGCATGTTCGATTGGCGTAGTTGTATTCGAGGACGGTGTGCCCGTCCGGGAGTCTATTCATTTAATACAGCCGCCGAAGGAGTTTGGAAAGTTTAATTGGTATAATATGCGAATCCACGGCATTAAGCCGGCGATGGTAGCGGATCAGCCGACATTTGACCAGGTCTGGGAGGAGATTCGGGCGGATATCGCAGATACATTGATTGTCTGCCACAATGCGATGTTTGATACCTCGGTGCTGTGTAAGCTATTGAATTATTATCAGCTGCCGGTGCCGCATTTTCCGTATGTGTGCACGGTGAAAATTTCGCAGAAGGTCTGGCCGGAGATGGAGAACCACAAGCTGGATACAGTGTCAGAGGAATTGCAGATTGCGCTGGATCACCATGAGGCATTGTCGGATGCCCGTGCGTGCGGCTTGATTTTGGCTCGCGCAATGGAACAGCTGCACTGTGAGACCATCGATGAGCTTGCAGAAGAGATCGGCATGCGAGTTGGGCAAATTTCGGCATCCGAACATGTCTCGTGTTCCACGGCGGAGGAGATTCGCCAGAAGATCGAATCACAAAAAAAGAAGGAAATTCGCCGCCTGCGGTACTATAAGTATCATGCCAAAGCGGCGGCGCAGAAGGCACAACATAAGTCCAATCAGTAAGGAGGAAGGTACCATGGAGAACAACGGAATTTGCGCACGCGTTTGTGAGTATGGAAAGTACATTACAGGGGCATTGAATCAAGGTCTTGCCAAAGGCGGAGAAGGCATTGCCGCGATCTATGCGATGGTGATCGCTTGGCTGAGCGGATTGGTGATATCCGAAGCGACGTTGGTAAAGACGTTTTTGGTCTCAGTCGGCATTGTTATCGGCGCGACGTTTTCGGATTTCATCAAGAAGCATCGCCGGTTCTTCGTGCTGATTGCAATTGCTGCGCTGGCAGCTTTCTTGTATAAGGTATTTACCGAGCTGGAGGATGACGAGGAGTTCTAATAGAAAACATCAAAATTTTCTTGCATTTTCTGACGCAATATGGTATAGTATTTTTGCTGTCTAATGCCGGTGTGATGGAATTGGTAGACGTAGCGGACTCAAAATCCGCCGCTGGCGACAGCGTACCGGTTCGAGTCCGGTCACCGGCACCAAAGAGCACTGTAGGCGGATACTTCGGTATCGTGCTTACAGTGCTTTTCTTTGAGTAGAATAATAGGAGGAGTGAATAACAATGCCAATCGGAATTATCGTCAATGTGCTTGCGGTTGTTGTGGGCGGTGTGTTGGGTGCGATTATCGGCGGCCGACTGTCCAATGATTTTATTTCGAAAATGAATTTGGCGCTGAGCACCTGTTCGTTTGGCATGGGAATCTATTCGATTTCACTGATGGAAAATATGCCGGCAGTGGTACTCGCGATTGTCGTGGGCTCGGCGATCGGCTTGGTGTGCTCGCTGGGAACATGGATTCAGCAGGGCGGACGGCGCATGCAGCGACCGATCAGCAAGGTATTTGGGCAACCGGCGGCGCTGGGGGAAGAAGAATTTCTTTCCCTGCTGGTCACGGCCATCGTCCTGTTCTGCGCAAGTGGAACCGGCATTTACGGCTGTCTGGATTTGGGCATGACGGGAGACAGCACGATCCTGCTGGCAAAATCCGTTTTGGATCTTTTTACTGCCATGGTATTTGCGTGCAGTTTAGGTCTTGTTGTTTCGATGATTTCCATTCCGCAGCTGATCTTTTTCTTGGCGCTGTTTGCGGTGGCGAAGCTGATTGTACCGCTGACCACACCGACAATGATTAACGACTTTAAGGCGTGCGGCGGATTTATTCTGGTGGCAACCGGCTTCCGCGTCGCCGGAATTCGAGATTTCCCGATTGCGGATATGTTGCCCGCGATGGCGCTGATTATGCCGCTGAGCGCGCTGTGGGTGAACTGCGTTGTGCCGCTGCTGGGGTAAAAGGTATTTAACGGAAGAAACTAAAGATAGAAAAAAACCGACCACATAGAAGAAATTTTTCTGCGTGATCGGTTTTGTTTTATTTAGACAGATGTCTTATAGCAGCGGAATACCGGCTTCCTGATACATAGTACGGGTCTCTGCGTCCCAGACGCTGCTCTGTACCTCGCCGATGTGGGCGGAACCCAGCAGTAGCATGCACAGACGGCTCTGACCGATGCCGCCGCCGATGGTGTATGGCAGATCGCCGTTCAGCAGTGCTTTGTGGAACGGCAGCTCACGGCGCTCCTCGCAGCCTGCCAGCTTGAGCTGCTCACTCAGGCTCTCCGGGCTGACACGGATGCCCATGCTGCTGACCTCAAAGGCCTGCTGGAGCGTATCATTCCAGAACAGAATATCACCGTTGAGCGACCAATCGTCATAATCCGGCGCGCGTCCGTCGTGCGGCTTGCCGCTCTTGAGTTTACCGCCAATCTGCATCAGGAATACCGTCTTGTGCTCCTTGACAAACGTATTCTCGCGCTCCTTCGGCGTCAGATCCGGATACATATCCTCCAACTCCTGCGTGGTGATGTAGGTAACCTCACTGCACAGAAGCGGATGCGTATCCAGCATCGGATACATCGCGCGAAGGGTCATTTCAGTCGCGCAGATCGCACGGATAATGGCCTCAACGACACTCTTGAGATACTCGGTGGTGCGGTCTTCTTTATTGATAACCTTTTCCCAGTCCCACTGGTCAACATAAACGCTGTGAAGATTATCCAGCTCTTCGTCGCGACGAATGGCGTTCATATCGGTGTACAGGCCCTTACCGACGAAGAAATCGTAGTCGCGCAGAGCCTGACGCTTCCACTTTGCCAGCGAGTGCACAACCTGCGCCTGGGTACCAGTGTCCTTGATTTCAAAGCTAACCGGACGCTCTACGCCGTTCAGATCATCATTCAGGCCAGTGGATGCCTCCAGAAACAGCGGCGCCGATACGCGGCTCAGATGCAGAACACTGCTGAGCGTGTCTTCAAACAGACGCTTGATCATGCGAATCGCACGCTGGGTGTCATACAGGTTCAGTACGGGCTTGTATCCTTCCGGGACAAATGATTTACTCATAATGCTTCACAATCCTATCTCATTACAGTAGTATTTTACGAGATTATTATGCCGCATACGGCGTAAAAAGTAAAGGGTTTTGCAGGAATTTGTATTGTAAATTTCAAAACACAGGAGAATTATCCGGAGAAACGGGAAAAATTATTGCAGTTTTGGGAGCAAAATAAATATGTTCGTTGATTTGCCGCCATGACTTTGCTATACTTGGAGTGCGAAAAACGCATATCGAGAAGAGGAGTGATGATAGGTGTCCGTATTATCTCATTTGGAACCTGCTGATGTATTAAACTACTTTGAGCAAATTTGTCGAATTCCGCACGGTTCCGGCAACACGAAGGAAATCAGTGATTTCTGCGTTTCGTTTGCCAAGGAGCACGGCCTGCGATATATTCAGGATGAGAATAATAACATTATCCTGTTTAAGGACGGAACGCCAGGCTATGAGCAGTCAGCGCCGGTAATGATTCAGGGTCATCTGGACATGGTATGTGAGCGTGAGCCGGAATGTACCATTGATTTTGAAACCGATGGACTGGCGCTGGAGGTAGAGGGCGACTATATTTCGGCCGGCGGCACGACGCTGGGCGGAGATGACGGCATTGCCGTGGCGTATGCGCTGGCACTGCTGGCGGCGAAGGACATTCCGCACCCGCCGCTGGAAGTTGTCTTTACGGTAGATGAAGAGGTTGGTATGCTGGGCGCGGCAGCGATGGATTGCTCCTCGCTGAAATCTCGCATCATGCTAAACATGGACTCCGAGGATGAGGGCTATCTGCTGGTCAGCTGCGCGGGTGGACTGTCTGCCATTGCACATCTGCCGGTACAGCGCGAGAAAAAGCAGGGAACCGAAGTTGCGCTGACGGTTCGCGGTCTGACCGGCGGTCACTCCGGTGTGGAGATTGATAAAGGACGTGGCAACGCCAACCAGCTACTCGGACGTCTGTTGGATGAACTGAAGCGAGAGGTTTCGTATGCGCTGGTATCTATTAACGGCGGTCTTAAGGACAACGCAATTCCGCGGGAAGCGGTTGCCAAGCTGATGATTGACGCAGGTGCAGAACAGACCATGAAGGAGTTCGCGGAAAAATGGCAGGAGATTCTGCACAAAGAATGTCAGGTCACCGACCCGACGATCGAAGTTCGAACAGAAATGAATCCATCCGCAACGGCGCAGAGTATGGACGAGGTATCTGCGGCACGCGTGATCTGTGCGCTGCTGAATTATCCGGGCGGTGTACAGCGCATGAGCCGCGAGATTGACGGTCTGGTGCAGACGTCGCTGAATCTCGGCATTCTGGTCACGAAGCCGGATGAGGTCACGATGAGCTTTTCGGTTCGCAGCAGTGTGGAGAGCGAGAAGTATGCGCTGCTGCATCGTCTGGAAAACCTGACGAATGCGTTGAATGGCACGTTGGAATATGTGGGCGACTACCCGGCATGGGAATACAAGCATGAATCCGAACTGCGCGATCTGATGGTAACTGTCTTTGAAGAGCAGTATGGACACAAACCAGTGGTGCATGCGATTCATGCCGGTGTGGAATGCGGTCTGTTCAGCGGCAAGATGCCGGGGCTGGACTGCGTTTCGTTTGGCCCGAATATCTTGGACATTCACACGACGAGCGAGCGCATCAGCATTTCCTCCATTCAGCGCGTTTGGGCATATGTGAAGGAAATTTTGAAGCGTTTACAGTAATTATCATACAAAATAGATAGGAAATACGAAAAAATACTCTCTGTTTTCTTGTTTTGAAACTGTGAATTAAAATTTGAGAAAAATTGTGCATTTTCATAAACACAGTTGAGTGCTATACTGTCCTCACTACAGAAACAAGAAGGAAAGAAGGCTGTATAGTATGAAAACCAATCACAATTCGGTACGTTTTTTATGCGTGACGGCGATGATGACGGCGCTGGTCTATGTGATGACCGCGATTCCGCGCATTCCAATTCCGCTGGGCTATGCCCATCTGGGTGACGCGGCGATTGTTTTAATCGTTCTGTTTGTCGGCAAGCGTGAGGGCATCTGGTCGGCGGCCATCGGCTCGGCGCTGTCAGATCTTCTGGGTGGTTTCCCCCTCTGGATTGTCCCGACGGTTATTATCAAGGCCGTGATGGCGATTATCATCATCCGCATTGCGTTTGATAAAAACGGAGAGTGCAAGCTGTTTTCCGCACGCTGCATGATTGCGATCGTTTTGAGCATGCTGTGGATGGCACTGGGCTACACCATTGGCGGTGCGATTTTGTATGGCGGCCTGCTGGTCGGCCTGAGCTCGACGCCAGGTCTGCTGCTGGAAGGTCTGGTCAATCTGGTGGTTGCGTATGTAGCCGGTGCTGTAATGGAAAAAGCACAGGTACGCCGTTTGCTGCACTACTCGGCATAATCAGAATGGAAGGAACAGACGATGCAAGCTGTAAACCATAATCGACAGAAAAAAATTGCGGTAATCAATGATATTTCCGGCTTTGGACGCTGCTCTATTGCAGTGTCCATGCCGATTATTTCGACGTTGAAGGTGCAATGCTGCCCCGTTCCAACGTCGATTTTCTCGAACCATACGGGATTTCCGGAGTTTTTCTTCGATGATTATACCGACCGGATGCAGGAGTATATCAACAATTGGAAAAAACTCCATCTGGAATTTGAAGGCATTACCACCGGCTTCCTCGGCTCGGAGCGTCAGATTGCCATTGTGCGGGATTTTATCCATGATTTCCGCACGGAGCGCACAAAGGTTATTGTGGACCCGGTTATGGGTGATTATGGCAAGATGTACTCGACGTATACCAACGAGCTGTGCCAGGCGATGAAGGAGCTGGCGTGCTTGGCGGATATTCTGACGCCGAATCTGACAGAGGCGTGTATTCTGACAGATACACCGTATCATGACGGTCCGTGGCGCATTGCTGAGCTGAAAACCTTGGCCTCCAAGCTGAGCGGCATGGGCCCGCAAAGGGTTGTCATCACGGGTATCCGACAGAAGGGCTTTGTTGCCAATCTGGTGTATCAGAAGGGAAGCGGCACGCGCATTTTGCGCACCCACCGTGTGGGAACGGAGCGTTCCGGCACGGGCGATGTTTTTTCTGCAATTATTGCGGCGGATGCGGTGAATAACGTTCCATTTGATGTCTCGGTCAAAAAGGCATCGAATTTTGTAAAACGCTGTATTATCCGCTCGGAGGAGCTGCAAATTCCGAAAACAGATGGCGTTTGTTTTGAAGAGCTTTTGGGAACATTAAAATAAGAAGGAATCGTAATATGTCTACTCGAGAAATGACCATTGTGTATGAAGTTCATAATGGACTGTATGTAAATTTGACCAACCGCTGTCCCTGCGCATGCACATTCTGTCTGCGCCAGTCGATGGATCGCGTAGGAAACTCCGGCGGACTGTGGCTGGAGCATGAGCCGTCGGTGGAGGAAGTAAAGGCAGCGATGGAAGCGCGCGATATGAGTCGCTACAGCGAGGTCGTATTCTGTGGCTTTGGCGAGCCGACCGAGCGCTTGGATACGCTGCTGGAGGTGGCTGCGTTCGTCAAGGAGCGTTATCAGCTGCCGATTCGCATTAATACCAACGGTCTGGGTGATTTGGTCTGTGGGGAGTCGGTTGCTCCGCGGTTACACGGACTGATTGACACGGTGTCCATCAGCCTGAACACACCGGACGCACAGGAGTATCTCGCCCTGACACGTAGTAAGTTTGGTCCAAAGTCGTTTGGCGCTATGCTGGCGTTTGCGGAAGCCTGTGTGCAGACCGTTCCGCACGTCGTGATGACGACGGTGGATACGACGATTTCGCACGAAGAGGAGCAGGAATGTCAGGCGATTTGCGACCGTATTGGCGCAACCTATCGCATTCGTCCGTGGGAGGATTGAAAAGGACTGCTATCCGCACAAAAGAACGGGAAAAATAGAAAATTTCCGACTTATTCTTGACAATTTCGCTCGAAGAATGATATAATACCTAAGATTTGAATAGTAGACGCAGAAAAAGAGGAGTAGAAAGAGTAGTTCGGTGCAGAGAGAAGGCGGTTGCTGCAAGCCTTTGCGAAGCTCTTTTGAAGGTCGCTTTGGAGTCGATGGGCTGAACACATAGTAAGTCTGTCCGGATGCACACCGTTATCTGTGCTGATTGAGTGCACGCAGAGACTGCGTGAATTTAGGTGGTACCACGGAGCATCGCGCCTTCGCCCTAAGCAGGGAGAGGGCGCTTTTTTTGTTCTTTTTGATGAGAGAGGCTCCATCGGATTCACCCTAGTAACGTGAAAAAATATTAAATTACCATACAAGAAGGGAGACTGTTTGCTGTGACAAACGAACTGCCAAAGACGTATGATCCCAGTTTCACAGAAGAAGCTCTGTATCAGAAGTGGGAACAGAACGGATATTTCAATGCGGAGGTAGACGAGAAGAAAAAGCCGTTTACCATTGTTATTCCGCCCCCAAATGTTACCGGACAGCTGCACATGGGTCATGCGTTTGACGAGACTCTGCAGGATATTCTGATCCGTACTAAGCGCATGCAGGGCTACTCTGCACTGTGGATGCCGGGCACGGACCACGCCGGTATTGCAACGCAGATTAAGGTAGAGGAAAACCTGCGCAAGGAAGAGGGACTGACCCGCTATGATCTCGGCCGTGAGAAGTTCTTGGAGCGCGTATGGGCGTGGAAGAACCAGTACGGCAACCGCATCATTGAGCAGCTCAAGAAACTGGGCTCGTCCTGCGACTGGCGCCGAGAGCGCTTCACGATGGACGAGGGCTGTTCCCGTGCGGTAAAGGAAGTCTTTGTTAACCTGTATAACAAGGGCCTGATTTACAAGGGCTCGCGCATCATCAACTGGTGTCCGCACTGCACGACGGCACTGTCGGATGCTGAGGTTGAGTACGAAACCCAGCCGGGCAAGCTGTGGTATATCCGTTATGACATCAAGGATTCCGACGAATCCGTTATCGTAGCAACCACCCGTCCGGAGACCTTTATGGGCGATACCGGCGTTGCGGTCAACCCGAACGATGAGCGTTATAAGCATCTGATCGGCAAGAAGGCGATTCTGCCGATTATTGGACGCGAGATTCCGATCTTTGCGGACGATTATGTTGATCTGGAGTTCGGCACGGGTTGTGTTAAGACCACGCCGTGTCATGACCCGAACGACTTTGAGATGGGGCTGCGCCATAATCTGGAGCAGATTTTGGTATTCAATGATGACGCTACCGTCAACGAAAACGGCGGCAAGTACGAGGGCATGGATCGCTATGAGTGCCGCAAGGCAGTGATTGCCGATCTGGAAGCAGAGGGTCGTCTGGTCAAGATTGAAGACCACACCCACAATGTCGGCACCTGCTACCGCTGCGGTACGACGGTAGAGCCGATTACCTCGGCACAGTGGTTTGTCAAGATGGCGCCGCTGGCTAAGGACGCAATGCGCGTCGTGGAGGACGGCGAGATCAAGTTCGTTCCGGATCGCTTCAGCAAGACCTATATGCGCTGGATGGAGAACGTTCATGACTGGTGTATCTCCCGTCAGCTGTGGTGGGGTCATCAAATTCCGGCATATTACTGTGATGACTGCGGTGAAATGACGGTCTCCAAGGAAGATGTCAAGGTGTGCCCGAAGTGCGGCGGAACGCACATCCATCAGGAAGAGGATGTACTGGATACGTGGTTCTCCTCGGCACTGTGGCCGTTCTCTACGCTCGGCTGGCCGGAAAAGACAAAGGAGCTGGAGTACTTCTATCCGACGGATACGCTGGTTACCGGCTATGATATTATCTTCTTCTGGGTTGCCCGTATGATTTTCTCTGGTATGGAGCATATGAAGCAGGTTCCGTTCAAGACGGTTTATATTCATGGACTGGTGCGCGATGCACAGGGACGCAAGATGTCTAAGTCGCTCGGCAACGGCATTGATCCGCTGAAGGTTATCGAAGAATACGGTGCGGATGCCCTGCGCTTTACGCTGGCAACCGGCAACTCGCCCGGAAACGACATGCGCTATTCCAAGGAGCGTGTTGAGGCGAGCCGTAACTTCTGCAACAAGATCTGGAACGCATCCCGCTTTATCCAGATGAATCTGACCATCGACAAGGTTTCTCTGCCGGAGACGCTGACGATGGAGGACAAGTGGATTCTGTCCAAGTACAACACGTTGGTACAGGATGTCACAACAAACATCGATAAGTATGAGCTGGGCATTGCCGCACAGAAGCTGTACGATTTCATCTGGGATGTATTCTGTGACTGGTATATTGAGATTGCCAAGACTCGTCTACAGAATAAGGACGACGTCACCACCTGCGAGAACGTACAGAAGGTTCTGTGCTACGTTCTGTCCGGCTGTATGCAGCTGCTGCATCCGTTTATGCCGTTCATCACGGAGACGATCTGGCTGGCACTGCCGCACGAGGGCGAGACCGTCATGCTGTCCCAGTGGCCGACCTATCAGGAGTCGCTGAACTTCGCGAAAGAAGAGGCACAGATGGAACTTCTCATGGAGAGCATTCGCGCGATCCGCGTTCGCCGCAACGAGATGAATGTACCGCCGTCCCGTAAGGCACAGGTATTTGCCGTCAGCGACAATGCGGATACCTGCAAGGTCATGGAAGAGGGCAAGGCTTGCTTCCTGAAGCTTGCGTATGCCAGCGAGCTCACGGTACAGGCAGAGACACCGGCGGATTCCGCTAAGATGGTTTCTATTGTTACCGGTGATGTGCAGATGTACCTGCCGATGAACGAGCTGATCGACTTTGAGAAGGAGCGCAAGCGCCTGAACAAGGAGAAGCAGAAGGCGGAGAAGGATCTGGCCTTTATAGAAAAGAAACTGAGCAATCCGGGCTTCCTCGGCAAAGCGCCGGAGAAGGTCGTTGAGGGCGAGAAGGTCAAGGCAGAAAAGCTGCGCGAGCAGATTGCAAAGCTGGACGAGAGCCTCGCGACATTGGGTTAATGGATATGAACCAGCAGGAACAAATGATAGAACGCATCCACGCACACGGACGGTTTAGCGGTGCACCAAGCCTGTGTCGCATCCGTGCGCTGATGGATGCGCTGGGAAATCCCCAGAACACACTGAAATTCGTTCACATCGCTGGTACAAACGGTAAGGGCAGCACCGCCATGATGACGGCGACTGCATTAGAACAGGCTGGTTTTACAACCGGCCTGTTCGTGTCTCCGTATGTACTTGGCTTTCGGGAGCGAATTCAGATTAACCGAAAATGGATCTCTGAAGATGACCTCTGCCGCTATGCCGCGCGCGTGCTGGCGGCGGAAGAAACACTGACGTTTCCGGAAGGGGAGCACATCGGAGAATTTGAATTTACCACGGCGATGGCGCTGCTTTACTTTGCGGAACAGCACTGCGATATTGTTGTGCTGGAGGTTGGCTTGGGCGGACGTTATGATGCGACCAATGTCATCGCGGCACCGGAGGTTGCCGTGATGACGCATGTGGCGCTGGATCATATGGCAGTGCTCGGCAACACGGTGGAGGAGATTGCGGCGGACAAGAGTCATATTGTCAAGCCGGGAACCGTGCTGGTCAGCGCGCCGGGTCAGACCGAAGGTGTGCTGCGGGTTCTTCGGCAGCGCTGTGAAACGATTGACACAGGATTCGTCGAATCGGCGCATCCAGAGCAGAGTTCGTGTTCTTTTTCGGGCGGAAGCGCCGTGTGTAAAGGTACTAAACTTTACACAAGAATGATCGGCGAGCACCAGCTGTACAACCTTTCTACGGCCTATGAGGTGCTGCATCAACTGAAAAAACGGGGCTGGAAGCTTGCGGAAGAGGACATACAATCCGGATTGGCGCAGGCGGTTATGCCCGCTCGTCAAGAGATTGTTTCAGAAGAACCGCTGATTCTGCTGGATGGGTCACATAACATGGACGGCGTTCATGCACTGTGTAATACGCTGGATACCATGCTGCCGCCGGGCGGCATTTCAATGATCGTCGGCATGGTATCCGACAAGCAGGTGCAGGAATGCGTCAAGATGCTGACGCGCCGCGCAGATGCCATTTATGCGGTGGCGCCAGATACGCCCCGCGCCGTACCAAGCAGTGAGCTCTGTACGATTGTCCGCGCGTTTTCCCCGTATACCAACACGGTGGACTGCGGCGATGTGAAAACAGCGTTGCGTTATGCGAGGCGTATGATGACAGAAGATGACGTGTTGGTAATCTGCGGTTCGCTGTACGTTGCGGCGGAGGCAGAAAACCTTCTGCGGCCTGACACCATCTGACAAGAACAGAACGAAAATTTTTTTATAATAGAGCTGTCCCAATGGGGCGGCTCTATTTTTTATGTCACGGAGAGGAAGCATTATGAATATTTCACACAACCGGATTCAAGAGGGTATCTTGATTCGATTCAGCGGGGAGCTGGATCATCACGAGGCCGGACATTGCATTGAGTACTTAGAGAAGATTATGGCATTGTATTCCACCGACCGCATTTTTCTGGATTTCTCCACGCTGACCTTTATGGACAGCTCCGGTATTGCGGTGGTTATGAACGCCCAGCGCAGTATATTGGGCGCGGGACAGACTCTGTGCGTGGTAGGCGCACCGCCGTTTGCGATGCGAATTTTTCGCGCGGCCGGACTGACGTCACGCATTCGATTTGAACCGACGATCCCGGTGGTATTGGAAGAAAAGGAGGTGACCACTAGTGGGAAGAATGGAACGTAATCGCATGAGCTTGAAATTCGACAGCCGATCGTGCAATGAGGCGTTTGCGCGTCAGGTGATTGCCGCCTTTGCTGCACAAATGGACCCGACCATGGAGGAACTCAATGACATCAAAACAGCGGTCAGCGAGGCGGTGACCAATTGTATTGTTCATGCGTACCGCGACAGCAGCGGCAGCATCACGATGACAGCGTGTATTTTTGACACCGGTGACCTGCGCATTCAGATTAAGGACAAGGGATGTGGCATTGCGGACGTCACAAAGGCACGAGAGCCGCTGTTTACCACCGGCGATGCGGAGCGCTCTGGTATGGGATTTACCATTATGGAGACGTTCATGGATCGTGTTCGAGTCTCTTCACGGGAAGGAATTGGCACGCAGGTGACTATGACAAAACACATTCCGCTCCGACCGTGTCATGCCCATGCGTGAGGAACGGTTTGCGCTGATCGAACGCGCACAGGCCGGCGAGGACTGCGCATTGGAAGAGCTGGTACAGGCCAACACCCCATTGGTGTGGAGCATCGTCGGGCGATATGCCGGACGCGGTGTGGAGCGTGAGGATTTATTTCAGCTCGGCTGCATCGGCTTAATCAAGGCGATACAGGGCTTTGATACGCAGTACGGGACGCAATTTTCGACCTACGCTGTTCCGAAAATTATCGGGGAGATTCGCCGCTTTTTGCGGGACGATGGATTGATTAAGGTCAGCCGTTCCACGAAGAGCAACGCGATGCGCATTGCGCGCGTGCGGGAGGAGGTCATGCGGCAGACCGGAGAGGAACCGACGCTGTCGGAGCTGTCTGCCCGACTGGATCTTCCGGCGGAAGAAATTGCCGCGACTGAAACCGCAGTGCTTCCGGCGGATTATCTACAGCGGCCGCTGGGCGATGACGGCGGCACGCTGGAACAGGTTCTTGTGGACGACACACAGCAGGAGCAGTTTTTCGAGCATCTCGCCCTGCGGGAGGCGATGGAAAAGCTGTTGCCGCGCGAAAAAAAGCTGCTGCTCCTGCGCTATTTCCGCGCGCAAACGCAGCAGCAATGTGCGCTGGAGCTGGGCGTCTCGCAGGTGCAGGTATCACGGCTAGAAAAGAAGGTGTTGGAGAAGCTGCGGAAATGGATGTCGGACAGCGAAATATAGCCAACGCTCCTAACCACAGCAAGGACAAGAAAATTTTGTTTGACTTCTGAGAAAATAGGAAATATAATTGTGGTAAACGAGCAGCAAGTCAGCGTAAGTCCAGTTTCTTGCTGCTCGTTTTCAATTTTATATTTGCCATTAAAAAAGTGTGTCGCCTGTCAGCGTAAGTCCAACTTATTCTGATAGGCGTATTTTTTTGGTGAAAAAAGGAGACGTAGAGTAAATGGCAGAAAACAATAAAATGAGGGATATGCCGGTAAACAGGCTGATGGTTCACATGGGGATTCCGATGATTTTATCCATGGTGTTGCAGGCAGTCTACAATATTGTAGACAGTGCATTTGTAGGAAACATGCGTGTGGGCAGTGAAGCAGCCTTAAATGCACTGACCTTGGTGTTTCCGGTGCAGATGCTTATGGTCGCCGTGGGAATCGGAACCGGCGTGGGAACGAATGCACTTCTTGCCCGCACACTGGGACAGGGAAATCCGGAAAAGGCAGCAAAGGTGGCCGGAAACAGCCTGTTTCTCGGAGTGATTATTTATGTAGCTTGTCTGCTGTTTGGTATCTTTGGCGTGAAGGCGTATATCGCTTCGCAGACGGTAGATAATGAAGTGATTGCAATGGGAACCAGTTATCTGACCATCTGCTGTGTGATTTCGTTTGGAATCATCTTTTTCTCCTTGTTTGAGAAGCTGCTTCAGGCGACCGGACGGTCCTTGTATTCGACTATTGGACAGGTGGTCGGCGCAGTGGTGAATATTATTCTCGACCCGATTATGATTTATGGCATTGGGCCTGTTCCGGAAATGGGCGTAAAAGGCGCTGCGTATGCAACTGTTATCGGACAGGTTGCGTCGGCATTGCTTCTGTTTGTGTTTCATACCAAATTAAATAAGGAATTTGAGCATGGAACAAAGTATATGAAGCCCGATCGCGCGATTATCAAGCAAATCTATGCGATTGGACTTCCGGCAATTATCGCGCAGGCATTGATGTCCATTATGGTATATGCGATGAACCTGATTCTGAAATTTAATCCATCGGCGCAGACGGCTTACGGCCTGTTCTATAAGGTTCAGCAGTTTGTCCTGTTCCTCGCGTTTGGCTTGCGCGATGCAATCACGCCGATTATCGCGTTTTCGTATGGCATGTTGGATCAAAGGAGAATTCAGGATGGCATCAAGTATGGTCTGATTTATACCATTGCGCTGATGATTTTCGGCATTGCCGTCACGGAGATTTTCCCCGACGCGTTTGCGACGCTGTTTAATGCGGGAGGATCGAGAGAATATTTTATCAGCGCAATGCGCGTGATTTCGATCAGCTTCCTGTTTGCGGGAATCAACGTTGCGTATCAGGGAATTTATCAGGCACTGAACGGCGGTATACAGTCGTTAATCATTTCGCTTTTACGACAGCTTGTGATTATTCTGCCGCTTGCCGGAGCTTTTTCCGTGCTTGTCCGAAATGGTCAAGCGGGTGTGTCGCTCATTTGGTGGGCATTTCCAATTACAGAAGCAGCTGCCTGTCTGGTAGGATATGTTTTCTTAAAGAGAATGCAAAAGCAGCTGACCCATATTCCATAAAGAAAAGGACGGCGATTGATTGCCGTCCTTTTTCCTTCGTCTAATCTTATAGTCTTAGTCCGCGTAGCGCAGAATGACATCACTCAGCTTGCGGCGTGGTGCAACCGGCTCTTCATCCGGATAACCGACAGCGATCAGAGCGATCAGCTCCTGATCTTCCGGAATCTCCAGATACTTCTGAAGACCGATGCGGTCAAAAATGCCCATAATAACCGTTCCCAGACCGGCTTCGTGTGCTGCCAGCGCCAGTGTCTGTGCACCGATGCCACAGTCATACATCTGCCAGCCGTCTTCGCGGTCAGTCGTGTACGAACCGTCGCGCTCAAAGCCGGAGCGGTTCTTAACGAACGTCTGCGCGATGAGCAACGGGGTATTGCTCAGCGTCTTGAGGTTAAACGGTGCATATTCCTTGGCGATGTAGTCAACCTTGTCACGTCCTTCAATCGCAACATAGCGGTTGATCTGCGTGTTCTTCCACGTCGGAGCATATGCCGCGGTGTCAATGACCTGTTGCAGTACGTCATGCGGTACAGCCTTGTCCTGAAATTTGCGGACACTGCGGCGGCCCTTAATGCCTTCAATCAAATCCATGTTGTATTGTCCTCCTTTTGACATTGATCTATTCGATTTGATGTATCGTACATTCAAAATTACATTTGTATGATACAACAATTATCGATAAAAAACAAGCACCAGCCGTTAGAATCGGGGAAATCGTTCGCTTTTCCCAAAGTGCAGCAAAATAAGCTCAGCGCAGATAAAACGGATTTTGCCGCCAGCCGCTTCCGCTTGGCTTGCCGCTGTGGTACAAATCATCTGCCAGCATATCAAGGTTCCAAAGCGTCTGCGCGTCGCCGGAAAGCTCTTTTGCAGCAAGCGGCTTGGTGATGATCGGCAGAGTACCGTGTGCCTTTATCCCACGCAGAAGCGCACGTCCCGTGTCGTTAAATGCCAGCACACGAAGATACTGTGGTGAAAGGGCGGCAAGCGACCCTGTGATGCCGAGATAGGAACATAGTATCAAGCGGCGGATTCGGCTGGTGGGATAACGCTTGGCGCAGGCGGCCTGTACGGTTTCCGCTAGTGTCCTGCTGTCGTGAACCGCGCGATGCAGGCGAAATTCCAGTCCCTCAGAAATGCCGGACACCTCCGCCCACTGTTCGGGCGACAGACGGCGAAGATAGGCCATCATTTCACGGTCATAGTCAGCGGGTGTGTGTCGTTCCCATGTATCAGTGGTGAAGGAAAAAAACTCGTGAATATCTTCCTGCGCGTGCATTTTTTGCCGCAGCCACGAAGCAGACGGAACCGACTGCTCCGGCGCGCCGTCATGGCGTGCGCCGACGCGGCGAATGGGAACCGGCGCAACCGGCGCATTGCCCAGCGCACGGAGATATTGAATACCCAGTGTGTCATTGGGAGAGGCCAGCAGGGGAGCACAGTCCGGCGCCAGCTCCCGCATGGCGGCTTCGGCGGCGGCGGCATAGCCGAGACCGTGTTCCAGCTGTCGCTGGCGTGCCTCCGAAAAGGTCGGACTGTCCGATAGATGTGCAGCGCGCTGCAATAAAGTGGTGTCACCGCACTCGCTGCCAAACGACAGATGGGTGAGCAGGCCAGTGGCAAGCAGCTGCTGCACACCGCCGCGAGCAAAAAACTCCGCTGAGCTGAGCACCGCGGGAAGCGATAGCTCCAAAATCAGATCCGGTCCACCGGAGCGAACCGACAATTCAGCACGCTGATATTTCTCCCAAATTGCCGGTTCACCGCGCTGAACGTAATTGCCGCTCATAACAGAAACAATCGCACAGCCGGGAATTTGCGTGCGAATTTGGGCACATTGATAGGCGTGTCCGCCATGGAAGGGGTTGTATTCTGCGATTATGCCGCAAACATCCATAGATTCCTCCAAATTTTAGATTGGAAATGGTTGAGAAATTATTTGTTTTGGTGTAGAATAAAATTACGAAACCATTGTACTCTGATTTTGGAGTGGTTGCAATGTCAATTCGATAGTTTTTATAATAAGGAGTTTGAAAGAAAATGAATGTTCTTGTTATCAACGCGGGCAGCTCTTCGCTGAAGTATCAGCTGTTCAACATGGACACCAAGGAAGTACTGGCAAAGGGCCTGTGCGAGAGAATCGGCATCGATGGTCGCCTGACTCACACGAACCCGAACAAGACCGAAAAGTTTGTTGAAAACATTCCGATGAAGGATCACGCAGACGCAATCCGCGCTGTCATCAACATTCTGGTTGACAAGGAGTGGGGCGTTATCTCCTCCATGAAGGAAATCGACGCCGTTGGCCATCGTGTCGTACACGGTGGTGAGTACTTCGCAGATTCCGTTCTGATCAACGACGATGTTATCAAGGCAATTGAGGCCTGCATCCCGCTGGCACCTCTCCACAACACCGCAAACCTGATCGGTATCGGTGCGTGCAAGGACGTTATGGGCGCGGACATCCCGCAGGTTGCTGTATTTGATACCGCATTCCATCAGTCCATGGCGCAGGAGAACTACATGTACGCTCTGCCGTATGAGTACTATGAAAAGTACAAGATTCGCCGCTACGGCTTCCACGGCACCTCTCATAAGTACGTTTCCAAGCAGGCTTCCGAAATGCTGGGCATCCCGGTAGAGAATCTGCGCATCATCACCTGCCATCTGGGCAACGGCTCTTCCATCACCGCAATCAAGGGCGGCAAGTCGATGGATACTTCGATGGGCTTCACCCCGCTGGACGGTCTGCCGATGGGCACCCGTGCCGGTAACTTGGATCCGGCAATCATCTCCTTCCTCTGTGAGCATGAGAACAAGAGCGCAGAAGAGGTCATCGAGATCCTGAACAAGAAGTCCGGTATGCTGGGTATCTCCGGCGTTTCCTCTGACTTCCGTGATCTGGACGCAGCCATCGACGAGGGCAACCAGCGTGCAAAGCTGGCAAAGGACATGTTCAACCTGTCGGTTAAGAAGATTATCGGCTCCTACATCGCAGAGATGGGCGGCGTTGATGCGATCGTATTCACCGCAGGCGTTGGTGAGAACGACCGCTCGGTTCGCTGGGATGTTTGTGAGCACATGGAGTACCTTGGCATCAAGATCGACCCGGAGAAGAACAAGTACCGTGGCCGCCAGATGGATATCTCGGTAGACTACGCACGCGTTCGCGTTCTGGTTATCCCGACCAACGAGGAGCTGGTTATCGCAGAAGATACCAAGCGTCTGGTAGAAGAGGCAGAGGCTGCTAAGTAATTCCCGCAGACAATGTGATAGAAAGAGAAAAGACCGGCTTATGTCGGTCTTTTCTTGAAATTGCAATACGCAACACGAACAACACAAAAGGAGTACAACAATGAGACCGATGAGACGTTCTGAATGGGAAGTAACGGACTACAAGCAGATGCTGGAGTTCATGGAGGCCTGCGATATTTGCCGCATCGGCATGCGTGATGGTGAGGGTGTGTACATCCTGCCGCTGAACTTTGGCTATCAAGAGGAAAACGGTAAGTTGGTGCTGTATTTCCACGGCGCGAAGGAAGGCAAGAAGATCGACTTGCTTCGGGAAAATCCGAATGTCAGCTTTGAGATGGACTGCAAGCACAAAATGACGCTGGCAAATAAGGATGTGGCATGTACCTACTCCTTCTCCTATGCCAGTATTATGGGTCACGGCACGGTGAGCTTGATTACCGAGCCGGAGCACATTCAAGAAGGCTTGCAGTGTGTGATGCGCCACTACACTCAGCGCAGCGACTGGACGTTTTTGGACAGCGCCGTCAACCGCGTGACGGTTCTTCGTCTGGAGATTTCCGATTGGAGCTGCAAAACCCGCTGAGAAGCTGCGATACATACCAAAGCGGCAGCCTGTGTTCCCATGGAATGCAGTCTGCCGCTTTTCGTTTGGATAGGGAATTACTGCTTGTCCGACAGCTTTGGAAAGAACGTGCAGGCCCACAGACCTGCCAGACCGACGACGGCAAAAATAATGCGGCTAATCACGGAACCCTGTCCGCCAAACAGCGCGCCGACGACATCCAAGCCAAAGAAGCCAATACAGCCCCAATTGATCGCACCGATAATGACCAGCGCAAGAACGAGCTTATTCATTTTCTAAACCTCCTTTGCGGTGATGTTCCCTAGAAGTATGTCCAATCTGTAAAAAAACATGCAAAATGGGTACGTTTATACGCAAATGCATATTTATGCGTGACGGAATCTTGCATTTCTGCGTAGAATATGGTAAGTTATATAAGGTGGCGCAGTATCCTAGTCAGTTTCGGTATGTCCTAAGACGGGCCTAAAAATCCGTAGACAGGCACATCGATGAAGTCCCTGGTGTTTGCTTCTTACGCCCAGTTTGGGGTGGATGCTGGGGGTTAAGGCTTTTGGGCATCTTTCAATGGCATGAAATCATGACCCAATTGCCGTGGAGACCTGCCTCTGTGGCACACCTAAACATCATTCATTGCGATTGACGGATGTGTTACGGACCAGGATAAAACCTGTATTGCGGTGCGGCGGCGCGCATATGTATATCTCTTGCGATCCCCTCATTTGGAGAGCGAGAACTTGAAATTGCAATTGCAAGCCAAAACGCTGTGTGCAGAGTAGCCTGCCTTGAGTGGTCGGGGTGAATCGGATGTCCGCAGACCGCTGCTGTGGCCACGGCAGCGGCTGTATTGATCGGTGAAACCTCGGCTGCAAAAGAGGCTAAGATATGCGGGAGCTGTTGTAGAAATTACCTAGGCTGTCCATTGTGGGCAGAAAAAGGGTTGCAGTACGGACTAAGTGGCAATTCGGTCGCGGATGCGGTAACGCACCGCCTTGGACTATAATGGGAAACCTCCATCACGGCGACGGGTGGCAGTCCTCGGGGAAATCCAACCGAACCTCAAGCCGTAAGATTACCTTTTTCTGCTGCCACCATCCTTATTTTTATAGGAACATGTTATGACGGAGGAATTCTTGAGCAATCACTCAGAGAAACACGGTAAAATGAAAAAGAAAAGTGCGAATCTGGTCAATGTCCGATGGATCGTAACAATTGCAAGTGTCAGCTTTTTGATGTCAGCGATACTTTCCTTTTTTTCGGAACGAGCCTTGAGCATGGTCGGAAATGTGATGGCGTTTCTTGTCCTGCTCTTTTTTATTCTCGTCGGCATTTTTTTTGATATCATCGGTGTTGCCTCCACGGCAGCAACTGAAAAACGCTTTCACTCTATGGCGGCGCGCCGAGTCAAGGGTGCCCGACAGGCAATTTGGATTGTGCGCAACGCAGAAAAGGTCGGCAGCTTTTGCAATGATGTCATTGGTGACATTTCCGGCATTATTTCCGGTGCAACCAGTGCAATTATTGTCTCTCGTCTGATTCATGGAACTGACGCCCGTTCGGTTATTTTTTCCCTATGTATTACCGGCTGTGTGTCGGCACTGACCATCGGCGGAAAGGCATTGGGCAAGAGCTTTGGTCTGAATTATAGCGAGGATATCGTCGGTATGGTGGGACGCCTGATGGCGATTTTCCCTGAACGAAAAGAAAAACGATAAGAAATTGTTTTCATACAGCAGGATGCGAAACAATAGGGTACAATGCTTATGAAAACAGCTTCATAAAAATGGGATGCCTCCTTTTCCCGCAAATAAAGGATATGGATATGAAGAATGAAACGATAGATAAATACTGTCTTCTCATGCAGCCAAAACTTCGTGAGAAGCTTCCGGCGATGTCAAGCGAAGAGCTGACTCTCCTATGTTCGGAGATTCGCCGATTTCTTTTACAAACAGTGTCGCAGACCGGCGGTCATTTGGCGTCAAACCTCGGGGCAGTGGAACTGACGGTTGCGCTGCACCGCTGCTTTGACTCATCGAAAGATCGTCTGATTTTTGATGTAGGACACCAATGTTACACACACAAGATGCTTACTGGACGACTGGACCAGTTTGCAAATCTGCGCAAATTCGGCGGCATTTCGGGCTTCTTAAAGCCAGAGGAATCCGCACATGATGCATGCATCACGGGCCATGCATCCAACTCGGTGTCTGTGGCACTGGGCATGGCGCATGCACGGACACTGCTCAAGCAGCAGTATCATATTGTCCCGATTATCGGTGACGGTGCACTGACCGGCGGCATGGCGTATGAAGCGCTGAATTCTGTCGGTGAGAGCCGTGAGCCGCTGATTATTGTACTCAACGACAATAATATGTCGATTGATCAAAATGTCGGCGCGGTAAATCGGCATTTGAGCAGTCTGCGCGTTCGCCCCAAGTATTTGCAAATGAAGCAGAATGTACATGAGGCGTTTGACCGCATTCCCGGCGGCAGCAGCGCTGCGGACTTTATCTCGCGCTCCAAAAAAGTGGTGCGCAATGTTCTGCTGCAAGACTCAATGTTTGAGCAGATGGGCATTATGTACCTCGGCCCGGTAGACGGCCACGATATTGCCGCAATGTGCGAGCTATTCCAGCAGGCGAAGAAGCTGCGCAAGCCGGTGCTTATTCATGTCATCACGAAAAAGGGCAAGGGTTATCGCCATTCCGAGCTGCACCCGGATGTTTATCACGGTGTATCGCAGTTCTCCCCAGCGGACGGCGTTCCGCTAAACAAAGTCTCGATGAACTTCTCTCGCGCCTTTGGCAACGAGATGATACGGCTGGCGCAGGAGACTCCGAAGCTATGTGCCGTGACGGCGGCGATGCCGACAGGAACAGGGCTGTCTGAGTTCGGAAAGCAATTTCCGGAACGATTTTTTGACGTCGGTATTGCGGAGGAACATGCGGTCGCTATGACAGCGGGCATGGCAAAGCAGGGCTTGCTGCCGGTGTGTGCGCTGTATTCGACTTTTTTGCAGCGCGCTTTTGACCAAATGATTCACGATGTCGCACTGGATCAGGTGCCATGCATTATTGCGGTGGATCGCGCGGGCATTGTCGGCGCGGACGGCCCGACGCACAACGGCGTATTTGACGTTGGCTTTTTGCGACAGATTCCGGGGGTTCGTGTATTGGCTCCTTCAAATTACACGGAACTGCGCCACATGCTGTCGCGCGAAGTGGCACATTGTACCGGACCGACGGTCATTCGCTATCCACGCGGCGCAGAAGGCGCGTTTACCGACGATACCTCTTTCGAGAGCGGTGTCTTCCTGCATCATGGAACCGACGTTGTATTGGTTGGATACGGCATCCTAATCAATGAATTGTTGTCAGCACGTGAGGCGCTGGCAGAACAGGGAGTTTCGGCGGCAGTGTGCAAGCTCAACGAGCTGTCCGCTCCGTTCTCTGATGCTTTGTATCAGGAGATTGCGGCTTGCGGTCGCGTCGTGATTGTTGAGGACACCGTGGAAAACGGAAGTATCGGACAGGCGCTGGCGGCGGATTTGAGCTGTCACGCGATCCCGCTGCATTGGATCGAGCAGATCAACTGCGGGCAAACCTTTGCACCGCAGGGATCGGTGGCGCAGATTTATGAGTATTATCATATGAACCGCGCCGGTATTGTAACAACTTGCATGGAGGCAATGAAACGTGAAAAAACGACTTGATGTGTTGTTGTTTGAAAAGGGACTGGTACCGTCCCGAGAGCGTGCCAAGGCCATTATTATGAGCGGCATTGTATACGTCAACAACCAAAAAGCGGATAAAGCAGGCATGAGCATTCCGGAGGACGCAGAGATTGAAGTCCGTGGAAAAACCAATGAATTTGTCAGCCGCGGCGGACTCAAGATTGAAAAGGCGCTGTCGTATTTTGATATTGATCCTTCCGGACTCTGTGCGATGGATATCGGTGCATCGACCGGTGGCTTTACGGACTGTCTGCTCACGAAGGGCGCGCGAAAGGTGTTCTCCATTGATGTCGGCTATGGTCAGCTGGCATGGAAGCTGCGGCAGGATCCGCGTGTTGTGTGCATGGAGCGGACCAATATCCGCTATGTCACGCCAGACATGCTGGATGGCGAAAAGCCGGAGCTAGCAGTGATCGACGTGTCCTTTATCTCGCTGAAGCTCGTGCTGCCGGTTGTGGCACAGCTGCTGAGTGAGCACGGACGAATTGCCTGTCTGATTAAGCCGCAGTTTGAAGCAGGAAAGGGCAAAGTAGGAAAAAAAGGCGTTGTGCGCGAGCCGGAGATTCACCGCGAAGTACTGGAGGCATTTCTTCAGAACGCACACGATGCCGGATTTGTGGTATATAACCTTACCTTCTCTCCGATTCGCGGACCGGAGGGTAATATTGAGTTTTTAGGCTATTTAGGGCGAGACGGACAGGATGCGGAAGTTGACCTTGACGCATTGGTCGCGGAAGCCCATGGAGAACTTGATAAATCATGAGCAATACAAAAACAACCATTCACAATGTCATGATCTGGCCGAATACCGGAAAAGAAGGCATGGCGCTGGCGGTTCGACAGACGGCGGACGTCGTTCGCAACTGCGGCGCACAAGTCATCCTTCCGGAGCGCGCGCTGGAGATGGGATTGAAAACAGACGGCTTTCGTGTTTTGCCGACTGACCAGGGAATGTTAGAAGCGGACTTTGTAATTGTGCTGGGCGGCGACGGCACCATTTTGACGATGGCGCAGCACGCAGCCGTGCGGCATGTCCCCATTTTGGGAATCAATCTTGGACACGTCGGCTTTATGAGCGAGCTGGAGTTTCCGGAGCTTCCGTTGATCCGAAAAGTGTTTGCCGGAGAGTATTTTACGGACAGTCGCATGATGCTCAGCATTGAGGTCATCCGCAAGGAAGAGGTCGTCTATAAAACCTTGGCGCTCAATGAAGCGATTGTGCGTACCGGCTCGATTTTCCGCATCAGTTTGTTGGACATTCTGTGTGACCGCATGCCGGTGTGCTCTCTGCACGGCGATGGCGTCATTGTCTCAACACCGACCGGCTCGACCGCATATTCTTTAGCGGCAGGCGGCCCGATTATCGAACCATCGGCAGAGAATATCTCTGTGGTGCCGCTCTGTCCGCACAGCGGTACGGCCAAATCATTTGTGTTTGCCCCGAACCGTGAGATTTGCGTCATTCCGCGTTTTTTCAACGATGCATCCATCTTGGTTTCTGGTGACGGACGGAAAAGCTTTGAGCTGCAAAGTGGGGATGAGGTCTACATACGCAAAGCACCCTATAACACGAAGCTGATTCGAGTAAAGGGAAAGAGCTTTTATTCCTTACTCAATGATAAGCTCTCGATCTAATTGAGGAGATTATGAAGTTTCAACGACAGGCGAAGATATTAGATTTAATTGAACATCATGAAATTGAGACGCAGGAGGAATTGTCCGCACGACTCTGTGATCTGGGCTACGATACAACGCAGGCCACGGTCTCGCGCGATATCAAAGAGCTGCGTCTGGTAAAAACACTTTCCTCTAACGGGAAGTATTACTATACGACGTCGGCAAAAGAAGCGGAAAACAGCTTTTCCGGACGACTGCGCAATATCTTTCGCGAATGTGTGACGAGCATTGATAGTGCGCAAAATATGGTCGTTATCAAGACGCTGCCGGGTCTCGGTTCGGCGGCGGCTATCGCGATTGACTCAATGCGGATTTCACAGGTCGTCGGCACGCTGGCGGGCGACGATACCGTATTTATCGTGATGCGCGACACGGAAAGTGCGCTGGCGATGGCAGAAGATACACGAGAGATTTTGAAATAAGGAGTTTGACATGCTGAGCCTTCTCCATATTGAAAATATTGCGGTTATTGAGCAGGCAGATATTGTGTTTCAGCCCGGATTTACGGTTATGACCGGTGAGACCGGCGCCGGTAAATCGATGATTATCGATTCAATCGGAGCGATTATGGGTCAGCGCACCAGCAAGGAATTGATCCGAAATGGAGCGAAAAAGGGCTTTGTAAGCGCGGTATTTGAGGATATTGCACCGGAATTGCAGGCACAAATTGATGAGCTTGGTCTGGAAGGGGATGACCCCAAAACCGTGCATATTCAGCGCGAGCTGAGCACCTCAGGCCGCAGTGTCTGTCGTGTGAATATGCGTCCTGTGGCAGCATCCGTTCTGCGGCAGCTCAGCCCGTATCTGATTAACATTCATGGTCAGCACGACGGACAGAAGCTGATGCAGGATGAATATCACATCGAGTTTTTGGATCGATTCTGCGGTGCGGCGGAGCTGCTGGAGCAGTTTCGCCCGATGTATCACCGGCTATTTGAACTGCGGCGTCAAATTCGGGAGCTGGACCACAGCGAGCAGCAGCGCGCCCAGCGCATTGACATGCTGCGCTACCAGTTCGATGAGATTGCGGCGGCCGAGCTTCAGCCGGGCGAAGAGGCACAGCTCAAGGAGCGAAAACAGTTCTTTGAACATGCCGGCAAGCTGGCGTCTGCCATGAATACAGCAAATACCATGCTGTCTGGTGCATCCGAGGGTGAGGGAGCGTGCGCGCAGATCAGCCGCGTGATGGAGGTCATGGAAGAGGTCGCGTCGTATTCCGAACAGATGGCGGCGCTGCACCAGAAGGCGAGTGAGCTGCACTATCTGGCAGAGGATCTCGCGGCAGCGATATCGGCATTGGCGTTGAATATTGACTTTTCCGAAGCGGAACAAGAGGAAATCGACAATCGTCTGGACATTATCTATCGGTTGGAGCACAAATATGGCTCGACGGTGGAGGACGTGCTGGCGTATTGCGATTCTGCGGCGTCCGAGCTGGATATTTTGGAAAACTCCGAGGATCACAAAGAAGCGCTCGTCAGCGAGTACAACGAGATGCTGCAGCAGGCGAGAGATCTGGCGTCCCAGTTGTCCCAGCTGCGCAGCACATCGGCTCGCGTGCTGGAAAAAGCGATTGAAGAACAACTGGCGGACTTGAATATGGAAAAGGTGCGTCTGTGCATCGACATCCAGCCGCATACTAAGCTCAACACCAATGGCATGGACACGGTACAGTTCCTGATTTCAACCAATCCAGGTGAGCCGGTCAAGCCGTTGTCCAAGATTGCGTCGGGCGGTGAGCTGTCGCGTATTATGCTGGCGATTAAAAATGTTCTTGCCAGCGCGGAGGACGTCGGAACGTGGATCTTTGACGAGATTGACGCCGGTGTCAGTGGCCGCGCCGCACAGAAGATTGCACAAAAGCTGAGTAATATTTCGCGCGCGAAGCAGACGCTCTGTGTCACGCATCTGCCGCAAATTGCCGCAATGGGCGACCATCATCTGCTGATTCAAAAAAATGTGCTGACCGACCAAACGTTTACCAGTGTTGAGCCAGTAGAAGGTTTGGAACGCAGTGAGGAGCTGGCGCGCATGATTTCCGGCACAGAGGTCACCGAAACCTCTCTGCGCAATGCAGAGGAACTGCTGGAGCAGGCAGAGGAGTGGAAGGAACATACGGCATCGTGAGGGATTTTCACAAAATCCGAAAAGAAGGCTTGACTTGTTCGTTTTTTTACGTTATAGTGTAAGCGTTATCTGGCGAAGACGTCAGGAAAACCGAAGAACCAGACAGACGATGATGAGAACCAGTAGCATTGTTTCCATTCTGACAGAGAGCAGCCGGTTGGTGAAAGGCGCGAGAATCGCAATGTGAATACATCTCTGAGTTTCGTGTCGAACCGCATTGGCGCAGTAGGTCACGACGGGAAGCACCGTTATATGCTGGAGTATGTGTTGGCATACTCGCGGAGGCGTATCGTGTGAGTGATACGCGAACATTAGGTGGTATCACGACAGTTGCTCGTCCTTTTGCAATCAAAAGGACGAGTTTTTTTATTCTGCGCGTGGAGAAAATAATATCGATTATTGTGAGAAAGGAAATAGAAACATGTCTCAGGTATACGAAGAATTACAGGCACGCGGCTTAATCGCCCAGTGCACCAACGAAGAAAAGGTACGCGATCTGCTGGATAATCATCAGACCACGTTCTACATCGGCTTTGATGCAACGGCAGACAGTCTGCACGTCGGTCACTTCCTTCAGCTGGTTGTCATGGCACGCTTGCAGCAGGCAGGTCATCGCCCGATCGCGCTGATCGGCGGCGGCACGACGATGATCGGCGACCCGACGGGTAAGACCGATATGCGCAAAATGCTGACCAAGGAAGAAATCGAGCACAACGCCGAGTGCTTCCGCAAGCAGATGCGCCGTCTGGTAGACTTTAGCGACGACAAGGCGCTGATGCTGAACAATGCCGACTGGATTCTCAAGTTCAATTACATGGACTTCCTGCGCGAGGTCGGTGTTCATTTCTCGGTCAACCGCATGCTGACGGCAGAGTGCTTCAAGAGCCGTCTGGAAAAGGGCCTGAGCTTCATCGAGTTCAACTACATGCTGCTTCAGAGCTATGATTTTCTGTACCTGTACCGCAATCAGGGCTGTCATCTGGAGCTGGGCGGCGACGATCAGTGGTCCAACATCATCAATGGTGCCGATCTGATTCGCCGCGTAGACGGTAAGGATGACGCATACGGTCTGACCTTCACGCTGCTGACCACGTCGGAGGGCAAGAAGATGGGCAAGACCGAAAAGGGTGCGGTTTGGCTCGATCCGGAAAAGACCTCGCCGTACGAGTTCTTCCAGTATTGGAGAAACATCAACGACGCTGATGTCATTCGCGTCATGAAGATGCTAACCTTTATGCCGTTGGACGAGATCGCCGAGTACGAAAAGCTCGAGGGTGCAGGACTGAACAAGGCAAAGGAAAAGCTGGCCTACGAGATCACGTCCATGGTTCACGGCAAGGACGAGGCAGACAAGGCGCTGGAAGCAGCCAAGGCAGTATTCGCCGGCGGCGCGGCATCCGGCAACATGCCGACAACAGAGCTGAGCGCAGATGATCTGACCGAGGGTAAGATTGCGGTGCTTGATCTGATGGTCAAGACCGGTCTGGTTAAGTCCAAGGGTGAAGGCCGCCGCGTCATTCAGCAGGGTGGTCTGACGGTCAACGATGCGAAGGTAACGGATGTCTTTGCGGAGTTTGGAGCGGACGATTTCTCCGGTGACGGCATGATTATCAAGAAGGGCAAAAAGACCTTCCATAAGGTAACGCTGTAAGACAACATTCTCTCTGCGGGTGGACATCATTCGCAGAGAGTTTTTTTGTTTGTAAAGCTTTTGTGTCGTTTCATGTTTCCGGAGGCATCCTTCCTTGCCAATTCTTCATAAATACGGTATAATAAATTGATTTAAACTGTCTTACAGGAGAAAAAGGAGAGGCTTTGATGAGCAAGGTTTCCATTATGGGCGTCAATTTTGACGCGGTTTCCAAGCCGGAAGCGGTCGCACTGGCGATGCAGCGCATTCGGCAGCAGGAAAAAGGGTATATCGTCACTCCGAATTCGGAGATTGTATATATGGCGCGGCATGATCCGCAGCTGAAGCAGCTGCTCAATGAGGCATGCATTTCGCTGCCGGACGGCGTCGGCATTCTGCACGCCGCAAAGATTCAGGGCAAGCCGATTTACGAGAAGGTCGCGGGTGTGGAATTTGCCGTAGACCTGATGGAGCAGATGGCGAAGGAGAACCGCAGTCTGTATCTGTTGGGCGCGAAGCCGGGCGTTGCCAAAAAGGCGGCGGAAAATCTCTGGAAGCGCTATCCGGGCTTGCGTATTGCGGGCTGTCACGATGGTTATTTTCAGGACGAGCAGGAAGTTGTGGATGCGATTAACGCCGCAGGGCCGGTGGATTTGCTGCTGGTCTGTCTCGGTGCGCCAAAGCAGGAGTACTTCATTCAGAAGCACTTTGATGAGATCAACGCCACGCTATTTTGCGGTTTGGGTGGTTCGCTGGATATTTACGCCGGTGTGGCACAGCGCGCGCCGGAATTTTATGTCAAGCACGGCCTGGAGTGGCTGTATCGCCTGAAAAAAGAGCCGTGGCGATACAAGCGAATGGCAAAGCTGCCGCTGTTTCTCGTCTGTGCGGCAAAGGACAAATTGACCGGGAGTGAGAAAGAATGAACGTAAAACTAATTGCATATACGCCGATGCCGGAGAAAATTATCTCCGCGGCGGCAAAAAACTGCTATTCCGCGTCCTCGGTGGATACGCTGCTGGATGGACTGACGGAAGAAAAAACCGAGTCTTTTCTGACGATGCTGACTGAAATCGGACATTCCAGCCCGATTGAACACGCGTCGTTTACGTTTGCAATGGAGGGCGTTTCGCGCTCGCTGCTGGCTCAGATCACGCGTCACCGCATGGCGTCGTTCAGCGTACAGTCGCAGCGCTATGTGCGGGAAAAGGCGTTTGAGTACGTTGTCCCGCATGAGATTGCGGATGATCCGAAGGCCGCCGCGCTGTTTCGTCAAGCAATGGCAGACGATCAGCGCACCTACGAGGATCTGACCGCGATTTTGCTGAAAAAGCACAAGAAAACTTTCCTTGCCGAGGGATGTTCCGAGAAGGAAGCCGCACGCAAGGCGGAAAAAAAGGCGATTGAGGATGCTCGCTATGTCCTGCCGAATGCCTGTGCGACAAAGATTGTCATGACGGCTAATGCTCGATCTCTGCATAATTTCTTTCAGCTGCGCTGCTGCAACCGTGCACAATGGGAAATCCGTGAGCTGGCGGAAGAAATGTATCGCTTAGTATACGCTGTTGCGCCGACGCTGTTTCACAATGCCGGACCATCCTGTACCTGCGGACCATGTACCGAGGGTAAGATGACCTGCGGACAGATGGCAGAGGTTCGGTCGAAGTATCAGGCGATTCGTGAGGGAAAAGCATGAGCGGAAAACTGATTGTACTGGAGGGCACGGATGCCTCCGGAAAGTCCACACAGTTTGAGCTCCTGTGCGACTGGCTGGACGAGCAGAACATATCGTATAAAAAGCTGGTGTTTCCGCGCTATAATGAAGAATCCTCCGCGCTGATTCGCATGTATTTAAAGGGGGCTTTTGGCGAGCATCCAGAGGATGTATCTGCCTATGCGGCGTCCACCTTCTTTGCGGTGGACCGCTACGCATCGTATCGTCAGGAGTGGAAAGACTATTACGAAGCAGGCGGATTGGTTGTGGCAGATCGCTATACCACGTCCAACGCGATTCATCAGGCGTCCAAGTTGCCGCCGGAGGAGCAGAGCGCGTACTTAGACTGGCTGTTTGACTTCGAATATCGTATTATGGGAATTCCGGCACCGGATGAGGTATTCTTTCTGGATATGCCGACGGACGCCGTGCAGGAGCTGCTGCTGCATCGGCAGGGCAAGCAGATTGACATTCACGAGAAGGATATTCCGTATCTGCGCAAATGCTATCAGACCGCATCCCAGCTGGCAGATCGCTTTGGCTGGCATCGCATTCACTGCACGGAACACGGAGCTATTCGCTCGATTGAGGACATTTCGTCGGAGGTAATCCGTCAGCTTCGCTCGGTGTTGGAATAAATCGGATTGCAGATTGGGGAGATTGTTTTGATTCGTTTTGCTGAGGAAACCGACCGCGATGCGGTCATTACACTGTGGAATCGCTGCTTTGACGACGACCCAACATTTTCAGAATGGTATTTCGCCAACCGCTATCGGCCGGAGCAAACACTGCTTCTGCTTCAAGACGATGTTTTGTGCGCCATGGTGCAAATGCTGCCATATTCCTATCGCAATGGCAGCACGGTATCCGAAGTGACGTATATTTACGGCGCGTGTACCGCACCGGAGCAGCGGTTTAAGGGCTATATGGCAACACTGCTGCAAGAGTCGTTCCGCATTGACGTACAGCGCGGGCGCACGGCGTCGGTTCTCATTCCGGCAGAGCCATGGCTGTTTGATTTTTATAAGAAATACGGCTATGAGACAGCCTTTGCCGTGACGGATCGCCTGATTTCGTTTGACGGACAGCCGCATGTTGACGGAACGGTTCGTACACTGACCCCAGCAGATATTCCGGCAATGCAGGAACTGTATGACCAGCGTCTCACCGTGCCGCATTTGATGCGCACAGAACAGGACTGGCGCGACCAATTCCACATGTTCCAAGACCTTGGAGGCATGCTTCTAGGCTGGTATTCGGACACTGGCGCACTGCAAGGCTACGCGTTTGTCTGGAACACACCGGAGGAGCTGTGGGCACAGGAGCTGATAAGTGCTGAGCCGGAGGAGATGGCACAACAGATCTTGCGCCACTGCGGTCAGCTGGAAATCAAGATTACGACACCGGGTGAGCAGCGTCGCTTGGGATGTCTGCGTCCGCATACCAAGGACGAGGTTTGGCCTGGCTATTTCAACCTGATGTTTAACTAAAGTATATGAAAATAGGAGAACAACCATGGTATATCTCTTTTTAGTAGATGGATATGAAGACACCGAGATGATTGCACCGCTGGACATGCTGTCCCGTGCAGACATTCCGGTAACGCGCGTCGGCGTGTCAGGAAAAACAGTGACCAGCAAGCTGGGCATTCCGATGCCGGCAGATATTATGGCGGACGAGCTGGATCTGTCTGATTGTGAAATGATTTTCCTGCCAGGCGGACCGGGCACAAAAAATTACTTTGGTCAGTCAGTGATTGACCGTGCGATTGCATACTGCACGGAGAACGACCGATATATGGCGGCAATTTGTGCCGCGCCGTCGGTGCTGTCTGCCAAGGGAGTGCTGCGCGGAAAGAAGGCAGTGTGTCATTTCAGTGTCAACGAAAAAATGGACTGCGCACAGCTGATGCATCAGCCGGTCTGTGTGGACGGCAAGGTAATCACCGGACAGGGTGCGGCGGCGTCCATAGACTTTGGTTTGGCATTGGTTGCCGCACTGCGTGGGGAACAAGCGGCACAAAAGGTGAAGCATGGAATCTGCTATCCCGAATAAACAGGCGCTGCGCGCGCAGCTGTTGGAGCAGCGGCGGCAGACAAGTCTGGCGGACAAGCAGAGAATCGACTGTACTATCACACAGCGCGTGCTGCAATCCGAGTGGTTCGTGCAGGCGCAGACGATCTTCATCTATTATTCGACTGAAGAAGAAATTGCGACACACGCCATCATTGAAGCGGGATGGACGGCAGGAAAGACTATCTGTCTGCCCAAGTGTCTACGAGGGCATCGAATGGAAGCGCGGCAGATTGCGTCGCCGGCTGATTTAACCGAGCAGACCTTTGGCATTCCGGAACCGGGGGCACACTGTGCGGTCATTCCGCGGGAACAGATCGATCTGTGTATCGTTCCCGCCCTTGCCTGTGATCGCAAAGGATATCGTCTTGGCTACGGCGGCGGATTTTATGACCGCTTTTTGGACGGCATTCCGGCACACACGGCGGCACTTTGTGCGGCTTCCCGCGTCTGCGATATCTTACCGCGAGAAAAATTTGATATTCCGTGCTCTCGCATTTATACAGAAAAAGAGGTGATACTTCCTTGAGTTTTCATTCTAATACCTTGGGGCGCATCCCACTCCGCCAAAAGCAGTTTTGGCTGCCAGGCGCAGCATTGCTTCTGACGTTTTTGCTTCTGCTTGGATGCAGCTACAGCTTTGACTATCTGTTTGCGGGCTACCCGGCTGTCGGTGTGATTTTGGATGAGCTGGTTTCGTTTGGCATTCCGGCGTTTCTGGTCTATCGACTTCGGGACGACACATTTCCGCTGAATCTGCGATTAGAGCGCCGTAAGGGCTACTATATTCAGTATTTTGGCTTCACGGTCAAGTTTGCACTAACCGTTTCGTTCTTGTCTTTTTTGGCAAATCTGTTTGTGTTTGCTTTGACGGGCAGCTCGGAGATTGCGCTTCCGAGCATTGTATATGGTAATTTGCTGGGCGGACAATATACATTTTTGAGCTTTATTGCGATTGTCGTTGTTCCGCCGATTGTGGAGGAACTTTACCTGCGTGGCATTTTGTTTTCCGCTATGGAAAATGTAGCGGGGACGAAGATCTGTATTATCATGAGCGGCCTGTGCTTCGCGCTGCTGCACGCCAATCCGAACAACCTGATCGGACCGTTTTTGGCAGGCTGCGCCTATGCGTATCTGAGCTATTCCTTTGATTCACTGGGACCGGCGATTATCGCCCATGTGGTAAATAATCTGTATTACTACATTATTAACCATCTAGTAACTGTGTACAGCTCATTTGGCATTTGGCGCTATTTCACTTTTATCAATTTGATTTTATTTTTGTTGTCACTGTACCTGATGCTGCGCTCTCTGACAACGCAGATACAGCACGACAAGCTCCGGCCATTTCGCCCAAACAGCGTTGGTCTTCGCCCAACGATAGCCGAATTGATCGCGAATCCCGGATTTTTTATGTTTTGCGTTGCATTTCTATTCAGTATTCTATTTCGCTGATCATCGCCGCGCCCGAAGCCCGAAATAAATCTGCTATGGTGGCCTCAGGGGGGATAGGGTACGGCATCATTCATAACATTCGCGGCATACATCCGGCTTTGCATGCCGCACCGAACAGAAAGGACATTCATTATGAACAATCCCGAACCACGAAGACCACGGCAAAAGAAACGGCGCAATCCGGTACTCAATACTCTATTGTATTTGGTTATTATCCTGCTGATTTCCGGCATTCTAGCCTCGGCTGCGATTGTTCTTGGCAACGATCTGTTTGCACTGACTAAGCCGGACAAGGAAATTCAGGTGACCATTCCGGAGGGGGCAACAGCCGGAGAGGTATCGACCATCCTCAAAGACAGCAACATCATTGAATACAAGTGGTTTTTCCGCACGTTTGTCGCGGTCTCCAACCGCGATGTCAAATTCAAGGCGGGCAAGTATACGCTGAATTCCTCGATGGACTATCGGGAGCTGCTGCGCACGATCCGTATTTCTCCGTATTCCACGGTAACCGTGACCATTCCTGAGGGATATACCGTAGCACAGATTAAGGAAGCTCTGCTCAAGGCGAATCTTAGTGACGAAAAAGAGCTGACAAAGGCGCTGAAGAAGGGCGAGTTTGACTATGACTTCCTGCCGGATGACCTTGGAAACGACGAAAATCGTTTGGAGGGCTATCTCTTCCCGGACACCTATGAGTTCTATATCAGCGATTCGGCGGAGTCCATTCTCAGCAAGATGTTGGACAATTACCAGAAGAAAATCACGGATGATTCCAAGCGTAAGAGTCTGGTTTCCAACGCGAAAAAGCTGAATATGTCAATGGGGGACGTTACCATCATTGCGTCCATGATTGAAAAGGAAGCGGCGTCGGATGACGAAATGCGTCGCATCTCCGGCGTTATCTATAACCGTCTGGCGGACACGCAGAAGTTCCCATATCTGAACATCGACGCGACAATTAAATACGTCTGCGGCCACAGCGGGGAGCTGACACAGGATGATCTCAAGATCAACAGCCCATATAATACTTATACCAACCGCGGTTTGCCGCCGGGACCGATTTGCAATCCGGGCTACGCTGCTCTGTATGCGGCGACGCATCCGGAAAAGCATTCCTATTACTACTATGTTGCCAACGCAAAGGGTACTGCGCATATCTTCTCCAAGACACTGGACGAGCATAATGCAGCAGTTGCCAAGGTGGTAGCAGAGAAAAAGGCACAGTAAGCAACCATATCGAAGGAGACGTTTCTTTTCATGATAAAACCCGAAATCCTGTCACCTGCGGGTGACATCGAACGTTTGCAGTACGCCATTGCCTATGGGGCGGATGCCGTTTATTTGGCAGGAAAGCACTTTGGCATGCGTGCAGCATCCAATAATTTTAGCGACGACGAGCTGCGCGACGGCATCAACTACGCCCACGAGCACGGCGTCAAGGTCTATGTCACGGTGAATATCTCGCCGCGTTCCAATGAATTTGCCGAGCTGGAGCAGTATCTGCTTCGGCTGCAGGAATACCACGCCGATGCCCTGATTGTATCCGATCTTGGCGTTATCCGCACGGCGCGTCGCGTCGTTCCGAATATGCCGCTGCATATCAGCACGCAGGCCAGCATTCTCAACGCGGAAGCCGCCCGATTCTGGGTGGATATGGGTGCCGAGCGCATTGTTCTGGCGCGTGAGCTGACGCTGGAAGAGATCAAGACCATTCGCGACGCGATTCCGCCGGAGGTGGAAATTGAGTGCTTTGTGCACGGCGCGATGTGTATCTCAATTTCCGGACGCTGTCTGATTTCCAACTATACGACAGGACGCGATGCCAACCACGGCGCCTGTGCGCAGTCCTGCCGCTGGAAGTACGCCCTGATGGAGGAAAAGCGCCCGGGACAGTATTTTCCGGTGGATGAGGACGAGCGGTATACCTACATGTACAACTCTAAGGACATGTGCATGATTGAGTACATTCCGGAGCTGATTGCCGCCGGAATCACCTCGTTTAAGATTGAGGGACGCGCCAAGACGGCGTTTTACACGGCGGGCATCACAAGCGCCTATCGCCGTGCCGTGGACGCTTATCTGGCGTCCGGCGATCCGAATTTCCAGCTCCCGCAGGAGATTGCGGAGGAGATCGGACGAGTCAGCCATCGCGAATACTTCACCGGTTTTTACTTCGGGCGTGACCCGAAAGGACAGTATTATGACGACTGCATGTACATCCGTGACTGGGAGGTCGCAGCGCTGTTTGATTCCTGCGATGCCGACGGCAACGCCGTATTTTTGCTAAAAAACCGCTTCTTTGCCGGAGAAACACTGGAGCTGATGCAGCCGGGTAAGCCGGTATATCGCTTCACCGTGGAATCTATGCAGAACGACGATGGGGAAGAGCTGGATGCGGCACGCTCTGCGATGATGCGCGTGCACATGAAGTTCCCGTTCCAGGTTAAGGAGTTTGGCATTTTGCGCCGGGAAAAGAACCCGGAGTAATTCGATACGTGCGATAAAATTTACGCTTTTCCGCCGAAAACCGGTTGACAAATGCCAGAAACAGAGTATAATATTTTTGTAATATCGTTATGTGCAATGAGGAAACGAGACACAGTTTTTTTGGGTATAGAGAGCAGGGGACGGTGGAAGCCCTGTGCGAGGTCTGTGTCGGCCACTTCCGAGCCGTCCGGGATGACCGGAACGTCCGTCCGCGTTAAGGACACCACGAGATACCGATGCATTCGGTAATTAGGGTGGTACCGCGAAATCAGCTTTCGCCCCTATGGCTTTGGGGCGAAAGCTTTTTTATTTCTATTGTACTATTTATCAAGTTGGAGGAATCATGTATGGAATACATGGGAGTAAACGAAATCCGTGAGAAGTTCCTCTCCTTCATGGAGTCGAAGGGACATCTCCGCCTGCCGAGCTTTTCGCTGATTCCGCAGGGCGACAAGTCGCTGCTGCTGATCAACTCGGGTATGGCGCCGCTCAAGCCGTATTTTACGGGCGAGCAGATCCCGCCACGCCGCCGTGTGACTACCTGCCAGAAATGTATCCGCACGGGCGACATTGAGAATGTCGGCAAGACCGCACGCCACGGCACGTATTTTGAAATGCTGGGCAACTTCTCGTTCGGCGACTACTTTAAGAGAGAGGCGATTGCTTGGAGCTGGGAATTCCTTACGGAGGTCATGGGCATTCCGGCAGACCGTCTGTACCCGTCGATTTACGTTGATGACGACGAGGCATTTGAGATTTGGAACAAGGAAATTGGCATCGACAAGGACCGCATTTTCCGTTTCGGCAAGGAAGATAACTTCTGGGAGCATGGCTCCGGTCCGTGCGGTCCGTGCTCGGAGATTTATTATGATCGCGGCGAAAAGTATGGCTGCGGCAAGCCGGGCTGTACGGTAGGCTGTGACTGTGACCGCTATATGGAGATCTGGAACAACGTATTCTCCCAGTTTGACAACGATGGACACAATCACTACACTGAGCTCAAGCAGAAGAACATCGATACCGGCATGGGCTTGGAGCGTCTGGCCTGTGTCATGCAGGATGTTGACTCGCTGTTTGACGTCGACACGGTTCGCAATATCACGAATCATGTCACCCGCATCTCCGGCAAGACCTATGGTCAGGATTACAAGACCGATGTCTCGCTGCGCGTTATCACTGATCATATCCGTTCTACCGTTATGATGATCTGCGACGGCGTTATCCCGTCCAACGAGGGCCGCGGCTATGTTCTGCGCCGTCTGCTGCGCCGTGCAGCACGTCATGGTAAACTGCTTGGCATTGACAAGCCGTTCCTGTACCAGGTTTGTGATACGGTTATTCACGAGAATCAGGGCGCGTATCCGGTTCTGCTGGAGAAGCAGGATTATATCCGCAAGGTCATTCAGGTCGAGGAGGAGCGTTTTGACGCAACCGTTGACGCCGGTCTGTCCATCCTGAACGACATGATTGAAACGGTCAAGGCAGAGGGCAAGACCGAGCTTCCGGCAGAGGATACTTTCAAGCTGCACGACACCTACGGCTTCCCGATTGATCTGACGATTGAGATTCTGGAAGAACAGGGCATGACGACGAACCGTGATGGCTTCGACGCGCTGATCGAAGAGCAGAAGCAGCGCTCCCGTGAGGACCGAAAGCGCATGGGTGATGTCGGCTGGGAGTCCGAGGATCTCGGTCTGGACAAGTCGCTGACCACGGAGTTCTGTGGTTACGATTCCCTGACTTCGGAGTCGGAGGTTCTGGCTCTGATCGCCGACGGCGAGAGCACGGATGCCGTTCGCGGCGACGGCGTAAAGGTTACGGTTGTGCTGGATCACACCCCGTTCTATGCGGAAATGGGCGGTCAGGTACCGGATCACGGCACGATCTCCAACGGATCCTGTGTTGTAAAGATTGACAATGTACAGAAGAGCGGCAACGGCAAGATTTATCTGCACTCCGGTGTGCTGGAGTCCGGTTCGATCACCCGCGGCGACAACGTCACCTGCTCGGTGGATCCGGAGCGCCGTCAGGCCATCTGCCGTTCGCATACCGCAACCCATCTGTTGCAGCAGGCACTGCGTCAGGTTCTCGGCTCACACGTTGAGCAGGCCGGTTCGTATACCGACGCCGATCACGTCCGCTTTGACTTCACGCACTTCGCAGCAATGACTCCGGAGGAAATCGAGAAGGTAGAGGCAATTGTCAACGACAAGATTCTGGAAGGCATCGACGTCATCACCGAGGTTCTGCCAATTGAAGAGGCAAAGAAGAAGGGCGCTATGGCGCTGTTTGGCGAAAAGTATGGCGAGTATGTCCGCGTCGTACAGGCTGGCGACTTCTCCGTCGAGTTCTGCGGCGGTACGCATCTGGACAACACGGCAAAGGCCGGTATGTTCAAGATCGTATCCGAGGCATCGGTTGCCGCCGGTGTACGCCGTATTGAGGCGGTAACCGGACGCAAAGTTCTCGAAATCCTGCACCAGCTGGATGAGACGGTTGCCGATGCGGCTTCTGCGCTCAAGACCACGCCGGGCGAGCTGATGCACCGTGCACAGGCTGTCATGGAAGAGATTCGTTCCATGAACAAGGACATCACCGGTCTGAACGATAAGATCGCGAAGATGCAGCTAGCCGATCTGTTCAATGTTTCGATTGACGTCAAGGGCGTCAATGTCATTGCGACTAAGCTGAACGTCACACCGGAGGTTATGCGCTCTATGGGCGACGCGATCAAGGAGAAGGCCCCGAATGCCGTTGCTGTTCTTTCGATTGTCACAGCGCCGGATAAGATTCAGCTGCTCTGCGTTGTCGGCAAGGAAGCACAGGCAAAGGGCGCGCATGCCGGTAAGATCATCAAGGAAGTTGCCAAGCTCTGCGGCGGTGGCGGCGGCGGTCGTCCGGATTCCGCATCCGCTGGCGGCAAGAAGCCGGAGATGCTGGAAACCGCACTGGAAGCGGTCAATAATATTGTTGGCGATCAGTTGAAGTAATTTCACGGTTTATGCTATAATGGGTGAGAGAGGACAAGCGTTCTCTCTCATCCTGTTTGACACAAAGGAGGGATTGTCATGCACGATTGTCTGTTCTGCAAGATCATCAGCGGAGAGGTTCCGTCGAAGAAGGTCTATGAGGACGAGTATGTCTATGCATTCTATGACATTGCGCCGCAGGCTCCGTCTCATTTCCTCGTGATTCCAAAGGCGCATATTGCGTCGGCGGCAGACGTCACGCCGGAAAACAGCGCTGTCGTTGCACATTGCTTTGAGGCAATTGCCAAGATCACGAAGGATCTTGGCATTGAGAGCTTCCGTGTTGTATCCAACATCGGTGAGCAGGCGAATCAGAGTGTGTTCCATCTGCATTTCCACGTTCTGTCCGGACGGGATATGACTTGGCCGCCAGGCTGATTTTTTGAAACAAGAGAGAAACGAGAGGTGACACGGCACGACTGTGTCACCTCGATTGCTATCAGGGGTAAAAGAGAAAAAAGGGGGCTTTTCCATGAGACAGCGTCCGCTGGTCTGCTTTTCATTGGTATTTGCCGTCGGTGTCGGTTTGGAACTCTATTGGGGTGTGGTGTGGCATCCGGTTTTATTCGCCGTCGGATTGTTGCTTGCGGTGCTGGGGCGCGCCGTATCGGCTCGTCTGGCGATTCCCGCTGTCTGTTTGGCGGGACTGCTGTGCGGTTTGCTGTATTCCTCGGCGCACGAGCGCTTTGTGGAACAGCCGTTTATGAACTGGAACGGCTTTCATCACCGCATCACCGCGACGGTTGTAGATTATCCGGAGCAGTACGAGGATGCCCAGCGCGTCGAGGTCCGCATTGCCGGAGATCAGCTCTATCTTCCCATGGCGGTGCACACATTGCTCACGCTGCCAAACACAGAGCGGGCATTACAGCCGGGCGACACTCTTTCGGTGCACGTCAAATTCTATCAACCGGAATATGCAGACGGCTTTGATCGTCTAACCTACTATCGCTCGATTGGCTGTCCGCTGCTGGCGAAACAGACGCCGATGACGGCGCTTTCTGTCTCCTCGCCGGATTCCATGCCGCTGTGGTATTGGCCGAAAGCACTGGGTCACAGCTGGCAAAGCAAGCTATCTGACTGGTTTCCGCAGAGACAGGCGGCCTTTTTATCGGCGCTTTTGTTCGGTGAAAAGGACGGTATTACAACAATAGACACGAATCGCCTGCGCAAGGCGGGATTATCGCACGTGGTTGCGGTTTCCGGTCTGCACGTCGGTTTTTTCATTGGATTTTTACTGCTGCTCTTCGGAAGAAGAGTGGGCAGCATGGTCGGACTGCCGCTGCTGCTGGCGTATATTATCATGGTCGGCGCGTCTCCGTCGGTTCTGCGGGCGTCGCTGATGTACGCCCTCGTGCTGGTCGCGTTTTTGATCAGCAGGGATACGGACAGCTGGACATCTTTGGCGGCAGCCCTGCTGCTATGCCTGATCCTACAGCCGGTCTCCCTGCTTTCCGTCGGACTTCAGCTGTCGTTTGCCGCGACGGCCGGCATTCTGTGGCTCGCACTTCCTATTCAAAAAGCACTGACTATACAGAGCAAGCGTATTCCGCACGCGCTGCGTCAGGTACTGAATTGGGTGATTTCCGGTATTGCGTGCTCGTTTGGTGCATTGCTGTTTACCATGCCGATTTTGCTCTATCACTTTTCGTATTTGTCGGTGCTTTCTCCGCTCAGCAATTTGCTGACGCTGTGGGCAGTCACGCTGGTTTTCCCGCTTGGTATGCTATTTTGTCTGGCAGCATCGGTCTGTCCGCCAATTGGGCATCTATTGGCGTTTCTGATTTCTTTGCTCGTGCGCTATATCTGGGCGGTGACGGATTTCACCGCTGGCATCCGCGGCGGTGTGCTTGCGGTGGATTACATTGGCGACAGCATTCTACTGTTCGTTCTTTCCGCCGCGTTTCTCGCCTGCATGCTCAGCAAGCGGCGCAAGGTGATTCTTTCGGCAATTCCGATCTTTGCCGTCGCATTGTTTGGCTATAGTCGGTTGAATTCTCATTTCGCGCAGGACAAAACGATTGTTACTTGTTTTTCGGAGGGATATGGTCAGTGTATTGCCGTTGCACGTGGTGATGCGCTTGTGATCATTGACTGCGGCTCTTCCGGCTATCACAATGCGGCGGACGATGTAGCAGAGTATATGGATTGGTACGGCTTGAAGCAGATCGACGCACTGATTCTCACGGCGACTAACGCATCGCATACCCGTGATGTTGAGCAGCTCAGCACGACGGTTCCCATCGCGCAGACCTATCTCGCGGAAGAAGAAGAGAACACACTGACGGAATTGGAGACGCTGCAGTTTACCCTATTGGATAGTGACCAACCGCAGAAAATCGGAGAAAATTCGCTTGGAATCTCTGTCATTCCCATCGAGGGGAAGCTGGCGGTACATATCGCCGCGGAACAGCAATCGCTATTCGTCGTTCACAGCCTGACTCAGCTTCGGCTTCTTCGCTTGTTGGAGCAAAATCCGCTGTCCTGTGATATACTAATTGCGGCGGACAGTTTAACTGCGGACGCTGACCGGCTGTCTGCGATTCTAACACAGATACACCCGCAGCAGATTGTTGTGGAATCCGGCTGGGCACACGACTGGGATAGCTTAGAGGGCATTCCTGTCCAGTTCCTTTATGAACAAGGCGATACTGCGTTTTGCCTTTCCGAATTCCCATAAACCAAACACGAAAGGAGGATTCTTATGCCAAAACCACGAAAAAAAGGCCCTACCGGCGCCGATTTGCTCAAGCGCGATCTCAAGAACAAGGAACTGGGACAGCTCTATCTCATCGGCGGGGAAGAGGCCTATCTCAAGGAGCATTATCTGCACCAGCTGGTCAATGCACTGGTAGATGATACGTTTCGAGATTTCAATTTGGAGGAGTTTGAAGGGTCCTCTGTGACTGTCGAGCAACTCAGCAACGCCATTGACAGCTATCCGGCTATGGCGGAGCGGCGTGTTGTGGTGGTCAAAGATTTTGATGTTTTTCATGCACCCGCAGCGTGGAAGGAATATCTGCCGGAAATACTCTCGGATTTGCCGGAGTATATCTGCGTGATTTTCTATTATGATACGATTGAACTCAAGCCGGACAAGCGGACCAAGCTGTATACCCTCATCCAAAAGGTGGGATGCATTGCCGAGTTCACACAGCTGGAGCGGCATGATTTGATTCCGTGGGTACGCCGACACGCTGCGGCACAAAAAAAACAGATTTCTGACGCAACCTGTGACTACCTGCTCTTTTTGTGCGGCACGTCGATGACTAATTTGGTCACGGAGATTACCAAAGCCTGTTCCCACAGCGCAACGGATGAGGTTACGCGAAAGGATGTGGACGCGGTTTGCTCCAAGGTGCTGGATGCCGTTGTATTCGATCTGACGGATACCATCGCCGATGCGCGATTCGATCAGGCGCTTTCCATCGTCGGCGATCTCATTGCACAGAAAAATGAGCCGATTGTCCTACTCACATCCGTATCCCGTCACATCCAGCGCCTATACGCCGCCAAATTGGTCGCGGCAGAGCATGGTACAGAGCAGGAGCTGATGGACGTGCTGGATACCAAGTCGGCGTATTACGCCCGCAAGATGCGGGACGGTGCACGGCGGTTTCCGCTGTCTTGGCTACGCCGTGCGCTGCTGCTGAGCAGTGAAGCGGACATCGTAATGAAGACGACCGGAACCGAGCGGCAAAAAGTACTGGAGCTGTACTTGCTCCAGCTGGCGGCAGAACAGAGGAAGACAACATGATTCGGATACGCGAAGCCATTATTGTGGAAGGACGATATGACGTCAATAAAATCAAACAGATTGTCGATACCATGGTGATTGAGACCAGCGGTTTTTCCATTTTCAATAACAAGGAAAAGCTACAGCTTATCCGCCGGATTGCGGCACAGCGCGGTGTGCTGATTTTAACCGACAGCGACGGTGCGGGCTTTGTCATCCGGAATTATCTCAAGGGTGCACTGCCCAAAGAGCAGGCGAAGCACGCCTATATCCCGCAGATTGTCGGGAAAGAGCGGCGCAAGATGCACGGATCCAAGGAAGGGACACTCGGTGTCGAGGGAATTTCCGACGAAATTCTTTTGGATGTGCTACGCCGTGCCGGTGTCACTGTCCTCGACCGCGCCCTTCCAGCGGCGCGGCAGATCACGAAGGCAGACTTTTTCGCATGGGGTCTTTCCGGCAGAGCGGGGAGCGCTGTCAAGCGGCAGCAACTGTTGCAGCGGCTGCAACTGCCGCGCCATATGACGGCAAATGCATTGCTGGAATATATCAACGCGGTAGCGAGCTACGAAGAAATCGAAACACTGGTCAGTGAGCTGGATTATACCGCTCCGAATTCATAAAAATCAATCGAGAAGGGAACGAGAAAGCAGTATGCATATGAATTTACAGACAAGCCTTCCGCTGAGCAACGGAACGTCCATTCCGTGCCTTGGCTTTGGCACATGGAAAACCCCGGAGGAGGACGCACAGCGCTCGGTCACTGAGGCACTGCGGGTCGGCTATCGCCACATTGACACCGCCGCGGCATACGGCAACGAGCGCGGAGTAGGCAAGGCGATTGCGCAGTCCGGACTGCGGCGTGAGGACATCTTCCTGACCTCGAAGCTGTGGAACCCGTATCAAGGCTATCAGTCCACCTTGGACGCGTTTGCGCGCACGATGGATGATTTGCAGACCGAATACCTCGATCTGTATCTGATTCACTGGCCGCACGACCGGAAGTATTTTGATAACTGGGAAGAAAAGAATCTGGAAACATGGCGCGCCTTTGAGGAGCTGTATCAGGCCGGTTCGATCAAGGCAATCGGCGTCAGCAACTTCCGCCCGCGCCATCTGAAAAACATCATGGAGCACGCGGAGATCATGCCGATGGTCGATCAGGTGGAGATTCATCCGGGTATGCCGCAGGATGAAATCCTTGCGTTCTGCCGCGAGCATAACATGTTGGTCGAGGGTTGGAGTCCGCTGTCCACCGGACGCATTTTCTCCGTGCCGGAGATGCAGCAGCTGGCAGAGAAGTATGGAAAGAGCATCGCGCAGATCTGCCTGCGCTGGAGCGTACAGCGCGGTGTTGTCCCGCTGCCAAAATCCGTCACTCCAGCTCGCATTTTGGAGAACAGCCAGATCTTTGACTTCACGCTGGAAGACGCCGATATTCAGTACATCAATCAGCTGACCGACTGCGGCAGCTCTGGCTTGGATCCGGACAATCTGATCTACTAATTCCATAGAACGCAGAATAAAGCCCCTCGACTCGGTTGAGTCGAGGGGCTTTATTCTCAACTTAGTAGCGTCCTGCGCCCTTATAGCGCTTGCTGTAGTAGGTACTGTTAATGCTGTCGATGCAAACATCATCCTTGGAGTTTGCGGCATGAATCATCCGTCCACTTCCCAGATAAATGCCGACATGAGAGACACCACCAGAATTGTTAGTATCATAGAACACCAAATCTCCGACGCGAAGATTCGATTTACTTACACTGTTCCGGCTGTTGAACTGGCTCGACGAGGTACGCGGAATCGAAACGCCGCACTGGCGATAGACATACTGCGTGAATCCGGAACAGTCAAACTTTCTCGGGCCGGTGGCACCATACTCATACTGGCAACCCAAGAGCCCCTTTGCCTTGGAAGCAATCCGTTCACCACGGTTGCTGTTGCTGCTATTGCCATTACCACCACTGGACGGCTTATTCTTGGAAAGATACTCGCTGGATACATAGCCGTTGCTACCCTTATATTTAATGCGAGACCAGCCGTTTGACGTGCTGGTTACGGTGCAGCTCTGTCCGCGGGACAGGGAGCCGATCTTCTTGGCGCTGGTGCTCGGCTTGCTGCGCACATTCAAGGCGCTTGCCGTGCAGTAACGGGTCTTTCCGCTACTGGATGACGAACTGCTGGACGGCTTGTTCTTGGATAGATAATCGCTGGATACATAGCCATAGCTCCCACCGTATTTAATACGGGACCAGCCATTTGATGCACTGACGACCTGACAGCTTTGGCCGCGGGAGAGGGAACCAATGACTTTAGCAGAAGTACTCGGCTTACTGCGCACGCGAAGCGAACTTGCGGTGCAATATCGGGTATACGAACTCGCTGTTTTAACCAATGCGTTCTCGCTGACATAGCCCTGATACGAACCGGTTTCAATCTCAATCCAGTGATCCGACGATCCGATCCGCGTCACAGTATCGCCTTTATTTAAAGTCGTTACTACAGAATATGCTGTGCTCGGACCCTTGCGGACATTGATGCTTCGCGTCGTGCGAAGTGTATCCGCTGCATTTGCGTTCATACCGATTACTGCCGTTGTCAGCATAGAAGCAGCAAGTAGTTTTGTCCATCTGCCGAATGATGCCATTGGGAAAAAGCCTCCTGAAAATGCCGATTTACTTGGCAGCAGAGAGGGCGCGATTCAGCCAGATATATCCGATATCTAGTGCATCGTACAGGCCTTTCTTTTCTGCCTTCTTGACGATGCGATCCTGTGGGCGAACACTCGGAGAGGTCTGCTGAAGCTGAACAGAAACACGCGTTGCTACATCCAAATCCTTTACCTTTTCGGTATCTAGAATCTGAAGCATAATGATATAACGGTCACTCATGCTTCCGTAGTAAATAATATTGTTCTGCCGCATCAGCGGATGGCCCTTGTATTCGAGAATCTCATCGTTCTTCTTGGAAGAGGTCGTTGACATAATAAAACTCCTTTCACTGCAGGAAAACTGCCTGCAATAATTACATAATAATTAGTATAACATGGTGGAAAAACTATGTCAACGCGCAAAGATTACAATTTGATTACATTCTAGTTACGAGTATATCACAATTGTTGAAAGCTGTCAAATACAAATGAACATAAAACTGAAAAGATGGAAAGAATAACAAATGCAAAAGGGAAAGACATAAAAAAGCACGCTGTGAAAACTCACAGCGTGCCAATTCATTACAACAAATTATAAATCCAGATATTTAGTAATCAACTCCTGCATCAGCTCATCGCGGTCAATTTTGCGAATCAAGCTGCGTGCATTGTTGTAATTGGTAATATAGGTGGGATCTTCCGACAGCAGATAACCTACGATCTGATTGATCGGATTATAGCCCTTCTCCTTGAGGGCGTCATAAACCGTCTGAAGCACAACCTTCATTTCCTGATTGCCTTCTTCTTTTAATGAAAATCTTCTAGTTCCGTCAAGCATATTGGGCCTCCTTCCCGTACAAGACCATCATACCCTAATTCTGTTAATTTGTAAAGGTTATTTGCGCAGTTTTGCTTCAAATTTCTCTTCCAGCGTGGAAATTGCCTTCTGCATTGCGTCGTCGCACTCGGTATCTGTCAGGGTACGGTCGTTGCGGCGCAGCTTCAGAGAGTACGCTACGCTCTTCTTGCCAGACGGAATGCCCTTGCCTTTGTAAACATCAAACAGGGAAACCGACTCCAGAATCGAGCCAACGGCGGAAGCAATCGCCTTCTCCATCTTGGCAACCGGAATGCTGTCGTCACAGAGGACAGCGATATCACGAGTGGATGCCGGGAATTTCGGCAGTGGGTGATAAACGTTTTCCGGACCCACATGGGCAAACATGAGATCGACATTGATCTCTGCTGCCAGAATCTCTGCGTCCGTACCGTACTTCTTAGCAACCAGCGGATGAATCGTGCCAAAGACACCGATCTCCGTGTCGCCCGAGAGGATGCGTGCGCAGCGACCCGGATGGTAGGACGGATTGTCGGATACCGGTTCAAACGAAACGTCCGTAATACGGCACTCATTGAGAATGCTCTCAATGACGCCCTTGAACTGGAAGAAGTCCAGACGTCCATAGGTGCCCAGCGTCAGCATATGCGGCTCATCTGGCAGCTGGTCGGCGTTGACCGTGCCGTCCTCCTTCAGCTTCGGCAGATATACCTTGTACAGCTCGTACAGGCTGGCGGTCTCATTGCGGTAGTTCAGGTTGTGCATCAGCGACTCCAGCATAGACGGCAGGGCAGTTGTGCGCATGACACTGAATTCTGCACCCAGCGGATTCATGATGCGAACCGACTTGCGCTTTACGCTGTCCTCCGGCAGATTGATGTCATCGTACATCTTCGGGTTACCAAAGGAGAAGTTGAATGCTTCGTCAAAGCCGCAGGTGCGGGCAATCGAGCCGATCTTCTTTTCAAACTGCTGCTCCGGCGTTAGCGCGCCCAGAACGGCTTCGCCGCCGAACAAGGTGGTCGGGATATTGTCATAGCCATACAGACGGGCAACTTCCTCCGCAACATCGCACATGCGCGCAATGTCCGTGCGGTAGAACGGAACAACGACTTCCTTGTCGTCAACGACTTCAAAGCCGAGCTTGTTAAGGTAGCCGATCATGTCCTCTGCGGTCAGCTTGAGACCGAGCAGGGCATTGATCTTGTCCGGCTCGAACGGCAGACGCTTCTTTTCGTCGCTGGTAGTATCTACGTCGATGACACCGTTGACAACCTCACCGGCGCCCAGCATCTCGACCAGCTCACAAGCGCGGTTGACCGCGTCCATCGTCATGCGTGGATCCAGACCCTTCTCAAAGCGGCCGGATGCCTCGGTGCGCATACCCAGCTTTTTTGCGGTAACACGGACGGTCGCACCGTGGAAGTTTGCCGACTCAAAGACAACGGTATTGGTTTTATCCGTAATTTCGGAATCAAATCCTCCCATAACACCGGCAACAGCGGTCGGGCGTGTGCCGTCCGCAATACAAACCATGCTGGAATCCAGATCGTGCATCTGGCCGTCGAGCGTTTCAATGCTTTCTCCAGCAACCGGACGACGAACAATAATCTGGTGATCCTTCAGGCAAGCGTAGTCAAAGGCATGCATTGGCTGGCCATACTCCAGCATAACGTAGTTTGTAATGTCAACGATATTATTGATCGGACGAACACCGGCAGCGTGCAGACGCTCACGCATCCATGCCGGGGACGGTTCGATCTTGATATTTTTCACCAGACGAGCTGTATAACGCGGGCACAGATCCGGCGCCTCGTTCTTAATCGTCAGATGCTCGTTGATATCGCCGCCGCAGCCCTTGACAACCGGGGTGTGCAGCTTGAGCTCACGGTCAAACGTTGCTGCGGTCTCGCGTGCCAGACCAATGACGCTCATGCAGTCCGGACGGTTTGAGGTGATCTCAAACTCCGTAACATACTCATCCAGACCGACAATCGTACGGATATCAACACCAATCGGCGTATCCTCCGGCATCAGCAGCAGACCTTCCGGATCGCCATACGGCAGATCGTTAATGGTCAAGCCCAGTTCCTCGAACGAGCACATCATGCCATTGGAGGCCACGCCGCGCAGTTTGCCCTTGGTGATTTTTATGCCGCCCGGCAGGGTGGACTTGTGCAGCGCAACCGGAATAATGCTACCCGGATAGGCATTCGGTGCACCGGTTACGATCTGAATCGGATCTTCCTTGCCGACGTCAACCATGCAGATAACCAGATGATCGGAATCCGGATGGGGGACACTGGACAAGATCTTGCCGGTTACAACATTTTTGAATTCACGACCCAGGTAGACAACTTCTTCTACCTTGGAACCGGACATTGTCATTTTGGCATCATATTCCTGATTGGAGATGCCTTCCATATCTACAAATTCAGCAAGCCAGCTCATTGGCAGCTTCATGATTCATTCCTCCAAGTTAAAAATTCAGATGGTGTTGGATTACAGCAGCACGCTCTTAGAACTGGTGCAGAAAACGCACGTCATTTTCGTAGAAGCTGCGGATATCCGTGATCTTAAAGCGGCCCATAACCAGGCGCTCCAGACCGATGCCGAATGCATATCCGGAATATTCATCCGGATCAATGCCGCACTCCTCCAGAACCTTCGGATGAACCATGCCGCAGCCCAGAATCTCAATCCAGCCTTCGCCGTGGCAAACCGGGCAATTGGTGTCCTTACCATGGCACTGGAAGCACTGGTAGTCCATCTCAGCCGACGGCTCGGTGAAGGGGAAGTGATGCGGGCGGAAGCGAACCACGGTCTCTTCGCCGTACAGCTTCTTTGCAAACATCTCCAGGATGCCCTTCAGGTCGGACATGCGGATGCCCTTGTCGATGACCAGACCCTCAATCTGATGGAATAGCGGGGAATGCGTTGCATCCACGTCGTCGCTGCGGAAAACGCGTCCCGGTGCAATGATGCGGATCGGCGGCTTTTTCTTCTCCATGGTGCGAACCTGAATCGGGGAGGTCTGCGTGCGCAGTACGACGTTATCCGAAATATAGAACGTATCCTGCGTGTCGCGCGCTGGATGATCCTTCGGGATGTTCAGCGCTTCAAAGTTATAGTAATCCGACTCGACATCCGGACCTTCGCTGATGGAGAAGCCCATGCCAATAAAGATTTCCTTTACTTCATCCAGCACCAGATTCAGCGGATGAATCTTGCCGATTGGCGCGTGTGTGCCCGGCATGGTGACGTCCAGCGTTTCGCTCTTCAGCTTGCGCTCCAGCGCAGCGGCCTCCAGACGAGACTTCTGCTGTGCCAGACCCTCTTCAATGGCCGCGCGGGCATCGTTGATCATCTGACCGAATGCCGGACGCTCTTCCGGCGTCAGGTTGCGCATATTCTTCATCAGAGCGGTGATTTCGCCCTTTTTGCCAAGGTACTTGACGCGAATGGCATCAAGCTCACGGGAATCGGCGCAGGCTGCCATAGCCTCGGCGGCTTTTTCCCGAATGGACTGTAATGTTTCTTTCATTCAAGAACAACTCCTTGTTGATTATTCGTTTCCGATACTTCTGTGCATGGCTTGAGATCTGCGTGTTCCAACGGCAAAAAAAGAACCCCTCCATCCCGACAACAGGGACGAAAGGGAAACACTTCCGCGGTACCACCCGGTTTCTCACAACACATTGTGAGCGCTCAGAATCGCTGTAACGGCGCGAACCCGTCAATGCTTTTGTTCATTGAAGCTCCCGGGTGAACTTCTCCAAGTGTTACGGCGGACAGCTTTCAGCCGGTGACTGTCCTTCTCTGATGCCGCAGGGAACGAGGATACTCTTCCGTTCATCACTTTTCTCATATTCCATACAATTCAACACTATTTATACCATATTTATCAGGGAAAATCAAGCGAAAAGCAAAAAAATATGATATAATTCTATTCTAGGTATGTTGATTCATGTGATTTTAATGATTATCGTATATCATAGGAAAAAACCTTGCAAGGAGAGCAACCATGTTTACCGTTCTGCAGCCCATTGATTTTTCGATTTTGTACTGGATTCAGCAGCACATTGTCAATGATGCGCTCAATCTGCTCATGCCGCTCGTGACGAAGCTGGGGAATGCGGGAATGATCTGGATTGTCATCGGCGTCGCCATGCTGCCATTTCGTAAATACCGCACCTGCGGAATTTCTGTGTTAGTTGGTCTGTTATGCGGACTGCTCATCGGAAATCTGTTCTTGAAACCACTGGCTGCGCGTCCTCGCCCGTGCTGGCTGGATGATTCTGTGCAGTTGCTCATCGCCATCCCGCGCGATTATTCCTTCCCGTCGGGGCATACGCTCTCGTCGTGCATCGCATCTGTCACGATTTGGCTTTACCACAAACGGCTGGGTACAGCGGCGCTGATTCTGGCGGTATTGATTGCCTTTTCGCGGCTGTATTTGTTTGTTCATTTTCCGAGCGATGTACTGGTTGGCGCACTACTGGGTGTCATCATTGCACTGGCCGTACATCGTATTATTTCCTCAGTCATTGTCAAACGGCAGGAGCAAAAACAGATATGACAGCACACAGGCACTCATAAAATTGAAACTGAAAAAGCTGAGTTTCTATTTCTGTGAAACTCAGCTTTTTATTTAGTTCTCTCGATTCTGGTCATATGTTGCCAGTGCATCATAGATTTCATCGACGGAATCCTTGTAATAGATGCCATCGTGATCCTGTGACGCCGCCATGACAACAACAACATACTTCGGCTTTTCCGACGGAGCAAAGGTAACGATCCAACCATTGTAATTGCCCTTGCCGGTTTCCGCCGTGCCGGTCTTTGCCGCAACATCCCAGCCCTCCGGTCCGATGTAATCGAATCCGTAGTGCTCCGCCGCCAGTGTCATCGCATTGGTAACACGATCTGCCGTGCTCTTACTGGTGACCGTCGTGAGCTTTTCCTTGCGTCCGGTAATCTTCGGGTTGCCGTTCGATTCCTTCATGCTCTTAATCAAATATGGCTTGAGCATGGAACCGTCGTTGGCAATTGCCTGTGCTGCCATGGCCATTTGAAGCGGGGTGACCTCCGTTCGACCCTGACCAAAAGCAACCGATGCGACGACTTGATCTTCGTAATTTTCAAAATCCAACGTGGATTTAAGCGTTGTAAAGTCCAGCTCAACTGGATCGCCAATCAGAAACTTGCGGATACTGGACTCCAAATTTTTGCCGCCCATGTCCAGTGCCTTTTGCATAAAGTAGACGTTGGATGAATTGACAATGGCACCGTCCAGATCCAGCGTACCATAGGCATTGCCCTTATAGTTCGTAATGGTCTGTCCGTTCTTGAATGTCATCGAACCGTTGTCTTCGACCGTTTCGCTATCCACGCCGTTATCAATCACCGCGCAGGCCGAAATAATCTTAAAGTCCGAACCCGGTGCAAACGTCTTTTTATATGCGTTCGGCAGGAACAAACCGTTGATTTCCGTGAGCTTGCTCCAATCATCCTCCAGTGAGCCCGGCTCAAACGTCGGGGTAGAGGCCATCGCAAGAATTTCACCGGAACGAGCATCCAGAACAACCGCCGCGCCCTGTGCGATATTAGAGATAGCATCATACGTAGCATTTTGCAGATCCGAATCCGTTGTCAGGACAATATCACAGCCCTTTTTCTTGTCGTCGGAATCCGCACGACTGTAGGATAGGTCACTGTTAAACGTCTTTTCAATACCGGAAGCGCCGTAAATCTTAGAGTAATAACCTGTTATGGTAGAGTAGGCGCGTCCACCGGTATAGTGGCGCGTACCGCCAACCTTTTTAGAATAGTTCACTGCATTGCCGTTTCGGTCATAAATCGTACCGCGCAGATAGGAACGCTGTGCGTTTTCCGCTGCGGCTTCTTTACGACTTTCCGGACTTCCCAGTGTCGTCCACAGAAGCCCCGCGCCGATTCCGATCGCGCAGATTAGGAATGCGCTTAGCGTGAACTGAACGCGCTTTTTGAAGCTTAGATTCATATGCGGTGTAGTCCCTCCTTCCATCCCACAGATTTCCGGCTGAGATCGTCAGTATTACAGCCAAAAACATAAATGTTGCTATCAGAGATGAGCCGCCGAGAGAAATGAGCGGCAGAGTAATACCGGTCAGCGGTAGAATGCCAATGGATCCGCCGATGATAATCATCGATTGCAGAACCAGCTGGAACGTCAAACCAGCAGCCACCGCCTGATGATAGCGGTCTGTGCACTGGAAAAAAATTCGCGTGCCACGAACCAACAGCATTCCAAACAAGACACAAATCAGCACGGCAATAATAATGCCACAGCTCTCTGTGAGGGCAGGGAAGACCGAGTCGTTGACCTTATTCGGAATATATGTTGTCGTATCGCTGCCAAAAAAGCCGGAATTAAGCAGCGCCTTACGGCCCTGTAAGACCTGATAGTTAGCGTTTTGATATTCTTCTGTTGTCAATCCCGTCGGATTTAGGCCGAAGTTTAGGTACAGCCATGGTGCGAAGCGATTGACAATCTTCTGCACCTGACGGACGATAAAGCCCTTACCTCCGATTTTTAGCAACAGGGAACACATACCTATGCCGATAGCTCCCAGTCCCGCCAGCGCGGCGAGAATGATGCCAAACACGCGAATATCCGGAACAAACAAAAAAATCAGGCAGAGAAATGTTCCCAAAATCAGCAGAATCGTACCAAATTCACCCTGCAGCACAAGGAAACCGAGATTGATTACCGTGACAATGCAGGCAACAAGAATGCGTTTGCGTCCCGGTTGCTCCTTTGTGCAGAGCAGGCCTGCCATAATCAAAACGTACAAGCCCTTGATAAACTCCGACGGCTGGAATCGGATCGGTCCGATTGCAATCCAGTTGGTAACACCACCGGCGCCAGCAACACCAAGCACTAGTGTGGCCATGTACATCAAGATTGACAGTACGATGAAGATTGCAACCGCCCGTGCCGACGCAATGACAGGAAGGCGGCGATATAATACGGCACAGGCCAACCCAACAACAAAGGCAAGACCATAGAAGATCATCAACGAAGTCGGTCTGCCGTCTTTGTCCATCAGCATACACTGAATCATCGTGCCAAAGGTCAGTATCATCGCAACATCCAAAAATAGAGCAGCCTCTGCATGGAATCGGCGGACGAGAATCCAGCCGCCAAAGATAATCACACTCAATGGTGCCAGCATATATAGATAAGCTGTTCCACGGTCGCTATTATACAAGATGAGGAAAACAACGATCTGAAATAAAATGAGCAGGAACACAATCTGTGTTCCCGCATTTGTTTTTGAAATACTAGATAATTTTGAATTTCGATTTTTGTTATTCTTCTTCGGCATATCGGATTACCTCCGGATGAACTGCGTCTCGTCACTAACCTCATTGCTGTATGCGCGTTCAATCTGAACAATGGTTGTGCCGAACTGAATTTTTTCTCCACCTAAAATGGTAACTTCCGAACGTTCCACACCATTTACCTTCGTACCGTTCAGAGAACCAAGATCTCGCAGGCACACATGATTATTTTTTACAAACAACTCCGCATGCTTACGGGAAACCGTTGCATCCGTAATGACGAGATCGTTATCGCTGCGGCTTCCGATGGTGAACGGGAAATGCGTTACCGGATACCGCTTTCCGACATATACAATAAAAAATTGTGCTGATGTCGGTGCGGGTCGCTGCGGCCTTTTCGGTCGCTGCGGTTCTTTTGACTCGGGAGCTCCGGCGGTAGCGAAGCGATTTGCCTTTATAATAATGACAACTGTCAATACAACGAGTACAGCGATTAAAACAGGTTTTACAAAGTTCATGGATCACCCTCCCTGTGCAGCTTCTATTATATCATAATTTGCAAAATTTCAAAGAGCTTTTATCGAAAGAAGAAAAAAACCTCGCGGAATTTTACATTTTTGTTAAAATCATTTGAGAAATGCCAGCGCTTTTTATGGAGAAACGACATGCTTTACAGGTTATTCCCCATATGAGCGCGTAAAATCATAGCGAAACCGTAATCACCTTTTTGCCTTGTTCTATGAAAAAAGTATTGATATAATATAAAAAGATAGCGCTTTCAAAGGGGATGTCGTGGATGAAACAAATTGCTCCGCAAAACACAGAGGATGGAAAAGCCGCAGAATCACATGTTTTGATAAAAGAAAATACCTTCAGTGCCATCGTCACAGTATCCATTATGCTGTTATTCACAGCACTGTCCGAAATTTTATCATTACTGATCGGCAAGGTGGATGAGCTGGACATTGCAAGTCTATTCATGCTGGCCATCTTGCTGATTGCCCGTTGGACAAGCGGATATCTTTGGAGTGTCTGTGCTGCTATCTCCGGCGTAGTCATTATCAATACGATCTTTATCTATCCATATTATCAGGTTAATTTTTTATTGCAAGGGTATCCGGTCATATTTTTCAGTTTAGTCTTAATTGCAGTTATTACCGGTACAATGACGGTGCGTAATAAGCACCAGCTGGAAGAATCGCGTATGCGAGAAGAGGTCGCACAGCAAATCGCCCAATTCAGCCAAAAGCTCATGATGGTAAACGACTATGAAGAGATTGCTGAGTTGTGCGTCACACAGGTGAGTGAAAAATTTAGCACGACCGTTGTGTTTTTCCGTGATAAGGAAAGTCTACAAAACCATGACGGCGTTGTCTATGGTGACGTGCCGGATTCCATCTCAGTTGAACTGGAAACCGCCGCTGCGAGAACCTGTTTTGCCACGCAAAAAGAGAGCGGAAACGGAACGGTTGCCAACCCCACGGCACTATTTCACTATTTCCCGTTAATTTCCCATGATAAAATCAACGGCGTGCTCGGCATTCTATGGGATTACACCATTGACAAAGAAAGTCTCCTGCGCATCTTTATTATGTTGGACTTGACCGCACTGGCGCTGGAGCGACAAAATCTGAAAAATACCGCACAGCGTATTGCGGTCGAGGCGGAGCGCGAAAGTCTGCGCAGCAATTTGCTCCGGTCAATCTCACACGATTTGCGCACACCGCTGACCGGTATTATCGGTGCGACGGCGGCGTTACAAGATAATGTTGATACTATCGAACGTGAGAGCGCGCTGTCTCTTATTCGAGATATCAATGAGGACGCTTCTTGGCTGCTGCGTATGACAGAAAATCTGCTCTCGGTATCCCGGCTGACAACGGCAGACAAAAAGGTCACGATCAAAAAGCAAGATGAGGCAGTGGAAGAAGTGGTACCGGAAGCGGTCATGCGCTGCAAACGACGCATGAAGCACGCGATTATCTCAGTGGAGATTCCGGACGATCCGCTCTTTGTTCCGATGTCCGCAACCTTAATTGTACAAGTTTTAATCAATCTGATCGAAAACGGTCTGCGGCATGGCGAAGCGCCGGTTATCGTAAAAGTGTTTCAGAACGGAGATTATGCTCATTTTTCCGTTCGCGACCACGGTCCCGGCCTCAGCCCAGAGGTACAAAAAAATCTATTCCGCGGCGTAGGGCAGAAAAAACCCGAGAGCGGACGCGGCTTGGGAATTGGACTTTCCCTGTGCAAGGCAATTATCGTGGCACATGGCGGAGAAATCACAGGACGAAATCATGAAGATGGCGGCGCGATTTTTGAATTTACCCTGCCGCTAGAGGAGGACTCGTATGAAAGCGAATAAAGCAGTTATTCTTATTGTAGAAGACGACGAGACAATTGTTCATATTTTATCAACGATTTTAACCAGCAACGGCTATAATGTCATCAAGGCGGAAACCGGTACAATGGCACGGTCCATGATCAATTCCTATCATCCGGATGTCATTCTTTTGGATCTCGGCCTTCCGGACATGGACGGCACAGAAATCATTCAGTGGCTTCGCCAAAACTATGGCACCTCAGTTCTCGTTGTTTCCGCCCGTGAGGAGGAAGAGGAGAAGGTACGTGCGCTGGATCTCGGCGCAGACGATTACATAACCAAGCCGTTCGGTACACCGGAATTGCTTGCCCGTATTCGCACCGCGCTGCGTCATCAAGCAAGACAGGAATCCGGCGAGGATCTTCCACGCGAGAGCTATCACATCGGTGATCTCACAATTGACTTCAAGCGCCGACAGGTTCTACTGCACGATGAACTCGTCCATCTGACACAGACGGAGTATAAAATCGTTGAGCTGATCGCCCGCCGTCCGGGACGTGTTCTGACATATGATTATATTATCCGTCGAATTTGGGGCGACTATGCGGTCGGCAACAACCGGATTCTCCGCGTCAACATGGCACATATCCGCCGCAAGCTAGAGGAAAATCCCGCCGAGCCGGAATACATCATGACAGAAATCGGCGTTGGCTACCGCATGGCGGAGGAATAATCTGCAACAATTTATTCTACATATACCAAGAACCGGACAGAATCCTGTCCGGTTCTTGGCATCTTTATAAAGTAATGATTACTTTCCCTGCGTGTTGCGTCGCACCAGCTCTTCCGCACGGCGCAGGAAATGGTACATCGGCGCAATTTGCTGAATGTCCCGTATCATCGGGGCATAGAATTCGCCGCCAAACAACTGATCAAAATCGTCTGATGCAAAATGCACCTCAAACCACTTTTTGTTCAGCCAGCTCTGATACTGTTCTGGCGCTTCCGGAAATTTTGGACGCTTATAGTCCTGACCATATAGCGCAAAGCGGCTGTTATTTAGCGCCCGAAATGCTTCTTGAAATGAGCGATCTTCGTGCAGGATCATCTGCTGGCATTCCGCCAGCACGGTGCGCGGCATATCATAGTAGCCGACACCATAGCTCCAGCTGTCCTGATTGACGCCGAAATAGTAGCACAGGCTCTCGCCGAGCCGTTTCTTGGGGTGGCGAAAGGTGATCCACATGTGATCGCGGTACAAATCTTTATTTTTCGTAAAGCGCGTATCCCGCCGTACGCGGGACAGACAGCGTGACGGCTGCACGACAAAGGCGGGGTCGATTGCAAGCATCGTTGGCGCCATCTGCTCTACAAGTTGGTGAAATGGTTCTGTCACAAGAGACCGGCAGGTGTCCTTATGGGCATCATACCATTCCTTGCTGTTGCGGATATGATTTTCTGCTAAAAAATCCAGCATTTGTGGTGTAAAGCGGTTTTCTATCATAAATTGTCCCTTCTTTTTCATATTCATTATGGTTCTTTGATAGGTATTTTACCGTAAACTTTTGAGCTTTGCAATTCCCACCTTCCTTTTCTTGCAAAAATCTTTGGTGTGGCTCTTTTCTTTCGGCGTATTTTGTTGTATACTGCGATTAAGTTTTGTTATAAAAAAGAGGAGGACACAACTATGTATCGCATTTTACAGCTGCTGGAACAAGACGCCCGACTGACCCCGGCCCGGATTGCGCAGATTCTGGATATGAGCGAAGACGAAGTGGTTCGCAAAATTCGAGAATATGAAGATGATAATGTTGTTCTTGGTTATAAAACCGTAGTAGACTGGGAAAAGACCGAAAAGGAAAATGTCACTGCGCTGATCGAGGTACGCGTCAGCCCGCAGAAGGGCATGGGCTTTGACGAGCTGGCTCGCCGCATCAAGAGCTATCCGCAGGTGCAGAGCTTGTATCTGATGAGCGGCAGCTATGACTTTACGGTTGTTATCAGCGGTCGTACTCTGCTGGAGGTCTCCCGTTTTGTTTCGGAAAACCTGTCCACGATGGAGAACGTCATCTCGACTTCGACCGCGTTTGTATTGAAGAAGTACAAGGATGCCGGCGTTGACTACGATCCGCGCGATGAGAGAGAGGATTTCCGGAATGATTGATTATTCATCGTTGATTTCGGACAAGGCAAGCGTTGTCAAGCCGTCCGGCATCCGTAAATTTTTCGATATTGTCAGCACCATGGAGGGTGCCATTTCCCTTGGTGTCGGCGAACCGGACTTCCAGACTCCGTGGCAGATTCGGCGGGCCGGCATCGCGTCAATTGAAAAGGGTCGGACGTTCTACACCTCGAACTGGGGATTGGCAGATCTGCGTCATGAAATTAGTGTATATGCCAAGAAGAGCTATAATCTGGATTATGATGAGCATGACGAAATTATTGTCACGGTTGGCGGATCGGAGGCAATTGACAATGCACTGCGTTCATTTGTATCGGATGGAGATGAGGTTCTGATTCCGGAGCCATCCTTCGTCTGTTATACACCACTGACCATCATGGCGGGCGGCACACCCGTTTCACTGGAAACTAAGATGGAAGACGGCTTTAAGCTGACCGCCGACGCACTGCGTGCTGCAATTACGCCGAAGACCAAGGTGTTGATTATGCCGTATCCGAACAATCCGACCGGTGCCATCATGACCCGTGAGGATCTGGAAGAGATTGCGGCGGTTCTGCGCGACACGAATATTATTGTCATTTCCGATGAAATTTATTGTGAGCTGACCTATGGCGGCAAGAAGCATGTCTGTTTCGCCGAGCTGCCGGGAATGCGGGAGCGTACGATTGTCATCAACGGCTTCTCCAAGTCGTATGCCATGACCGGCTGGCGTCTGGGCTGGGTTATGGCACCGCGTGAGATGCTGCAGCCGCTGGTTAAGATTCATCAGTTCGGCATCATGTCGGCACCGACCCTCAGCCAGTTTGCCGGCATTGAAGCGATGCGCTCGTGTGCCGATGAAATCGCATACATGCGCAAGGAATATGACATGCGCCGCCGTTTTGTCTATTCGACCCTCGTTGATATGGGCATGCCATGCTTTGAGCCAGAAGGCGCATTCTACATCTTCCCGAATATTACGAAGTATTATGACGACGATGAGGAATTCTGTGAGCGATTGCTCAACTCCAAGAAGGTCGCCGTCGTTCCGGGCAGTGCGTTTGGCGAGAGCGGACGCGGACATATCCGCATTTCGTATTCCTATTCCATGAAGCACTTGCAGACTGCTTTGGAGCGCATGCAGGAATTTCTGCTGGAGCTGTAAGGTTCTCTGTTTCTTGTTTCCCTCGGCAGATTCGCCGAGGGAATTTATTTATGCCTTCTTTCATCTGTTTTTCATGCAGACGTGATATACTATGATTAATCTTTACTTTGCAATAGGAGTGTGACAGTGATGCGTATTTTAGTGGTAGAGGATGAACCGCGGCTGTGTGAACTGACCTGTACCCGCCTGCGGCAGGAGGGATATAGCGTGGACAGCTGTCAAGACGGCAGTGATGCGCTGGATTATCTGGCGTGTGCGCAGTATGACCTCTGTATTTTTGATATTATGCTTCCGGGACGCAGCGGACTGGAGCTGCTGCGTGATCTGCGCACGCAGGGAAATCCCACACCGGTACTGCTGCTGACGGCGCTGGACAGCATTCCGGATCGCGTGACCGGACTGGACGCCGGTGCAGATGATTACCTAGTCAAACCGTTCGCATTTGATGAGCTGCTCGCACGCATCCGTGTGCTGCTTCGCCGAAGCGCAGGCAGTGTGAGCAATGTCTATACCCTTGCCGACTTAGAAGTCGACTGTGAAGCGCACACCGTTCGCCGCAGCGGCACGCAGATTCCGCTCTCCGCAAAGGAATTTGCCATTCTGGAATACCTCATCCGCAATGCCGGTGTGGTGCTATCGCGTGAGCGCATCAGCAATCACATCTGGAATTACGATTATGAAGGTGGTTCTAATATTGTGGATGTGTACATCCGTTATCTTCGCAAAAAATTGGACGACGGCTTTTCGCCAAAGCTCATCCATACCGTGCGCGGTGTCGGCTATGTATTGCGGGAGGAGCCATGAAACGACTTTCCATTCGGATGCGTGTAACCCTGTGGTTTACCGCAATGATGTCACTGCTGGCAGTGTTGATGCTGTTATTTTTGTATTTGGCTGGGCAGCGCACAGTACGAAGCCTGCTGCGTGATCGTCTTACGCATGTCGTGCAAAATAGTCTGGATTATATCGAGTTGGATGATGGGCGGCTGGAGCTGGACGATGACATGGACTTCTTTGTCAATGGTGTCTATCGTTCGATTTATGACGCGGAGGGACGAATGCTCTATGGACGAATTCCGGAAAAATATAACGGTATCCAAGCATTCCAGGATGACACGATGCAGCAGTTCGACGACGAGGATACCAACTGGTATATTTACGATATTCAATATGAAGTCAAGGGATACGGCACGGTTTGGGTGCGCGGTATCCTTTCCTCCGAGAGCGCTAACTCGACGTTTGCATCACTATTCCATCTCGCGCTGATTGCGCTGCCTTGTCTGGTCTTTCTCGCTGCGCTGGGCGGCTATTTTCTCATCAGCCGCGCCTTTTTGCCGGTACGGTGCATTGCGGACTCTGCGGAACAAATCAGCAGTGGAAATGATCTGAGCCGCCGTATCGCGCTGGGGGAGGCAAACGATGAAATCTATCAGCTGGCGTCAACCGTAGATCGTATGCTGGATCGTCTCGAGGATTCCTTTGCACGCGAAAAACAGTTTACCTCCGATGCCTCTCATGAGCTGCGCACGCCACTCTCGGTTATTCTATCGCAGTGCGATTATTCTCTGTCACGCCCGCAAAGCTCTAAGGAAACAACCAAAGCTCTGGAAACCGTGCAGGAGCAGGCGAGAAAGATGTCCGCGTTGATTGCTCAGCTTCTCACTCTGGCGCGGGCAGACCGTGGGCAGGATCGCTTGCTGTTAGAGCAGATCGACCTGAGCAATCTGACCGAAATGGTGTCCATGCAGGTGCAGGAGATGGCAGAGGAGAAACAAATCACGGTACACACGGATATTGCACCAGAGATCACGGTTCTTGGCGACGAAACCATGCTGATGCGCATGTTGCTCAATCTGATGGAAAACGCAGTGAAATATGGAACATCCGGAGGAAATCTTTGGGTGACGCTCTCGCGCCAAGACAATCGTATTTATGGTACCATTCGGGATGATGGAATCGGGATTGCCAAGGAAAACCTGCCGAAAGTCTGGGATCGCTTTTATCAGGTCGAGCCATCGCGTTCTTCGACCATTGGCGGTGTCGGGTTGGGTCTCCCAATGGTGCAGTATATTGTCCGCGCACACGGCGGCGCAATCACGGCAGAGAGCAAGCTGGGGAAGGGAAGTACGTTTACCTTCTGGCTTCCAAACGATACAAAAGAAAAAATATTCTGATTTTCATGTTGTTTTCATTTTTTCGCTCTATACTGTAAACACAATAAAAACTGCATACAAACCACCCGACAGAAAGGATGATTGTAATGATGAAAAAGAATGTAGTATTGACACTGAGCGTGGCGGCGCTGGCGGCAGCTTTAATGACCGGCTGCGGGAATTCCGGCAGTGATGAAAATGCAGTTGTTCCGCAGGTCGGTTCCGCAGCGGCGGCAGCAAGTACAGAAAATTACATCGGCGAGGACAAGGCGACCTCCATTGCATTGAAGGACGCCGGACAGAAGGAGAGCGACACCACCGCACTTCAGGTTTATTTGGATGAGGATCAAGATGGTAATGATCCTGCCGCTTATGACGTGGAATTCTTCGTGGGAGATGCCGAATATGATTATGAGATTGAAGCGGCATCCGGAGATATTCTCTCGCGCGATGTGGATGAATCGGGCACTATGACCCAACAGAATATCAACAACGATTACATTGGCAAGACGACTGCCAAGCGCATTGCGCTCAAGGACGCCGGTATCAAACGATCGGACGCTCATGGAATGCACGTTGCGTTGGATACGGATGACGGCTCGACCGTGTATGATGTCGAGTTTTACTCCGGCATAACGGAATATGACTACGAGATTGACGCGAAATCCGGAGAAATTGTCTCCAAGGATCAGGACGCGGAAGAGATTGACCGTGCTGACATTCCGACATCGGACAAGGCTCTTATCAGCGAAGGCAAGGCGCGAAATAAGGCACTGCATCATGCGGGACTAAAAAAGAGTGACGTAACTGGTCTGCGTACCGAGCTGGACTATGACGATGGCGTTTATAAGTATGAGGTGGAGTTCTATCACGACAGAACCGAGTACAGCTATGACATTAACGCGGTCAGTGGGCAGATCATCTCGTATGAATCGGAATACGATGACTGATATTATATAAATAACCTCATTGGTTTGTTCGGCAACCGCTGGCAAATCAATGAGGCTTTTTGCATTTCCATAGAATGGTTACTCTCTCTTGAATCAATACTGTGAATATGATACTATAGGACAGGATACAGAGATCAAAAATCGAGGGGAATGCCTGTGAAGGAATATGAATTTGAACCGACCGAATCCGGTCTTGTATTAATCAAAGTACTTGCATCGCCGACTCATGCGGTCATTCCGGAGTCTGTTGACGGACAGCCTGTCTATGCCGTGGGCAAATATGCCTTTGAGGGGCAGGAACAGCTGCAAAGCGTCCACTTTCCAGCGACGATGCAGGAAATTCAGAGTCACGCCTTTTACAACTGCGCCAATTTGGAACATCTGATCTTGGAGCAGGGGATACGCGCTGTTTCGGACGGCGCATTCAAAAACTGCCGTGCACTGCATCGCATTACGATGAACGGCGCGGATCACTTAGAGCAGTTTTTGACGGACTGCACGCTGGAAATCATCGTGACCATGCACTTAGAGGACGGAGAGACCGCCGTATTGCTGTTTCCGGAATACGACTATATTTACGAGGAAATGGTACAGCCGCGCGGCGTCAAGATGGTGACGTATGGTTCCGGCTCGTTTTACCGTGTGTGCTTTTATCGCTCCCAGATTGACTTTGTGCAGTATGACCGCGCGTTTATTCGCGCGATACCAAATGACACGGTAAACACACTGCTCACTATTGCGCTGCTGCGCCTACAGTACCCCTATCGACTGTATGACAGCGCGAAGGAGCGGTATCTCTCGTATGTCACTGAGCACAGCTATGAGGCAGCCGAATTGGTCATCCAGCGACGGGACATTCCCAAGCTGGAGCTTATATTGCAGCTGGAGCTGCTCGATCAAGACGCCGTACAAAAGCTGATCGCGTTGTGCAACGAGGAAGAGGTTCCAGAGGCAACCAGCTTGCTGATGGATTATCGTCTTGAAAAATTCGGACGCCGCCGTGCGCGGTTTGTATTATGATAAGAGGGAGTGTCTATGAATCAGGTTCATAAGGAACTCATGCAAATTGGCAGCCGTATTTTGTCGCTGTCCCGCAGCGAGTTATATCTCTCCCTGCGCTATTTGGACATGGCACTGTCTGCGCTGTCGTTTGATATGGATTTGCGGACGCGGACGGTGGCGACAGATGGCATCCATCTGTTTTACAATCCGACCTTTTTGGCTGCCTGTTATCGAGACAATCCGATTCAGGTCAACCGAACCTACCTTCATCTGATTCTGCACGGTATTTTCCATCACCTGACCAGCTGCGGAGAGCGCGATGTGGAGGATTGGAATCTGGCGTGTGATATCGCGGTGGAATCCGTCATTGATTCCATGGATTATGATTGCGTGCGTCAGATCGTCACGGATCGAAAAAAAGAATACTATAACCTGCTGGAACTGCCGGTATTCAATGCCGAGCAGATTTATACTCGTCTGCGCGGTACGCCGTATCATATCAAAGAGGGAATGCGGAGCGTATTCACGGCGGATGATCATCAATTCTGGGATCAGCTGGAGGACAACGAGAATAATAAGCAGAAACAGCAGCAGCCCGGCGGAAGCGATGATGACCAGCAGGAGCCGCCTCCGAATAAGCAGGAGGTGGAGCAGAAGTGGCAGGACATCAGCCAAAAAACACAGACGGCGATGGAAACCTTCCATCAAAAGCTCAATCTACAGGCAGGAGACCTGCTCAAACAGCTGCATATCGAGAATCGCACGCGGGTGGATTACCGCAAATTCTTAGAGCAATTCGCGGTTCTGCGCGAAGAGGTTCGCATTGATCCTGACAGTTTTGACTATGGCTTTTACAGCTATGGTTTACAGCTTTACGGCAATATTCCGCTAATTGAAGAGCTGGAATATTGCGAAGAGAAAAAAATTCGCGATTTTGTAATCGCCATCGACACCTCTGGCTCGTGCAGCGAGACGTTGATGCAGAAATTTTTAGAGCAAACAGTGTCCATGCTGCTTAACAGCGGCACATTTTCTCGCACGGTCAACGTACATATTATTCAGTGCGACGCAGCGGTGCAATCAGATACGAAAATTACCGATCTGCGTCAGCTGCAGGAATACATGCAGCATTTTGACACGACCGGTAACGGTGATACGGATTTCCGCCCGGTGTTTGCCTATGTCGATGAGCTGATCCAGCAAGGTGAGCTGACGCATTTGCAGGGACTGTTGTTCTTTACGGACGGCTATGGTATTTTTCCGCAGAAGCGTCCTGCGTATGATACCGCCTTTGTATTCTTGGACGACAGCTACGGCGAACATCAGGTTCCGCCATGGGCGATCCGGCTGGTAATCGGCTCTGACGACATCAATCAATTGAAATCTTAAAAAGACAGGACGATGAATTATGGACATCAATCGTGCAAAGCAAGAAATTAAAAATACCGTCCGCGCCTATCTGGCGAAAAACGAGGACGGCACCTATCGAATTCCGTCGGTGCAGCAGCGTCCGGTACTGCTGATGGGCCCTCCGGGCATTGGCAAGACCGCAATTATGGAGCAGGCGGCAAACGAGTGCGGCATTGCGCTGGTATCATATACTATTACGCACCATACCCGTCAGAGTGCTATTGGTCTTCCGTTTATCAGCAAGCACAGCTATGGCGGCAAGGAATACACCATTACGGAATACACAATGAGCGAGATTATCGCATCCGTCTATGATAAGATGGAGGAAACCGGACTCAAAGAGGGCATTCTGTTCATTGATGAGATCAACTGTGTGTCGGAAACGCTGGCACCGACCATGCTGCAATTTTTACAGCGCAAATCTTTTGGCAGCCACTTTGTTCCGGAGGGATGGATTATCGCCGCCGCCGGCAATCCGCCGGAGTACAATAAATCCGTCCGTGATTTTGATATTGTCACGCTGGATCGGCTCAAGCGCATTGATGTCACGGAAAATCTGGACGTTTGGAAGCCATATGCCTACCGCCGCCAGATTCATCCGGCGATTATCTCCTATCTCGACATCAAGAAGCAGAATTTCTATACGGTAGAGACCACCGTGGACGGCAAGGCCTTTGTCACGGCCCGCGGCTGGGAGGATCTGTCCAGCCTGCTTCTGACCTATGAAGAACTGGATATTCCAGTAGCAGAGGACGTCATCCGCGAATATTTACAGCATCCGACGATTGCCCGCGACTTTGCGGCGTATTATGATCTGTTCCGCAAATACCAGTCGGATTATCATGTGGACAGCATTCTGGAGGGTAAAATGCCGCAATCCTCGCTGGATCGTCTCAAGAATGCACCGTTTGATGAGCGTTTGAGCGTGATCGGTCTGCTGGTCGGCAAGCTGACCAACAGCTTTGCGGATATTTATTACACCGAGATGACCATTCGGACAATGTATGACAGCCTGCGCTATTGCAAGACCATGCTGGGACGGGAACCGATTACCGAGCTGCTGGAGCGGGAAGCGGACAATATTCGCACCTCGCTGACAACACGCAAAAAGGCATCCGCCGTCGCGCCAAAGGAAGCCCGCGCACTGGAAAAGGCCGCTGTGACGCTGGAAGAATACCGCAAGCAGGTTTCCGCATCCGCCAAGCCGGAGGATGAATTCGTCGTTCTGTCGGAGCAGTTCTCTGCACTGACCAACGTGCTGGAGCAACAGACGGATCAGGCCGCGCAGGCGCTGGAAAACGCCTTTGCCTTCTTGGAAAATGCATTCGGCAAGAGTCAGGAAATGGTTGTCTTTGTCACCGAGCTGAACACAGATTTCTATTCAACCGAATTTATTGCAGAAAACGGCAGTGAAGCCTACAGCCGCTGCAATAAGGAACTGATGATCGGACGTCAGCGCCGCGAACTGTTGGGTGATATTGACAAGGTCAAGGTGTTCTTACAGGGATTGTAATTCAATGCAATTTAGTCGGACGGAGTGTATCGCAGAATCGCTTCGTCCGACTTTTTCTATATTTTTATCGTGATTTGAAAACCGAACGCTCTGTTGAATGTCCCTTGTTTGTGTTGCAGAGTTCTTGAAACACAAGAAAAAAGCGGTAATTCCTGTCGAAAAATTTACAATGTACCGCGAGAACAACACAAAGCATTCTATACATTCTGCGGCTTTTATGATATGATAAAGGCAAATAGCAGAAAGGGGGATTTTCCATGCTATTTGGTCTTTCTCCGGTTCTTTTTTGGATTGGATTGTTGGTTATCTGTTGCATCGTCGAAGCGATGACGGTACAGCTGGTTTCTCTGTGGTTCGCGCTGGGTTCAGTCGGCGCGTTGATCGCAGCATGTCTTGGCGCACCGCTACTGTGGCAGTGGCTGCTTTTCGCCGTCTTGTCGTTGCTGCTTCTTGCCCTGCTTCGTCCATTGGTGTCCCGTCTGCTTCGTCCGAAGTCAGACCGAACCAATGCCGACCGCATTATCGGCATGGAGGCAGTGGTCACACAGACCATTGACAACCAAGCCGGAACGGGGCAGATTCGTCTGCTGTCGCAGACATGGACGGCGCGCACCATACAGGATGGCATCGTTGTGCCGGAGGGGAGCACTGTGTACGTAGAGGACATTCAGGGCGTAAAGGCCATGGTGGTTCTCACACAACAAGAACTAGGAGGTATTACTGTATGATCGTTGGAATTGTTTTATTGGTACTGCTGGTTATCCTGCTGGCAACCAATGTGGTTATTGTTCCGCAGGCGAAGGCGTATGTATTAGAGCGGCTTGGTTCGTATCAGGCAACGTGGGAGACCGGCCTGCATTTCAAAATTCCACTGATCGAGCACATTTCCCGCAAGGTTACCTTGAAAGAGCAGGTTGTAGACTTTGCACCACAGCCGGTTATCACCAAGGATAATGTCACGATTCAGATCGACACAGTGGTTTATTTTCAGATCACCGACCCGAAGCTGTACACCTATGGCGTAGAAAGCCCGATGGCGGCGATTGAAAACCTGACTGCGACGACGCTTCGTAATATCATTGGCGATCTGGAGCTTGACCAGACGCTGACCTCGCGCGATGTCATCAACAGCAAGATGCGCTCGATTCTGGACGAAGCCACCGACGCATGGGGCATCAAGGTAAACCGTGTGGAGCTGAAGAATATCATCCCGCCGAAGGCGATTCAGGAAGCCATGGAAAAGCAGATGAAGGCGGAGCGCGAACGCCGTGAGGCCATTCTGGTAGCGGAGGGTAAAAAGCAGTCCGCAATTCTCGTCGCGGAGGGTGAAAAGGAAGCCACTGTTCTGCGCGCTGACGCAATTCGAGAGTCCAAAATCCGCGAGGCAGAGGGCGAAGCCGAAGCATTGATGAAGGTACAGAAGGCGCTGGCGGATTCTATCAATTATCTGAATCAGGCCGCACCGAGTAATCCGGTCATTCAGCTCAAGGCACTGGAAGCCTTCCAGAAGGCCGCCGATGGCAAGGCGACAAAGATCATCATCCCATCGGAAATTCAAGGTCTGGCCGGTCTGGCAACCTCTGTGAAGGACATCTGGGCAACACAGACGCCAGAGACAACGGAGGACAAATAACATACAATTTCAGGTGCGCTGTGCGTGCAGCGCACCTGTGCCTTTTCCTGGAACGGTATGTGGTGATATAAAACAGCATACAGTAGACCGGAGACATATTGTCATTAAGGAGTGAAATTGACATGACCAAAACCAAGGGAATTGTTCTTGCCATTGTTGTGGTAGCGCTGGCTGGGTTTATCGGCTTTCGCATTGGTACATCCCACAAAAATGAAGCAACCCCAAACAACACCGTGACGACAGAAGAACACAGCGCCGGACCCAAGACACCCGAAGCGGTGACACTGACCAATAAAGAATGGACGAACATGGTGCTTACCGCGCTGGATTGTGCCGGAGAGGACGGTACGGTTACTGTGGATGAAGACAACGTCATGACCGTCAGCGGCAAATTATCAAAGAGTACCATTGAAAACTGGCTGGAAGAGGGAAATGTTGAGCTGAACAGCATGTACCGCACGGCGCTGAATATGCTGCCGGATTCCTTGCCGATGACCCTGACGTGCAGCGTTTCCTGTAAGAATGGGGAAGTGAGATTGAAAGGGAAGTCAATCCAAGCTTCCAGCATTGATCTGCCAACCGATCTGGTTTCGGACTCAGTCTGGGATGGCGTTAATAAAAAGCTGAATAGGGAGCTGGCAAAAAAGACGGACTCCATTTCGGACATTCAGTTTAACGAGGATTCGGTTGTACTGGAGCCGTAAAAATTCTAAATAAAAAAAATTCTAAATAAAAAAAAGCGAACGCAACATGTTTGTTTTCATGTCACGTTCGCTTTTTTTATTCATTCTTCTTTTAGATCACTCAATTCTTCGGTATTAGTTTCTGCTCCATGATCGTCTGAATCTTGTTCTGCATAGCTCTCCTTCGGCTTTTGCTTATAATTTGACAGCGGATTCCGCGCCGCCGCTTCCTTCATATTCGCATCATGAATATGAGTGTAAATCATCGTTGTATTGACGTTTTCATGCCCTAAAACATCTTGCAATGTTCGGATATCTACGCCATTTTGATACATCATTGTCGCCGCCGTATGGCGGAGCTTATGGGCTGAGAACTTCTCTGGATCCAGTCCGGCGGCGGTAATATATTTTTTGACCATGTGCTCAACCGTTGTCTTGCGCATTCGGTTGCGGTTGCGGCTGACAAACAGCGCCGTTGGGGATTCTCCATGACGCGGCGCCAAACGATGCGGCAAATAGGCACTGATCGCATCGATGCACGCTTCATTGAGGTACAAAATACGTTCTTTGTTTCCCTTGCCAAGCACACGGATCTGACCACCGACAATATCCGTTGTGTTCAGTCCGACCAGCTCGGAAACCCGCAGGCCACAGTTGAGAAACAGCATCAAAATGCAGTAATCCCGCTCCCGAAACGGGCCATCCACAACCTCCAGCAAGCGTTTACTTTCAGAAACTGTCAGATATTTCGGAAGAGAACGCCGAATCGTCGGGTATTCCAGATTTTGCAGCGGGTTATGTTCCAGAATGTGTGCCTTATCCGTCAGATAACGGAAGAATGAGCGCAGCGCAGAGACCTTGCGCGCACGAGAGGTAGCAATCAAGCCAATTTCGCTGTTATCACTGTTAGCGTGCTTCGGGCGGTCCTGAACCGTGTACATGAGGAAGTTATATGCATCCGATAGGGTCACCGAACGCACAAAGTCTTCATCAATATCTAAAATAGAAATCTCCGAAAACATCGCTTCGTCATCCAGGCCGCGCTGTTGTTTGATAAACCGAAAAAACATCCGAAGATCCAAATAATATTCGTGCGCCGTTTTTTCGGATTTGCCTTTGACCGTCTGCATGTAGGCAAGAAAGTCCCGCAGAAGCTGCGGCATTTCTTCCGGTTGTTTTTCTGTATGTGTCATAAGAATATCCCTTTCTTGGTTTTCTTGATTCATCATTGTGAGGGAGTACCGTTACATCGAATTGAACAAAATAAAAATTTTGTTCAATTCGGAGTGGGTGTCTCCTGAAAATCCCGGATCTGTGAGCATTTCACGTCTCCGGGATTTCTATCATTTTTATAACTTTTTCATAAATTGCATCGCTGCATTTGCCATCAATCGTTTGGTTCCAACCTTATCAAATGTAATTTCCAACAAAATATCTCCGCCCATAGGCTTACACGACGTAATCATACCATGACCAAAGGCGCGATGATCGACTTGATCGCCAGGCTTGAGATCCACCGCAGAAATTCGTCTTGCAGCTTTCGCCATATTCGGGTGCCGGAATCCATCATTTCCACTGATGTCCCGCGCTCTGCGCGACCGATACTGCGGCGTCGCCGTTTGCGCCAGCTCTTGGATTTCATCCACCTTCGGCGCGTGCAGATTGCTGTCCACGCGCTCATCCGGCAACTCCTCCAAAAACTGGGATGGTTTGGAATATCTCGTCTGACCATACATCATACGGCGCTCGGCGCATGTCAGCACCAGCTGCTGCTTGGCGCGCGTCAACGCAACATAACACAGGCGGCGTTCTTCTTCGAGCTCTTCTTCTTTTTCCATCGCGCGGAATCCCGGGAAAATGCCATCCTCCATGCCGCACAAAAAGACATTGGGAAACTCCAGGCCCTTCGCCGAATGAATCGTCATCATGACAACAGCATCCGCATCCGCATCCATCCGGTCGATGTCCGTAAACAGCGATACCTCTTCCAAGAAGCCGCCCAAGGTCGGATTTTCCGTGCGCTCCGAGAAATCAGCCAGATTGGATTTTAATTCCATTACGTTTTCAATCCGCGCCAGCGATTCCTGATCGCCCTTATTCTCCAGAACCTCGACATATCCGGTCTGATCCAGCAACACATCATAGAATTCATCCAGCGGAAGCTCTTCCACACTCTGCCTCAGCTGATCCATCATAGCGGCAAAGTGCATCAGCGCCTTGGTCGCACGTCCCAGCTCCGGATATTCATCCGCATGAGAGATAATCGAAAACAAGCTCGTCTGGTTTTGCTCTGCCAGTAACATCGCCGTTTCCACGGTCTTATTGCCAATTTTTCGCGCCGGTACGTTGATAATACGACGCAGGCGCAAATCATCCGCCGGATTCAAAATTACCCACAAATACGCCAACATATCGCGAACTTCTGCGCGGTCAAAGAAACGAAGACCGCTGACGATGCGATATGGGATGCTGTTGCGCTTGAACGCTGCCTCGATATTGTTCGAGAGCACATGGTTGCGGTACAAAACCACATATTCACACCAACGATGTCCCTTGGCAAAGCCGTCTAAAATCGACGCGGCAATGTACTCCGCTTCCCCTTCCTGCGTATCTGAACAGTGAATGCGGATTTTGGAGCCGTCCCCGTTGGATGTCCAAAGCTCTTTTCCCTTTCGGTGCGCATTGTTACGAATTAGCTCATTTGCCGCAGTCAAGATGTTCTGTGTGGAACGGTAATTCTGCTCCAAACGAATCGTGACCGCATCCGGATACTCATTTTCAAATTCCAAAATGTTCGTAATGGTAGCTCCGCGGAATTTGTAAATACTCTGGTCATCGTCACCGACAACGCAGACATTTTCATATCCACCAGCCAGCAGGCTAATGAGCATATACTGTGCGTGGTTGGTGTCCTGATACTCGTCCGCCATGACATAGCGGAACTGACGCTGATAGTGCTCGCGGACATCCTCATGATCCTGAAGCAACTGTACGGTACACATGACAATATCGTCGAAGTCCATCGCATTGGACTCTTTCAGTTCCTTCACATATTCCTTATACAGTTCGGCTACGTTCATCTTATAATAATCGTTTCCGACCTCCGCCAGATAGTCGCGCGGTGTCATCAAATTGTCCTTTGCGCGGCTAATCTGTCCAAGCACACCGCGGGCATCGTACAGCTTTTCATCCAAATGGCGTCGCTTGAGAATCATCGTCATCACGCGCTTCTGGTCATCCGTATCGTAAATGGCAAATGACCGCTCATAGCCGATACGATCGGCATAGCGGCGCAGAATGCGAACGCAGCAGGAATGAAATGTCGACGCCCAAATCTCCTTGGCAAATTCCTCGCCAATTGCACGCTGCAAGCGCTCCTGAATCTCCTTTGCAGCCTTGTTGGTAAACGTAATGGCAAGAATCTGCCATGGGCGCGCCGGATTTACCGCACACAGCAGTTCCGCGCGCATACGATTCTCTTCCGTTGGATTGCGCAGGTACTCCCGCAAAAACAACAGATCCTCCTGTGTCGCGTCCTCCGGCGCATACGGGCAATGATATCCTTCTCCAAAGCGGAGCAGATTCAAAATGCGGTGAATCAGTACCGTCGTTTTGCCGCTGCCGGCTCCTGCCAACACCAGCAACGGTCCTTCCGTCTGGAATACTGCCTTGCGCTGCTGGTCGTTCAAATTGCTGAACTCCCGCTCAATAATAGCGCTGCGAACAGCGGAAAACTGTAAATCAAACGTAGACTGCTCCATGAAAAACTCCTCACCAAAATGCGATAAATTGTCTGTGATAAAACACAAAAAGGCATTAAACTGCCTTACTAGATAGATTATATCACAGAGCGCGGATTGAAATCAATGTTATGCAAAAATTGTTACGTTCATTGACTTTTGGGAACGAAAAGTAAAAGGACGGCAAATGCCGTCCTTTTACGCTGAAATTATCGCTCGTATTCGAATTCCATCTCGTCTAAGACAACCAAATCGCCGTCCTGAATACCCATCTGCTCCAAACGCTCAAAAACATGGGCCCCGCGGAGCTTGCGGTCTAAATACATGCGGGATTCGTAATCGTCGAAATTGATCGACTGACAGAGCTGCTCAATCCATGCGCCGCAAACGACATAGCAGCCGTCCTCCTGACGGATGTCGATATCCTCCTCAGTAATCGGCTTTTCGATCTGTTCCATCACGAATTCCGGTTCATAAACCGTTACCGGCGGCAGCTCCTGCAATGCATGCCAGGTCTGGTTCATCAGCTCACGAACGCCTTGACTGGTCGCAGCCGACATCTCAGCATACGCAAAGCCGTGCGCATCCGCCCACGCGCGAATGCGCTCCAGCGGTTCGGTGTCATCGCCGAGCAAATCAATCTTATTGGCAACGACAATCTGCGGACGCTTTTCCAGATCCAACGAGTACTTGGACAGCTCGCCGTTGATCTTTTCCAAATCGTCAATCGGGTCGCGGTATTCGCTGCCTGCCGCATCAACGATGTGCAGCAGCAGACGGCAGCGGTCAATGTGACGCAGGAACGCGTGTCCCAATCCTGCACCCTCGGATGCGCCTTCGATAATGCCCGGAATATCTGCCATGACAAACGACTCGCCTTCTCCGATAGAGACAACGCCGAGATTCGGCACGAGTGTCGTAAAATGATAGTTCGCAATCTTCGGCCGTGCTGCCGAGGCCATCGACAGCAACGTGGACTTGCCGACGTTCGGGAAGCCAACCAGACCGACATCTGCCAGCAGTTTTAGCTCCAACTGAATTTCCAGCTCCTGTCCCGGCAGTCCCGGCTTGGCAAATCGTGGGGTCTGACGTGTCGGCGTTGCAAAATGAGTGTTGCCCCAACCGCCGTTTCCGCCCTTTGCGGCGACAAACGGCTCCTTATCCGACATATCCTTGATAATCTGTCCTGTGGCGGCGTCACGAATGACGGTACCGCGTGGCACACGAATCACCAGGCTCTTGCCGTCCTTGCCGAAGCAGCGCTTGCTTCCGCCCGGTTCACCCGGCGCTGCGGCATATTTTCTCTTATATCGAAAGTCCATCAGCGTAGCGAGGTTGTCGTCTACCTGAAAGATGACCGAGCCGCCGCGTCCGCCGTCTCCGCCGTCCGGACCGCCCGATGCAATATACTTTTCTCGGTGGAAGGAAACCTTGCCGTCGCCTCCCTTGCCCGCTTTGATAAAAATCTTCGCGGTATCAATAAACTGTGGCATAGTATTCTCCTTTCTCGGAGCCTTGAAAAAAGCACCCCAGACCGCGGTCCGGAGTGCTCCTCGCATCAAAGAAACTAGTCTTACTGCTCGATTTCGTAAACAGAAACCTTCTTGCGGTCACGACCCATACGCTCGAAGCGTACTACGCCGCTTACCTTTGCAAAAAGAGTATCGTCCTTACCGATGCCGACATTCGTGCCCGGATGAATGTGAGTGCCGCGCTGACGAACGAGAATGTTGCCAGCCGGTACTACCTGACCGTCTGCACGCTTAACGCCGAGACGCTTGGACTCGGAGTCACGACCGTTCTTAGTAGAACCTGCGCCCTTTTTATGAGCGAAAAACTGTAAGCTGATCTGAAGCATGACTTACACCTCCATTACTTCGATAAAATCCGGATATCTGACTCCTAGGTTTATCAAATAAACCATAAGAGCACTCATTGCGTTCTGTGCCTGAAGAGCATCTCCATCCTCCATCTGCTGTGGAAGAGACAGAAGAATCCGACCGCTCGCTTCGTCAATTTCGGTATGAATCGGCAATCCGAGTACATCCTCCAAAAGACAGCTCGTCAGATCCAGAGCGCTGGAAATCGCTGCACACACAATATCGCTTCCTTCGTCCGCATAGCCTGCGTGTCCAGAAATCTCCACTGTATGAATGCAGCCGCCTGTTGTAGAGAAACGGGCTGTGGTCATCGTTACGCGTTGATAGCGTTGATCGTTACCTTGGTGTAGGGCTGTCTGTGACCCTGCTTACGACGGTAACCCTTCTTCGGCTTCATCTTGTAAACCAGAACCTTCTTCTGCTTGCCGGTCTTTTCAACCGTAGCGGAAACGGTAGCGCCTTCTACGTACGGAGCGCCAACCTTCAGCTCAGAACCCTCGCCAACTGCCAGGACCTTGTCGAATGTAACGGAAGAGCCGTCCTCAACGCCGAGCTTCTCAACGTAGATAACGTCGCCTTCAGATACCTTGTACTGCTTGCCACCGGTTACAACAATTGCATACATTGCGGTAGCACCTCTCTTTCTTTGATAGAGTCACGCTGTCGCGGGTGATGTCCGTTTTGGGCATACTTCCATAACCCGGTCAATGCGGCTTGTATTATGTTACCATATGACGCGTTTCGTGTCAAGAATTACGGATTGGATTTTTTCATAAATCCGACTCGAAACCGCCCGCTGTATTTGACAAAACAGCTCAATCCTTAATGCCGTTCTGTACCTTTGCCGCCTTCAGCGTGTTCTTCATCAGCATTGTGATGGTCATTGGGCCGACACCGCCCGGTACCGGCGTCAGGTAACCGGCCTTTTCATTGACCTCGTCGAACTTGACATCGCCGCACAGCTTGCCGTTCTCGTCGCGGTTCATGCCGACGTCAATGACGGTTGCTCCTTCCTTCACCATATCTGCCGTGACAAAGTTTGCCTTACCGACAGCGGCAACCAGAATATCGGCACGGGCGCACACTTCCTTCAGGTTCTTCGTGCGCGAATGGCAGATCGTCACCGTACCATGACGGTGCAGCAGCAGCATTGCCATCGGCTTGCCGACAATATTCGAACGACCGATGACCACGCACTCCTTTCCTGCCGGATCAATCTGGTACTCGTCCAGAATTTCCATAATACCTGCCGGGGTACACGGCTTAAAGTCAAAGTTGCCGACCATAATCTTGCCAACGTTAACTGGATGGAACGCATCGACATCCTTGCTCGGATCAATTGCGTCTATAACTGCCTGCTCACTGATATGCTTCGGCACCGGCATCTGGCACAGAATACCGCTGATCTTCGGGTCTTTGTTCAACTTGGCAATCAACTCCAGCAGTTCTTCCTGTGTGGTGTTTTCCGGCAGTGCATACTTTTCCGAATAAATGCCGCACTCGTCGCAGGCGCGCTCCTTATTGCGGACATAGATCTGACTCGCCGGATCCTCGCCAACGATGATAACCGCCAGACCCGGACAAACGCCCTGCTTCTTGAGCTCATTTACCTCGGCCAGAATGCTGCCGCGCACCTTTGCCGACACCATCTTGCCATCCATTCTAACTGCACTCATTGATACATACCTCCATTATTTGCGTTGTTATGATTAATTTAATTCTTGATTTTCCTCGATATCTTCTGTCGATTCCACGATTACCGGACGCAAAAACGGTTTTTTCCGGTTCACCAGCAGCAGGACAAGACCAACGACAAACGACGTCGCCGCAATCAGCTGGGAGACACGCAGGCCGGTTCCCGGCAAATAGAGACTGTCCGTGCGCAACCCTTCAATCCAGAAGCGGCCGAGTCCGTACCAGATGAAATACAGCAATGTGACCTCGCCGCGATATTTACGTTCCTTGCTCTTCGAAAAGCAATGAAGCAACAGCAGTCCCAATGCGTTCCACGCCGACTCATAAAAGAACGTCGGATGATTCCCCGTCGCGCCGCACTGCCCCAGCGTCCGACCAATGCACATCCTCCACGGAGCCGTCGTGACGCCGCCAAACGCCTCGCAGTTCATAAAATTTCCCCAGCGTCCGATGCTCTGTCCGATCAGCAGACCGAGACAGCCAGCATCCATAATGTCCAGCGGATAAATCCTGCGACTCCGGCAGAAAATCAAGCAGGTGATCACCGCGCCGATGATACCGCCGTAAATCGCGAGACCGCCGTGCCAGATGGCAATGATCTCACCAGGGTGGCTTCTGTAATACTGCCATTCAAAGACAACATAATAGATACGGGCGCAGACAACACAAATCGGCAGGGCGATAATTGCCAGATCGCCAATGTCGTCGCGCTTTACGCCAAACTGCGGCGCACGGCGCGTGGCATACAGCAGCGCCAGTAAAAAGCCCGCCATAATAATGATGCCATACCAATACACCGGCTTGGAGCCCAAATGGAACGCGACGCTGGAAAAATGCAGTTCCCATCCGAATCCCGGAAACGAAACGATATTATCCATGCTTTTCCGCTCCTTCCAGCGGCAGAATCGTCATCTGAGACACGCGATTGTTCTGCGCCCATTCGTGGATGCGCTCCTCCGCGTCCTGCTTGCACAGGGTCTTCATCTGCTCATAAAAATCAAAGCAATTCGCTCCGGTAAAGCAGGCTTCCGCCTGCTGGCGGCAAACCGTTGCCGGTTCGTCTGTGCCGCGCAGCCGCAGACCCAGCAGCTGTTTCCATGCTCGGTCATACACATCGTCCGCCAGACCTTCCTTGGCCACGCGACATACCTCGTCCGTAATCTGCTGGCACACCGCATCTGGATCGCGGGTCTCGCCGCTGAATAGCGCACACGCACCGCCGGTAAAGGTGAAATAGTCCGGGTCAAACGTGCGGTCAATCAGCTGCTGCTGATACAAGCGCTCATACAGTGGTGTGGATTCACCGCAGATGCACCGCACGGCCAGCTCACCGACCAGCTGCCGCTCATATCGGTTTTCCGTCGGTGTGTCCTTAAAGCCTAACATATATAGTGGACGAGAGACCGCCATATATTTCGTCTGATATGCCATCGCGGCTTCCGGCTCTTCTTCTCCGTAATTGCGGCTGGCAATCTGCGTGCTGTGCTTCGGCGTGATTTCCTCTGCCATTCGGCACACGGTTTCAAAATCACAGGTGCCGCAGATAATCAGCGCCAGATTCGACGGCGAATAGAACGCGTGATGGCAGGTATTCAGCAGCTCCGGATCAATCGGCGCGATGCTTTCCTTGCTGCCCGCAATCGAGATGCGTACCGTATGCGTACCATACAGCCCTTGCAGCACGCCGACATAGGCCTGCCAGCTTGGCGTATCGTCCAGCATACTGATTTCCTGCCCAATAATTCCCTTTTCCTTTGCGACGTTTTCGTCTGTAAAATACGGTGTCGTGACAAAGTGAAGCAGTATGCGCAGGTTTTCCTCAAAACGCTCCGTTACGGTAAAATGATAGGCCGTCATCGTATGGCTGGTAAACGCATTGGGCTGTGCGCCCAGCTCCGTGAATTTTTGCAGTGCATTACCGTCCTCTTCTTCGAACATCTTATGTTCCAGAAAATGAGCGACGCCCGGCGTCACGTCGTGCTCCTTGCCGTCTATCGTGAAGCGACAGTCAATCGAGCCGAAGTGTGTCGCCAGCATTGCGAAGGTTTTTTGAAATTCCGGCTTGGGAATATAAAAGATACGCAAGCCATTGGGAAGAACCACAGTCTGAATTTCCTCCCGCAGCTCCGAATAAACATGAATCATACCGCAGCTCCTTTCAGGAAATAGACCAACTCCGGCTGAACACGGCGCGCGGCTTCCAGTACCTGCTCATACGAGACGGTCTGCACCTCATTCGCCAGCTGATCCAGTGTCAGCAGCAGACCACCTGCCGCCTGTGTCCGGTAAAAGCTCTCCAGCGCATACGGAGAGTCACCCTGCGTTCGAAGAGACGCGAGCACAAAACGCCGCGCCGCTTCTACTTCTTCCGCCGTCACGTCGCCCTCCTGCATCAGCCACAGCTGACGCAGAATCTCGTCCTCCGCCTGCTGCTTGTTTTCGTTTTCAATACCGGAGGACACCGCCATAACGCCCTTGAGCTTGTCCAGCTGCGACGAAGCGTAGTAGCACAAACTCTTTTGCTCGCGCACGGTGCAGAATAAGCGTGAGCCGGTCGAACCGCCATAGCACGTATTCGCAAGGATCATCGCCGGATACAGCGGATCGGCGGCCGTCATGCCAAGGCGGAAACCGATAGCCAGCTTGCCCTGTTTCACGGCTTCTTCCTCCGTGACCGCACGCAGCTCCCCTGCCGCAGTTGGCACAAAGGCAGACGGTGTGACAATTTCCGGTCGCGGCGGCAGACTGCTGCACGCCTGACGGAACACTTCTTCCACACGGTCGGCGTCCAGCGAGCCACAGTAAAATATCTCCAGCGGTGCGGTGCGCAAAATTTCTTCATACTGCGCTTGCAGGCTCTCCGGTGTTACCGCATCCAGCGCGTCTGCGTCGCCGAGTTCAACGAGACGGTAGTCCTCGTTTTGACACATGTGCTGGAACATTCGACGAACCACCCATGTCCGTTTGTTATTCGCAAGCGCCGCAATGCGCGATTTCAGGCTTGCTGCTTCGTTTTTTAAAATCATATTCTCAAACGGCAGCTTCGGCTGTAATAAAATGTCTGTGACTAGCTGTGCGGTCTGCCGTGCCAAGCTTTCCGCCGCACCGAGCGCATAGCACTCGTCCACAACGTCCGCCATCACGCCGATCATCTGCACCTCACCGCGTTTGCTCACAAACGGCTCCAGCCGGGCACCGTACAGCTCGTCCAGACGAATCGCAACTCTCTCGCGTCCCATATAGCGGGAGCAGCTCGAACGCAGCGTTTCCGGCAGCAGCGCCGCCACGCTGCGCCCCGCTCCGCCGAGCGGAAGCAAAAAGCTGGCGCTCATCAACGACGTTTTCCACTGGCTTGTCGTGATACAGGTCAGACGGACGCCATTGCCCAGCAATCGTATCTCAATATTCTGCATGGACTCTCTCCTACTCATCATAATAAAAGAAAACAGCATACTGCAATTGTTTCTTGTGCTATTATATCTCGATATTCCTTTTTCGTCTAGCATTTGCAATTGAACATTTTACACATTGAAATAAAGGGGGAAACCGTGCTATGATAATAAAACAAACAATATGGAAAGGAGTTTCCTGCATGTGTGCAAAACGCAGGCGTCCCATTGGCATCACGATCTTCCTCTGGGTTTTGCTGATCGCGTATTTGTTTGTCCTGTTTCGCGTTATTTTATTTAAGTTTCCGGTACACACAATACTGGATATTTTAATGGATAAGGACGAACTTGACTATACCCGCGTCAATTTGGTCCCATTTCAGACCATCCGGTTCTACCTGTTTTCCGGGCGGGTTCCGTTTTCGGTATCCGTAAAAAATATTTTTGGCAACATTATAGCATTTGTCCCGCTGGGCATTTTGATTCCCCTGCTGCGCCGTGATCTCAGCGTTGTCTTTACCTTTTTTACGGCGCTCGGCCTGAGCGCCGCGATTGAAATCACACAGTATTTCACCGGACTGGGGTCGGCGGACGTTGACGACCTGATTCTCAACGTATTTGGCGCAATGCTGACCTGTTTATTGCTGGGCTCTCTGGACTGTTTGACCTTTGTTATTAAAAGACTGATAAAAAACTTTCAAAGAGCTATTGACAAACGCCACAAAAGCGAGTAAAATCATCCATGTTGTAAAGGTAATTACTTTACAAAGAAAAATCCTTTACAGCAGTCGCTTAGGAGGGCAGCATGAAGAACAAACCATTTGAAATGTGTATGCTGTTTGACTTCTACGGCGATATTCTGACAGACAAGCAGCGTCAGCTGTTTGACCTGTATTATAATGACGATCTTTCCTTGGCGGAAATATCCGAACATGTCGGTATCACACGTCAGGGAGTGCGCGATGGAATCCTCCGCGCGGAGCACACGCTTCGCGAAACCGAGGAAAAGCTTGGTCTGGTCGCCCGGTACGGACGCAACCAAGCCGCTCTGGAAGAGCTTTCCGATCTGGCAAAGGAAATCCGCAGCATCAACAAGATCCGACATCACGATCCCGCCATTGCCGAGCTGTGTGAAAAGGCTCTGGCAATCACCGAACGTCTGACGGAGTAAGGAGCACGATATGGCATTTGAAGGTCTCTCCGAGAAAATTACCGGAGCCTTTAAGAAACTGAAAAGTCGTGGTCGCCTGACGGAGGCCGACGTTAAGGACGCAATGCGCGAAATCAAGCGTGCTCTGCTCGAAGCTGACGTCAACTTCAAGGTCGTCAAGGAATTTACCAAAACGGTCACTGAGCGTGCGACCGGTGCGGAAATTCTGGAAAGTCTCTCCCCTGCGCAGCAGGTCATTAAAATCGTCAACGAGGAAATGACCAAGCTCATGGGTGGCTCCAACGCCAAGCTGACGATTTCTCCGAATCCGCCAACCGTTGTTATGATGATTGGTCTGCAGGGCGCCGGTAAAACGACAAACTGCGCCAAGCTCGCCGGTCTTCTCCGCAAGCAGCAGCAGAAGCGTCCGCTTCTGGTCGCGTGTGATGTCTATCGTCCGGCAGCAATTGACCAGTTAAAGGTCGTCGGCGGACAGCTGGACATTCCGGTCTTTGAAAAAGGACAGGGTGATCCGGTGGAGATTGCAAAGGAAGGCGTGGATTACGCCAGAAAGAACGGCTACGATCTGGTATTCTTAGATACCGCAGGTCGTTTGCATATCGACGAAGAGCTGATGGACGAGCTGAAGAACATCAAGGCCGCTGTTACTCCGTCGGAAATCATGCTGGTTGTCGATGCGATGACCGGTCAGGATGCAGTCAACGTCGCGAAATCGTTTGATGAAGCGCTCGGAATAGACGGCATTCTGATGACTAAGATGGACGGCGATGCACGCGGCGGCGCGGCACTGTCCACCAAGGCCGTCACCGGCAAGCCGATTAAGTTCATCGGAACAGGCGAAAAGCTGGGTGATATCGAGCCCTTCCACCCCGACCGCATGGCGTCCCGTATTCTGGGTATGGGCGATGTCCTGACACTGATTGAAAAGGCGCAGGAGAGCTTTGACGCCAAGCAGGCGGAAGAGCTGGAAAAGAAAATGCGCTCCAACAAGCTGACGCTGACCGACTTTACCGATCAGCTCAAGCAGTTTAAGGAACCGGGTGCACTACAGAATATGCTCGGTATGATGCCGGGTGTGGACTCCAAAATGCTCTCTGGCGCGCAGATTGATGAAAAGGCCATTGCCCATATTGAGGCAATTGTCAATTCCATGACTCCGAAAGAGCGAAACAATCCTTCGATTATTAATTTCAGCCGAAAAAAGCGTATTGCCGCCGGCTGTGGCCTGAAGGTCGAAGATGTCAATAAGCTGCTCAAACAATTTGAGTCAATGCAGAAGCTGACCAAGCAGATGAACAATATGGTTCGCAAGGGCAAAAAGCGCAAGGGCGGACTGTTTGGCGGCTTTGGCGGCATGGGAGGCAAGGGCGGTTTTCCCTTCTCTCTCTAAATCTTAACTATGTGTAAAGAAATTTACAATAAATATTCAAAATTCAGGAGGTGAAAATAATGGTAAAAATCAGACTTCGCAGACTGGGTGCAAAGAAGGCTCCTTTCTACCGTGTTGTTGTCGCTGATTCCCGTTACCCGCGTGACGGTCGTTTTATCGAAGAGATCGGTTATTATAATCCGCTGACGGATCCGGTTGAGATCAAGATTGACGCCGAGCGTGCACAGCAGTGGATCAAGAACGGCGCTCAGCCGACCGATACGGTTCGTGCTCTGCTCAAGAAATCCGGTGTTCTGTAAGCGAGTGAGGGTTGTTTAGATGAAGGAACTTTTAATCTACATCGCAAAGAATCTTGTGAATGACCCGGACGCTGTCAATGTGACCGAAACCGTTAACGGTTCCGATGTTGTCTATGAGCTGCGCGTAGCTCCGGACGACATGGGCAAGGTCATTGGCCGCCATGGTCGCATTGCAAAAGAGATCCGTACTCTTATGAAAGCGGCCGGAAATCGAGAAAACAAAAAGGTAACAGTTGATATTATTGACTGATCCTTTAGAGCCGCACCGTGCGGCTCTTTTTCTTTACTATGAGGTACCATATGAAAAAACAATTCTTAGAAATCGGAAAAATCGTTAATACCCACGGCATTCGCGGCGACATCAAGGTGCAGCCGTGGTGTGATTCTCCGGAATTCCTCGCCGAATTTGATACATTATATACTAAGAGCCACACTCCCCTGACCGTACAGAGCGCAAAGGTTCACAAAGGCTGCGTTTTGCTGCATATCGAGGGCGTTGATTCCATCGAAGCCGCAGAAAAGATGCGCAACTGGGTGCTCTATATGGACCGAGACGATGTGGAGCTGGAAGAGGGCGCATTCTTCATTCAGGACGTCATCGGACTTCCAGTATATGATGAGCGCCTTCAGCGCAATATCGGTGTCGTCAAGGAAATCAGCGACGGTCCGGCCGGAGATCTGTATGTCATTCAGGACGGCGAAAAGACGCACTATATCCCCGGTGTCCCCGCCTTTCTGCGCAATGTGGATTTAGAAAACGGCTTGGTGACCTTCTGCACGATTGAGGGACTGCTGGCTGATGAAAATTAACATTCTTACCCTGTTTCCGGAACTGATTGACGGCGTGATGCAGCAGAGCGTCATCGGACGTGCGCAGGCCGCCGGTCTGGTCTCTATTCAGCCGGTCAATATTCGTGACTACACGACGGACAAGCACAACCGCGTGGATGACACCCCTTACGGCGGCGGCAAAGGCATGGTCATGCAGGCTGACCCGCTCTATCGCTGTCATCAGGCCGTCACGGACGGCAAACATGTCCATACCGTTTTGATGAGCGCACAGGGCGCACCGTTTAATCAGAACAAAGCGCGTGAGCTGCTGGCACAGTCGGAATTTATTCTGGTCTGTGGACATTACGAGGGCGTTGATCAGCGTTTTATCGACGAATGCGTCGACGAGGAGATCTCCATCGGCGATTTTGTCCTCACCGGCGGCGAAATTCCCGCCATGGCGGTCGCGGATGCGGTATGCCGCATGGTCCCCGGCGTGCTGGCAGAGGAGGTCTGTTTCACGGATGAGAGTCACTGGAACGGTCTGCTGGAATACCCGCAGTACACCAAGCCCGCCGTTTGGCATGAGCGAGAGGTGCCAGCGGTTCTGCTGTCCGGACACCATGCTAACATTGATAAATGGCGACGCAAGCAGAGTTTAGCACGCACACAGCGGCTTCGCCCTGACCTATTCAAGGAGTTCATGCCGGAAAACAAACAGGATCGCCAGCTTCTGCAAGAGATCCAAGACGAGCAATAACGTTCACTTCCACGCGTGTACCCTTGATTTTCCCTCATAAACTGGGTATACTAAACAAAATAAGCTGTTAGGGGGACATATCATGAAACCACGCACTATATTGCTTTATATTGTCATTATCGCCGTTGTACTTGGCGGTGTGGCCTATGGCTCGTTCCGTTATTTATTTGGCGGTCTGGAAAAGGACACAGCGTTTCAAGGGCAGCTGGACAAGCTGTCGCAGGATCTGCCGGAGAGCAAAGAGCTGACCTCATTGGACGACGCCAAAATCCAGAACATCGCCATCTTTGGCATCGACAGTGAGTCCGGCGATCAGGGCCGTTCGGATGCGACGATGATCGTCTCACTGGATCATGAGCACAACAAGATTAAAATCACTTCTATCGCTCGCGACTCTCTGGTGTATATTCCGCAGAGAAATACCCGTGAGAAGCTGACCCATGCCTATTCATATGGCGGCGCCAGCCTAGCAGTGGCGACCATCAACAAGAATTACAACACCAACATCTCAGATTATGTCGCGGTCAACTTCAGCGAAATGGCGAAAATCGTCGATCTGGTCGGCGGCGTGGAGGTAAACCTCTCACAGGAGGAGTGCTCTGTCATGGGTTATTCCGACTTACAACCGGGCGCCAGCGTCACGCTGAACGGTGAGCAGGCGGTCGCCTATTCCCGTATCCGATACATCGACTCTGACATTGTCCGTGCCAGCCGCCAGCGTGAGGTTCTGACTAGTCTGTTTACCAAGGCGCGAGCGATGAAAAAAACAGAATATCCGGCGCTGATCAAAAGTTGTATGGAACTGTGTACGACCTCATTGGACTATAAGGAGCTGGTCTCCATGGCATCGATTATGACGAATTCCGATTTGACGCTGGAACAGTTCTCCTGCCCGGCGGATATCTCTGCGAAAACATGGGGCGGTATCATGGACTCCGGCGCTTGGTGCTGGGTATATAACACCCGTGCGGCATCCAAGGCCATTCTTCAGTTTATCTATGAAGATCTGTACGACGAGGCGGACCCCAAACTACCTAAGGCAACCGTCACAACGGATATTCTCTCCAGCTCGGAATGGGCACGCAATGTCAATTAACTGAAATACAATTTTGATTTCAAAGGCGCAGAGGTTGTTCTCTGCGCCTTTTTCTTTACAATCCTTCCCCTGTTTGTTACACTAAGTATAGAATAAACCAAGGAGGGATCGCCATGCCAATGGCTTATGATACACAACAGGAATTTCATCTTCACATTCGCCCTGGGGAGGTTGGAGCGTATGTCATTCTGACCGGAGACCCCGGACGAAGCGCTGCCATTGCTTCTTATTTTGACAATGCGCAGCCGGTTGCCTCCAACCGAGAATACACGATATTTACGGGAACGCTGGACGGCAAGCCGATTTCGGTCTGCTCGACCGGCATTGGCGGCCCGTCTGCCGCCATCGCCCTGGAGGAACTCGTTCATTGCGGCGCACATACATTTATCCGCGTTGGCTCCTCCGGCGGTATGGATGTAAATGTCCTCGGCGGCGATCTCGTTCTCGCCAGCGGTGCGATTCGTGCAGAAGGTACCAGCCGCGAATATGCTCCCATTGAGTTCCCCGCTGTTGCTGATTTTTTCGTTCTCAACGCCCTAAACGCTGCTGCGGAGAATTTGCATTATCGCCATCATGTCGGTGTGGTACAGAGCAAAGATTCCTTCTACGGACAGCATGATCCAGCTAGCATGCCGGTGGCTCCGATGCTGCAAAACAACTGGAATGCGTGGATGCAGTGCGGGGCACTCGCCAGCGAGATGGAGTGCGCTGCTTTGTTTACGGTTGGCGCCGTGCGGCATGTTCGTGTCGGCGCAGTTCTCACCGTTCTGGGCAACCAGACACGTCGCGAGCGCGGTCTGGAGGACATTCAGGATATGAGCACCGAGCGCGCGATTCGCACGGCGGTGGAGGCCATGCGTGAGCTGATGAACGCCGAGCAATAATAGACGTTCGTATACACTTTTTTCATTGAAAAACCCCAGTGAGAAGCAAAATTACTTCTCACCGGGGTTTTGTTTTATTCGGTTTTCGTATATACCGGAAGCTCGGTGCCAACCGATTGACTGATCCGCTGGCGTATCCTTTCAAAGCTGTCCAGCTCCACGCCGCCATTCAGTTCTGGAGAGACCATAATCGTATAGAAGTCCATCCCCTCGTACTCCGTCAGTGTATAGCACGGAATATAGGAATTATCCTTGAGCACGACATTGCCGTTCTCGTCGCGTTCCAGCGAAATTCGAAGAATGACTGAATCGCGGTTTCCGGGAATCTGTTCAATACTCGCCTGAAAATCACCCAGCGAGTAGAAACACGGTACCTCTCGTCCGTCATCCGCCTTGACCACGATATATTTCTGAATCAAGTGGCTGTGTGCGCCGACAATATAATCCACGCCAAGGTTTGCCAGTTCCTTTGCATCCGCTTCCTGATTCTCCGTCGGTTCATAGACATTTTTTACGCCCCAATGCATATATACGATGATATACTCTGCCCCGGCTTCGCGCAGCTGAGCAATATCGTTCTTTGCTTTTTCAGGGTCATAGAGATTCAGTCGGGTTTCAATTTCCTTCTGCGTCCACTCATCACTGCTCTTGTCGTTAAATCCGGTTTCCTTCGCCGTATACGACAGATAGCCGACTTTAATTCCGTTGACATCTGCCAGCAGATACCTCTGGTCCGAGCTCTTGCGGTACATGCCCGTGTGGGCCAGCTGGTAGCGGTCAACCTGCTCCAGCGTCTCCTCCGTACCCGTGATGCCGGTATCACAATTATGGTTGTTGGACATGACAACGCCGTCAAATCCGGCATAGCAAATGGCATCCAGATAGCGGTTTGGACCGTTACAGTTGGCATAGTTATCAATATACGCTTCTTCATGCATATATGGCCATGTATGCGACAGCATAGTTTCCAGATTACCGATCGCAAAATCTGCTCCGGAAATCATATCCTTAACCCCTGTGAAGCTCTCATTGAAATTATAGTCGCCCGTAGCATAGCCTTGTCTCGCCTGCTGGGTCCCGGTGCACATCATGTCGCCGACCATCATGAGAACCGCTTTGTTCGTTTGTCCGGATTTCTTCTGCACCCACATGCCATCCTTGTTCTGCGTATAAGTCGGTGTTATCTCCGAGAGCTGACTGAGGGCATCACGGTCAACGGTTACTACACAGCGACGCTTTTCTTTGGTATCACGGCTGTAGCAGGTGATGGTACAGGATCCCTTGGATACCGCCATAATCGTTCCCTTTTGGTTAACCGTCGCAATATCACTGTCGGAAGAACTCCAACGCAGATTACCGGCATTGCACCAACCCATATACGCCTCCAGCGTGCGTGTCACACCGGAACGCAGGAATAATTTGTTGTTTTCTAGTGTGAGATGCTCGCGGTAGACAGCCTGCGTCACCTCGCTCATCTTGCTGTAAACCTTTTTCTTTCCCGCATCATACTTATAGCTTCGAACCTTATAGTATACGCGATGTACATCCGTGTTAAAGTCTTTGTCCATATAGGTATAGATCGAACGATCGGGAATATCAGCAATCTGCTCGTACTCTCCGTCTGCCTCATACGCACGGAACACCTCATATCCCTTGGCGCCCGACGGGCGTTTCCAGTAAAATTCAATACCGTCGTCGGTCATACTTGCGATCTTTGTACCATATGGCGTCTCCGGCAGTGACATCATGACTGTTTGGCTTCGCTTGCTGGCGAAGCCTGCATCCTGCGCCACAGCGGTAATCGCATAGGCATGGTCGCCCTCTTCTACCGTATCCAAATCAATAAAACTGGTCTCTTGAATTGAGTGGTCTGTCAGTCGCTCCCACTGTCCACCGTTGAGCTGACGATAGACATGGTATCCCTTGGCACCCTTCACCGCAGACCAGCTCAGGCAAGCGCTTGCAGAGCCGTCCTTGGAACAGAAAATGTTGACCTTTTTCGGTTCCGGTAGGCGAACCGTGATCTCTTTTTGAAAGGCGGACTGTCCGCTTCCCTCCTGCTCTGTCGTCGCCGTGATAACTGCCGTGCCAAGCGCCTTACCGGTTACGACGCCGTTTTCATCCACCGTCGCAATAGAATCGTCCGACGAAGTGAATATCGCATCCGGAGCAACGGCATCCTGCGGAGTTGCCGCCAGCGTCAGCGTTACGGTATCACCCACCGCAACCTTATCTCGGTTGTTGCTGCAAACCAGCTGTAAGCTTTCTACTGCCGGTGCACGCGCAATGCGAATCTGTTCGGCAACAGCCGCTGCAATATCATGTCCTGATAACGCGGCGATTAAATATATCGCCATCAAGGCCGCAAGAATCGCGCAGCCGCGAAAAAGCCATGGAATTTCCGGCTTTTGATTCAAACCAAACTCCTCCATTCTCATGAAATATCAATGCGAAGAATGGGTTTATTGTAGCATATTTCGCGCATTTTCGCAACACATTCCCCACTTTGTCCACCATCTCTTAGCACAATTCTATCTACCGCCGCTTTGACCGTAAAAGGGTAAAAAATAATCCGAACCAATTTGGGTTCGGATTATCTCTGCTTGGTGCCGCTGACCGGACTTGAACCGGTACGGTGTTGCCACCGAGGGATTTTAAGTCCCTTGCGTCTGCCGATTTCGCCACAGCGGCAAGCTAACAGAGTAAGTATAGCAATCTGCCAGAACTTTGTCAAGAATATACGCCGATTTTTGCAGATATTCTTGACGTACTCCGATCGGAATGTCACGCTTTTTCTGGTGTATGCTGCTCTGCAACTTCATGCACAATGCGGTTCATTGCGTCATATTTCTTCTGCATATCCTTGACCAGTGCCAGCTGGCTGCGTGCACGAATCAGGTTGTGCTTCGGATAATTCGTCTTGAAGTACTTGTCGCCGGTAATGTAGTCGTCAAGGAAGCGCGTCGCCAGCTCGATCGTAATCGTAACTGCACCTAATGCCATTGTGTCGATTTCTACCGGAGTCAAAATTTCCGCCGTTGCGCCGATAAAGCCCTCGGCAAACGCACGGTACAGATCTAGATCCAGCGAGACCTTGCGCGTGTTCGCCTCGTCCTCTGCCGCCGTATTCGCCGCAAAGCGAACAGCATCGCCAAAGTCGTGCATCGCTAGCCCCGGCATAACCGTATCCAAATCAATAACAACCAGCGGCTCCAGCGTCGTGGAATCCAGCAGGACATTGTTGCTCTTCGTGTCGTTGTGCGTCACGCGCAGCGGAACCTTTCCTTCCGCTAGAAGATCCGTCAGCTTACACGCTGTGCCAAACATCTCACGGATCATTTTGATTTCCTCATATGCTTCCCCACAGCGTCCAAACTCGTCACGCTTGACGTCCTCGAAAAAGTTTTCCATTCGCAGACGCGTGTTGTGGAAGTTCGGAATGGTTTCTGCCAGCTGCGATGCATCGAAGTCCGATAAGTTTATCTGGAATTGACCGAACGCCTTGCCGACCATAAACAGGACTGCCGGGTCGCCCGTCTCGTCAAATCCAACCGAATCCTCAATGCAGTTCATCAGACGCCAAAATTCGCCGTCGTTTTCATCGTCTCTCCAAAAATTTTTCCGATCTGCGGTGTGATGAAAATGCAGTCGATACCGACGGGCAATAATGCCATGCTCCCGTTGTTTCTTCGCCATGATGTGTTCTGTGACGAGATCAATGTTATTCATCACCGCTTCTGGATCACGGAATACATAGCTGTTGATCTTCTGGATGACATAGCCGGTTTCTTTTCCGTTCTTGACCATCACTTTATACGTGGTATTGATATTTCCGGATTCCATCTGCTTGTACCACAAAAGCGTACCCGGAATGCGAAACTTTTCGCAGATAAACGCAAGTTTATCCTTCAAATTTTTTTCTGCCATAACATACAATTCCTATCATCTTTCCAAAATCAATCATGGGACTCCCCATTCCATTTAGTATATCACACAAACCAAATATTGTCTATGGAGAACGAAAAAAGTTCAAACGAAATAGCAAAAAATCACACCAAACATAGCAAACAGAATGGAAAGGATATGTTATTTTCAATCCTCTGACTTTCGTCCAAACACAGCGGCAATTGCTTGTGCAACATTTCGCACCGGAATGATCTGAAAGCTCTCCGGCACCTTGATGTGTCCGAGATCCTGCATCGGCATGACGCAGGCGGTAAATCCCAAACGGACCGCTTCCTGAATGCGCTGCTCTGCCGCCGATACCGCACGCAGCTCTCCGGTCAGACCAATTTCGCCAAACGCCACCATTCCCTCCGGAAGCGATTGATCCCGATAACTGGACGCCAGCGCCAGCGCGATCGGCAAATCAATCGCAGGCTCGTCCAGCCGCATGCCGCCGATGACATTCAAATAAGAATCGCTGCCAGACAAATACAGACCGACGCGCTTTTCCAAAATCGCCATCACAATGACCATGCGGTTATAATCGACACCATTGGAGGTACGCCGCGGCGTGCCAAAGGAGGTTTTGGTCACCAATGCCTGCACTTCTGCTAAAATCGGGCGGCTACCCTCTACGGTGCACGCAATGCAGTTTCCCGGTGCATCTGCCAGATGACCGGACAGCATGGCGGCGGACGGATTGCGCACCTCGCGCAGACCGCGGTCGGTCATCTCAAACACGCCGATTTCATTGGTGGAGCCAAAGCGGTTCTTTGCCGCCCGCAGACAGCGGAACGATACCTGTCGCTCACCTTCAAAGTACAGCACGCAGTCCACCATGTGTTCCAAAATCTTCGGGCCAGCCAGCGTACCTTCTTTTGTGACATGTCCGACGATAAAAATCGTGATGTTGCGCCGCTTGGCATACTGCATCAGCATCATCGCGCACTCCTTAATCTGCGTCGCATTGCCCGGTGCACTGTTGAGATCCGAGCGAAATACCGTTTGAATCGAGTCGATAATCAGCACTTCCGGTTCCAGAAGGTCACTTTCCTCCAAAATGGTGTCCATCTCGGTCTCCGCCAGAATATATAAGTCAGGCGAAGAGATATGCAGTCGGTCGGCACGCAGACGAATTTGCCGCAGCGATTCCTCGCCGGAGACATACAGCACCTTCGCCTCGCGGCACATCTCCTGACACATTTGCAGTAGCAATGTCGATTTGCCAATACCCGGTTCACCGCCGACGAGCACAAAGCTGCCGCGCACGGCGCCACCGCCCAATACGCGATCCAGCTCCCCGATGCCGGAGTGAAAGCGCACTTCCTCCTGCGTGGAAATGGTGCTCAGATTCTGCGGCTTATTGCGCCGCCGGTCTTCCCGCGAAATCGTGCCGCGCGTTGTCGCCGCCGCCCGCTCCTTAAATTCCTGCATGGAATTCCATGCCCCACAGGATGGGCATTTTCCATACCATTTTGGGCTTTCATATCCGCATTCATTGCACAAATACTGCACTTTTTGCTTCATAATATCGTATAATTCCTTTCGCTTTGCCGTTACGCGCCATACTGATTCTGGTATCCGCCGATGATACACACAGCCAGCTTGGTGTGGTAAGCAGATTCTTTGAGTTTTGCTACGTCCTCCGCATTGGACAAAAAACCACACTCCACAATTACCGCCGGGCAGGTGAGCTGCTTCATCAGATAAATGCTGTTTTCCGCCGCCTTTGCCGTTCGCACGCGCTCTGGATGCAGCCCGTCGGTCAGCGCCTGCTGTATACTCTCTGCTAACCGCTGTCCTTCTGCATTATTTTTCGACCAAAAGGTCTGGGCGCCGGAATATGAGGCGTCGGAAAATTTATTCAAATGTACTGACACAAACACAGGATTATTCTGCTGCTTGACAAGCTGCTCCCGCGCGTGAATATCCGCTACCTTGTTCTGACGGATGGTCTTCTCCGGATTGTAATCCAGCGACTGCTGATCCGCACGTGTCAGCACAACGGGGATTCCTAAAAAACCGGCCAGATCGCGGCTGGTCGTCACGATATGCAGGTTGATATCCTGCTCTACGGTTCCGTCCTCTGCCACCGCGCCGCCGTCGATTCCGCCGTGCCCCGCATCCAGAACCAATACATGCATCTGCTGCTGTGCATCTCCCATGGCCGGTATGTGTGATATATGTGTTTCGACCGTCCAAAGAAGAACAATGCTGCTCATCAGTAAGCCGATCAACAGCAGACGCTGGCGCATCCACTTTTTCACAGGCACCACCTCCCACACCATTTTACGGGACATGTTGCGTATTTATGTCTATTTTTTTATAATATCATACCAAATTCCAAACATTTTTTCAACGAAGCCGCTTTTCTATTTGTAATCTTTTTTCATTCATGATATACTTTCATATTATCGGAACGGAAAGGATAGAGACTTTATGCGAGATGAGATCGTGACATACTCCATGATATGCCGTATTACGGCGTTGCTTTATATCCCGCTATGCGCCGCCTGCGCCGTCAGCTTTTTTTTCACGGCAAATCTGCAGGGCTTTTTGGGCTCTCTTGTCACTATCCCACTGATTCTCTTACCGGACATCGGGTATCGACTGTTTCATTGGAAAAAGTCCTATCCGCTGAATATCATCTACTATATTTTGCTTTTGGTTTATGTTTCCGGCGGTATTACATTCCGTCTATGGCGTTGGATTCCATATTATTCGGTAATTTGCAATATTATGCTGGTGTTTTTCACCTTACTTGTCGGACGCATTCTGCCACACTATCTGCACACCTCGCGCGTTCCGCTCAGCGAACGCCTGACGGCGAGTTTTGCCGCTATGTTCTCTGTGGCTATAAGTTTTCTCACAATTCTGATCCGTATTTTATTTGCGTTGACAATGCACCAGGCAACACTTTCTACGGTAGATATTGCCGTGCAGCTCATTGCCACTTTGCTTAGTTCCATTGCATTTTCACTTTTACTCATCTATTCTCCCAATAATCAGTTTTCAGCCTTTGCTTTGTCTGCGGTAAACCGCTTTGTCAAATTGAACTGCAAACCGACTTCTTCCACGATTACGATTCTCAAAGACTAAGCTTCGTGATTTTCAACGTCTTTCTCTCAAGGAAAGACGTTTTTTTATCTATTTAACACCACAATCACAAAATTCTATGCTATAATATAACATTAGTGTAAGGAGATGATGTTGCAGCATGGCTGCATTACATAATACTGAATTCAGTGACTTTTCCAAGGGAAGTGTGGCTTCCAATATTGTGCGGCTCGCCATTCCGGTCACGCTGGCGCAATTAGTCAATATTCTATATAACATCGTTGATCGCATCTATATCGGACGATTTATGGAGCACTCCACCGATGCGCTGACCGGCGTTGGCATCTGCTTTCCGATTGTCACCATCGTCGTGGCGTTTTCCAACCTCATCTGCACCGGCGGTGCGCCGCTGTTTTCCATGGAGCGCGGCAAGGGTGAGGAGCAGGAAGCGGAAGCCATCATGGGCAACAGCATGACGATATTACTGGTATTCAGTGTCATTTTAACGGTGCTCGGTCTGCTGGCACGCCGTCCGATCCTCTACGCCCTCGGCGCAAGTGACATTACGTTTCCATATGCCAATGATTACATCACGATTTATCTGCTCGGCAATGTCTTTGTGCTCGTTAGTCTCGGCATGAACAGCTTCATCAACGCACAGGGCTTTGGAAGAACCGGTATGCTGACGATTGTCATCGGCGCAGTGCTCAATATTGGACTGGATCCGATCTTTATCTTTGCTCTGCATATGGGCGTGCGCGGCGCGGCCTGTGCCACGGTACTGTCACAGTTTGTCGCGGCGGCGTGGACACTGCGCTTCCTGACGGGACCGAAAACATTACTCCGCCTGCGGCGGCAGCACTTATGCTGTCAGAAAAAGCGCGTACAACGTATCCTTATGCTGGGCCTATCCGGCTTTACCATGGGCGCAACCAACAGCGTGGTACAAATGATCTGCAATGCAACCCTGAGCCAGTTTGGCGGCGACTTGTATGTCGGTGTCATGACGATCATTAACTCCATTCGAGAGGTCATCTCCCTACCGGTTACTGGCATTGTCAACAGTGCGCAGCCGATCATTTCCTTTAATTACGGAGCAAAGGAATACCGCCGCGTCTGTCAGGCAATTCGGTTTATCGCGGTGGTTCTGATGGGCTATACGCTCATCAGCTGGCTGCTGGTTTCTCTGTTCCCAGAGTTTTTCATTCATATCTTCAATACTACACCGGAAATTACCGCCGCAGGACGTCCGTCCATGCATATATATTTCTTCGGTTTTTGCTTTATGGCGTTTCAGTTTACCGGACAGACGACCTTTCTTGCGTTGGGAAAATCCCGTTTTTCTCTCTTCTTTTCCCTTCTGCGCAAGGTGTTTATCGTCGTTCCGCTGACCATTTTTCTGCCCCATATCGCCCACCTCGGTGTAACCGGTGTCTTTTTGGCAGAGCCGATCTCTAACGTCGTTGGAGGACTCGCCAGCTTTATTACTATGATATTTGTCTGCTATCGACCGCTCCGTCGGGCAGCCAACAAGGAGGCTCTCTCTCATGAATCACTGTGAAGTTGCTATTTTCGGCGCTGGTGTCATTGATGTTCCGGTGACACCGGCTGATCCCACTGTTTTTACCCGCCATTCTACCCCGGTGGATTACATCGGTATGACGACCGGCGGCGACGCCCTCAATGAAGCGACCGTTCTCTCCCGCCTAGGGCGCAGCGTACGCCTGATCAGCCGCTGGGGCTGTGACTTTGCGGGAGACTATCTCGAAGCTCACTGCAAGCGTTTTGGTATCGACACGCAGTTTGTCAACCGCGACTTGGAGCTGGACACTGGCGTGAACATCGTCCTTGTCGACGGAAACGGAGAACGCCGTTTTTATACCAACCGAAACGGCAGCCTGCGCATGCTGCTGCCAGAGGATTTTACACCGGAATGTCTGGATGGCATTCGTCTGCTTTCGCTGGCAAGCATCTTTGTGTTCCCGCGTATCAGCATTGTGGACTTTGCCAACATCGCGCATATGACACGCAAGCGCGGCATCATCACCTGCGCCGACTTCGTTTTGCCGAAGAATAACGAAACTATTGACGATCTCGCTCCGCTCATGAAAGAGCTGGACTATGTCTTTGCCAACCGTGCGGAAGCGCATGCGGTCACTGGCTGCAACACACCAGAGGAAATGATTGACGCATTTCTCGCCGCCGGAGCCAGACATGTTGTCATCAAGCTCGGTGAGGACGGCTGCTTAATCGGCGACAGCAAAATCCGCCGCTATATTCCGGCCTGTCCGGATACCCTCTGTCTGGACACAACGGGCGCCGGCGACAATTTCGCCGCAGGATTCCACCACGCCCTGCTGGATGGCCTCTCGTTTGAGGATTGTACCTACTACGCCAACGCCTGCGCCTCTGTCTCTGTCGAGGTTGTCGGCGCATCCACCGGCGTGCAGAATGCCGAGCAGGTTGCCATGCGTTTTGAACGCTACGTTCGATAACGCGTGAAAAATCCGTTGACTTTTCGCGGCAGGCTAACTATAATAAAAGTGACCAGATGATATTCACAGAAAAGCGACGCGTGGCGTCCGCCGAAGGAGTAACACTCTCAGGTTTCTGCTTTAGCAGAAAGCGACTGTGAATGGATGGAGCTCTGGAGAATCTCAATCATTCTTCCAATTTATGATGAGTGCCGAAGGTGCAACGCACAATCTGTGCGAATCTCTCAGGCAAAAGGACAGAGTACTCCCCTTTTTAAGGTAGAAGTATATGCATTTTTATATGTCTGTCTATTTCAGAGCTAAATCCGAATGGATTTAGCTCTTTTTTTTCGCTTTTTTCAAATACTACACATACAAAAAGAGAACGCTTGCTTTCCGCAGGCGCTCTCTTTTCTTTACTCTTTTTTTTGCTTATGCGCTCATTTTTTTGCCGCAAGCTTTTTTGCTTCTTTTTCTGCATGGATAATCGGCTGGAATCTCTTTACCTCGCTTGCAATTGTGCCAGACAGTAGCAGCATACAGATCAGGTTCGGAATTGCCATCAGTGCATTAGCAATATCCGACAGATTCCATACCAGATCCAACGACATCGTAGAACCAAAGAATGCAATTACGGCAAACAAAATACGATAAATCATACAGATTGCCGGTTTCTTTACGATGTACTCCAGAGCTTTTTCACCATGGTATTCCCATCCCAAAATGGTGGAAAATGCAAACAGTACAATGCCGATTGTAACCATGTATGCACCGAAGTCACCCAGTACGGTTCGGAACGCCGCAATCGTCAGTGCAGCGCCTTCCAGCAACTCGCCAGAGGCATCCGTCATACCCAGCACACCAGAGGAGCAAATGGCGAGACCGGTTACCGTACAGATGACAACTGTATCAAAGAATGTTCCCGTCATATTGATATAGCCCTGGCGAACCGGATCATCCGTCGTCGCTGCCGCTGCCGTGATCGCCGCAGAGCCCATTCCAGCTTCATTGGAGAATACACCGCGGGCAACACCAAAGCGCATTGCCTGCATCATGCTGGCAACAATGCTGCCACTGACACCACCGGCAATCGCCGTCGGGCTGAATGCACAGCGAAACATCAGAACAATCGCGCTTGGAACCGACGTGATATTACCTAGAATAACGATAATGCCAAATAGCAGATAGAATACTGCCATCACCGGAACAATCACCGACGACACCTTGGACAGACGCGTAATACCGCCCAACAAGATAAACAGCACCAAAACTGTAATAATAATACCGGTGACATAGGTCGGAACATGGAAGGAGCTGTTCAGCGCCGTAGAAATCGAGTTTGCCTGTGTCATATTTCCAATACCGAACGAAGCCACAACGGCAAAGATGGCAAACAGCATTGCCAAAACCGCACCAAATGCCTTGTTTTTCAGACCGCGCTTCATTGTCGTCATCGGGCCGCCCAGCATTTCACCGCGTTCGTTTACCGTGCGGTATTTAATCGCCAGCATACATTCCGAAAACTTGCTCGTAAGGCCGAAGATCGCCGAGATCTCCATCCAAACCAGAGCGCCCGGACCACCGCTGACCAGCGCCGTCGCGACACCGACAATGTTGCCGGTACCAATGGTCGCCGCCAGTGCGGTCATCAAGGCGGCAAACGGAGAGATATCGCCGGTGCCGCGTTCAGTTGTACGCGCCTCTTTGCTCAGAACCGATTTCAGCGCATACGGCAAATTGGTCCATGTGTGGAATCCGGTGCGCACCGTCAAGAAGATGCCAGTACCCACTAGCAGAACCAGCATCACTGGTCCCCACACAAAGGAATCCACCGCACTTACAATTGCGTTGACTTTTTCCATGTGAATAAACTCCCTTCAAAAAAATAAGGGAACCTACCTATTCTACGACGAAGAAGCGTGTGACATCATTGTCTGAACGGTAAATTCCCTAAATTTTCATCACTTTTATGTTATAATAGTACCATTTCCCTAACATTTTTGCAAGTCAATTGCATAAAAAATTCATCCACTTTTTGCAGGCTTCTCTCCTTCTATTTCTATGCATTTCGGACAAAGATTATCTTCTCTATCCCGTATGCATCCGCGTACCCTGCGAATAACGCATATAGTTGGCGAAATAGCATCATTCATGCTATACTAGGGGCAGAACTTACTCGGAGGCTAGTATGAAAACCTATCAATTCACCCTTGCATACGATGGCACGCGCTATCGCGGCTGGCAGCGGCAGGGCAATACCCCGCATACAATTCAGGAAAAGCTGGAGCAAATCCTATCCCGCATGACCGATCACGCTATCGAAATTCACGGCGCTGGGCGCACCGATGCCGGTGTACATGCCCGTGGTCAGGTCGCAAGTACACGCCTTACCACATCCCGCACCCCAAAAGAAATCCAGGCATATCTCAATCAATATCTGCCGGACGACATTGCGGTTCTGTCCTGTAAGGAAATGCCGGAGCGCTTTCACGCCCGACTTAATGCCATCGGCAAGCAATACCGCTACTGCATCAACGACTCCGGCATTCCGGATGTCTTTCGCCGCCGCTTTGTGTGCGCGTGGCCGACAAAGCTAGATGATGACGTCATGCGCCGTGCCGCCGCATATCTGTGCGGACAGCATGATTTCCGCGGCTTTTCTTCGGTTAATCACCGCTTTAAGAAATCCACCGTCCGCACGATTCATTCCATTGAGATTCTTCGCGACCACGGTGAGCTGCAAATTGTCTACTGCGGCACAGGCTTTCTCTATAATATGGTCCGCATTCTCACCGGTACGCTCGTTGAAATCGGCGCGGGAACGCGCAACGCAGATAGTATCGAAACCATATTCGAAAGCAAGAACCGACAGGACGCCGGAATCACAATGCCCGCGCAGGGATTAATTTTGGAACGCGTCTTTTATCCGCACCCGGAATAAATCCCGCTTATCCATTCTTGGAAGGTAACCAGCCGTTTCTGCGCCACTGCTGAAATTCCAGATGAATCAGCACAAAGCACAGGATGCAGACGAGTACATCGGCAATCGGCGCTGCGAGCAGCGCACCCTCCAAACCAAAGCAATGGGACAACAGCAGCGCCGCCGGAATCAGCAAAATCGCCTGCCGCGTCAGAGGAATGAGCAGCGACTTGGTCGGTCGTCCAATTCCCTGAAAGAATGATGCCGTCGTCATATGCACACCATAGACAAAGAACGCGAGCATGTACAGGCGGAAGCAGTGCTGCGCACCGTCCAAATACAAGGCATTTCCGGAGACAAACAGCATGGCAATCTGTCGCGGAAATACCATAAAAATGACAAACCACAGTGCCGAGATCACCAGCGCAATGCCGGTTGCCATGCAATAGGTCTTGCGCACACGTTCATACTTTTTCGCACCGAAATTATAGCCGTTGATCGGCTGAATCGCCGACGAAACGCCGACAAACATCGAGTGTGAAATCTGGTATACCTTCATCATCATACCGTAAACCGACAGTGCGATGTCGCTTCCGTAAACGCTCGCCGCGCCATAAGTGCGCATCAGGTTATTCAGCGTAATCTGTACCAGTGCAGACAGCGCCTGTGTCATCAGGCTTGGAAATCCCAGCGTCAAAATGCACCGTGTCAGTTTCCACGTCGGACGCATCGCCGCACCACGCAGATGGACACTCTTCAGCCTTCTCAGATACAGTAGGCATAGACTGCCGGAAATTAGCTGTCCGATGACCGTCGCGATACCCGCGCCAACAACGCCCATGTGCAGCAGGAAAATGAAAATCGGATCGAGCACGACGTTGATCACCGCACCAATCATCATACATTTCATCGTGTACTGCGGCGAACCGTCCGCGCGGATAATCGCGGCAAACGCCGGACAAATGAGTTGAAACAGAATGCCCCATGCAATCGTCCGCAGATATGCCAGCGAGTCAGCATACACCGTTGATGTCGCGCCAAACAGTACGACAATTTGCGGCGCTAGTATCCAGCAGAGTATAGAGGCCAGCAGACCGCTTCCTAAAATCAGTGTCACCGCATGGCTGATACAGTCGTCCGCTGTTTTCTGGTCCTTCCGTCCCAGCGACAGGCTGATGTTTGCCGCACAGCCGTCACCGAGCAGCAGTGCAATCGCATTGACCAAAATGACCAGCGGAAAGGCAATATTCGTCGCTGCCATGCCCGTGACGCCGACGCCCTGACCGACAAAAATTTGATCGGCAATGTTGTACAGGTAATTTACCATCAACGTCAGCGTCGTCGGGATAGAGTACTGCATGATCAGCTTGGGAATCGGTTCGGTTTCCAGCGGATTTCGTTGTTTCTGAATCGGTTTCATACACATTCCGTCCTTTCTTCGCACACTCATCCCCCCAAAAAAGCAGCAAACATCCGGCTGTGTGCTCAACATAAAACACGAGCGACACAACCGGATGCTGACGAGGAAACGTAATGATTTTCTTCGGAGAGTATGCAGCAGAGAATATACAGCATCCGGTATCGCACCAGAAAGCCTCCTTCTCCCTTCCAGACCGACCTGTTGGCTTCGGAGTTTCACCGAATTAGCAAATGCTCGCGGGCTGTTACCGCCAGTAGAGAATACTCTCGTTTCCGAAGAAAACTTTAATTTTCTTTATCATACCATTTCACATGTTTGATGTCAATATGTAACATTTCTCAAAATTTCTGGTTTCAATTTGACAGCTTCCTCTTCCCTGTGCTATACTCTCGTCTGGGAATGAAGCACTCCCACGGCTCTGCCGAAACCGCTGTATCAGCTGATGGCTTCTGTTTTTCTCCTTTTGTTCCGTTTTCGGAGCATAGGGCAAAAGCAGAGGACACCAGCTTTTTTATTTCATTGGAGGTTTTTCATTATGCTCACCAGTTTCGCTCTACTCTTTTTGCTTGGATTATTTTTATCCATGCTTTTCCAGCGCATGCATCTCCCCGGCCTGCTCGGCATGCTGCTCACCGGCATTATTCTCGGCCCGTACTGCTTGAATCTGCTGGATGATTCGTTGTTGTCGATCTCTGCGGATCTTCGCCAGTTCGCGTTGGTCATTATCCTCAGCCGCGCCGGTCTGGCGCTCAATATAAAGGATTTGAAAGCCGTCGGCCGCCCTGCAGTTTTATTGTGCTTTGTCCCGGCCTGTTGTGAGATTCTCGGTATGCTCCTCCTCGCGCCGCGCCTGCTCGGTATTTCCACAGTCGAGGCCGCCGTCATGGGTACGGTCATTGCCGCTGTCTCTCCGGCGGTTATCGTGCCGAAAATGCTGCATCTGATGGAGACCGACTACGGCACCAACAAGAGCATTCCGCAGCTTTTACTAGCCGGCGCTTCGGTAGATGATGTGTTTGTCATTGTTTTGTTCACCGCTTCCCTCGGTCTCGCGCAAGGTCAGGCGTTTTCCCTGCTTGCACTAGTTCGTGTGCCGATTTCGATTCTCACCGGCATCGCCTTCGGTGCGCTGTGCGGCATGCTGCTCAGCCGGTTTCTGCACAGATTCCCTTTGCGCGATACGGTCCAGCTCCTCATTTTGCTGAGCCTTTCCTCCCTGCTTATCGCACCAGAAAATGCCATCTCTTCCGTCATTCCGTTCTCCGGTCTGCTCGCCATCATGAGCCTGTGCGCCGCTCTGCTGAAGCAGCGTCCCGTTATCGCGCACAATCTCTCAGCAAAGTTTAATCAGCTCTGGGTCGGTGCGGAGATCATGCTGTTTGTCCTCGTCGGCGCCACGGTCGATCCGTCCTATGCCGTCACTGCCGGTCCAGCCGCTGTGGTTTTGATTTTCGGCGCGCTGCTGTTCCGCATGGTCGGTGTGTTCCTCTGTATGCTGAGAACACCGCTGAATAAAAAAGAGCGTCTGTTCTGCATGATTTCCTACTGCCCAAAGGCCACGGTACAGGCTGCCATCGGCGCCATTCCGCTGTCCATGGGTCTGGCCTGCGGCGATATCGTCCTTACAGTCGCTGTCCTCGCGATTATTATCACCGCCCCGCTCGGCGCCTTCCTCATTGATCTCACTTATCGCCGCCTGCTCACACAAAGCAGCCCGACGCAATCATCTTTATGACACAAAAAAGCGGTATCAGAGCATTCCGATACCGCTTTTTCCATCCCTATGTAGCTTACTCCGCCGCATTGGCCGAGGATGTTGTCGTTTCCTCCGTCTGGGTGGATTTGCTCCTGTTCTTCTTGCTGGAGCTCTTCTTGTGCTTCTTCGGCGCTTCCTTTACGCCCATGTCAATCAGCGTCGAGTCCGTAAAGTCCGTATATACACGACCTGGCTTGAGCGTAACGCCCTTGATTTCCGCCAGTTCGGATACCGTCACGAAGGCATAGCCTTCGTCCTGAAGCGTGTCAATTGCCTCCAGCACACCGTCAACCGTCGTCTCATACAGGTCATGCTCCAGAACGATCGAGCCGTCCTGTGCTTCGTTGATAATGCGGTCACGCACGGTGTCTGCATCGCGGTCGCGCCAGTCCATGGTATCCAGATTCCATAGAATCATCGGCATGCCCAGCTTCTTCATCTTCTGCTTGACGAGATCGTTGTACGCGCCGCCGCACGGACGCATCAGCGTTGGCTTCTGTCCAATGTACGACTTAATCAGCTTGTTATTGCTCTTGACCTGCTGATAGCCACCGTCAGAAACATCCTTCGTCATGATAACGTGATCCATCGTGTGGTTGCCGACCTCATGACCCTCTGACAGATAGCGATCCATCATAGAATTAAAGTCTTTCACGCGGTAGCCGCACAGGAAAAACGTCGCGTGGACATTGCGCTCCAGAAGCCCATCCAGCAGACGCTCTGTCAGGCCGTCCTTGTTACCCGTCGGGCCGTCGTCAAACGTAATCGCGATGTACTTGTCTCCTGTCGGCATCGGGTTCAGCTCTTCTTCCTGCGGCTCCTGCTCTGCGGCCGCACTGCCGCTGCCCGTGTCCGCTGCCGTTCCGGAACCGTTTACCCATGCTCCGGAGCCCTTCACCGCACCGGAACCCGCCGTCGTTCCCGACCCAGTTACCGTCACAGAAGACGGTGAACAACCGAATACACCCAGCAGCATGCTCACCGAGAGCAGCATGGAAACCCACAGCAATAAATGACGTCGTTTGGTTTTCATTGTCATCCCCCTAACACAAAATATACTGTCATTGTATCGGCATTCCTGTATAAATGCAAGGGCTATTTTCCCGTGAAGCCCTGCACACGCTGCTGCGCAAAAGCTCATCTGGACAAATTTTGTCTCAAAAAAAGCAAAAAGACCGAAATTGCGTCATTTCGGTCCAAAATGCTTCCATGTTAATAAAACAGAAAAAATACCATAGACTGCCGCGGGAATCACTGCAATGCGGTTGTCCAGCACCATCCCTGCCGCCAACAGATAGAGGGAGGACAGCAGCGCGATACCAAAAATCAGTACAAACGGCGTCCGCCTTCCGCGCTGATATCGAATCCACGCCCAATAATGCAGTACCAAAAACAGAAGAAACAGCACCAATGCACTGTTCAGACGGAGTGCATTGCCATGCTCACGGTCCACCACGAACAGCAGTAGCAAAAATGTCGCCGTCAGACAGCCGGTGCGCACGCGGTTGACCCATGCAAGACGCGAATAATTGCGCGCGAGCCAATCGCTTTTCGGGGGCGAAACCTTCCACCAAGCACGCGGAAGGAAAAACAGCACCAGCACGATAAACGCCGGAACAGAAAAACCAAGCATATACTTATCCATTATATTCTCCACTCGACCAATATGTTGTAGCTATTATAGCATTCTCCCCCGAAAACGCACAAGGACTATTTCTCAAAATTGCATGCTGTTTTTCTCACTGCTCCAGTCGTTCCAGCGCAAACAGCGCCGCACCAACTGCACCGACAATTTCCGACTCATCACACAGATACAGCTTGATATGCAGTACATCCTCCACGGCGCGCACTACACCCGGATTTTTCGCCACGCCGCCGGTCATCATCACGGTCTCTGCCCAGCTGACGCGCTTGAGCAGCGATGCCGACTTGCCCGCAATCGCTTTATGAATGCCGTGTGCAATGTCCGACTTCTCCTTGTTCTGCGCAATCAGCGAGATAACCTCCGATTCCGCGAATACCGAGCACATACTGCTGATTGTGATATCCTCCGACCATTCAAGCGAGATCGGGCCGAGCTGGGAAATATCAATCTCCAGCGTCCGCGCCATCATCTCCAAAAAGCGTCCGGTGCCCGCCGCGCACTTGTCGTTCATGACAAAGTCCGTCACTTCTCCACTCTCGTTCAGGCGAATCGCCTTACTGTCCTGTCCGCCGATGTCCAAAATCGTGCGCACGCTCGGATTAAAATAGTGTGCGCCCTTGCCGTGACAGCTGATTTCCGTCACATTTTCATCTGCAAACGGAATGCTCACGCGTCCATATCCGGTTGATACAATCAGATCCAGATCTGACTGCGCCATTCCCGCCTTTTGCAGCACTTCATCCAGTACTTTCTGTGCGCTGTCGCCGCTCTTTGCGCCTGTGCGAACGACGGCAAACGCCTGAATTTCCCGCTTTTCGTTCATAATAACCGCGTTCGTCGATGTCGATCCGCTGTCAATTCCCAGTACAACCATGCTTCCGTCCTCCGCCTGCGGCTTGCGCCGCATTGTCTTGTTTTCTCCCTTTGCCGCCGCGAGCGATTCCAGAAACGCCTCCACGCGCGTGCGGATCTGTCCGGCGCACTGCATCGTCGCGTCGGTCTCCACCGTCAAAATCGGCTTGTCCACTTCCTGATGCAGCTGCGTATATTCATACGAATAATTGTCGCAGAACTTGACGGTATGATATAAAATGCCGTCAATTCGATCCAGAAAACCATTTAGATAGTCCTCGCGGTTGGTCGCCTTGGTCATGCGCATACACGGAATCTGGCTCAACAGCTCTTCGGCATACGAATCCATCAAATGCTGCGCGTCCACGCGATAATTTCTCTGAATGCCCGTGCAGGTCAGGTCAAAGACAATCTCTGCATGGTGATCTTCCAGCAGGTTTTTGACCTCCGCGCTGCACCTCGCACCCATCAGACCGATGCGCAGACGTCCCGCCTCACTCGGCGGCTTTGGCAGTGCCGCCGCTTCCTGTTTGCGCCGCAAAATCTCCGTCAGCTGCGCCTTGTCCAGCGTTCGACCGCTGAACGTCTCATAGGCGGCAACCATTTCCTCCATGCGCTCTCGGTACAGACCGACGGCAAACTCTGTCACCTTGCGCGGCACGTCCAGCAGATAAATAAACTTGTCCGGAAAATGCGCGTGCAGGACGTCATACAAGCGGCGCGTACTGTCGCAGCAGGTCGTGAGCAGAATGCCCTCATAGTCATTCGTCATCACATCTTCCAGCACCGCTTTCGCGAACGAGCAGATATTTGGGTGCATCAAGGTGTCTGCCTGATTGAAATTCGTGACCTTGGGTTCAATGCGCTGCATGTCCACGCCCATCGCCTCAAATATCTCAATCGGGGCATATTTACAAAAATAGCCGATCATGCGCCTGTCCTCTCCTCCGTGTCGCTGTCCTCTTCGCTCCCAACCAATTCTAGGAATGCCTCCAAGCGGGTCTTAATCTGTCCGTCGTGACTGTTGCGCCGATCCATCGCGTCACCGTCCAGAATCAGCATCGGAATGCCCTTGTGCCGCATTTCTTCCTTCAGCAGCATCACGCCGCCGGAGGACTGCTTGCAGCCCCAGTGGCAGAAATTGATAACCATATCCGAGTCAAACTGATCCACCAGCTGACTGATTCGCTTGACTTTTCGCTCAAACGAGCCGTTGTACAGATTCAGCAACATCTTTTTGGACAGCGCCTCCAGCGGATGCTGGATATCCAGCGGCTCCATATAGTCCATATTCATATCTCCGGCTTGAATGCAGTAATCCTGTCCATAGTTAAAGTACTGCTGCAGCGTCTCCTGATAATACGGGAATAGGTGTACCCAGAACGCCTTTTTACCGGTGTATTCCGGCCACGTCTTGGATTCCTCATTTAATTTCTCAAAAAAGCGAAGAACCTCCGGCGTGCCAATCTGCAAATGCGTCGCAAACAGCAGATACATGTTCAGCGTCAGTGTATTCGGGAAACAGCACGTTCTCTGCCGCTGTAAAAATTTCTGATACAGCGCCTTGGACTGATTTTCTCGATGCAGTATCCGCCGCAGATCGCAGAGATCCAGCTTTTTATGGAAGCGATCCTCCATCGCCGCGATCATCTCTTCCAGCTGCTGGGTGACATAGTGCACCGCGCTCTCAGAATATTCATCCGGCACGTCAATAATATAGTTGTCAATGCCGTGTCGGCGCGACAGATAGCGGAAGGTATTGATATTGCCGTCGCAAATCATAGAAGTGGTCACAGCAAACTGCGGCTTCGGCACCAGTCCGCAGTCCACACCGCCGATAAAGCTCTTGTGGTACGAGCAAAGCGTCGGCGCAATGCCATGATTCTCCGCATAATCAATGCAGTAGTCCTCAATCTGAAAGCCGGAGAGGAACGATGCCACACACTCAATGGACACACAGTTGAGTCCAAAGCATTCCAGAATTTCTACCGGCGAGAAAATATTCGTCCACGCATACTGCTCCGGCTTACGAAATCCGTCCCGCGTAGACTGAATCGCAATGCGCGACAAACGTCGATACGCCTTTGGCATCCGCTTATCCGGGTGCAGGCGAATGCGTAAATCCTCTTCCATCAGTCCGGCAGAGATCATCTTACGCGCCAGACCAATATTCCCCCGTTCCAGCGTCCGCTTCAAAAGCGCGCCATATTGTTTTACGATGTCTGCCATAGTATTCCCTCCTGCATAACCAGACAGTATTATACTCTGTTTCCTCTTTTGTTGCAACTTTTTCTGTATATATTCCAGCACATACGGCAAAACCGCACAGAATGTAATACTATTCCGTGCGGTTTTTCGCAATTATTACAATTTACTTTTACGAATTTATCGAATAGACAAAGCTGTTGGTTTTGCTGATCGTAAATAAGCTGCTGTTCAAAAATCGCCCTTCGGACAGTTCCGACAACACAATCTGTGTCGTCACACCGGAAAACGTCTGCGCCACTGGCACATGCAGCTGTGAGCGAATCAAATACACGCCCGTCGTCATATTCTGAAAGGTATTGCTGCTCGGCAGCATAATGCATGAATCCAATGCCCGAATACCGTATCGCGTTCCGGAGCCGGAAAGCAGATTCAGCATACACCCTGCCACAATCACATGAGACTGATCCACATCCAACATCGCCTGATTGGTATTCAGTCCCGTTAGTGCAATCCCCTCCAGCCGCACCGCCGGACAGCCGACAATCGAAAGACACTCGATCTTCGTCGTGCCGGTTCCATCATTAATGATTTCTATCTTACGCGGAAAATCCGCCAACCAGATCGCCCCCTCTTCGGTAAAATTGCCCGTCGTGTACAGCTGAATTTTCGGGCAGGATTTCCAGCGATGTGCCGCGTCCAGCGCATCCTTGATGGAGGAATACGGCTTGGTATTCGTTCCGTTGGAAAGACCGGTGTACGCCGCATTGGCATGGATTTTTACCACGTTTTCGCTGTATCCTGCGATGGAATATTCCTCTGTCGTGCACACTGCTCCCAGTCCCGTACTCAGGTCTACCGTATCGCGGTAATCTCCCGTACACAGCAGCGCCCCGCGGTCGGTGCGATAGCCGAATATCATCTGCTTGTTTTCCGCCGTCACGCTCTCGGGCGTGCCGTAGCCCCGCGGAACAATCCAGCTTTTCAATACTGTGCCATTGCTCTCCATCGCCGTGACGGACGCCGTGCCCTCCGCCAACGGATTTTCCGATGCCGACACCGGTGTCATCAGATAGAAGATACCGTCACAGTATGCGATGGACTTTGGCGCACGGATTCCCTCCGGCAGCGTCATTCGCTTGCTTTCCGTCGTCTCGTCCTGAATCCACACCAAGTCGTTTCCGGAATACAGCACCCATTCCTCTCCTGCCGTCGTAATCGCGCTTACACTGCCCAAACTGCGCTGTACGGTGGTTGACAAATCCGTCATCATCACCGTGACGCCGCTTGCATTGCCCAACAAAAGCGAACCGACAGCGACATCATATCCCATACAGGTATAGCTACTCTCCAAAATGTTGGATCGCTTTTGCAGTCGTCCTGTACTGCGGTTGATCGCGGTAATCACCTGTGTTCCCGATGCATTTTCCAGCAGCAGATAAATCGTACTCGCCGTCGCACAATGCGCCACCAAATTCGTATAGGTAGAATACGAATACCGGAACAGCGGCTCGGGAATCATCCGATCGCGAAAGCGCAAATCCACTGCATATCGCCGGAGTACGCTGCCCTGCCGCGCCGACAGTGCCTCTCCACTCGCCTGACTGTCCAGCGTGTCGCATATGGTCACGCCGCCTGCCGTTTCTGCCTTTTTCGCTGCAGTCTCAGCACGGGTGGCCGACTCCTGCGCACTTTGCGCCGCGTTCTGCGTGAGCGTTTTATTGTTGGTTATTCCGCCGATCTCTTCCAATAGCGTATCACACTCTTCCTTGAGTGCCAGCGTCTGTTCATTGCTCTCAATCACGCTTTCTGCTGTATCGCGCATTTTACTCAGCCGCTGCTCCAGCTGACGGAACGCCACAGGATAGTCGTCCGGCCAGTCCAGCGCGCCGATTGAAGCTGCCACCTGAAACCAGACGATGTTCGACCTCCGCTCGATCTCTCCGCAGCTGCCACTGATTTGCACCGGTATGGCACCCTCCAGCGGTATCCACTCGCGCCGCATCGTCACATGCAGTGTTTTTTCCGTCTGTGTCAAATAGCAGAAATTGTTCTTTGATCCAAACTCCATGCGGAACGTCCAGCCGTTATAGGTGTCATCCAGCTGGATAACAAGTTCCTGTGTCTGATTTTCTCCGCGGTATCCGAGAAAACGTTCTTTCCCCGAAGCGGTAAACAAAAAATGTCCGTTTTGTGTTTTTAATTTCATATCCTGTCCTCCTCCACGCTGGGTTATCTCTGTTTGTACTCAGAATAGAGGAACGTATTTTTTTGTCTACTGCATACACTTTCTCCCCTGTGCAAATCCAGATCTCTGTGAAAATGCGAGAAAACGATTGAAAAAAAGTACCAACCATGATACACTAAGAAAAACTGCTAACTCAGCAGGTTACTACTGAAACGTGTGAAAGGAACAGAGCAATGTACATAACATGTTTGGATTTAGAAGGCGTACTGGTTCCGGAAATCTGGATTGCATTTGCCAAGGCAAGCGGCATTCCAGAGCTGACGCGCACCACCCGCGACGAGCCGGATTACGACAAGCTGATGACTTGGCGTCTCGGTATCCTCAAGGAGCACAAGCTGGGACTGAAGGAAATTCAGGAGACCATTGCCACCATCGACCCGATTCCGGGAGCAAAGGAGTTTCTGGACGAGCTGCGTTCCCTCACGCAAGTTATTATCATCAGCGATACCTTCACGGAATTTGCCAAGCCGCTGATGGAAAAGCTTGGCATGCCGACGATCTTCTGCAATTCGCTGGAGGTGGCGCCGGACGGCGAAATCACTGGCTACCGGATGCGCACGGAGAATTCCAAGCTGAGCACCGTGCGTGCCCTTCAGTCCGTCGGCTTTGAGACCATTGCCTGCGGCGACAGCTTCAATGATCTCGGCATGATCCGCGCCGGTAAGGACGGCTTCCTGTTCAAGTCGCCGGATTCTATCAAAGCGGACAATCCGGATCTTCCGGCTTACGAAACCTATGACGAACTGCTGGCTGCCTTCAAAAAGGCGATGAACATGGCATAATTCCATAGAAACAGCAACCTCCCTGATCGTTGTGATCAGGGAGGTTTTTTTACTTATCCACTTTATCTATTGTAGTACGTGTGAGCCTGCCGTCGCACTGGCCGCATCGCAGCTGCCTCCAGTGCTTCACCGTCGGACACATGCGCTTGTATTTCCAAGCCACGCCGCAGTGTCTGCACTCCAACTTGTATTTATATTCCCGCTCCTTCATCGTGCCAGGAACAATCCGCTTTTCTTCATAGGTGCTCGTCCGTGCAATGTCGTAGCCATACGCTTTCTTTACCATTGCTGCGTATCGCTTCCATTGGCTTCCGTGATCCATGCAGTCCTTACAGGTGTGCAGCAGCTCATGCAAAATCGTGCTGTCGAGGCTGTAATCCGGATTCGCGTCGTTCAGCAGTCCCGGATTGAATTGCAGCACATAGGAATCCGTAAACCGATGATACGTCGCACTGCCAAATTTCCGCGTATAACGGTTATTTACCTTTACTTCTTGAATGTTGCCGCAGGAAATTCCAATGTCCTCCAACATCTTTCTACACTCGCGGACATGCTTCTCCAAGTCTTTCATAGGGTATTCTCTCTTATCTCCCACACTGCATTATACTGCGACAGATTTCATCTACCTGCCGCCGTGTCAGCTCCGGATACAGCGGCAGTGTCAGTACATGTCGGCTGAGCCACTCCGCCCGCGGTGTCACCGCCTGCGCAAATCGTCCGTGATAACACGGCTCTCTGCTCGTCAGCGGATAAAAATACCGCCGTGCGCCAATGCCCTTCGCCGTCAGCGCGTCCAACACCGCATCGCGGCTGCATCCAAACGAATCCTCCACCACAATCGGGAAATACGAATATCCGCTCTGCACGCCCGGCTGTTCCGGATTCCATCGAATGCCCTTGACATCCGATAGATTCTCTCGGTAACGCTGTACGACATTCTGCCGACAGGCAATCCAGTCATCCACATACCGAAGATTGCAAATGCCCATTGCCGCGCACAGCTCGTTCATCTTCGCATTCGTTCCGACGGAAACCACCTGTTCCCGCCCCTGTAAGCCGAAATTCCGCCGCTGCCGCAGCTGCTGACCAATCTGCGGGTCGGAAAAACTTACCGCGCCGCCCTCGACGCTGTGAAACGCCTTGGTCGCGTGGAAGCTAAAGCACGACGCATCACCAAAGGTACCGATACCGCGCCCGTTGACCCGCACGCCAAACGCATGCGCCGCGTCATAGATCACCTTGAGATTGTGCTTCTTCGCGATACGCCCAATATGTTCCACATCGCAGACCGTGCCATAGGCATGTACCGGGACAATCGCCGTCGTGCGCTCGGTAATCAGCGCTTCAATTCCCTCCGGATCCGTCGTAAAATCCTCTTTAACGTCACAAAATACCGGCGTCAGACCACTGCGCACAATCGCCTGCGTCGTGGACGCAAACGTGAGCGGCGTTGTGATGACCTCCCCGCTCAGCCCCAGTGCCTGAAACGTCAGCTCCAGCGACATATGTCCGTTGACCAGCAGTTCAATATCCGTTACGCCCAGATATTCCCGCAGCCGCGCCCGAAACTGCTCGTGCTTCTGTCCGGCGTTGGTCAGCCAACGCGTATCCCACAGGGAACGGATTTCGTCGATATACTCTTCGATTGGCGGCATCGCAGAACGCGTCACCCATATTTCTTCCATTCTCGGTCTCCTAATCCATTCCTTGTTATTTGCGCGCCTTCAGCTCGCGCACGGTGTCCAGCACATAGCAGGCAATCTCCAGATGTAGCACATGCGAACCGAGCATATACATCCCAACACCAACGACACCTTGCAGCAATAGCAGCGGTACATCTGCCAGCGGGAGAAGGCCGACCAGCGCCACACAAATTCCCATCACCAGATTCAGTAGCAGAATCGGCAGCACCTCCCGTATCTGCGCCCAAAATCCGTATCCAATCAGCCGTCCGTTAGGGTGTGCATTGATGAAAAAGCTCAGCACCGTGACCACGCACATCGCCTGCATCATCCTCAGTACGCCAAACGGAATGACCAGCACAATTGCCGTGAGTGACAGTGCCTGCTTAATGATCTCTAGACGCAGATACAAACCGCTGTGCCCCAACGCCTGAATCACCTGCAAATTCGCTGTGTGCAGCAGATAAAACGCGCACACAAAGCACCACATCTGCAAAAACGGCGCCATAGCAATCCATTTTTCCGTAAATAAAACGCGAATCAACGGGCGGGCGCACACGCCAATGCCGACCATACACGGAACGATGCAGTAGACGCTCACCTGAATGGACTGCCGTAAAATCCGCCGCACACGCTTGATTTTCTCCTGCTCCTCCGCAAGCACGGGAAACAGCACGCTCTGCACAGCGGTCTGAATGTTCTGAATGACAAAAAACGGGACGTTTTTGCCCTTGTCATAATACGCCAGCGAATCTGCCGTATACAGCTTGCCGATCAGCAGACCGGATACGTTGCCCGTCAGCGAATCCAGCAGTGACGAGCACAAAATCTTACTTCCATAGCCAAACAGCGGCTTGAGGCGAGCAAGGGAAAACTCCCATGTCGGACGCCAGCGAACTGTCATCCACAAAATTGTCGTGTCGATCGCCTGATTGACCAGCCGCTGTGCAATCAATGCCCACACGCCGTATCCCATCACCGCCATAGCAACGCCCACGACAGCGGAGACCAGCGTACCGCCCAGCGTCGCATAAAAATACCGGCGAAACTGCATCCGTTTGGACACCACCGCAGTCTGTACGCCATTGACGCCGCCGAGCACCAGCGTCAGCGACAGCACCCGAATACAGGGCACCAGCTCCGGCTGCTGATAAAATCGTGCAATCCACGGCGCTGCCGCCGCCATCCCCGCATACAGCACAAGCCCCAGCACAACATTGCAGTAAAACACCGTGGAAAAATCCAGCTGATCCGCATCCTTTTTTTGAATCAGTGCATTTTTCAGGCCGCTGTCAACAAACAAATTCAAAATCACTGTGAATACGGTAATCAGCGCGACAATGCCATAGACCTCCGGCGCAAGCAAACGGGCAAGAATAAGCGAAACCACGAACGAAACACCCTGTGCGCCGCACCGTTCGGCAAAGCGCCACAGCATATTCGTCATAACCGTCCGTTTGTTCATCCCATTCTCCTGCCGTTTCGTGCTACCGTTTTCTCTTTTCCTTCCAATGCTTGCGCAGCAGAATCACCCGCTGCATGAGAACAAAATTGTGTCCCATAAATAACCAAAAAAGGAACTTCATCCACACACTGCCTTCAATGCTCTCAGTCCATAGTTGCGCGGTATGATACAGTATGGAGTTCTGCGCATCACGGCACGCAGCGGTGATTTCCCTCTCCGAGTACTTCTCAGACAGTACCAAATCCGACACCAGCACAGTCATAGAGCGGCAATACCGCATATAAAATGCGCGCATACTGTCGTCGTCGAATAAATCCTCTTTCTTCATAAAAGCCAGTACCCGCCAGCTGACTTCCTCTAGGTCTCGAAGATATTTCAGCTGATAATTGCGTCCCATTCCGGTCGTGCTCATGCGGTAGTAATACAGCGGCTGCGCCAGATAGCAAAACCGCTTCGCTCGGCGAAACACCGCCACCAGCTGTAATTTATCTTCGCCGTTGATATTTTCCTGATAGATCTCGTCCATCTCTTCTTCGTCTTTGCGAATCAGCTCACGACGAATCAGCTTGTCCCAGAGATGATTCAGCTTTACTGTGACCGCAAAGTCCCGACAAAGCGCTTTGCGCGATTCCCGTTCAAATACCATCCCATCCGGATAAAGATCCGTGCCGCGCCGCAGCTCTGTCCCGTCATCATCCACCTGCATATACCCAAACATCACAACATCGCACTGCGCTTTCTCTCCCGCCTTCACTGCTTCCTCCAACAGGTTCGACGCCACCCAGTCATCCGAATCCACACACTGGACATATTCTCCCTTGGCCTCATGAAACAGCCTGCGCCGTGTGCGCAAAAGTCCCTCGTTCTCCTTGTGAATGACACGCACCTGTGCATAGTGCTCCGCATAGCGGTCACATATCATACCGCTCTGATCCGTCGAACCGTCGTCGCACAAAATTACCTCGAAATTTTGGTAGGTCTGTGCGAGAATCGACTCCAGGCACCGTTCCAAATACGTTTCCGTGTTATATACCGGAACCAGTACACTGACCAGCGGCGTTCGCAATTCTTCTTGCTTTTGCTCCATTGTCTTTTTCCCCAATTGTTTTCTGTTATTGTTGTTTGCTTCGCAGCGTACGATACCATCGGTAGGCGAAGCCTCCGTGCTGCTTCAAATACAGCTTGATGCGATATCCTTTCGGATGTGCCAGATAGAGCGGGCGGAATGCACCGCACCGCAGAGTTTCATACTCTCCGCGCTGCTCCGCCAGATCATAGCACGTCCGCAGCACCATGTGTTGTATCTCCTGCGTATACCGATGCTCGGAATACTCCTCCAAAATTTCCATCAGCCGCAGGATGTTCTCGTCCTTTCGGATACGGCTCTCCGCAGAGATGGTCTGCCAGCGGCTCCACGAACCCGGCGTGCGAAAGCGATATACTGACATCACCGTGTCAAAATACCAAATCTTTCCGGCAAGCCCGAGCGCGACATTCACACAGTAATCGCCAAACGCCGTGATCTCCTGAAAGACCTCCGGCAGGCGAAAGCTGCTGCGCATCATAAGCGAGCTGGAATGATAACACGCGTTTCCGCCCTGTATCAGCTCGGAAAACACCACATCGCGGTCGCCATCCGTCGGGAATAAGATCTTGCTGCGGCCGCTCCCGTATTCCAGCCGCCGCGTATTGTGCACACACGCGATATAGTCTGCGTGCTCCTCCAGAAAATCGACCTGCCGCTGTAGCTTATTCTCATCACACCAATAGTCGTCGCCCTCACATTGCGCCACATATTTTCCGCGAATCAATGGCCCCATGAAGTCATAGACATTATTCCCCTTGGAATACTGATTTTCCTCTTGCAGAATGGGGTGAATGCGTTCTGGATAGCTTGCGGCATACTCCCGGATAATCTCCGCCGTGCCGTCCGTAGACGCATCGTCATGGACAATAATTTCCACTGGGAAATTCGTTTTCTGCCCCAAAATGCTGTCCAATGTCTGGCGGAGAAACGGTGCGTGATTATACGCCGTTGTCAACACCGATACCATAATTGGCTGCTTCATGTCCGCTCTCCCCACTGCTGCGCCCGCAGGCAGAGCTGCTTGCGATGTTCCTCCCGCTCGCGCATTTCCTGTGTCCGCAGGCAATGCGTTGTCTCGAGCGCCACCATGAGCAAAAAGAACGAGTTATAAACATAGAGACTGATTGTCGTCATGTCAAACAGGAAAAAGCGCAGTACCAGGGTAAATGCAACCGCCGCCAACGGATCATGCCGCAATGCCGGACGCAGCAGACGCCCCAGCACACAGACATACAGCGAATAATATAAAACAAATCCGATGATGCCCAGCGTCGACAGCAGCTCAATAAAGCCGCAGTGGCTGCTGACCGTATTGGTATAGCCGATAGACGACAGATAGGACGCAAAACTATTCAGGCCAATGCCATGAATCGGGTGCTGCAAAAACAATTTCGCGCCCGTCCTGATAAAGTACATGCGCTCGTAGGTACTGCCGTCATAAATCGTGTAGCTGCCGGACAGCATACCGACCATCGCCGCAATGCGCCGTCCAACCAGCTGATAGAGGATCGGATTATGCATGACCAGATATAAAATCAGCATGCCGCCAATCACAGACGCAATCACAATCACAACGCGCTTCCACCGGTGAGAAATCAAAAAATAGTACACGCCGACCTGAAAGATCAAGATCAAAAGAGCATTTTTGGAACCGGTCATAAAGGCACACAATGCAAAAATCAAGCCACAGCCGCCGATAAGCAGCGGATGCTCCCGCTCGGTTGTCCAAAGATAGACCGCCAGCAGTACACCCAAGCAGGCCAACCGTCCTACCTCGTTAGAATGCTGGCCAATCTCCAAGCCGATTCGCTCCATGCCCCACTCGGAAAACGGCGTGCGCACGATGAGCAGCGCAAAGGTATAGACCAGCGCGCAAAATATGATGTGCCAAACCTGCTGAATTTCTTCCTGGTCTGTCAGACGCGGACGGACGATACAACAGGCAAAAAACAGTTTCGCTAGCTTGAACAGCGTACTGGTCACGGCGTCCGTACTCAGACACCATTGCAGCGATGCAAGCCCCATGGTAAGCAGTAGAATGCACCAGATTTCAAATCCGCTGAATGACCAGTAAAACGTTCCCTTCTGCGTCGGCCGCGTTGTGTAAAACAAAAAATAACTGACCACCAGCAGAAAGAGACTGCCATAGCGCAAAATCATATCCACCGTGCTCTCCTGCTGGTGAGCAAACAGCACGCAGAGATAGACAAACAGAGCAATATCGCAAAAGTTACAGTTGATTGATATGGTATTCCCTTTGCTCATAAAATCCCTTTCCATTTCTCTGCAATTCCATTCACAGACAGCTCGTCTCGAATAGAAACGGAGTTTTTCGATAGTTGCTCAGCTAACCCCGGCGTTTCGATGACCTCCAGCAGAGCCTGTGTCATCGCCTGCGTATCTCCCACCGGCACTAAGATTCCATTCTCATGGTCGCAGATCATCATCCGCGCGCCGCCGATTGGACAGTCCGTACACACACACGGAACACCGGTCGCCAAGGCTTCCAGCATCGCATTTGAAATGCCTTCGTAGTCCGACGCCATCGCAAACACACCGCTCGTGTTGATTTTCTGCACCACATTTTCTGTAAAGCCACAGAACTTTACACTTTGTGAGATTCGCAGTTTTTCGCAGAGTTTCTCTAGTTTTTTCTGCAATTCTCCCTGTCCATAAATACTCAGGTTCCAATCGCTATGTTTTTCATGCACAGCGACAAAGGCCCGCAGCAGCATCGGTATATTCTTCTGCTCGGTTAACCGTCCCACCGTCACAATCTCTTCTTTTCGCGTGCCGACCCAGCGTTCCGGTAGAGATCCCGACAGCGGATTGGGGATAATGATCCCCTTCTTTTGAACGGATTCCGGAAAAAACGACTTGGCATCCTCCGTCTGGAACACGATGGCATCTGCGCGTGGATAGATGTGGCGCAGAATAAATCGGTCACGCCGTGTGTTCATATTGCCCGGATCATTGCGTAGCGAATACACCACACGGCACGGCAATCCTCGCGATGCAAAGAAGGTATATAATGTCTCAAACGGCAGCATCGCCACAAAGGTCGCTGTCGGATTTTGCCGCATCAAACGGCGCAGACGCAGAATTTTGCCGACGATTCGCTTCACCCGCGCACTGGACGAAAACAGCATTTGGACCTGCACGTTCTCCCCGACAGGGTACACGGTCTTATCGTCCTTCATATACACTAGTGTCACGGCATCCCCTGTTCGCGCCAGCTCCTGCGCCAGCACCGCCGTGACGCGCTCCGCGCCGCCGTTCGCCAGATTCGGCGTCACAAAAAAGATGTCTTTGTTCATTCGTCCTTCTTTGGCTTCAGTTCGTCATATCGCTCTAAGAACGAATGGCGAACCTTCTGCGTCTTATATCCCGGCATGCTGTCCAGCGAGACCGCATGAATGCTGTTAAAAATGCTCTTTTCAATATAGGAGTTTTTCTTTTTCAGCTCCTTGAGCAGCATTTTAATCTCTTTGCGCTTGGAATCGCCGATGCCGTCCTCACTGTGCTCGTTGCGCTCGGTAAACTGGCAGGCGCACCGGATGAATTCCAGTCCGTTGTCCTGACACCAGTCGATGATATCCTCCTCGTGCACACGATACAGCGGTCGAATGAGTTCCATACCGATATAGTGGTCACTGTGCAGCTTGGGCGGCATCGCCTGAAGCAGCGAGCTGTAGAACATCCCCATTACCACAGTCTCGATTACATCATTAAAATGGTGTCCCAGCGCGATTTTATTGCACCCCAGCTCTTGTGCCTTGCTGTACAAATGTCCACGGCGCATCTTGGAGCACAAAAAGCACTGGTTATCCTTCGCATTATTCGCAACGCGAAATACGTTGGTCTCAAATACCGTGATCGGGATATTCAGGAGCGCGGCGTTATCCTCAATCTTCTTGCGGTTTTCCGCATTATATCCCGGGTCCATCACCAGAAAAATCAGCTCAAACGGAATTTTATTGTGGCGGTGTAGCTCCTGCATCAGCTTTGCCAGCAGCATGGAGTCCTTGCCGCCGGAAATACATACCGCAATGCGGTCGCCCGGCTGAATCAGTTCATATTCCAGCACCGCCTTATGAAACGGCTTCCACAGCTTTCTCTGGTATTTTGTTGTAATACTGCGTTCTATCTGTTCATATGGCGCAAAGGTGCGAGCCATACGTTCACATCCTTTCCCAAGTTCTCTCGCCGTCTGCTACGACTTCCAATATGTCTGTTTATACCAGCAGACAAATTCCCGCAGGCCATCTGCCAAGCTGGTCGATGGCGCGAAATCAAAGTCGCGCATCAGGTCGGAGACATCCGCACAGGTTTGGTAAACATCTCCCGCCTGCATCGGCAGCAGCTGCTTTTCCACCGGCTGCGTCAGCATGCCTTCCTCTCGCAGGCACCGCTCCAGCGTGTCCACAAAATCCATCAGATTTTCCGGATGGTGATTGCCGATATTATATAGCATAAAGCGCACGCCATCCACATTTTCCTTCGGCGGACCGTGCAGAACCCGCTGCACGCCGGTAACGATATCGTCAACGTATGTGAAATCGCGCTTCATATCGCCATAGTTGTAAATCTGAATCGGCTCTCCACGCAGCATCTTCTGCGTGAAGCGAAAATATGCCATGTCCGGTCGACCGGCTGGGCCATATACTGTGAAAAACCGCAGTCCGGTACACGGAATATCATATAGCTTACTATAGGCGTGCGCCATCAGCTCATCGGATTTTTTTGTTGCAGCATACAGCGACACCGGCGTGTCCGTCTTGTCCTCCGTACTGTACGGAACCACATGATTCAGCCCATATACCGAGGAGGACGAGGCAAACACCAAATGCTCCACCGGATAGTGACGACAGGCCTCCAGCACATGATAAAATCCGATGATATTCGAGGAAATATAGGCATCCGGATGGTCAATCGAATACCGCACACCAGCCTGCGCCGCCAAATTTACCACAACATTCGGGTGATATTGCGCAAACAGCCGGTTTACCGTCTCTCGGTCCGCCAGATCTCCCTTCACGAACACAAACTGCGCAAAGTTTTCCAGACGTCGGAGCCGTTGCTGCTTGAGTTTCACATCGTAGTAATCGCTCAGATTATCCAAGCCGATTACCATGTTTTCTGGCTCCTGGGTCAGCAGACGCTCCGCCAAATGCGAACCGATAAATCCCGCCGCGCCGGTAATCAATATTGTTTTTGCTTCATTCGGAGACTTCTGCATGCCGATCCTTTCCACTTACTGCGGCTTTTCCCGCTTCCTCATAGTATTCCGCCAGACGCTCATGCATGGTTCGCATACTAAACGTCTGGTCCATTTTCTCTCGGTTCGCTGCGGACATCCGCCGCAGCATGTTCTCATCCTGCGCACAGTGCAGCAGAGCATCCGTCAGCGCATCTACATCACCCGGTGCAATTAAAATACCGTTTTCCGGCTGAATAACCTCCGGAATGGCCCCCACCGTCGTGCTGATAATCGCCTTTCCACTCGCCATGCCCTCTAAAATCGTCATGGGTAAGCCCTCGTGATACGACGGCAGCACAACAGTCGCCGCCTGCCGCAGCAGCGCGCATTTGCCCGCAAAGTCAACCCAGCCATAGACAGAAATCTGCTGCTCCAGACCGGCTTCGCGCACCAGTTTACGTACCTCTTCGACCTCACCGTCTCCCGCCATATAGACACGAATCGACGGATCCGCCTGTACCGCGCGCCGCACCGCATCGACTAGGTCATACGCCCCCTTACGCTGCCCCATCCGTCCCAAAAAGACAAAGGTACGCGCTGTATTGGCATCAATCTCACATCGACCATTCTCCAGTTCTTCAGTGTCGATTCCATTGGGCAGCGCATGGCAATTTGTCAAGCCAAATGTTGTCTCAAATTTCTGCTTCCAGTCCTCGGACAGCGCCAGCACCAAATCCGCCTGATGTAAAAAATTACGCACAGTCTGCTTTTTCCGCGGCGACAGCGCTTCGTAAAATACAAGGTATTTTGCCCCATGAATATGTAAAACAGCCGGTTTTTTTGCACATTTTATCGCCTTTAGATAGAGGTTTTTGCGAAAGGTACTGCCGAACGATGCCACATGGATATGGAATAAATCATATGAACGATAACAGCATAAAAAGCGCAGATACCCATAGGCAGAATACAGCAGCCGCACCGGCAGAGAGCCGTCAATATACGACGGGAAAATTGTGATATCATACATTTCGTTTAACACACGGCTTTCACGAATCCCGCGAATCACCGTCGCCATTCCGCCGCGCGAACGCGTATCACTCGGGCCGATAACCAGTACTTTTTTCTTCATCGGTCCTCCTCAGTTCTCTCTGGCAATGTGAGCCAGTCGCCCATCTGTACATCAAACGAATGCGGTTCAATTTTGCCGAAGCCCGCGCTCTTGGTGAATGTCAGCTCTCCAAATACAATTTTCCCCTGTGTGCAGTACAAATCCACGCGAACATGCAGGAAATCCTGCGACAAATCCGCCGCGATGCGCTTCATCTCCTCAAACGCCGCAGGCGGCTGCACAACCGTCTCTTCGTCGTTGGGATAGCCCAGCTTGACGCCGCGCAGAAGCTGAAAGTCCATATCATAGGCATTGATCGCATGATGTCCCTGCCTCCAGGTATCCACATACAGCAGCTTTGGCTTCCCGTTGAAGCAAAAGAATTTGTAGTCAAACAGAGGCTGATGGTTTTCACCCTCCAAATATTCCTCGATAATAACACGCGGACGCTCCACCCCGTAAAACCACTCGCCATAGCATAACAAAAAGCGCTGTTTTAACCAGATTTTGCACTTCCGAATGACGTCACGGCGATTTAATTTCGACGAATCTGTGCAGATAATATTAAACGTGGAGCCGTGCGTCACCTTGATGACAAATTGCTCCGGCAGGGAGTCAAACGGAATGTCCTCCGGGTCAAAGCCTTCCCACAGCAGGCGGTTGAGCAAATGTCCATAGCCCTTCTGCTCAACATATGAGCGTACTGTGTACTTGTCACAGCAGATCGGCATCAGTGGATTTTTGTCATACAGCTTAATCCACTGTAATTTTTGATTGTACGTCCGCGGATGTGCTAAATCCAGCGGATATCCCAGCTTCAGCCGAAACAGCAGCTTGAGATCCAGCTCCGGGCTGAGACGGTACAGCAGATGAAACGGTGTCAGTATTATATTTTTGATGGTATTATCCATTGCTGTCTCCCGTCATGCATTCAAAAAATCGTCAATTGACTGTATGATCTGCGCCGTATTGGACACATAGGGCGCAAAGGTTGTCTTCTGAATATTGTAATACAGATCGCCCAGCTTGTCGAGATCGTAACATACGGCGATCATCCCCATCTCTTCAAACTGCTGAAGCAGCTGCAGCTGGTGATCATCAACATGCTCCCCATACCGCGCCAGGCGCGGCACAGCGATCACCGGCTTGCCCTGTTTGAGCGCACCAACAATCGCGCCCGTACCGCCATGTGTAATGACAACCGAGCTTTCTTTCACTTTTTGCGCAAAGCTGTCGCGATCCAAAAATGCCGATGACGCATAGTGTTGCGGTACATAATCGCTCGCTCCAGTCTGCGCAAACACCGGCTCCATGATACGGTTCTGTTCGATCAGCCGGTCCACCGCCCGAAGCAGGCGATTAAATGGAAACTTCTGTGATCCCAGTGTGACAAATACCATCGTTCTCCCTCAATAAATACCGCCCAAATAGATCGCCTCTGGATAGACTTCGCGCATCTGCGGCCATTGTACATAAAATTGATCCGCAAAGCGGTACAGCAGCTTGCCCGTCATGGTCGCGGATGTCACTTTGGCAAACGACTCAATGTAAATCAGCTTTCGCCGCATGAGCTTTGCCAGCAGACAAAGCGGGATTGTCGCGAGAACACCGGTACAAATCACCGCATCCGGCTTCTCCTTCCAGAGAATCTGCACAGAAGAAAACGCATTTGCGATCAGCTTAAATAGGCATAGCGACTCCCTGCGGTTGACCTGCGCGAGGTAATACGTCGGTATCTCCTCATCATTTGTCTGATATTCCGTGCGCTCCGTGACAATAAAGCTATCATATTTTTGCATCAACGGTTTTAGCATCATCAGCTGCTCATAGTGTCCGCCAGAGGATGCCGCAAAGCACAGCTTCTTCCTTTGTTGCTTTGTTCTGTCCATCCAAATCCCCTCTATTCCAACAACACAAACAGGGACAGGTTTACTGTCCCTGTGCGGTTACCACAATCTTCACTGTTTGAACAATCAGCTTGAGATCGAGCAGCCAGCTGCACTCCTCAATATAGCGGATATCCATCCTCATCCATTCCTCAAACGAAATGGTATCCCGCCGCGGAACCACCTGCCAATAACACGTAAGACCCGGCTTGACACACAGGCGCTCCCGCTGCCATGGCTCATAGCACGCCACTTCATTCGGCAGCGCCGGACGTGGGCCGACAATACTCATATCACCCTTGAATACATTCCAGAGCTGCGGCAGCTCATCCAGTGAGAGCTTGCGCAGCACGCGTCCGATCGGCGTCACCCGCGGGTCATTGCGAATTTTGAATACTGGACCGTCCTTTTCGTTCTGACTTTCCAGCAGCGCCCGCTGCTTCTCGGCATCCGCAATCATCGTCCGGAATTTGTACATGACAAACGGCGCTCCCTCTTTTCCCACGCGCTGCTGCGCATAGATGCAACTTACTTTGGGGTCGTCCTTATGTACGAGTACTGCAATCACCGCCATCAGCGGGCTAAGTGCCAGCATGGTCGCCCCGCTGAACACAATATCAAAAATCCGTTTTCCCGCACAATATACGCGTCTCTTTGGAATATTGCGCTCCTGTGGCTCAGCGATTGTCTCCGGTGGGCTCCAGTCCTCATCCAGAGTAGAAACACTTTTCATTTGTTCTACTTCTTTTTGCCCCATCATAATTTTTTCTCCATCGCGTTGGTTGCTTTTCTACTTACTGATACAGCACATCAAGCTCTTTCTCGATCTCCGCCAATCTTGCTTTAATTTTCTTGCGGCTCATCGTAGAAGAATCCTCCGTTTGGCTGCTCTTTTTGCTCGCCGGGTCGGAACCGAGCATCTGAATGACGCCGCTCTGCTCTGCCTTTTTAAGATCCTGCAAGAAGTCGGCGAACACATGCTTATGATAGCGCGCCGCATTCGGTGTATCATCAACCCAGTCGACCGTCACGCGCAGTCCCAACGTCTGACCTCCCGGTGTATTCTGCGCCTGCTTAGCACCATCGCGATAATTCTCCACGCGAATCAGCGTCAAATTGTCGTTATCGCTCTGCACCTCGTCGCCTTCGTAATAGACCGTGTCAAATCCCATCTCCTCGATGGATTCGTCCAGAAACGGCTCATAGGTATTTTCATCAAAGTAGACCGCCGTCGGCGTAATCTTCGCCCACTCCCGCAGCTTCGAGACATACTCCTTCATATAATTCTGAAAATATCCGATGACCGTCTTTTCGTCATTATCGAAGTCTACCATATATCCAGGACCAACAACACAGCTCCAGCCTTCCATCATCAAGCCCTGAAGCTCTCCGGCGGTAATTGTGTTGGAGTCTCCCGGGATGATATTATTGCGCAATGCAATCAATCCGGTATAGCCCGCGTCGCTCATCGTCGGATAAACGGTTGACATAAAGTCGCTGTCCGCCGCTGTAAAGCACAGCAGAATGCCGAGCTGATCGTTGGATACCGTCTTACTCGTATCGGTTTTTTTATCGTTCAGCTGCTGCTCCAGCTCACTTTGTTCCTTTTGCAGAGCTGCAATCTTCTTCCGGTCCTGCGCCAGCTGCGCGCGCTCCGCCTTTTCCTGTGATCGCGCTGCAATCCCCAGCGCAGCGCCGACCACCAGAAGAACAACCGTCAATATGGCAGCTATTTTCTTTCCCATGTATTTTCCTCCTACTCGACGCCAAGCAGATACGAGCCGCACGCGTCGATTTCATACAGTATATCCTCCCCCAGCTTTTGGCGCAGGATTTCTCGTCCCTGTGCCAGCCCTGCCGGTCGATTGGTTACATTGTGACAATCAGAGCCCAACAAATGTGCTCGATTGGTCTGAAACAGCTTGCATATCGCTCCGCGAACACGCCACAGCAGCAGTGATTCCACATTGATCTGCACATACAGCGGCAGATCCGTCAGCTCCTCCAACACAGCCTTGTGGTGCTTGTGAAACGACAGATAGCGATCCAAATGTGCGATAACCGGCGTCACTCCCCGCGTACAGATGCGCTCTACCTCGCGCAGCGTCTCCTGTGACCACGTGCCAAACGGCATTTCCAGCAGCAGCAGCTCCGTACCTTCGATGCACAGCGCTTCCAGCTGCTCCATGCGGCTGATTCCGTTGAAAAATGCCACCTCCGCGCCGAGAAGCACACGCGGCAACTCTTCTCCCTCCAACGTGCGCAGCTGTTCTGCCGCTGCGGCGCGCTGCTGCAAAAAATGATCCGGTGTCGTATTGGTCGGGTAGAAATGCGGCGTTGCCACCATGATATCCGTCCCCTGCTCCGCAGACGCCCGCAACATTTGACGTGTCATCGAAATATCCTTACTGCCGTCGTCAATTTCCGGAAGGATATGGCTATGAAAATCAATGATATAACTGCTCATGATTCATTTCCTGTCTGCTTTACATAGTGTCCATAGCCGTAATCGCGCTTGCGCTCCATCTTTTTGCCGTTAAGAACCACGCCAAGCACACGGATATCTGCACTGCGGAAGGAGCGAAGAACCTGACGTACCGCCTCCTTATTGGCAACCTCCGTGCGCGCTACCAGCACCACGCCGTCTGCTTGTCGCGCCAATACCATGGCATCAGTCACAACACCCGCCGGCGGCGTATCCAAAATAATATAATCATACTGCTCCCGCAGCTGTGTAATCAGGTTTGCCATTTCCCGCGAACCCAGCACCTCCGATGGATTCGGTGGACGGTCTCCGGCAGCCAACAGATCAATACCGCATGGAAGCTGCTGAACAACGGCCTCATCCTTCCCCTTTTCGGTGTGCGCCAGATAATTAGATAGACCCGGTCGGGACAATGCCTTGAGCTTTTTTGCCGCCGTCGGCGCGCGCAAATCGCAGTCCACCAGCAGCACGCGGGAACCGTTTTCCGCCAATACAATCGCCAAATTTACCGCCGTGATGCTCTTGCCTTCTCCGGCCTGTGAGCTAGTCACTTGTATAACCTTACATCCTGCACCCATCATGGAAAGCATAATATTCGTGCGCAGTGCCTTATAGGATTCCTCCACCGCAAACGGTGTCTCTTTATTCAGTACCGTGTCGCCGCGAAACGTCGTCGGCGCAGTACGCTGCATTCGTTTCTTTCTCACTGTTATTTCCTCATATCCGTTCCGTAGCCGTAATTCTTTATGCGGGTCGCCGAAGCAAAATCCGGAATCACACCGATCAGCGGGATACCAAACTCGTCCAGATCGTCCTCCAAATCATCCTCACCGTGCACGGTCACATCCGTCACTTGACGAATGACAACAAACACAATGCCGATCAGCACGCCCAAAAGCGCCCCCAAGAACGTGTTCTTACGGTAATTCGGTGAGCTGCGCACGGTCGGAATCTTCGCTTGGTCAACAATTTTAACCGAGCTACCGTCGATAATATCTGAAATTTCATCCGGCGCCACAGCGGCAATGGTATTGGCAATGCGCGCCGCGCGCTTCGGATCGGAATCCGTCACGCTGATTTTCAAAATTTCGGTATTGTCAACCGAAACCGCTGAAATTTTTCCGGCGAGCTGGCTTGCCGACATGTCCAGATTTTCTTTCTCAATCACCTGATCCAGCACACGATCGCTCTTGATAACCGCTTTATAGGTCGTCGCCAGCTGTGCCGACGCGCTCAAGTCGCTCGCGGAAATCGTCGTCACCGTATCCGTCATGATCGAGTTATTGATATAAATGGTCGTGCTGGCTGCATACTGCGGCGTGACAAAAAAATAGGTGTACGCCAGTGAACCAACGCCCAACAATACTCCCAAAAACACAATCAGCCAAAGGTATTTTCCAAACAGCCGGAGAAGAGCAAACAGATCCACATCAAATCCGCGGTCTCGTCTCTTCATAATGCTCATAATCGTTCCTCCCCATCTTGCAGCTCTGCTTTCCTCTCTATCACCAAATTGCTTTTTGGAAAATCGACAAGAATTCCACATTTTACTGCATATATTACATTGTAACGCATGATTGCAAAATAAACTGTACTCCATTTGTGACACACGCTCTCTGCTATAGTAAATTCTCCTTTCTCGGCGGCGATTCCGAAAAATTTCGGAAAATACCAGAACCAATTCAAATCCATGTTTCTTCTCTTGCTTTCTCGCCCCAAACGGGCTACAATCTCTCACAGGTGATAAACCCACAAACCCATCATGAAAGAAGGGATTAAATGATGTCTACTGAAAACCAGAAACACCTCCTTCCCAAACAGCTGCGATGTCGAATGTGATGCTGTTACCCGTACAACATTCCATCACACAGTTTTGAGAAAGAGGTATAACAAATATGAATTTTAAAAGAACGTTTGCATTGGCTTTGACCGCTTCCCTTGCACTCGGCGCACTAACCGCTTGCGGAGGAAACGGCACTTCCGATTCCGGCAGCGCCGCTTCTGGTGATTTCGTCACTATCACGAATGTATCTTACGACCCGACGCGTGAGCTGTACGAGCAGTACAACGAGGCGTTCTCCTCCTACTGGGAGAAAAAGACCGGTCAGAAGGTTGACATCACGCAGTCGCACGGCGGCTCCGGCAAGCAGGCATTGGAGGTCGCCAACGGTCTGGAAGCGGATGTCGTCACGCTGGCGCTGGAAGGCGATGTGGATTCGATCAAGGACGCCGGTCTGATTGAGGACGGATACACCAGCGAGTTTGACCACGACAGTTCGCCGTACACCTCCTCCATTGTTTTCTTGGTGCGCTCCGGCAACCCGAAGAAAATCACCGACTGGGATGACTTGCTCCGAAAGGATGTGAGCATCATCACGCCGAACCCCAAGACCTCCGGCGGCGCACGCTGGAACTACCTCGCCGCTTGGTACTACTTTGAGAAGGCCGGACAGAGTGAGGACGAGATCATCAAGAGCATGAGCACACTGTACAACAACGTTGCGGTTCTGGACTCCGGCGCACGCGGCGCGACGACTTCCTTTGTAGAAAACGGACAGGGCGATGTTCTTCTCGCTTGGGAGAACGAAGCATTCCAGTCTCTGAAGGAGCATCCGGGCGAATATGAAATCGTCTATCCGTCGGTTTCCATCCTGTGCCAGCCGACCGTTGCCGTTGTCGATGAAGTCGTAGACAACCGCGGAACGCGTGATGTTTCCACCGCTTATCTGAAGTATCTCTACTCTGCTAAGGCGCAGCGAATCGAAGCGCAGAACTTCTATCGTCCGACGGATGAGGACGTACTCAAGGATTACACGCTCAAGACAAAGAAAAAGACCATCTCGCAGATCCCGGAAGATGGCAAGTGGATTATCACGGACGGTTTTGAGCTGACCGACATCGGCCACTTCGGTGGTTGGACAGAGGCTACCGAAAAGCATTTTGCCGACGGCGGCGTATTTGACAGCTTCTATAACGCGAAGTAATTCACTCGACAGGCGGGCGGGATCTCCCGCGATCAAAACAAAAAATCACAGGAGACTCCCGCCTCTCCTGCCGTATTGAGGTACGATTATGAAGCATAAGAGACAAAAAACACCCCGGGTTATTCCCGGGTTTGGATTATCCCTCGGCATTACGATTACGATACTCAGCATTATCGTCGTCATTCCGCTGTGCTCACTGATTGTCTATTCCGCACAGCTTTCTCCGTCCGAGTTTTGGCAGACCGTTACCAATGCCCGCGTTCTTGCGAGCTACCGCGTCAGCTTTTTGACCGCACTCGCCGCCGCACTGGTCAATGCCGTTATCGGCTTTATCATCGCATGGGTATTGGTTCGTTATGAATTCCCCGGCAAGCGCATCATGGACGGCATCATTGAAATTCCGTTTGCACTGCCTACCGCCGTCGCCGGTATTTCTCTGACCCACCTGACCGTTGACAACGGTTTGGTCGGCAAATTCTTTGGTCACTTTGGTATTTCCGTGGCCTACACCCCGCTGGGCATCACGATTGCACTGATCTTTATCGGCATCCCGTTTGTTGTGCGCTCCGTCCAGCCGGTGCTGGAAAAGGTAGATCCGCAGTATGAAGAAGCCGCCGGTATTCTGGGCGCCGGACGGTTTTACACCTTTTCTCACGTTATTTTCCCGGAAGTTTTACCGGCGCTGATCGCCGGATTCAGCATGGCGTTTGCCCGTGGTCTCGGTGAGTACGGCAGCGTCGTCTTTATCGCGGGCAACACCCCGTATGAAACCGAAATCACACCGCTGATGATTATGTCACAGCTTCAGGAATACGATTACGCCAGCGCGACCTCGATCGCTCTGGTTATGCTGCTGGCAGCGTTCCTGATCCTGTTCATCAATGCGGTTTTGCAGAGCCGGACATCCAAAATTGTCAGCGGCATTCAGTGAGGTGACAGCAATGAATGAAAAACAAAATCCAATGATCAAATGGCTTTTTATCGCGATCAGCGTCGTCTTTCTCGCTGTCATGCTGATTCTGCCGCTGGTATATGTTTTGGTTACCGCATTGCAGAGCGGCTGGGAGAAATACGTCTCCTCCGTCTCCTCAACCTATGCCGTGAAAGCTATTCAGCTGACGCTGGAGGCAACTGTATTCGCCGTGGTCATCAATACCTTTTTCGGTGTCTTTGCCGCATGGAGCATCACGAAATTCCAGTTTCGCGGCAAGAAAATTATTTCTACGCTGATTGATCTTCCGCTCACGGTATCGCCGATTATCGCCGGTCTGATTTACGTTTTGACCTTTGGCCGGCAGAGCATTCTCTATCCCCTGCTTCAGAGCTGGGGCATCAAAATTATCTACGCCGTTCCCGGTATCATTCTGGCGACAGTGTTCGTCACCTTTCCGTTTATCTCGCGTGAGATTATTCCGGTTCTCACCGCTGTCGGCAACGACGAAGAGGAGGCGGCCGCTTTAATGGGCGCCAGCGGATGGACAATTTTCCGCCGCGTGACCTTCCCGCATATCAAGTGGGCACTGCTGTACGGCATTGTTTTATGTACCGCTCGTGCAATGGGTGAATTCGGCGCCGTATCCGTTTTGTCCGGCCATCTGCTCGGCAAAACCAGCACTATGCCGCTGTACATCGAAATGCTGTATCAGGGCTATGATTTTACCGGCGCATTCGCCATGTCATCCATTTTGGTCATTATCGCCATCGTCATTCTTGTACTGCGAAACGTACTAGAATACATGGGCAAGAAGAACGGAGAGCAGTAACATGGAACAGAATTATTATGTACAAATGAAGCATGTCAACAAATCGTTTGGCAGCTTTCAGGCATCGAAAGATATCAATTTTGGAATTCCGAAGGGCAAGCTCATCGGTCTGCTCGGCCCGAGCGGCAGCGGCAAGACCACCATCCTGCGCATGCTCGCCGGACTGGAAAGCGCAGACGACGGCGAAATCATCATCGACGGCAAGGTTGTCAACGATGTTCCTGCCAGCAAGCGCGGCATCGGCTTTGTTTTTCAGAGCTATGCCCTCTTTCGCTATCAGACGGTCTTTGAAAACGTCGCCTTTGGTCTGCGGGTACAGAAATGGCCCAAAGCCAAGATTCAGGCCCGCGTCAAGGAAATGCTGCATCTGGTCGGTCTGGATGGACTGGAAAAGCGGTATCCTAACCAGCTTTCCGGTGGACAGCGTCAGCGTGTCGCGTTCGCCCGTGCCCTTGCGCCGGAGCCACAGCTGCTGCTGCTCGACGAGCCGTTTGCTGCGATTGACGCCAAGGTACGGCAGGAGCTTCGCTCGTGGCTGCGCGATATGATTTCTACCGTCGGTATCACGAGCATCTTCGTCACACACGACCAGGACGAGGCGATCGAGGTCGCCGACGAGATCATTATCACTAATCAGGGTCGAATTGAACAGATCGGCACACCGGTGGACATCTATCGTCAGCCGCACACCCCGTTTGTCGCACAATTTATCGGTCAGTCCGCAGAGATTTCGCAGTTCCGTCAGTTCAACGGATTTCACGACGCTCCAGAGCATGCAACCAATGCGGTTCTTCGTCCGGAATACGTTTCCATCTACAAGGACGGCGAGTTCATCAAGGAGTCCAGCAGTGCAGAGCCGGGAGTTGTCATTCACACCGCCTTTCGCGGCAGCCAGACCGAGGTGCAGATTCAGCTGCACAACACCGTGGTCACCGGTATCCGCTCGCTGGAGCAGCCGCCGGTTGCCGTCGGCGAGCGGGTTCGCGTATTCATTCACCGGATGTTCGCATTTGATGAAAACAAGACCTATGTGCTGGAAAACGCAAACCTGAACACCGCGTTCCCTGTCATTTAATTCACTTCAAGTTGGCAGGATAAATATAACAGGATATAAATATAAAAAGAGATGCCACACAGGCATCTCTTTTAACGTTTGGATATTAAATCTCATAGTTACCCGGATTAGTACTGCGATAATCCGTGACCGACGCGCCGGTTCGCTTCTTAAACAGCTGCGAAAAATAGTTGACGTCGCGAAAGCCGAGCTGTTCACAGATTTCATATAGCTTCATATCCGTGTTGCGCAGCAGGAATTCCGCCCGTGTCATGCGCAGCTCCTGATTATACTGCCGATACGAGCGCAGCGGCGTATTGGAAAAATATGTACTCAGCGTGGACGAGCTGATGAAAAATTTCGCGGCAAGCTCCTTTTGGCTCAGCACCTCATCCACATGCAGCAGCATGTACTCCAAAATCGGTTCCATCTTCGGGCTGTTCCAATCCGGATGCAGCTGGCAGAGCAGCTGATTGAGCCACATGGCGTGGGACTCACAATATTCCTGTACCAGATTCGGATCGGACGTATTTAACCGGCGGATCGCATCGCAATCCTTATGCGATAGGTACAGCGAAAGCCATTCATAGGTGGCAAAGGCATGTGTCACAATGCTCTGATACAGCTCCCGAAACGAGCGATCCATCTGGAACGATTCCGACGAACGCCGCGCCAACTCATCCAAGCCCTGCCGCAGGCGTTGATCAAATTGCGGCGTGCCCAGCACATCACAGATGGACTGCGCAATGCGAGAAACCGGGTCATCCTCTGGAACTGTGGTGTGCGCTTCCAGTCGATCCAGCGCAGGACGCACGGTTTCCATCGTAAACGGCCGCAGAAGATAATCCGCCGCGCCGTGCAGAATGCCCTCTCGCGCATATTGAAAGCTCGGTGTCTCACTGGTCAAAATGACATTGTCGCACAGATCGTTCTCCTGAATATAGCGGAGTAAGTAGAGTCCGTCATATCCAAATAAAAAGATATCCAAAAAGGCAATATGGAAGCGATGCTCGGATAACATCTGAAACGCTTCGTAGCCATCGCGCGCAAAATACAGCTGATAGGTCTCCCCCAGCTCATTCCAGCACGGCGCCGGCACTTCGTCCGCCGCAATCAATAGTTTTTTCGCTTCGTTCACAATCATCGTTCCTTTGTCTCATTGTTCTTCCTACCATAGCGGTATGGTGTATAACAATTAATTTTACGAGCACATGATAAAATTGTCAAGCGTTCCTCTCGCCCTAATCCGAAAAATTTTGGAAAATTTCAAAGGTATCTGAAACAATTCATGGGTTTTCCAAAATGAATCCCATCGACAAGATAGGAAAACAAGGGTACAATATTACCTATAAACCCGATATGTAAACAGGGATTCAGCCATGAAGGAAGTGGTTCTATGAAAAAGAAAATACTTCAGACCGATGTTCTGATTATCGGCGGCGGCACCGCCGGGTGCTATGCCGCATATATATTAGGAAGTCATCCGGAACTGTCTGTGCTCATCGCCGAAAAGGCCAACATCAAACGCAGCGGATGCTTAGCCGCCGGTGTCAATGCGATTAACGCCTACATTACCAAGGGTCAGACGCCGGGAGATCTCGTTGCCTATGCAAGAAAGGATGCCTCCGGTATCGTGCGCGAGGATCTTCTTCTCACCATGGCGCAGCAGCTCAATGAGGTTACGCAGGATTTGGAGCAGCTCGGTCTTGTCTTTCTAAAAGATGAAAACGGCGAGTATGTCGCCCGCGGCCTGCGCAATATCAAGATCAACGGTGAGAACATCAAACCAATCCTTGCGGACGCCGCACAGCAGCAGGAAAATGTCACTGTGCTCAACCACATCAATATCACGGATTACATCGTGACGGACGGACACATTTCCGGCGCATACGGTTTTAACGTCAACGAGCCGATCTTTTACGAGATTCACGCCCGTGCCGTGCTCTGTGCGACCGGCGGCGCGGCGGGACTGTACCGCCCGAATAATCCGAGCTTTTCCCGTCACAAGATGTGGTATCCCCCGTTCAACACAGGTGCAGGCTACGCCATGGGCATTCGCTCCGGCGCAGAGATGACCACGTTTGAGATGCGCTTTGTCGCCCTCCGCTGTAAGGATACCATTGCCCCAGTCGGAACGATTGCGCAAGGTGTGCTGGCACGACAGGTCAATGTCCTCGGCGAGAATTACGAGGGTATCTACGGCCTCACCACGAATCAGCGTGTGTACGGCACGACACAGGAAAACCGTGCGGGACGCGGCCCATGCTACCTCAAGACGCAGGGCATTTCTCAGCAGCAGCAATCCGATCTGTACAAGGCGTACTTAAATATGGCGCCGAGCCAGACGCTGAAATGGCTGGAATCCGGCAAGGGTCCAGCGCAGCAGAGCGTTGAAATTGAAGGCACCGAGCCATACATCGTCGGCGGTCACTGCGCCAGCGGCTACTGGGTGGACACGGAGCGCCGAACCACGCTTCCCGGCCTGTTTGCCGCGGGTGATGTCGCCGGTGGCTGTCCGCAGAAATATGTCTCCGGTGCGCTGGTCGAGGGCAAGATTGCCGCACAGTCCATTGCGGATTATCTCAAGGACACTCCGGTTTCCGAAGCTGCTCCGACAGAATCCGCCGCCGTCCAGAATGAACTGGAAGCGCATCTCCAGCGCGAGGCAGGCATCTTGACCACCGAGCAGCTGGAGGAAGCCATGCAGAAGGTCATGGACGAGTACGCCGGAGGCTTGGGCAAGGGATACCAATATAACGCAACCCGCTTACAGCTGGCCAACGAACAGATTTGTCGTCTGGAGCAGCAAATTCCGCTGCTGGCAGCAGAGGATATGGACGATCTGCTTCATATCTATGAGCTGCGCGAACGCTTAACTGTCTGTCGCGTCGTCATCGCCCATCTTCTCGCCCGTCGAGAGACGCGCTGGCCCGGCTTCGGTGAATACACTGATTATCCAGAGTGCACGGATGATTGGTTAAAATACGTCAATTCCCGTATGGAAAACGGTGAAATACACATTATTCTGCGCGATTTAGTCAAAGGAGGACAACGCTATGAGCATTCGCATTCAGCAAGCTAACTGCATAGGCTGCGGGAAGTGCATCGAAGCGTGTCCCGGCAATCTGATTAAGCGCAGTGCAGGCGGAACGGCATATATCCGCCATCCGCGTGACTGCTGGGGCTGTACCTCCTGTATCAAGGAATGTCCCACCGGTGCGATTCTCTTTTTTCTTGGCGCCGATTTGGGCGGCGCGGGCAGTCAGCTGTCCGTCCGCCACGACGGAGACATTGCCAAGTGGACCGTCACGGCACCAAGCGGTGAAACACAAACCATATCTGTAAACAAAAACGATTCCAACAAGTATTAAGGCAGGGATTACCATGGATTATTTAACTCATTTGGATGAATTGGAGGCCGAGGCGATTTACATCATCCGCGAAGTCGCCGCCGAATGCGAAAAGCCGGTTATGCTGTATTCCATCGGCAAGGATTCCTCCGTCATGCTTCATCTGGCACTTAAGGCATTCTATCCGGAAAAGCCGCCGTTCCCGTTCCTTCATGTGAACACGACGTGGAAGTTCCGTGAGATGATCGAATTCCGTGACAAGGTTGCGGAGAAATACGGCATTGAAATGCTGGAATACATCAATCAGGACGGCGTCAAGCAGAATATCAACCCGTTTGAGCACGGTTCTGCTTACACTGATATTATGAAGACACAGGCGCTCAAGCAGGCGCTGAACAAATATGGCTTCACGGCAGCCTTTGGCGGTGGCCGACGCGACGAAGAGAAATCGCGTGCCAAGGAACGTATCTTCTCCTTCCGCAACGAAGCACAGGCGTGGGACCCGAAAAACCAGCGTCCGGAAATGTGGAAGCTGTATAACACGGAAATTCACAAGGGCGAGAGCATTCGCGTATTCCCGATTTCCAACTGGACGGAAAAGGACATCTGGCAGTACATTCAGCGGGAAAAGATTGACATCGTTCCGCTGTACTTCGCCGCAGAGCGTCCGGTTGTTGAGCACGAGGGCAACCTGATCATGGTGGATGATGACCGCATTCTCCCCTTCCTGAAGCCGGACGAAAAGATCGTCAATAAGAGCGTCCGCTTCCGCACCTTGGGCTGCTATCCGCTGACCGGTGCGGTAGAATCCACCGCAGACACGCTGGATGATATTATTTCTGAGACATTAAGCTCTGTCGAATCCGAACGTACCAGCCGTGTCATTGACCATGACGGCGGCGCCGCCAGCATGGAAAAAAGAAAGAGAGAAGGTTATTTCTAATGAAGGGACTTTTGAAATTTATTACCTGCGGCAGTGTGGATGACGGAAAATCCACACTGATCGGACATATTTTATACGATTCCAAGCTGCTGTACACCGATCAGGCCAAGGCGCTGGAGCTGGACTCCAAGGTCGGCAGCCGTGAGGGCAAGATCGACTACTCTCTCCTGCTGGACGGCCTGATGGCAGAACGCGAGCAGGGCATCACGATCGACGTCGCATATCGCTATTTCACCACCGACGCCCGCAGTTTCATCGTTGCGGACACGCCGGGTCATGAGGAATACACCCGCAACATGGCGGTTGGCGCATCGTTTGCCGATCTCGCGGTCATCCTGATTGACGCGAAGCAGGGTGTTCTGGTACAGACACGCCGCCACGCGCGCATCTGCTCGCTCATGGGTATCCGTCACTTTATCTTTGCCGTCAACAAGATGGATCTGGTTGGCTACAGCAAGGAAGTGTTTGACGATATTACGAATCAGATTCAGCAGCTTTCGGACGAGCTAAAGCTGCAAAACGTACAGATTATTCCGGTTTCTGCAACCGAGGGCGACAACGTCACCAAGCATTCCGATGCAATGCCGTGGTATCAGGGCCCGACGATTTTGGGTCATCTGGAGCAGGTTGACATTTCGGATGAGGACACCGAGCCGGGCTTCTATCTGCCGGTACAGCGTGTCTGCCGTCCGAATCACACCTTCCGCGGTTTCCAGGGTCAGATTGAAGCCGGTGCGATTGAAGTCGGTCAGGAAATCACTGCTCTGCCGAGCGGTGAGCACGCCAAGGTGCGCTCGATTTATGTCGGCGATCGCGAGGCTGACCGCGCTTTCCGCGGACAGCCGGTAACCATTCAGCTCGACCGCGAGGTAGACGTTTCGCGCGGCTGTGTGCTGACCCGTGAGTCCAAGGCGGAGCTGGGCGACCATATCACCACCTCCCTGCTCTGGATGGACGACGAGCCGCTGACCATCGGCAAGAATTTCTATGTCAAGCTGGGTACGCGCCGCGTGCCGGGCACGGTCACCGCGATTCAGTACGCCATTGACGTCAACACCGGCGAGCATCATCCGGCGGAAACGCTGCAAAAGAATGAACTGGCGGTTTGCGAGCTGTCCTTTGTCGAGCCGATTCCGGTTGCGCCGTTCCGCGTACACAAGACGCTGGGCGAGCTGATCCTCATCGACCGCGTCAGCAACATGACCTCCGCCTGCGGCGTTGTGGAGACGGTACATGCGGAAATCACGTCGGAAAAGGACAATCTGCGCGCAGCGCTCAAGGCGCAGTCGCCGACCGCGTTTGTCTTTGACCTGAGCAAGAGTGAACTGACTCTGTCCACGCTGAGCGGAGCAGAGCGTCTGCTGACACTGGACGGACGCCATACCTATCTCTATGTTCCAGAAGAACAGGAGCCGGCTGGATTGATTGTCGATCATCTGCTAAATGCCGGACTGGTTGTTCTGGTTGCTGTGCAAAATGGTGTTACCGTTTCCCTGTCGGATGCATTGGATTGGAGTGACCGTGAGGAAACCGCCGAGTCACTCGCCAAGGCGATCAAGCACCAGACGGAAAGCCGTGTTCATCCCGCATATTACACGATTTAATGGAATAGAACCGGAAAGGGCCTGTGTCTGCTCCCCAGCAGACAACAGGCCCTCTATTTTTATTATCTCTCGTGTGTGTTTGTACGTTTTGTGATCGCCGTGCACCAGCACTCCGTCCCACAGGAGAGCCGTGGTGGTGCAGGGCGAATGTTAGTTTTAATTTCCGTCTGTTCTCAGAGCGAATCTCCGCGTTTGGCTCCCCTTGGGTTGCAAGGGGAGCTGTCAGACGAATGTCTGACTGAGGGGATCTTCATAATTGTTGGATTTAATCCCTTCAGTCAATTGCTTCGCAATTGACAGTCCTGCTTTCGCTTCGCTCACATGCCACCGGCATGACGCAGCCCATTGCATCAAGGGACGCCTTTGGTGTGAGCTTGTTCACTGTCCGTCCTTAGAGTAAATCTCCTCGTTAGGCGTCTGAGGGGATCTTCCGAATTGTTACTTCTGCGTCACCGTACCATTCTCATACAGCCACTTGGTGACATTGCCCTTGGAATCCGTCACGCGGATATAGAACTTGGTAATTTCCGTGT
>CAKTAV010000001.1 GCA_934532985.1 uncultured Butyricicoccus sp. | reverse complement strand
GGCGTGTGCTCTATCCAGCTGAGCTACTGAGACATTTATAAGTTTTATGCAATTTTTACTGCTCGAAGGAATCGAACCATCTGCCGCTTAGGAGGCGGACCCTCTATCCCGGTGAGGTACGGAGGCATATGCATTCCTACATAAGGATATGATAATGTGTATAGTATACTCAATCGATACAAAAAAAGCAAGAGATTGGGACAGAGTTTTGGTAATGATAGGAATAGGAAACGATGCTGAATAGGAAAAAAACAGAAGATGTGAAGATATAGTTAAAACAAAAGTAAAGGTATTGCAAAACTCGTGTAAAAATCGTATGATAATGTCACAATTTTTTTATACGGCATGAAATGACGAATTCCGTCTGACCTGCCGCAGTTTCTCGGAAGGAGGGTATGAAATGCAGAATGTGAACCATCCCCAATTAATGCTGATTATCAACCCGACAGCGGGAAAAAATCAGGCACGGGAGCGGGCTTTTGCGTTTATTAATTATTTTTTCCAAAATGGATATCATGTAACGGTATTCCCGACCCAAGAAAAGGGAGACGGCACACGCTTTGTGGCGGAATATGCGGTGGAATATCAGCATGTTGTCTGTGTCGGCGGCGATGGCACCTTGAATGAGGTCGTCTCTGGCCTGATGCAGATTCCGCCAGAAACTCGTCCTATGCTGGGATATATTCCGGCGGGCACGACGAATGATTTTGCGTCAACGTTGGGCATTCCCTCCAAGATGACGGATGCGATGAAGCAAATTGTAGAGGGCGTTCCGTTCCCTTGTGATATTGGCTGCTTTAATGGACGATATTTTACGTATGTGGCGGCATTTGGACTGTTTACCGAGGTATCGTATGAGACACCGCAGATGCTGAAAAATACGCTGGGTCATTTTGCCTATATTTTGGAGGGCGTGAAGTCGCTGACAACCGTTCGGTCGTATCATATGGAGATCGAAGCGGATGGAGAAATGATAGAGGATGATTTTATCTATGGACAGTTCTCCAATTCCACCTCTATAGGCGGTATGCTGAGCATTGAAAAGGCAGGCGTGTCGCTCAATGACGGCTTATTTGAGGTCTTGCTGATTAAAATGCCGACCAATCCGCTGGAGCTGAATGAAATTATTGCGGCGTTGCTTCAGCAAAAGGTAAAGGATTGTCCGTTTATTTATTTCCGGCAGGCAGCGCACATCCGTGTACGTACAAAGACACCGGTTGCATGGACGCTGGATGGAGAAGCGGGCGGCACAGCGACGGAGGTGCGGGCGGACATTATTCCGCAGGCCCTGACCTTCCTGCTCAATCGAAAGGAAGCACGGCAGGAAATTGAGACTGAGCCTCCACAGCCAGAGCAGAACGAAGCGACACAGGTGCTGGAAGCAGAAAATAAGGAATAATCCCAAGAATAAGGCCACCCCACAAATTGCTTGTGAGGTGGCTTTGGTTTATTGGTGGATGGAAAGGCTTATCGTTTCTTATTCTGTATCGTCTCACGCATATCTTCGGCCTTCTTTTCCATGGCTTTGGCGACCTGACGGCGAAAGGCAATGGCACGTTCGCGGGACAGCTGCAACGATTTGCTGAACTGACGGGAACGAGCGGACGGATGGGCACGCAGCAGTGCACGGACATGATATTTTTGCGTCATCTGTGTCAGCTGCTGATGGCAGGCCTGTGTCAGCTGGTCGACGCGAGCCTGTAGATTCGGTAGGTTTGGCAAATTGGGCCGATCTGCCTGCGCCAGCCGATCGCGGGCGGTTTCTCGTGCCAGCTCAAGCTGGACACGCGCCTCGTCCAGCTGGGTGCGCAGACGTTCCAGCTCTTCGAGAAAGTGACGCAGATTGAGGGCGGTATGGAACGCGACAATAAAGTCTGCGGCAAAGGCAACCGTCACCGGAACGGCGATGATTGTCCCAATCAGCGGCGGGATATCCTGAATCAGCCGCCCGATCGGCGGATGAATGACATAAATGAGTAGTAAGGACAATCCGCCCCACGCAAGGGAGGACGACAGGCAGATGTATCCGCGCAGATTGCACTTTTGATTGGAATAATCCCAATAGCGCATTTTGAACATGGCCTCCATCGCCCAGCCGGTGATGTATTCCAAAATGGTTGGGAAAATGATACCCAAAACAAAAACGGCGGCTGGGATGCCGCGATAGGGCAGACAGATTAACAGAATACACAGCGCGCCGGAGCCATAAATCGGCAACAGCGGCAGGCGGACAAAGCCGCGGTTGACAAAACGATGCTCGTGCAGGGAGACATAAGTGGACTCGAAGCACCAGCCAAAAAAGCAATACAGATAAAACAGCAGAACCCATTGCAAAAGGGTATAGCTGTGTAAACCGGCAAGCATATCATGTGCCTCCTTTTTTCACTGATTTTGCTACAGTATAACGCATTTTACGGATTGAGACAAGATTTTGTGATATAATAGAAAAAAACTTGGGGAAAGTAATAGGGTGAGGTGGATTACCATGAAAACAGCATTGGTTACCGGAGCGTCCTCCGGCATTGGACGAGATATTGCACGAGAGCTGAGCAAGCGCGGCTGGCGGCTGCTGCTGGCGGCGCGCCGGAAGGATCGGCTGGAAGAGCTGGCATCGGAGCTAAAAACACCGACACGCATTTATGTGTGTGATCTGTCGAAGGAAAAAGACTGCCGCTGGCTGTATGAGCGAACGAAGGAGCAGGGCGTCTCGCTGCTGGTCAATGCGGCGGGCTTTGGCCTGTATGGGCCGTTCTGCGAGGCGGATCTGGATCGCGAGCTGGAGATGATTGACGTCAATATCCGCGCGGTACACATCCTGACCAAGTTATTTGTTCGGGATTTTGTCAAGGCAGATGAGGGACGGATTTTGAATGTGGCGTCGGCGGCGGGATTTTTGCCGGGTCCGCTGCTGTCAACGTATTATGCGACAAAGAATTATGTCGTGCGGCTGAGTGAAGCACTGTCGGAAGAGCTGCGGCAGGCGGGAAGCTCGGTTACCATCAGCTGCCTGTGCCCCGGCCCGGTGGATACCGAGTTTAATCAGGTCGCGGGCGCACACTTTGGCATCAAGGCGCTCAAGAGCAAGGACGTTGCCCGTATGGCGGTGCGCGATACGCTGCGCGGCAAGCTGCTGATTATTCCGGGCGTTGCGACGCGCCTCGGCCTGACGGCGGGACGTCTCGTGCCGGACGAAGAAATGCTGAAAATTATGAAGTTTATTCAGGGAATGAAAAAGTAATAGAAATGATAGGAAAGCAAAGCAGTTGTACTGCAAATTGGAAGATTACTCCGACTTGCAGGCCAACTGTTTTTTTACATAAAAATAATACAGTTATTTTACCATGAAAAAATCAGAATGGAATAAAAAACAAAATGATATACAGAAATATTAAATGGAATTTGTAAACATTTTTTGCAAATAAGCGTTGAATCTGAAAAAGAAATATGATTCAATATAAAAAATACTAAGTATAAGCAGTGTGAAAGGAGAAATAATATGAGGCGGATTTGGAAAAGAATTATTAGCATAGCACTTGTTGGAATTATTGGAGTGGAGACAAGTGCTCTTGCAGTGGAAGTGCCTGCTAACGAAGTAGTGGGAGAGGATTCGTTTACTATTGAAAGTAGACAGAGACTAGAGACATTTGAACATGGAAAGACCATTCGGGAGGAAGGAACAATAGAGGTTGATGGAAAGAGTGGATGTGAAACGGAGTTGAAAACTTATGAATATACAAATGGAGATATATGTTTTCAACAGATAGAGAATGGAACAATTGTGAGTGAATATTATTTTGTTCGGGAAACGGGGAAAACTACAGCATACTATCGCCAGACTGGAGAGGAAATGATAGTAAAAGTATCTTCTGTGGCAGGAGACTCAGAAGATGAAAGCGATGATATTGTTGTTGATGAAGATGAGGATAATGATGAGGACGTTGCAGAGTCGATTTTGGTTGACAATAGTATTGGAGAGTATGGAGTTGACATGGCAAGGAGCACTCCATTTACGCGTAAAGGAAAAATTGTTTATAAATTAAATGGCATGACGGGAGAATATGGTGTTCATGTGGCATATAAAACAACAAAACGCAAAAAAATCAAATATAATGTTCGAGGAACCTATCAAGATATAGCTGATTTGGGAATAGCGTTGTCTATAGTATTATCAGTGCCTGCGAAATTTGGAGGTAGGATTGCAAAAGGCATTGTCTCAGCAGTTGGAGGAGTTTCTTCGATAGGAAGTATTATTATTAAAGACTATTATGTTGAATCAACGCGTACGACCAGACATTGGAGACTGCGGCAGATGCATAACACAAGTAATGAGCGAATTATGAAGGGCAGGAGGTATTATATTACTGCTAAAAATTATGTTGGTAAAAAAACATATTATAGAGGGGCATATTATCGCCCATCCGAATTTGCAAATAAAAGCCCAGAACTTGCAGCAGAAATTGTTACACGTGTATATAATCCATATACTTGGAGTGTCAAAGAGTGGGTGATTTATTAAGAGGAGTACGTGGAACATTGAAACAAAAAAATTCTTGCCCTAAATCGTTGTGGGGAACCATATGTTTGTGGATTTTGATGGCAATATGTAGCTGGGCAGTATATATGGCGATTCTTCAGAGTTTATTTGTCATTGAACGTGCACATTCTAATCTCTTTGGCTCATCATCGTGGCTTGTTACATTGATTTTGGTTGTGATCTTTTGGGGGATTAGCTTATGCCGCTGGATAGGATGGCAAAAAGACGAGTACCATTTAACGTTTAGAGAGGGACTACGAGAAATTGTGTGGAACATTAGTGCGCTTGTTCCGGTAGTACTGGCGCTTACGGCTGGAATGGAAACAGTTGGATGGATTACAATTCTGCGCCCAAATTTGTATGCAGGAATCCGCGCGATGTGTGCACTGGAATCAAGTGTCATGCTACATGTGATGCTGTTTCGTGCAGTTAGGAAAGATGTACCAATAGGAAATAATAAGGAATAGAAACGATGAGAAATACCACCGCTGTGTTATTGCATAGTGGTGGTATTTGTGTTATATCAGTTTTGGGTTGTTGATTCACAGAGAAAATCCTCTTATTTTCAAATTCCAAACCAGGGAAGCGTTTGGAATTTGAGGAGTAAGACCACGAAGCGGCTGAGCCATGCCGATGCCTCGGCGTGGCGATGTAGCGCAGTGCGTCGCAGCGACAGCACAGGGAGGTAGCGGAATTCGCCGACACGACAGTTGATGCTTTCCCAGAAATACGGTATACTATAGATAGTACAGAGCACGGGAGGTGGGGCGATGCACAGACTGCTCTGTGTTCTGCTGTCCATAGCGCTGCCAATGCTGTGCTGTGGCTGTGATCTGCAGGAAAACACGGTTCATGCTCTGACCGGAGATGTTCCGACGGATTTGGAATCCTTTGATATGCCATATATCGGTATCATCCTGAAATCCTTGGACGGAGAATTTTATCCGCTGGTGAAGGCGGGCGCAGAGGCAGAAGCGGACCGTTTGGGTGTGGAAGTCATTGTTGTTGCGCCGGACAGTGAGGAAAACGCGGAAGAACAGGCGGAAATTGTCAATATCATGTCCAACATGGCGCTGGATGTGCTGGCCATTGCGCCGTGTGATGAGGGCCTTTTGACCGAGAGCCTGAAAAATGCTGAGAATAAAGGCAAGATTCTGATGGCGGTGGATGAACCACTGGAATACGATGGATGCGCCGCATATATTGGCTCGAATAATTTGCTTGGCGGACAGCGGGAAGGTGCCTTTGCTGCCCAGATGGCGACGGCAGATACCGCCGTTGTCCTGCATGGCTCGGAAAACAGTCGCAATCATGCTGACCGTGCTTATGGCCTGGAACAGAGCTTGTCCGCCAGCGGGATTGAGGTACTGCGCAGTCAAAGCTGCGGCTCCACACGAAGCGGAGCAGAGAAGCAGATGGAACAGCTGTTGAAGCAATGGGATTCTATCGGTGTCATCTGTGCGACGGATGATGATATTGCCATTGGCGCCAGCCGTGCGCTGCGGGCTTCCGGTCGGGAGATTCCTATTGTCTCGTTTGACGGCACACCGGAGGTACTAAAACTGATCCAAAAGGGAGAGATTGCGGGCGCGATCGTACAGGATGCCTATGAAATGGGCGTGGACTGTGTCGATACAGCACTGACGTTGTATCGGGGAGATGAGGCAGAGGATGTCTCGGTGCCGATGGCGCTGGTGACGGAGCGCACCGCAGGGTATTGTTTATCCCAAATGCAGGAGCAGATACAGGATTGATTGTTCGCTTTGTGTTACAGAAAAACATATCGTGGAAGGGAAGAATCAAGGTTGACGGGGCGAAATAGAATCGCTATTATTAAAGTAGTTTCACATTCGACTGTTTTACAGGAGAAAGCGAGGGGAAAGTAATGAAACGACGTAATATCATTGCACTGCTGCTGGTGTGTGCCGTATGTATAGGCGCGCTGAGCGCCTGCGGAAACAGCAGCACAGCGGCGGGCTCGGGCAGTACGGAGGACAATGGACCGATGACTCTGTTCCTGTCCTGCAAGGATGCTTGGCTGACCCAGCTGGAAGAGGACTGCGAAGAAGCGGCGGCGGCAAGCGGCTATACGCTGACCACGGTTTCTGCGGGAAATGACGCGGATAAGCAGCTGGAGCAGATTCGAGAAGCCAGAAAATCCGGTGAGAGCGCCTTTCTGATCAATTTGGTCGATCCGTCCCGCGCGGATGAGGCGATTGAGGCGGCAGGGAACCGCAAGGTGGTCTTTATTAACCGCATGCCGACGGACACGTCAGTGCTGGACAAGACGCATGTCTATGTCGGTGCCGAGGAAAAGGAGGCCGGTACCCTACAGGGTAATGTTATGGCGGAACAGTGCCAGTCGGAGGGGATGAAAACCATCCACTACCTGATGCTGACCGGTCCGGATTCCCTGCATTCGTCGCAGGATCGTGCGAATGCGATGCTGAAAGTCATGAAGGACAATGGTTTTGATATGAAGCCGGTTAGCGATCCGATCAATGGACAGTATTCCCGCGAGAAGGCGGAAAACGCCGTAACCGCGTTGCTGGCACAGGGCGAGATTTCGGTGGACGGCATTGACTTGGTTGTCTCAACAGATGATGCGATGGCGCTCGGTGCCATGACCGCGATGCAGGCGACGAACCCGAAGCATATGCCGATGATTGTCGGCGTGGATGGCCTGCCGGATGCATTGAAGGCGATTGACAAGGGTACGATGACTATGACGGCCTTTCAGGATGGCCCGCAGCAGGCGGAGACCGCTGTTGCCGTTGCCAACAATCTGAACCACGGCTACGCTTACGATCAGGGCATCACGATTGCCGACCGCATTGATGACTATATCTTCTGGACCTCGTTCCAGGCAGTGACGTCGGATAATGTATCAAAGTTTCTGGAGCAGTGAGAGGAAATTGCTCAGATGGAAGGAAAATCCGATAAAAAACGGCGTGACCTGAGCGGTTACGCTGTTTTACGGTTGTGCTGTGGATGGCGACAGCAGAATTCTAATGAGAAACCACACCCCTCCCTTGGTTTGACATCATTTTCCTGATGTGATAACATGTTAAGTGTTATAACATAATACATTGCAGCCTGCATACGCTCTTGCAATATATGGGAGGAGACAGTATGAACATTCAATCAGTATACAGTCTATCATTCAGCCCGACGGACAACACCCGCAGGGTTACAAACCGCATTGCGCAAACGCTGGCGGAGAGCCTGCATGTGCCGTTTCAGGAAATTCCATGGACCTTGCCGCAGGAGCGGGCGGAAGTCCGACAATTTTCCTCCACGGATCTGGTAGTTGTGGGCGGTCCTACCTATGCGGGAAAGCTCCCCAACAAAATTCTTCGGGATTATCAGAACAACCTGCGCGGAAATGGCGCGCTGACGGCAGCTGTTGTCACGTTTGGCAACCGCAGCTTTGATAACTCGCTGGCGGAGCTTTGCCATACGCTGGAAGAGGGCGGATTCCACACGGTAGCGGGCGGCGCATTTGTGGGAACACATGCGTTTTCCGATGCGCTTGCAACTGGTCGCCCGAACGATTTCGATGAGGAAGCGATGGATGTGTTCGCTGAAGCAATTGCCGCGAAACTGCAAAACACGGAGAATATTCCTGCGCCGATTTCGGTACAAGGTGAAACGGACGCTCCATACTATGTGCCAAAAGGGATGGATGGACAGCCGGCGAAATTTTTGAAGGCGAAGCCGCAGACAGACAGCAGCCTGTGTACCGGATGCGGTCTGTGTGCCCGCAAATGTCCCATGGGGTCGATTGACCACAGTGACCCGGCACAGGTAAGCGGTATCTGCATCAAGTGCCAGAGCTGTGTGCGCAGCTGTCCAACACACGCGAAGTATTTTGATGATCCGGCATTTTTGTCCCATGTGCAGATGCTGGAACAGAATTTCACGCGGGAAGCGGAAAATTATACAGTTGTATGACAGAAATAGGATAGAACGCAAATCATCCCGCCGGACGGTATACGCCGTCCGACGGGATGGTTTTTGTTATGTTGGTGCTGTATTTATTCTGAGAATAGACAGTTAAATGCTTTGCTCTCGCGTCGCCCCTGAAAGGGGAGATGGCGCGGCTTGCCGCGTCAGAGGGGTTGTCGGCTGACAGCTAGCACAAATCTTGACGTAAGCGTACAATCCCTCAGTCAGTTGTTGGAAACAACTGACATCCCGTTTTCGCTACGCTCATGTGCCACCGGCACAACGCGGCCTGTTTGCACAAGGGAGCTAAAGTCGGTAAGATTTACTTGGAGAACAGAGAAGTAACTCTCACCATTTTTCAAATTCCAAACCAGCGAAGCGTTTGGAATTTGAGGAGCAAGACCACGAAGCGGCTGAGCCATGCTGACGCTCCAGCGTGGCGATGTAGCGCAGTGCGTCGCAGCGACTATAACGTCACACACTCCACGCCGTCCAGCGCGCGCTGCATCAGACCATCGATATCCAGCACGGCCTCCGCCTGCTCGACCTTATAGCGCTTCGGGCGGGTGAGCGGATGCTTCGGTGTGAACACCGTGCAGCAGTCCTCATACGGCAGAATCGACGTCTCAAAGGTGCCGATTCTGCGGGAAATCTGTACGATTTCCTCCTTATCCATGCCGATTACCGGGCGGAATACCGGAATGGAGCAGACAGCACCGGTGGTGTTCATGGCCTCCATTGTCTGGGAGGCAACCTGACCCAAGCTCTCGCCGGTAATCAGCGCACCGGCATCCTGCTCCAGCGCGATTTTCTCCGCTAGACGCATCATAAAACGACGCATAATCAGCGTGAACATCTCCTCCGGACAATTGTCGCGAATTGCTTCCTGAATTTCCGTGAACGGAACGACGAATACATCCATGCGTCCGCTGTAATGCGTCACGGTTTCTGCCAGCTGCATGACCTTTTCCTTCGCGCGCTCCGAGGTATACGGATAGCTGAAAAAATGAACAGCACACAGCTCCAGACCGCGCTTTGCCATCATGTAGCCTGCAACCGGCGAATCAATGCCGCCGGAGAGCAGCAGCGCCGCCTTGCCGTTGGTACCGACCGGCATACCGCCCGGGCCAGGCATCTTTCCGGCGTGGACGTAAGCGAACTTATCGCGTACCTCGATGTTGACGCGCAGATCCGGATGATGCATATCCGGAATCAGGTGATCATATTTGTCATCCAGATCGCCGCCGATTTTCTGGCAGATCTGAATGGAATTGTACGGGAATTTCTTGTCCGAACGCTTGGCTTCTACCTTGAAGCGCTCGGCGCTCTCCAGCTCATCGGCGAGATAGGTGTTGACGGTTTCCCAAATCGCATCCATGTCCTTTTCACACACGGCGGCGCGGCAGATCGCGGCGACACCAAACACATTGTGTACGGCATCAACCACTTCATCCATATCCACGCCCTCGGCGGGTTCGACATAGATGGTGGACTGCATGACATAGACATTGCACTTGCCGACCTTGCTCAGACGGCGGCGCAGATTGGCGATCAAACGGCTTTCAAACCGGCGGCGGTTGAGTCCCTTGAGGACGACCTCGCCGAGCTTTAACAATAATACTTCCTGCATGGTTTCTTCCTTTCTTTACTTATGCGGCGGATACGGCATACAACGGTCATACTGCTTCCATGCCTGATAAACAGAGATGCAGACCAGAACATAAAAGACCAGTGTCGGCACGGAACAGATTGCCGCTAACATAGAAAACACGGTGTTGACAGAGCGAACATGCTGCCCCATCAAGAGGAAAATCGAGATAATATAAGTGAGGCACTGAAAGAGCAGGCAAAACCGCCAGCGGCGGAGAAGTACGCAGCCGCCCAGATTGCCCCGATGTGTTTCTAATTGCAAAATTGCGTGAATGACCAAATAGCTGACCCAGAGGGAAAACAGTAAATTTCCCAATGTGAGCAGATTGGTGAGCCAGATGGACGGAAGAGAGATGCCGCGCGCATCAATGACCCACGAAATCACGGAATAGATCGCGCCAATGGCGGCGGGAATGGGAACGCGGGAAAAGGCACCCGCTTCCGGCGACAAATCCAAGCTGCCGAGCAGCAGCAGGATATAACCGACACAATCCGGCAACAGATTATATAATAGATGTCCGTCCTGAATATTGAGATTAAAAAATAGAAAGATAAATCCGAAAAAAATCTTTTTCATCGCGGCAGACCTCTCTGATTACCGGCGCAGACGCTGCGCCCCTTCCTCGGCGGCGTCCAACAGAGCGTCAATGTCGTGGGTGGTGTTGGATGGGGCAAAGCTGATGCGCAGAGCGCTTTGAATGTGCTCGTGCGGGAGATTCATTGCTGCAAGAACATGGCTGGCGCGGCCCTTGCTGCATGCGGAACCGGAGGAGACGTAGACCTCGTGGCTTTCCAAAATACGAAGCAGAACCTCGCTCTTGCAGCCGGGGAAGGAGATGTTGCGGACGTGCGGCAGATCCGGCGTGCCGTTGCGCACCGCCCACGGGAAACGGACGGCGAGCTGGTGCTCCAGATAATCCGCTAGCTGCTGCACATGGGCATAGTTTTCGTCGAGCTTGCGTTCACGTTGTTCACAGGCAACGCCGAACGCAACGATGTTGGGCAGCGCTTCCGTGCCGGAGCGCATGCCGCGCTCCTGTCCGCCGCCGACAATCAGCGGAGCGATATGTACACCCCTGCGGATGTACAGCGCGCCAATGCCCTTGGGCGCGCCGATTTTATGGCCGCTGACACTGACCAGATCGGCGCTCCAGAGAGCGGGCTTGACCGGCAGACGACCGAAGCCCTGCACGGCGTCTACGTGGAACAGCGCCTCCGGGCAGCGCTTTTTGAGAAGCTTGCCGAATTCCTTGAGCGGCAGAACCGTGCCGACCTCGTTGTTGACCTGCATACAGGTCAGCAGAACGGTATCCGGCTGAATCGCGTCGCGCAGGGCAGACAGAGAAATGTGTCCGCTGGCGTCCGGCGCGAGATAGGTCACCGAAAAGCCCTCCTGTTCCAGCCGCTTGCAGGCGTTGAGCGTGGCGGCGTGTTCGATGGCAGTGGTAATGATATGTTTTCCGCGGCCGCGGCGATGTGCCGCGCCCCAAATGGCGGTATTGCTCGCTTCCGTGCCGCAGGAGGTAAAGGTGATCTCCGTCGGTACAGCGTTCATGAGGGAGGCCACCTGAGCGCGGGCGTCCTCCAAAAGACCGGCAGCCTCAATGCCCATCCGATGAACACTGGATGGATTGCCGAACTGCTGCGTCATGACGCGGCTGGCGGCCTGTGCCGCTTCCGGCAGCACAAAGGTAGTCGCCGAATGATCCAGATAATGCATACTTGTCTCTCCAATTCGAACATTTCGATACAGTTTATCTTAACACACCCGCCTACGCTTGACAAGCGTGACGCAGCATACAGTTCGCACAGAAACGTGCGCCAAAGGGGAGGTTGTGAAGGGAAATTGCTGTTTTGGGCCGGAAAAAATCCGCAGACGATGCTGCCTGCGGATTGGCATACAGGATGGCTTATTCGCCCATGACCTGAAAGACGATTTCGCGATGACGGTCGCGCGTGTCGCACTCTACCAGCGTCAGATTCTGCCACGGACCGACGGTAATGCGTCCGTCAATAATCGGCACTGTGATAAACGGCGACAGCAGAGCAGACTTGATGTGGCTGGAGCCATTGTCGTCGTGCCACGTGTTATGGTGCTCATACGGAATGACGCGGCCCTTGCTGTCCAAATACGGGGAAAAGACGTCCAGTGCCGCCTTCAGGTCATGGTTGACCATGCCCGGCTCAAATTCCAGCGTGGTCAGCGCGGCGACACCGCCAGTGGTAAAGCCGGTGATCGTGCCGTTGGTCACGCCGGATTCGACAACGGCCTGCTGGAAATCTCCGGTGACATCAATCATGCCCATATGGGCACGGGTATAATACTCTTTGATCTTAGAGTAAACTGCCATAGTGGGTTCATCCTCTCTCTGTGATTGATTTTTATGCTTGTGGGGTTGTGCAATTCAAAATAATTGTAACATAATTGGAGCGTTTGTGCAATGTTGCGGCGAGGCATGCAAATCACGCCGCTGCCGCAGCGGGAGATAGAATCTGATTTCCAGCAAAATACTTCTTCCATTCGGCAGAATGATTTTGCGTTTTTTTCGCGGTTTGCGGTTTGACGTTTTTTCAGAATGATGTATAATAAAAGCAATGGGCAAACTTTGCCCAATCGGAACCGATTGAAATTATTTTGGAGGGAAACGAGTATGTTTGAGAATCTGATTTCTGTTCTCAAGGAAAACAAGAGAACGATCGTATTCACCGAGGGCCCGGATGCCCGTATTCTGGAAGCAACCGCACGTCTGCTCAAGGATGAGCTGATGAACGTTATTCTGGTTGGCAATGTTGAGGAAGTTAAGGCAGCGGCAGCGGCTGGCGGCTTCGACATCACCGGCGCAGAGATCATTGATCCGGCTACCTATCCGGAGATGGACGAGATGGCGCAGACCATGTTTGACCTGCGCAAGGGCAAGATGGATATGGACACCGTTAAGGCAAATCTGGCAAAGGGCAACTACTTCGGCACCATGCTCGTTAAGATGGGCAAGGCAGACGCTCTGCTGGGCGGCGCTACGTACTCCACCGCAGACACCGTTCGTCCGGCGCTGCAGCTGGTTAAGACCAAGCCGGGTGCACATCTGGTAAGCTCCTGCTTTATTCTGAACCGTGAGGTTGACGGCAAGGACGAGAGCTATGCAATGGGCGACTGTGCGATCAACATCTCCTACGAGGACACCGTAGACAAGAAGACCGGCGAGGTTACGCTGAAGGCTTCCGAGAAGATTGCTGAGGTTGCGATCGAGACTGCAAAGACCGCAGCTGCATTCGGCATTGACCCGAAGGTTGCAATGCTGTCTTACTCCACCATGGGCTCCGGCAAGGGCCCGACGGTTGACATGATGCGTGAAGCAACGGCTGCTGCAAAGGCAATGGATCCGTCGCTGGCAGTCGACGGTGAGCTGCAGTTTGACGCTGCATTCTCCCCGGTTGTTGCAAAGACCAAGGCAAAAAATTCTCCGGTTGCCGGTCAGGCAAACACCTTCATTTTCCCGGATATCAACGCTGGCAACATCGGCTACAAGATTGCACAGCGTCTGGGCGGATTCGCTGCATACGGCCCGATTCTGCAGGGCCTGAATGCACCGATCAACGACCTCTCCCGCGGCTGCGACGCAGAGGAAGTTTACCAGATGGCAATCATCACCGCTGGCCTGAAGTAAAAATCAGATCAATCAATCCCACAAATAGAGAAAGAGGCTGCACTTCGGTGCGGCCTCTTTTGTTGTGCCGCTGCGACGCACTTCGCTACATCGCCACGCTGAGGCATCAGCATGGCTCAACCGCTTCGTGGTCTTGCTCCTCAAATTCCAAACGCTCCGCTGGTTTGGAATTTGAATACTGTAAGATTTACTGTGAGGATAGACGGTTAAATGATTCTCTCCCAAATCGCCTGTGCAAGCGGAGATGGCGCAGCTTGCTGCGTCAGAGGGGTTCTACGCGCTCAAAATACAACCCACAGGGCAGGAGTAAAAGGACGGAGGCGGCGTTTACACGCTGTTGCGGCAGTCCAAGTATTCCATAAAGGTTTTGACCGCGATGGACGCGCTCTTGCGGCTTTTGAGCGCAAAGCAGATTGAGCGGTAAAAGGGCGGCTCGATCGGACGGATGGCGACGTGATAGGGCGCACGGGTGAGCGCCAGTTCGGGCAGCGCGGTGATGCACAGGCCCTGCTCCACCATAGACAAGGCGGCGTTGTCGTCCCAGGTAGTGCAGCAGATGTTTGGTGCCATGTGATACTGCTCAAACAGGCGGGTGACCTCAGAAGTATCGCCGTATTCCAGCAGAAGGAAGGGATCCTCGGTAAGATCACTGACCGTGACCGATTGCTTTTGCGCAAGCGGATGATCGGGCGGAACGGCGGCGACCAGCCGGTCTTTGTGCAGCAAAATCGTCTCCAGCTGGGAGTGGATCGGCAGATGCACAAAGCCGCAGTCCACGCGACCGGACTGAATCCAGCGCTCAATTTCCGCGTAGTTTCCCATCAGCACCTCGTACTGAATGTCGGGATAATCGTCGTGAAAGGCGGAAATCATGCGGGGTAGCCAGTGGGTTGCCACGCTGGAAAACGCGCCGATGCGGATCAGACCGCTTTGTAGACCGTTTCGCGCGTCGATCTGCATTTGCAGCTTTTCATACTCCGAGCACAGCGCCTTAACCTGCGGAAAGATGGAAAGTCCGTCCGAGGTCAGCTCCACTGTGCCGCGCCGCCGGTCGAGCAGCTGCATGTGCCACTCCTGCTCCAAATCGGAGATCATACGGCTGATGCCGGACTGGGAATAGTGCAGCTGCTCCGCCGCACGGGTGAAGCTTTTGTATTCGGCGGCTTTGATAAACGCCATGTATTTTTGGAGATTGCTGTCCATAGGATACCTCGTTTCCTCATTTGATTTTGTCATATCTCAGATGCAATATTTTTGTTTCCATAATTTCATCTTCTATGATATGCTTTGTTACAGAAAAAAGCAACAGAAAAAGAAACGAAAGGAGACAGAAATATATGAAAAGGGAACAAAAAACATTGGGGCAAGGCTGGGTTATGCTGGTGGTTATTATCGGTGTCCTTAGTGGAACGACTGCGTCGCTGTTTATTCGATATGGCACGGCGCCGTCACTGGTGTTAGCGGCGTATCGGATGACGTTTGCGACGTTGATTTTATTACCGCTGGTACTGCTGCATCATTGGGAAGAGCTGCGCAGGCTGGACCGTGCAACGGTCCTATGGAGCTTACTGGCGGGCGCACTGATGGGTCTTATGCTGGTGGCATATATTATGTCAGTGAAATACACGACGATTGCGGCGGCAAGCGTGCTGACGGGCACGGAGATCTTATTCGTGGCGGCGTTTATGTATCTGTCCGGCAAGGAACGATACAACGCACTGGGTAAAACCGGTATTCTTATCGCTTTGATCGGCAGTATTCTGGTTTCACTGAGCGGAGACCACAACCCGGCGGTCAATGCGCCGCTTGGCAATGCCGCGGGCATTGCCTGTGCCGCGCTGCTGGCGGCCTACTCGGTGGTGAGCAGCAAGATACGTCAGGCAAACCTGTCCACGATTCCGTTTACATTCATCGTCTACGGTGTGGCGGCGGTTATGCTGAATTTGCTGATTCCGTTTACCGGCTGCCCGTATTTTGGCTATGGGAAAATCAATCTGCTTGTTGGTTTCGGCATGGCGGTATTTTGCAGCCTGCTCAGCCACAGCCTGTATACGTGGTCGCTGAAATATATCAGCCCGACGCTGCTGTCTTTTTTTGAGATTTCGGCGCCGATTCCGACGGTTCTCCTGGGTTTTGTTGTCCTCGGTGAAATCCCGTTGTGGAATCAGGTGGTTGGCGGCATTGCGGTTATTATAGGCATCTTCCTGTACACCGTGCGCGACCCGGTGAAACAATGATATAGCTATCTGTTTTTGTCATTTACAACATGACATATTTTCGTTTCCGTAATAACGATGTTTGTGCTATACTACAGTTACAGAAAGAACCAGAGAATATCATACAAAACCTTCCACTCTTTCTCTTTCCCTCGTTCTATTATTCCCAAACACAAGCATAAGCGGAATAACGAAACACAATGCTCCTGTCGGTTGCCGGACTGACAGGAGCATTGCTTTTCTTTTGGCGCGAAAATGTCAGCGAAAACGAACAAAATTAGGGGAAAAACGCAACAGCTGGGTGCTGGACGATAATGAATAACCGCGGTACAATAAAGTCAACCGGTAGGAAAGGTAAGAAAAGGGGGAAACGATGATGTTGTCAGACAATTTAGCAGAGCTGCGGCGCAGCAAGAAATTTTCGCAGGAGCAGGTGGCGGAGGCGCTGGATGTCTCCCGACAGGCGGTTGCCAAGTGGGAGAGCGGAAAAACCGTGCCGGATCTGAACAAATGCATCGCGCTGGCGGAGCTGTACGGGGTGTCGCTGGACGATCTGGTGCAGTACGACAGCCGAGCGGCAGGACTGCCGATTCCACCCAAGGGGAAGCACCTGTTTGGCACGGTCACCATTGGGGAAAAGGGACAGATTGTCATCCCGAAAAAGGCGCGGGAGCTGTTTGATCTGCATCCGGGCGATGATCTGCTCGTACTCGGCGAGGAGGGGAACGGACTGGCGCTCATGCGGGCGGATGTGCTGCTGGGCCTGCTGGAGCAGCTGAAAAACGGAGGCGAGCGGCCATGAGAAAGCGGTATTTAGACCATCTTCGGACGTTGATCGTCCTGCTCGTCGTGCTGTATCATGTGATATATCAGTTTAACTCGGCGGGCTGCATCACAAATCTTTTAGTAGAAGGGATTGCACGGATGGATACCCTCCTGTATTTTGTCTATCCGTGGTTTATGGGGGTGCTGTTTGTCGTGGCGGGCATGAGTGCGCGCTATTCCCTGCGCAGGCGCACGGGGCGGGAGTTTTTGCGAGAGCGTGTGCGCCGTGTGCTGCTTCCGTCCATCGGCGGGATGCTTTCGCTCGGCTGGATCTGTGGCTGGGTGAGCAATCAGTACACCGATTTGTTTCAGGGGAGCGCTGTACCGGCAGGGGTTCGTTATGTGATCTATTGCTTTTGCGGCATCGGGCCGCTGTGGTTTCTGCACGAGCTGTTCCTGCTGAGCGTCCTTCTGCTGGTGGTGCGGTGCATCGACCGGCGCGGCGTGCTGGATGCGCTGTTTTCCCGTCTGCCGGTTTGGTCGCTGCTGCCGCTGTTTTTGGTTGTCTGGGGAAGCTCCGGCGTGCTGGTGACACCGGTGATTGAGGTGTACCGCAACGGGTTCTATTTTGTCCTGTTTTTCCTCGGATACTATCTGTTTTCGCAGGAACGCATCACGGATGCGCTGGCACGGGCGGCGGCGTGGATGCTGCCGGTGACGGTTGGTGTCGGCATCTGGTATACTGCCCATTGGTTCGGAGAAAATTATGCATCGCAGGCGTGCCTGAATACGTTGCCCACGAACGTCTATGCGTGGCTGGGCATCCTGACGGCGCTGGGTGCGGCAAGGCGCTGGCTGAACCGTTCTATTTGCTGGCTGGATCGGCTGGAACCGTATAGCTTTGCTGTCTATGCTTTGCACAATCCGTTGATTGTGCTGTTCGGCTGGCTGGTGTGCAGCAAGACCAGCCTGCCGATCGGGGCGGTGTATGCCGCCGTACTCGGTCTGACTGCCGCGGCGCTGCCGGTGGTGATTGCCGCTATTCGACGCGTTCCGGTGGTGCGCGCGCTGTTGCTGGGGGAGTGGAGAAAATAGCAGGGAGAGTTTCTTGAAAGCGACAGGTAATGGTGCATAGCAAAGGCTTCCCTTGCATCAAGGGAAGCCTTTTGTGTGTGCCGTTTACGTGTCTGTTCTTAGTGTGAATGTCACGATTTTTTCATCCAAATCTAAGATATGTGATTATTTGTTATCCTTATAATACAGCCGACAGTGGCAGTAGCCCTCAAAGTTCGGGTCGGCAATTTGGTCGCGAAATTCCTGACAAATGCACTTGTTTTCCTCGGTTTTCAGTACGCGGCACGGACAATAGCCTCCGCGTGCTTTCAGGCCCTCTCGGATACGGGCGACAACATTGGCGTCTTCATTTAATCGTACACTCATGCCTTTTCCTCCTGTCTGTTGTGTTTTCTTTCCATGGTTGCTGCCAGCTGCAGCAGTACGGGGGTTATCCTCTGACATGGCGCAGTCCCTTGGGATAGTGGTTTTTCAGGATGCCTCCGGCACTTTTGCCCCAGCCGAGCGGAAATTCATCCGCCGCGACGATCACCCAGCCCTTGATTTCGTCGGTCGGCAGGGTTTCGCCGTGCAGATAGCGGCGGATTTCCTCGCTGTCTGCGGGATAGGAAACCATGCGGGCGATGTGTTCGGGCGACAGTGCGTGAGACAGCGCGTGCGCTGGTTCCATGCGCCCGCGGCGCAGCGTGCCCAGCTCGACACCGACGCGGCGGACTTTCAGCCCACTTAGATCCGGCATATCCTCCGGTACAAGCCACAAAACGTCGCGTCCGCGCTGCAAAACGCCATCCAGCGGGCGGGCGAGCAGCTCCGCAGAGAGCGATGTCCACTCCGCCGGAATGTCACGCGTCCTCAGCGGTGAGACGGTTGGGACATCGCCCTGTTCGCCGTCATTTTTGCGCAGGACAGCGGCGTAATGTCCCTCGCCGCTCAGCCGGTGCGGCCACAGCCGGAACGTGTGATGCACGTCGGGATTTCCATTTTCCACCCACTCGGGATGTCCGGGGGCAAACCACGGTGCGTCTATTTGCACGATAGAGAACTCCGGATGCCGCTCTAAAAAGCGGCTGATGCTGCCTTCATTTTCCTCCGGTGCAAACGTGCAGGTGGAGTACACCATGCGACCGCCCGGACGCACCATCTCGGCGGCGGCGTCCAGTATGCCGCTCTGGCGCGCGGCACAGCGTGTGGGGCTGTCCGGCATCCATTCGGTGACGGCGGTGTCGTCCTTGCGGAACATGCCCTCGCCGGAGCACGGCGCATCGACCACAACACAGTCAAAATATCCGGTAAAGCGCGGCGCAAGCCGCTCCGGCGTCTCGTTCAGCACAGCGCAGTTGGAAATGCCCATGCGCTCCACACTCTGTGCGAGAATGGCGGAGCGCTGCGGATGAATTTCATTGGCGATCAGGATGCCCTGTCCGCTCATACGGCCTGCCAGATGGGTGGTTTTTCCGCCGGGCGCCGCGCATAAGTCCAGCACGCGCTCGCCGGGCTGCGGGGCTGCCAGCGCACCGACCGCCATGGCGCTCGGCTCCTGCATGTAGTACACGCCGGCGTCATGCCACGGATGCAGACCGGGGCGCTCGCCTTCGCCATAGACAAAGCCCTCCTCGGCCCACGGGACGGGGGTGAGAGCAAACGGCGCGCGGGCGGCAAAGTCTGCTGGTTCAATTTTTCCCGGATGGACGCGCAGACCGCCGCAGCGCGGCTGCGACAGGCTGTCCAAAAATGCCGGGTAATCGTCTCCCAGCAGCCGCTGCATACGGCGAAGAAATGCCTCGGGCAATGCCATGTCAAGTAACCTCCTGTCGGGACGGTGCGGGGCGGGGAGACCGCCGGGAAAATACCGTCCGATTCCTATTGCTATTGTACCTCAGACGAGAGCAGAGCGTCAACCGCCGAAATGTGGGAGACAGCACAGAAATGTCATGGAAATGACCGAATTCGCATCATTTTTTTGTCGAAAAATCCGTGCAATCCAGTTGTATCACTAGAATATTGATGGTATAATACTAAGGTATGCGAGTGCATTACAGCGCTGTGGGAATCCGCCCGCAGACGATGCTTATATGGAAAGGGGCAATTTCAAACTATGCCAGGAAAAATTGTACTGGGCGCTCAGTGGGGCGACGAGGGCAAGGGTAAGTATATTGACATCTTTGCATCTCAGGCAGATCTGGTCGTCCGTTCCCAGGGCGGCAACAACGCAGGACACACGGTTGTTGTCGGCGATAAAAAATACAAGCTGCAGCTGATTCCTTCCGGCATTCTGTATCCGAACTGCATCAACATCATTGGACCGGGTGTTGTTGTCAATCCGAAGTCGGTTCTGGGTGAAATGGACGGACTGGAAGAGCGCGGCATTTCCACCAAGAACCTGTTTATCGACGCACGTGCACACTGCATTCTGCCGTGGCATCTGGAGCTGGATGCACTGAGCGAAAAGGCGCGCGGCGGCGATGATATTGGCACGACTAAGAAGGGCATTGGCCCGACCTATATGGACAAGGCGGAGCGCATCGGCGTTCGTATGCACGACTTTGTCGATCCGGAGCGCTTTGAGGCGGCGATGACCGAGGCGTGCGAGCGCAAGAACAAGGTAATCACCGGCGTATACGGCGGCGAGCCGATTGACATCAAAGCGGTTCTCGAGGAGTACCGTGAGTACGCCGATCGTCTGCGCAGCCATGTGGCAGATACCTCTGTCATGACCTATGAGGCCATCAAGGCAGGCAAAGAAGTTCTGTTTGAGGGCGCACAGGGTACGCTGCTTGATCTGGATATGGGCACCTACCCGTATGTTACCTCGTCTCATCCGGTATCCGGCGGCTGCTGCATTGGTTCCGGTGTCGGCCCGACGGCGGTCAACGAGATCGTCGGTATCTGCAAGAGCTATACCACCCGCGTTGGCAAGGGCCCGTTCCCGACGGAGCTGTTTGACGAGACTGGCGACTACATCCGCAACGCTGGCTTTGAGTTCGGCACGGTTACCGGTCGCCCGAGAAGAACCGGCTGGTTCGATGCGGTTATCGCACGCTATGCCGTTCGCGTCAACGGTCTGACCGAGATGGTCATCAACAAGATTGACCCGCTGTGCGGTCTGCCGAAGCTGAAGGTTTGTGTTGCCTATGACTTCAAGGGTCAGCGCATCACCGAGTTCCCGGCAAACTTTGCCGATCTGGAGGACTGCAAGCCGATCTATGAGGAGTTCGAGGGCTTTACCGAGGATATCACTGCTTGCCGTACCTTTGACGAGCTGCCGAAGAGCGTACAGAACTATATCAAGTCTCTGGAAGAGATCATCGGCTGTCCGGTTCGCATGCTGGGCGTTGGCCCGGGCCGCGATCAGGTCGTTAAAATTAAGTGAAATCACAGTGCTTTGCTGTAGGACACCCCGCTGTTTGTGGACAGCGGGGTGTTTTTGCGTGGTGGGATGTCCGATCATTCGACTATCATGACAAAAACGCACCCCAGCGGCGGCTGAGGTGCGTTGTCATTCCTACTGTTTTAGGCAGTTACTTATATTTCGTGATTTTATAAATCTCATCCGAAGACATTCGATTATTTTCAGTCGGTGTAAAACGCATCGTCTTACTCCACTTGCTCGGTTTGCCCTTCTTGTATACGGCGCGAACGCGAATCATATAGGTATTGTGCTTAGAAGGGCGGAGATTCGGCTTGAATACGCAAGAGCATCTTGAATTGAGTGTAAAGCTGTTCTTTTTTGTGGATACGAATTCGGAAACAGCGTAACCCTTACCTAAGCTAACCTGTGCTTCATAGAACTTGATGTTCTTCTTCGCGTTTTTCTTTCCAGTCCAGCTGACATGGAGATAAGAATCATCTTGCCCAACTGCTATGCCATTCGTGAACCAACCAACATGCACGTTCTTAATGCGGCTCTTGTTGGGATTATGCTGTTCTGCATAGTTGCTCGGCTTTGCCGCTTTGGGCGTCGTGTTATAAACTTGATCAACATATACATCAACCGGAGGATCAGCAGGATTGCCCTTTGCGGCAAATGCAGACGTACCTCCAACCAGCATGGCGCCCAGAAGTAAGCTGGCAACGAGCTGCTTGAACTTACTACGTTTCATAATAAACACCTCCATTTTCCAATAGGTATGAAACGCTTTACTATAAATTGAATAAAATATTACATTATGTCCGGACACATAAATGTACTTAAAAATAACAAAACGGAAACAGAAATATCATTTGAGATTGTGCAGAGAGAAAGGTTATCTATAATCTGGGAATTATTCCGACCGATAGCGACTAAAATGGCAGATTGCACAAAATAACAAGGAATATATTAGTTGATTTATGCTTTGTGGCAATAGTATACTCTGGTTTCTTGATGTTGTCAATGCAAAATTGGGAAATATTATTTTTTTATATAAAAGTAAACGCGTTGATGCGATGAACTTGCAAAGTAACAAAGTAAAGCTCAAGGGATTGTACGCTTACAAATAGATAAGAATTCACAGTCAGCAATATATCGCGACGCAACCCAGCGAAGCGGGTGTGGCGCGAAGGAGCAAGACCACGGAGCGATCCATCCATTCACTTATTATCTACCTGTCTGTGCTCAAAGAAAATCTTATGTTTTTCAAATTTCAAACCAGCGAAGCGTTTGAAATTTGAGGAGCGAGGCAATGGAGCGGTCGAGCCGTGTTGACGCTTCAACGCGGCGAGTGAGTGGAATTTGCCGAAGCGACGCACCCTTTTTTCGACACCGCATACACTGCCTACAGGAGCAGGAATGCTCCAACGAAACGGAGGGAAATTATGATGGCAGAACAAACTGCTGCATCCAAGGCCTCGGTGACGGGCGGTGGATTTCAAGAGATCCCGCAGGACCTGTTGTCACTCGCGATGGCCTATGTCCCACGGCAGAAATGGCAGAACATCTATGACGCCAAGGTCGGGCTCGTCCGCGGGACGATCTTTGCTGATCTCGACAAGCCGTTTATCGGAGAGGAGGCGGTTCGACGTGACGGAACGTGAACACTCCGCACACACGGTACAGCATCTTCAGCTGGCACTGGTGGACGCCACGCTGTTCCTCGACACCCACCCAGACAACCCCGCCGCGCTGAACTATTTCCAGCGTATGCAGGAGCAGTATCAGAAGGCGAAGGACGAATTTGAGTCGCATTTCGGCCCGCTCACCCATGCTTATGACTTTGGTGAGAAATGGAGCTGGATTGACGGTCCGTGGCCGTGGGAAGGGGGAAAGTGAGCCATGTGGGATTATAAGAAGATTCTCGAATACCCAGTCAAAATCAAGAATCCGGACCCGACCGCAGCTAAGCTGATTATGAGCCAGCTGGGTGGTCCGGACGGCGAGCTGGGCGCAGCCATGCGCTATCTCAACCAGCGCTTTGCGCAGCCCTATGACATCGGCAAAGCGTCTCTGACCGACATCGGGACGGAGGAGCTGGCGCATCAGGAGATTATTGCGTCGATGATCCATCAGCTGACCCGCTGTCTGTCCTACGATGAAATCCGTAAGTCCGGCTTTGATGTGTATTTTGTCGATCACACTACCGGCATTTACCCGCAGTCCGCTGGCGGCACGCCGTTTTCCGCCGCCACGCTGCAAAGCACCGGAGACCCGATCACCGATCTGTTCGAAGATTTGGCGGCGGAACAGAAGGCGCGGCTGAGCTACGACAATCTGCTGCGTTTGATTGATGACCCAGATGTCCGCGATCCGCTGAAATTCCTGCGCGAGCGCGAAATCGTCCACTTCCAGAGATTTGGGGAAACGCTGGAGAACGTGCTGGAGCAGCTGGACGCGAAGAATTTCTATGCGTACAATCCCGCCTTTGATGCGCCGGATCCATCCTGCCGAAAGAAAAAATAATTGAGTGGTATTTCTTCCTCTGCTCTTCCTGCATGGAGTGCAGAGGAAGCTTTTTGTTCTCAGCCATTTTAAAACTTTGCTTATTATCGTGAAAAAAGGATTTCCCGCCCGTAATGCGGGTTTTCCCCTTGAAAACCTCCACCTTTATGGTATAATATAAAGACGCCTTCCCGTACGTTTCATGCACGCGGGAAGTGCGGCAATTTTGCTCATATTGTTTTCTGTAAAAAAAATACTGTGCGGCGTGAGATTATTTCCGCACAGAAAGTAAGGAGTTGACGTATTCATGGGCTGTACTCATGATTGTGGCAGCTGTTCGTCCAGCTGCGGTGAGCCGGAATCCCTGCTCAAAAAGCCGCATGAAAAATCCACGATTCGCAAGGTAATCGGCGTTGTCAGCGGCAAGGGCGGCGTCGGCAAGAGCTTGGTAACCTCCATGCTCGCCATTGAAATGCAGCGCCGCGGCAAGCACTGTGGTATTCTGGACGCCGATGTCACCGGTCCGTCCATCCCGCAGGCGTTTGGCCTGACCGGCAAGCTGATGGCCAGTGAGGACGGCGTATACCCGATGAAGACCCGCATGGGCATCGACGTATGTTCCATCAACCTGCTGCTCGATGATGTCACCGATCCGGTCGTTTGGCGCGGCCCGGTTATCGGCGGTTCCATTCAGCAGTTCTGGCAGGAGGTCATCTGGGAGGACATTGACTTTATGTTCGTGGACATGCCTCCCGGAACCGGCGACGTCGCGCTGACCGTGTTCCAGTCTCTGCCAGTCGACGGTATTATTATCATGACCTCTCCGCAGGAGCTGGTTTCAATGGTCGTCACCAAGGCCATCAAGATGGCAAAGATGATGGATATTCCGATTCTCGGCATCATCGAAAACTACAGCTATCTGACCTGTCCGGACTGCGGCAAGAAGATCTCGGTGTTTGGCGAAAGCCATGTGGACGAGGTTGCGAAGGCCAATGATCTGGAGGTTCTGGCAAAGCTGCCGTTTGACCCGTCTCTGGCGGCGGCATGTGACGCCGGCAACCTGGAAACCATTCTGCTGCCGGATCTGACACCGGTTTGTGAAAAGCTGGAGTCGCTGTAAACATTCTATTGCGCACAGACAGGACAGCCCGCGGGCTGTCCTGTTTTCGCTGTGCGGATCGGGGATAGTAAAGATTTATTATTTTTTTCCAACTTCTATTTTTTGTTACTTGCTATATTGACTTTTATACTTTAAAGCGGTATTCTGGTAGTACAATCGTTTCGAGAGCAACCACGCATCTCGTTTAGGAGGAAATGAAATGAAAAAGTTACTGGCGATGCTCGCAGCAGCATCTATGTGTCTGGGTCTGGCTGCCTGCGGCGGCTCCGGCTCTTCGGATACCGGCTCCGCATCCAATGCTTCGGCGGCATCCGGCACCTATACCGTTGGTATTTGTCAGCTGGTTCAGCATGAGGCGCTGGACGCAGCGACGCAGGGCTTCAAGGACGAGCTGACCAAGGAGCTCGGCGATGCCGTCACCTTTGACGAGCAGAACGCACAGGGCGATGCCAACACCTGTTCCACGATTATCAACGGATTTGTCTCCAACAATGACGATCTGATTCTGGCAAACGCCACGGCGGCGCTTCAGGCTGCCGCGGCCGGCACCAATGAGATTCCGATTCTCGGCACCTCAGTGACCGAGTACGGCGTTGCGCTGGATCTGAAGGACTTCGACGGCACGGTCGGCGGAAACATTTCCGGCACATCGGACCTCGCTCCGCTGGATGAGCAGGCCGCGATGCTCAACGAGCTGTTCCCGAAGGCAAAGAACGTCGGCCTGCTGTACTGCTCGGCAGAAGCTAACTCGCAGTATCAGGTTGACACGGTGCAGGCCGCACTGGAAAAGCTGGGCTACACCTGCAAGCAGTACGCATTTGCCGACTCCAATGACCTGAACTCTGTTGTCACCACCGCCGCGCATGCAAGCGACGTTATTTACGTTCCGACGGACAACACGGTTGCTTCCAACACGGAAATCGTAGACAACGCCTGCCGCGCCGCGAAGGTCCCGGTTGTTGCAGGCGAAGAGGGCATCTGTGAGGGCTGCGGCGTTGCGACACTGTCCATCAGCTACTATGACCTCGGCGTCACCACCGGCAAGATGGCAGCGAAAATTCTGACTGGCGAGGAAAATGTTTCCGATATGCCGATCGAATACGCACCGAAGTTCACCAAGAAGTACAATCCGGAAATTTGCAAAGATCTTGGCATTGAAGTTCCGGATGATTACGAAGCAATCGAAGAATAATATAGTTGAATCGAACGATGTTGGATGGACAGCGAGACGGGATTTCCCTCTCGCTGTCCCTTCCGTCTATTTGAGGTAACCACTATGAACATCTTAAATCTTTTGGGCGCCTTTCCCGGCTCCATTGCACAGGGCCTGATCTGGGGCATTATGGCCATTGGCGTCTACATCACCTTCCGTATTTTGGACATCGCCGACCTGACGGTTGACGGCACGCTGGGCACCGGCGGCGCCGTCTGCATTATGCTGATGCTGACCGGCCATAACGTCTGGGTTGCGATGCTGGGCGCCCTCATCGCCGGCATGCTCGCCGGTATGGTCACGGGTATCTTCCACACCTTCATGGGTATTCCGGCTATTCTCGCCGGTATTTTGACCCAGCTCGGCCTGTATTCCGTCAACCTAAAGATTATGGGAAAGTCCAATCAGGCCATCAATGTGGACAAGTATGATCTGCTGGTCTCGCTGCGCTTCATCAAGAACGTTCCGCTGTTTCAGAATACGATCTTGCTCGTCGCGATCATCACCGTAATTTTAATCGCCCTGCTGTACTGGTTCTTCGGCACCGAGCTGGGCTGCTCACTGCGCGCTACCGGCAACAACCCGAATATGTCGCGCGCACAGGGCATTAACACAGACTTCAACCGCGTCCTCGGCCTGATGATTTCCAACGGTCTGGTCGGCTTCTCCGGCGCACTGCTGGCGCAGTATCAGGGCTTCTCGGACATCAACATGGGCCGCGGCGCGATCGTCATCGGCCTGGCCGCTGTCATCATCGGCGAAGCAATTTTCGGCCGTATTTTCCACAATTTCGCGCTGCGTCTGGTCGCCGTTGCGTTCGGTTCGATCATCTACTATCTGGTTATGCAGACGGTTATCTGGATGGGCATTGACCCGGATCTGCTCAAGCTGCTCTCGGCGATCGTTGTTGCGATCTTCCTTGCCATTCCGACGTGGAAGGCACGCTACTTTGTCAAGCCTGCAAAGAAAGGAGGCAACGGCTAATGCTGGAACTCAAGCATATTTCCAAAACCTTTAATATTGGCACGGTCAATGAAAAACAAGCGCTCAAGAACATCAGTCTGACGCTGGAAAACGGTGATTTTGTCACGGTAATCGGCGGAAACGGTGCCGGAAAATCCACCATGCTCAATGCCATTGCCGGTGTCTGGCCGGTGGACGAGGGTGAGATTCTCATTGACGGACAGAATGTCACCCGTCTGCCGGAATACAAGCGCGCACAGTTCCTCGGACGCGTCTTTCAGGACCCGATGAACGGCACCGCCGCCTCGATGGGTATCGAGGAAAATCTTGCGCTGGCGCTGCGCCGCGGCAAGCGCCGCACGCTGCGCCCCGGTATTCATAATAGTGAGCGTGCGCAGTATAAGGAACTGCTCGCCACCCTCGGCCTGGGACTGGAAAACCGCCTGACCTCCAAGGTCGGTCTGCTTTCCGGCGGTCAGCGTCAGGCGCTGACGCTGCTGATGGCGACACTCAAAAGCCCGAAGCTGCTGCTGCTCGACGAGCACACTGCCGCGCTCGACCCGAAAACCGCCGCAAAGGTGCTGGAAACCACCGACCGCATTGTCAACCAGAATCATTTGACCACACTGATGATTACCCACAACATGAAGGATGCCATTGCTCACGGCAACCGTCTGATCATGATGATGGACGGTCATATCATTCTGGATATTCGCGGCGAGGAGAAAAAACGCCTCACCGTGAAGGATCTGCTCGCAAAGTTCGAGGAGGCCAGCGGCGAGGAATTCGCCAATGATAAAGCGATTCTCGGATAAGAAAAAGAATCAATAACAAAGCTAAATGGTCTGTTGCAGTCTGTACTCTGTAATGGACCATTTTTCTTTCTCTTGGCGTTAATAGCCGACGATAGCGGAAAACTTCGAATCCAGTTTTTCTGCGTGGAGAGCGTTAAGGAAGGTTTTTAGGAACGTAGTTGCCTGATTGCAATAAAATATTTGGAAATAAACCAGAATCCCACATTTCATGCGGACAATATGATATAGTATTATACAGTAGGGAGGGTAGACAATGAAACAATCCAAAAAGCAAGAATTGGCACAGCGTGCGGCGCAGTGCCTGACGCAGCAATCGCTCACGCTTTCGGTCGCGGAATCGTGCACCGGCGGCATGCTGTCGGCGGCGATCACGAGCATTCCGGGGGCGTCCAAGTTCTACAAGGGCGGCGTGTGCAGCTACTGGAACGAAATCAAGCACGGCGTGCTGGGTGTGCAGCAGGAGACGCTGGATACCTATACAGCGGTTTCGGAGCAGACAGCAGCAGAGATGGCGGCGGGCTGTGCGCGGCTGTTTGGCACGGATCTGTCGGTCAGTGTGACGGGCTATGCCGGACCGGACGGCGGAGAGGACGGCACGCCGGTGGGTACGATTTATCTGGGCGTGTGCTTCCGCGGCGCGGTGCGCGTCGTGTGTATTCATGAACCGACCGGACGGGAGAACGCGCGGGAGCGCGCGTGCGAGACGGCGTTTGCGCTGATGCTGGAGGAGCTGGAAGCGGCTCAAAAGAAAAATTAAGGTTAAGTTCCACATTTTTTCTGGACTTGCGGAAGGAATGGTTGTATACTATTCCTATAAATACTGCAATTGTCGCTGGATTTTCTGCTCGATGGCATACGGGTAGGAAAATTAAGACAAAAACAGGAAAAGAATAGTGTGCTTTTCACGGGAGGAGAGTCTCCCTATTCTAGGAGATTGGAGAAATGAAGAATGTCTAGGAAGAAAGAGTGTGTAGCAATGCTGCTGGCCGGCGGTCGCGGCAGCAGATTGTACGTCCTGACGGAGAACGTCGCCAAGCCGGCGGTTCCGTTCGGCGGAAAGTATCGTATTATTGATTTCCCGTTGTCCAACTGTGCCAATTCGGGCATCGACACGGTCGGCGTGCTGACCCAGTATGAGCCGCATGCGCTGAATGCGTATCTGGCAACCGGTCAGACATGGGATCTGGACCGTCTGGACGGCGGTGTATACTGCCTGCCCCCGTATGAGAGAGGTGAAGGCTCGGAGTGGTATAAGGGTACCGCCAATGCGATTTATCAGAATATCGCTTTCTTGGATGAGTACAATCCGGAATACGTTCTGGTTTTGTCGGGCGACCATATTTATAAGATGGACTATGACAAGATGCTGGATGTACACAAGGAAAAGAATGCGGCGGCAACCATCGCCGTACTCAACGTGACGCTGGAGGAGGCAACGCGATTCGGCATTCTCAATTGCCATCCGGACGGCACGATTTATGAATTTGAAGAAAAGCCGGCGAAGCCGAAGTCCACACTGGCTTCGATGGGCATTTATATTTTCACCTGGTCTAAGCTGCGTCAGTATCTGATTGACGACGAGAACGATCCGAACTCCTCCAACGATTTCGGCAAGAACATCATTCCGGCAATGCTGGCAAACGGAGAGAACCTTCAGTCCTATCAGTTTGACGGCTATTGGAAGGATGTCGGCACGATCGAGTCGCTGTGGGAGGCCAATATGGATCTGCTGTCTCCGGAATCCGGTCTGAATCTGGACGATCCGGATTGGAAGATCTATGGCCGCACGAGCGCGGCGCCGCCGCACTTCACCGGCAAGAAGGCCGATATCCATCATTCGCTGGTAGTCGAGGGCTGCGAGGTTGAAGGCAAGGTGGACAATTCCGTTCTGTTCTCCCGCGTTGTTGTCGAAGAGGGCGCAGAGGTCAATTATTCTGTTATTATGCCGGGCGCTGTGATTGAAAAGGGCGCACAGGTCAAGTATGCCATCGTCGCAGAGGATGCGCATATCTGTGCCGGAGCAGTGGTTGGCAACGCGCCGGATGAAGTGGATCCGGACAAGTGGGGCGTCGCGGTTGTCGGCGGCGGCGTAAGAGTCGGTAAAAAGGCAAAAATCGGCGCCAAAGAGATGGTAGATACCGACATTCCGGATGCAGAATAATGAGGTGAGATCATGAAGAACACACTGGGTATTATCATTGGATTTGATATGGAAAACGATATGCGGGAGCTGTCCGAACACCGTCCGATTGCGTCGGTTCCGTTCAGCGGACGCTATCGTATTATTGATTTTATGCTTTCCAATCTGGTCAATTCCGGCTGCAATCAGGTCGGTATCGTCATGCGCGACAAGTATCAGTCGCTGATGGATCATCTGGGAAGCGGCAAGGATTGGGATCTGGCACGCAAGCGCGGCGGCATGATGCTGCTTCCGCCGAATGCCTTTGCCCCGAAGTCCTCTCCGCTGGTGACGGAGAATTACCGCACCGTGCTGGAGGCACTGGGCTCCATCAGTGAGCTGTTCCGCAAGAGCAAGGCGGAGCATGTGATCATCGCGGGCGGCGACATCGTGGCGAATATTCCACTGGATGACGTGCTGCGCAAGCATCGAGAGACCGGTGTGGATGTGACGATGGTGTGCACCAAGTCCAGCGAGGGCACGGCGAGCGACACGTTTTTGGAACTGTCCCCGCGCCATGAAATTATGGACATTCGCTACGGCGACAACATGGGCGGCCAGTGCAAGCACAAGTCGCTGGGCATTTACATCATGAAGCGGGAATTCCTGCGTCAGCTGCTGTCGGACTGCGTCACACATAATCTCCGCTCGTTTGAGAGCGACGCGATGCAGTATCTCTTTACACAGGGCAAGCAACTGTATGGCTATGTATTCAGCAACTATGCCGCACGCATTGAGAACATCAAGAGTTATTTCTCGGCTTCGATGGATATGCTGGACAAGGAGCTGCGCGATCAGGTCTTTGTGCCGGAGCGTCCGATCTTTACCAAGATTCGTGATGAGGCGCCGACGTATTACGGCGACGAGGCAGTGGTCAACGACAGCCTGATTGCGGACGGCTGCAAGATTGAGGGCCGTGTGGAAAATTCTATCCTGTTCCGCGGTGTCACGGTGAAAAAGGGCGCGGTTGTCAAGGATTCGATTATTATGCAGGGCAGTGAAATTGAAGAAAATGTCGATCTGTCCTACGTCGTAGCAGATAAAAATGTTGTGATCCGTCCGGATCGCCGAATGATGGGGCATGTGACCTATCCGGTGGCGATTGAAAAGAACGCGATTGTATGACGAAACGGAAAATCGGCGCCGCCGGATGGGAGGAGACCATGCGGCGGGCGCTGATTTGACATCATAAAACACAGAACATCGAGCTGGGAGCGGTCGGTGCCCTGTATGCGCTGCTCTGGGGAGGAGCAGAGGAAAAGAGGAGAACATCATGAAAGTTTTATACGTAGCCAGTGAGGTGGCGCCATTTATTAAAACCGGTGGTCTGGCGGATGTTGCCGGCTCGCTGCCGCAGGCGCTGACGGAAGAAGGATGCGAGGTAAGCGTTGTCTGCCCGCGGTACTCTCTGATCGGAAAGGAATGGCTGGAGAAGATGAAGCTGGTGGACACGATGTATGTCCAGTTGGCATGGCGCAGCCAGTACTGCGGAATTTATCATCTGAAAAAGGATCAGATCAATTATTACTTCATTGACAATGAGTATTATTTTGACCGCAAGCAGATCTACGGCGAATATGACGATGCAGAGCGTTTTGCGTTCTTCTGCCATGCCGTGCTGGATATGCTGCCGATCATCGGCTTCCATCCGGATATTATTAACTGCAACGATTGGCAGACCGCACTGGTTCCGGTATACTTTAACCTGTATTATAAGTTCAGCTCGCTGTATGCGAAGATGAAGACGGTATTTACCATCCATAATATCCAGTATCAGGGTCAGTTTGGCGACGAAATCACGGATTATGTCCTGGGTATTGACCGCTATCAGTTCGATAACGGCTTCCTGCAGCAGGACGGTAATGTCAATCTGATGAAGGCCGCTATTGTCTGCGCAAGCTGTGTGACGACGGTTTCGCCGAGCTATGCACAGGAGATCCAGACGCCGTTTTATGGCTTCTCGCTCGATCCGGTGCTGCGCTGGTACAACGGCAAGGTATACGGCATTCTGAATGGCCTGAATATCAAGTATTACGATCCGGAGACCGATCCCCATCTGTTTGAAAACTACGGCATTGACACGCTGGAGAAAAAGAAGAAGAACCGTGAGGGTCTGCTGGAGATGTGCGGTTTGGAGGCGGACGATGACACGCTGGTCATCGGCATGATCGGACGTCTGGTCAGCCAGAAGGGTCTGGATCTGCTTCAGGGCGTGCTGGGTGATATCCTGAGCCTGAATGTCCGCCTGATTGTACTGGGCACGGGTGATTACGGCTATGAACAGATGCTGCTGGATGCGAAAAAGGCGTATCCGGATAGGCTGTCGGCGAATATTATGTTCAACAATGATCTGGCAAACAAGATCTACGGCGGCGCGGATCTGCTGCTCATGCCGTCGCTGTTTGAGCCGTGCGGCCTGACGCAGATGATTGCGATGCGCTACGGCACCATTCCGCTGGTGCGCGAGACCGGCGGTCTGAAGGACACAGTCACAGCGTATAACCAGTACACCGGAACGGGCGACGGCTTCTCGTTTGCGGCGTTCAATGCGCACGACATGCTGTATGTTCTGGAGGAGGCGATTCATGTGTTCACGGAAAAGAAGGACGCATGGAGAGCGATGCAGATCGCGGGCATGAAGGGCGACTACAGCTGGACGTCCTCGGCGGCGAAATATGTGGATGTCTACAAGACCGCGATGGCGGCGAAATAACAATGTATATGGAAAGGGCAGTGCCGAGATGGCACTGCCCTTTTGAAACGATGCTGATGCTGTGAAGGCTCTATTTGCTTGGTCACTTTACTATAGTTGTTGACGAGAGAAGTCCATTTTCTTTTGCTGTCAAAAGAAAGTGGACGAAAAGAAAACCAGTCAGGAGCGGCGTCATCGCTGCGGCGCACTACGTTACATCGACGCGCTGAGGCATCAGCACGTCTCAGCCACTCCGTGGCCTTGCTCCCTCAATGCACAATCGCTGCGCTGGATTGTGTATTGAAACAGCAGTTGCTACCTGCCAACTTACAAAGTAGCCCTTACGATGATTCAAATTTCAAACCAGCGAAGTGTTTGAAATTTGAGGAGCGAGGCAATGGAACGGTCGAGCTGTGCCGATACTTCGGCACAGGGAGGTAGTATAATTCGCCGATGCGACGTCGCAGCGACGCGATTACAAGAATACCGCCGCCAGCAGCGGAATGGACACAATCGACACCAGCGTGGTCAGGAACACGGCCTTTGCCGCGAGTGTTTCGTCGCCGCCGTAATTGGTGGCGAACAAAATGCTGTTGTTTGCCACCGGCATGAGCAGCAGGATAAACGTGATATGCAGGACGAAGGTATCCGAAATCAGCCAGCGCAGCGGGAACCACAGGAGCAGCGGAACAGCGAATTGCTTGACCAGAGTAAACGGATAGAGATGCCAGTCCTGAAACACCGTGTGAAACGGCATACGTGCGAGGGTTGCGCCGATCAAAATCATTGCCAGCGGGGTGGTAATCGCGCCGACCGAGGCGATGGATTCACTCAGCACGGGCGGGAAGTGAATGTCAGCAAAATAGATGATAATCGACAGCACACAGCCGATGATGCCGGGGGACAGCAGCGTGCGCGGATCAAATGATGCGGTGCGCTGTTTTCCATAGTGCATGAGCACCAGTCCGACGGAAAAACAGGAGAGATTGAACAGAATATTGATGATTGCGGTATAAAACACGGCGGTGGAGCCATAAAGCGCGGCGATGACAGGAAAGCCCATGAAGCCGACGTTGCCATAGGTCAGCATGTACATATACAGGCCCTGATCTGCCAGCGGAAGGCGCAGGAGCTTGACGATGACAAAGGCCAGCAGCGGAAAGACAAAGTATAAGCCAAAGCCGATGGCAAATACGGTGGCAACCTGCACGCCGTCCAGCCGTTCCTCCTGCTGAAGAACGGAATCCAGAATCAGGGCGGGGACGGTGACGTACAGCAGAACCTTGGTCATTTTCTGGTTGAAATCCACGTCGAGCAGACCGACGCGAAACAGCACAAAACCCAGACCGATCATCAAAAAAAGTTCTGCCATTTGGGTGATGAGGATAGCGGTATCCATAGTGTACAGATCCTTTCAGAGGGATGAAGTAGCAGAAAATGCGGGGGAATTACCACGCCAGCTCGTCCGGCTGCGCGCGCAGGCGGCGAACCGAGTACCAGAACGCCAGACAGATCATGACGGCACAGGCCGTGCAGGTGATCGGCTCGCACAGGCATACGCCGAAATAGCCGAGCGCGGGGACGAGGAAGAGGGCGGAGAGAATGTTTCCGCACATCTCCATGACGCCCTCGGCGACAGCGGCGAGCTTGCCGCCCAGACCCTGCAGCGAATAGCGCAGGATAATCAGCACGGAGATGCCATAATAAAACGGCACGTCCATATGCAGATAGCGTGTGACCGCGCCGAGCACAGCCGGGTCGGTGCTGCCAGTAATCAAGCTGGCGAGCGCTTCGCAGCGGAAGAAGATAAATACATTGACCAGTGTAACCCAGACCAGACCGAGCAGAACGAGCACACGGATGCCGTGAAAGGCGCGGGACAGCTGACGGGCCCCGAGATTCTGGCCAGCAAATGTCGAGGCCGTGTTGCCGAAGGCAAACAGAATCGTCAGCAGCAGGCCGTGAATCTTGCGTGCCGCGGTGTAGCCTGCAATCGTCGCAGTGCCCAGACCGTTGACGGCGGACTGCATAATCATCGTGCCGATGCAGACGGTGGACTGCATGAGTCCCATGGCAAGGCCGGTGACCAGCAGCTCGCGCACGAGCGCGCCGTCAAACCGGAAGTCCTCTCGCTTGAGATGCAGCTCCGGACAGCAGCGGACGATATAGATCAGGCAGGCGACGGCGGAGATCAGCTGCGCCAGAACGGTGGCGAACGCCGCGCCAAAGATGCCCCAGCGAAATACTGCCATAAACAGCAGATCCAGCCCGACGTTGAGCACGGAGGACAAAATCAAAAACAGCAGCGGATACAGGCTGTTGCCGATGCCGCGCAGGACGCTTGCCATGGCGTTATAGCTCATGGTGAAAAAGATACCGGCGAAAATCGTGCGGATGTACAGCAGCGAGGAGTCCAAGATGGCCGCCGGTGTGTGCAGCGCGACGAGCATCGGACGGCTGAACGCCAAGCTGATGAGCGTCAGCAGCAGCGACAGAATCACGGTCAGGATGACAATCGTCGCGGTGGCCTGCCGCAGGCGTGCCGGACGGCGCGAGCCGAAGATGCGGGCGATGACGATGGAAAAGCCCGCCGTCATGCCGGTGGCAATGCACACAACGACGTCATACAGCGAGGTGGTGCAGCCGAGGGCAGCGAGAGCATCCGCGCCGAGCAAATGGCTCACGGCGGTGGTGTCCACGATATTATACAGCTGCTGGAATAAATTACCGATTAAAATCGGGACAGAAAACAGCAGCAGGGAGGACAGCAGCGGGCCGCTGGTCAAATCATGAGAATGTGTAGATGAAATAGAGCGTCGCCTCCTTGGATTGATATGCAAATGTAACGGACAGACAACAACGACTGCAGCCAATGATTATTAAAGCACGGGGCAAAGGAGAAGTCAATGCGGGGAAGAAACGATACTGCAAACATGCTCAAAAATTGTTCAAAGAAAAAGAAAACTATTTCTAAGAATGTAAAACTATGCTATAGTAGAAAAAAGAGGAGCAGAAAAAGGAGGGGAATAGCATGGTAAATGTTGGGATATGCGATGACAATCGGGACGTTCTGCGCAGCTTGGCGCAGATGATCCGATCGTCCTGGACAACCGAGCACACGATTACGCTGTGTAATTCGCGTGCGGAGCTGGAGCAGTGGCTGGCGGGGACGGGAACAAACCGACCGGACGTTTTGCTGCTGGATATTGATTTGGGGAGAGAAAACGGCATTACGGTATCCAACTGGGTAGCGGATCGCTGTCCGGGGCTGAAGATTTTGTTTATTACCGGACATGTGGAATACAGCCAAGATATTTTTCACGGCAAGGCGGATGGCTTTCTCATCAAGCCGGTAGACTGTCGGGTTCTGTGCCGTGAGCTGGACCGCGTGACTGAGGTACCGGCAGCGCCGGAGACCGAGGATTATCTGTCGCTGAAAGTTCATAAGGAGGTACTGCGTGTTCCGGTGCGGGAGATACGCTATTTGGAGAGCCAGCGCCGAGTGGTCTATATTGTAACCGAGAACGAACGACTGGAGGGATACTTTAAGCTCAACGAGCTGGAAGAGCGGCTGCCGGAGCAGTTTCTGCGCTGTCATCAGAGTTATCTGGTAAATCTGGATCATGTCAGCCGCTTCCGCAGCGATTATCTGGAGCTGATGGACGGGACGCAAATCCCGATCAGCAAAAAACGGCAAAAGACCAGCCGAGAGGCGTTTTATCACTACCTGGGAGAACAGATATGATGCAGAATATGCTTCCGGGAGGCATCGCCAATCTGCCGTTTTTCCTGCAAGCGGTAACCTTTGCGATGTTCTGGATTATGATCCCTCCCAAACGCCGATGGCGCGACAGTGCGTGCATCGCGCTGTGCGTCGGTCTGTATATATTGATGTATGTGGTACATAATTTGTTCCCGTCACTGAGCACGGCAATGCTGGACGGGACAAGTGTCCTGCGTTTTGTGGCGATGATGGGCGTGCCGATTGGGCTGATGCTTTTGGTCAGCGGGCTGGTCTGCATTGATACCTGGCCGCGCCGTCTGCTGATGTCGGTGAATATGGGCTGTGTATTCCTGCTCGGTGAGCTGATTATGGAATGGATTCAGGTACATATTATTCATCAGTCCTTGTATACCGAGCTGGGACTGTGGACCATGCAGATACTCAATCCGATTGTCACGTTGTCTTTTACCGTAATTTCCTCGACGTTTTGGAATCACATGGATCGGCGGATGCGGCGGCGCATCGTCCTGCTGGCGCTCGTGCTGGCGATCTCGCAGTGTGCCTGCATGTACGGCATGGAGGTTTGGAACCGCGAAGCACTGGGCGAAAAAATGATGATCTACTTTGGCGTGCTGGCTATGCTGTCTGTGATGGCGGACATCGTTTTGTATCAGCTGATTACCCGCGCCATCGTCGCGCGGCGGGAACAGATGGAGATGCAGCAGCTGCGCGAAAAGCAGGAAATTGAGTATTACTACTACCATATGCTCCGGCAGCGGGCGGAGGAGCAGGCAAAGTTCCGGCACGACTTCAAAAATCAAATTCAGGTGCTCTATACCCTGCTGTGCAGCGGAGAGCGTGAGCGGAGCGAAGAGCTGCTGATGAGTATGCAGCAGCGGCTGGACGACAGCGAGATGGTATCGTATACGGCGCTGCCGGTGGTCAGTGCGATTATCAACGCATGGGCAGGACGGGCGGAAAACAGCGGTCTGACGCTGGAAACGGACATTGATGCGCGGGACTGGCGCATACAGACCATCGACCAGTATGTACTGTTTGACCGGCTGCTGCGTCTGATGGTGCAAACAGGGCGGACGGACGCACCTGATCCGCAGCTGTATCTGACGGCGTTTCGAGAAGAAACGGTCTGCACCGTGCAGGCGCGGTGGCGCCGCCGGAGACTGGCGGGTTGGAGTCTGCGGCAGCTTAACGAGAAAGATCCTGGCGAGGCGGAGTGGCAGCGCGTGCGAAACCGCCTGCTGAAGCAATATCAGGGCACCTGCGATGAAGACTGGGATGAGGACTGGTATTTGATAACCCTGTCTCTGTGGGAAAAGAAGCGTTGAAGAAAACGGAGGAACGGACATGCTGACACAATATCAAATGATTACAATTAGCGTGCTGTTTCTGCAGGCGATGACGCTGAGCGTATTCTGGATTGTTGTCCCGCGCCGGCTGCGGTGGAATCGTGTGATTACCTACTGCGTGGTGCTGGTGATATACGGGGTAAACTTATTGCTGAATGCCGGTGTATTGCAGACAAATGTCATCAATGCACCGGGCTTTTTGCGTGGGAGCATGTTGGTGCATCCGCAGCTTCTCTCTACAGCGAGCGTTTCGCCGCTGTTTCGTATCCTGCGCATGCTTTGGGGCGTCGGTATGACGGGGATAATTTGCTGGATTGTCAGTAAGGAGGAAACTCGAGAAAAGCTGGTGGTATCCGGGTGCAATCTCTGTCTGTTGGTATTGGCGGAAATTATTGTGGAAGTGGTGCTGTATATTGACTTGGGGCTGCACGCCGTGACGCAGAAGGAGCTGTGGACTGTATTGCAGGCACAGTCGACGATTATTTTTTTGGGGCTGGCGACGGTGTTCGCTACCTTTTGGCACCGACTGGACGGCAGGCTGCGGCATAACATCAGCCTTATGGTTGTGCTGATGGAGATCCTGCAGTTTGCTTTTATGATAGGCCTGTGGGGAAACACCGCGGAAGAGCAGACGGGCGCGCGCATGGCATACTTCCTGCTGTGCTCGTGGCTGGCGGTGGCGGCGGACTTTCTGATTTTTGAAGGAGTGGCGGGAATGCTGGGCGCGCAGAACAGCGAGATGGAGCTGCAGCGTTTGCGGCAGCAGCAAAAGACGGAGAGCGCATATTATCAGCTGGTGCAGACCAACATGGAGGAAATGACCCACTGCTGTCAAGTGCTGCGGCAGCAGTTGGAGGCGATGGAGCAGATGATGGACATCGCGGATGCAGAGCAGCAGGAGCGCGCACTGCGCGAGATCAATCTGCGCCTGAACGACATCACGCCGGTGCGCTACTGCGCGTCACCGGTGGTGAACGCCATTGTGACGGTCAAAGCGGAGGAAGCGCGGCGGCGTGGGATTGATATGCAGGTACAGACGCAGGTAAATAACTGGAACATTTCGGAAATCGACCAGAGCAATCTGTTTTCTAACCTGCTGGATAATGCGCTGGAGGGATGTCTGTCGGACAAGACGGATCAATTTATCCACGTCAAGGCGGGCGAACAGCGCGGGTTTTACTTCGTCCGCGTCAGCAACAGCTGTGACCCGCGGCAGACACTGGATCATTCCGGACTGCCGGCGACAACCAAGCGGAATGCCCGCCGACATGGCTACGGCATGAAGATTTTGCAGTCGATTGCGAAGCGGTATCACGGCGACATGGAGCTCACATGTCAAAATGGAATGTTTACTGCAACGATATTGATGGAAAATAATGGGTATAACGATCCCGCTTGTTACGAAAAATAGGCTGATTTTGAAAAAAAGGGGAAAAGAGACTGGCAGTATGCTATACTATGAACAAGGAAAAAGGATTCCGATAAGAAAAATCGGTGTTTTGCTAGTTTTTTTGCTTTTTTCCGTATAAAACAGGGAAAACTGCGTGGGGCAGTTTTATTAAAAATACGCTGTGGTGGGGGCCGCGGCGTATTTTTTTTGTTACTTTTTCAGTGACAGTTTTATTTTTGTTTATCAGTATATTATTTCCTTTTTCGATTTGGCAGGTATATTATGCAAAGAAACAAGACACATTTGTCATTTCGTTTTGTCGGAACTTCGTGTATACTACAAGAAAGAACAAGCACGAGAAAACCGGATGACAATGAGGTGATAGATAGATGGATCTTCAACAGGAATACCGCAACAAGCTGCGCACGCCGGAAGAGGCGGTACAGGTCGTCAAGAGCGGGGACTGGGTGGATTACACGACGTCGCTGGGAATGCCGGTGCTGCTCGACCGCGCGCTGGCGAAGCGGCGGGATGAGCTGTGGGACGTCAAAATTCGAGGAAATCTGGTATTTGGGCCGATTGAGGTGGCGGAGTGTGACCCGTCGCAGCAGCATTTTACCTACAATACCTGGCATTATTCGGCCTACGAGCGCAAGCTCAGCGACCGTGGGCTGTGCTACTATATCCCAATGGTGTTCCACAACAACGCGGCCTATTATAAGCACTTCTTGACGGTTAATGTGGCGATGATGAGCGTCACGCCGATGGATCGTCACGGTTTTTTTAATTTTTCCACCTCGACCGGCGTGTGCGGCGAAATTCTGCGCAAGGCAGACGTGGTCATTCTGGAGATCAACGAGCGCCTGCCCAAGCTGTTTGGCGGGTATGACGAGTGCATTCACATCTCGGATGTCGATTATATTGTAGAGGGCGAGCATCCGCCCCTGCCGAATATGGAGATTTCACAGCCGACGGAGACGGATATTGAGATCGCCGCCCACCTGATGCCGTATCTGAAAAATGGCGTTCCGCTTCAGCTGGGCATCGGCAGCCTGCCTAACGCGCTGGGTCTGCTGATTGCGGACTCCGACCTGAAGGATTTGGGCATGCATACCGAGCTGTGCTCGGATGCGTACCTGCGGATGCATAAGGCGGGCAAGCTGACCAACGCGTATAAGACGATCAACCGCGGCAAAAACGTGCTGGGCGTCGGCATCGGCTCGCGCGAGCTGTACGAGTGGATGGACGAAAACCCATCAGTCTCAGCATTCCCGCTGGAGTATGTCAACGACCCGCAGGTCATCGCACAGCTGGACAACATGGTTTCCATCAATAGCTGTGTGGCGGTGGATCTGTTTGGACAGGTCTCGTCGGAGAGCGCGGGAATGCGGCAGATCAGCGGCACAGGCGGACAGCTGGACTTTCTGACCGGTGCATCCTCATCGCACGGCGGTAAGGCTTTTTTGTGCATGAGCTCGACTTACCGTGATAAAAAGGGCGTGCGCCATTCGCGCATCTGTCCGCATTTTCAGGGCGATATCATTACCTCACCGCGCAGTGAGGTGTATTATCTGGCGACGGAATACGGCGTGGTAAACATGGAGGGACGGTCAACATGGGAGCGTGCGGAACTGCTTATTTCGCTGGCGCACCCGGACTTCCGTGACGAACTGATTCGGGCGGCGCAGGAGCAGCGCATCTGGCGCCGATCCAACCGGTGATAGGCGGAAGAGAATGCCTGAATTTGTATAACCGTCCAGTTGACGGAGAAAAAACGCTGTGATATAATGAGGAACGACTGAAAAGTGTGCATAAATCGACGAAAATGTTGGTATGTGCGTCCCAATTTCGGTCATACCTGCAGCAATGACGGAGCAAATCCGTTTGGTTGGGACAGAGCAACGGACTCGCCTGTCAAATCCATAAATTCAGTTTAGAGGTAAGTGAAGAAAATTATGAGCTACTACGATAGTTTTGGAAAATTTGGTGATAAGATCGCGTTTCTTCAGGAAGGTGGAGAGACGCTGACCTATGCGGAGCTGGAATCCTTTGCGAAGGATCTGGGCGCTGCCGTCGGCGGACGCTGCCTGGTATTCAGCTTCTGCCAGAATGTCATTGGTTCGGCAGCTGGCTATCTCAGCTTTTTGTACAATAAGATCGTCCCGCTGATGGTGGATGCAAAGATCAACGATGTGCTGGCGGCACATCTGCTGGAAGTATACAGCCCGTCCTATCTGTATCTGCCGGACGAGCTGCTGGAGAAGTACCCGTATCCGGTTGTTCTGTCTCGCTTTGGATACTCTCTGGTCAAGACGAATTTTGAGACCGTGTATCCGCTGTACGACGAGCTGGCACTGCTGCTGACGACCTCCGGTTCGACCGGAAGCCCGAAGCTGGTTCGGCAGAGCTATAAGAACATTCAGTCCAATACGGATTCCATCGTGGAATATCTGGAGCTGGATGACACCGAGCGTCCGGTTACCACTCTGCCGATGAACTATACCTATGGTATTTCCATCATCAACTCGCACACGCAGGTGGGCGCCACCATGCTGCTGACCACCAATCCGATTGTTTCGAAGGATTTCTGGAGCTTCATGAAGGATAATCATGCGACGTCGTTCGGCGGCGTTCCGTTTACTTATGAGATGCTCAAGCGCATCCGCTTCTTCCGCATGGATCTGCCGGATCTGCGCACGATGACGCAGGCGGGCGGCAAGCTGGCGCCGGAGCTGCACAAGGAATTTGCCGAGTATGCGGAAAAGACCGGCAAGCACTTTGTCGTCATGTACGGACAGACCGAGGCGACGGCGCGTATGGCATACCTGCCGTATGACAAGTCGCTGGAGAAGTTCGGCAGCATGGGCATTGCCATTCCGGGCGGCAAGTTCATTCTGCGCGATGTCAACGACAACCCGATTGAAGAGCCGGGCGTTGTCGGTGAGCTGGTTTACGAAGGCGAAAACGTCACGCTAGGCTATGCGCAGTGCGGCGAAGACCTGATTAAGGGCGATGAGCGCGGCGGACGTCTGGAGACCGGCGACATGGCCAAGCGCGATGAGGACGGCTACTATTATGTTGTAGGCCGCAAGAAGCGCTTCCTGAAGCTGTTCGGCAACCGCGTCAACCTGGACGAAGTAGACCGCATGGTAAAGTCGGCGTTTGAGGATACTGACTGCGCCAGCACGGGCAACGACGATCTGATGCAGATCTTTATCACCAATCCGGCGCACAAGGATGCCGTCATGGAGCTGATTCATGACCGTACGCACCTGAATCCGCGCGCCTATACGGTTCGTGTGATTGACGAGATTCCGAAGAATGAGGCCGGCAAGGTGCTCTACAAGAATCTCCCGCAGTAAACGCTCCCCCGCGACACAACCGAATAACGCACCCCGACAACATTATTATTTTATATGGAGGAATATACTATGGACAAGCTGTTAGAAGCTCTCAAGCGCGTTAACCCGAATATTGACTACACCGATACGTCGAAGAAGCTGTATACCGACAAGGTGATCGACTCCATCGATATGACCTCGATCCTGACCGAGCTGGAAGATACGTTTGATATCGAGATCGGCATGGAGTACATTGTTCCGGAGAACTTTGATTCTCTTGAGGCAATGTGGGAGATGGTTCAGGAGCTGATGGACTAATTGTCCAAGGCAACAGGGTAATTATGGATACGGTCGGGCGGCGCAGAAATGTGCCGCCCGATTTAGGGGAAAAATATGACTTTTATTCAACTGAGATTTATGGTGTTCTTGGCGGTCAGCTTTATTCTGTTCTATGCCTGCCCGGTCAAGCATCGTTGGAAGGTACTGCTAGCGGTCAGCATTGTCTTTTACGGCATTGCCGGCGTCAAGTATTTTCCGTTTATTTTCATCACCTCGTTTTCGGTCTTTTTGACCGGCCGCAAAATCGGACGTATTTATGCGCAGCTGGATAAAAACATTGCAGAGAGCGAAGGACTCGACCGCAAGGCGAAAAAGGCCATGCGTGAGGCGGCGAAAAAGCACGCCAAGAAGTTCCTGATTGCGTGTCTGGTGTTTAATATCGCCATTTTGTGCTACAGCAAGTACACGAAGTTCCTGATCAACCCGATCAACGACTTCCTCGCGATGCTGGGCAGCGGCGCACAGTTCAGCGCGGCGATGATTATCGTCCCGCTGGGTATTTCGTACTACACCTTCTCGTCCCTGAGCTATCTGCTGGATGTGTTCTGGAAGAAGATTGACTACGAACAGAATTATGCCCGCTTCCTGCTGTATGCGATTTACTTCCCGCATATTCTGCAGGGCCCGATCGAGCGCTACGGTCGTCTCGGCGTGCGCCTGAAGCAGGAGCTGCGCTTTGACAGCAAACGCTGTGCCTACGGCCTTCAGCTGATGCTGTGGGGATTCTTCAAGAAGCTGGTAATTGCCGACCGTGCGAATGTGTTCATTCAGTCGGTATATGGCAACTACCTCGGCTCGGACGGCGGCGTGCTGTTTATCATTACGGCGCTGCTGGACGTCGTTTACATCTACGCGGATTTCTCGGGATGTATGGATATCGCCCGCGGCGCCTCCGACCTGTTTGGCGTCGAGCTGGATCTGAACTTTAACCATCCGTTCTGCTCGAAGAGCGTTGTTGAGCTGTGGAGACGCTGGCATATGTCTTTGGGTTCGTGGTTCAAGGACTACGTATACTACCCGGTCAGCACTTCGCACTTCGTCAAGAACCTGAATAAGACACTGCGCGGCAAGCTGCCGAACCGCATGACGCGCGTTCTGGTCACTGCCGTACCGGTCACCATCACGTGGGTACTCACCGGTACATGGCACGGCAACGGCATAGGCTATGTCTGCTGGGGTGTCTATTATGCCTTTATGATTCTGATGTCGGTTTCGTTTGCAGAGGACTTCACGCGCTTTGGCCAGAAGTACCTGCACATCAATGAGGAAGCGACTTCGTGGAAGGCGATTCAGGCGATTCGCACGACGTTTATCTTCGCCGGCGGCCGTCTGCTGACCACGCCGGGCTCCATCGGTGCAACGTGGTACATCGTCCGCAATACACTGATTACCTTCAATCCGTGGATCCTGTTTGACGGAAGCCTGCTCAACTATGGTCTGGATCGGATGAACATTATCGTGCTGATTTCCGCCATTATTGTCTTTGGCGTAGTCAGCCGCCTGCAGATTGCCGGAGAGAAGGACGGCGTCCGCGTGCGTGACCGCATCGCGCGCCAGAATCTGGTCGTTCGATGGATGATTTATTTCGTAGCGATCTTCTCGATCATCATCCTCGGCATCTATGGCCCGGGCTACGATGCATCGTCGTTTGTATACATGGCGTTCTAAAAATAAGGTATTGATATGAAGAAAATTTTTGCAAAAGCGGTGGTTTTTGCGGCGATTTTTGTGGCGATTCTGTTCGGCATCACGAAGATCTTTACGGCAAAATTCACCGATAATAACTGCCAGTCCTACACGGCGGCGCAGCTGTACGAGCTGGACAAGGACAGCGTGGAGGTTGCCATCAGCGGCAGCAGCCAGGCGGTATTCTGTGTTAACGCGATGGAGCTGTATGACAAGTACGGCATCTCGGCCTACGGAACCGGTTCCCCGAACCAGCCGATTCTGGCTTCGCTGGGCTGGCTGCGTGAGCTGAATAAGACACAGGACATTAAGGTGGCGGTGCTGGATACCAGCCAGCTGTTTGAGGAGGTTCCAGAGAGCTTCTACCGACAGACGCTGGATACGATGCATTTCTCCTCCAATAAGCTGGACATCGTGCGTCAGCACATCGCAGAGAGCGATACGGCGGACGATCTGATGAGCTATCTGTTCCCGATCATCAAGTATCACGACCGATGGGAAGATCTGGAGAAGCAGGACTTTACGTTCAGCACGGCGGACAGCCCGATGTACATGGGCACCCGCATGGCGGACTATGTCTACTCGTTTGACAACTATGAGGATCTCATGGACAACGAGAAGATCAACAATGAGTCGTTGGACATGATTGACTATCAGAAGGCCGGTCTGGAAAAGTATGCGGCGTATTGCAAGGAAAACGGCATCGAGCTGGTTCTGATCAAGACGCCGAAGGAGGACTGGACCGAGACCAAGGACAAAAAAACACAGCAGCTCGCCGACGAGCTGGGTGTGACTTACATCAACTACGCCTCCAAGGAGTGGGGCGAAAAGCTGGGTCTGAATTATTATTCCGACTTTAAGGACCCGCAGCATCTGAATGTGCGCGGTGCGGACAAGGTGGCGGACGCGCTGGGTGCGTATCTTTCCAAGACCTACAACCTGACGGACTTCCGAGAGACCGCGCCGAAGAGCGAGCAATATATGGACGCGTACCATGCAAAGCGCACCGAGTCGTACTTCCTGACCAACAGCGACGTGGTCGAGTACCTCAAGGAGCTACAGTCGAGCTACATCGATCAGGGCGATTATGACGTTCTGGTTCAGCTGACGGATGACAATATCTGCGGTGCGTGGACGGACGACATGCAGAAGGCATTGGAACAATGCGGCATCCAGACCGACATCCGTACCCTCAAGGACACGGCGTATACCGGAAGTATTGTAGGCGGAAAGGTCAAGGAGAAAACGGGCGGAGCGACCGAAATGGCGGTCACCGGCACGTTTGGCAACGGATTCCCGTTTGTCTGCACCTCGACACCGAGTGGCAACTCGGCAAGCCGTTCTATGTTTATTCTCAACGGTGTACGGAAGTATATGTCCGCCAAGGGACTGAATATCTTCCTGTATAATCACACGACAGGTGAGATTCTGGATACGCCGACGGTTGCTGTCTGCACCGACGGTAAGCTGCGTCTGAATCGTCCGGAAGAAAGCAAACATCAGTAAAGTATGCAACTTGCCGTGGAATCCGATGAGATTTCGCGGCAAGTTCTGTTTTGGGGGAAATTTTTCGGGGAACTATCACGGAGAAACAAAGCTATGACTATGACAAAACGAATTGCAAAATGGGACAATGTCCGCCTGCTGCTGATCTTCTGTGTCGTGCTGGGGCACGTCATCAACTATGTGCGGCTGGACGGCGAGGTGATGGATCGGGTGTATCTGTTTATCTACGCCTTTCATATGCCGGCGTTTATCTTTCTGTCCGGCATGTTTTCCAAACGGGCGGTGCAGAGCTATCGGTATGATAAGGCGTTTACCTTCCTGCTGCTGTACTTTGTCATTAAGTTTTCGCTGTTCCTGACGCGTGTGGCGGTGTCCAAGGAGGCGGAGATGCGCATGCTGTCTACGGTGGGCGTGGACTGGTACGCGCTGGCGATTTTCCTGTTTTATCTGGTCATGATGTTTCTGCAGCGGTTTGACAAACGGTATGTTATTCTGGCATCCATCCTGTTTGGCTGCCTGGCGGGCTATGATCTGACGCTGGGCGGCAAGCTGGTGCTGGCGCGGGCGACAGCATTTTTCCCGTTCTTTGCGCTGGGCTTTTATCTCAATCGCGATACCCTCCTTACGGTGAGCCGCAAGATCTGGAGCAAGCTGCTCTCGCTGGCGGTGCTGATTGCGGCGGGCTGGACGGCGGCGACATGCTACGATGACCTGAAGTGGCTGCTGCCGCTGATTAAGGGCTTTGCCTACCGCAATCTGGATAAGGATATGTTTTACTTTGGCGGTCTGCTTCGTCTGGGAATCTATGCGGTGGCGTTGCTGTTGACGTTCGCGGTACTGGTTTTGGTGCCGTCGGTTCGCGGCTTCTGGTCGGTGCTGGGCAGCCGGACGATGGCGGTTTATGCTCTTCACTACAGCGCGATTACCTGTGTGATGAGCGGCTTTGGTGTGAAGAAAACCATGGTGAAAACGATGACCGAGGGACAGGCGAATACCTGGATGGTGGTCATCGCGCTTGCCATTGTGGTTGTTCTGTCGCTCAAACCGTTTGACTGGCTTGTCCGTCTGCTGACCGTGCCGCCGCTGGCCAAGAAACCTCCGGCAGAGAACACGGAAAAGGGGACGGCCGAAACAGAGGGATAATATAGCCGCCAAGCTGCGGCGCTCTGTGGGGGCACGGAGGATTGAGGGTAAGAGATGACGGCGAAAAAGAGAATTGCAAAATGGGATAACGTCCGCCTGCTTCTGATTTTTTGTGTGGTGCTGGGCCATATAATCAGCTATGTTGACCCGAAGGGCGCCAGCATGGACAAGGTCTATCTGTTTATCTACGCCTTTCACATGCCGGCGTTTGTGTTCCTGTCCGGTCTGCTTTCCAAACGGACGATACAAAATCGGCGGTATGATAAAGTGTTCTCGTTTTTACAGCTGTATTTTGTCATCAAGTTCTCCATGTTCTTTGCGAAAAAGGCAGTGGGCTTTGATGGAGAGGTGGAGCTGTTGTCCACGCTGGAGATTGACTGGTATGCCCTCGCGGTGTTCCTGTTTTATCTGATGATGATGTTTCTGGAAAAATATGATAAGTGGTATGTCATTCCAGCCGTGCTGGTATTTGGCTGTATGGCATGCTATGATCCCAAGCTGGACGGCTGGCTGGTGCTGTCGCGTGCGTTTGTGTTCTTCCCCTTCTTTGTGCTGGGATACTACATCGACGCGGACGCGCTGGCGTCGCTGAGCTGCAAGCTGTGGTGCAAGCTGCTGTCCGTCGGCGTGCTGTTGGCGGCGTGTTGGACGGCAGCGACGCAGTACAAGCAGCTGGAGTGGATAATTCCGTTGCTCAAGGGATATGCTTACGGCGTGCTGTATAAGGACAATCTGTTTGAATGGGGCGGATTGTTTCGGCTCGCACTGTACGCGGTGTCGCTGCTGATGACGCTTTCGCTGTGCGTGCTGGTGCCGTCCGTTCGCGGAATTTGGAGTACGATGGGAAGCCGGACGCTGTCGGTGTATACGCTGCATTTCTGCGCGATTTTTTTGGTGCTGACGGATACGCCGCTGCGCAGGGCGCTGGACAACATGCCGGAGGTGCAGGCGGGCTGGTGCATTGTCGCGCTGACGGCGGCTTTTGTGGTGGTGCTGTCGCTGCCGCCGCTGGATTGGATCGTCAGCAAGCTGACCACACCGCTTCCGGCAGTGTGCCATGCGATAGCGAGAAAGGAGAGCCAATGAAACCGATACAGTTATTTTGTCTGCCGTATGCCGGTGGAAGTCCGGACTTCTTTGATGGACTCAAACCCTATCTGGACGAAACGATCACGCTGTGTGCGCTGGAATATGCGGGACACGGCAAGCGACTCAAGGAGGAGGCGTATGCGGACTTCGCCGCGCTGGCACGCGACATGGCGCAGCGCATTAACGAACAGCTGAAGCCGGAGGCAGAACTGATGCTGTTTGGCTACAGCATGGGCAGCATCGGCGTGTATGAAATGCTGGCGGACGGTCTGTTGGATCGGCAGCCGGTGCATGTGTTCCTCGCGTCACATGAGGCGCCGGACGGACACTGGGACAGCAAGCGCTATCTGGATATGTCAGACGAGGACTTTCTGGAAGCGATGAAGCAGTTCGGCGGCTTTGACAACGTAAAGCCGGAGATGCTGCGCAATCGTTTTTTCCGGCGCATGTATTTTCAGCCGATTCGGGAGGATTACCGTCTGCTGGGCAATTATCCCGCCAATCACCGCTGGAGCTTTCCAATGAACACGACAATGTTCTATTCGGAGCAGGATATTCCGGCGGAGCTGATCCACGGCTGGGATTCGTTTTTTGCGGGACAGAGCGAGTATATCCAGCTGGGAGATAACCATTTTTTCCTGAAAACCTGTGCCAAACAGACGGCGGCGGCGATCAACCGCGCGGTCGCTGTCGCTTCGGCGAATTCCACTATCTCCCCGCGCTGACAGGTCAGCACGGCGAGACCGTTTCATTGCCTCGCTCCTCAAATTCCAAACGTTTCACTGGTTTGAAATTTGAAAAATGGTGAGATTTACGCGGAAAATAGAGATAAAACATGATATTGTCGTGAAATTTAATCCCTTCAGTCAATTGCTACGCAATTGCCAGCTTCCCTTGCATCAAGGGACGCCTTTGGAGCGTGATTTTACTTTGAGGATAGACGGCTAACAACTCAGGTTTTACCCACTGTGGTGAGTGTAGATACCCTCTGCAAATCTTAGAGAGAGCGAAGCGAACGGCCAGATTTGCAAGGGACAATCGCATCGGCGAATTACGCTATCTCGCCACACCGAAGCGTCGGTATGTCTCGACCGCTCCATTGCCTCGCTCATCAACTTCCAAACGCTACGCTGGTTTGGAAGTTGAATTATCGTAAGGGTTACTTCTGTAAGCTGACAGGTAGCAACTACCGCTTCAATGCACAATCCAGCGCAGCGATTGTGCATTGAGGGAGCAAGGCCACGAAGTGGCTGAGACGTGCTGATGCCTCAGCGCGTCGATGTAACGTAGTGCGCCGCAGCGATGACGCCGCGCCCTAATGGTTTTCTTTTGCTTCGTTTTCTTTATCCATATAAAGAAAATGAAGGTCTTTCGCCAACAATTACAGCAAAGTCAGCAAGCAAATAGCGCAAAAATAATGGGTGGGCAACCCGTTTACTACGAAGCTGATAGCGTATAGCACAATCATCAAACGGATCTGCTGCATTTCGTATTTTGCAGCAGACCCGTTTTTTCTTTTCGTAAAAGAGAAGGTTTCTCTTGAAATCCCTTTTACCTTCTAGTATACTAGGATAAAAAGAGAGGAGGGTTTGCGGATGATGATTTCGACCAAAGGGCGTTACGCTCTTCGGGTTATGATTGATCTGGCTGAGCACCCGACGGAGGATTTTATCCCGCTCAAGACGATTGCGGATCGTCAGGGCATCTCGGTAAAATATCTGGAAAGCATTATTAAAGTATTGACACAGGCAGGCTTTCTGCACGGTCTGCGCGGCAAGGGTGGCGGATATAAGCTCACGCGCGCGCCGGAGCAGTATACAGTGGGCGATATTCTTCGCCTGACGGAGGGCAGCTTGTCTCCGGTATCCTGCCTGAGCAGCGAGAAGGTAGACTGTCCGCGTGCAAGCGATTGCCGCACGCTGCCGATGTGGGAGGGACTGTATCGTATGATTAACGATTATTTTGACCACATCACACTGGATGATCTCGTCCAGCCGGAGATTGCAGGCAATGATTTTGTGATTTGAAACAAAGACGTGTTGGAGAAATTTGGCGGGAAGAGAGCCTGATTTTCCGACGCGTCTTTTTTCTGTTTTTTCAAGATTTTTTTGTAAGGGTTTTTCTAAAAACCTATTGACATGGCGGGAAATCGGGTTTATAATACCGACATACCCACAAGAAAGATAGGGAATTAAAAAGATGAGATTATTTGACCAGAGATTTGCACCGTGTCTGTGTCCGCGGCGAATGCGTCTGTATTGTTGACGCACAGATAGGACACAATCGTATCGTCATAAAACACAACACACGAGGACACATTTTGGAGGAATACTATCATGAGTAAGATTTATACATCCGCAGATCAGCTGATTGGCAAGACCCCGCTTCTGGAACTGACGAACACCGAAAAGGCAGAGGGCCTGGAAGCCCGCCTGCTGGGCAAGCTGGAGTACCTGAATCCGGCCGGATCGGTTAAGGACCGCATCGCAAAGGCAATGATCGACGACGCAGAGCAGAGAGGCATCCTGAAGGAAGGCTCGGTTATCATTGAACCGACATCCGGCAACACCGGCATTGGTCTGGCGTCTGTTGCAGCAGCGCGCGGCTATCGCCTGATCATCGTAATGCCGGAGACCATGAGCGTGGAGCGCCGCCAGCTGATGAAGGCATATGGCGCAGAGCTTGTACTGACCGAGGGCGCAAAGGGCATGAAGGGCGCCATCGCCAAGGCAGAAGAGCTGAGCAAGGAAATTCCGAACAGCTTTGTTGCCGGTCAGTTTGTCAATCCGGCAAACCCGAAGGCGCACCGCGAGAGCACTGCACCGGAGATCTGGGAAGATACCGACGGACAGGTTGATATCTTTGTTGCCGGTGTCGGCACGGGCGGCACGGTTACCGGCGTTGGTGAGTACCTGAAGGAGAAGAATCCGAATGTCAAGATTGTTGCGGTAGAGCCGGCGACCTCCCCGGTTCTGAGCGAAGGCAAGGCGGGCTCTCATAAGATCCAGGGCATCGGCGCAGGCTTCGTTCCGGATGTACTGAATACCTCCGTATATGACGAAGTTATCCCGGTTAAGAACGAAGATGCATTCGCTACCGGCAAGCTGGTAGGCCGCAGAGAGGGCGTTCTGGTTGGTATTTCCGCCGGCGCTGCTGTTTGGGCTGGTATCCAGCTGGCAAAGCGTCCGGAAAACAAGGGTAAGACGATTGTCGTTCTGCTGCCGGATACCGGTGACCGCTATCTGTCCACCCCGCTGTTTGCAGACTAATAAGCACAGTATACGCTATCCTATAGATGATTCAACCAACAACCGGCAGAGAAATCTGCCGGTTGTTTGCGTGTGGGAGAATATGCGCGAGCTGCTGGTCTGTTTTTAGAGTAAATTATCTATAATTGCGAGGTTTAATCCCCTCGGAATTTGCGAAGCAAATTCTGAGGGATTGTACGCCTACATTAAGATTTATGCTAACAGTCAGCGGACAACCCCTCTGTCACGGCAACGCCGTGACATCTCCCCTTGCACAGGGGCGATTCTGGTGCAGACTTTTTCACTGTCTCTCCTCAAAGTAAATCTTACCGTTTTTCAAATTTCAAACCAGCGAAGCGTTTGGAATTTGAGGAGCAAGGCAATGGAACGGTCGAGCTGTGCCGATACTTCGGCACAGGGAGGTAGTGGAATTCGCCGACGCGACGCGTGGCGATGTAGTGGAGTGCGCCGACGCGACCGCGATAGTTCACAGAATCTTCTTTTGACAAATGCCAAGGGAAAACTTATACTTAGGATAGTTTTATAATAGGATTACTACGGATAAAAGCAGAAGGGGAGAATTTTCTGATGGATTTTACCGAAAAGACAATAGAACAGGATTACAAATTCCGCGGCAGAATTATGTCGGTGCGCGTGGATCGTGCGTTGCTGCCCAATGGCAAGCCATGTACGCGTGAGGTGTGCGAGCATGTCGGCGGTGTTGGCATTTTGCCGATTGATGAAAACCGCATGGTTACGCTGGTGCGCCAGTACCGCTATCCGTATGCGGAGACCATTCTGGAAATTCCGGCTGGCAAGATGGATCACGGTCCGGAGGATGCGGAGAAATGCGGCCGCCGCGAGCTGGCAGAGGAAACCGGCTTGGAGGCTGGAGAGATGATTCCTCTGGGTGAAATCTGGCCGTCGCCGGGCTTTATGGACGAGCGGCTGTATTTGTTCTGCGCGAAAAACCTGAGGCAGGGACCGATGCATCCGGATGAGGATGAATTTGTCGAGCATGTACAGATGCCGTTTGAGGAGCTGTGCCAGCGCATTGCCTCCGGCGAGATCAAGGATGCCAAGACGGTTGCGGCCGTGGGCAAGGCACTGCTGCTGGGTCTGTAAGGAAGGGTTTTTGGACGAATGAAAAAACGATTCCAATTACATAGACGGGCACTGTCTCATCCCGAGGAGGACAAGACGGAGAGAAATAAGGCGGAAACTGCGGCGGCAGCATCCGGCGCGGTGATGACGGAGAGCAAGCCGGAGGAAGCGCCGAAGGCAGAAACAGCTCCGCAGAAAAAGAAGGCGGAACAGCCGCTGGATAAACAGGAAAAACTGCGCCAAAAGCTGGAGAAAAAGAGCAAAAAGCAGGAGAAAAAACGCAGAAAAAAGCAGGAAAAACAGACGCAAAAGGACAAGAAATGGGAGGTAAAGCACGGACGAAACAAGCCGAAAAAAGCACCGTCCGAGCCAAAGCCGCCGGTGTCGCTCAAGGGCCTGCTGACCCGCCTGCGGGAGCGACCGAGCATGCGCGAAAGCTTGAAGCGCAAGTGGACGGCGTTCCTGATGCTGCTGGTGCTGTGCGTGCTGTGCATCGTCGGCGTGTTCCTGCTCAGCGCGACGGTCAATTATTATATCAATCAATTCCGTTCGGATGTGGGCACGGTGTTCACCACCGACCTGTTGCAGGACATGAACACCGAAGCAACGGGCGACCCGAACACGGCGGCGACGTCGCTGTCGGAGATGGTAGAGGCGTACTCCGGTGCGCTGGGCATCGGCTCAGGACGGGAGTACTATATCTTGAACAGCGAGACCGGTGAGTGTCTGGCGACGTCCAACGCGTCGTTTGACGGCACAGCGCCGCACACGACGAATATCGTCCGTGCGATGAACGGCAAGATCGGTGAATCCATCCCGCTGTTTGGCGAGACGATGGACATTGCGATTCCGATTCAGGGCGACAGCAACTACGTTCTGTCGATTATTGACGACCGCAGCGACATGCACCACATGTGCTGGCTGATGTTTATGGTTATTATCGCGGCGCTGGTTGTCGGTTTGTTCTCGGCGGCGGCGCTGAGCATGGTGCTGATCCGGACGGTAACCGACCCGATTGCGGAGCTGAATGAGGGCGCCAAGCGCATCACGCAGGGAGACTACGATCAGGTGCTGCTGGTACACGATCCGGACGAAATCGGCGAGCTGACGGAGTCTTTTAACGAGATGTTCGCCTTTGTGCGCCGCGCGATTCGTATGGCGGAACTGGAGCGCGTGCGTATGCAGGCGGTCACCGGCTACCTGAAGGAAGGTGTTTTGGGCCTCAGCCCGACTGGCGAGATCATGGAGATGAACGCGGCGGCACAGCAGCTGCTGGAGTGCCCGTTTGTCGAGGGCCTGACGTTTGCGGCGGTATTCCCGAACCTGACCTTCCCGGATGCGTCCCGCGGCATCATTCAGATGGTGATGCAGCGCGGCATCCAGCGCCTGCGTCTGGTCTTTGTGGCGGACAGTGACCATGGCTTTACCGTGCTGGTGATTCCGATGGAGGAACAGTCATGACGCGGAACAAACGGAAGCAGCCACGGCGCAGCGGAAGAATTCAGGGCATTCGCCGCGGACGGCTGACGCTGGGAGCGGTACACGGCGGACGTCTGTTGCGTCCGGAGGAAAAGCGAAAGCGAAATTCCAAGCGCTATCGCGCGATGCGGCGCGTGCGGCGTGCGGCGGCGGAGCATACCCGTGGACTGCACACGGCGGCGATTGCCGTGCTGACTGTGACGCTGGTGGCGGAGAGCGGCTATTTATGGAGCTGCGTGCTGTATCCCAACAGTACCCCACGAGGAACCATTGCCCACACAGTGGTGCGCTGGCTGAGTAGCCACGGCGCCGGTGATTCCGGCACGGTGGAACCGGCGGCGTATCCGGTTAAGCTGGCGGTGCGCATGCAGAGCGACGGACTGTATGGATTGCAGTACAGCGCGGACGGTATGCAGCAGGTATGGCAGCAGACGGAGGACGTGTGGAGCACAGCGCTGATGACGGCGCAGCGGCTGCATACGGCGACGATCGAGGAGTATCGTGATGCCCTGCAAAAGTCGATGCTGTTTGCTGAATACGACGGAAGCGTCCCGCTGAGCTTGGTGGCGGGCTGGCTGGGCGCGGCGACACCGCAGAACGGTGAGGACTGTGTCTGCGGCGGGCTGCTCATCAGCCGAGAGAGCAAGGATAATTATCAGCTGTTTGTGCGCGATGCGGCGGACGGCTCGATTTGGAATACAAAAATCACGCTGACGGATGCGGAATTTTCCGCGATGGAGGCGAATTTTACCGCCAATGACTGCACGGTGGCGGCGGAGACGGACACGATTATCTCGCCGGACACCTTGCAGTTTCAGGAGGAACAGAGCTTTGACTCTGTGACGTTTCATCCGTACTCCGGCAGTATGCTGGCGTTGCTCAATGCGCTGGGCATGGACGGACAGGCGGCAGAGGAGAGCGCGTACCGCACGACGGACGGCACGATGGTATACGTCGATGAGGACGCGTCGGTACACGTCACGCCGGAAAGTGTAATGAGCTACCGCTCGGAGAACGGCGTGCGCGCCTATGAGGAAAATCTGCGGCAGGCGGATGCGCGGCAGAAGTGCGCCCAGATGGGACGCACGATCTCGGCGAGCCTGCTGGAGGGAATGAACAGCGGCGGCGAAGCGCACCTGACCAAGGCATATGAGGATGAGCAGGGACGGTATGTGACGGTATTTTCGCTGCATATTGACGGCGTTCCGGTGGACAACGCGCTGGGTTACTTTGCCCGCTATGTCTTTGAGGACGGCGCACTGGTGCAGGCAGATGTGGTTCTGCGCACCTGTGAGGTCACGGGAGACGTGGTTTCCGTCATGCCGGAGACGGTTGCGGCCGCGGCGCGGCGCGACGCGAAGGCACTGCTCAGCCTGCGCTATACGGACACGGCGACACTGCGCACCGAGAAGTCCGCACTGGATCAGTACAACAATGCCAATAACAATACGGGCAGCGACGTACTGGACGACGGAGAAACCGAGACGGATACCTCGTGGGTGGATGACCTGACGACGGAGTCCGAGAGCAGCTGGGTAAACAGCGGCACGAACAGCACGGACTGGAACAATTCCGGTGATACATCGACAGATACGTCCACAAACGGCGGCGTGGAGAGCACGCTGAACACCACCGGCACGAGCGTGTCGGCGCAGGCACAGTGGAAGTTCCTGCTGTACAATGTGGATGAGCTGGATCTGGCACAGGAAACGATGATTCCAACGCGGCTTTCGGACGAACGACCGCCGGAGGACGTGAAGGATTTGGATATCACATGGCATATGCCGGACTTCCTGACTCCGTTGGGAGAAGGAGGGATGCGGTAATGAACGGAACACAGATGAAGCGCATTTTACTGCGGTTTTTGCTGCTGTGCAATGTGGTATTGCTGGCAGTGATCGCGGTATTTGGCGTGCGCGGCGCCATTCGCACGAGCCAGCAGAGCCGTGAGACGATTACCCTCTTGCAGTCCCGCGGCGTGGAGATAAGCGGCGGCGTATACCGCTCCCTGCTGGAGAAAAAGACGGCGTATACCCTGCGCACTGACGTGGACGCGCAGGAGAAATTCTGTCGGGGTGTGCTGGGCAAGACACTGGACTCCCATGCGGCATCCGGCGGCAGCATTAACTGGAAGAGCGATGCGGGCAACATCACATGGGATATCGAAGGTACGGTCACCGGAACGGTGACGCTGTCGGAGGGCAGTGTGCCGACGGACGCGGACAGCGCCAAGGCGGTTGTGACCAAGTGGTTGCGCTCTGCCGGGATCAACCTGCGGCAGACGGCGGTGGAAGCATCGAATGACGGTGATACCCTGCTTGTGCGCGTGCAGGAGGGCGTCAAAGGGCGCAATCTGTCCGGCTGTGAGCTGAAATTTGAGACGAGCAATACCGGTATGGTGACCATCAGCGGCCAGTGGTGCTTCGGTGTCCCGCAGCCGGTGGAGATGAAGGCGCTGGACGACAGCACACCGGCGGATATCCTGCTGGCGGTGGTTAACGCGCACTCCGAGGTGACGCAGGTGACGGCGGCGCAGCAGGTCTATATCCTGACCAACCGCAGCGGCGGACGGTTTTCCATCCATCCGTGCTGGAAGCTGACGACGGACAAAGGCGATTTTGTGATTGACCCGCTGACCGGCGAAGAGGTCACGGAGAACAACGAGCAGCAGAGCACAACGGACACGCCGACGACCAATCCGGTGGATGGAACATATCCGACCGACGGTACGACGGACGGCACACAGACGCTTCCGGGCGACACGACTGACCCGAATGGCACGACGACGCAGCCGGACAACGGCACAACGGACGACAACAGCACGGATAATCCATCCATCAGGGGCGACGATAACTGGGATCCGAATCAGGGCACGGACAAGACCGACCCGGAGGTTCCGGACGCCAACGGTGTCTATGGATAATTTCCGAAAATCCGCACAGGAACGGCTCAGCCCGTTTGGGCGAAGGTCGGCAAAATGTTGAAAATTGTCGGACAAGAAACAAAAGAATTGCGTTTCCTAACACGGTGTGATAACATAATATAGTACACCTCTTATGCGGGGACGCGTAGGCGGAGGGCATCGGAGGAGTACAGTACGAGAATGAATTATCACTGTGAGCTGACGGCTTGGGGAGAAAAAGCGAAGGGTTTCGTGGATTGAACATACCCGTCGGCACAATGCAAATCTGCGAAACGCATGGATTTGCTTGCTTGGTATAAGGAGAAGAATGTCAGTGGAGAGATATGTCATCCACGGCGGGAGACCTCTGCACGGAGAGGTTACCATCAGCGGCGCAAAGAACGCAGCTGTCGCCATTGTTCCGGCTGCCCTTATGGTAGACGGTCCGTGTATTATTGAAAATGTACCGGACATTGTGGATGTTCGGCTGCAGTTTGAAATTCTCAAGCAGATGGGCGTCAAGGTAACGCAGCTCGGCCCGACGAGCTTCCAGACGGAAAACATGGGCGTAAATCTGGAAAATCCGGATATGTTCGAAAAAATGCGCCGCCTGCGCGCCTCTTACTATTTCATTGGTGCGGAGCTTGGCCGCTATGGCAAAGCGCGCGTGGCAATGCCGGGCGGCTGCAATTTCGGCGGCATTCGTCCGGTGGACCAGCACGTCAAGGGCTTTGAACGCCTGGGCGCGTATGTCCGCGAGGAGAGCGAGGGATATATTTCTGCCGTTGCCCCGGACGGGCTGAAGGGACACCATATCTATTTTGATGTGGTTACCGTCGGCGCAACGATGAACGTCATGCTGGCCGCCGTGTTTGCGGAAGGTCAGACGATTATGGAAAACGTGGCGAAGGAGCCGCACATCGTTGATCTCGCGAACTTCCTGAATCAGATGGGCGCGGACATTCGTGGTGCCGGTACGGATAAGATCACGATTACCGGTGTGAAGCGTCTCAAGGGCGGTACCTATTCGATTATTCCGGATCAGATTGAGGCCGGCACCTATATGGCGGCGGTAGCAGCCTGCGGCGGCGATCTGCTGATTTCCAATATCATTCCGAAGCATTTGGACTGCATCAGCACCAAGCTGGAGGATATGGGTGTGGAAATTGAGGAGCTGGACGAGGCGGTTCGCGTGCGCCGCGATGGCGCGCTGCGTCATACGAATCTGAAGACGCTGCCGTACCCGGGCTTCCCGACGGATATGCAGCCGCAGATGGCGGCGGCAATGTGTCTGGCGGACGGAACCAGCCACATCACGGAAGGCGTATGGCCCAACCGCTTCCGCTATACGGATGAGCTCAATCGTATGGGCGCACATGTTTCAGTATACAAGGAAACCGCTGTGATTGAGGGATCACCGGAGTTGCACGGCGCGGACGTCGTTGCACCGGATCTGCGCGCGGGCGCGGCGCTGGTTATCGCGGGACTCGCAGCACGCGGCATCACGACGATTTCGCAGATCAATTTGATTGAGCGCGGATACGAAAAGCTCATCGAAAAGGTGACGGCGATTGGCGGTGCGATTTCGATTGAGGAATTCGACTAAACAGACTGCCGATTGACGGCACTCAAACGAAACAGGAAAACGGGCGCGCTGCCAATGTACCACCGCCAATAGGGCGGAACAGTATGTTTGCGGCGCGCCTGTCTGATTATGCGCATGGAAGGAGAGGCCATGGACGGCTATTATTATTCTCTCGCGTCGGGCTCGACAGGGAACTGTGCGGTGTGGAATACAGGAACAACCAAAGTGCTGCTGGATTTGGGCGTGTCGGTGCGTACGCTGAACAAGGCACTGCGGGAGCTAGGGCTTCGGATTGAGGATCTGGACGGCGTGCTGCTGACACATGAACACACGGACCATATCAAGGGACTCAAGACGTTCTGCAAGCAGTATGATGTGCCGGTGTATGCGACGTTCGGCACGGCGGCGGCGATTCAGATGAAGCTGCCGCAGGCGCAGCGTCTGCTGCGTCCGTTTTCCGGCGGAGAGCATTTTACGGTTGGTGAGCTGGAGGTGCACTCGTTCCGCACGCCGCACGACGCGGCGGATTCCGTGTGTTACCGCATTGACGGGGCAGGAAACCGGCTGGGCTATGTGACCGATCTCGGCTATCTGCCGGAGGAGATTCGCACGGCGATGCGCGGATGCGACACGGTGGCGCTTGAATCCAATCATGACGTGGAGCTGCTGCGCACGGGACCGTATCCGATGTATCTGAAGGAGCGCATTCGCAGCAAGCAAGGACATCTGAGCAACGAGGAGTGCGCTGCTGCGGCAGTAGATCTGGTGCAGAACGGGGCGAAGCGCATTGTGCTGTCGCATTTGAGTGAGAAGAATAACCGCCCGCTGACGGCGTTCCGCGCGACGCAGTATGCGCTGGAAAAGGCGGGAGAGAGCTGTGAGCTGTATGTCGCGCCGCACGGCGTGATGGAGCAGCCGGTTGCGATGCAGCCGGAAAGCAAGCGGGAAATACCGGAGGAGGGAGAGCAATGCTGTCTGTTCGCCTGATTTGTGTGGGAAAGCTCAAGGAAGCGTTTTATCGGCAGGCATGCGCCGAATACGAAAAGCGGCTCAAGGGCTACTGCAAGCTGGAGATTTTGGAGCTGACGGAACAGCGTCTGCCGGAAAAGCCATCACAAGCGGAGATAGCGGCGGCGCTGCAAAAGGAAGCGGCGGCGATTACCGCGAAAATTCCGTCCGGCGCGATGGTGATTGCGATGTGCATCGAGGGCAAGCCGATGTCGAGCGAGGCATTTGCCGATGTGCTGACCGCCCGCATGAACAGCGGCGTGTCGCAGATCTGTGTGCTGATCGGCGGTTCGTGCGGGCTGGATGAGCAGCTCAAGCGGCAGGCGGCGCTGCGGCTGTCCATGTCGCCGATGACGTTCCCGCATCATCTCGCGCGCGTTATGGTGCTGGAGCAGCTCTATCGGGCGCTGAACATTGCCTCCGGCGGAAAATATCATAAATAAGTAGGAATATTCCTGTATTAGACAAAAAGGATGGGGGATTGGTATGATTATATTGAGTCTGATTTGTCTGTGTTTGTTTTTCTGGCTGTGCTATCAGTTCACGGCGATTGTACTCAAGCTGGCGTATGTGCTTTGTATCGGGATTCCGCTGGCGGCGGTGCTGTTTGTCGTGGGACTGCTGCTGTGCTGCACGATTTTGCTCATTCCGGTGGGAAAGAGCGTGATCGGGCTGGCCGGACGGGTGCTGTTTCCGTTTTGAGGGGGACGGCGCAATGAAACAAAAGCCTAAAACCCGCAAAAAATGCGGGTTTTTCTATTGACAGAAAAGGACCGATATGGTATTTTATTATTGACATATGTCATAAACGATAAGGAAGGGACATTCATGGCAAGACCGAGACGGTGCAGAAGAATCTGTATGGAACCGGAATACAACAGCTTTCGCCCGGAGGGTGCGTCGGACAGCGACACCGTACAGCTAACGGTGGACGAATACGAGGTTATCCGATTGATGGACCTGGAGCGAATGACGCAGGAGCAGTGCGCCAAGCAGATGGATATTGCCCGAACAACAGTGACCGGTATTTACGAGTCGGCGCGCGGCAAGCTGGCGGACAGTATTGTAAACGGCAAGCCGCTGCGCATTGCGGGCGGACAATACCGGCTGTGTGACGGACGAGCGAGCTGCTGCCATAAGGCTGACTGCATGCGGGCAGATAACCAGATTGCCCCAACGGCGATGACGCCGAAAGGAGAGCGTACAATGAGAATCGCGGTAACGTATGAAAACGGAGAGGTATTCCAGCATTTTGGACATACCCAGCAGTTCAAGGTATATGATGTCGAGGACGGCAAAATTGTGAAGTCACTGATTGTGGACACCAACGGACAGGGACACGGCGCACTGGCGGGATTCTTGTTTGGCGGCGGCGTGGATGTGCTGATTTGCGGCGGCATCGGCGGCGGCGCGCGCAACGCGCTGGCGCAGGCGGGTATTCAGCTATATCCGGGCGCCTCCGGCAATGCAGACGAGCAGGTGAAGGCGTTGCTGGAAAACACGCTGGAGTATGACCCGAACACGATGTGCCAGCACCATGACCACGGTGAGGGCCATACCTGCGGAGAGCATGGATGCGGTAATCATGCATAAGAAGTTATGACATTTCCTCCAACTACGGAGAAAAAAGCGAAAATCCCCATTTTGCGGCCAACTAAGGGCAGCAAAATGGGGATTTTATGGCATCGGGACGACAATTAGAGTTCGGTTCGGTGCGTCGGTGTATTGATGGACGACGCCGTCTTGATCCAATAACTGATGCAGGTCTCCGGTGTGGCACGGCGGCAGCTGTGCATGGTACCGGCGCGGATATAGATCGTATCGCCGGGAAACAGACGATAGGTTTGCTCGTCAATCAGGATTTCCAGCACGCCGGACGCGACGATACCCAGCTCGTCATGGGTATGCGGCTCGGAGGAATACAGCTCATCGCTGGAGATGGTCATCGCGGTGCCCTGTAAGATGGTGTGTCCCTTGGTTAGGGAGTGGAATTGCAGGCCGTCTCCCTGCTGAAACAGGGGGGTGCGGTCCTCGGTGCGCACGACGGTGACGCTTTTCTCTTCCGGCTCATCTAGAAGAATATCGTTAATGGTCAGCCCCAGCGCCTCACAGATTTTGTGCAGGTGTGCGATGGTGGGACTGGTCAGGTCGTTTTCCAGTTTGCTGAGATAGCCCAAGGAGAGCCCGGTGGTTTCCGCCATGACGGAGAGGGTAACGCCGCGCTCCTTGCGCAGGGAACGAATTCGAGCGCCTAAGTCAATTTGGGGTTGCATACTTTGCCTCCTTCGGAAAGATAACACTATTATGGTACACGCTGCGCCGGAAAAAGTCAAATGCTGATTTTCCTGAAATGAAATTACGATCAAAATAGACAAAAAACGATTTCATAAAAATGAAAAGATATGAAATGCGACAGAAATGATGAATGTTTCATAAAAATGAAAAAAAACGTATTGACTTCTACGGAAAGTATGCTAATATAGAACCATAATTTCACGTTGGTAAAACGGAAAGGGGAAATACCAGATGGATTTTTCAAGAACCAATATTCACGGCGGTGCAGCCTTCGAGGATGTTGCAGGCTATTCCCGTATTGTCAAGGCCGGTCCGTTCGTCTATGTCTCCGGTACCACAGCGGTTACCCCAGAGGGAACGGTGTACGGTGAAGGCGATGCCTATGAGCAGGCGAAGTACATTTTCACAAAAATTGTTTCTCTTTTGGAGGAAAATGGCGTAAAAAAGGAAGAAGTCGTCAAGGTAAATATCTATACGACGGATGCCGGTGAGAATGGAAACATCACCAAGGCGTATTCCGAGTTCTTTAAGGAGTCTCGTCCGGCGTGCACGTGGCTGGGAATTAAGCAGCTGAACCGTCCGTCGCAGATGGTGGAGATCGAAGTTCAGGCAATTGTAGGACTTCACTAATATGAAATAAGTAGATCGCCTCTTCCGAAAGAGTAGAGTGAGGGAACAACGAATTATTTCAGTTACATGAAAAAAGAAACATCATGCATCTCGGTGCATGAAATATGGAAACTGCATTGGGGCAGATGGAACATGATTCCACTGTCTTATTTTTTTGCATTTTTTTGAGAAAGGGTGACATCGATGCGAATTAAGGAACATCCGATTCTTTCCGAGTACAACAAGGGACGGGAAGTCCACTTCCAGTTTGACGGAAAGGATATGGTAGGCTGTGAGGGAGAATCCATCGCAGCGGCACTCAAGGCGGCCGGCGTGATGGTTCACCGTTATACTGCCAAGCAGCACAAGCCGCGCGGCATCTTCTGTGCCATCGGCCGCTGTACAGACTGCGTAATGATTGTCAATGGAGAGCCGAATGTCCGTACCTGCATCACTCCGCTGGAGGAAGGCATGACGGTACAGACGCAGTACGGCGTAGTGACCAAGGAAGAATGGGAGGCGGAGAACACATGAAGCGTCATGAACTGATTGTCATTGGTGCGGGACCGGCGGGTCTGTCGGCAGCCATTGAAGCGGCAAAGCACGGAATGGACGTCGTCGTATTCGATGAGAACGCACGACCGGGCGGACAGCTCTTTAAGCAGATTCATAAGTTCTTCGGCTCCAAGGAGCATCATGCTAAGGAACGCGGCTTCCGCATCGGCGAGGATCTGCTGAAGGAGGCCGAGGAAGTTGGCGTAAAGGTTGAGCTGAACTCCACGGTTATGGGTATCTACGAAAACAAGGAAATTACCGTCAAGCACAACAAGGAAGTCGATCATTACAAGGCCGATAAGATCATCATTGCCACCGGCGCGGCGGAGAACATGGTTCCGTTCAAGGGCTGGGATACGCCGGGCGTCATTGGCGCCGGTGCGGCACAGGCGATGATGAATCTGCAGGGTGTACAGCCGGGCAGCCGTGTGCTGATGGTCGGCTCCGGCAACGTCGGTCTGGTTGTTTCGTTCCAGCTGCTGCAGGCAGGGTGTGAGGTTGCGGCAATTATTGATGCAGCACCGCGTGTCGGCGGCTACGGTGTCCACGCCGCAAAGGTAGCGCGCACGGGCGTACCGTTCCTGATGTCCCACACCGTTATCGAGGCCAAGGGCGGCGATCATGTGACCAGCGCGGTCATCGCAGAGGTTGATTCTCACTTCCAGCCGATTCCGGGCACGGAGAAGGAGCTGGATGTCGATACGATTTGTATTGCAGTCGGTCTGTCCCCGATGAGCCAGCTGGCCAGCAACGCCACCTGTGATATGGCATTGGTTCCGAAGAAGGGCGGCAACGTCGCGCTGCTGAACGCCTATGGCGAGTCCTCGGTAGAAGGTATCTACTGCGCCGGTGACGTTGCCGGTATTGAAGAGGCCAGCTCGGCGATGATTCAGGGACGAAGTGTAGCGCTGCATGTCTGCATGACCAGCGGATATCTGAGCGAGGAAGAGTTTGAAGCTCGGTATAACGAGTGTCAGGCGGCGCTCGGTCAGCTGCGTCAGGGCATGTTCTCTCCCGCCAACAAGGGTCGTACTGATTTAAAGGAAACCGATGAGGGATACCCGCTCTCCGCCAGCCTGCTGCGACGCGGATTTGTCGCCGATGATGAGATCAAGGCGTTCCCGGCGGCGATGAATACGGCACACGGTGTGCATCCGGTCATTGAATGTACGCAGAACATTCCGTGTAACCCGTGTCAGGATGCCTGCAAGTTTGGCTGTATCAAGGTCGGCGCAGATATCGTCAAGCTTCCGGTCATTGACGGGGAGAAGAAGTGCACCGGCTGCGGCATGTGTGTTGCCAGCTGCTCCGGCCAGGCGATATTCCTGATTGACGAAGAATACGAACCGGGATATGCGACGGTCGGTCTGCCGTATGAGTTCCTCCCGCTGCCGGAGGTCGGAGCAAAGGGAACCGCGCTGGGCCGTGACGGCAAGCCGGTATGTGAGGCAGAGGTCGTCTCGGTACGCACCGCGCCGGTTATGGATAAGACCGTGATTCTTACGATGAAGGTACCGGTGGAGCACGTCCATCAGGCACGCTTCTTCCGAGCATAAAGGGGGCGAAAGCGATGAGCAAAATGATTAGAACGTGCGCCGAAACCACATTTGTACCGCAGCCGGATGATGACATGATTATCTGCCGCTGTGAGGAAATCACAAAGGGAGAAATTCGGCTGGCAGTTCACGATGGAATGCGTACCATCAATGAGGTAAAGCGTTGGCTGCGTTCCGGCATGGGTCTGTGTCAGGGTCAGACCTGTCAGCGTCTGGTACAGAATATTATTGCGCGTGAGCTGGGTACCTCGCCGACGGAGCTGGGTCTGATTCAGGGTCGAGCACCGGTACGTCCGGTGGAGATTGCAATCTTCAGCAACAACATTACCAATGTAAAGGAGGAGGATGACGGATGACCGAGAAGAGAACGGCGAATGTCATTATCATCGGCGGCGGCATCATGGGTTGCTCCACCGCATACCGTTTGGCGCAGAAGGGCGTGGACGTGCTGGTTCTGGAGCAGAAGGAAATCGGCAACGGCGGATCCTGCCGCAATGCGGGCGGCGTTCGTCAGTCCGCCCGTGATCCGAAGGAATTACAGCTGGCAATGTATGCCGTTGCGAATATCTGGCCGACGCTGAGCGAAGAGTTGGGTGTGGATGTGGAATACCATCAGGGCGGAAATCTCCGCTTGGGTCTGACCGAAAAGGACATCAAGGTGCTGGAGAACCACACGGCGAAGAGCACAAAGGTCGGTCTGGACGTCAAGATGATCAGCGGCGACGAGGCGCGCGAGCTGTGCCCGTATATGTCCGAGGAGGTCATCGCGGCCAGCTGGTGCCCGACGGACGGACACGCCAACCCGCTCAAGACCACGTTGGGCTTTTACCGCAAGGCGCTGTCGCTGGGCGTGACGTTTGTCACCGGCGTCACGGTGCTGGAGCTGCAAAAGGTGCGCGGACGCGCCCGCCGCGTTATCACGGATGACGGCGTGTATGAGGCGGAAAATATCCTGCTGTGCGCCGGATACGGCTCTCGCCGCATCGCCAACACGGTTGGCATTGATGCCCCAGTCGAGCGTCAGTTCAACGAGGTTATTGTCACGGAGGCTGTGCCGAAGATGTTTGACATCATGCTTGGCGTCGCCGGCGGTGAGTTCTACGGACATCAGTCCGAGCACGGCTCGTTCGTCCTCGGCGGCAACAGCGGCTTGCAGGCGTTTACCTCTAACAACGATAAGTTTGTGACCAACAGTCTGACGACCCCGTCCATTGCCCGCGGTATCATCAAGTATTTCCCGGTGCTCAAGGACGTCAAGATTGTCCGCAGTTGGTCGGGTCATTATGATCAGTGTATTGATGTTCTGCCGATTATCGATAACATTCCGGAGGTTCCGGGATTGACCGTCGGCTTCGGCTTCAGCGGTCACGGTTTCGGCATTGCACCGGCGGTATCCATTGCACTGAGCGAGCTGATTCTGGAGGGCGAGGCGCACACGATTGACATCAGCGCCCTGACCTACGACCGCTTTAAGGCGAAGGGCTAACCCGATCAATACGATCCCCCCACTCTTTCTCTTAATTCATCATGTTCTAAGGCAGTGAGGCCGCAGCGAGTATTCGCTGCGGTCTTTCTCTTTGGGGCGGTGGACAGAAGAAGCAGAGAATGGATCAATGGAAGTAGAAATGAAAAAAGGGCGCGTTGTAAAATGCAGGATTGGTTCGGATAATAGAAAGAAAAATAGAATGTATGAGACTGAAGAGATTAAATCTTTCAATTATAGATAGCGTTCACTGAATATAGAGAGGTAACGGTATACACCAAAATCGCCCCTGTGCAAGGGGAGATGTCACGGCGCAGCCGTGACAGAGGGGTTGTCGGCTGACGGTTAGCATAAATCTTTACATAGGCGTACAATCCCTCAGTCAGTTGTTGGAAACAACTGACAGCTCCCTTTACACAAGGGAGCTAAAGATTGTAAGATTTACTCTGAGAACAGATAAGTAAATTGTTCAATAGAAGCTACTGAATTTTGTATTTTGTAATAGCCCCCAAAGTGGAAGAGAAGTTGTAGTACGCACGAATGCTTGGAGAAAAGGAGTATGAATATGGCTTACCCAAAGGTTGACTTTCTGTATTTGAGTGAAAAAGATATGATTGAAGCCGGTGTTGGCGATGTATTGGCGTGTACCGACTGTATGGTAGACGTAGTCAAGGCACTGGATGACGGCGATTACCGCATGGGCGGTGAAAACGGCAACTCGCATGGATGCCAGATTCTGTTTCCGGAACATCCGGCATTCAAAAACATGCCGCACAACGGTCCGGACCGCCGCTTCATGGCGATGCCGGCGTACATCGGCGGCAAGTTTGATATGGCGGGTGTGAAGTGGTATGGCTCCAACGTGGACAACCGCGAAAAGGGGCTGCCGCGCTCCATCCTGATGGTAACGCTGAACGACAAGGAAACCGGTGCGCCGGTTGCGTATATGTCGGCGAACCTGCTCAGCTCGTACCGCACCGCGGCGATTCCGGGCGTCGGCGTCAAGCTGCTGTCCAAGGAGGATTCCAAGATTATTGCGGCGATTGGCCCGGGCGCCATTCAGGCGACACAGGTTGAGACGTTTGCCGCCCTGCGTCCGTCGGTGGATACCATTAAGATCAAGGGACGCGGACGCGCTTCGATTGACCGATTTATCGAGCATATCAAGGAAACCTGTCCGAATATCAAGAACTATATCATCTGCGATTCCATTGAGGAATGCTGCAAGGATGCGGACATTATCACGGTAGCGGTGTCCACCCCGACTGGAGGACATACGAACTACCCGTTTATCGAGCGCGAGTGGATCAAGCCGGGCTGTCTGGTGACATCCGTCGGCGCCGTCGATTTCCCGGATGAGCTGGTGACCGATCCAGATACGCTGCTGGTTGTGGACAACAAAAAGCTGTATGAGGCGTGGGCGGACGAGTATCCGTACCCGACCTTCGACAAGATGTTCCTGCTGGGCGATAAGTTCACTGACCTCGCCCACGACGGCAAGCTGGACTGGGACAAGGTGGTCAACATCGGCGCGATTGCTAACGGCAAGGTGCCGGGCCGCACGTCGGATGACCAGATCATTCTGTACTCCATCGGCGGCATGCCGGTAGAGGACGTTGCATGGGGCGAGACGGTGTACCACAATGCACTCAAGAAGGGCATTGGAACCAAGCTGAACCTGTGGGATAAGCCGCATCTGTACTAATTTCATTTGCCAAACCGTTTTTACTCAAAGATAGGGCAGATCCGTGGGAGCCGGCGTACAAACCGTGAAATAGAAAATCATGCTGTGATTTCACGCCTCCAACTACTTGGCACGTCGGCTCCTGCGGAATATGTCCGCACGGAGCAGTTCGTTCGGATAAAAGGAAAAGAGAAATACAACAAGAGTATCCGTAGGATAAGGAGGAGATTCCAATGGCACGATTTACCATACCGAGAGACGTTTACTATGGCCCAAACGCCATGGAGGAGCTGAAGGTTCTGAAGGGGCAGGGACACAAGAAGGCGATCATCGTCACCGGCACGCAGTTTATGCGTGACAACGGCAGTCTGGAAAAGCTGACCGAAATTCTGGAAGAAGACGGCATGGAGGTGCAGGTGTTTGACAAAGTCGACAGCAACCCGCGCATTTCCACGGTATACCGCGGCGCACAGGTCATGCGGGAGTATCAGCCGGATGTGATTGTCGCCCTCGGCGGCGGCTCTCCGGTGGACGCGGCGAAGGCGATGTGGATTTTCTATGAGAATCCGGAGCTGAAATTTGACGATGTAAAGCCGCCGTACAGCCTGCCGAAGCTGCGGAAAAAGGCAATTTTTGTGGCAGTCGGCACGACGTCCGGCACGGGCACGGAGGTCACCTCGTTCTCGGTCATCACGGAGGACGAGAGCGGCATCAAGTACCCGATTGCTGACTTTGAAATCACGCCGGATATCGCGATTGTGGATACGGAAATTCCGCAGTCCATGCCGCCGGTGCTCACGGCGGACTCCGGTATAGACTCGCTGACGCATTCGATTGAGGCGTATGTGGCGACGGCGCACACCGATCTGACCGACTGTTTGGCGATTAAGAGCGCACAGATGGTGTTTGAAAGTCTGGTGGATTCCTACCACGGCAGTGCGGAGGCCAAGCGCCAGGTGCATGTGGGACAGGATCTGGCAGGTATGTCGTTCTCCAACGCCCTGCTCGGTATTGTGCATTCGCTGGCGCATAAGGTCGGTGTGACCTACGGCGTTACGCACGGACGCTGCAATGCGATCATGCTGCCGTATGTGGTGGAATACAACAGCGTCGCCGTGCCGGAACGCGTGGCGGACATCGCCAAGGCGCTCGGCTTCTCCGGCGCAACGAACAAGCAGCTCATCAATGCGCTGGTACAGGGCATTAAGGACCTGAACACGGCGCTGGACATTCCGCTGTCCTATAAGGACGCTGGTGTGGACGAGGGGCTGTTTTTGGACACTGTGGATAAGCTGGCGGAGGCCGCCTGCGGTGATCCATGCACGCTGTTTAACCCGCGCGAAACGGAATTTGAGAGCATGAAAAAGGTTCTGACCTGCTGCTATTACGGCACAGACATTACCTTCTGATCGACAAGATTCGATCGCTTCGTGTAGTACGAACGAGGCCTGCGGCAGCTGCCGCAGGCCTCGGATTTTTTCTGCTGTAGAGATTATTGCTTTTCGACGTCAACCCAGACGTTGCCCCTGCGGTTGCTTTCCACACAGGCATTGACAAAGCACATGCTGGCGATGCCGTCGTCAATCGTCGGGTGCGGCAGGGATGGCTCCAGTGTCTCGCCCTGAATGCGCAGCACCTCGCGGCAGAAGGCACGATAGTAGTTGCCGAAGGCTTCAAAAATGCCCTCCGGATGTCCGGCGGCGATGCGGGACATATCCAGTGCGTTCGGCTCCAAAAAGCTGCGTCCGTTGGTCAGATAGACCTCCGGGCTGTTGGCACGGTTGAACTTCAGGCGGGTCGGATTGTCGTGATTCCATTCCAGTGAGCCCTTGTCGCCGTAGACGCGGATGGATACCGTGCATTCGTGGCCGATGGCAACCTGCGACGCCCACAGCATACCCGGAATGCCGCCGCTCAGGCGCAGAAGAACCTGCGTGTTGGTGTCCAGCGGCATGTCCGCCGGAATGCGGCAGAGATTCGCCAGCACCTGCTGAATGTTTAGGCCGGTTGCGGCGTGAAGCAGACAGGTCAGATGCGTGCCGATGTCGGCGGTGCAGGCGGCGTCTCCGGCCTGCTCCGGATCAAAGCGCCATGCATGGCGCACATCGTCTCCGGCGTCCAGACCGTTGATGACCCAATCCTGCGGGAACTCAACCATAACGGTGAGAATGTTGCCGATTTCTCCCTTGTCAATCATGGTGCGCATCTGGTGTACGAGCGGATAGTTCACATAGGTATAGCTGACGCCGAAGTGCAGACCGCGTTCCTTGGCGATGCGGCGCAGCTCCGCTGCTTCTTCCACCGACATCGCGACCGGCTTGTCGCAGGAGACATGAATGCCGTGCTCCAAAAAGCACTTGGCAATCGGAAAATGTGTCTTGTTTGGCGTGACAATGATGACGAAATCAATGCCGTCCGGACGCTGGCTCTCCGCCTCTGCCATCTGTTCATAGTTGGTGTATAGACGATCTGCCGGAATGCGCAGCTCGTCGCCTGCCTGCTGATTTTTGTCTGCGTGACGGGAAAAACAACCCGAACAGAGCTGTGCGAGTCCATCCATCTGTGCGCCGCGGCGATGAGCAGCACCGATAAACGCGCCCGGGCCGCCGCCGACCATACCATACGAAAGTAATTTCATACGACATCTCCTCCCATATCAGTGGTTCCGTTTGTTTGTGCTCTTATTGTAGAAAACAGGAGAGGGAAAAACCAGAGAAAATCACGCACAAAGTATGGCATCTCTGCCGTTCTGTCAGATCGGCATTTTGCGAAATTGCCGCGGGGACATGCCGACGCGGCTGTGAAAGGCGGCGGCAAAGCTGGAATCGTAGGAATAGCCGACCTCAGCGGCGATTTCCGAGACCGAAAGACGGGTTTCCTTGAGCAGTGTTTTGGCGCGGTTGACACGCAGATTCATCAAATACTCGTGCGGCGCCTGTCCGGTGTGCGCTTTAAACTGTCGGTTGAGCTGGGATTCGCTCAGATGAAATTCCCGCGCCAGACCGGCGGCGGATAAATCGTCCGCCAGATGCTCCAGCAGATAGCGCTGCATGGCGGCAATCTGCGGATCGTCCACCTCGTGCGGGCTGTTGACATAGAGCAGACTGCACATCAGATCATTCAGCCGGCGGGAGGTCGTGACCTCGTCCAGCTGGCCGATTTCACGCATCTGCTGCAAAATCTGCCGGATCTGTGAGGCAATGCGCTGCGGATGGTTCGTGCGGATGACCGCGCCGTGCTCCCGCCGAATGGCGCGGCAGAAATCGCCGGTGTTCGCTCCGTCAAAATGCACCCAGATGTATTCCAGCGGCTCGACCGCGCGATAGCAATGCGGGGTGTAGCAGCTGAAAAACCCGCACTCCTCCGGTCCGATTTGGACGGTTTCGCCCTCACTGGTCACCTCCATTGTGCCGGAAATGACGTAGAAGAGCAGATAGCTCTCCAAGTGTTCTCGCTCGACAATATAATGTGTATCGCAATAGAAGTGACCTGTTCGCTGTAAATAGTGCAGCAGCTCCCGCGCGCGGGAGGACGGCGTGGCATCGTAGAGTTCCGAGTGCCGCGCAACGCCTTTTTCATAGGGCAGCTCCATTCGCTTCCGCTCCTTTCCAACGTGTTGTCTCTGCATCTATTGTACCACAGCAGAAGAAAGAGAGCCATGGAGGAAATGCAAGGGATGCGTGAAATGCGTTGTTTTTTGCGAGATTTTTGCCGTTATTTTGTGCGCCGCTTTTTTATACTGGTGATACAAAAAGAGAACGAAACTGTGCGTTGAGGGAGGTTTTGGAATGAAAAAGGATGTTATTGCGGTTGGCGTAATCGGTGCAGGCGGATTTATCGGACAGGATCATTTGAAGCGAATGGCAAGCGTGATTGAGGGCGTGCGCATTGCGGCGCTGTATGATTTGAATCAGGAGCGCTGTGCCGAGCTGGCAGAAAAGTACGGCGCCAAGGTGATGGAGTCGGCGGAAGCGCTGATTGCCTCGCCGGAGGTGGATGCGGTGATGATTACGGCGTGGGACGGCGTCCATGCCGATCTGACGCAGAAGTGCATTGCGGCGCACAAGCCGGTATTCTGTGAAAAGCCGCTGGCGACGACAATCGAAGACTGCAAGGCCGTGGTGGAAGCCGAGCAGAAGGCGGGTGAAAATCTGGTGCAGGTGGGCTTTATGCGCCGCTTTGACGCCGATTATAAAAAGATCAAGGAAATTTTGAAGTCCGGCGCGCTGGGCAAGCCGATTATGGCGCACTGCATCAGCCGCACGCCGCGCATCGCCAAGGGATTCCGCGATCCGATGCATATCACGAACATTGTCATTCATGAGATCGACGTGTTCCGTTGGCTGCTGGACGAAGAGATTGTGCGCGGACAGGTACATTTCTCCCGCTCGACCTGCTTTGCAGAGGAAGGGCTGCATGACCCGCAGCTCGTGCTAATGTGGTCGGAGAGCGGCGTGCTCATTGACGTGGAATCGTCGGCAAACAGCTATTATGGCTACGAAATTCAGTGCGAAATCGTGTGCGAAAAGGGCACGATTCGTCTGCCAGACCCCGCGGCGCCGATTGTCCGCTCCCGCTTGCAGTGCGCGGTGAAGATTATGGACGATTGGTCCGAACGCTTCCCGGGTGCGTATCAGGCGGAGATTCAGCACTGGATCAACTACCTGCGCGGACTGGAAAGCCAGCCGGGACCGGGCACACAGGACGGCTATGCCGCGTGTGCCGTTGCGGATGCGCTGATGCTGTCGCAGAAGAGCGGACAGGCGGAGGACGTACAGGGTCTGTAATCTCGTATATTATTTAAGAAGTAGTAGTGGAACAGCCGCCGATGCGGGTCGAAGGACCGGCGTCGGCGGCTGGTTTTGTGTATCAACGTTACATTTCGGCGATGAGTTTCTCTTTGATTTTAGAGAATTCCTCCTCTGTAATAATTCCATCTTGAAGCATTTGCATTGCTTGCTGGATTTTATCCAGTGGAGATGTCGCTGAGTTAGCAGAGATGGGCGTTTCGTGCGGTGCAGAAGAATCGGATTGCGCTGCTTCTTCTGCAAGTTCTGCCTCGGCAACGGTATTGACCTCCTGCCAGTCCTGCTGAAAATCTGTTTCGGAATAAGAGAATTGTGCTTTGTCCAGTGTGTCAGCTAAGCGCTGTCCCATTGGGCGCATGGTTGCGAATGTAATACCGCCGGACACGACACCGCCGATAAGCGGAACAGCCTTCGATACGCCCTTTGCAAAAATTTCCTTGGTCATTTTTGCACCAAAGGCTTTGGCAATGGACTTGATGATAGGATAATAAATCGTTTTGGTGAGAGCTTGCTGAGGAATCTTTTTTAACGCCTGCTTGGCGAGAGAAGATGAGAGTATACGGACGGTTTGAGCGGCACCGGTTGCACCGAGCATGACACCGCAGTACAGAATCAATTGATTGGTGATTTTTTCTTCATCGAGTATATCGCCACTCCAAAGATCCTGTTCTCCGTATAAGTATGCTAATTCTTGCGCCAGACGTAGGGCGACACCATAGAATTGAAGCACATCGGCCGGGATAGCGGCAGCCATGGCGAAACCGCCGGGGAGACCGGAAACGAAAGAAGCGCCGCTGGAGAACAAAGTGCGTTCTTTAATCAAACGCTGTGCCTTTTTCTTTAATTCAGCATGGGAACAGCCTGCATGAATCGGACCTTCCTGCACGATTTGTTGCAGGCGATCAGATGAAACGTTTTTGAATATTTCGCGTAAAAAAGCATCGCGATTTACTTTGACGCCGGGGATTTGGATGGCAGAATGAATGACAGTCGATAGAGAAAACGACGTGTTTTGTGTGTCTGACATATGATAAGTCCTCCTGAAAATGATTTCATAATAGCCGTTGTTTTTTTCGCGAGGATGATTATATTACAAAGTATAACGGTATGGAAACAATATGTAAAGAAGCAAGACGATACGCAGCAGGAGGATTCCTTTGATATTATTGCGGAAACACCTTGCAACAATCGACAAAAAATGGTACACTCTGATCAGTACAATATGTAACATTTTGGGATATGATTTGGGGATAAAGGAGGAGTTTTATGCTGCATCGTTGGTGGATGCCGCTCATTTTGTCGATGGTATTGGTTCTGTTTTGCCTGCCGTTTGGCAGCTATGCGGCGGATTTTGGGGAGTTTTCGTATGAAACGGCGGAGGACGGCGTGACGATTACCGGTTATTCCGGCGCGGACACCGAGGTGACAATTCCGGAGGAGATAGAGGACAAGCCGGTGGTCGCAATTGGCAAGCAGGCGTTTGAGAAAAATAGCACGATAACCCATGTGACAATTCCAGAAAGCGTCACGAGCATTGGGGTATATGCCTTCCACAGCTGTACCGCATTGAAAGAAGTTTCGCTTCCGGCACAGACGGCGACAATTCAGGCGGCGGCGTTTTACAATTGCACCAGCTTGGAGCGCATTACGATTCACCATGCGACCTGCTCGATTTATGACGCGGAGGGAACGATTAGTGACACGGCGGAGATCGTCGGATATGCTCCCTCAACCGCGCAGCAGTATGCCGAGCGATATAATCGGAAATTTTCTTCGCTCGGCGAAGCGCCATGCACCGAGCACCACTATACAGCACAGGTGACAAAGCAGCCAACGTGCACGGAAACGGGCGAGAGAACCTACAGTTGCTCGCGGTGCGGCGCATCGTATACCGAAGCGATTGCGGCAAATGGACATACGGAGAAGATCATCGTGGAAGTTCCGGCGACCTGTACGGAGGACGGACGCAGTTCGAGTACCATTTGCTCGGTTTGCGGAGAAACACTGCAAGGGCCGTCGGTGATTCCGGCGACAGGACACACGTCAGAAATAAAGGACGCCCGGCCGGCAACCTGCACGGCGGGCGGCGAAACCGGAGAGACGATCTGCTCCGTTTGCAATACCGTGCTGAAACCGTCCGAGCGTATTCCGGCAAGAGGACACGATTGTGTGACTGAGCTGACCGCGGCACAGCCGAATCGGGACGGCGTACATATTGAGCGGTGCACGGTGTGCGGGCAAGAAGCGAAGCGGGAAGTGATTGCGTATCCCAAAACAGTTACACTGTCGCATGCGCTGTATACCTATAGCGGCGCACAGCGAACGCCGGCACTTACGATTACCGACCGTCGGGGAGATCGCATTCCGGCATCGGAATATACGGTTTTGTATCCGGAAAAGCGGAAACGGGTGGGAAATTACACGGTTTGTATTACCTTCTGCGGCGAAAAGTACACGGGACAGATGAAGACATCCTTCCGCATCCGTCCAAAGGCGACGCGGATTACGGCGGTTCAGGGAAAGTCGCGCGGTCTCAAAATAACATGGAAAAAGCAGGCAGAGCAGACCAGCGGATATCAGATACAGTACAGCCGCTCGGCGTCGTTTTCCAAGGCATCCCGCCGCACGATTACGGTGCATGGTCGGATGTACCAAACCATCAAAGGACTGAAACGACAGAAAACGTATTATGTCCGCGTGCGAACCTATAAAACTATGGCGGACGGCATGCGAAATGCGTCGGCGTGGTCGACCATTAAGACAGGAAAAACAAGAAAATAATGGCTGGAAAGGGACAGCTATCTCCTATTTCAAAAAATTTTACAAAAACCATGCTTTCTTAATGCGGATGCTTGATTCCGTGTGTCAAAATGGATATAATAGAAAAGAAAATCGACAGAAACTCGGTGCTTTGACAAAAATACAGCCGCAGTTCCCCCGCTGCGGGTCAGGTATGCTTGTCAATCATGGAGCGTCTGTTTCGATTGAGAGGAAAATACGCACGAACAACTTCCCCGGTTCGCGCAGGAACAGGAGCAGAAAGTGAATACGGAAACGTTAAAATCAAAGAAGGTAAAGATACTGGTTGCCGTAGCGGTAGTAGCTGTTATTGTAATTGCGTATCTGGCGGGTATGTTTTATTACTCGCAGCGATTCCTTCCGCGCACGACAGTCAATGGCTTTGAGTGCGGCGGCAAGACGGTAGAAGAGACCAAGGAGCTGCTCAAGGAAGACGTCGCAAATTATGAACTGACGCTCAAGGAGCGCAACGACAAGACCGAAACCATTTCCGGTGACAGCATTGATCTGAAAATGATCTTTGATGATTCGCTGGACAAGGCGATGGCAGAGCGCAACAGCACGCTGTGGTTTGTCAATCTGTTTGCCCCGACGAACATTGATATGGCAACGAATGTCGAATTCAGTAAGGATAAGCTGAAGGCACAGGTGGATGAGCTGAATGCCGTTAAGGGTGACGATATTGTCAAGCCGGAGAATGCCCGTGTTTCGGATTACGAAAGCGGTCAGGAATACACAGTTGTTCCGGAGGTAGAGGGCAATCAGCTGCGTGTCAAAAAGACCAAGCGCACGGTACGTGAGGCGGTTGCACAGATGGAGACGACGGTTGATCTGGACAAGGACGGCTGCTACCGCGAGCCGAAGGTTCGCTCGGACAACGAGAAGCTGGCAGAAGTCGTAGACAAGATGAACCAGTACATCAACACCCGCGTGAAGATCAAGTTCAGCAAGAAAAAGCGTGAGATTGTTGATGGCGATCTGATTCACGACTGGCTGAAGGTTGACATGAAGAATGTCACGGTATCGCTGGACGACGAAAAGATTTCGGACTATATATCCAAGCTGGCGTCCAAGTACAATACGATTTATAAGCCGCACAAGTTCAAGACCTATGGCGGTTCGACGATTACGATTGAAAACGGCGACTATGGCTGGTGGATGAACCAGAACGGCACGAAGGAAAAGCTGGTCAAGGCGCTGAACAAGTTTAAGTCCAAGACCATCCACGCCGTTTGGCTTCAGGAGGCCGCATCGCACGGCAAGCGCGATTACGGCAAGACCTATGTCGAAGTCAATCTGGGCGCACAGACGCTGTACTTCATCAAGAACGGTGAGGTTCTGCTGTCCAGTGTCTTTGTCTCCGGCAACCCGAACACCGGACACAACACGCCGGGCGGTATCTACAGCCTGACGTACAAGACGACGAACCACCGCATGGTTGGCGCGGATTACGACGTCTTTACTTACTACTGGATGCCGTTTAACGGAAACATCGGCTTCCATGACGCAACATGGCGCGGCGCGTTCGGCGGCAGCTTGTATCTGTCCAACGGCTCGCATGGCTGTGTTAACATGCCGTTTGAAAAGGCAAAGGCTCTGTACGGCTTAGTCGAGCAGGGTATGCCGGTTATCTGTTACTGGTAAACCAAAAGCAAATAATCAGCGGACAGCATCGGTTGATGCTGTCCGCTTTATACTTTGCGAAATAAGGGTTTCATGTGGAAATTATGTTACTACATGAAACCTGAGTAAAGTAATACTTGAATCATTGCTAAAGTTGGGATAGGCAAATGGTCGAATGTGCAGTTCATAAGCATATTCTGAGAGGGACAAGGTGTTCATCAGAGCATAGTCTACAAGCTGTTGATAGCATGAAAAGAGTCCGTTCGGTGGGCCGGAGTAAATGGTTTGGATGTATTTCCCTTTTGGAAATATGATAGTGCTTTGAGTCGGAACAGAGCCTTGAAAAGGGTAAATATAAAATATATCCCAATGATGACAAGTGGATTGTTGCAAAAGATGTTTAATGGAAATACGGCGACCGCGGATAGCGTTTTGAGAATAGGGTATGCTCTCAATCTTGTCTGGAAAATCAGGAGTCAGTGGACGGTCAGAGATTGTGTGACCGTATGGAGACATTGTGCCGATAATTTCAGGCAATTCTACAATTTCAACGTTATTCGTGTTTTTAGACGAGTTTGCCAGATATAGCATAGTTTGCAGATGACTGTACTGAGTTCGTAATTTTAGGATAGAATTATTTATTTCTGTGAGTTTACTATTGATTATTTCAAGTGTTTCAGGGAAACGATTTTCAACCAATTTTCGAATTTCCTCGATGGTAAAATCTAGCTGCCTGCATATGAGAATGGTTTGGAGTAGATGACTTTGGTCAAGAGAATAGTATCGATAGCCATTATCTTTTACAATATAGGGTTTGAAAAGGTTAATTTTATCATACCATAATAGAGTATCACGAGTTGTCTTGTGGACTTTTGCAAAATCATTGATTTTAAATAAATGTTTCATAGTTACTTCCTATATGTTTGTCATGAATGATGAATATAGAATGAGAAAAAATCGTATGATCTGTAAAAAAGATTGACTCTAGTGTTACACAATAGATTATACTGCAAACAAATGGAAAAAGCAAGTAGCTGAATTGCAATATGACAGTATTATACTTTGGCTGCTTGGCTGATATTTTCTATATAATTAACGATGACTGGAGGACAGAAATATGAATTTGAAAAAAATGATAGCGATAACATTGGTTGGAGTCGTAACTGTGCAAAATGCAGGTATGGCAGTAGATGTAAATTCTATGGGAAGAGAAAATGAGAATCCGAACACTAGTGTAGCTGTATCGGACATTGAGGCTGTAGTAAATACGGGAGATGATGTTAGAAAGGAAAATGAAAGCAGTCCTCTTCAGAACTATGATATAATTATGAATGAAGAGATCCCACAGGATTTGGATGATTCTGATATTGTAGTGATGGATAAAAGTCAGGTTGAAAAGTTAGGGGAAGACGTTCAAGATGTTGCAGAATCATCAAAGATGATATATATCACAGGAGATATTTCTGATGCCGAGATTGAGGACTTGTGTGGAATTGTACCGGAAATTGGAAGCGATGAGATAGAGAGGAATGCTAAAACTGCGACAGCTATTATGTGTGAAGAAGGAGAATATTACTTCAATGATGTATATGATATTGTTGCAGAAGAAGACAATGATTCACAGGAAAAGGATGAAAAACCCTCTGAGAGAATTGATTCAGAGCAAGAGATTCGAGATGGGATAGAGAGCGTATTGGAGGTAAATGCTGACGGCGGCACATCGCCAAAAGAGCTTTACCGTGCGTGATAATAGGAAAAATAAAATCGGAAGTATGGGATATACTTTGTATTTTTATAAAGTGGCAAAGAGCGGATCCAAAAGGGTATTTGATTCTATTTGCATAGCGACTTTTGCCCCCAAGGAAGAATATGCATGCAAAAATATGTCGGTAATTTTGAATACAAATGATGATAATGATAGTACACACGATGTTTTGGAAGCGACAAATCTGAAGAGCAATGGAACGCACAAAAATGTAAAGGCGTCCCTGAGCGTAAATAGCAATGGTGTTGTAAGTGGAACGCTGGAACATACATGGACATTCGATGTTGATGCGCGGGATGTAGTTAAAAGTTTTGACATGACATCTAATAAGAGAAAGTGGATATTTAAACCGGTAAATGCGATTGCGGGAGATGCATGGATTGAAGAGCCGGGAGTACGGATGGTAAGTAAGAGAAGCGATCACTATTGTTATACTAGAGTTACATTGAAGTGCCCGTTTATTAGCATTCTGGGTCGAGAATTGTCTGCCAACACGGGATCGTATACCCATAAGTTCCAATATAAATAGAGAAAAGGAGGGTCTTATGAATAAAAGATACCGTAAAAACCAAAGGAATGTTCTGATTCCATTACTTATTATGCTGGCACTTGTTCCGGGATGTGGAACACAGGATGAAGAAAGAGCACTTGGCTCGGAAAATAAGCAGGAGACTAGTAGGTTGGAGACGAAATGGTCAGAACCAGTTGCTACAGATGAGAAATTTTGTACGGTGCAATCAGCAAAGAATTGTGCGAAGGATGTTCGAGTTCATGTGAATGGGTTACAGGAAACGGTAACAGCGGCTTGGCTTTGTCGTTCGATGGATGAAAACGAATATGTCGTAGTGAATGAAGCATATCATTTAGAGGAAGAAGATCATGCAATGAATGCGGATGGTATGTGGTATGATTCGCTGGTGGAAGGACAAGGACTCTATTCCTATCGTATGATTTATCAGCTTCCGGATAAAACGTATGTGGGTAGCAATATTGTCACGCTTTATCGCTTGGAGTGTCCGAAGGTAAACATCGTCCGTCATCAGAACGCAGAAGTGGAAATTTCTTGGGAGAAGAATACAGAGGCAGATGGATATCAAGTGCGGTATGCAAAAGATAAGGAATTTTCGCTGCCGTCTACGACAACAATTGCGCAAAATAATGTCACAACGTTTTCGATACCAAAAGATGAAAACTGCCGATGGATAAAGGTTCGTTGTTATAAGCTAGTAGATAATGAAACCTATTATTCTGCATGGTCGAGTAAGAAGAATATCTCGGCAGAAAAATAAATAAACGTATTCTCACCCAGCAACTGGTTGAGATATCGCCTGAGCAGTGCGACTTGACTTTTATTCCATTACATAAATATGTCCCCTTTGCAGATGCATGTGTGTTCTGCAAAGGGGACTGTTTTCACTATATATATATTCATCTTAGGACTTCTTGCGCTGATGCGTGCGGATAATCGCGCGCACTGAATCGTACAAAAACGGCTTATACTGTTCCAACCCAACGGGATTCTGTTCCAAAATAACACTGTAGCAGCTGCTGCCGACCAGCTCGACAATCGTATACAGCATGAGCATCGGCTCGATCCACACCGTATCCTTTTGCGAGTGAATCATCTGATCGAAATAGTCCTTATAGCTGATGTCCGCCACGGCGTCCGTCTGATGCAAGGCGTTCTGGAAAATGCCCCAGCTGAGGTTTTTGTTGATAAACCGCAGAAGAATGGGGTTGGCCTGCAACTGATCCAGCAGATCATCAATAATGACAATCATCTGATCCTCTACCGTCTCTGCATCGGATTGCTTCATTGCCGCAATGGCATGGCGAAACAAGCTGGCGGATTTATGGGCAATCAGCTTATTGCCCAGCTCGTACTTATCGCGGAAGTACAGATAAAATGTACCCTTTGCAATACCTGCCGAGGCGGCAATGTCCGCCACAGAGGTTTTGGACATACCCTTCGAGGTAAACAGAGAAAATGCCGTCTCCAGCAGACGCTCTTCCTTATGCTGTTTTTTCTCATCAATTTTTCCCATTGTAAATACATCCTTTTGGGGCTGAACTGTGCGGCGTGTTCTGCTATGATAAAGATAGCGTCCGGCGGCATAGGCCGCGGAGGAGGCTATTACTATTATCATAGCGAGGTTATTCTGAGAAGTCAAACTGCAAAGATTCACAAAAAGTGTGCGGCGGACAAGAAGCAGAAACAGCGGCTTCACGAAAAACTGACCAATCGTCATTTCTTAGCGCGACATGTATTGACTTGCGTATTTGATTGGTATATACTGTGTTGCAGTAAAAATGACTCATGGTCATTTCGAGAGGTGAAACAGATGTTGCGATTTGGAAAAACCGTGGTCAAACACCGGATTTTGATCCTGATTATCGCGGCTTTGCTGGTGATTCCCTCTGTATTCGGTATCGTGGCGACCCACATCAATTATGATATTTTCAGCTATCTGCCGGGAAATATCGACACGATGAAGGGTCAGGATATCTTGCAGGAGGAATTCGGTAAGGGCGCGTATGCGATCTTTGTCTGTGATGACATGGAAGACAAACAGGTGACCGCGCTCAAGAACAAGATTGAGAAGGTCGATCACGTTGCCGATGTGCTTGGTCTGTCAGATGTGGACATTCCGGCGGCGGCGCTGCCGGATGAGGTGCAGGACATCTTCTACTCCAACAAGGGAGACGGACAGATTTTGTTCCTGTTCTTTGACAGCACGACGTCGGCAGATGAAACGCTGGACGCCGTGGGGGAAGTCCGCAAGCTGGCGGGGGAGCAGTGCTTCCTGTCCAGTATGTCGGCGATTGTCGCGGACACGCGTGACCTGATTGAAAAGGAAATGCCGCTGTATGTCATCATTGCAGCGATATTGACGTGTATCGTCATGATGATCTGCCTGGATTCATTTGTAGTTCCGTTCCTGTTCTTGGCGGACATCGGTCTGGCGATTCTGTATAATTTGGGAAGCAATATTATTCAGGGACAGATTTCGTTTATCACGATGGCTCTGGTTGCGGTATTGCAGCTGGGCGTGACGACGGACTACTCTATCTTCCTGTACAGCAGCTACCGCGAACAGAAGAAGATTCATCCGGACGACAAGCCGAATGCGATGGCGCATGCGATTGCCGCGACGATTACGTCGGTCACGGCGTCGTCGCTGACGACGGTAGCCGGATTTATCGCTCTGTGCTTTATGACGTTTACACTGGGCTTGGACCTTGGCGTTGTCATGGCGAAGGGCGTCGTTTTAGGCGTTATCAGCTGTGTTACGGTGCTGCCAGCGCTGCTGCTGACGTTTGACGGACTGATTGAGAAAACCTCCCATCGTCCGCTGCGCGTTCCGGCAAAGCGGATGTCGGGCTTTGTCGTTAAGCATTACAAGAGCTTGGCGGTGATTATGTTGCTGCTGTGGATTCCGGCGGCGATCGGCTATCAGGGCATCAATGTCTACTATAAGCTGGATAACGGCTTGCCGGAGAATCTGAACAGCGTACAGGCAAACCAAAAGCTTGACAAAGAATATGGCATGAATTCGGTTTCCATGGTGCTGGTGGATTCCAGCCTGTCGCGCAAGGACACGCGCAATATGCTCAAGGAGATGAAGAATCTGGACGGCGTCTCGTTCGCCATAGGACTGGACTCTGTCATCGGCGCGACGATTCCGGAGGATTTCATTCCGACGGATGTCAAGGATATGCTGGAAACTGACCGGTGGAAGCTGCTGGTTGTCTCGTCAGAATATCAGGTGGCGACGGATGAGGTCAACGCGCTGTGTGAAAAGCTGGACAGCGTACTGAAATCCTACGATCCGAACGGCATGGTCATCGGTGAGGCGGCCTGCACAAAGGATTTGATTAAGATCACCGACCATGACTTTAAGGTCGTCAATGCGTTTTCCATTATCGCAATCTTTATTTTGATTTTACTGGCGCTCAAGTCCGGTTCGCTCCCGGTTATTCTGGTAGCAATCATTGAGCTTGCTATTTACCTCAATATGGGTATGTCGTTCTATACCAATACGACGCTGCCGTTTATTGCCTCGGTCACGATCGGAACGATACAGCTCGGCGCAACCGTCGACTATGCGATTTTGATGACGACGCGGTATAAGCTCGAGCGATCGGGCGGCAAGAGCAAAAAGGATGCAGTTTCGATTGCGCTTGAGACCTCCATTCACTCGGTTATTACGAGCGCTCTGTGCCTGTTTGCCGCGACGATCGGTGTGGGAGCGTATTCCAGTGTAGACCTTGTCGGTGCGCTCTGCCTGCTGCTGGCACGCGGCGCAATCATCAGTATGGTGATTGTCCTGCTGTTCCTGCCGAGTATGCTGATGCTGCTGGACCGACTGATTTGTAAGACAACCGGCGGCCTGCGCGAAGTGCCGCAGGAGCATAAGACGATGCTTTCGTGAAAGGACGGAGAGAAGCATGAAAGAACGAATGACAGCGGCGCTGCTGGCGATGAGTGTGACGGCCGGCTCGGTTTGTGCGACGGCAGTGGCGGCCGATGATCCGGAGAGCAAGAAAGAGGCGACGGATGTTGCCGCGGTAAAGGCTGCGGCGGAGAGCACGCTGGGCACGAGCGGAAGCGACAGTGTGGCGGACAAGGAATCGACGGTTTACGTCATCGGCGACGCCAACGGCAAGACGGAAAAGACGGTTGTCAGCTCTTGGCTGAAAAACAGCGACAAGGACGACCAGCTGACGGATAAGACGACGCTCAAAAACATTGAGAATGTAGAGGGTGACGAGGACTATACAACAAATGACGACGGCAGCATCACGTGGAACGCGGGCGGCAACGATATTTACTATCAGGGCACGAGCAACGAGGAACTGCCGGTGGAGGTTTCCGTCCACTACTATCTGGATGGCAAGAAGGTTTCTGCTGATGAGCTGGCGGGCGCAAAGGGTCATCTGAAAATTACGTTTGATTACAAGAACAACACGGCAAAGACCGTGACGATTAACGGCGAAAAGACCACGATTCATCAGCCGTATGCGATGGTATCCGGTCTGCTGATGGACACCAACAAGGCGACCAACATTAAGGTGCGCAATGGCAAGGTCATCAGCGACGGCGAGCAGGCAGTTGTCGTCGGCATGGCGATGCCGGGTCTGAAGGAGAGCTTGGGTCTGGACGATTCCGATCTGGATATCGACATTCCGGAGCGCGTGGTCATTGAGGCGGACGTCAAGAACTTTGAGCTGATGACGACGCTGACGCTGGCGACCGATGACGCGCTGAAGGAAATCGGCATGGACGATGTGGATTCCATCGACGATCTCAAGGACTCCATGAACGATCTGGAGGATGCGTCTTCCCAACTGGTAGACGGTTCGACCCAGCTGTATGACGGCACGGGTACGCTGGTGGACGGCACGGGCACGCTGGCAAGCGGTGCGGATGCACTGGCGAGCGGCGCAAACACGCTGGACAGCGGCGCGGGTCAGCTCAAGGACGGCACGGCGGCTCTGCGCAGCGGCACGGGCACGCTCAAGAGCGGTGCCAACGCGCTTAAGCAGGGCACGGGCGCACTGGCAGACGGCACGAATTTGCTCAAGAACGGCACGAGCCAGCTCAAGGACGGTGCGTCCAGCGTTTCGTCGGGCGCGTCGCAGCTGGATGCCGGCATCGGTTCGCTGCAAACCCAGATTGCCGACCTGCCGGGCGGCATTGACAATATGATTTCCGGTCTGGAAGCGGTTCGTTCCGCCATCAAGGGCAGCGACAACAGCATCTATGCGGCGGCAGCGGGCATCAGCGCGGGTGCATCCAATCTGGCCTCCACACTGCGCGGCGACATCAAGGGCGGCGCGGAGAACATCGCGGGAGCGACGGATTCTATCACGAGCGGCGCAGAGTCCATTGAGAGCGGCGTTTCCTCGGCAAAGTCGAGCGCATCGCAGGCGGCGGACTACGACAGCAGCGCGGCATCGACCTTGCAGTCGGTGCTGAGCAACATGAGCGAGGATGACCCGAACCGCGCGGCGGTTGAGCAGGCATATCAGGCGGTTGTCGCCAGCCAGAAGACGGATGAGGGCATCGCCAGTGCGCTGGACGGCGCGGCAAGCGGTGCAAGCAGCATCAAGGATGGCGCGTCAAACATCAAGTCGGGCGCACAGTCGCTGGCGTCCGGTGTCGAGCAGGCGGCAAGCGGCGCGGATCAGATCGCGGCTACGGCGGATCAGGTGGCAGACGGTGCGGAATCGCTGACATCGGACGAGAACCTTGGCGCGCTGATTAACGGTATGGGGCAGATGAAGACCTCCAGCAACGCACTGATTGAGGGCGTCAAGAAGCTCAAGAGCGGTTCGTCGCAGCTGGCAGTCGGCACGGACGATTTGCTGGCAGGCGCGGCGGCACTGGACGAGGGCGCGACGCAAGTTCAAGCCGGCGTGAAGCAGGTAGACGATGGCGCAGGTCAGCTAAAGGACGGCGTCAAGACGCTGGACGACGGAGCGATTACACTGGACGACAGCATGGCAGCGCTCAAGTCGGGCACGGTTGAGCTGGCACACGGCGCGGATGAACTGGATACCGGCGTGTACCAGCTGGTCAGCGGCGCACAGGCTCTGCTGGACGGCGCACAGCAGCTGATGGACGGTATGATTCAGTTCGACGAGGACGGCATTCAGAAGCTGACGAGTGCGATCAACGACGACCTTGGCGGCACGCTGGACCGCATCGATGCCATTCAGGACTTTGCGGATGAAGAGACCCCGTATGGCGGTGCTCAGAAGGGCTCGGACTGCTCGGTCAAGTTCATCTTCAAGACGGCAGAGATCAGCAAGGATTAAGCAATACAACAGATACAGCGTAAATAAAAACGGACGAGATTTGGAGCAGGGGTTCTGAATCTCGTCTGTTTTGTTGTGTAAATAGTGGAGTTTTTGATACGCACAATTTATCTATCCGTTCTCTGAACTAACTTATATATCCTATTTTAATTTCTATTATCGGAACAAATTCAACATTTTTGCAAATTCAAACCGTGAAATGCTTGAAATTTGCTAATGCGATGTTAAGCGGATAATAGTACACATTTTGCGCCGCATCGGTTTTTCTTGCCGCCGTCTTGCAATTGGCGCGCGTGCGTGGTATAGTTATGGATGAAAATTGAACTCGGGGAGCCGGATGTGTCGGCTGAGAGGAAGCGAGAACGCTTCGACCCGTTGACCTGATTTGGATCATGCCAACGTAGGGAAGTCAACCAGCAACCAAACTTTGGTGGCAAGTGTGGGAGAGATACGTTGGGTATCTCTCTTTTTTGTTGCTCCGAAAAAAGCGGAGGGAGAGAACCTTCTCGGTGTGGTGAATGAAAGAAAAAGGAGTACAACCATGCAAAAACAATCCACAACCAGAAAGCTGGCGATGGCGGGCGTGTTTACGGCGCTGGCGGTTGTCGGCAGTCTGCTGAGTGTTCCGGTGGCGGGCAGCAAGTGCGCGCCGGTACAGCACATGATTAACGTCCTCGCGGCGGTCACCCTCGGCCCGGGTTGGGGCGTGGGCATTGCATTCTGCGCGAGTCTGCTGCGCAACCTGTTCGGCATTGGCAGTCTGCTGGCCTTTCCGGGCAGTATGGTGGGCGCGCTGTGCTGCGGTTTGATGTTCCGTCTGACGCGCAAGCTCAGTTTGACCTGTCTGGCGGAAGCGCTCGGCACGGGCTTCCTCGGCGGTATGGCGGCGTATCCGATCGCGAAGCTGCTGATGGGCGTACAGCCGGAAACCGCCTTTGTCTATGTCGTCCCATTTCTGATTTCTACGGTTGTAGGCAGTATTTTGGCGTTTATCGTGCTGAAAATGCTGGAGCGCCGCGGCGTGCTCAACACCTTTTTGCAGAGAGGGGCACAGTGATGGACTATACCGCGTGTCTGCGGCAGATGCGGGAAAAGCAGCCGCGGGTGCATTGTCTGACGAATATTGTGACCATGACGGACGTCGCCAATATTTTGCTGGCGGCGGGCGGCAGCGCGATTATGGGACAGCACCCGGATGAGGCGGCGGAGATCACGGCGATTTGTGATGCGACGCTGCTGAACATCGGCACGCCGGATGAAGCGAAGTTTGCCGCCTGCACCGCGGCGGGGCGCGAAGCCAACCGTTTGGGACATCCGGTGATTTTGGACCCGGTCGGCGTGGGCGCGAGTGCGTTTCGCCGGACGCATGTCAAGCGGCTGCTGCATGAGGTGCAGCCGAATATTATCCGCTGCAATCCGGCAGAAGCGTATACCCTGCTGGGCTTTCGCGTAGCGCAGAGCGGTGTGGAAAGCGGCGTGGCGGTGACGGATGCGCAGCGCGCCGAGCTGGCGCAGCGGCTGGCACAGGCGTATGACTGCGCCGTACTGCTCAGTGGACGGACGGACACGATGGCATCGGGGGAGAAGCATCGTCAGGCCGTCGGCGGCGACGACCGCATTGCCCGTGTGACGGGCGGCGGCTGCATGCTCTCCGCGCTGTGTGCGCTGTTTGCGGGCGCGGGACTGAGCGGCTGGGACGCGGTGTGTACGGCGTCCCGATTCTGGAAAACCAGCGCGTATGTGGCGGGCGAGAAAACCGACGCGGCGCGCGCGGGAATGGGAACATTCCACACGGCGTTGTTTGACGCTGTGGACGGGGGAGAACAACCGAAAGGATGGAAGGAATTATGATGAAGAAAGAACAGCTCAAGCTGTATGCGGTCAGTGACCGCAGCTGGCTTCAGCCGGGCGAAACGCTGGCGAGCGTGACGGGAACGCTGCTTCGAGCAGGCGTAACCTGTGTGCAGCTCCGGGAAAAAAATCAGCCGGATGAGGAGATCATCGCACAGGCAAGCGCCCTGCTGCCGCTGTGCCGCGAGTACGGCGTGCCGCTGATTATCAACGACCGTCCGGACATCGCGAAGATTGTCGGCGCAGACGGCGTGCATGTCGGTCTGGAGGATATGGGAATCGAAAAGGCGCGCGAGATGCTCGGTCCGGATTTCCTGATCGGCGGCAGTGCGCACAATGTTGAGGAGGCATTGCAGGCGCAGGCTGCGGGTGCCGATTATCTCGGCTGCGGCGCGGTATTTGGCAGCACGACCAAGACTAACGTCACGACGCTGAGTGTGGAGCAGCTGCGCGCGATCTGTGACGCGGTGGATATTCCGGTGTGCGCCATCGGCGGCATCACGCTGGAGAACATTCACGAGCTGACGGGAAGCCATATTGACGGTGTCGCGGTTGTCAGTGCACTGTATGCGGCGCAGAACAAGACCGCGGCGGTCAAGCAGCTGCTGGAGAAAATCGAGGCACTGTAAAATAAGGAGAAACAGAAGAATCGAGAAGGGAAGCCTTCTCTTGATTCCTGCGGCAGACTGAGGGCACCGCCTTCTGCCGCAATAGAAAATCAATGAATACGTCGGAGGAATATCATGAACGCATCATTGACACGCGGAACGCTCGCGTTCCGAACAGGCGCTGGAAACTTCGGAAACAAGCAGGAGAATGGCTCAGCCGACAGGGTCGGGTATGGGCAGTGTTCGCCTGCTGTCAGGAAGCATACCGGCGCAGTATCCACCAATGGGAAGCGATCCGGTATGTTTTGGAATGAATAACACCGAATCTCTTCCTCGTGACATTGTTTAGAGGAGGACAATTATGAGAAATTACACCACACAGATGGACGCGGCTCGCCGCGGAATCGCCACACCGGAGATGGAAACCGTCGCCAAGAAGGAAAATATGCCGCTGGACAAGCTGATGGGTCTGGTGGCAGAAGGCAAGGTTGCCATCTGTGCAAACAAAAACCACACCTGTCTGGACGCAGAGGGCGTCGGCAGCATGCTGCGCACCAAGATCAATGTCAATCTGGGCGTCTCCCGTGACTGCAAGGATTATGACATTGAGATGGAGAAGGTCATGAGCGCGGTGAATATGGGCGCAGAGGCCATTATGGATCTGTCCAGCCATGGCAACACGCAGCCGTTCCGCCGCAAGCTGACCTCCGAGTGCCCGGCCATGATCGGCACCGTACCGGTTTATGACAGCGTCATTCACTACCAGCGCGATCTGGCGACGCTGACGGCAAAGGACTTTATTGATGTCGTTCGTCTGCACGCAGAGGACGGCGTAGACTTCGTCACGCTGCACTGCGGCATCACCCGCAAGACCATTGACCAGATTCGCAAGCACAAGAGAAAGATGAACATCGTCAGCCGCGGCGGCAGTCTGGTATTCGCTTGGATGAGCATGACCGGCGAGGAGAACCCGTTCTACGAGCATTTCGATGAGATTCTGGACATCTGTGAGGAGTATGACGTTACCATTTCGCTGGGAGACGCGTGCCGTCCGGGCTGTCTGGCGGACGCGACCGATGTCTGTCAGATTGAGGAGCTGGTTCGTCTGGGCGAGCTGACCAAGCGTGCGTGGGCGCACAACGTTCAGGTCATGGTAGAAGGCCCGGGACATGTGCCGCTGAACCAGATTGCAGCCAACATGGAAGTACAGAAGACGCTGTGCATGGGCGCACCATTCTATGTGCTTGGACCGCTGGTTACCGACATTGCGCCAGGCTATGACCACATCACCAGCGCGATCGGCGGTGCAGTTGCCGCGATGAACGGCGCAGCATTCCTGTGCTATGTCACCCCGGCGGAGCATCTGGCGCTGCCGAATGTTGACGACGTAAAGCAGGGCATCATTGCTTCCAAGATCGCGGCGCACGCGGCGGATATTGCCAAGGGCATCCCGGGTGCACGCGACATCGACGACAAGATGGCGGACGCCCGCCGCGAGCTGGACTGGGAGCGCCAGTATGAGTGCGCCCTCGATCCGGAGACGGCACGCAACATCCGCGACAGCCGTGCACCGGAGGACGACCACGGCGACACATGCAGCATGTGCGGTAAGTTCTGCGCTGTGCGCAGCATGAACAAGGCACTGGCGGGAGAGTACATTGATATTCTGTAAGCGAGAAGCATAAAAAGAAGGACTGCGGCATTACCGCAGTCCTTTTGCGTTTTGGGATGTTTTGTTGTTGACAGAAAACATGAGCAGCGCCTCCCCTCATTCCGTCTCACGCAGCCGCTCGACAATAGTGTGTCGGCGCAGACTGCGGTAGCACAGCGTTGGCACGAGCAGGCAGAGAACCAGCAGCACCGGCGCACACAGCGTGAGCGGAAACACGGTAAAGTGCCAGGTGAAGTACAACATCTCCGACGAGAGCAGATGCACCAGCCCATAGGTGACCGCCGAACCGACCGTGACGGTGAGCGCAAGTGTGATGATGGCATACAGCAGATCCTCCCAGCTGAGCATACGACGTAGCTGCTGTCCAGTCATGCCGATGCTTTGCAGCACCGCCAGCTCGCGGCGGGGGGCATCCATCGAGGAAATGATCGTGTTGGTGAAGTTCAAAATGCCGATCAGGGCGAGGATAAAGGTCAGCGCACGGCACAGCCCTTCTGCCAAGGCGCGGTCATCCTGGATAATCAGTATAAAATCCATAAAAATCTCCTGTTTTTCGTATTGATAGGCGTTCTCCGCGCATACTGGTGATAGAGCGGAGAACGCTGGGAAATAGTGTGTCTCTATCAGTGCGATACCATAGACCACTGGGTTCGGCAAGGCATCTTGACGGGAATCCGGCGGGGCGGTACACTGAGAGCAGAGAGACGACAGGGAGGAACGAACATGCTGGAGATGACGGAATACTTTGATTTGCAGCACACACAGGCGGCGGATTATCTGCGGCAATTTGCCCATCCGTGGGAGGCGCTGGATGGTATTGCAGCGATGATTGCTGCGCTGGGCACGTCGCTCCCGCCGGAGTATGAACAGCGTGCGCCGCAGGTTTGGGTGCACCAAAGTGCAACGATTGCGCCGACGGCCTATCTCGGCGGACCGTGCATCATTGGGGCGAATACCGAGGTGCGCCACGGAGCGTTTGTGCGCGAAGGTGCGCTGATTGGCCGCGATTGTGTGGTGGGAAATTCCGTGGAAATTAAAAACGCCATCCTGTTTGACGGCGTACAGGTGCCGCACTACAATTATGTCGGCGACAGCATTTTGGGCTATCACAGCCACATGGGCGCGGGGGCGATTACGTCGAATTTTAAGGCGGACGGCAGCGAAATTGTCCTTTACTGCGGGGAACAGCGCATCCCGACCGGACGGCAGAAAATCGGCGCGATGCTCGGCGATTATGCGGAAATCGGCTGCAACTGCGTGCTCAATCCGGGAACGATGATTGGACGGGAGACGACGGTGTATCCGCTGACCTCTGTGCGCGGGGTGATTCCGGCGCGGCATATTATGAAGAGCGTGGAGAGGATTGTTCGGAAAAAATAAAAAGAACGAGATTTGAAGCCTGAAAAGGGTTCAAATCTCGTTTTTCCTTAGAATAGCAACTACGTTTTTGACGTGGTATTTAATTGTCTATTCTAAGAGAAAGTTATCTAGCATTGCAAATTTTAATCCCTTTAGTCAATTGCTACGCAATTGACAGTCCTGCTTTTGCTGCGCTCACATGCCACTGGCATGGTGCAGCCTGTTGCATCAAGGGACGCCTTTGGTGCGTGCCATTTATCTGTCTGTTCTCAGAGTAAATCTTACCGTTTTTCAAATTCCAAACCAGTGAAACGTTTGGAATTTGAGGAGCGAGGCACTGGAGCGGTCGAGCTGTGGCAAGACTTTGGCACAGGGAGGTAGCGGAATTCGCCGATGCGACTAGTCCGCCCGCGGCAGATTCCAGCGGTAGCGCGCCGAGCTAAGGCGTAGCAGGATTACCGCGGCGCAGCCGAACGCCATGGCCAGCTGGATACCACACCGCGGCGCGGCGAATGCGCATAGCAGAGCCCCGACGATGGAGGCGCAGGCGTAGATGTGCTTGACAAAAATATATGGGCGCTCTCCCGCGAGCAGATCGCGCAGGACACCGCCGCCGACACCGGTAATCAGAGCGACGAAGATGAGCAGAAACAGATTGTCCGAGAAGCCCGCGTTGACCGCGGCGCGTAGGCCGTGCACGGTGAAAATGCCCAGACCGATGGAGTCCGCGACGAGCAGCAGCGTGTCAAACTGCGCGGTGCTGTGCGCGAGACGGCGGCGGGAAAAGGGCAGAAAAACCAAAACCGAGACGGCGATAGCGGCGAGCACCTGTGTCGGATTTTGGAATGCGGCGGGCGGGACGATGCCGAGTACGACATCGCGAATGACGCCGCCGCCCAGAGCGGTGACCACGCCCAGAGAGATCACGCCGAATAAATCCATCTTGTGGCGAATGCCGACCAGAGCGCCGGAAACCGCAAACGCCAGTACCCCGATCATTTCAAAAATTGCGCTGAATACGTCCATAAATGTTCCTCCTGAAAACAAAAAAACAGAGCCCCTCCGCTTTTTGCGTGGTGCTCTGTCTGTTTGCCTGAAAGATACTCGGACGTGCAGGCCGATTGCTTCGTCGGCGCCGGTCGCTGCCGGCTTTCCAGAGTGCAGTCCATATCCGATCCTTTTGCCTGAGAGTATAACCCCTTCGGCGACGCGCAGCCCCTGGTTTGCGCTGCGGTGCTCTCCCGGATACTTCGTTCCGCATAGCTATTGTATGATGGAACCGGAAAATTGTCAATGTTGCGGCGGAAGTTTTCTGCTCAGGATGAATTGCGTGAACCGTGTGTTTTCTTCCTACAAAGCAGAAGGAGAAAAATCAGACAGTCCACACCGCAGAACAGCAGTGGATATGGTATGAGAGAAAACAGGTCAATTGTCAGCCGGTCTGCCAAAACAGCCTGATACACGCCGATGAACGCGGCGAATGCTATGATATGAATCACCAAAACCGCGATAAAGGAGAGTAGCTTTCGCGAAGCAGTTCGCGCGATGCGTGCCAGCAGAATCAGTGAGGCGAGGATTGCCAGAAGGCCGATGAGGGCAGAGATGACGGACAACGTGCGAAGGTTCATGCCCCACAGAATGGGCTGATCGCCCCAGATACTGCTGGACCATGAGAACGTGCCGACCGGCGTGTCTTGCAGAAGCGATGTGACCTGCGCAGAGACGGTATCCAATTGCTCCGGTTTCATGCGGAGGCTGCCGCTGACCTTGTTGGCGTAGTGGATTTTCAGCGATGTGTAAGCGGACTTCGTTTTGGGCGTGCCGTCATAGAGAAAGCTCGGCATGACGACGGCTTGATCCAGCGGCATGGTGTTGTTGGAGGTGGCAATCTGACTGTCCTTGTCCAAAAATCCGACGACAACAAACGGATAGGTGTGATACAGGTAGTCGGCACGACATGTATCGCCGAGGGAATACCGAGAAGCGTAGGAAGCGCCGAGAAGAACGGGGATGGACTGCTTGCTGCGCAGCGTAAAGTCCGACGCTTTGAGCAGCCGCCCGCGGGAGACAGAAAGCGCAAAGTCCTTTTGCACATTGGCGCTGAGCTGTACGGCATACACTTCCTGCGGGGTGTCGCTCCATTCTTCGGTGTAAAAATCGAAAAATGAACCGGAGGTAGGCACGATAGGCTGAGCGTATAACTCATAATACGTATAGGAATCAGATTGCGACAGAGCGTTGTATAGGGTAAGAAAGTCATGCAGCGTTTCCGGCGTGTTGGGGAGCTTGGTCGGATCGGATTCGTGCTGAATCGAGAGATAGACCGTGTTGTTGTCCTTTTCCAGACTCCGTGCGTCGAAGTGCTTGTATATCATGGCAGAGGAAAACAGAAAAATGGAAATGCAGGAAAGGGCAATGGTCAGAAAGAGTGCAATAGTTGATCGTACTATTTGAAAATGAGAGTTTGACATAAGACTACTCCTTTGCAGAAATAAGCTCATCTATGATTGTATTCATAGATGAGCTTAGATAAAAAATTACTTACTTGTGGTTCCGTACTTTACATAGTGAATAAACGCATCTGCAACGTCATAGTCGCAATAAGAGCCGCGGGCAGTGACTACTTTATAACCCCATACTCTTCCAGAATCTCCACGTTTGTCACGACCATAATATGTGCGAGTATAGCAGAACCGTAGGCTCTTGTGTTGATGTTTAGACAGATAGTTATTCTTTAAGGAAAGCTATCAGATAAGTGAGGATATTACTGCGCATCCGCCAGCTCCGACTGATATGTCGCGTCCTGCTGTGCAACCTGCTCCGGTACGTCCTCGCGCTCGAATACCACCTTGCCGTCCGCCGAGGTATACTGGCTGGTGCCCTCCGGAATATGCGCCGTGGTCACCGCGGTGCGGCTGCCGGCAATGGCAAATGCGGTTGCAGATACAGCGAGCAAACCTGCCAGAATGCCGCCAATCCATCGTGCTTTTTTGCTGCTCATAGAAATCCCCCTCCTTACATGAGCGAATACATAGGCGGAAGCTGATTCAACAGGAGAGCGGCAAAGCGCATCTCTTTGAAAAAGCCACCTTGTATTCCTAAAGTTAGAATACTACTTGCGTTTGGTATAGTCAATGGGGAAAACAAACAATTTTTCAAGGGCGAAATAGGGGAGGATGATGAGGGAGCTAGAGGCAGCGAAATCGTGACTTATCTCCTCACAGATGTTTTCCATTGTCCCACCTCAAAATCTTTGTTATAATAATACAATAACACGACAAATCATCAGACAGAGGCGGAATACAATGGATGAATTGGAACTGGAAACCATAAGCGGCACGGTGGAAGCCGTGATCTTTCAAAATGAAGAAAATGGATACTCTGTCATCGGAGTGACGACGGAAGAGGGCGACGAGGTAACCGTCGTCGGCACGCTGCCGCAGATCGGTCTAGGAGAAGAGCTGTATCTGGCGGGCACATGGACGACGCATCCGTCCTATGGCGAACAGTTCAAGGCGGAGTATTTCGAGCGCCGTCTTCCGGCGACGGTCAAGGGCATTGCGGACTATCTCTCGTCCGGTATGATTAAGGGCGTTGGCCCCAAGCTCGCCAAGCGCATCGCGGAGCAGTTTGGCGAGGATACATTTGACGTGCTGGCGAATGATTGCGACCGTCTGACGGCGGTTCGCGGCATCACGCAGAAAAAAGCGGATGACATCGGCGAACAGTTCCGACAGCAGACGGCAATGCGCCGTTTGATGGAGTTTTTACTGGAAAATGATCTTCCGCTGGAGCTTTCCGCGCGGCTGTACCGACGGTATAAGGACAGCGCGATTGACCGAATCACCGCCAACCCGTACCTTCTGTGCGGCGAGGACTTCGGCGTGGATTTCAAGGCGGCGGACGATCTGGCGCTGAGCATGGGCATGTCGCTGGATTCGCCGGAGCGCATTGCGGCGGGCCTGACCTACACGCTGCAATTCAATCTGGACAGCGGGCACACGTTTATCCCGCGGGACAAGCTGCTGGATACAACCGGTCGTTTGCTGGCAGATGAAGACGGCGTGGAGCTGAATGCAGACGTCGTTAAGGATGAGCTGGATACGATGGTGGAGCGTGGCACACTGCGCAGTGAATATATCTGCCGCCGGGATGCGGTGTATCTCAACCCGATGTACGACGCGGAGACCTATATCGCCGACTACCTTGGTAAGCTGTCCAGCACGGAATATCACTATGATTTTGATTTGAAGGATCTGCTGGATTCGCTCGAAGAGGGCAGCCGCCTGACCTATGCCCCGCGGCAGCGGCAGGCGATTGAGTGGGCGGCGCGATACGGCTTGGTTATCCTGACCGGCGGCCCGGGCACGGGCAAGACCACGACGGTGCGCGGTATGATTGAGTTCTTTGATGCGATCGGCTTGGAGGTCGTGCTGGCGGCGCCGACAGGGCGCGCGGCAAAACGGCTCAGCGAGCTGTGCGGACGCGAGGGAAAGACCATTCACCGTCTGTTGGAGGCAGGGTATCGCGGCAGTGATCCCTACACGGTGTTTGCCCGCAACAAGGAAAACCCGATTGAGGGCGACGTTGTCATTCTGGATGAGGTGTCCATGGTGGACATCACGCTGATGCAGGCGCTGCTGGAAGCGCTGCGTCCGGAGACGCGGCTGATTCTGGTGGGCGATGCCGATCAGCTGCCGCCGGTCGGTCCGGGCAACTTCTTGCGCGACTGCATCGGTTCGGAGCGCATTCACACAATCGAGCTGGATGAAATTTTCCGGCAGGCGCAGGAGAGTGCGATTGTCCGAAACGCCCATGCGATCAACCACGGTGAGATGCCGGTGGCGGGGGGCAAGGACGGCGACTTTTTCTTCATGAAAAAGCACGGTGCGCAGGAGGTTATTCAGACGGTTGTCGACCTGTGTCGGGCACGTCTGCCGAAATATTACGGCTTTAAACCGTCGCAGATTCAGGTGCTCACGCCATCGCGCCGACAGAATGCGGGAACACAGCAGCTCAACCGCATGTTGCAGGAGGCGCTCAATCCGGCGAGTGAGTTCAAGCCGGAAAAGCGGCACGGTGAGACTGTGTTCCGCTTGGGTGACAAGGTCATGCAGGTGCGCAATAACTATGATATTGTGTGGGAAAAAGAGGACGATCCGGACGAGGTCGGCAGCGGTATGTTCAACGGCGACGTGGGCGAGATCATCGGCGTGTCGCTGGCAAATGAGGTGATGCAGATTCGGTTTGACGACCGTATCGCACACTATTCGTTTGATATGCTCGGGGAATTGGAGCTGGCGTATGCGATGACGGTACACAAATCGCAGGGCAGTGAGTTTGACGCGGTGGTGCTCGCGCTGCCGAGCGGAATCGGACGGCGGCTGCTTACGCGAAATATTTTGTACACGGCGATCACCCGCGCGAAAAAGCTGCTGGTTATCGTCGGTGATCCGCAGGTCGTGCAGACCATGGTCAATACTAACACCCGCAACAAGCGATACAGCGCCCTGCGCGCGCGGCTGATCCGCGGCGCGGAGGAAGAAGAGACGGCGGAGGAAACACCGTGAGGCTGGCGGATCTGTTGTTCCCGACGCGGTGTGCGCTGTGCGGCTCGCCCGTGGGCAAAGCGGTGGAGGACGGGCTGTGTCCGGACTGCCGGACGCTGATTCAGCGGGATCGTGCGCGTTGTCTGCGCCGGTCGCTGCTCTATCTGGATGTGATCTGTGCGACGGAGTATTCCGGCGCGGTGCGCGGCGCTCTGCTGCGCGTCAAGGAACGCGGCAAAAATGCAGCCGTGGGAGCGATGGCACGCATGGCGGTTGCGGCCTATGAAGCGCAAAAGGACGGGTTTACGCCGGATGTGGTGACGTTTGTGCCGTCCAGCGCGCTGCGGGAGCACACACGCGGCTTTACCCTGCCGGAGGAGATGGCGAAGTATACCGCAGGGCGGCTGGGCGTACCCTGTCGCAAACTGCTGGGACACACGCTGCTGTCCGCCCGTCAGGCGGGAATGCACAAGCAGCAGCGCAGAGCGCACGCGGAACACAGCTTGTCCGTGCGGCAAACCGCTGCGGCAGAGATAGAAGGCAAGCGGATTTTGCTGGTGGACGACATCATCGCCAGCGGAGCAACGATGAATCAGGCGGCGCGTCTCCTGCGGGAGGCGGGTGCGTCGGAGGTTGTCGGACTGGCGCTGGCGAAAAGCACCAAAGACAGGTAAGTTTTTTCTACAAATGGCATATACTGAAGGGAAGCGAGACCGGAATGCACCGGAACCGCTTCCTTTTGTCATCTTTGCAGCCCGTGAAAAAGGGAGGAAACAGAATGTTGGAATATGCGTTGGGAATGGACATGGGTACTTCATCGGTCGTGCTGTATCGCGAGGGGCGCGGCATTGTGCTGCAAGAGCCGTCAGTCGTTGCGGCGCGCCGCAGTAATGGACAGGTTGTGTGCGCCGGCACGGCGGCACAGCGGCTGCTCGGACGAACGCCGGAGGGCTTGGCGGCGGTGTATCCACTGCGCGGCGGGGTGATTTCCGACTGTGGCATGGCGGGACAAATGGTGCAGGATTTTGTGCAGCGGAGCGGAAAAGGACGATTTTTTCGTCCGAATTTGCTGGTTTGCATTCCGCCGCTGATTTCCGAGCTGGAGGAACGGGCGGTGATTGACGCAGGGCTACAGGCGGGGGCGAACAAGGTGTTTTTGCTGGAAGAGCCGATGGCGGCGGCGGTCGGCGCGGGGGTGAATCCGGCGGAGGCAAAGGGTGTGCTGCTGGTGGACATCGGCGCGGGAACGACGGATATTGCGATTTTGTCCTTTGGCGCGGTGGTACATGCCGTCTCGATCCGTATGGCGGGCAATGAAATGGATGCGGCGATTGTACAGTACATGAAACAGCAGCATCAACTGGACATCGGAGAAGTGACGGCGGAACACATGAAAAATACAATCGGCGCCGTCTGGCAGCGGGAGGAGCCGCTGGAAATCACCGTGCGGGGACGCAGCTGCCGCACGGGACTGCCGCATTGCGTGACAGTGACGGACGAAGAGCTGGCAGAGCCGCTGGGACGCTGCGTTGTCACAATCATGCAGGCGATCTGCGAGGTCATCGGCGCGGCGCCGCCAGAGCTGGTAGGCGATCTGGCGGAGAGCGGCGTACTGCTGACCGGCGGAGTCTCGCAGCTGTATGGACTGGAGCAGCGGGCGGCGCAACAGCTGGGCTTGCAGGCGCATTTTGCCGACGACCCGCTGACCTGCGTGGCGCGCGGAACAGCGCACTGGCTGGGGCGGCTAAACACGCTGCAAGAGGGAACGATCAATCTGGCGCGGCGGCGGGCGCACATCGGTGGATGATAATATTTAGATAAATATCTAAATAATCGTTGACAGGGCAGACTCTCTCTGCTATTCTATATTTAGACAAAGATCTAAATGAAGGGCGAGGGAGGAGAGAAGGCATGAGCTTTCAAAAGACCTTCAAGGCGCTTTCCGACCCGACGCGGCGGGAGATTTTACAGCTGCTTCAACAAGGACCGCTGGCGGCGGGAGACATTGCAGAACACTTCGCGATGACGGGGGCAACGGTGTCGCATCATCTGTCGATCCTGAAGGAAGCAGGGCTGATTGAGGCGGAAAAGCGCGGAAAATACATCTATTATGAGTTAAATTTGTCTGTTTTAGAGGAAATTATGACATGGATGACTGGATTGATGGGAGGGACGGAGTCATGAAAAACAGGAGAACCATGCTGTGGATTACGGCGGCACTGCCGCTCGTGCTGGCGGTGCTGAGCTACGCCGGGCTGCCGGATACGATTACGATTCACTGGGGGATGGACGGCACGCCAAATGGCTTTGCCCCGCGCTTTGCCATCCTGCTGTTGGGAGCCATTGCGCTGTTTCTTACCGCACTGCTGCTGTGGGCGGCTCGCCATGAGCCACAGAAGAAAAATATTCAGCGTTCGGCGAAGTTTGTGGATGGAACGGTTGTGATGCTCAACCTTATGGTTCTTGCTGTGGTGGGAATTACGATTTCGGAATCACTGCATCCGGGGCGGATGGATGTCGCTTGCGTGGTCACGGTGCTGGTCGGCCTGCTGCTGATGTGGATGGGAAATTATCTGCCCAAGGTCAAGCGAAATGGTTTGATCGGCGCGCGAAACCGCTGGACGCTGTCCAGCGACACAGTATGGAAGCAGACCCAGCGCATCAGTGGGTGGATGCTGTTCGTCGGCGGACTGCTGATTGTGCTCAGTGCATTTCTCCTGCCGACGCAGATGCGGTTTGCCGCGGCGATTGTCATTGCCGGTGTGTGTGCGGTGGGTAGCGTGCTGGTGAGCGCGGCGCTGTATCGGCGGGAAATGGTGAAATAAGGGACGAAAAAACGCCGGTCCTCCATGCGAAAAGAGGAGCGGCGTACTATGAAGGAGAGTTGACGCTCTCCAACGACATAGTGAGCTATCTGGTAACGGCAGATGGCTCACTTTTTCTTTTGCTGCATGTGTAAGCATAGGTCGCGAATGCAAAGCCTAAAATACTGCAAATACTGCCAGCAACAGTTAAAGCAATAATATGTATCACCCCTGACGAGAGTATTTCCCGCGAAGAGCTGTATACACGCCTCCATGCCGCTCGCGCGGGATGACAGGCAACCGTCTTTTGCCGTCCCGACCTATAAAACCGTGTAAAACTCAATCGAGGCCGGTGGTTTCCACAAGTGCATTGTAAAGGACTTCCGGTTTTGTGTCAAGCAGGAAATACGAGCTGTCATCTGCATAAACAGAATGAATAGATAGAATAAAAAAACAAAGGCAAGCCGCCGCATCGAATGCTCTCTCGATGCGGCGGCTTACTTGCGTGGATATAAAAAAATCTTCCCTTTAACTGTGTTTATATTACCACATTTTAACTGGAAAATCAAGTCTTGTATTTCCTTTTCTCTGGGTGTAATAAGTATATATCACGAGAAACGGGAGGAAGAAGTATGACAAACACAACGGCAATGGTGAGCTGCTTTGTGCGGGCGTATCACGTGAGGAACAACACGCAGTGGGTCTTTCGAGACGAGCTGGCGGAGCGGATGCTGACACCGGAGGAATACGCGGCGATTTCATCCCACATGGCGGAGGGAATCTCATATTTTGCGCCGAACTTCACCGGAAGCAAGGAAGCTGGATTGCGGTATATTGTGGATCACATTTTAGCGCCGAGCGTGCTGGCGCGAAGTGCATGTAATGCGCGAATGATGGAGCGGGAGCTTGCGGCGGGATGCACGCAGTATGTCTCATTCGCTGCCGGATATGACACGACAGGACTGACGTACAGCGGAGCGAATTGCGAGGTATATGAGCTGGATCTTTCTGAATTGCTGGAGGACAAGAAACGGCGTATTCAGGCGGCGGGATTGGCATCCGATGCGGTGTTTGTCCCGTGCGATCTGGCGCAGGCGGATTGGATGGACAGCCTGTGCCGCAAGGGTTTTGACGTGACGGTGCACAGCTGCGGCAGTCTGCTCGGTATCAGTTATTATCTGAGCAAGGCGGCGTTTGGCACGCTGCTGTCGCGCATTGGGACGCTGTGGGGCGAAGGCTCGACACTGTGTCTGGACTATCCGACGCAGGACGAAGGAGACGCCAGCCGGACAAACCGAGCACTGGCAAAGGGCGCGGGAGAGGAAATGCAGGCGTGCTACACCCGCGAGGAGATGCACGCGCTGCTCAAACAGGTGGGCTTTGCCGTGCGGGAGGAATACGGGAAAGAGGAGGCCGATGCAGCCTTTTTCGCAGCGTATAACGCGGCCAATCCGGTACATCCGATGTGCACTCCCGCAGGAGTGCGGTATTGCGTTGCGGAGAAACAGGGATAAGAATAGCGGGACGGCAGTATTTGCCGTCCCGCTGTGACTTTTTCACGGTAAAGTCCGTTGTTTTTTTGTTTGGAAATACTGCTTACAGAGAAAGCATCCGCGCCAGCTTGGACAGAGGCTCGGCGGTGAGTGAGAACGTCATTTCCATCCAGCGTCCCAGATCCAAAAAGGCGTTGACATCGCCGAATTTGTACTCCAGCTCGATCTCTGAGATCGGCAGCTGCTGGCCGCCGTGGACGATGCGTCCGGTGTCAAAGGAAAGCTCCGCCTCGCAGTGCTCGTGGGTGAGCAGGACAATCTGACGGGTAAATTCCGTGCGCCCGATCTCCTGCAGGTCGCCCTGCGCAATCTGGCGGCACAGACCCTCCGGTGCGCCGGTGCGCTCCGGCAGCAGGCGCAGACCGGTGTGAATATCCGATGCGCTGCATTCGTATTCCTCGCGGTTTTTCAGCGCCTGTCCGGCGGGGGACTGAGCGGGCAGCTTGAGACAGCAGACCGTGCGGTCGTTCTCCGTGCGCAGACGCAGGCCGCCACGGTGACGGGAGACTAGATGATCTGCCGTGTCATAATAGACCGCGCACATCGCAATGCGCTGGATGTCGCCGTGCGGCGGGAGCTTGGGATCGGACAAAAGGGTGAAAAAGTGTGCCTCATCCGGGCAGCGCCATTTGAATTCCTGTTCCATGTGAATATGCCTTCTTCCTACAGAGGGATGGTCAGCGAATCTGACCTTCTCCGTAAATGATGTATTTGTTGGTGGTCAGCTCGCGCAGTCCCATCGGGCCGCGGGCGTGCAGCTTCTGGGTGGAGATACCGATCTCCGCACCAAAGCCGAACTCGCCGCCGTCGGTAAAGCGGGTGCTGGCGTTGACATACACCGCCGCCGCGTCCACCAGATCGAGGAACTTCTGAGCGGCAAAGTAATCGTGCGTGACGATAGCCTCCGAGTGACCGGTATTGTAGCGGTTGATGTGGTCGATGGCCTCCTCCAGAGAGTCCACCACCTTGACCGACATTTCATAGTCGAGATATTCTTTGCCGTAGTCTTCCTCAGTTGCCGGAAGAATATCCGACAAAATCTCCTGCGTGCGCGGACAGCCGTGCAGAACGACATGGTGTTCGTTCAGCGCCTTCTGCGCGATCGGCAGGAAGGTCTCCGCGACGTCGCGGTGTACCAGCAGACTCTCTGCGGCATTGCAGACCGAGACGCGCTGGCACTTGGCGTTGACCAGAATGTCACGCGCCATATCGAGATCGGCGGACGCATCGACGTAAATATGACAGTTGCCCGTGCCGGTTTCAATGACCGGAACCGTGGCGTTGTTGACGACCGTGCGGATGAGCCCGGCGCCGCCGCGCGGAATCAGCACGTCGATCAGACCGTTTGCACGCATCATTTCCGCCGCGCCCTCGTGCGTGAGATCGTCAATCAGATTGAGCGCATCGGCGGGCAGACCGCAGGATTCGATCGCGCCGCGCATCAGATCCATCAGACAACGGTTGGAGTGATACGCTTCCTTTCCGCCACGCAGAACACAGGCGGAGCCGGCCTTGAAGCACAGGGCGGCAGCGTCTACCGTGACGTTCGGGCGGGATTCATAAATAATGCCGATGACGCCCATCGGGACGCGTTTTCGTCCGATTTTCAGGCCGTTTGGCGTGATTTTCATATCGGTGACTTCGCCCGCCGGATCAGGCAGCGCGGCGACTGCGCGGCATCCCTCCGCCACGCCGGTGATGCGGGAATCGTCCAGCGTCAGACGATCAATCAGGCCGTCATTCAGGCCGTTTTTGCGTCCCTCGGCGATGTCGATGGCGTTAGCTTTTTTAATTTCTTTGCGTCCGGCCTCCAGCGCATCGGCGATGGCGAGCAGGGCGCGGTTCTTGTCTGTGGTGCGCAGCGCGCCGACGGTAACTTTGACCGCGGCGGCCCGGCGGCAGGTATCCAATACAGAAGACATGAATCAGCTCTCCTTTCTCTCGTCCGGCAGGAACAGCGTTCCGGCGAGACGTCCCTCGGTGATGTCGTACAGAACCTCCGGATGGCTGCCGTTGACGACGAACATTGGAATATTGCGCTCCATGCAAAGTTCCGCCGCGTGCAGCTTGGTGACCATGCCGCCGGTTCCGTTTTTGGTTCCGGCGCCGCCCGCGATGGCGCGCAGATTGTCGTTGACCTCGTGCACGACGGGAATCAGGCGCGCCTCTGGATTCGCGCGTGGATCGTCGTCAAACAGACCGTCCATATCGGTGAAGATGACCAGCAGATCGGCCTCGGACAGGCGGGCGACGGCGGCGGACAGGGTATCGTTGTCGCCGAACTCGATTTCCTCGGTTGCCACGCTGTCGTTTTCGTTGACAATCGGAATCGCACCGGTCTCCAGCAGCGCCAGTATGGTGTTGTGGATGTTCTCTCGGCGCTTGCCATTGTTGGTCTCTTCGGTGGTCAGCAGAATCTGCGCTACGTTCAGACCGTATTCCAAAAACATTTTATCGTAAATATGCATCAGCTCGCACTGACCGACGGCGGCGGCTGCCTGCTTCATGCGGGTGGAGCTGGGGCGCTCCGGCAGGCGCAGCTTGGACGCGCCAATGCCGATGGCGCCGGATGAGACGAGCAGCATTTCATAGCCGCGGTTTTCCAGATCCGCAATGCAGCGAACCAGCCGCTCAATGCAGCGAATATTCAGCTTGCCGTTGGGATAGGTGAGGGTGGAGGTGCCTACCTTGATGACAATGCGGCGAGCCTTGCTGAGATGTAACATTTGCTCTATCCTTTCCCCTCCGGCGCGGGGCAGCGCTGCTGCAGACAGCTTGTGCTGCGTTCGTCGTGCCGGGGCGTTGGTTTTCCTGCACATATTTTACCACGGATGCGCAAAAGATACAAATTTTTTCCCGTTTTTTTGAAAAAGAAACCGGCGATGGGTACAAATCAAAAGAAAATATGATATACTAAATCTGTATGAAAAGAAACGCCGGGGGAATACCACGGCTCCGAGATAGAAGGAAGGGATTGGATATGAAAAACAGAGCAGAGGTCACCATTGCCGGTCAAACATTTACCATGACAGGGGAACAGGACGAAGAATATATGGTTAAGATCGCCGCGCTGGTGGATAAAAAAATCTCGGAAATCCGGGCCTCGGGCGCAGCGATGATTCAGGCCGGCATCTTGGCGGCGTGTGATATGGCGGATAATTATGTACAGACCGTACAGAGCGCGGACCACCTGCGTGAGCAGATGGCGGGCTATCTGGACGAAAACAAGCAGGTGAGCCGCGAGCTGGCAAACGCCAACGTGGAGATCACCCGTCTGGAAAAGCGCGCGGCGGAGCGGGCGGAGGAGATGAACCATCTCGACCAGCTCAAGGAACGCATCATGTCGCTGGAAAAACAGGTGGCGGGAGAGGACAAGCGCCGTGCCCGCATCAACGAGCTGGAAAGCCAGCTGTCGCAGGCGGACATGCGCGTGCGCGCGTTTCAGGATGATGCCGACAAGCGCAACCGCCGCATCAAGGACTTGGAACACAGTCTGGCGGAGGCCGATGCCAAGCATCGGGAAGACATGGAGGAAGCAGAGCGGCAGGAGCGCGTGATCCGCGGGTTTAAGGATAAGCTCAGCGAGACCGAAAAGCAGCGCCGCCGCGTGGAGGAGCTGGAAAACGTGCTGGCGGACGCCGAGCGGGAGCTGAACGACCTGCGTTTGCGTCTGAGCCGCGTGATCCAGTGATATAGATAAATTAGGTACATGAATACAAAGATCAGTCATCCGGAGCTGCTTGCCCCGGCCGGATCGCCGGAGGCGGTGCGGGCGGCGGTAAACAACGGCGCGGACGCCGTGTATCTTGGCTTCGGAACGTTTAATGCCCGAAGGGGCGCAAAAAATTTTACAGAGGAACAGTTGCGGGAAGCGCTGGCGTACTGCCGTCTGCACGGAGTGAAAACCAATCTGACGGTGAACACGCTGGTGTTGGATCGTGAGCTGCCACAGCTGCTGGCGGACGTCCGCACGATGCTGGAGGCGGGCGCAGACGCTCTGATTGTGCAGGATCTGGGCGCGGCGCGCGCCATTCGAGAGCAGTTTCCGGATGCGGTGCTGCACGCCTCAACGCAGCTCACCGTCCATTCGCTGGACGGGGCGCTGTTTGCCAAGCAACAGGGCTTTTCCCGCGTCGTGCTCTCGCGTGAGCTGCCGATGCGCGACATTCGCGCGATTACGCAGCAGGCGGGCATTGAAACCGAGGTGTTTGTTCACGGTGCGCTTTGCATGTGCTATTCCGGACAGTGCGAGCTGTCCGCCGTCATCGGGCGGCGCAGCGGCAACCGCGGTCTGTGCGCCCAGCCCTGTCGTCTGCCGTATGACGGGAAGAACAACTACCCGATGAGCCTAAAGGACAACTGCCTGCTGGAACAGCTGTGGGAACTGTCGGACATCGGCGTGGCGTCGCTGAAAATTGAGGGACGCATGAAGCGGCCGGAATATGTGGCGACGGTGACGAGGATTTATTCTTCCGTTTTGCGGGAGGGACGCGCACCGACCAAGCGGGAGCTGGACGATCTGCGTCTCGTGTTCTCCCGCGACGGCTTTACACAGGGCTATTACGAGGGCAAGCTCGGACCGAGCATGTTTGGTATGCGCACCGAGACGCCGCAAAAGCAGCTCAAGCCGCTGTATGACCGCGCCGCCGCAACGTATGCGCCGGAGGCGCAGGCACAGACTGTGCCGGTGTCGTTTGCATTGACCGCACAGGCAGGACAGCCGCTGCGGCTGTCCGCCCAGAGCGAGGAACATACCTCGGTATGTCAGGGCGCAATTCCGGAAGCGGCGCTGCATCGGGCGTCCACGAAGGAGGACATCGAACGCGCCCTGCGCAAAACGGGCGGCACGGTGTTTTATCCGGAGGACACTGCGGTGACGCTGGACGACGGGCTGCGCATACCGGCAAAGGAGCTGAACGCCCTGCGGCGGCAGGCGCTGGATACGCTGACCGCGGCGCGGCAGAGCGTTCCGGTGGTGCGGGAAAACGTACCAGAACCACATGAAAACGCTCCAAAACAGCGGGAATGGATCGGATATACCGTACAGGTGCGCACGATGCACCAGATACCGCAGGGCATGGAACAGCTGCCGCTGGTGAGCATTTATGTTCCGGCGCACGAGATTGCGGAGCACCCGCAGCGAGCGCAGGAGATCGTGCAGGCGGGACGCGAGCTGGTGCCGGTGCTGCCGCGCATTATCTGGAACGCCGAGTGGAAATCGGTGCAGCAGGATTTGCAGCGCTGCCGCGAGCTGGGCTGTCGGGCGGCGCTGGTCGGCAACGTCGGACAGATCGCGCCGGTGCAGGCGCTGGATATGGCGGTGTACGGCGATTTTGGACTCAACGCCTTTCACGGCGGCACGCTGGATGTGCTCAAATGCTGCGGCGTACAGCGACAAACCCTGTCGTATGAGCTGCGGTTTGCGCAGATTCGCGACATGCAAAAGCCGTTGAAAACCGAGCTGATTGTGGCAGGACGGCTGCCGCTGATGGTGACCGAGAACTGCATGATTGCCGGACGGCGCGGCGGATGCCGACGGGACGGACGCGGGGCGTGCGCCAAGGGGCCGCACGCGCTGACCGACCGCATGGGAAAGAAATTTCCGGTATTTCGGGAGGAACACTGCCGCAATACCTTATATAATTCACAGCCTCTGGCGCTGGAGCCGCAGGAATATATGGGACTGGGCGTATCGTATGCCCGCCTGCTTTTGAGCGACGAGGGACCGGAGAGCGCGATACAGCGGGCACAGGAGCTGTGCGGCGGACGTATGCCGGACTATGGCGCGGACGCGACGCGCGGACTGTACCGCAGAGGAGTGGAATGATGACAGAAATCATGTTTCGCCGAATTCCGACGCCGGGCGGACGATGGCCGGAGCTTCCGGCATTTGCCACGGCGGGCAGTGCCGGAGCGGATCTGCGGGCGAATCTGGATCAGCCGCTGACAATCGGGCCGATGGGACGGGCGATGATTCCGACTGGACTGGCGATGCAGCTGCCAGACGCCGGATACGGCGCATTTGTGTTTGCGCGCAGCGGGCTGGCAGTCAAGCACGGGCTGGCACTGTCCAACGGTGTCGGTGTGATCGACAGCGATTACCGCGGGGAAATCAAGGTCGGCTTGGTGAACCTGTCGCAGGAGGCGTACACGATTCAGCCGGGCGAGCGCATGGCGCAGCTGGTTGTGATGCCGGTGGTGCCGTTTGCGGCGGTCGAAGCGGAAAAACTAGAGGACACCGCGCGCGGAGTCGGAGGATTTGGCTCCACGGGACGATAATTAACGTACAACAAGAGCAAGAACAAGGTGGAATAGATGGAAAAACAGGTAGTATTGGCCTCACAGTCGCCGCGGCGGCAGGAGCTGCTGCACCGGCTGTTTGATGAATTTGCCGTCTGTCCGGCGGACATTGACGAGACAATGAATCCGAACTTGACGCCGAAGGACGCGGTGGCGGAGCTGTCGGCGCGTAAGGCGCAGGCGGTTGCCGGACAGCATCCGGATGCGCTGGTGATTGCGGCAGACACGATTGTCGTGTGCGGTACGATTTTTGGAAAGCCGGCGGACGAAGCGGACGCGGCGCGCATGCTGCGGGAGCTGTCCGGACGGGCGCATCAGGTGATGACTGCGGTTACGGTGCAGTGCGGCGGCGCGATTCGGACGGAGGTATCCGTCACGCAGGTGCATTTCCGCCCGCTGCGGGAACCGGAGATTGCCGACTATATCCGCTCGGGGGAGCCGATGGATAAAGCGGGTGCGTATGGAATTCAGGGGCGCGGAGCGCTGTTTATTGAGGGCATCGAGGGCGACTATTACGGTGTGATGGGGCTTCCTGTCTGCCTGCTGTACGAAATGCTGAAACAGCTTCCGGGAAAGGATGGACTCAAGTGAGAGATTGGTGGAAAGATCTGGTCGCACGCAAATGGTTTCCGCTGGTAGTCCTGCTGGCGGTTCTGTTCGCGGCGATGGCGGTGTATTCCGGCGTGACGGATAATGACACACCGGTGGCAAAGGGAAACCGCGGACTGTTGGTTCCGGCCCAAAAGGTAGTGACGCACGGCGCGGTGGCCGTTGCCAACGTATACAATCGCGTGTTCTTCTATGACGATCTGCTGAAGGAAAATGAGGAGCTGAAAAAGCAGGTGAGCGAGCTGCGCACCCGGCTCAACGACTCAGAGGACGCGCTGAAGGAAAACGAAGAGCTGCGTAAAATGCTCGGCGTTGCCGAACGCGGTTCGAACTTTGAATACGAGACGGCGGAGGTCGTCGCACGACAGATGGACGAATGGTCGATGGTGCTGACGATTGACGCAGGCAAGAAGGACGGACTGGCGAAAAACAACTGTGTCGTCAATTCGGACGGCTTGATCGGTTATATTACGAGCATTTCTGCCCATTCGGCGGAGGTTACAACGATACTTGACCCCAATTTACAGGCGGGCGCGAAAATTACGGGAACCGATGAGATCGGTGTGGCAAAGGGCGACTACAGCCTGATGTCGGGCAAGCAGCTCAAGGTGACCTATTTGGCGCATGGCTCGTCCATCAGTAAGGGAAGCACGGTGGAGACCTCGGGCTCCGGCGGCGTGTTCCCGGAGGGGCTGGTCATCGGTACGGTCAAGAAGGTCTGTACGGAGTCCGACGGCATGTCGGATTATGCGGTGATAGAGCCGAGCGCGGATATCACGAGTGCGACCCGTGTGTTCATTATCACCGACTATTCCGTCAGCAATTGAGGAGGCACCGATGCTAAGCAAGAAACCATATTGGGGTCTGCGCGTGCTGGCCTGCATGGTCGGCATTGTCGCGTGCTTCATCATTGAATCCAGCCTGAGCCTGCGCATTTCCGTGCTGGGGGCACATTTTGATCTGCTTCCGCCGATTGTCGCCGCGGCGTCGATCTGCCTCGGCAGCCCGGCGGGTATCCTCTGCGGCATAGTCGCGGGGCTGATGTACGACTGCTCCGGCGCGGAGGTCGAGGGTCTGTATCCGCTGTATTTCATGTGCTGGGGTATTATCGGCGGCATGATCGGAGAGCGGCACCGCGTGCGCCAGCTCAACATGATTATCATGTTGAGCCTAGAGATGACGGTACTGCTGTCGTTGATTCGCTATTTGTTTTACTTCCAGTTCGTCATGGACACGAATCTGATTTTTGTCATCAAGGCGATTGTCGCCTCGGCGCTGCTGACGATGCTTGTCTGCCCGTTTGTCTATCTGGCGGTGCGCGCCATTGCCGGAGACGGCCCGCAGCGGCTAAAGAAGCGGGAGCGCCACAGGAGGAAGGACCGAGATGGATAAACATAGAAAAAAGCTGTTTCGCCGCTTGGCAATTCTGGTGGGCGCGGGCGCGGCGTGCGGAGCCATTTGTCTGGCAAACCTGATCTCACTGGAGCTGATTCACGGTGAGGAGTATGTACAGAGCGCCAACCAGCAGTACAGCTATACGCGGACGAGCGAGGCCTCGCGCGGCAAAATTGTCGACCGCAACGGCGTGACGCTGGTGGGCAACACGACGATGTACGCGCTGACCATTGACTATGCGACGTGGCAGAACAAGGGCCAGAATAACCGTATCCTGCGTCTTGTAAATTTGGTGCTGAGCGACAGCTCGGCAGAGCTGAATTCCTCGCTGCCGATTACGCTGTCAGGGGAGCAGTTCGTGCTCAGCGAAGGCAAGGGTACGAGCAATTATAAAAAGATGAAAAGCTTCTGCAAAAAGGAGCTGAAGGTTGGCATGGATGCACAGGAGATTATGAATGCTCTGTGCGCGCGCTATGAGATTTCCGATAAAAAGAGTGTGACGGACAAACTGCATATCGCCAAGGTGCGCTATCAGATGGAACGTGAGCAGTTTTCTATGTACAATCCGTTCACGATGGCGACGAATATCAGCATGAAGCTGGTAACGACGGTTGCCGAGCAGCATTTGAAGTATCCGGGCGTGGAAGTGGATACGCAGTCCAAGCGTGAGATTGCGACAACGATTGCCGGAAACATCCTCGGCTACACCGGCCCGATCTATGCGGAGGACTGGGGGAGCTATTCCGAAAAGGGATATTCCATGAACTCCACCGTCGGTAAGACGGGCGCAGAGAAGGCGTTTGAGGAGTATCTGCATGGCACAGACGGCACGCGGACGATTAAAACAGATTCGCACGGCAACGTTATTAGTGAGGAGATTACGAAGGAAGCAAAGTCCGGTAAGACGGTCAAGCTGACGATTGATTCCGGCTTGCAGGCGCTGGCGGAAAGCTCGCTGGCGTCCCGCTGTCAGAGCACCTATGGCGCCGAGGGCGGCGCGGCGGTGGTCATCGACGTCAAGAACGGAGAAATTCTGGCACTGGCGAACTATCCGACGTACAATCCGCAGACCTTTAACGAAAATTACGAATCGCTGAGCAGCAATCCGCTATCGCCGCTGCTCAACCGCGCGATTGCAAGCACCTACGCCCCCGGCTCGACGTTTAAGCCGGTGACGGCAGTGGCGGGACTGCAGGAGGGCGTGATTGACGGTACGACCTACATTTATGACAGCGGCATCTATACCTATTACTCGGACTATCAGCCGAAGTGCTGGTACTACACCGCCTATGGCAGAGGCCATGGCAGCGAAAACGTTGTTGGCGCGCTGGAGGATTCGTGCAACTACTTCTTCTATGAGACCGGACGTCGGCTCGGCGGCAAGAAGCTGGAGAAGTATGCCAAGAAATTTGGCCTAGGTGATTATACGGGTATTGAGCTGTCCGGCGAAAAGACCGGCACAGTAGCCGGTCCGACAGAGCGCGCCGAAGCGGTCAAAAACGGCACCGGACGGGCATGGTCGGGCGGCGATGTATTGCAGTCAGCCATCGGACAGGGCGACAACAACTATACCCCGATTCAGCTGGCCAATTACTGCGCGGCGTTGTCCAACGGCGGCACGGTGCACTCGGCGCATTTGCTCAAATCAGTCATGAATTACACGGGCACGAAAACCGTGAAGAAAAATAATCCGAAGAATCTGAGCCATATCAAGGCCTCGGACGAGACATGGAGTCTGGTACATGAGGGCATGGAAAAGGTAACCGGCGAGGACGGCACGGCGGCGTCGGTATTTGAAAACTACTCCATTAAGGTTGCGGGTAAGTCGGGTACGGCGCAGCGCTACGGAAAGCAGGACAACGGCCTGTTTATCTCATTTGCGCCGTATGAGGATCCGCAGATTGCGGTGTGCGTTGTCATTGAGGGTGGCGATTCCGGCAATAACGTAGCGCCGGTTGTGCGTGACATCTATGACTACTATTTCTACAATTCGCAGGAGGGAGCCTCGGCGAACGGAGGAGAAACGATGACGACCGACACGGAGCAGAACTCCGATGGCGGACAGAATACCACGGCGGACGCGGTTCGCGACTGGATCAGCGGTCTGATCGGCGGATAACCCGCCGGACAGAAAGCGCGTGTCAAGGGGATACAGGGGAGAAAAATTGACGAAAAACCCTTGTACAACCCGTTGGATTGGTATATAATTTGTTTATCTGGCAGGAGGAACTATGACAAAAATCATTGTTGTGGCGTCCGGCAAGGGAGGGACTGGAAAGACCTCTCTGGTCGCTGGCGTATCGGCAGCGCTCGCTTCGGCGGACAAAAAAGTGCTGGTGATCGACGGCGATTCCGGACTGCGCAATCTGGATATTGTTCTTGGAATGAGCGACCGCGTGGTGTTCAGCTTTTCGGATGTCGCGTCCGGCATGGTACCGCTGGACGAGGCAATGGTAAAGCACCCGAAGCTGAATAACCTCTATCTGCTGACCGCTCCGGCGGATCCGCTGACCGGCGGACTGACGCAGGAGGGAATGCGAAACTTAGTCAAGCAGGCGCGTGAGGCTAAATTCCGCTATGTCCTGATTGACGGCCCGGCGGGGCTGGCATCGGAATATGCGGCATTCGCCGCGGCGGCGGACGAGGGCGTCATCGTGACGACGGGAGAAAACGGCAGTCTGCGCGGTGCAGAGCGCATGGCGCGGCTGTTGGAGGATCAAAAGGTGCGCACGGTGCGCGTCGCGGTCAATCGTGTGAGCAACTGCATGGTGAAAAAGGGCGGCGCGGCGACGATTGACGACGCGATGGATGCAACCGGCTTGCAGCTGCTCGGCGTCATTCCGGAGGATGAAGCGGTGTCGATCTGTGCGGCAGAGGGGGTACCGGTCGTGACCCAGCGACAGGAGGGCGCGGCGGAGGCCTACCGCAATATTGCGCGACGACTGACGGGCGAGCAGGTTCCGCTGATGCGAATTTATTAAATCCGCCAGACCAACCGACATCATTGGTTTGATTGCGGCAAGACATGGCGTTGGTACGTTTATTGCGCATTCTGGAATTTATATAACGGCTTATCACACGAGAGAGGGAAGGTGCTTTCAATGAACATTGCGCTCATTGCACATGACAAAAAGAAAGAGCTGATGGTACAGTTCTGTATGGCATACTGTGGCATCTTGGCAAAACATCATATCTGCGCAACAGGAACAACCGGTCGGTATGTTGAGGAAGCAACCGGCTTGAAGATTGAAAAGTTCCTTGCAGGTATGCAGGGCGGCGAACAGCAGATCAGCGCGCGCGTCTCCTATAATGAGATTGATATGGTTCTGTTTTTCCGAGATCCGAATTCCAACACGGAATACGAACCCGACGTGCATGCACTGGCGCGTCTGTGCGACATGCACAATATCCCGATTGCGACTAACGTCGCTACGGCGGAAATGCTGATTCTGGGACTGGATCGCGGCGATCTGGATTGGCGCGATATCGTAAACCCCAAGCCGAAGCACGGCTGATTGGGAAGCAGTAATCAGGCGGTTGACAAAACCGCCTGTTTTTCTTGAACGGAGCCGCGCGTGGACGGTGCGGCATCCGGGACTGACGATAGAATAAACACAAGAAAGGATATTCCACCTATGGCTGAGTATATCAAGGCCCCCAAGGGCACAAAGGACATTGTACCGTCGGAGGTGCACAAGTGGCAGTATGTCGAGGGCGTGCTGCGCACGATTGCGTCGGAGTACGGATTTAAGGAAATTCGTTTCCCGAACTTTGAGCACACCGAGCTGTTTAACCGCGGCATCGGCGACACGACCGACGTGGTACAGAAGGAAATGTATACGTTTACGGACAAGGGCGGACGCTCGGTAACGCTGCGTCCGGAGGGCACTGCCTCCACCGTCCGCGCGTATCTGGAAAATTCCCTGTACGCCAAGGGTCTGCCGTTTAAGGGCTACTATATTGTTCCGAACTACCGCTATGAGAATGTGCAGAAGGGACGTCTGCGCGAGCATCATCAGTTCGGTGTCGAGGTATTCGGTGCGCCGACGCCAGCAACGGATGCGGAGGTCATTTCGCTGGGAGATACTGTCCTCAAGCGCCTGGGCATCCACGACGTCAAGGTACATCTGAATTCCATCGGCTGCCCGCACTGCCGCCCGAAGTATCACGATGCGCTGAAGGCGTATCTGAGCGATAAGAAGGACTGCCTGTGCGGCACCTGTAAGGAACGTCTGGAGCGCAACCCGATGCGTATTCTGGACTGCAAGGTACCGTCCTGCGGCGAAATCGCCAAGGACGCTCCGGTTGCGCTGGATTATCTGTGTGACGAGTGCCGGGAGCACTTTGAAAAGGTCAAGACCTATCTGGACGACATGGGCATTCCGTATGAGATTGATACCGGCATTGTCCGCGGTCTGGACTACTATACCAAGACGGTATTTGAGTTTGTCTCCAGCAATATTGGCGCACAGGGCACCGTGCTGGGCGGCGGACGCTATGACGGACTGGTCTCCCAGCTGGGCGGCGAGCAGACGGCCGGCATGGGCTTTGGCTGCGGTCTGGAGCGTCTGATTATGGTCATGGAGGCGGTTGGCGCACCGTTCCCGGAGGCACCGGTATCCGATATTTATCTCGCGCCGCTGGGCGAGGAGGCAGACCGTCCGGTACAGAAGCTGGTGTATGAGCTGCGCCAGATGGGCGTGTCGGCGGAGCGCGATCTGGTAGGACGCGGACTGAAGGCACAGATGAAGTACGCCAACAAGATTGGCGCACGTTTCTCGGCGGTTATTGGCACCGGTGAGCTGGAAAACGGCGCGGTTAAGGTCAAGAACATGGAGACCGGCGAGCAGGTGGAGGTTCCGCTGAACGCCGAGGCGATTGCAGCGCATGTCATGGCGTAATTCCGTCGGGCGAGAAATAGAGAAATACGGGGCGGAAACCGCTCCGAGGAGGGTATAACTACTATGAATACTTCGATTCACGGCATGAAGCGCACCGCATGGTGTGGGGATCTTCGGGCGGCAGACGCCGGTACCGAGGTCGTACTCAACGGCTGGTGTGACCGCACGCGCGACAACGGCGGCGTACTGTTCCTGCTGCTGCGCGACCGCACGGGTATTGTGCAGTGTACGTTTGATAAGTCGGTCAACAGTGAGCTGTTTGACATCGCGTTTGGTGTGCGCATGGAGTATGTGCTGGCGGTTCGCGGCACGGTTACCAAGCGCGATGCGCGCGCGATCAACCCGAAGATGCCGACCGGTGAGGTGGAGATCACGGTCACCGATGTCCGCATTCTGTCCAAGTCGGAAACGACGCCGTTTGAAATTTCGGACGACAAGGAAGTCAACGATCAGCTTCGTCTGAAGTATCGTTACCTCGACCTGCGCCGTCCGTCGATGCAGCGCAACTTGCAGCTGCGCCACCGCATTACCAAGATTGCCCGCGACTATTTCGACGAGCAGGGCTTTTTGGAGATCGAGACGCCGATTTTGCAGAAGTCCACGCCGGAGGGCGCGCGCGACTATCTGGTTCCGTCCCGTGTGCATCCGGGCACGTTCTACGCTCTGCCGCAGTCCCCGCAGCAGTACAAGCAGCTGCTGATGCTGTCCGGCGTTGACCGCTATATGCAGATTGCACGCTGCTTCCGCGACGAGGATCTGCGCGCCGACCGTCAGCCGGAGTTCACCCAGATTGACCTGGAGATGTCGTTTGTTGAAGAGGATGACGTCATTGCGGTCAATGAGGGCTTCCTTCAGCGTGTGTTTAAGGACGTGCTGAATGTGGATGTCCAGCTGCCGCTGCCGCGTATGCCGTGGCAGGAGGCGATGAATCGCTTTGGCTCGGATAAGCCGGATCTGCGCTTCGGCATGGAAATCAAGGATATTTCGGACATCTGTGCGGACTGCTCGTTTGCGGTATTCCAGAGCGTTGTGGCAGGCGGCGGTACGGTTCGCCTGATTAACGCCGAGGGCTGTGCGGACAAGTTCACCCGCAAGGAGATCGACAAGCTGGGCGAGTGGATCAAGACCTATCGCGCCAAGGGTTTGGCGTGGATGAAGCTGGGCAGCGACGGCAAGATGACCTCCTCGTTTGCCAAGAAGATGACCGAGGAAGAGGTCGAGGCAATCAAGCAGCGTGCCGGAGCGAAGGACGGCGATCTGGTATTCGTTGTAGCGGATGCCGATTGGCAGACGGCGGTTGTCGCACTGGGCGCCCTGCGCTGCGAGCTGGCTAAGCGTCTGGATATGATTGACCCGAACGACTTCAAGCTGCTGTGGATCACGGAGTTCCCGCAGTTTGAGTACAGCGAGGAAGAGAATCGCTACGTTGCGATGCACCATCCGTTCACCGCGCCGATGGATGAGGATCTGGAGATTCTGGAATCTGACCCAGGCAAGGTGCGTGCAAAGGCATATGACATTGTCCTGAACGGCTGTGAGCTGGGCGGCGGTTCGATCCGTATCCACTCCACGGAGGTACAGGCGCGTATGTTCCGCGCACTGGGCTTCACGGACGAGGACGCACAGGAGCGCTTTGGACACCTGCTCACTGCGTTCAAGTACGGTGCACCCCCGCACGGCGGACTGGCGTATGGTCTGGATCGTCTGTGCATGCTGCTGGAGGGACTGGATTCTATCCGCGATGTGATCGCGTTCCCGAAGGTGCAGAATGCGTCCGAGCTGATGACGGCGTGCCCGTCGGAGGTCGAGCAGAAGCAGCTGGATGAGCTGCATCTGGCTATCGTACCGGATACCAAGGAATAATTAAAATACGAACGCCGCCGCTTTCCACGCAGAAAGCGGCGGCGTTTTTGCGTTATTTGTCGGACTGATAGGAATAGTCGTCCAGTTCGTCCTCTAGATTGAGGTAAAACTGCTTGAGATCAGCAGACGAGCTGATAGGCATTTGATATTGGTCAGTCAACGGCTGCGTGATACGGACAAACTCTTGGTAGTCAGTGAAATCATTCGATATGCAGTAGTCTGTCATGTACTGGAGATAGGCGATGCAGTTGGGGTAATCGTCCCAAAAACCATCGGGGTAGCCGCTTTGAATATCGTGCTGATAGTCGGCTGCGGCAGAGTGGAGGTCGTCGATTTGTTCATGAAGATAGTCATCCTTTACATCAACAATACTGGAGAAATCATAATCCATCTGTTCGCCGTAGGCAGTAATATGTGACATCGTGCCAGTGACTTCGCCGATAATGCGATCTCGGTCTTCGGCATACTGCTGGTCGTGGATGCGGTATGCCTGCCAACCAGCAAAGCCCGCGACAATGACGAGAACAACGACAATTACTGCGATGCGTTTGGTGGATGATTTCATATGATCGCTCCTTTAAATTGTTACAGAAACAGTTGCCGAAGTGGTTTTGATTGTAAAGGTTGCATAATATGTTTCAACAAGATATGTGAGACGTCCAATGGCAGAGTATTTCCCTGTTAGATTGTTGTCAGCTTGAATATTAAACGAAGCGGCTAAACCTTTAGCTTTCTTATTCATGTTAATGTTAGGATTAGACATTTTAACAAAAACATAGGAATCCTTTCCGGCTTGCTTGACGGTTAGACGACCTCCAGAACCGCTCAGAATAGAGGAAATCGTATTGACAGGGATGTTCAGCAATCCGAGGATATCTTTGATGAATGGACCAAGTTCTGAGTTGTAAAGCTTAGAAAAATATTTTTTATTATAGGACTGGGAAAAATCATCCACACTGGATATGCTGGTATTCTGGCCGCTGCGCGTAAGTCGAACCCTTGCAGAACTGATTCCAACGCGAAGAGGTCTATCAACAGAGAAATCGTTTGCGCGAATATTCTTTGTATAGGAAACAATGACTAAGTGAATACGTTTGTTTTTTCCAGGACCTTTATAAACATAGAGCTTGGAGCCGGTGCCGGAGCCATGATATCCACCTGCTCTTGTTGGCTTGAGCTTACCGGTTGCTTGCCCTACTACAGTTAGTTTTCCAACCGTGCTTTGGGGTTGAACGGTAGCACTAATATTTTCTGAGGCGGATATCGTATCGTCATCACCGCTCTGGTCATCAGCTTGTCCTAAAAAACTCAAATAGGCATCTTTGGCATCTGTTTCCATAATTGGAGTACCGAAGTGAAACATAATCTGCAAAGCGTTGTCATTAGTGTCAAAATCATCAGGTGTTAGAACAATACCAGCATTTAGGGTGGGTGATCCGAAAAATGTGTATCTTCTTTATCGTCAGAGTAACATAAAAACATGAGTAAATCAAGTATACTACAAAAATGAAGTTTATATTTGACGGGATTTGTATACATAAACAAAATTAGGGTGAATTTGTTGTGCAGTATCCCATGTATTCTCTGGAGAAAGGAGTGGAAACGTGTAAAACTCTTGCAGGAGTTACTCCTCTCCGCTGTTCAGAAAGTTTAAATACGCCTCTCCGGCTTCGGTTTCTGTGATGGGCGTGCCGAAGTGCAGCAGGAACATGGCGTCGTCGTTGCTGGTCTCTTCGCTGCTGTAGAAGCCCTCCGGTGTCAGTACAAGACCGGCATTCAATGTGTCTGAACCGACGAGCTGGTTGGTGTTGATAGAAAGGTTGTATTTTCTGCCGGAAACTGTGATGGTATCGGCCAGACTGCCCTTGATTAACGAATAGGTGTCATCGAGCGGATATACCACAACGTCGCCGTTGGTGTGAACGTCGTAGGATTGCTTGCCGATGTGCAGTGTCAAATCCATCTGGATGTCGCCGGAATCCTCATCGTCCAGCGTGGTGGCCGCCGTGTATTTTGCCGTACCGGCGGTGGGAAATGCCGCGGAGGTATCGGAGACACAGGTAGTGTCAAACGTGGACTCAAACAGCGAAGCATCCTCCGTGTGCAGATAGAGTGCCGTGTCCCCAGCTGCCGAAATGGTGTTGTTGCTCGCTGTGGTATCGGCGGAACCGGACTGGGAAGCGGAGCAGGCGCACAGTACGATGGTGGCAGCGCCAAGATAAACTAGACGGAGTGATCGAAATAGCATTCGTTTCATAGTACATCCTCCTTTCGGATACCTTCTCGGGTGAAAAATCAGATACTAAGGGTAATAAGTATACTTTTTACATGATTATACCATATGAATGCGGCATTGACAAGAACATAGAGAAAAGAAATGTTCTGTCGAATGCAGGATAGAAAAATGCAGAAAAATTGGCTCGTGCACGCACGCACATTTTTTGCAATATTCCAAAGAAGTACGGAGAGGACACAATAATATTGACAAAACGGCGGATTTCCATTATTCTGTAGGTAGGAGAAAAAAGGGGAACCGCCCCTTGGTCTTTTCGCGTTCGGGCGCACATGCGTCGGCGCGCGGGAGAAGAAAATTGGAGGTGTTGTGATTATGTTCACAAATAAGGATGTCAAGCTGGGTATCTGCCCGATTGGCTGGACCAACGACGACATGTGGGATCTGGGCGACGAGAATACGTTCCAGCAGTGTATTTCGGAAATGCGTCTGGCTGGCTTCACCGGATGTGAGGTTGGACACAAGTATCCGACCGACGTCAAGGAGCTGAAGGAAGCGCTGGATCTGCGTGGTATGACCATCGCATCCAAGTGGTTCTCTTCCTTCCTGGGCACCAAGCCGTATGAGGAGACCCGCGACGAGTTCATGAAGGAAATGGATTATCTGTCTGCTGTCGGTGCATCTGCCGTCAACATTTCGGAGCAGTCCTACTCCATTCAGGGCGATGAGACCAAGTCCATTTTTGACGACAAGGCTGTTTTCACAGACGATGAGTTCAAGAGAATGTGCGAGGGTCTGAATAAGCTGGGCGAGATTGCAAAGTCCTACGGTCTGAAGGCTTGCTTCCATCATCATATGGGTACTTGCGTACAGACGCTGGATGAGACTCGCCGCATGCTCCAGAACACGGAGCCGGGTCTGGTTTATCTGTGCTATGACACGGGTCATTGGACCTTTACCGAGACGGATCCGATCGCAATTCTGAACGAGTTCCCGGATCGCATTGGTCATGTGCATCTGAAGAACATGCGCAAGCCGGCTCGTGACGAGGCAATTGCCGGTCGCTGGCCGTTCCTGAAGGCGGTTCGCAACGGCGCGTTCACCGTACCGGGCGATCCGGAGGGCTGTGTTGACTTCCCGTCGATACTGAAGAAGCTGGACGAGATCGGCTATGAGGGCTGGATTATGGTCGAGGCCGAGCAGGACCCGGCAAAGGCAAATCCGTTCAAGTACGCTAAGATGGCATACGATTACCTCGTATCCGAAATGGCAAAGTAATATATGACTGCCACAGGCTGTCGGAATATTCCGACAGCCTGTTTTTGTCGAAAATTAGACTATTTCATTGTAAAAAGTGAGAAAACAGAACAAAAACACCGGTAAAGTGTTACCATACTGTTGCCAAACTGTCATGGGATATTCATTTCTTTTTTGGAAAAACGTGATACAATAATATTTAGTACAATGCGTTGACAGGGGAAGCAGCGCTTCCTGCTGAGATAGATTATCGGAGGAACGGAAACATTGGCAACAAAGCGTAAATTTTGCTGTATGATTCTCAGCGGCTACGGCACGGGCGAACAGGCCGGGAGTATTTTGCAGCAGCACTTACAGACAAATGGAATGGATGCCTATCTCGTCACGCCGTGCGGGGCGGGACGCAAGCGGCTCTCCCGCCGCTTTTGGGTACATGCCGTTCGTATGGAATATTTGAAGCTGAAAAAACAGTATGAACATATCGCGCTGATCGGCCTGTCCATCGGCGGCGTGCTTCAGATGCATCTGGTGGAGTTTCACCCTGCGGCGGCGGTGTTCATCAACACACCGACCAGCGATACCTCGTTTACCGAGCTGCGGCGGCTGTTCCGGAGGGACTTGCAGCCGGGGCTGGGTACCATGCTCACCCCGTTTGGATATTACCAGTTTTACCGCTTTATGCAGGAGACGAAGCAGCATGCGATGACAGTGATGGAATGTCCGACGCTGATTTTGCAGTCGCGCGACGACAAGGTCAGCGATCCGGATCACGCGGAGGATTTGTATAAGCGCCTGCGCACAGGGGAAAAGTACATCCGCTATTATGAGCGCGGCGGACACAATGTACTGGACAGCCGGATGAATATGGCGGTGTGCAGTGATGTGTTCCAGTTTTGCTCTTCCATCCGCGGTGATGTCGGGGTGGAAAACCAACCGCTGGAGCTGTAATACAGTATACAAAGCGAAAAATAAGAAAAAAAGAAGTGTAAAGAATACCGTTGTTAGATACGACGCTCTTTACACTTCTTTCTATTATTTGGTTGAAAATATATGTGTTTTTTCAGTAGGGGACGGGTTTCCCGTCCCGCCGATACCGATCAAAATGCTGGATATAGGAAGTGAGCCCCCTACTGCAACAGAAGGCTCACAGATGCGTGAAGTAGAGTAGCTTCACAAGTCTTATATAGTCATACATGTTATGGCAACCGTCCGGTTTCCACACCTTTATTATAGGCAGTTTCCCAAGGAATGTCAATGCTGGGATGAGAAAAACGTTCGCAAAATCGGGTAAAATCCCTGACTCTGCGAACGTTTTGTGCGTTTATTTGGGGGCGTGCTTACAGGCTGCCCTTGGTGGACAGCACATCAATGATGCGCGGATCGTTAGTGGTTGCGGCATCCAGCGCCTTGGCGAACGCCTTGAACATCGCTTCCATGATGTGGTGATTATTGGAACCATACAGCACCTTAATGTGCAGGTTCATGCCGGCGGCATACGAGATGGCGTAGAAGAATTCGCGCGCCATTTCGGTGTCCATGTCGCCGCAGCGGTCGGTGGTGAACTGCCCGTCAAAAACGAGATACGGACGACCGGACAGATCGACGGCACACAGAACCAGCGCCTCGTCCATCGGCAGGATGCACGAGCCATAGCGGCGGATGCCCTTTTTGTCGCCGACGGCGTCCTTGATGGCGCCGCCGAGGACAATACCGGTGTCCTCAATGGTGTGATGGGAATCGACGTGGAGATCGCCGTTCACATGGACGTTCAGATCAAACAGGCCGTGGCGGGCGAAGCCGTCTAGCATATGGTCAAAAAAGCCGATACCGGTATTCAGCTCGGTTTTTCCGGTGCCGTCAATGTTCAGCTCCAGTTTAATTTTGGTTTCCTTGGTGTTGCGCTCTGCGCTGCTGATTCTTGCCATGGTCTCAGTCCTCCAGACGAACGCGCACGGAGTTGTGGTGCGCCATCAAGCCCTCGGTCTCCGCCAACGTCATGCAGGTGTCTGCCAGATTGCGGCAACCCTGCTTGGAGATATGCTGGGTGAACGAGGTCTTGAGGAACGTGCCGACCCAAACGCCGTTGGAATACTTGGCGGTTGCCATGGTTGGCAGGGTGTGGTTGGTGCCGGAGCAGTAGTCGCCAAAGGCAACCGGCGTGTACTCGCCGATGAACAGCGAGCCATAATTGGTCAGACGGGCGGCAACCGATTCAGCATTGTGCGTGTGTACTTCCAGATGCTCCGGGGCAATGTCGTTGGACAGGGCAATGCCCTCCTCCAGCGATTCGGCAATCAAAATCATACCGTTGTCGTTCCACGACTCCATGGCGGTCTCACCGGTCGGAAGAGTGGCAGCCTGCTCCTTCATGCAGTCCAGCACCTTCTGCGCAAAGGCTTCCGAGGTGGTGACCAGCGTGCTGCGGGCGTTCAGGTCGTGCTCGCTCTGCGCCAGCAGGTCAGCGGCCGTAAAGGCCGGATTGGCATAACCGTCGGCGAGGATCAGTACCTCGCTCGGTCCGGCGAGGCTGTCGATGCCGACCGAACCCATGACCTGACGCTTGGCCTCGACGACAAAGCGGTTGCCGGGTCCGGCGATCAGATCGACCTTGCGCACGCTCTCTGTGCCAAATGCCATGGCGGCAACGGCCTGCGCGCCGCCGGTGCAGTAGATTTCATCGACACCGGCGATATCCATGGCCACCAGAACCGCCGGATGAATTGTGCCGCAGCCCTTGGAGACCGGGCTGCATGCCACAACGGTCTTTACACCGGCAACCTTTGCCGGAATGGCGAGCATCAGTGCGGTGGAAGGCAGCGGGTAGCGGCCGGCCGGAACATAAGCGCCGACGGTTTCCATCGGAATCAGGCGGTGTCCCAGCGTCACGCCCGGAATCGGGGTGGCGGTGGTCAGCGGCTTGAGGCATTCCAGCTGCTTTTCCGCAAAGAAGCGGATTTGTGCCGCAGCGGCCTGAATGGCTTCGACGGTCTTTGCCGGCACCTGCTCATAGGCGGCACGGATCTGTTCGTCCGAGATGCGGACGGAATCCATGGATACATGGTCAAACTTCTGGGTCAGGGCGAGCAGCTCGACATCGCCGTTGGTGCGGACGTTGGAGATGATGTCCGACACCAGATCGGTGGTCTGCTGGTCGCGCTCATAGGTTTTGCGCGGGGCGTCCTTAAAAAGATACATCGGAGGTCCTTCTTTCTGTGAAATCTATGCGGTGCTCCGGCCGTCCGAAGAAACTTCAGACAGGGCGGATTTCGTTGCGAAAATGCGTTCAATTTATTATAATGCCCGACTGGTATACTGTCAATTGTAAAGCCGGCTCGTATGTGTTACAATGCTATACATAGGGGAAAATCTTTCCCATGTTCAATACAAAGGATGTGATTGTGTGAAACAGAGAAAAAAACGCCTGCTCAGCGTGATGCTGGCGGCTATGATGATGGTATCGCTTCTACCGATGGCAGCATTGGCGGAGGAATCGGACGTATCCGTCGGTGTGCAAGGAGTGGATGCGCAGCAAGAAAAGCTGCCGGAGTTCACCTCAGCGGTGGATGAAACGATGCTGGGAGAAGCCGTGACGGCGGACAATATGATTTCCGCCGACGAGGCAACGGCGTCAGTAAAGAGCAGGACGGCGACGGTCGCGCTGACGGGCGGATATTTTTATTCCGAAGCGTATCCGGTGCTCAAGCTCATCAATAAGGAGCGCAAGAAGGCGGGACTGGATCCGGTGAAGATTGACAGCAAGCTGAACGCCGCGGCAATGCAGCGTGCAGCGGAGTGCGCGGTGTACTTTGCCCACACCCGCCCATCAGGAGAGGACTGCTTCTCTGTTTTGTCGGAATACGGAATCTCTATGGGAGCAGCCGGAGAAAACATTGCTGCGGGACAGGATTCGGCGGAATCCGTCATGGAGAGCTGGATGAACTCGGACGGACATCAGGCGAATATTTTGAATGAGAATTACACGACAGTCGGATTGGGCTGCTATTTGCAGTACGGCGGCGTGCCGTGCTGGGTGCAGGTGTTTACGGATGGATCCGGTGACAGCGCAGCGCAGCCGGAGGACGAGATGCATACCACGTATGTGAAGGCCAATGAAGAGTACATTGGTATGATGATGGTTGCGCTGGAAAAGAATAAACTGGCGCTGGGTGGAACGACCCAGCTGGAGACCGGTCTGGTCAATCAGGGCTGGAACAGTATCATCTGGTTTCCGGAGGACGACAGCCTGACCTATAGCAGCAGCAAAACGTCGGTGGCGACGATTAGCAGCCACGGCAAGGTGACGGCAAAGGGCAAGGGCTCGGCGGCGATCTCGGCAAAGCTGTACGGTACGAAGTACACGGCATCAGATAAGCTGACCGTGACGACGAATATTGCTGACGCGAAGGTTTCCGGAATCAAGCTGAGTAACCAAAAGACTGGAATTCAGGTCAAGTGGAACAAGCTGCCGCTGGCAAAGCAGTATGAGGTTTACCGCAGCACGGCGGGTGGCTCGTACAAAAAGGTAAAGAGCACGACGAGTACCTCGTGGACGGACACGGGCAAGACCAACGGAACCAAGTACAAGTACAAGGTATACGGTGTAAATGGCAGCAAAAAGAGCAAGGCGTCCGCGACGAGGACGATGATTCGCTTGACGCGTGTGTCGCTTCGGTCGGCAACGCCGTACAGCAGCGGTACGATCCTGCTGGAATGGACGCGCAACAGCAAGGCGGACGGATATTGGATGAATGTCTATCGGTCGGACGGTACGTTGTATGGACAGTACACGATGGAAAAGGGCGACACGACGCGCGGTTTGATTAATGAACTGCCCTCTGGAAAAAAACTAAAGGTCAACATCGCCTGCTATAAGAAATCCGGCAATACGATGTATCTCAGTGCCAGCAGCGCGAGCAAAACCGTTCGCGTTCCGTGAGGTGGGAGAATAGGATATATGGGTTAGTTCAGATCCTCACAGAATTTGCTGTGTAAATTCATCCCGCTTTCGCTTCGCTCGCATGCCACTGGCATGGCGCGGCCCATTTGCATAAGGGAGCTAAAGCAGTAAGATTTACTCTGAGAGGATTAGAATTTACAATATTAGCTTATTTCCTCTCCATAGTCAAATAGGAACGTACCACATATCCCAATACAAACAGGGTCTGTTGCATTGTATTTTGCAGCAGACCCTGTTTCTTTGTTCTGGGACGCGGGAGAAAGATATGCTATACTGTTGGAGAAAGAAATCTTCATAAATTCGTAAGAATTACACCGCGTATATTGCAAACTTTACTTGCTATAGTAGAAGCACAGGAAGAGGAGGAGACACAATGACGTACCGGATTTTGGTCTGTGATGACGATCCGGCAATTGCACAGGCGATTGCCATCTATCTGAAGGCGGAGGGCTATGAAGCGCTTACGGCGGGAAACGGCCGGGAGGCACTGGACATCTGCCGCGAACAGGAGATACATCTGATTATCATGGACATTATGATGCCTCAGCTGGACGGCATACAGGCGACGGAGATTCTGCGGGAGACGCGGAATGTGCCGGTAATTATGCTGTCGGCGAAGGGGGAGGACATCGACAAAATTCAGGGACTGACAGCGGGTGCGGACGATTATGTCACCAAGCCGTTCAGCCCGCCGGAGCTTATGGCGCGTGTCCGCTCCCAGCTGCGCCGATATACCGCGCTCGGGGGAATGTCCGGCATGGACAGGGAGACGGTATATCAGACGGGCGGATTGGTCATTGATGACCGAACCAAAACTGTCACGGTGGACGGAGAGGAAATTCGTGTCACGCCGGTGGAATTCGGCATCCTCTGCTTCCTGACGAAGAACAAGGGACAGGTCTTTTCCATTCAGCAGATTTATGAAGCCGTGTGGAAGGAGCCGTCCTATCGGGCGGAAAATACCGTCGCGGTACACATCCGGCGCATTCGGGAAAAGATTGAGATCAACCCGAAGGAGCCGAAGTACCTGAAGGTGGTATGGGGCATCGGCTACAAAATGGAGGACATTCGGGTCAGCCGCGTGTGCTGATGCAAGGTGCTCCGCTAGAGGACTTGGGGGAGGACCGATGACGGAGCAAGAAAACGAGAACAATGCAATTTGTGAGGGGCGACGAAGGAAACGGACGCTTCTACAAGAACAAGGTAAGGCGGTGTAGGGAAATGAAAACGAGATGGAAGCAATTTGTGCGGAACACATGGACAAAAGTCGGTGCATTTGTTCTGGCAGTCGTGCTGTCCGGCACGGCGATTGGAACGATAGAGGCGGCGTCGGAGTACAGCGGAAAAAACAACCTGACATGGGATATACTTGCAGACCACAATGCGTGGATCAATACGATACTCTCGGAGGAGTACAACGCGGCGATGTTCATGACAGATATGGTGTATTCGTTTGGCGGCGAGCAGAATGTGATGAACGGCAAGTCCATTACCGACTCGCAGGTTGTGGAACGGCTGTATGAGGACTATTATTTGGCGGGGGAAACATCCAGCCAATCAAACAGCAAGCTGAACAAAAAGACCAAGAGCAGTATCGAGCGAGCACTGTCCGCCTATTTGGGCAGTGAAGAGGATATGAGCGAAGTCAGTGGAGATGTGCAGAGCTTCATGAACTGGCTGGAGGCCAATCCGGGCTGCTATGAAGAAGCGCGAAAGAGCTTGGTAAACGAAGGAATCAACAGCTGGAATGATGAGGTGCAGTACCTACAGGGCTTGGGAGACCGCTATATTTACTGTGTCTATACGAAGCGCGACGGCGGAGAGACGCTGGAAACCAATGTTACAGTAGATACGATGAAGAGCAAGCGGGCGCAGGCAAAGGCGGCGCAGCAGAAGATTGGCAAGTGTGCTGTCGTGCTGGCGCTCGACCCGAAGAGTGGTACATTTGATTACCAATGGGACGAGCGGTTGGCAGAGGATGCCATGAAGACAGCGGATACCAGCGATGCCGCGAATCTGATGGATGAGTCGGATGTAGGAATCAGCGACGTCCATTCGAGCGATGTGATTGTTGTCGGTGTGCGGGATAAGACGTTTAACGAGTACATGGGGACGGATTATAACGAGCTGCTTCGCCCGCTGGAGGGTTATGCGATGGCATTTGGCCTCTGCCTGCTGGGTGTGCTGCTGTGCATCATTGTGCTGATCTGCGGTATTGGCAAGACAAGCAAGGATGACATCGCGCGGCTGCGTCCGGAGGATCGCATCTGGAGCGAAGTATACTGGATGGTCGGCTTGGGTGGATTCCTGCTGTGCGCTTCGTTTGGCCTGCAATGGATGGATTTGATGCAAAGCACGCTAACACCGACGTCGCCCCTGCGCGTTATGCCGATACTGTGTGCGATGGCAGGCGCGGCGATCGGTCTGCTTTGCCTGATGCCGCAGGTGCGCCGCATCAAGACACACTCGTTCTGGGATGGCTTTATCTGCCTGCGCGGCGTGAAGTATGTGCTCGCCCGCTGGAAGCGCGGCCCAATGTTCATGAAGGTGATTTCGGCGGCGATTCTGGTTCCGCTGGTGTGCATGCCGCTGGTTACGGTTCCGTTTGTGATTGCCGGACTGCTGTATGCGGGCATTCGCTCTGCGGAGCGGCTGAAGGCGGTGTGTGACGGCGCCAAGCGCATCCGCGCCGGAGAGACCGACACGCACATCGACGTCAAGGGCGGACAGGAGCTAAAACAGCTGGCGGACGATCTGAACAGTATTTCGGATGGCCTGCACAACGCCGTGGAGACGGCGGTACAGTCGGAACGGCTGAAATCCGAGCTGATTTCCAACGTATCGCACGACCTGAAAACCCCGCTGACCGGTATTATCACCTATGTGGATCTGATGAAAAAGCTAGAGCCGAATGACCCGCGCATGGCGGAGTATTTGCAGACGGTGGATCAAAAGACCAAACGGCTGAGCGTGCTGATTAACGATCTGCTGGAGGCGTCCAAGGCGTCCAGCGGTGCGATGAAAACCGACCTGACCCGTGTGGACTGGGAAGCGCTGTTCCAGCAGACCTGTGGCGAGATGGAAGAAAAGCTGCATGCGGCGGGACTGGAGATTCGCCTGCGCACCGAAGGACGCACGGCGGTTATCGCGGACGGACGAAAGCTGTGGCGCATTATGGATAACCTGCTGACCAATTGTGTGCGCTATGCACTGCCGAACAGCCGCGTGTATGTCGAGCTGAAGGAACAGGGCAGCTGGTGCGTGCTGACGATGAAGAACATTTCTGCGCAGGAGCTGAATATCTCGGCAGAAGAGCTGATGGAACGTTTCACCCGCGGCGACCGCGCGCGGTATACCGAGGGAAGCGGACTTGGACTGTCGATTGCACGCAGTCTGGCCGAGCTGATGCACGGTTCATTCAACATTACGGTGGACGGCGACCTGTTCAAGGCGGAGGTATTTATGCCGCTGTGGACGGGAAACGGTGGAAGCGTGCAGGAGAAGAAGTAAGTGGATACGATGGGCGAGACCTCCTCTGCGGCGGAGGTCTTGCTTTTGTGTTGATTTGCCGGGGATGGGGTACTGTCTATTGTTTTTTTTCGCTCTATTTGTTTGGTGGCTTTGATGTAGCTGTTGGAAGTTTAATAACTGTCTATTTTCAGAGTAAATGGCACGCACTAATATTGCCCTTGTGCAAGGGGAGATGTCACGGCGCAGCCGTGACAGAGGGGTTGTCCGCTGAAAGTTAGCATAAATCTTGACGTAGGCGTACAATCCCTCAGTCAGTTGTTGGAAACAACTGACATCCCACTTTCGCTTCGCTCACTCAAAAGATTTGCAGAAGGTATTTAACGTGCACATAGTGAGTAAAACCGAAAATTTTACCCGTCTATTCTCAGAGGAAATCTTAGCATATATCGCGACGCAACCCAGCGTAGCGGTTGTGACGCGAAGGAGCAAGACCACGGAGCGGTTGAGCCATGCCGATGCCTCGGCGTGGCGATGTAGCGCAGTGTGTCGCAGCGACCGTGACAGAGAATTGGCAAACTGATTTTCCTCGGTTTGTCTATTTTTATGTTCCGAAGATACACACAATCTTTTATTATGAAATCTTGCATATTTCCTTGTTAAATGCTGTATTTCGAAACCATTTTGCCGTTAATTTTTCGCTTGATTTTTTGAGACTTTTTTGCAGCAATTGGTCCACTGTCGGTAATACTAAATAATTACGGCTAATAACATCCGATTGTTTGCACAAATAATTTGCCGAGTTTATGCTATATTTATAGAAACGTACAAATGGTGCTCCGTTTGTGCAAACAATCCGACCTCAAATACAAGGAGTGAGAAACTTGGCAAACTTAATGTTAGTCGGTTTCGTCGGCGCTGCCATCGCCCTGATTTTCGCACTGTATCAGCGCGGAAAGGTTATGCAGTATTCCGAGGGAACAGACAAAATGCAGAAGATCGCGGCCTCCATCCGTGAAGGTGCTAACGCGTATCTGAAGCATCAGTACACGACGGTGGCAAAGGTATTCGTCGTTGTGTTCATCATCCTTCTCATACTCGCCTTTGGCGGTATGCTGAGCATCTTTACCCCGTTCGCGTTCCTGACCGGCGGCATCTGGTCGATGATTGCGGGTCTGATGGGTATGAAGATTGCAACCAATGCCAACGCCCGTACCGCACATGCAGCGTCGGAGAGCCTGAACAAGGGTCTGCGCGTTGCTTTCTCTTCCGGTTCCGTTATGGGCTTCACCGTCGTTGGTCTGGGTCTGCTCGACATCACGATCTGGTTCTCCCTGCTGTACTTTGTCTTTGGCAAGACCGATCCGTCCGTTCTGGGCAACATTATGGTCATGAACGGCATGGGCGCTTCCTTTATGGCTCTGTTTGCGCGTGTTGGCGGTGGTATTTATACCAAGGCTGCTGACGTAGGCGCTGACCTGGTAGGTAAGGTTGAGGCAGGCATCCCGGAGGATGACCCGCGTAACCCGGCCACCATCGCCGACAACGTAGGCGACAACGTTGGTGACGTTGCCGGTATGGGCGCTGACCTGTACGAGTCCTATGTCGGATCCATCCTTGCTACATTCGCACTGGGCGCTGCCGCCGGCTACGGCTTCAAGGGTATGGTTCTTCCGGTACTTCTGGCAGTATGTGGCATCGTGTGCTCCATTTTCTCGTCCTTCTTGGTCAAGACCAAGGAAAACGCAACGCAGGCCTCTCTGCTGACCAGCCTGCGCACCGGCACTTACACCGCAGCTGTTCTCTCTGCTGTCTGTGCTGCCGTTCTGTGCTTCCTGATTCTGGACACCAACAAGCTGGGCGTATTTATCGCGATTCTCTGCGGTCTGGTAGGCGGTTCTGCAATCGGCTACTTCACCGAATACTATACCTCGGACACCTACAAGCCGACCCAGAAGCTGGCTGACGCTTCCGAGACCGGCTCGGCTACCATCATCATCGGTGGTATCTCTCTCGGCATGAAGTCCACGATGGCGCCAATTCTGATCGTTGCTGTTGCGGTTATCATCTCCTTCTATGCAGCGGGCGGTCATGCGGATTACGCCATGGGTCTGTACGGCATTGGTATCTCTGCCGTAGGTATGCTGTCCACCCTCGGCATCACGCTGGCAACCGACGCCTATGGCCCGGTAGCGGACAATGCCGGCGGTATCGCTGAAATGTCCGGTCTGCCGGAAGAGGTTCGTGAGCGCACTGACGCGCTGGACTCCCTGGGCAATACGACCGCAGCAACCGGCAAGGGCTTTGCAATCGGCTCCGCTTCGCTGACCGCGCTGGCACTGCTGGTATCCTACATCAACATTGCAAATGATAAGCTGGTTGCGGCCGGCAAGGGCACGATGGATTTGAGCCTGTCTAACCCGACCATTTTGGTTGGTCTGTTCATCGGCGCAATGCTGACGATGGTATTCTCTGCCTTCACGATGAGCGCGGTTCAGACGGCGGCACAGTCCATCGTTGTAGAAGTTCGCCGTCAGTTCAAGGAAATTGCCGGTATTATGGATTACAAGGCAGATCCGGATTACGCAAGCTGTGTTGCACTGTGCACGAAGGGTGCGCTGCACGAAATGGTTGCTCCGGCACTGCTGGCAATCATTGTTCCGATCGTCACCGGTCTGATTCTCGGACCGTGCGGTGTTGTTGGCCTGCTGGGCGGTGTATCCGTTTGCGGTTTCGCGATGGCAGTCTTTATGTCCAACGCCGGCGGCGCTTGGGACAACGCCAAAAAGTATATTGAGGCCGGTCATCACGGCGGCAAGGGCAGCGACTGCCACAAGGCAGCGGTTGTCGGCGACACCGTAGGCGACCCGTTCAAGGACACCTCCGGTCCGTCCCTGAACATTCTGATCAAGCTGTGCTCCACCGTTTCCATCGTATTCTCTGGACTCGTGGTTGCATTCAATCTGATCGGTCTGCTGTAATTTCACTCGGATATCCATTGATTTTTGGGGCTGCGGCATGTGCCGCGGCCCCTTCTTTTTGTCCGATTATTCTCTTCGCTGTGCCTTGTAATATTTTCCTCTCTTCCCATTCAAAACCACTGTTTTGCTTGACTTTTGACGCATTTTGCGGTATACTTTTTGTAACGATAAAAGCTCCGTATGAGCATCCAAGAGGAGGGATCGTTTATGCTGCCAAATACGATTATTACCATCAGCCGTCAGTACGGTAGCCAAGGACATGAGATCGGCGTAGAACTCGCCAACCGTCTCGGTATTCCGTTTTATGACCGCAGCATTATCGCTATGGCTTCCAAGGAGAGCGGATTTAGTGAAAAGCTCTTTGACTCGCTCGACAAGCGTTCGACTAGCAGTCTGCTGTATTCGCTGGCGACGTTTGGCTCCGTGGGCATGAACGGACTGTCCCTTTCGGATCAGCTGTATGTCGTACAGCGCGACGTGATTCGCAAGCTCGCGTCGGATGGCTCCTGTGTCATCATTGGCCGCGCTGCCAGCCATGTTCTGCGCGATTGGCCGGAGGTATACAATGTCTTTATCTCCGCACCGATTGAAAAGCGCATGGAGCACGCCGCCACCGATCCGGCGGTGAAAAAGGTTACGAAGGATGCCGTTGAGCGCATGGATAAGCAGCGTGCATCGTTCTACAACTATTACTCCGGCAGACGCTGGGGTGAGGCACAGAACTATGACCTCTGCCTGAATACCGGACGGCTTCCGGTAGAGAAGTGCGTTGACGCCATCATCGAGTATATCGAGACGGTGCAAGCGCTGGGCACGGAAACCACGAAGATTCCGGGCGATGAGGAATAAAAATCTATCTCAGGGCTGACTGCAATGTCAGCCCTGATTTTTTATCAAATCCATTGCATTTTTTTCTGAAAATGCGTATAATAACAACAGTCGGATGGACACCTGCCGCACACAAAGGTCACTTTGTGTGCGTATTTTTTTGCTTTGGAGGGAAACCCTATGCTCAATAACCTGTGGCCGATTTTCATTGTCGTGGCGGCAAACTGTCTGTATCACATCAGCTCCAAATCCACGCCGTCCTCAGTGAATTCCTTTGCGTCGCTGTTTGTCACCTATGGCGTTGCCGCTATTGTCGCCGCTGTGCTGTTTTTTGCCACGGCATCGCAAAAAAATTTGATTGCCGAGATTGCCAAGACCAATTGGTCCTCCATTGTACTCGGACTGTCGATTGTCGCGCTGGAGTTTGGCTATATCAATGCCTATCGGATTGGCTGGAAAATTAGCGTTGCTTCGGTTATTGCAAACATTTTGCTTGCCAGTGTTCTGTTGGTTGTCGGTCTGCTGCTGTACAAGGAATCGATTTCTCTGCGGCAGGTTTTGGGCGTTGTGATCTGTGCAGTCGGCTTGATTTTAATCAACAAGTAGTAGGTTGACTTTTTGCATATAACCCGATATACTTACGAATAGAACAATTGAATTCGTTCATCGGAGGACGGATGATCCCAATCATCCCGTTAGAGAAGATGTCGAGTGGGCTCGATTATTGCGAAATAATCGGGCTCTCTTTTTTATCAAATAAAACAAAGGGGGAATATTCTCGTATGCACATTCAATTATCCGATCATTTTACTTTTTCCAAGCTGCTGCGGTTTGCGCTGCCGTCAATCTGTATGATGATTGTCACATCCATCTACGGCGTTGTAGATGGGCTGTTTGTATCCAATCTGGTTGGCAGCACGGCGTTTGCTGCCTTGAACCTGATCTATCCGGTGCTGATGATTTTTGGTTCTCTGGGCTTTATGATCGGCACGGGTGGCAGTGCGCTGGTTTCTAAGACGTTGGGACAGGGAAAGCCGGATCGCGCCAATTCCTATTTTTCCATGCTGATTTTCTTTACCATCGGCATGGGCATTGCGATTGCTGTACTCGGTTTTATTTTTATCCGCCCGATTGCCCGTTTGTTGGGCGCAGAGGGCGAAATTTTGGAGGGCTGTGTGCTGTATGGCCGCGTCCTGCTGGTGAGTCTAACGGCCTTCATGCTGCAAAACGCCTTTCAGAGCTTTATGGTGGTTGAGGGTAAGCCGAAAATGGGACTTGCTGTCTCGCTCTCTGCCGGTGTCTGCAACATGGTCGGCGACTTTGTCCTGATCTATGTATGTAAGCTCGGGCTGTTCGGTGCAGCGGCTGCCACTGCGCTCAGTGAATTTGCAGGAGGCTTGATTCCGCTGCTTTATTTTGCGTTCAGCAAGCGTTCGAATCTCAAGCTGCGCAGGACGAAACTGCAATTTCAGCCGATTCTCAAGGCATGCACCAACGGGTCATCGGAAATGCTTTCCAGTATTTCGATGTCGCTGGTCAATATCCTATATAATTTCCAGCTGATGCGAATGATTGGTGCGGATGGCGTTATCGCCTACGGCATTATCATGTATCTGTCGTTCGTCTTTGTCTCGTCCTTCCTTGGCTATTCCATTGGTACCGCACCGATTGTCGGTTTTCACTATGGTGCTATGCATCCGGACGAACTGAAAAATCTGCTGAGAAAGAGTGTGCTGATTATCAGCGTCGCCGGCATCTCGATGGCGGTTCTGGCGCATGTGCTTTCCGGTGTATTGGCCGGAATTTTCGTCAGCTATGATGCGAACCTCATGGCGCTTACCGAGCACGCCATTCAGATTTATTCGCTGTCCTATCTGTTTGTCGGCTTTGCGATTTATGCGTCCAACTTCTTTACGGCACTGAATAACGGCCTGCTCTCTGCGGTGATCTCGTTCCTGCGCACACTGGTGTTTGAGGTTATCATGGTTATGCTGCTGCCGCTGCTGTTTGGCATCAACGGAATCTGGGGTGCGGTTGTCGTGGCGGATATCTTCGCGGTTATTGTTGCGGCGGCGCTGCTGTGGGCAAAGCGGAAGAAATATGGATATCTATAATCGTCGCATCGATCTCGCCGGTTCGCCGAAGCAGACTTGTTCATTCCGTTCCGTGGCTCCTGACTGGTTTTCTTTTTGTACACTTGCTTTTGGCAGCAAAAGAAAATGGACTTTTCTTGCCAACAACTACAGTAAATCGAACAAGCAAATAGAGCTGAAAAATAATACTGTCTATCCCAAATCACTGGAATACCTCATTGAAAAATGGCATCAAAAACGGCTGCTGTACAAGCATTGCTTGTACAGCAGCCATTTTTTGATGCCATTTTTTTTACTCCTTCAGCGTTGCTGCCAAAATTTCTCCCTTACCGTCCTTGACGACCAGCTGCACCGTGTCGCCCTCATTGAGCAATACCGCCGTCTCGTCGTCCGACGCGCTCAGAGAATAGTATTTCTCGCCGTTATCCAGCCGCAGGTAATAGTATGTCGTGCCGTTGCGCACTGCCGAGCGAAGATCGATGATCTTGCCCTCGATTTCCTGTGCTGCTGCGGCCTCCTGCTCCTCCGGCTTGATAATGCCGTCGTCCACCAGTAGCTGCTCATAGTTGGCAAGACAGTCCTTGATGGTCTTGCCGGTCACAACGTCCTGATACTGCGACATATTGACCATGCCGTACATTTTAACCAATCCGGCGTCATCCTTGAGTGCAACGGTATACGTCGGCTGATCGTGAATATTCAGCAGGAGCGGGAACGTCGCCTGATATTTCAGGTTTTGTACCAAGCCTTCGGCACTGCTCATCGCAGAGAACTCCTCAGCACCGGCAATTTCATAATATTCCGTCTCGCGCGTGCGCAAATCCGAGAAGATAAAGCCAATGTTGCTTTCATCACTGACTACACTGGTGACGCCCGTGTAGCAGTATACATCATTGCCCTTCGGGATATAGTTATATCCTTCTGTCGTCTTGACACAGCCCTTCTGGCCGATCAGCGAATTGATAAAGCCATTATGATAGCGTCCATACCAGTTATACTGCTGGATAATCAAATCCGCGCTATACACATTGTCAATCCAATCCGGAATCTGTCCCAGTGGATAATACGCTGTCTCTCCGGTTACCGGATTACAGGTGACAACACCCTTGACATCCGTACCCGCCAGCAGCATAATGCGATGGCGCAGCACCGGAACAACCCAATACGGATTGCCATCCTCATCCAATTCAAACTTATAGTCGCCGAACATCGCCGTCGGATAGGAAAACCGCAGATGCCGTTCCAGACGGTCATTCAGATACGCACTCGGCGAATAGTGAATGCCTTGTTCCAGACGCACAATTTTGGTGTTCTGGCTCTTCATATCCACCGTAATATACGCAGGAATACCGACATCACGGTTGAGGAACCACTTAATCGCACCATCATATCCCAGCGGCTGCACGCGCACTGGCGCACCCTTTACCGTGATCTGGTTGCTGTCTGCCAGCACAAACTGCGACACTTCATCGACCAAATTGCCCAGCGCACGCTGTGCCAAACGCTCGGCACTGTCGCGGTCCAGCAGCGGCACATTGTCAATCGTCGGGGTATACTCCTCAATTTCTTTTGTCGTCATGGATTCCTGAATGATGGATGCATAGTGCTTCGCCTGAAACAGTGGGCTGGACAGCACCGTGCACAGCACATATACAACAATACCCACACCAAATATCATGCCAATGATTCGGCGCAGGCCGAATTTCTTCTTTGGCGGCTGAATCGGCTTTCCATCCGTTCCATAAACGTTATTGGTCTCTCCATTCGACACGGTAGACGCCAGAAACCATGCCAGCGCCAGATATATCGCCACAAAGCTCCAGCTCTCCGTCGACTGAATATTCATCGGCGGCAGAATGAGATAATATCCCACAGCCAGCGCAATCAAGAACACAATCACACGGGCGATTTTTCCCTTTTTACTTGTTTTCGGACGCGCACGATGCGGCGGCGGATTATGCTTCTGGCTCTGGTTCGGATCGCTGCTTTGCTGCTGTCCGCCCATTCCGCGAAAAATCTCCTCAAACGGATTTCCCCCGCCGGAGCCAAAATGATATACTCTCATTGTTATTCCTCCCAAAGGTCATTGTGTGTAACGAACCCCTCTTATCATACCAAATAGCGGAGGGTTTCGCAACTATCGCTATCGCGTCGCTTCGGCGAATTCCACTCACTCGCCGCGTTGAAGCATCAACACGGCGAGACCGTTCCATTGCCTTGCTCCTCAAATTTCAAACGTTTCACTGGTTTGGAATTTGAAAAACGAGAGATTTGCTCTAAGAACAGACCGGTAAATCGTTCTCTCCAATATCGCCCCTGTGCAAGGGGAGATGCCACGGCTTGCCGTGGCAGAGGGGTTGTCCGCTGACGTCAAGCACAGATCAAACTGTAAGCGTATAATCGCTCCGCCTACACTCAAATCCCCCAAAATACAATCGCATTTCTGCAAAAAGACACTGTTTATATCATCCAAACATACCAAAAAACAGTTCACCGCACAGCCGCAGTACAAACAGTATCAATACCACGAGAATAATTGGGCGGACAAACGAGGCGCCGCGCCGCGTAAACAGCCATGTGCCGATATAGTTTCCGGCAATGCTGAATACTCCGGCTGCCAGGCCCAATGCCAGCAGTACCACGCCGCCGCGCAGAAAGACAACGAGAGAAGTGATATTGGTGGTCAAGGCAATGATCTTGGTTGTACCCGCCGCTTCGTTCAGCGAGGTATGTACCAAACCGGTCAGCAGAAGCATCAGGAAGGTGCCGGTACCCGGGCCGTACATGCCGTCATATACACCGATGCTCAGCGCCAGAAGCAAGCTGAGTGCCAGTGTCACGCGCGGGGAGCGCGGCTCTCCGTGATAGTCTATCTCCTTTTTGTGCAGAACATACCACGTGATAAGCGGAAGGAGAACAAGCAAAATAATTTTCAAAATGCGTGTATTCAGCAGCAGGCTGATATTGGCGCCGACTGCCGAGCCGATCAGTGCGAGGACGGCGCATGGCGCGGCAATCGCCCAGTGAACAAAGCCATTTTTCCAATAGCGATAGGCCGCTAAAATGGAACCCATACTCGCGCTGAGTTTGTTGGTTCCGATCACGGAGTGCATCGGCAGTCCGGCAAACAGATACGCTGGAATGGAAATCAGCGCACCGCCGCCCGCGATCGCGTCCACAATACCGGAGAGAAATACAAGGGGACAGACAACCAAAAATGTCAATGGAGTTACATGCATGCGATTACCTCCTTACCGCATTCGTAGTCACGATATCCGGGAAAAAAAGATCTGTCCTCTTTCGGAGAACAGATCTTTCTGCTTGCAATCATTAAATTTATTCGTATTTTTTTCCGCCGATATAGACCGCTTCCAGATTCAGATCGTTGTCCAGAATCAAGAAGTCTGCCAGCTTGCCCGGCTCGAGCGAACCGACCTTGTCGTCCACGCGAATCGCACGCGCCGGAACAATTGTCGCCGCCGCAACCGCTTTTTCCAGCGGAATGCCGAATGAAACGACATTCTGTACCGCCTTGAGCACGCTGATCGACGAGCCGGCCAGTGTGGTTTCATCCATCAGCGTTGCTTTCCCGTTCTTCATAATAATCGGCTGACCGCCCAGTTCATACTGACCGTCCGGCATACCGGCGCAGCGCAGCGAATCGCTGATGAGCGTCAGCTTGTCGCCATACAGCTGGAACATCATGCGGATGACCGACGGGTGAATATGCAGTCCGTCGCAGATCAGCTCGACGGTTGCACCGGCGTCATATGCCGCGCCGATCACGCCCGGCTTGCGGTGGTGCAGCGGATTCATGCCGTTGAACAGGTGGGTCGCATGAGATGCACCGCGGCGATATGCCTCCATTGCGGTGTCATAGTCCGCAATCGTGTGACCGAGCGATACCGTGCAGATTTGCGAGATCTCGTCGATGAACTCCATTGCGCCCGGCTCCTCACACGCAACCGTAACCAGACGAATCTGGTTGCCGGATGCCTCGTTCAGACGGTGGAACATGGACGCATCCGGTGCGTGCAGATTTTCTGCCGCCTGTGCGCCGCGCTTGTCGTAGCACAGGAACGGACCCTCCAGATGAATGCCGAGGCAGCGCGCGCCCTTGGTCCGGAAGTCGCGGATGGCGTGCATCGCCGGAATCAGCGTCTCTTCCTTGAGCGTCATCGTCGTCGGGCACCACGAGGTCACGCCGTTCTTGGCATAGTAGCGGGACATCTTTTCCAGTCCCTCGATGCTGCCGTCGCTCGCGTCCTCCTGCAACGCGCCGTGGGTGTGGATGTCCAGCAGACCCGGAATGACATACTTATCCGTGGCGTTGATGTCCGCCTGTCTGTCAATCCATCCCACCTGCGTGATGGTTTCGCCAAATTCCATGTCGCCGGGGGCAAAGGTGCCGTCCGGCTGAAAGATCATACCATTTTTCAGTAACATATGTTGTCTCCTTACTTGATATCCGGTAGGCTTGCCGCGGCAACCGACTGTCCGACGCGGCGGAACTTCTCGTCCGGCAGCAGCAGCTCCAGCTGCGCATATTCCGGATACTCAGTCTCCAGCACGCGGCGGGCGCTGCCCAGCATAATTTCGCCGCCCTTGCCGGACATAACGCGGCCCAGCAGAAGAACGCTCGTGCAGCCGTACAGCTCGCAGTACAGCGCCAGCGTGTGGCCCAGATAGGTGCCGATGGTCTCGTATACATCAGCGGCGCCCGGATTTCCGGCTTCCATCTGCTCCTGAATGGCAACCAGCTTTTCCGCCAGCGTCAGGTCTTCCTTGAGCTGGATGCCCGCCAGCGGCGCCAGACGGATCGCCGCGTCCTGCGCCAGATACTTGACACCACAGCCGATGTCGCCCGACCACTCGTCTGCCGGAGCGTTCGGATTGGCGTCAATCGTCATAAATGCCAGCTCGTTGAACCAGCCGGTGATGTTGCCGGCGGCATCGACAAAGCCGACCGCCTCGCTCGTGCCCATCGAGATGCCGAGGATGTTGTTGCGGTCAAAGCTCATCGCGCCTGCCAGCGCGGTGACGTCGCCGTCGTTGCAGACCGCCATCGGCACGTCGCCGAAGCAATCCTTTACGGTGCGCAGATAGATATTCTTGATGGTCTTTTCAAACAGCTCCGGATCGGCTTCCTTGACCTTGTTGTAGACGTGAGAAACCATGGACTTGTTGTCCACGATGACACCGGACGCCGAAATGCCGACGCCGTCTACCGATGCCAGATGCTGCGCCGCCTCCTGAAGCGAGTCGCAGATGTGATCATAGTGATACTTCGGGTCGGAATTCAGCTTCGGCAGCCAAACCGTCTCCGTGCTGAACACTGTCTCGCCGTTAACAACGGCAGACACCTTCAGGTCGCTGCCGCCGACGTCAAAGCCGATGCGGTTGCCATGAACATGCTTGCCGATGGACTCCGAGCTGGTGTTTTCCTCCGGCACTTCGTCGCAGTAGACGACTTCAAACGGACGCTCAAACACGCTCTCCATAAAGTCACGGTCAAAATCGCGTGCGCCGCCGACGGAGTACGCCTCCTTGATGTCCTCATAGACACTCTTGTCGCCGCTGATGTAGATGCGGAAGCCGCCCTTCATCCACAGGACGGTCTTTACCAGACGGTGGATGTAATAATGGTCGGCCTGCGTCATTTCCGGCGTGCCGTGAATGGCGGTATGATAGGTCGCAATCTGTCCGTTGGAACGCTCGACGGCAACACTCAGCGGCTGCTTGGCGTCCTTGCGGAACGCGCGGTTGAATTGCAGCAGCGGGATAAAGTCGGCGTCCAGCTTCGGGACGTTGCGAATCGGAATGTCAATTCCGTACAATTTCATATGATAGTCCTCCATAAATCAATTCAGGGGGTATGTATTATAATTGATTATTATAACACAAGCAAAGTGTTTTGTCATCTATCGCTGTCGCTGCGACGCAGCCGAATTAAAAAAATGATAGATAGCCGATTCACCGAAGCAGATTTGTTCGTCCCGCTCCGCGGAGGCCCCATTTCTTGTCATCAGACAAAAAGTGGGGGAAAGAAACTGATTCAGGAAACGACGTTTCCTAAAGACCTTCCTTAGCACTCTACACGCGGAAAAACTGGATTCGAAGTTTTTCCGCTATCGGAGGCTATTATGGCTGAGATATAATAGTGAAAGAGCTGTTCTCAGAGTAACTCTCGCCGTTTTCAAATTCCAAACCAGCGAAGCGTTTGGAATTTGAGGAGCGAGGCAATGAAACGGTCGAGCTGTGCCAAGACTTTGGCACAGGGAGATAGTGGAGTTCGCCGATGCGACCGCAAAGTGCGCCGCAGCGACAGGCGAAGCGAACGCCGCCCTCCCCGAAGAGAAAGCGGCGCTGTGTGATTCTTATTATTTTGATATGTTGACGCGATCAAACTACGATGCGTTCACCGACCTTATAGACGTCACCGGCGCCCATGGTCAGGATCAAATCGCCCGGCTTGGCATACTCCAGCAGATGATCCTCGATCTCATCAAAGGACGGATAGTATTCCGCGCCCTCGATGCGGTCGGCGAGATCCTTGGAAGAAATGCCGATGGTGTTCTGCTCACGTGCGGCATAAATGTCCGCCAGATAGACCTTGTCGCATAGCTTGAGCGCGTCGACAAATTCGTCAAACAGCGCCGCAGTGCGGGTGTAGGTATGCGGCTGGAACACACAGATAATGCGATTGAAGTTCATCTCGCGCGCCGAGGAAAGCGTTGCACGCATTTCCGTCGGATGGTGGGCGTAATCGTCGACCACGCGGATGCCGTTTTCGGTGTAGCCGGTGAGCTGGAAGCGGCGCGCCGAGCCGGTGAAGTTGCGCAGACCATCGGCGACAGCTCGTCCGCTGATGCCAAGGCGGCTGCATACCGCGCAGCAGGCCAGCGCATTGAGCATATTGTGGTGGCCCGGTACGGACAGATGAATGTGCGAATACAGATGACCGTCTGCAAAGACATCAAACTCGTAATAGCCGTTTTCATCATCAATGAAGTCCGGATAGACGTCCGCGTCCTTGGATTCGCCAAAAGTGCGCACCGTGCGATCCAGTCCCTCGGCACAGCGCATGGCGTTGGCAGAGTCGTGGTTGAGCACAACCAGACCGTTCGGCGGGGTCAGTGCACAGAACTTCTGGAACGAATGCACAATGTCGTCAATGTCGTGGAAAAAGTCCAGATGGTCCTCTTCGACATTCAGGACAACGGCAATCGTCGGGTGGAAGCTCAGGAACGAGTTGGTGTACTCGCAGGATTCCGCCACAAAGCAGTTGTGTGAACCGATGCGCAGCGTGCCACCGATGGCGGGGAGCTCACTGCCGACCATAACCGTCGGGTCAATGCCCGCCTCCATGCCGATCAGGGTCATCATTGAGGTCGTGGTGGTCTTGCCGTGGGTGCCTGCGATGCAGATGGCCTCACGGTAGTTTTTCATGATCCAGCCCCAAGCCTGTGCGCGCTCAATGACCGGAATGTCAAGCGCCCGGGCGCGCTGAATTTCCGGATTGTCATCGTGTACAGCTGCCGTGCGAATGACGACAGACGCGCCTTCTACATTTTCCGGAAGGTGAGCATATGTAATCTTGGCGCCGAGGTTCTCCAGCTTTTCGGTTACGGAAGAACGTGCGCGGTCGGAACCGGTGACATGAGAGCCGAGGTGCATCAGCAGCTCCGCCAGAGCGGACATGGATACACCGCCGATACCGACGAGATGAATCGTGTGTTGATCATTCAGATACGCTGTCAGAGAAAAGTCAGACATGCAAATTGCCTCCAAAAAGAAATGAAGTGAATAGGTGTGTGCTCTTGCCGCCGCGGCGACAAAAGCTAATGTATATTATATGACAATTTGACCAGAATATAAATAGTCTGGAAAAGAAAAATTCAACCGAATGAAGGAGACAGAACCAAAATGGAAATCACCGATATTCAATTTCGACAGGTAAATCAAGAGGGACGGCTGCGCGCACTGGTCTCCGTCACGTTTGACCGCACGTTTGCTGTGCACGATATCAAGGTAATCGACGGACCGGAGCGGCTGTTTCTGGCAATGCCGTCGCGCCGGATGCCGGATGGACGCTACCGCGACATTGTGCATCCGGTCGGCTCGGATATGCGCGAAAAGCTGGAGCAGGCCGTCCTGTCGGAATATCAGCAGAAAATGGAACAGTCTTGGTTTGCAGAATGAGCCGTTAAAACGGCTCGCCGAGGATAAAGTCGATCTCTTTCGCAATCGCCTGTGCGAGTGCACGGTGTCCCTCCGGCGTCAGATGCAGGCCGTCGATCTCGCTGGGCTGCACCAGAACGGATGCGTCCAAGAAAGCAGCGCCGGTGTTTTCGGCGGCGACATGCACCCAGCTGGACAGCTGGGTGGACAGCGAGAGGGCACGGCTACCGAACTCTGCGGCACAGCGTCCGGTCAGCATATGAGGCGTGATCGGCGGCGGCGCGACCAGCAGAACCGAGCACGGTATACCGGACGGGTTTTTGTCTGCCGAAACGCGCTGCGCCGTACGGGAAAGCAGGGTCAGTCCGCGTCCGATATCGCAGGGCTGCATGGAAAACCGTTGCTTGAGGTCATTGGTGCCCAGCATGATGATGCACAGATCCACCGGCATGTGCGTTTTGATGAGTACCGGCAGCACGTCCTGTGCGCTCTTGTTGTCGTCATAGACCGGATCGGACAGCACTGTCGTGCGGGAGTTCAGGCCTTCCTCTATGACATAATATTTGTCGCGTCCCAGCAGCTGCTGGAGCACGCCCGGCCAGCGCACGTCATACGGGTAGCGTCCGTTGTCGGACGGATCAAAGCCGTGTGTGTTGGAATCACCGACGCATAAAATCGTTTTCATGCAGCATCGCCCTCATTTCTGGAGAATTTCTCTATTCAGGATACCATAAAAATGGGAAAAAGGGAAATGGCATTTTTTGTTGAGAGAACAAGCGAACACGGTGAAATTGTACTATTATTTTGTTCGCCGAAGCAGACTTGTTTATCCCGCTCCGCGGCGGCCCCATTTCTTGTCATCAGACAAGAAGTGGGGGGAAAGAAGCTGATTTAGGAAACTACGTTTCCTAAAGACCTTCCTTAACGCTCTACACGCGGAAAAACTGGATTCGAAGTTTTTCCGCTATCGCAGGCTGTTATTGTTGAGGGAAAGAAACAAGATTTACTCTGAGGATAGATGGCTAACTACCCACTATGCGCAATGTAAATACCCTCTGCATCGCTGCGACACACTCCGCTACATCGCCGCGTTGAAGCGTCAACACGGCTCAGCCGCTCCGTGGTCTTGCTCCTTCGCGCCACAACCGCTCCGCTGGGTTGCGTCGCGATATAGTAACATTCATGCGGTGGCAAGATAATAGACCAGTTTTCCCTACAGGCAGCTCGGAAGGGTACAGGGAACGCAGCCGTTTCCTGCTGGTTTTCCTTTTGTCTATTTTCTTTTGGCAGCAAAAGAAAATAGACTACTCTCTCTCCAGCAATTACGACAAAGTAAAAAAGCAAATAGAGTAGAAGATGAAAGGGGCTGCTGCGTTAGCAGCCCCGTATTACGTTCACTTCTTCTGGAACGCGAAAAACTTCTGTCCAAAATAATTGAAGAACGTAAACAGCACCATGCCGACGAACATCGAGACATTATCCTGCACCGTCGGTCCGGCGGAGGTCAGCACAAAGCGGATGAGCGGCTTGGCAATGCCATAGGCCAGCAGATAGCAGACCAGAATATTAATGATAAAGCGCACGACCACACCGGCGCCGCGCTCCTTGTTTTGGAACGTGAAGTGCTTGTTGAGAAAATAGCTCAAGATACTGGCTAGAATATAATTGAGCGCGGACGAAACCCAGTAGTTCAGACCGACCAGATTGTAGGCGGAGAACATAATGGCGGTGCCAAATAGAGTGTTGATAACGCCCACGATGACAAACCGCAAAAACGAGGTGTCAAACAGCTTGTGGAATAATTCTTTCATAGTGATCCTTTCGTAGCAGAATGAACCGCACGTCGGCGGGAATCCCAAATCCACAGTCCAGCGACCAAAAGAAGCGAGAGCAGGGTGAGAATACATCCGGGGACGAGCCACGGCGTGTGATAGGTAAAGGCAATGGCACTGGTTCCGGCGTCACAGCGGACGGCGCACAGTCCGTAGTTGACGGTCAAAATATCTGCCGCCTGTCCGTTGACGGTGGCCTGCCAGCCGTCATCGTTCGGAACGCTGAAGAATACATAGTTGGCTTTGTCCAATGTGATAGACGCGGTGAAGCCAGTGGACGTTCCGACAAACGAGTCTGTGCACTGAGCGCGGCGGGCGTCTGCGGCCTTTTTCAGAGAAAAGTCGGTGATCGTTGCTTGAGGGAGCAGATCAGAGACGACCTTTGCGCTCTCGTCATCGACGATGAGGGCGGACAGCATGAGCTGTGTCTTAGACAAGCTGCTTTCCTGTGCCTGCTCCTGTGTCAAATAGCCGTCGTAGCAGAAGCCAAACGGCAGATAATTCTGATTTTCATAAGTTTTTACGCCGTTTTCATCAGAAAGCAGGGAGAAGCCCGACGGAACCTGCGCGTCCGGATCGGTTCCTGTGTCGGTGTAATACCGGACGGACAGCAGCGTGTCGAGCGCGCCGGAATCCTGTTCCGGACGGTCAAGCACAATCGTCGTGGAGCTATCCGTGTATCCCGCCGCGATGGCGAACGAGACGGCGGTGCGATTTTGCAGGCTGTGATAGCCGGAAACCGACGGCGTGTTGCAAAATAGACTGAGATTTTGATTCTTTGCTGAGGAATCCGTCCGATAGGAATAGGTATCGGCATTGAAAACTGTGAGCGGTTCTAATTCAGTCTGCATAGTTTGCAGCCGGTCTGCGTTGATATAATTATAAAACAGCAGATAGCCGCCGTAATTGATGACAGATGCGACGCAGACAAAGGTGAGCGTCCGGCGTAGATTTTCTCGTCCAAAGAGTACGAGAAACAGCAGAACATCGTTGACTAGCGTCAGCGCCAGCGCGATGACCACACCCTTGAGTCCGGCATAAATCGTGGACTGCGCCACGGTATACAGGGCGGAAAAATGGGTGGAAACGCCGCAATAGGTCAGCAGACAGACGACGGCGGGCGGAATCGCCAGAACGATGGTAATCGCCATAGAAATGCGGAAGCTGCGCTTGAGCTGCGCGCGTGGAATGCTGCCGCGCTGTTCCAGAATAAGGGCGGTGGCGAGGTCGAGCAAAAGCACGAAGCCGTACAGCCAGCGCGTGTAGGAATAATCGGAAAACAGTGTAAAAATGCTGTTGAGCACCGGAATCAGCAGAAATACCAGCATCGCCGCCATAGTTTTGGTCAGCCAGTGGCATCGGTTGCGCAGGACAAACAGCAGGACAAACACGCCGCCGAACACGGCGAGATAGACCGCCGTAGAGGTCCACGAGCCGGAACGATAGAACGCGTGCTGAATGTTGTTTTCAATCGGCATGAAGAAGATACGCAGACGCTCCAGTATATTTTCCGGCGAATACGGGCGCAGATAGATACCGCCGAGCGAGCCGGTTGCCTTGGGCGTGTGAAGAATCTTCCAAAAGGACGGAAGCAGGACAAAGCCTGCCAGACCACAGCCGAGTACAATCGATGCGCTAAGCCGCAGTAGAAGCCGCAGACCACCGGCGGGAAGCCGATACCACTCGAAACGGAAGATACAGTAGATCAGACACAGCAGCGCTGAGCTGATGAAGAAATAATAGTTGATCTCCGCATTGACAAAAACGGCAAATGCCAGTAATAGGACGGACTGGGTATCGCGCCGTTCCCCGACCAACTCGATGCCGAGCAAAAGGAGCGGAAAAACCGCGATGACGTCCAGAAAGAAGTAATAGTTGTTGTTGATAATTGTGAAGCCAGAAAAGGTGTACAGCACGGCGCCGATGGCAAGAACGATCTCATTTTGAACAAAGCGGCGCAGATACAGCGCACAGCACACGCCGGAAACGGCGAACTTGACCAGCTGCGACACGAGTGTGCCATAGAGAATCAGGCTGTCCGGAAACACCATCGCCAGCCACGCAAATGGATTGACAGCCGTGTAATAGGAATACGCGCCATAAAAGCCGTCACCGAGGAAAGTGTTCCAGCTCCACGCGAGCGAGCCGGAGCGCAGCATGCGCTTGGTCTCCAGAAGGAACGGGACATATTGGCGCAGATAATCGCCGTAATAGACCAGCTGACCCTGATATGGAATGATACACGGCAGCAGAGACAGCAGACCGAGCAATGCACATAACAGCGCAATGCGCACAAGAGGAGTTCGTTTCGGCGACACAGCGGCACACCCTTTCGTTGAGAGAATAGGTACAGTGTAGCACAAAATGTAGGGGAATACTAGGCTGTCGCTGCTCCTGACTGGTTTTCTTCTGCTTTATCTTCTTTTGGCAGCAAAAGAAGATAAGCTTAGGCTTCCAACAACAAAATGAAAGCTGTAAAACAAAATAAGAGCGAAAAAACGACGCAGAAAACGAAAAAGAGCCTGCTGCAATTCAAATGCAGCAGGACCCTGTCGTATCTTTATTTACACTTTGCCAGCAGCGCGTTCCACTTTTCGTCAACGTACTGCTGTGCCTGCTCGATCATCCACTCATTGCCCTTCTTGAAGCAGTGCTTGAAGCGGCCCTGTTTGGACATGAACTCTTCGATCGGCAGCTTCTGCTTCGGCTCATAGGTCAGACGCCACTCGCCTTCGATGACCTCAAACATCGGCCATGCGCAGGTGTCAACCGCCAGACGGCAGACCTCCGCCATATCTGCGGCATCAAAACGCCAGCCGCGCGGGCACGGGCTGAGTACGTTTAGGAACGCAGCACCCTCGGTGTAGATGGCGCGGTGTGCCTTCTCATGCAGATCGCGGAAGTTGGTCAGGAAGGTGGACTGTGCGACATACGGCACGTTGTGCGCCGCGATGATGTCGGTCAGATCTTTCTTGTTCTGCTTCTTGCCGTAGGACTGCGTGCCAACCGGGGTAGTGGTGGCGTCCGCAAAGCGCGGCGTTGCGGAAGAACGCTGAATACCGGTGTTCATATATGCTTCGTTGTCGTAGCAGACATAGACCATGTCATGTCCGCGCTCCATCGCGCCGGACAGGGACTGGAAGCCGATGTCATATGTACCGCCGTCGCCGCCAAAGGCGATGAATTTAAAGGTATCGTCAATCTTACCCTTGCGCTTGAGAACATTGTATGCGGCTTCCACGCCGCCGCAGGTTGCGCCTGCGTTTTCAAACGCGCAATGGATGTAGCTGTCCGTATATGCGGTAAACGGATACATGTAAGAGGAGACCTCCAGACAGCCGGTGGCGTTGGTGATAACTGCTTTGTCCTCCGGTTCCAGTGCGCGGAGAACGGCGCGGACGGTAATACCGGCGCCGCAGCCGGCACACAGACGGTGACCGCCGACAAAGCGCTCCTTCTTGGATAACTGTTCTCTCAGATTATATGCCATGATTTCTTATCCTCTCTGTCCGATGTGGCGATAGACCTCACCGGTCTTGCCGGTGGCAATGATCTCATCCAGCTGGTCGAAAATGGTCACACAGTCCTCCACGCGGAAATCGCGTCCGCCCAGACCATAGACATAGTTGATTGCCTTCGGGCGGGACTCCAGATCATACAGGGCGCTGCGGGTCTCCGCGAAAAGCGGACCACCGGCCGCGGAGAAGCTCTCGGCCTTGTCCATGACGGCGACTGCCTTGACACCGGACAGAGCTTCGGCGATTTCGTCAAACGGAAACGGACGGAATACGCGAACCTTCAGCATACCGACCTTGCGGCCCCGTGCGCGCAGCTCATCGACGGCGGCGCGTGCGGTACCGGCAGACGAGCCGATGATGACGATAGCGCTGTCGGCGTCCTCCAGCTGGTAGCTTTCAAAGAAGCCGTAGTAGCGACCGGTCTCGTCGCCGAAGCGCTTGCCAACCTCAAGGATAACCTTCTTGGCGTTCTTCATAGCCTGTACCTGACCCATCTTGGCCTCCATATAGTACGGAGAAACGCCATATGGGCCGACAGCGAGCGGGTTTTCGTGCTTGAGCAAATAATTTTCCGGATGATATTCGCCGACGAAATTCTTTACCATCTCGTCGCTCTCCAACTCGATGTTCTCGACGGCGTGGGAGGTGATGAAACCGTCCTGGCATACCATGATCGGCAGACGGACATCGGGGTTTTCCGAAATCGGCATTGCCTGCAAGTAGTTGTCGTAGGCTTCCTGATTGTTCTCGGCGAAAATCTGAATCCAACCGGCGTCACGGGCGCCCATGGCGTCGGAATGGTCGTTGTTAATATTGATCGGGCCGGTCAGTGCACGGCAGACCAGCGCGAGGGTAACCGGCAGACGGGAGGAAGCGGCGACATACAGCAGCTCCCACATCAGCGCCAGACCACACGATGAGGTCGCGGTGACGGCGCGGGCACCGGCGGCGGAAGCGCCGATACAGGTGGAGAGGGAGGAATGCTCGGATTCCACAGTGACATACTCGGTGTCTACCTCTCCGTTGGCGACGTACTGCGCAAAATACTGCGGAATTTCGGTGGACGGGGTGATCGGGAATGCACCCATGACGTCCGGGTTAATCTGCTTCATAGCGTAGGCAACGGCTTCGTTGCCGGAGAGTCTATCGCGGATCGACATGATTATGCTTCCTCCTTTCCGAACGAAATGGCCTGAAACGGACATACTTTATAACAGATGCCGCAGCCCTTACAGTGATCGAAATCAAAGTCCTGACGCTTGCCGTCTACAACCGGGATGGACGAGTCCGGACAGAACGGTGCGCACAGCAGACACTGCTTGCACTTGGTTGCGTCCCAGTGCGGTACCATCGTGCGCCACTCACCGGTGATCGTCATGGCAGCGGTGCCCGGCTCATAGATCTCGCAGCCCGGGGTCAGCTCCTGCCAAGTGGAATGCTCATTGATATCCTTCGCGTGAATCATCCTACCTGAACCTCCTCCATAGAACGGGATAATACAGTCATATTGCCGGCGACAACCTGCGGCTTGGTGGCAAACTTATGACGGAACGATGCCTCCATGTCGTGGGTGAACTTTTCCGGATCCACAACGCCGGAAACCTTGACGGTGGCGGCCAGCATCGGGGTGTTCGGGAAGTTGCTGCCGAGGATTTCTTCGGAAATCTTGCGTGCGTCAATCGTGGCGACGCGGCCGGTGTAGCCGCCCAGCTCCTTGCGCACCTCGTCCGGCGTCTTTGGTGTGTTGATAATGATTGCGCCGTCCGGATTCAGGCCGTGGGTAACATCAACGGATTCCAGCAGAGTTTCGTCAACAACAACGACAAAGTCCGGGTCGTAGATGTTGGAATGTACGGTGCAGCGTTCATCGCTGATGCGGTTGTATGCGGTGATCGGCGCGCCCATGCGCTCCGGACCGTATTCCGGGAAGCCCTGGACGTACTTGCCCGAGCTGAATGCGGCGTCCGCCAGCAGCAGGCAGGCGGTCTTTGCGCCCTGTCCGCCGCGTCCGTGCCAGCGGATTTCAACAGTGTTCTTCATCAGGAATGTCCTCCTCGATATGGATATGATAGAAATAACGTTTCATAATAAGGCCTGTCAGTCCGGCATAGTAAAACAAAAAAAGCTTCCGCCCTGTAAAAGGACGAAAGCAAAGCATTCGTTAAACCACCTGTTACTGCATACCATCATACGCGTTCCCTATAACGGGGGAAAACCGGCATTGCCTACTGCATCGTTCGGCTAGCGACTCCGGAGTGATTTTCGGCACAGGCTACTGGTATCGGGCTTGCACTGACTCCCGACTCGCTGAAACGTTTGCAGAGTACGTACTGTCTCCATCGCAGTCTTTTTTGTAATTTGACTGTAGATAAGTATAAAGTAGAAGAGGGTCAGATGCAACTGGCATTTTTGACAAAAAAACAACAGGATGTTTCCGACCTATTGATAAACGTCGGGCAAATATCGCTTGTTTGCAATAAAATTGTTAAAAAACTTTAACTTTGGTGTTTTTTTAATACGCGGTCTGCTACAATGGAACTGCGCAAAATAACACCGGTGAGAAGATATGGAGGACATTTCGGCGTGAAACAAGCTCGGTGGAATATCCGGCAAACTGTCGGCTGGGGTGTGACGATTATCGCAGTCGGCGCAGTTGTCTTATGCGTTTTTTTCGGTATGTATCAGTTCGCCGCCATCCGAGCGGGCGTGGGACGGCTGCTGGAAATCTTGACGCCGGTGATTTACGGCGTAGTGATTGCCTATCTGCTGCATCCGATTCATCGACGGCTGCTGCGCTGCCTGACAAATCTGACAGAAAAGCAATTGAAATGGATGGGAAAGTACGCCCGTCTGACATCAGAAATTGCGGCAATGGTGCTGACGTTTTTGTTTCTGTTCTGCGTTGTTGCGGGTCTTCTGGCGCTCGTTCTGCCGCATCTGGCGGCAAGTATTGTCACGCTGGTTACCACCTTCCCTTCGGCAATGAACAGCATGTCGCAGTCCATGCAGGGGATTGTTCACACACTGTGCTTTGGAAATCCGGAGATGGAAGAAACGGCGATGCGGCTGTATCGACAGGGAATGCTTTTGACAGAGCGTTGGATGCAGAATAACCTGCTCGTGCAGGCGGAGAGCATTGTATTGCAGGCGACGGATGCCATGTGGAATGCTGCGCTGTTTCTGAAAAACCTGCTGATCGGCGTGGTTGTAGCGGTGTATCTGATTGCAAACAAGCGCAAATTTATCGGTCAGGGAAAAAAACTGCTGTATGCCGTCTTTGGTGCGCGGGCAGGCAATGTCATATTGGAGAATGCGCGCTTTGCCAATCAGGCATTTGGCGGGTATCTGGGCGGTCAGATCGTGGATTCCTCCATGGTCGGCTTAATTACCGGCATCACGATGACAGTGATGGGCATGCCGTATCCGCTGCTGCTGGCGGTGATTATCGGAACGACAAACATTATTCCGTTCTTCGGCCCGTTTATCGGGGCGGTTCCGTGTACGCTGATTGTGTTCATGGTCAATCCGCAGCAGGCGCTGTATTTTTTGATTTTTGTCATGATTATGCAGCAGATTGATGGCAACATTATCTGTCCGCGCATTGTGGGACAGACGACGGGAGTGTCGAGCTTCTGGGTGCTGTTTTCTATTCTGCTGTTCAGCGGATTGTTCGGCTTTGTGGGTATGATTCTCGGTGTGCCGCTGTTTGCCACCGTGGAGCATATCCTCCGCGAACTGGTCAACCGTTCGCTCAAGCGGAAAAATCTGCCGCAGTCTTCCGAAGCGTATGCCGCGCTGGATCATATCGAGGAAACGACGGGGCAGCCGGTGTATCACAGAAAGCCGCCCGCGGCGATTCCCGACAAAGAAGAACATTCCCGCCCGTGCAAAGCGGCAGAAGACAATAGAAAAAGATAAATTCTGTGTGGAAATGGCAGAGAGGATATCATTTCCCAATCAAATCTGCTATACTGTACACAGGCGTGATAAGCCGCAAGGCGAGAATTGGAGGAATTCCGAACGTGAGAAAAGATCGATGGGATTATTTAAAACAATATATCGGCTGGGGCGCGACAATTGTCGCGGTCGGTGCGATTGTACTGATCGTGTTTTTCTGCATGTTCAAGTTCGCCGCGCTCAAGGCCGGAATCGGGCAGATTCTCCAGATCTTGATGCCGGTCATTTACGGCATGGTGATCGCCTACCTGCTTTCGCCGATTTACGAATGGCTGATGCGGCGGCTGGTTCGGCTATGTGAAACGAAGCTGAAATGGACGGGCAAGCGTATGCTGGTGACGGCAAAGGCGGTCAGCATGACGGCGACATTCGCGTTTATGATTGCAATTGTAGCGGGTCTGCTGGCGCTGGTGCTGCCGCGCTTGGTGACGAGTATTATGAATATCGTCACGACGTTCCCGACGACGATGAATACGATGTCGCAGTCTATGCAGTCGCTGTTCAGCTCTCTGTTCGGAAAAAACCCGCAGATGGAAGAAAACGCAATGCGCCTGTATGTCGAGGCGATTACCTATGTGGAAAACTGGGTTCAAAGCTCTCTGCTGCCGCAGGTGGAAAGCCTGTTTTCGTACTTTACGGATATGGTGCTCAATACTATACGTTTCTTAAAAAACATCCTGATCGGCATGGTTGTCGCGGTATATCTGCTGGCAAACAAGCGCAAGTTTATCAGCCAGGGCAAAAAGATGCTGTACGCTGTATTTGGCGCGCGCATCGGCAACTTTATCATGGACAACGCACGGTTTGCCAACGATTCGTTCGGCGGATTCTTGGGTGGAAAAATCGTGGACTCTGCGATTATCGGCGTGATCAGCGGCATTGTTCTGGCGATTATGAATATGCCGTATCCGCTGCTGCTGGCGGTAATTATCGGCGTGACCAATGTCATTCCGTTCTTCGGACCGTTTATCGGCGCAATCCCGTGTGCGGTGCTGGTGTTCATTGTCAACCCGCTGCAAGCGCTGTATTTTATCATTTTTATTCTTATATTGCAGCAGTTTGACGGCAATATCCTTGGCCCGAAGATTCTGGGCGAGACGACCGGAGTGTCCAGCTTCTGGGTGCTGTTTTCGATTATTTTTTTCGGTGGTCTGTTCGGCTTTGTCGGCATGGTCATCGGCGTTCCGCTGTTTGCGGTGCTGGAGCATCTGCTGACCGAGCTGGTCAATTTCTCGCTCGACCGCAAGAAGCTGCCGCGGCACTCGACGGAATATGTCGGGGCAAATTATATTGATGAGGAAACCGGTCAGCCGGTGCGCGAGACCGAGAAGGCGCGCCCGCGCCGAAAGGAACGCATCGCCGCCGCAAAGGCGGCAAAGAATTCGTCTGACGATACGCCAACCCCGCCGTCCGGCACCCCATAAACACAGAAAGCCGGAAAGGAGGCAACGCATGCAGTCATCGGAAGTCACTGCGGTGAGCGGACGAGATGATTATCTGGACAATATCAAGGGAATCCTGATGGTCAGTGTCGTCTATGTCCACATCTATGACATGATGTGCCTCAAAACCGGCTGGATGTACGGTCTGCGGCTAGGCATTCTCACGGTGCAGATGCCGCTGTTTATGTTCCTGTCCGGCTATTTCGGAAAAAAGGACGAAAAACGGCGTGAGGAAGCGTTACGCGAGTTTCTGCTGCCGTTCCTTGTGTTTAACACCTTATATTATCTCATGCGTCAGTGGCAGGGCGAGGAATTTGAATACGGTCTGCTGCGTCCGTTTAATATGTATTGGTATCTGATGGCGCTGCTGCTGTTTCGCCTGCTGATGCCGAGCTTGAAACGGGTGCGCGGGATTTTGCCGCTGTCGTTTTTGCTCTCGCTGTATGCAGGAATGGACCAGCATTTGGGGCGGACGCTGTCGCTGTCGCGCGCGATTGGCTTTTTGCCGTTTTATCTGATGGGCTATTATTGTCCGAGGGACTGGCTGGCTCGCGCCAAGCGTATTCCAAAACCGGTGGCGCTGGTGCTGCTTGTGCTGTGCGCACTGGCGGCGTACAAGCTCACGGTGTATTTTGAGCCATATGTCAAGGCAAGCCATCCGTATCAGCTGGTCGGCGGCTATAAGGTACAGCACCTGACTAAAAAGGAAGGCATGCTCATGCGCGGCAGTTTGTATGTGCTGGCGCCGATAATGGGAGCCTGCCTGCTGTCGCTGTGTATGCGCTGTCGCTGCATCTTTACGACGATCGGACGGCACAGCCTGACGGTGTATCTGCTGCACGCCTTTCCGATGCTGTACATGCTGGAGCTGTTTCCGAAAAAGTTCCATGCGACGACGACGGCGTTTGCTATCCTCGTGGTGTATTCGCTGGTGGTTTCTCGCCTGCTGGCGAGCCGTCCGGTGAATGCGGCGTATGACGCGGTGTTCGGCGCGATGAAGCGAGGGCTGTTCGTGCGGGAAGAGACGGAAAAGGAAAAAAGGTAATGTTGACGCACTGCGGCTTTGCAGTGCGTTACTTTTTTCACAGATAACAGAGCAAAAACGGCATGATTTCTTGCGATTTTCTTCTATTTACTAATTGCGTTTGGAAGTCTACTTTGCTATAATGCAGTGTGTATCAATATGTTTCTAAAAGGAGGGGGATCGCAACATGGATAAAAAGCTGGCGAAGCTGCTGGAGCCGGGCTTTGGACTGTATTTTCTTGTTTTTTTGCTCTTTGCCTGTATCAGCGCATTCTTTTCTATCTATGAAGCCGTCATTGAGCTGGCTATCTGTGGCGTGGTGTACCTGAGCTATAACTATTCGCAGCAAAAGCGAAAGAGAGAGACACGACAGTATTTGGAGAGCCTGTCGAACATGAATGCGGATTTCGCGGCCTCCAATTCCATCACGAATATCCCGATGCCGATCATCGTGGCGATGGCGAGCACGGGACAGATTGTATGGTGCAATGATGCGTTTGACAGCGTGTGCGGCCTGTCAGACGGTTTGTTTGAACAGTCGCTGGGCGACCTGATTCCGGGCTTTGACACGGCATGGCTGCTGGAGGGCCGGACGGAATACCCGTCGGAGGTTCATGTAGAGGGCCGATACTATCGCGTGTTTGGCAATTTGTTTCGAGCTAAGGAGTTCCAGAGCACGGGCAGTGCCCTGATGACGCTGTACTGGCTGGACTGCACGAGCGAGGTGGAAACCCGCCTGGAATACGACGCGAGCCGACTGGTTGTCGCGCTGATCTCGATTGACAACTACGAGGAGCTGGTGAAAAACGCGAGCGATTCGGAGAAGGCCAGTCTGCTGGCGATGATCGATGAACGTATCAGCAAGTGGACAAGCGGCATTGCAGGTATTCAGAGAAAATTTGATCGTGACCGCTATATTTATATTATGGAAGCACGTGATCTGGAAAAGCTGGTAGAGGACAAATTCACCGTGCTGGATAATGTGCGGACGATTGTCTCGCGTGCGGGCATCAATGCGACGCTGTCCATCGGTATCGGACGCGATGCACAGACGCTGAAAGAAAAGTACGACTTTGCCAGCCTCGCGTTGGAAATGGCGCTGTCGCGCGGCGGCGATCAGGTGGTCATCAAGAACCGCTATGCCTTTGAGTACTTCGGCGGCGTGGCCAAGGAAGTCGAAAAGCGAAGCAAGGTAAAGTCCCGCGTTATGGCCAATGCGCTGGGTCAGATGATGCGCGATTCGTCCACGGTGTTTGTTATGGGACACGGAAACTCCGACATGGACTCGGTGGGCGCTGCGGTGGGCATTGTGTGCGCCGCCAAGAGCCGCGGTAAAAATGTCTATATTATTTTGCGGCGTGCCCGCACACTGGCACAGCCGCTGCTGGATCGTCTGTATGAGGACCCGGAGTTTAACTCGCTGATTATCGAGCCGGATGCGGCGTCGAATTTGATTGACAGCAACAGCCTGATGGTGGTTGTGGACACTAACCGGCCGGACTTCGTGGAGGAGCCGAGCCTGCTCCCGCGCTTCCGCCGGGTTGCTGTGGTGGATCATCACCGTCGCGCTTCGTCGTATATTGAAAATTGTTCGGTTAACATGCACGAGCCGTCGGCGTCGTCCGCCAGCGAGCTGGTGTGCGAGCTGCTGCAATACATGGTGCCGAACCAGACCATCAGCCGACTGGAGGCCGAGAGCCTGCTGGCGGGTATTTATCTGGACACCAAGGGATTCTCCATTAAGGCCGGTGTCCGCACGTTTGAAGCGGCGGCGTACCTCAAGCGCGCCGGAGCGGATATGACGGCGGTCAAGCGCCTGTTCCAGAACTCCTTTGATGAATATATGCAGAGAGAACGAGTGATTTCCTGTGCGCAGTCGTACCCCGGCGGCATTGTTGTGGCGCTGGCGGAGTTCACGACCACGCGCCCGGTGGCGGCGCAGGCGGCGGATGAGCTGCTGAACATCATCGGTGTGCGCGGTAGTATTGTCGCCTTCCAAGACGGCGAGGATGTCACGATCTCGGCCCGTTCGATGGGTGAGGTCAATGTACAGGTTATTACGGAAATGCTCGGCGGCGGCGGAAGCCTGACCGCGGCGGGCGTCCAAATCAAGGATACCACGGTCCAGCGGGTGCGTCCGCGGATTCAGGAGGTTATTCAGAAGTATTTGGAGCAAAACTCTCAGGAGGAGAATGAATCATGAAGGTAATTTTACAACAGGATGTCAAGGGTCAGGGCAAGAAGGGTCAGCTGGTCGAGGTATCCGAGGGATATGGACGGAATTTTCTTCTGCCGCGCAAGCTGGCGATTCTCGCTAACGCGGACAACATCAACCAGATGAAGCAGGCAGAGGCTTCCCGCGCGCATCACGCCGCCGTAGAAAAGGCAGCGGCGGAGGAAGCGGCAAAGAAGATGGAAGAGATCACCGTTCATCTGACCGCCAAGGGCGGCACGAGCGGACGCATTTTCGGCTCGGTAACCACCAAGGAAATCTGCACCCAGCTCAAGAAGGAGCACGGTATGGATATTCCGAAGCAGAAGCTGGTGCTCAAGGAGAGCATTAAGAACTTCGGCAGCTATCAGATCAAGGTCAAGCTGTATCCGGAGGTTGTCGGCACGCTGAAGGTGCAGGTTACTGAGGCCGAGTAAGTTTATACGGAAGAATTGTTTGCATGCGCAGCTTGCCGGAGCATCGGTGGGCTGCGCATAGAACACATCGGGCGAAAGGAGGGTGTATATGCCACTGGATGAACTGCTGGCGCGGCAGATGCCGCAGGCGACCGAAGCGGAGCAGGCGGTTATCGGTTCGATGCTGATTGACCCCTCCTGCGTGGCGTCGATGGTTGAGATGCTCCGCCCGGAGGATTTTTACGCAGAGGAAAATCGGAAAATTTTTGAGACGATTTTCTCGATGTTTACCAATGGACGGCGTATTGACGCGGTTACGGTACTCAATGAGCTGAAGCTGGCGGGGTTGTATGACGAGGCTGGCGGACGGGCGTATCTGGCGCAGCTGATGGAGGTCACGCCGACGGCGGCGGGCGTTCGGGAGTATGCTCAGATTATCCGCGACAAGAGTATGCTGCGCGCGATTGCGGCGGCGGCATCAGATATTGAGACCATGGCGTATGAGGGTGCCGGTGCGGCGGGCGACATCGCCGAGATGGCAGAGCAGAAAATCTACGCCGTGCGGCATGGACGCGAGATTCGCGGTCTGAGCCATATCAAGAGCGTCATTATGGATGTGTATGCACGTCTGGATGAGCTATCGCGCAGCGACAGCAACCTGCCGGGTCTACCGACGGGCTTTCCGGAGCTGGATCGTCAGCTGACGGGACTGAACAAATCTGACTTGATTTTAATTGCGGCGCGTCCGGGCATGGGCAAGACGGCATTTGCACTGAATTTGGCGCTGAATGCCGCGAAAAAGAGCGGAAAAGATGTCGTTTTGTTCCAGCTCGAGATGAGCAAGGATCAGCTGGCGTCCCGTCTGCTGTCGCAGGAGGCGCTGATTGATTCGCAGAAACTCAAGACCGGCGAGCTGAGTCCGGACGACTGGGTGAAAATTGCCCGCGCGTCCAACCAGCTGGCTAAGACGCATATCTATGTGGACGACAATCCGGGTGTGACCGTGGCGGAGATCAAGGCGAAATGCCGCCGTCTGGGCGACAATCTCGGACTGATCGTCATCGACTACTTGCAGCTGATGCAGTCGGGACACCGGACGGAAAACCGTGTCAACGAAATCGCGGAGATCTCCCGAAGCATGAAGATCATGGCGAAGGAGCTGAACGTGCCGGTCATCTGTCTGTCGCAGCTGTCGCGTGCGGTGGAAAAACGCGAGGATAAGCACCCGCTGCTGTCCGACCTGCGTGAATCCGGCGCGATCGAGCAGGACGCGGATATAGTTCTGTTTATTTATCGTGACGACTATTATGATGATGAGAGCGAGGATAAAAATATTGCGGAGATTCTCATCGCAAAGAACCGTCACGGCTCGACCGGCTCACTGCGCCTGCAGTGGATCGGCCAGTACACGACGTTCTCCAATCCGGACCGCATTCATGACGAATGAAGCGGCAGGTTTGGGAGACAATACAGGAATTTCACATGCTGGAGCCGGGAGATCGGGTGTTGTGCGCGCTGTCCGGCGGTGCGGACTCGGTCAGTCTGTTGCTGTGCCTGAAGGAGCTGGGCGTGGATGTCTGCGCCTGCCACCTGAATCATAGCCTGCGCGGGGCAGAGGCCGATGCGGATGAGGCGTTTTGCCGGGCGCTGTGTCAGCGGGAGAACATTCCGTTTCTGTCCGAACGGTGTGATGCGGCGCAGGAGGCGCGGTGCACCGGGCAGTCGGTTGAGACGGCGGCGAGGGAACTGCGCTATCGCTTTTTTGCGGCGTGTGCGCAGGCGCTTGGCGCGGATAAAATTGCAACGGCGCACACGGCGGATGACAATCTGGAAACCATGCTGTTTCGCCTGATTCGAGGAACCGGTCTGGCGGGTCTGGCGGGCATTCCGCCGGTTCGCGACCGCATTATTCGCCCGCTGCTGCGTGTGGAGCGGCGCGATATTGAGGCATATTTGACGGGACGCGGGCAGGAATGGTGCACGGACGCGACGAATGCAGAGGATATTTGCACGCGCAACCGCATCCGACACCAGGTGATACCGGCTCTGCGGGAAATCGTGCCGGAGGCGGCGCAGCACGCGTCAGAGACGGCGGTGCTGCTGCGGCAGGACGAGGACGCGCTGGAGCAGCTGGCAGGAGAGCTGCCAGAACAAAATACCCTGCGCTGGCTGAACGGGCAGCCGGAGGCGGTGCGCTCCCGCGCGATTCGCCATGTGCTGTCGGCGGCAGGCGTGCCGGAGGGAGAAACCGGTATACGGCACATCCGAGCGACAGAGCGGCTGTGTGAAGGAAAGGGAAGCCGTGTCAGTTTACCCGGCGGCTTTTGGGCAGAACGGCGCGATGGCCGTCTGTTGGTGACGGCGGCGGCACAGCGCGGCTCACCGGTAGAGTTGGAATTGGAAAAACCGGTACAATTTGGCTCTTATTGGGTTTGCCTGACAAAAAATCCGCCAGGGAATATGGATTTCTCTCACACGATTGCACTTTCGTGTGGTATAATAGCATTGACACCGCTTACGTTGCGGGGCTGGAACAGCCGTGACCGGATGCAGCTTCCGGGTGCGCGAGGAGAGCGAACGCTCAAACGGCTGTATCAGGACCGAGCGATTTCGCCGGATGTGCGGGATACCCTTCCCGTGCTGTGCGGAGGAGGACGCATTCTTGCTGCGGCGGGAATTGGCGCATCGTGGGATGCGGCGCCGCAGGGGCGAGAGGATACGCTTTGGTTGCTCATTCAAAAAAGAACGAAAGAAAAGAGGGCATGATATGATGATGCAGGATATCCAGACCGTGTTGTTTTCGGAAGAAGAAATTGCAGAGAAGGTAACGAAGATCGGCGCACAGATTACGGAAGACTTTGCGGATAAAAATCCGCTGGTTATCAGTGTACTGCGTGGTTCGTTTATTTTTATGGCAGATCTGGTTCGCGCCATTAAGGTACCATGTGAGGTTGACTTTATGTCGGTATCCAGCTATGGCAGCGGAACGGTTTCTTCGGGCGAGGTTAAGATTAACAAGGACCTGGAAAACAGTATTGAAGGCCGACACATTATCGTTGTTGAGGATATCCTGGACAGCGGACGCACGCTGAGCTATCTGATGAAGATTCTCAAGTCGCGCGGCGCCGCTTCGATTTCGCTGTGTACGTTTCTGGATAAGCCGGACCGCCGTGTGGTACCGGTAGAGGTCAACTACCGCGGATTTGAGGTTCCGGACGAGTTTATCGTTGGCTATGGTCTGGACTATGATCAGAGATATCGCAATCTGCCGTTTGTCGGCGTGCTGAAGCCGGCGGTATACGGCGGCTAAGCGGTATATGTGGACGTGCGGAAAAACCGGAATTAGGATACCGGATACTGCACGACACGATATGTAAAGGAGTGAAATCCACGATTGAACAGTAAGAATAAAAATATTCGCGGAATTGGTTTTTATATTATCATCCTGCTGTTTTTGGTAGTGCTGATTACGGCGCTGCTGCAAACACAGAATGATTCTACGACGACCTATTCGCAGGTAGTGGATGCGTTTGAATCCAAAAAGGTTACAAGCTTTAGCATAACCGACGGCAATTTGCAGGCCCGGCTGAAGGACAATTCCGTGCTGGAGTATTCCCTTGCGGACACCGAAATGTTCTGGAACGACATGGGCGAGCTGATCCGCGAACAGCACAAGGACGGCATTATCAAGAGTTATGATGAAAAGGTAACGCCGGTTCCGTGGTGGGCAAATATTTTGCCGTATGTGATTATTATCGGACTGTTTTTCCTGTTTTGGTTTCTCATGGCAGGACGACAGGGCGACGGCGGACGCGGCGCGATGCAGTTTGGCAAGGCGCGGGCGAAGCTGGCCGGAGATGACCGGCGCAAAGTGACGTTTGACGACGTCGCCGGTGCAGACGAAGAAAAGGGCGAACTGGAGGAAATTGTTGAATTCCTCAAGAACCCGCATAAGTTTACCGCCATCGGCGCGCGCATCCCGAAGGGTGTGCTTCTGGTTGGCCCTCCGGGCACCGGTAAAACGCTGCTGGCGCGCGCGGTTGCCGGTGAGGCGGGTGTGCCGTTCCTCTCGATTTCCGGTTCGGACTTCGTGGAGCTGTATGTCGGTGTCGGCGCATCCCGTGTGCGCGACCTGTTTGAGCAGGCCAAGAAGAATTCGCCGTCGATTGTGTTCATCGACGAGATCGACGCGGTCGGACGCCATCGCGGCGCCGGACTGGGCGGCGGACACGACGAGCGTGAGCAGACACTGAACCAGCTGCTGGTTGAGATGGACGGCTTTGGCGCGAACGAGGGTGTTATCGTCATCGCGGCGACCAACCGTCAGGACATTCTGGACCCGGCCCTGCTGCGTCCGGGACGTTTTGACCGTCAGATTTATGTCGGCGCGCCGGATATGAAGGGACGCGAGGACATTTTGAAGGTGCATTCGCGCGGCAAGCCGTTTGCCAGCGATGTGCGCTTTGACTCCATTGCAAAATCCACCGCAGGCTTTACCGGCGCCGATCTGGAAAACCTGCTGAATGAGGCCGCTCTGCTGGCGGCGCGGCGCAACCGCACGATGATTTCCATGTGCGAAATCGAGGACTCTTTCCTCAAGGTCATCATGGGCACGGAAAAGAAGAGCCGCGTGATGAGCCAGAATGAGATTCGCCTGACAGCGTATCATGAGGCGGGACACGCGATTGCCACCCGTTGTCTGCCGACGCAGGATCCGGTACACACGATTTCGATTGTTCCGCGCGGACGCGCCGGCGGCTTTACGATGAGCCTGCCGATGGAGGATAAGTTCTACTCCTCCCGCAAGGAAATGCTGGACGATCTGGTTGTACTGCTGGGCGGACGTGTGGCGGAAAAGCTGACGATGGAGGACATCTCAACGGGTGCGTCCAACGATATTGAGCGCGCGACGTCGGTTGCCAAGAGCATGGTCACCAAGTACGGCATGAGCGACATCATCGGTCCGATCAATTACAGCAAGGGGCAGCAGGAGATATTCCTAGGGCGTGATATGGTGGAAACCGATGCAATTTCGGAGGAGCTGTCGGCAAAGATCGACGAGGAGATTCGCCGCATCATCATGGATGCGTACCAGCGCTGTGAGCAGATCCTTCAGGATCACATGCAGCAGCTGTCCAACGTGGCAGAATACCTGATCCGCAACGAAACGATGGATGGCACGAGCTTTGAAAAGATGTTCCAGGGCCAGGACGTTCCGGACACCGTGACGGGAGAGCAGCTGTTCCTGCGTGATCTTCCGCCGAAGAAGGATTCGGAGGCACCGGAGGAGACACCGCCGCTGTCGCAGGAGGAGAGCTCCGAGCAGACCGGCGAGAATACGCTGGATGATCCGCATACACAGGATGACGGAGATTGACGATAAAAAGAGACTGCAGCGATGCAGTCTCTTTTTTGCGCTCCGAGTTCGAGAAAAGGGGCTGTGGGCGCGGGAAAGCCGGTCTGCCAATTACGGGAAAATGTTCACACAAGGTACAATGTTTTGAAGAATGCCCAAAAAATCCGGCAATTTTCTTACATTCTTGTGAAAATGGGGGTTGCAATTGTTGGAACGGGTATGGTATGATAGTTACACCGACTGAAAACAAATGTTTTTTGTAGAAGGACAAGAAGGAGCGATGAGATGGAACGACAACCGAGATATTTTATCGTCCAAGCGTCTCTGCTTCCGGATGTTTTTTTGAAGGTAGCACAGGTGAACCGCTTGCTGCAGGGCGGCGAAGTGCGCACGGTGGGAGAAGCGACACAGCAGGTCGGACTCAGCCGCAGTGCATATTATAAGTACAAAGACGGCATCAAGCCGTTTTTTGAGGCATCGACCCACAGCATTGTCACGTTTCATATGCTGCTGAGTGATGAAGCGGGTCTGCTGTCTCATATTTTGACTATCTTTGCCCAGTTCGGGGCGAATATCCTGACGATTAACCAGACCATTCCGGTCAATGGACAGGCTTCGGTGACCATCTCTGCGCGAACCGGCGTGATGAACGGTTCAGTGGAGGACTTGATGGAGGCACTCCGTCAGGCAAAGGGCGTAAGCCGTGCCGAAGTAATAGCAGGAGAATAAGTAGTAGCGTATAAAATGAAGGAGGAACCACAATGTTGAAGGCTGCAATTATGGGCTTTGGTACGGTTGGCTCCGGCGTATATGAAATTCTGGATAAGAATGCAGACGTCGTTGCCAAAAATGCGGGAGAGGGAATGGAAGTCAAGTATATTCTTGACCTGCGTGATTTCCCGGAGTATCCGTTCCAGGAAAAGTTTATTAAGGACTTCTCGATCATCGAGAACGACCCGGAGATTGCAATTGTTGCAGAGGTAATGGGCGGCAAGGGTGCTGCCTATGAGTTTACCAAGCGCTGCCTGCTGGCAGGCAAGCATGTGGTCACCTCCAACAAGGAGCTGGTTGCGACACACGGCGCCGAGCTGCTGAAGATTGCGGCGGAAAAGAACGTCAATTACCTGTTTGAGGCATCGGTTGGCGGCGGTATTCCGATTATTCGTCCGATGCTCCAGTGTCTGACGGCAAACCATATGACGCAGATTGCGGGTATCCTCAACGGCACGACCAACTATATCCTGACGCGTATGATTCGCGCGGGTCTGTCCTTTGACGAGGCGCTGAAGGAAGCGCAGCAGAAGGGCTATGCCGAGGCAAATCCGTCGGCAGACGTGGATGGCATCGACGCATGCCGCAAGATCAGCATCCTGTCGGACATCGCATACGGCGACAACATCGACCCGGATCAGGTTTCGACCGAGGGCATTTCCAAGATCACGCTGGACGACGTGAAGTTTGCCGATCAGGCGGACTGCGTAGTGAAGCTGCTGGGCCGCGCAGTACTCAATGACGACGGCTCGATCTATGCCTTTGTTGCGCCGCATCTGGTGCCGAAGAGCAGCCCGCTGGCCTGTGTAGATGATGTATTTAATGCCATCATGGTAACCGGCGATATGCTGGGCGAGTCCATGTACTATGGTCAGGGTGCCGGTAAGCTGGCAACCGCTTCCGCTGTTGTTGCCGACATGATTGACTGTGCTCGTCATCAGAAGGAACGCCGTGAGATCGGCTGGGGCGACGGCAGCAAGAAGCTGCTGCGTCCGATGGATGACTTCGCATCCCGCTGGTATGTCCGCATGGGCGGCAAGGATGCAGCAGAGATGCTCAGCCGTGTCTTCGGCGGTATTGAAGTGCTCAAGGGCAAGAAGGATGAGGCAGCCTGTCTGACGGAAGAGCTGACCACCAAGCAGATGGAGAAGCTGTGCGCGGGCCTGGGCGACGTGCGTAGCTGCATGCGCGTTCTGTAAGGGGCACCGCATGATTCGTGTAACCGTTCCAGCGACCAGTGCCAATATGGGGTCGGGTTATGACTCGATTGGCATTGCGCTTGATTTATACAACACGTTTTTGATGGAAGAGAGCGATACGATTGATATTTGCTCAACCAACGGAGATAATGTGCCGACGGATGAAACCAATCTGATTTATCAGTGCGCGAAGCAGGTGTATGACATCTGCGGCAAGCCGATGCATGGACTGCGCATTTTGGAGGATTGCCTGATTCCGCAGACGCGCGGCTTGGGTTCGTCCTCGGCCTGCACGGTGGCGGGCATCCTCGGCGCAAATGCCCTGCTGGGCAACCCGCTGGATCAGCAGAATGTGCTGGATTTGGCAGCGAGCATTGAGGGACATCCGGATAACTCCACGCCGGCGATTCTCGGCGGCTTCTGTACGGCACTGCTGGAATACGGCAAGGTATGGAGCGTGCGCGTCCCGATTGCAGATAAGGTTGATTTTGTCGCTTTTATCCCGAATTTTGAGCTTTCGACGGAGAAAGCGCGGGCGGCAATCCCGAAGATGATCCCGCACCATGATGCGGTATTTAACTTGGCGCGGGCGGCACTGCTGACCGGTTCGATGGTCAACGGTGATTTGAAAAACATTGGCGTTGCTGTCGGCGACTGCCTGCATCAGCCCTATCGCTTTAAGCTGATTCCGCAGGGCGAAGAGGTTGTCCGCAGTGCAAAGGGCCTGGGTGCGCTCGGTGCATTTATCTCCGGCGCTGGTCCGACGATCATTGCGATGGTAGACAAGGCGGATCCGACCTATTTCAGCCGCGCGCAGATGTACTTTGCACAGTCTTTTCCGGACTGGACGCCGGTGCTGCTGCATTGTGATGAAGTGGGCGCGTTTGTCTCGGAAGTGAAAGAATAATAACACAGCTGATTTGCCGAGGAAGCTTCCTCGGTGCAGAATAGAGGAGGAATTACGCACATGGCACTTATTGTGCAGAAGTTCGGCGGTTCATCGGTTGCCAATGCCGAACGCCTTTTTAATGTAGCTGACATTGTCACCAAGACGGCGGCGGCAGGAAACGAAGTAGTAGTTGTCGTATCCGCACAGGGCGATACGACGGATGATTTGATTGCCAAGGCGGCAGAAATTAATGAAAACCCGCCGAAGCGCGAGATGGACGTCCTGCTGAGCGCAGGCGAGCAGATCTCTATGTCGCTGTTGGCGATGGCGATTGAAAAGCTGGGCTATCGCGCAACCAGTCTGACGGGCTGGCAGGCTGGCATTAAGACGGACCTGAATTATTCGGCATCCCGCATTCGTTCGGTCAATCCGGAGCGCATCCGCAGCCTGCTGGATCGCAACCGCATTGTTATTGTTGCCGGTTTCCAGGGGCTCAACAGCCATGACAGCATCACAACGCTGGGCCGCGGCGGTTCGGACACGACGGCAGTCGCCATTGCAGCGGCGCTGCACGCCGACCTTTGCCAGATTTATACCGACGTAGACGGCGTTTACACGGCTGATCCGCGTGTGGTACCGGACGCCAGAAAGCTGGAGGAGATTACCTTCGACGAAATGCTGGAGCTGGCGACGCTGGGTGCGCAGGTACTGCACAACCGCTCGGTAGAAATGGCGAAGAAATACAACATTGATCTCGAAGTTGTTTCGAGTTTGACAAGAAATCCAGGAACCAAGGTCAAGGAGGTTACTTCTGTGGAAAAGATGATTATCAGCGGTGTTGCCTGTGATAAGGACGTTGCGCGCGTGACCGTTTCCGGTCTGCCGGATGAGCCGGGTAAGGCATTCCGTCTGTTCTCGCTGCTGGCGAAAAATAAGATCAACATTGACATCATTCTTCAGTCCGGTGGAGACGGCGAGAAGCAGGAAATTAGCTTCACGACGGCAACGGCGGATCTGGATACGACGCTCAAGCTGCTGGAGGAGAACAAAGATCGCCTTCAGTATGAGAGCGTAACCTCCCGCGGCAGTCTGGCAAAGGTTTCGATTGTCGGCGCAGGTATGGTTACCAATCCGGGCGTTGCAGCAAAGATGTTTGACGCGCTGTCCTCGCAGCAGATCAACATCCAGATGATCTCCACCAGCGAGATCAAGATCTCGGTTGTCATCGAGCTGGACGACGCAACCCGTGCCGTTCGTGCCGTACACGAAAAGTTCTTTGATTAATCGCGTATCCCCATTTTTGGTTATCATATAGGGAAGAAGAGGCCGCAGTGAGCAATCACTGCGGCCTCGACTCTATCGCTTCGGCTGTCGCTGCGACGCACTGCGCTACATCGCCGCGCTGAGGCATCAGCACGGCTCGGCCGCTTCGTGGTCTTGCTCCTTCGCGCCACAACCGCTTCGCTGGGTTGCGTCGCGATATACAGTAAGATTTACTCTGAGAACAGACAGTGAAAAAGTATGCACCAAAATCGCCCCTTTGCACAAGGGAGCTAAACGCAGAGATTTACTCTGCGAACAGATAGGCACCACTCCAAAAACTCCCATGATAATTCCCGCTCACGCAAGGCAAACTATACTGCATACACTGTCAACGGCAAGAAAAAAGAGCTTCCCGAAAAAATCGGGAAGCTCTGGATTTTCCAAAGATAAGAAGGAAAATTACTTGGCGTCAACCTCTGCCATGTGCTCGATCAGCATCAGCAGCTTGTTGGAATAGCCCCACTCGTTGTCGTACCAGGAAACTACCTTTACGAACGTGTCGGTCAGAGCGATACCAGCCTTTGCGTCGAAGATAGAGGTGCGTGCATCGCCGAGGAAGTCGGAGGATACAACGTCTTCGTCGGTGTAGCCCAGGATGCCCTTCAGCTCGCCCTCGGAAGCCTTCTTCATTGCTGCGCAGATGTCATCATAGGATGCCGGCTTTGCCAGGTTAACGGTCAGGTCAACAACAGATACGTCCAGGGTCGGAACACGCATAGACATACCGGTCAGCTTGCCGTTCAGCTTCGGATAAACCTTGCCAACTGCCTTTGCAGCGCCGGTGGAAGACGGGATGATGTTGCCGCAAGCAGCACGACCGCCGCGCCAGTCCTTCTTGGACGGACCGTCAACAACCTTCTGGGTGCCGGTAGCGGAGTGTACGGTGGTCATCAGACCATCGGTGATGCCAAATGCCTCATCCAGAACCTTAGCGATCGGAGCCAGGCAGTTGGTGGTGCAGGAAGCGTTGGAAACAAAGGTCATGTCCTTGGTATAGGTGTTGTGGTTAACGCCCATAACGAACATCGGGGTGTCGTCCTTGGACGGAGCAGACATGATAACCTTCTTTGCGCCGCCGTCGATGTGAGCCTGTGCCTTTTCCTTGGTCAGGAATACGCCGGTGGACTCAACAACGTAATCAACGCCGTCAGCGCCCCACGGGATATTCTTCGGATCCATCTCAGCGTGGAACAGAATCTTCTTGCCGTCCACGATGATTGCGTCATCAGTGTACTCAATGGAGCCGTCGTAGCGACCATGCATCGTGTCATAGCGCAGCATATACGCCATATAATCCGGAGTCATGAACGGATCGTTCACAGCAACGAATTCGATGTTCGGGTTCTTCAGACCGGCACGGAATACCATGCGGCCGATGCGGCCGAAGCCATTGATACCTACTTTGATAGCCATAGTAGTAATATCCTCCTTGATTGATTAAAAAGTGTGCCCTTTTCTAAACGAACACATTATACAACAAAGAATCTGGTTTCTGCAATGTCTTAACTGTAGAAATTGCAAAAATATTTCGATAAAAATTTCATATTCCGCTCAAACTTGTGAAAAATCTGGTATAATACGGATAGCATTTTGTCGAATTGAGGTGACATTGGTATGGGGAAGAGAGAGGAACAAGAGGAAAATATGGGACGTTACGGTTGGTTGATGCATGCAATGGAGCAATTCCACAAGGCTGCCGCGCTGGTTTCCGACGATATGATGGTGCTGGAGCACACGGAAACCTGTGAAGCGGTATTGGACAGCGGCGGCTTTTATTCGGTGCAGGACTGGCTTCCTGCGGCCGCGTGTGCCGCTATCCGTGCATGCATAGAAAATGGGGAGACGCAGACTGTGTCGGCGGATTTGGGGCACATGCGCTGCCGCATTCAGATGATTCCGTTGGAAAAGGAAGCGCTGCTGATCTTTGAGGGAATGCAGGAAGAGTTTCCTGCTCTGCTGCTCAGCGCATTGCGCCTGCGGGAAAAGGCAGAGGATCTGCTGCGCATTGCGGAAAAGCTCCGGAACGTAGAGGGAGCGGCGCAAGAGGCGGCAGAGGTTCGAAGCATCGCGATGCAGCTGCTGCGGCAGGCGCAGCATACTGAGGTGCTCGGCAGCAGCGGTGTGTCATCAGCGCCCAAAAGCTGCGACGCCGGGCAGCTGGCACAGGATGCGGCAAATGCGATTTGTCAACATGGCTATGACGCGCGGGCATGGGTGGAGACGGGGCTTTTTATCACGGCGGATCCGGTGCTGGTTCAGGCGGCACTGCTGACACTGGCGGCGAACAGTATACAGGCCGGGGCCGCACACATTATAATAAAGGCGGCGCGGCAGGGCGACCGCGTGCTGCTGCGCGTGGAGGACGACGGGCCGGGCATGCTGCGGGAAGCGGTGCAGCGCATGCGCGATGGCTGGCGGATGAGCGGCAGCGAGCTGCTGCATCCGAATTGGGGCTTCGGTTTGCCGTTTGCGGTTCGCGTGGCGGAGATGCACGGCGGACAGCTGTATCACATTGCCAATACGAAGGCGGAGGGCTGTGTGATGTGTCTGGCGCTGCCAGAGCAGGAAAGCGATGAGGTGGAAGCGCCGGGAATCTATGTGGACAGCGTATTGGATCCGGCGGAGACGGAGCTGTCGGTGCTGGAATGAGTGACAGCGGAAAATAGGGAAATAAGAAGCGGAGGGGCGAAAAAAGCGGCACCTCCGCTTTGCTGTGCGCGGAAGGATGTATTGGTATGATTTCCTGGTTGTGGAAAATCCATGCGGAAATTTGAGCCGTTTTGGGCAAAGTTATCAAAGATTAACTGGATTTCTCAGGGAGTTTACCAGAAAAGATGCGATTTTCCACCATTTTTTTTCAAATAAATTTGCGTAAGACCTTGAGAAGCGGGAAGAGAATCGGTATAATTTAGTATATAACGATATGTCCTGCAATAGGTATGTATCGTTGACGAGGTAGCCCTGCCTGATTGCGGAGGGATGGCTGCCCCGTCCGTTAGTATAACGTCCATCGTGCGGAGACTGCTCCGCACAAAATGAACAGAGAGGTGAATCCATAATGGCGTACACGTTTCGTGGCGGTATTCATCCCGGAACTCATGCAGATCCGGGATTTAAATCCGCAACAAACAAAAAGCCGATCGAGATCCTGAAGACTCCGGACAAGGTAGTTCTTCCTGTTTCGATGCACATTGGCGCACCGGCCAAGCCGCTGGTGAAGAAAGGTGATATCGTTGACATGGGTCAGATGATCGCAGAGGCCGGCGGATTTGTGAGTGCACCGATTCATGCTTCGGTTTCCGGTAAGGTAATCGACGTGGCTCCGATGCTCCATCCGAACGGCTCTAAAGTAATGTCTATCGTGATTGAAAATGACCACGAGGACAGACTGCACGAGTCGGTCAAGCCGAAGGACTTTGACTCCATGACCAATGACGAGCGCATACAGGCAATCTGGGATGCCGGTATCGTCGGTCACGGCGGCGCGACCTTCCCGACACATGTAAAGATTAAGTCTGGCATTGGCAAGTGCGATACGATTCTGATTAACGGCGCAGAATGTGAGCCGTATATCACGTCGGACCATCGCCTGTTGCTGGAGCGCCCGGAGGAGATCGTCGAAGGTACTCGTTACCTCGTCAAGATCATGGGTGTCAAGCAGGCGTTTATCTGTATCGAGCTGAATAAGCAGGATACCTTCGCCAAGATTGAAGAGCTGATTGCCGGAGATCCGGTCATTCGTTTGGCACCGTTGGAGTGCCGTTACCCGCAGGGCGCAGAAAAGCAGCTGATCAATGCGGTTACGGGCCGTGAGGTTCCGTCGGGCAAGCTGCCGGCTGACGCTGGCTGTGCGGTATTTAACGTAGACACCACCGGCGCAGTTTACCGTTGCTTTGCCAAGGGTATGCCGGTTGTTCGCCGCGTTGTTACGATCTCCGGTTCTGCGATCGCTGAGCCGAAGAATCTGGAAGCACGCATCGGCACCTCGATTACCGAGCTGATTGACGCTTGCGGCGGTTTCAAGAAGAACCCGAATAAGTTGCTGGCTGGCGGCCCGATGATGGGCAACGCACAGTTTACGACCGATACCCCGGTAATGAAGGGCACTAACGCGTATCTGGCGTTTGCAGAGGACGAGGACAAGCGTGTGGACGACCCGAAGTGTATCCGCTGTGGTCGCTGTGTCGGCGTATGCCCGATGCACCTGACGCCGGTATACATGAATATGTACGCAGCGAAGAATGATCTGGCTGGTTGTGAGGAGTACGATGTGCTCGACTGCATTGAGTGCGGTTCCTGCGCATATGTATGTCCGGCACGTATCCCGCTGGTTCAGCAGTTCCGCGTTGCCAAGATGCGCGTTCAGGCGAAGCGCAAGGCAGAAGCGGAAGCTGCGAAGAAGTAAGGAGGAGAACTACATATGTATGATTTCAGTAATGTTGTAATTTCATCCTCCCCGCATATTAAGAGCAGTGAGGATACCCGTTCGATCATGCTTGATGTCATCATCGCACTGATCCCGTCGCTGTGTGTGTCCACCTATGTATTTGGACCGCGCGCGATTCTGATGACTGTTGTTTCCGTGCTCGCCTGCATGGTATTTGAATCTCTGTACAACAAGGTTCTCAAGCAGCCGAACACCATCGGCGATCTGTCTGCCGCAGTTACCGGCGTTCTGCTTGCCTTTGTCGTTCCGGTCACGCTTCCGTATTGGATGCTGATTGTCGGCGACGGCATTGCAATGATCTTCGCCAAGGCGCTGTTCGGCGGCATTGGTAAGAACTTTATCAACCCGGCTCTGGCTGGCCGTGCCTTCCTGATGGCATCCTGGCCGGTAGCAATGACCACTTGGGTTGCCGCTCACGGCGTTGTCAGCCTCGGCTCGACGGCAGACGCCATCAGCGTTGCAACCCCGATGGCAATCCTGAAGGGTACCGCACAGGACGAACTGCCGACGCTGGCAAACATGTTCCTGGGTCAGATCGGCGGCTCCATGGGTGAGGTTTCCGCCCTCGCGCTGATCATCGGCGGCATCTACCTGCTGTACCGTAAGGTTATCACGATCCATATCCCGGCAGCATACATTCTGACGGTTGCGATTCTGACTCTGCTGGTTCCGTCCGCAGGCCTGAGCAACGTACAGTCCATGCTGTACAATGTATTTGGCGGCGGCCTGATGCTCGGTGCCATCTTCATGGCGACCGACTATGTTACCTCCCCGGTATCCAAGAAGGGTCAGGTTATTTTCGGTATCGGCTGCGGTCTGCTGACCTTTATGATTCGTAAGTGGGGCGGCTATCCGGAAGGTGTCTGCTACTCCATCATGATCATGAACTGCACGGTTTGGCTGATTGACAAGTACACCCGCCCGACCAAGTTCGGTGCACCGGCAAAGACCAAGAAGGAGGGCTGAGTCATGGCACAGAAGAAAAACGAGTATGTACAGCTCGGCGGTATCCTTTGTGGAATCACTCTGGTTGTTGCTCTGGCACTTGGTGCGGTTAACGCAGTTACGGCAGAACCGATTGCCAAGAATGCACAGGCAAAGACGGAAAACGCGCTGGCAGCGCTGATTCCGGACAGTGAAGCAGAGCAGCTGGACGTTCCGGAAGGAACGACGGCAGAGGGCTATAATGCAACGGTTACGGTTGCTTCGGCCTATAAGATGACAGACGCCAGCGGCGCAGACGCGGGCTACTGTGTAGAAGTTACCCCGACCGGTTTTGGCGGCGCGGTTGACGTTATGGTAGGCATCCTGCCGGATGGTACGGTATCCGGTATTTCCATCCTGAGCTGCAGCGGCGAGACCCCGGGCCTCGGTGCGAAGGCAACGGAAGAGTCGTTCTACGGCCAGTTTGCTGGCGTTCCGGCGGACGGCTCGGTTAAGGTAAGCAAGGACGGCGGCGACATTCAGGCTCTGACTGGTGCGACGATCACCTCCCGTGCTGTAACCAATGGCGTTGATGCGGCGGCAAACTATGCTGCCAGCCTGAGCTAAGGAGGGGCGTAACATGAATTTTGGAAAACAGCTTAAAGAGGGCCTGGTTACCAATAACCCGGTTCTGGTACAGCTGATCGGCATGTGTCCGACCCTGGCAACATCGACCTCTCTGGTAAACGGTGTCGGCATGGGTCTCTCGGCGACCGCTGTATTGATCTGCTCGAACATTGTAATTTCTCTGCTGCGCAACATTATCCCGAATAAGGTTCGTATCGCAGCATACATCACCATTATCGCGGGCTTCGTAACGATGGTTGACCTGCTGCTGCAGGCATTCCTCCCGAGCCTTTCGGAGTCTCTGGGTCTGTTCATCCCGCTGATCGTAGTTAACTGTATTATCTTGGGCCGCGCCGAGTCCTGCGCGTCCAAGACACCGGTTGCAGAATCGGCGGTTGACGGTCTGTGCATGGGCCTTGGCTTTACGCTGACGCTGTGCATCCTGTCCATCATCCGTGAGCTGCTGGGCGGCGGCGCGATCTTTGGCCATGTCATCCTGTCCCAGCCGGCTACCATCATGATCCTGCCGGCAGGCGGCTTCCTGACGCTGGGCTGTGTAATCGCGGTAATGCAGAAGCTGCTGAAGAAAGGAGAGTAATTGAACATGACACAGATTTTATCCATTGCTCTCGGTGCAATTCTGATTAACAACTTTATCTTTTCTCAGTTCCTCGGCTGCTGCCCGTTCTTCGGTGTTTCCAAGAAGATTGACACGGCAGTTGGTATGGGTATGGCCGTAACCTTCGTTATGGGCCTTGCGTCCATCATCACGTGGCTGGTTAACCAGTTCGTTCTGGTTCCGCTGGGACTGGGCTTTATGCAGACGGTTGCGTTCATTCTGGTCATTGCAACGCTGGTACAGTTCGTTGAGATGTTCCTGATGAAGTCGATGCCGGCGCTGTATCAGGCACTGGGTGTATTCCTGCCGCTGATCACCACGAACTGTGCGGTTCTTGGTGTTGCACTGCAGAATATTCAGAATGGCTACAACTTTATCGAGTCGGTAGTATACGGCGTCACCGGCGGCCTGGGCTTCACGATGGCAATCGTTCTGTTTGCTTCGATCCGTGAGCGTCTGGACGCATCGGCTAAGACTCCGGAGTGCTTTGAGGGCTTCCCGATTGCTCTGATTTCCGCGTCCCTGCTCTGCATGGCGTTCCTCGGATTCAGCGGCATGAAGATCTGGTAACTCGATTGGGAATAGGAGACTGAAATTATGAATACTATGATTTTTGCGGTGCTGGTGCTCGGCATCATGGGCCTTTTGTTTGGCCTGATCCTTGCATTTGCATCCAAGGTATTCGCTGTCGAAGTCGATGAGCGTATCCCGGCAGTACAGGAGTGTCTGCCGGGCGCCAACTGCGGCGGCTGCGGCTACCCGGGCTGTGCTGGTCTGGCAACCGCGATTGTAGAAGGCAAGGCTCCGGTCAACGGATGCCCGGTCGGCGGCGCGGCAGCAGCAGAGAAAATCGCTGCGGTTATGGGCGTTGAGGTACAGGAAGGCGACAAGATGATCGCTCATGTACATTGCGCCGGCAGCTGCGACCACGCCAAGGTTCGTGCGAAGTACGAAGGCATTCATGACTGTCTGGGCGCACTGCGTGTTGACAACGGCTACAAGGAGTGTGTCAATGGCTGCCTGGGTCTGGGCACCTGTGAAGCGGCCTGTCCGTTCGGCGCGATCCATGTAGAAAATGGTGTCGCACGTGTTGACGAGGAGAAGTGTACCGCTTGTTCCAAGTGTATCGCGGCTTGCCCGAAGGGCATCATCAGCCTGGTACCGGCGAAGAACAAGGTTCGCGTAGACTGCTCCAACCACGAGAAGGGCAAGCCGGTTATGATGGCTTGCGAGACGGGCTGTATCGGCTGCATGCTCTGTGAGCATACCTGTAAGTTCGATGCGATCCATATCAACGGCAACGTTCCGGTTATCGACTATGAGAAGTGCAAGGGCTGCCAGATGTGTGCAAAGGCTTGCCCGCGTCACGTCATCGAACCGTGGCATACGCCGGACAAGATTGAGCAGCTGGCAGAGATGAAGAAGAAGCAGGCTGCTGCAAAGGCTGCTGCTGCCAAGAAGGCTGCGGCAGATAAGGAAGCCAAGGCCGCTGCTGAGAAGGCAGCTGCTCAGCAGGAGAAGGCGGACAAGGCAGCGAAGGTTGCCGAGGAGAAGGCCGCTGCTGCTGCAAAGGCTACGGCAGAACAGGTTGCGGCAGAGGATGCGGCAATCAAGAAGCCGGAAGAAAAGTAAGTATCGTAACGATATAAGAAATTAGGAGAACGCTCATGAGGAACCCAAAGGAAAATAACAGGAAGAAGCGCCGGTTCACTGGTATTTTGATTGTTATTATCCTGCTGGCGGTAGTCCTCATGAGCGCTTTTCTTGTTTTCCGCTGTCTGACCTTCGATGAAAACGGAGCGCATGTCATCGACCGCTATGGCATTCTTGCGGCGGAGGGCAGCAATACCGGACTGGTGGATTATTCCCAGTACGCAAACGGCAGCGGCGCTTCGACTGTGGTGGATGACACAGACAGCGGAAAACAGGAAAAGAAAACGACCGAGAAAAAGCAGACCACGGCGTCAACGGCCTCAATGGTTCGCGCAGTGACGGTTCCGGCAAAGGATTTGACCTATGACGATGATTTCCGCAATCAGCTGATTTCGCTTAAGCAGCAGGGATTGCTGGATACGATTATTGTCGATTTGAAAAACAGCGACGGCTGGCTGTGCAATGAAGTGACGTCCTCTTCGCCGGAGGTTGTGACGGACTCCATTGCCGCGGATTATGCGGATGATTTTGCGTCGGCGGTCGCGCAGATGAAAGATGCCGGAATCCGCGTGATCGGACGCATTTACTGCTTCCGTGATGATTTGATGACACGGCAGAACAGCGATCTTTCCTGCTGGTATGCCGATGCGGGAACCAACTGGCTGGACAGTGAAAATCATCGCTGGCTGGATCCGACGAATGATTTGGTTGTACAATATCTGTGCGATATTGTGAAGGCAGGCGTGGACAGCGGCTGTGATGAGCTGGTGCTGGATGAGTTCTGCTTCCCGGCGGGACAGACAGATTTAATTTCGTTTGCACAGCCGCAGGAATTTAGCACGGCACTGAGCAATGATCTGGAGAGAATCAAAGCGACAGCGGGATCCGTACCGGTCAGCCTGTGGATGGATACCGATGTGACATCAGCGACCGAGCAGGGACAGGATATGTCGGTGCTGTATGATTCGTTTGCGCGGGTATTCACGTCGGATGACAATGAGCTGATTTCGATGCCGGACGGCGGCGCAAAGGCGACGACGATTTATACCGATCGCGATTCGTGGTCGAACGCGGCGGGCTCGGTGGTATACGATACTGCGGGCGATATGTATCAGATTTTTTATATCAAGTGAGAAGGACCGAGACGGCAAGGCTGTCTCGGTTTTTTGTAAGATTTTTATTGAGAATGGACGGTTGGGATGAATTTGCAAAGCAAATTCTGAGGGGATTAAAACCTACAAGTTCTATCCTGTTTTCTGTCTATTCTCCGAGGAAATCTCACCATTTTCAAATTCCAAATTAGCGACCGTGCCACTCCAAACCGATAAATTTCCCGCTTTTTCTGTTCGCCTGACTTTTTTTATGCTATACTAATAATAACTATCTGAAAAAATGGGGATTGATCGAATGAATCCGAAGAAGAAGAATCATCACCGCAATGGCAGCCGTCCGCGCACGAACACGGAGAGCACAGATCTGATGCTGTATGAAGGACGCAACGCCGTTATGGAGCTGCTGCGCGCCGGTAAGACGGTGGACAAGCTATTCCTGTCCGCGGATGTATCCGGACGAATGGCGGATATTGTAGCAATGGCAAAGGCATCGGGCGCGGTTGTTGTCGAGTGCGACCGCCGCAAGCTGGATGCGATGAGTGAAACCGGCGTGCATCAGGGTGTGATTGCGCAGGCGGCAGCCCATGAATATGTCTCGCTGGAGGATATTTTGCACACGGCGGAGGAACGCGGAGAAAAGCCTCTGATTTTGATCTGTGACGGCCTGACCGATCCGCACAATTTGGGCGCGGTCATTCGCTCGGCGGAGACGGCGGGCGCACACGGCGTGGTCATTCCAAAGCGCCGCTCGGTTGGCCTGACGGCGACGGCGGCAAAGGCGTCTGCCGGTGCGGTGGAGCACATTGGCGTGGCGCGTGTCACCAATTTGGCGGCGGCGATTGATACGCTCAAGGAGCATGGCGTTTGGGTCTTTGGCGCGGATGCCGGCGGAGATAAAAATCTGTATGATGCGGACTTCGCCGATTCCTGCGCGATTGTCATCGGCTCAGAGGGCGACGGCATCAGCCGCATTGTGCGCGATAAGTGCGATTTTATTGTCAGTATCCCAATGAAGGGCAAGGTGAATTCGCTTAACGCATCCGCGGCGGCGGCAGTGATGCTGTATGAGGCGGTGCGTCAGCGGGCACAGGAGGGATAAATACCATGGATGAACTGGATTTGACACAATTCAAAGATATGATCGGAAACCTGAGCGGACATGAATCGGCGTTTGAGCTGGAATCCATTCTGCAGGAGGTCAAGGGAACCACTTTACCGCCAAAGGCACAGCCGGCGCCGGAGCAGGTCTATCGACCGATCGGTCCGGTTGCGTATCCGGAACCGGCGGGAACGGCGACCAAACAGGTAGAAAACGATACCGGAGAAACGGAACCGTCGCAGCCGATGGAGCCGGAGAATACGCATACTGTGCCGGAAGCAGAGCCGATGGAAGAACCGACGGAGGACATGCAGGAGTCGGATATGCCGGAGGATGCAGAATTTGTGATTTCCGGCGCAGAGGATCCGTGGCAGGAGCCAGAAGAGGACAGCGTCACGGTAGAGGAGCTGGAAGCGCAGGAGGACGAGCCGGAAGAACAGGCGGAGCAGGAAATGACCGAAGCGCTGCCGGATGAGCAACCGGAGAAGGCAGAGGAGCTGCCGGTATCGACAGAGGAACAAGTCGGCGACGCGGAGGAAATGGAATATACCATTCGATTTGACGGCGAGGAAACGCAGCTGCTGGATCGAGCACAGGATGAGGAAGAAACGCAGCTGCTGACCCCGACGGAAGAACAACCGGACGAAGAGATATCCGAAGAGCCCATCGGCGAAGTGGAAGAAGAATTCGACGAGTGGGACGAAGAAGCGTTCGAAGAACCAGAGGGAACCGACGAGACTGAGCCGGAGGAAGAATCCGAAGACGAGAACGATCTCGACGACGAAACGCGCAAGCAGATGCTGGCGGCGGATGCATGGAAGCCAAAGTATGAAACGCCGCATTTCGGACGGACGAAGGAGCATAAGCATTTCTGGGACAGCTGGGAAACACCGGAGGAGCCGGAGCTGGACGAGGATGGCGAACTGATCGAGCCAACGGAACCGGCAGAAGAAACCGCAGCAGAGGAAGAAAAGCAGCCGAAAAACGGTCTGCTTTCCCGCTTGTTCCGTCCGATTGACGAAGAGGATATCGACCTGCCGGAGGAAAAGCCGGAGGACGACAGCTTCCAGGGCCGCAAGAGCGGCGGACACTTCTGGGATCGCTGGCTGGCGCCGGATGTACCGCAGCCGGAGGAGCCGCAGGGTGAAGAACAACCGCCGATAGAACCGGCTCTCCATGAAGAGACAGATCCCGAATGGACGGAGGACGCGACCGAGGAAGCCGCAGAAGAGCGACCGGATACCGAGCCGGAAGCTGCTGCGGAGCAGAGCGAGTCGACTGCGCTGGAAGAGGCTGCATCGGCACCGGTAGAGCCGGCATCGGAGCCGACGAAACCGCAGTATGAGCCGGAACCGCCGACGATCAGTGAAGAGGAATTCCGCGCGTTTATGGAGCAGAACGCCCCGACGAACGAGCCGAAGGTCAGCTTTGAAGAGCTGATGCGTGAGAACGGCACGGAAGAGCGCGTACAGGAGACCATGCGCAAGAGCGAAGAGGTCGAGGATGACAAGCGTACAAAGACACAGTATGTCTATGTGGATCTGGCGGCAAAGAAGCCAAAGCCGGTACAGGAACCGGCGGTCTGGGCGAAGCCGAAGAAGGTAGAGATTACGCACTACACGGTGAGGGAATTCCCTGAGCCGAAGTGGCTGCATATGTCGATTGAAGAAATCGCAGAGATTGCTCCGGTGGTGGAACGTCATGGCAATGAGCCGGTGCTGCTCAGCGAGATTCGCCACTTGCAGCAGCTGTATCAGAAAAACTGGAAGAAGCCGCCGGTGACGGTGCGGAGTGCGCCGAAGGAAACTGCTCCACAGAATCCGGCATCGTCGCCTGCCTCCGCTCATGCGGAGTCATCGGAAGATGGCGGCGACGAGGATGGCCCCCGGGGGATACGGGGAAGCATAACACGTTCTCCTGCGAGGGGAGAAATTCTGACGGCGCAGGATCCAGCCGCACAGCCGGAAACAACATCGGAACCACCGAAACAGGAGATTCCGGAAGAGCAACCGGCGCGGGAAAAAAAGAAAGATAAGCAAAAAGAGAGCATGGTGCCGAGTAATGCCAAAGAAGGCTATCAGCGCTGGAATCGCCGCGTACGGTCGCTGGGACGGCGCTCTATTGGGGTTGGCATTCTCTCGCTGATTGCAATTATTCTGTCGGCATCGGCGACCATGAACCTGCCTTTCCCAAACGTGTTGAGCTACTCCTACCATCCGGAGGTGTACTTTAGCGTGCTGATCGGTTTGACCGCGCTTGGAATGCTGTTTGGCGGCGATATGCTTTGGGATGGCCTGCGGTCGCTGGTTCGCCGAAAGGCGAATTTCAGCACACTGGTGACGCTGACGATGGTGCTGACGATGGTACATAGCGCGGTGCAGATTGTGCACCCCACGGGAGAGCTGACCTATCCGAGTATTGCGCTGGCAGCGCTGTTTGTGCTGATGCGTGCGCGCATGGCGCAGGCGACGGCGAGCCGGAATACCTATCGCATGGCGGCGGATCATACCACGCTGACCGGTGTGTATCTGCACACAGATGAAGTGGCATATTTGGAAAAGCGTCCGCTGGAGGACGCGCAGGAATTTGTCCGTGCGGCGGCATATGACGCGTGGAACAGCCGCGTGGAGCGGCTGTATACGCCGGTTGTGATGGCGGTGGCACTGGTACTGTCACTGATTGTCGTGGCGGCGACGCGGGATAGCGGACGTTTTCTGTTTGCGTTTTCCGCGATGCTGGCGGTAGCATGCCAGCTTGGCTTGCTGCTGGCAGTCGGACTGGCGTGCCGCGGCACGACGCAGCGACTGAGTAAGGATAGCGCGGCTTTGGCGGGCGTGGCGGCGTCCATCCGTATGGCAGACGCCCTGCAGATTCGCCTGACGGAGGAGGATTTGTTCCCGGCGGGTTCCATTCGATTGGATGACTATATCGATCTGCGCGGCGACCTGAACGAGGAAGAGGCGCTGGCCTATGCGGCGGCAGTGCAGCTGGACACGGCGATCGGCAAGGTGCTGGCGGAAGCGCTGCGGCAGCGATATGGCGAGCCGCTGCAGGCGGAGAGCATTGTACAGTATGATAACGGCGGCCGCCGCGGTCAGGTGCAGGGCAAGGATGTTGTTCTGGGTACGGCGGCGTGTATGCAGGAGCAGAAGATTCCGATTCCCTCGCTGCCCAACGAAAATGGAAGCCTGTTTCTGGCGGTAGACGGTACGACGCAGGCGGTATTTGAGCTTACCTATTCCATCACAAACGCGGTATATGCGGCGATGCAGGGGCTGGCAGAGCATCAGACGGGTGTGCTGGTTGAGGCGAAGGACTGCCCGCTGTCGGCGGAGCAGCTGGCGGATCTGTTTGGCGTTCAGCCGGGTATGATTCAGCTGGCAGAGCGGACGGAACCGGCGGAGGACGGTACGCTCCTGGCGGTGCTGACGCGCGATAACGCAGGGGCCTTCGCGGACTGCATGGATGCGGCGTGTCTGCTCGGTCGACTGAGTGCGGCAGGCGTGCTTTTGGGCACGGCGGCGGCCGCGCTGGGTATGCTGCTGGTGGCATACCTGAGCTTTGTGTTTGCGCCGCTGAGCGCATCTCCGATCCGGATGCTGCTGTATGCGTTGCTGTGGCTTGTCCCGATCTACTATATGGAAAACGAAACAAAAAAAGGCTGATTTTGGATACTAATCCACGAAACCGGCGGTGATTCTGATAAAAAGAACACCGCCGGTTATATTTTTTGTTACAAGAAAAAAGACTAAAAAGGGAGAAAAAGCAAAGAAAAGCAAATGATTTGCAATGAAATTGTGCAAAAAATCAAAACAAAAAATAAAGTTTAGAAAAAAGTCACAAAATTTAGTTTGCAATAGAACGTAGAATAGTATATAATTACGAACATGAGGGATACGCCAATGATGCATCCCTTGAATTTACCCAAGTGATTTCTAAGGAGAGTGGAACTGTTGAACACCTATTCTGTTGATAAAATTCGCAATATTTGCGTCATGGGTCATGGCGGAGACGGCAAAACCTCAATGATCGAGCATATGCTGTATCTGACCGGCGGCACCGATCGACTGGGAAAGATTGCAGACGGAAATACCGTGTGTGATTCCGATCCGGAAGAGATTCGCAGAAAGTTCTCTATTTCCACTGCGATCGCACCGATTGAATTTGGCGGCTGTAAGATTAACCTGCTGGACACCCCGGGCTTCTTTGATTTTGAGGGAGAGGTTCTCAGTGCACTGCGCGTGTGTGAGTCCGGTCTGATTGTCGTACCGGGTAAGTCTGGCCCGAGTGTTGGCACGGAAAAGGCGTGGAAGCGTCTGGAGAACGCCGGCAAGCCGTGTATGTTCTATATTTCCAAGATTGATGAGGAAAATTCGGATTTCCGCGACTCTCTGCACAAGCTGCAGAAGATGTTCGGCATGGAAGTTGCGCCGATTATCATTCCGATTTTCGAGGGCAACCGTGAGACCGTCGGTATCGTAGACTGCGTGGTCCGCAAGGCCTACAAGATGGAAGGCAACCAACGCGTCGAGATTCCGATTCCGGAAGAGATGATGCCGCGTGTCGATCAGGTTCGTACCGCGCTGTGCGAAAACATCGCCGAGCTGTCGGAGGATCTGATGGATCGCTACTTCGCCGGCGAAGAGTTCAGCGACGAAGAGCTGATTGCGGGTCTGCGTGAGGGCGCGCTCCAGCGCCTGATTATCCCGGTCTGCTGCGGTACAGCGGCAACGGGTATCGGCTCGTACACTACATTGCAGGCGATTTGTGATTATATGCCGTCCCCGGATCAGGGCGCAGTGGAAGTGGTTGAGACCGACGACGACCTGATTGAAATTCCGTGTAACCCGAACGGCACGACTTGTGCGTTTGTCTTTAAGACGACGGCGGATCAGTATGGCCGCTTTAGCTACTTTAAGGTAGTGGCCGGTTCGGTCAAGGCGGACATGACGCTGCTAAATCACCGCATGGATGCGCAGGAGAAGATCGGTCATATCTATACCGTTTGCGGCAAGAAGATGACCGAAGTAAAGGAAGTTACCTGTGGCGATATCGGCGCGGTTTCCAAGCTGGCGACGACCAAGACCAACGACACGCTGTCGATGACGGTTCGTGCGGTCAATCTGGACCCGATTGTATTCCCGACGCCGTGCTATTCGCAGGCCATTCAGCCGAAGACCAAAGGCAACGAGGAAAAGGTTGCTGCTGGTTTGCATCGTCTGGCGGACGAGGATCCGACGTTCTCGTTTACTATCAACAATGAGACGCATCAGAGCATTCTGAGCGGCGCGGGTGATATCCATCTGGATGTCATCTGCTCCAAGCTGAAGAACCGCTTTGGCGTCGAGGTCGAGCTGTCGCAGCCGATCGTTCCGTATCGTGAAAAGATCCGCAAGTCGGTTACTGTAGAAGGTAAGCATAAGAAGCAGTCCGGCGGACATGGCCAGTATGGTCACGTCAAGATGGAGTTTGCACCGTATGCCGAGGGCGACTTCCTGTTTGAGGAAAAGATCTTCGGCGGTTCGGTACCGAAGAACTTCCATCCGGCAGTTGAAAAGGGTATCATCGAGGCGATGGAGCACGGCGTTCTGGCGGGTTATCCGATGGTCGGCCTGAAGGCAACCCTGCTGGACGGCTCGTATCATGACGTAGACTCCAACGAGCTTTCGTTTAAGATGGCAGCCAAGCTGGCGTATAAGGCGGGTATTCCGCAGGCCAGCCCGGTTATCATGGAGCCGATCTGCTCGATGAAGGTTTACATTCCGGATTCGTACATGGGTGACGTCATCGGCGATATCAATAAGCGCCGCGGACGCATCATGGGCATGAACCCGACGGATGACGGACAGGAAATTCTGGCTGAAGTGCCGATGGCAGAGATCAGCGACTATGCGATTACGCTGCGTTCGATGACGCAGGGTCGTGGCTCGTTTGTATCGCAGTTTGAGCGCTATGACGACGCTCCGCCGCAGGTACAGGAGCAGGTTATCGCGAACAGCGAGGCAAATAAGGAATAAGATAGGATATGGAAACAGCCACGGAACACGGTTCCGTGGCTGTTTTTGTGGAGGGATTGCTTGGCATAGTGAGAAAATCAATTTACAATATTTGTATGGGAACTACCGATCTTCGACTAAGTTTTAGCCAGTTTGTAGGTCGGGACGAAAAAGACGGTTGCCTGTCATCCCGTGGGAGCGGAATGGAGGCGTGTATGCAGCTCTCGTAGGAAATTTGCGTATGGGGTGATACATATTACTGCTTTATCTATTGCTGGAAGCGTTTGCAGTATTGCAGGCTTTGTGTTTGCGATCTATGCATACTGCAAAAATCAGACGCAAAAGAAAAAGTGAGCCGTCTGCCGCGAACAGATAGGCTCACTTCTGTAGGAAAAATCCCTACAAAATGGTAGACCAATTATGTTGTGGCAACCGTCTGGTTTCCACATTTTTATTATAATCGAGGATTTATTGCTGGTCAATGTGTGTGGGGAATGATAGTAACGTGAAAGGATGAGAATATGGAGTGGCTAATCCATTCTCTTGCTATCTGTCAGCGTTCAGAGAAAATCTTACGGTATATCGCGACGCAACCCAGCGAAGCGGTTGTGGCGTGAAGGAGCAAGACCATGAAGCGGCTGAGCCGTGTTGACACTTCAACGCGGCGATGTAGCGCAGTGCGTCGCAGCGACAGGAATACAAAACCGCACTGCGCCGGGCTGAATATCCAGCTTGAGCGAATCCGTGCGGATAATTTCCCCGTCAAAGCTGACGCGCACCGGCTTCGGCGTGCGGATATGCACGTGGCGGCAGGTTTCCATATGAACATATTTCTGTGCCAGCGGATGAGACAGATACGAACCGGTACGGTAGCGCGGCAGCAGCGGCAGAATTTCCCGACGCGGCATGGCGCGAACCGTGCTGATGTCCATGAGCCCATCGGTCAGATCGGCATGGGGAAGGGCGTGAAAGCCGCCGCCGCAGTAGCCGCCGTTGCCGATGGCGCAGAGTAGGAAGTTGCCCACCTGCATCGGTCCGTGATCGGTGGAAATCGCCATTTTCTGATAAATTGGGCAGGTGAATTCATCTGCAAGGGAGAGCAGATATGCCACCGGTCCGGCAACCAGCGGCAGCTTTTTCATATCCTGTGCGCCGTCGGCGACGTTGCAGTCAAAGCCGATGTTGACAATGTTGATCGCCAGATTGCCGGTATTCGAGGTGATGACATCAATCGGGCAAGCAATGCTGCGCATCTGCTGTTCCAGCGGAAAAAAGCGAGAAGCGCCGCCAAAATTGCGAACCAAATCATTTCCTGTGCCGCAGGGAACGCAGGCAATTTCAATATTGGGGTGCGACAGCGCACCGCGTGCGGCTTCATTGAGTGTTCCATCGCCGCCGCAGGCGTAAAAACGAAAGCGCTCTCCGGTTGCGGCGCAGCGCTGGATCAGCGACACGGCGTCGCCGGGCGCCTTTGTCTCATATAACGTATAGGGAATCCCGGTGTTATGGGAGGCCGCACGAATGCGCGGCAGCAGGCGCGGGATGTTGTGTCCGCTGCCGGCTGCGGGGTTTAGGAGAAAGATATGTTTCATGTCGTCACCTCGCTGTGTATTGCTATCAGTATACCATAGGACGCGGCATAGCAACAACAATTTGCAACGGTTTCCGGCACTTATTTTCGAGAAATGGGGAAAAACCTTGCACGATGCCGCATTGTGTATTAGAATAGCATCAGAAGCGAATGCTGCTTTTGGAATACTATGATGAGGTGAGCGAAATGAATGAAAAGCAGATGGCGGGCTATGAAGCGGCCAAGTATGTCAAGGACGGAATGCTCGTCGGTATCGGCACCGGCTCCACGGCATATTATCTGATTGAGAAGCTGGGTCAGCGCGTCAAGGAGGAAGGTCTGAAGATTCAGTGCGTTTCCACGTCGGATGCCTCCACGGAGCAGGCAAAGAGCCTGGGCATCCCGCTGCTGGACACGAACGATGCGCCGGTGCTGGATATCTGCATTGATGGCGTGGATGAGGTTGACCCGCAGTTTAACGGCATCAAAGGCGGCGGCGGTGCGCTGTTCCGTGAGAAAATTGTCGCACGCAGCGCAAAGTACAACATCTGGGTTTGCCATAGCGCGAAGCTGGTCAAGGAAATCGGCGATTTCGGTCTGCCGGTTGAGATTCTGCCGTTTGGCTACAAGCATGTAATCAAGAAGATGGAAGAGGCGGGCTTTGAGCCGGTGCTGCGCAAGAATGCAGACGGTTCGACCTTTGTCACCAACAACCACAATTACATTCTGGACACCAAGTACACGAACTCCAAGTTCGGCAAGGACTATGCCGCAATGGAGGCCTTCCTGAAGGGCACGCTGGGTGTTCTGGAAACCGGATTTTTCCTTAACTGCACTGACCTGATTATCTCGGCGGGCGCAGACGGAATCACCACCATCCAGAACCCGAATCTCTAAGAGAATAGGATACAGTCGGCAGCTGTGCGCTGTCGGCTGTTTTTTTACCCGCTTGTCGGAGCAGCGGTTTTCTGGTATACTGAGGACAATCCAAACACAGAAAGGGAAGATTTCCATGCTGACGCAGGCAAAAAAGGAATTTATTGAATTTATGATGAGCGCAGACGTACTGCGCTTCGGTGATTTTGTGACCAAGAGCGGACGCAACACGCCGTACTTTGTCAACACGGGCAATTACAAGACCGGTCTTCAGACCTCCAAGTTGGGCGAGTTCTATGCGGCGCTGGTCAAGGAGACCATTGGTGAGGACTTTGACGCGATGTTTGGCCCGGCATACAAGGGCATTCCGCTGGCAACGTCGGTTGCCGGAGCGATGGCGCGCAACTACGGCATTGACAAGCCATTTTTCTTCAACCGCAAGGAAGCCAAGGATCACGGCGAGGGCGGCTCGATTGTCGGCTATAAGCCGGTGGACGGCGACCGTATTATCATCATTGAGGATGTTATCACGGCGGGCACGGCCATCCGCGAGACACTGCCGATTCTGTTTGGCTGTGCAGATGTCAAGGTAACCGATATGTTCATTTCGGTCAATCGCTGCGAAGTAGGCCAGAATCCGGGCAAGACCGCTGTGATGGAGGTCGGCGAGGAGTTTGGCATCAAGGTGCATTCGCTGATCGATGTGCGCGACATTCATGAATATCTCCAGCAGCAGGGAACGTATGCCGAAATCCTGCCGAAGATGGAAGCGTATATGGAGCAGTACTGCGTATTTTGATGTGTCGTGAGGTGTGGTGAGATTTACGCGGTTAATCGACATAAAACAGGTAGTAACTGTTGGTTCAGATCCCCTCAGTTGGCTTCGCCAACAGCTCCCCTTGTTCTGCAAGGGGAGCCAAACGAGAGATTTACTCTAAGCGCTGATAGTTAAATGGCGCGCACCAAAGGCGTCCCTTGATGCAACGGGCTGCGTCATGCCAGTGGCATGTGAGCGAAGCGAAAGCAGGACTGGCAATTCCGTAGCAATTGACTGAAGGGATTAAAATTTGCAATTATAGATAGTTTTATCTGAAAACAGTGATAATCTGCTCTGTTTCTGCGGGACGGGGAACCCGTCCCCTACGAAAGAATCGTGGCTATTATAGCGTATAGTGCAATCATCAAAGGGCCTGTTGCATTTTATATGTTGCAACAGACCCTAAATTGTTATCCCGTTTTCAAACAACTGCCATACGATGTATCCGACAGCGAAGGAAGAACCGCTCTCTGCCTACACAGCTTGTGTCGGTACAGAGCGGTTTTTGCATATAGGCAGGATGCCGAATGATGTGGTATACTGTAGTCGGAAAACAAACGCGCAGTGGATGCGGGGGATTTACTTGTACGGTATCGCTGCGCGCAGAAAACCTATTATGGTGAGAAAGGGGATTTTTGCAATGGTAAACGCATCAATCACATTACTGATCGTTTGCGCCGGTTTTATCATCTTTATTGCAGCGATTGCGATTATTATCACGTCAGTGATGCGCGGCGTCGGCACGTGGAATAAAAATAATCATTCTCCACGGCTGACCGTGGCGGCAAAGGTCGTGGCGAAACGGCAGAGCACGACGCAGCACAATCAGCCGATCGCCGGAGATACGTCCGGCGCACATGGGTACCATACCACGGTGCACACGACATACTATGTGACGTTTGAGGTGGAAAGCGGCGATCGGATCGAGCTGTCGCTGTCCGGCACAGAATACGGAATGCTGGCAGAGGGAGACGAGGGCAGGCTGACATTTCAGGGGACGCGGTATCTGTCGTTTGAACGGTAAGAATGTCTGCTGTTTTGAAATAAAATACTCTATACGGTTGCGAGTAACGTATGGTTCTCGCATAATCAATGTGATACAATACAAGTCCCGAGCGAAGACGGAGAAAGGATGTATTATGAAAACAGTGATTCTGGACGGACATGCGATGAATCCCGGCGACATGAGCTGGGAGCCGATTTCGGCATTCAGCGAGATAGAGGTATATGACCGTACCGCGCCAAAGGACGTGGTCAAGCGGATTGGACGCGCAGAGGCGGTACTGACCAACAAGGTTGTGCTGGACGCTGAGGTGCTGGAGCAGTGCCCATCTGTGCGCTATATCGGCGTGACGGCGACGGGATATAACATTGTGGATATAGACTATTGCCGCGAGCATGGCATTGTGGTGACGAACGTTCCGGCGTATGCGACGGAATCCGTCGCACAGACCGTGTTTGCCCACCTGCTGGAGCTGTGTATGCGGGTCGGAGAGCACAGTCAGGCGGTGCACAACGGTGACTGGTGTCGCAGCGCGGATTTCTCCTTCTGGAATTATCCGATTCTAAGTCTGAGCGGAAAGACCATGTGTGTGGTCGGTGCGGGACGCATCGGGCGGCAGGTGATTCATCTGGCGCAGGCGTTTGGTATGCGCACGGTGGTTGTGCCGCGTGACCCGAGCACGACACCGGAGGTAGAGGGTGCGCCGTTTGTCACGCTGGAAGAGGGATTTCGGGGGGCGGACGCGGTGAGCCTGTGTGCGCCGCTGACCGAGCAGACCAAACATATGGTCAATGCCGAGACACTGGCGTGGCTCAAGCCGACGGCGTATCTAATCAACACCGCCCGCGGTCCGCTGGTGGAGGAAAAGGCGGTGGCAGATGCCCTGCGCGCCGGTACGCTGGCGGGATATGGTGCGGATGTCATTTCCGTGGAGCCGATGCGGTGGGACAATCCGCTGCTGGGCGCGCCAAACTGCACGCTGACGCCGCATTTTGCGTGGGCGACGGACGAGCCGCGCAAGCGTCTGATGGAAATCACGATTGACAACTTGAAGGCGTTTTGTGACGGTCATCCGGTCAACACGGTGTGCTGAGAGAAAATGCGTTCAAGCGAAAGGATGACGAGATGAGCAATAGGAAGATAGAACCGGCGGTGCTGACGGAAACCAAGAATATCGCAATCGGCACGGCGGCGATGTGCGTGCTGATGATAGTGATCTTCGCCGTATTCGGCGCCTTTGGCTGGCCAGTTGTGTTCGGTGCGCTGCTGGGCGGAGGCTTTACTGTCGCAAACTTTTTCCTGATGGCGCTTTCCGTGCAGAAATCGCTGAAAGCAGAGGCAGCTAAGGCGGCGCGAATTGTTTCCGTGCGGTCGTACACGATTCGTGTGGCGGTGATGGCGGCTGTCATTGTACTGGGCTTTTGGCTGCCATGCTTTCAGGGCTTTGCGGTCGTAATACCGATGATTTTCCCGCGTATTACGATCATTCTGATGCGGATATCTTCCGGCCGAAAGAAAGAGACGGCGTGAGCGAGTCCGCAGCAGCAAAGGCAAAGAAGACAAAATAACCGAATAAGAGTGGGCGTCGGTCAGCTTGGAGCAAAAGAGGATCGGCGTCCGTTGTTTTTCGGGGATGGAGAGAATACGCTGAAAATTTGACAAATTGGCAGGAAAACGTGACAAGAACAGGTAAATATGCTATAATCATTCTGTATTTTTATATTGAGAGAACAATTTAGGAGGATTCATATGTACTGTAAAAATTGCGGCGCCCGTCTGCGGGATGGGGCAGAGTTCTGTGATGCATGTGGTTCCCACGTGCAGCAGCCTGCTCAGCCTCCGCATCGGCAGCCGAATTACAGTGAACCGTCCCGTCCGCCGCGCAATAACAATGGTATTATCATTGCGGTAATTGCCTTGATTGCGGTTGTTGCGGTGGCGGCGATTATTTGCTTTACGATACTCACGCGCGGTAAGCAGCAGGCACAGCTGGCGGCGATTCAGCAGGAGCAGTCCAGCCAGGTGACGACACAGCAGCAGACCGAGCAAACCGAGGACACGACCAGTGCGAAAGAAAAAAGCTCGGAGGACACCGAGGATTCCGGCACGACGACGATTCACAATAATTACTATTATTATGACACCCATCATCGACAGGATGATTATTACGACAACGTGAAAAGCTCGGGCTATCTGTGGCCGACGGACACGGAGTACATTTCCTCGTCCGATCTGAGCGGACTGGGACAGGATACGGTTGCGGCAATTCGCAATGAGATTTATGCCCGTCACGGCTATGCGTTTACCACGGAACGCTGGAAAAATTATTTTTCGGCAAAGTCGTGGTATGTGCGCGACGAGAGCTGTACGGAATCCACTGTGACCTCCCGGCTGAATTCGATTGAAAAGGCGAACGTCAACACGATTGTCGCCTATGAGGAGTCGATGGGATGGCGCTGATGCGATGCCTTCGTGTGGCGGTGTTGATGACACTGGTGGGTGTGCTGTGCGGATGCAGCAATCCGTTTTTGCTGCCGGAAAAACAGGCGGGAAGTGCGTCCGGTTCAGCATTCCAGACGACGGGTTCCGCACTCGTTGGTTCGGCGGAAGCGCCGCAGAAGGAGTTGCCGCTCACGGGATATGTGATCTGCTTGGACCCGGGACACGGTATTACGACAGAGAACAAGTCGGAAGCGGTTTCACCCAACTCGTCGAAAACCAAACCGGCGTATGTCAGCGGCGCCGAGGGGACGTATCAGACGGAGGAGGCGCTGAATCTGGCACTGTCCAAGCTGGTACAAAAACGGCTGGAGGCGCACGGCGCAACCGTGATTCTGACGCGCACGACGCATCACGCGGCGGTGAGCAATATTGAGCGTGCGGAGATTGCCAACAACGCAAAGGCGGATTTATGCATTCGCATTCATGCGGATGGAACAGAGGACAGTACGGCACATGGAATTTCCACTTTGATTCCGGCGGGGGATTTACTGGGAACGCCGAAGATTGCGAAACCGAGCCGAAAGGCGGCGAAGTGCATTCAGGCGGCGATGGTCAAGGAGACCGGAGCGCAGGATCGCGGCTTAGTGGAACGAAGTGATTTGACCGGCTTTAACTGGTCCAAGGTGCCGACGGTGCTGGTTGAGGTGGGATTTCTCAGCAATGCCGAGGAGGATGCCCAGCTGGCGGACAAGACATACAGAGAAAAAATAGCAAGAGGTATTGCAGACGGAGCGGAGCAGTGGCTGTTGAAGCAGTCCTGAACGCTTGACGCAGGAGGTGCATATCATGGACATGTTAACAAACTTAGGCTTGGGCGACTTTGTTTCGACCGGACTGAATTGGGCCGGCATGATTCAGTCGCTGGGTACGATCAGCAATGTGATATTGCTGGTGCTTGGCCTGCTGAGCTGTTTTATGGGCTATCGCCTGTCGCGCTGGGTGTGCGGCGTGGTCGGTGCAGGTATCGGTGCGGTGCTGTGCAGCTATGTCGCGGCGAGCTATCTGCCCAGTGCGCTGAGCGGAATTGCGACGCCGCTGGCGGCGGTGGTCGGTGCACTGCTCGTGGGCTATCTGTTCTTCCATCTGTATCAGGCGATGGTGTTTGTCGTCTGCGCGGGCTTTGGCGCGCTGCTGGGCAGCGTTCCGGCAACGGCAATTGGACTGGGCGACGGCGCGACGAGCGCGATCTTCTTGATCATCGTGTTGGCTTGTGCGGTGCTGTTTGGTATCGCCGGTGTCCTGTTCTTTAAGCCGGTGATGATTATTCTGACCGGTCTGGCGGGCTTTATCGCGGCCCCGCAGGCGCTGACACTGGCCGGCATGAGCAGCGGCACGGTCACGAATATGTTGGCGGGTGCGGTGATGAGTGTCATTGGCATTGCCGTACAGTTTGCCACGAGCCGGAGACGGACGGCGCCGGGCTTTGGCAGACAAGGCGCACCGACGGGCGGTTTCTCGTTTGGAAGAAACAAGCGCGTGGCGGAAAATGCGCCGCAGTATGGACAGGAAAATGCGGCGTATGCCGACGAAAATATGACAGCAGACAATGCGGTGCCGACGGACGACAGCACGCAGCCGGTAAATACGATGGCGAACGGCGGATACACCGCGCCGAAGGCGGACAAGCCGAAGAGCAAGAAGAAGCCGAAGACGCCGAAGCCGGTGATTGATAACCCGCTGCTGCGCGGACTGGTTGCCATCAGTCCGATCCTGCTGCTGATTGCGCTGTGCCTGACGGTTGTGGCGCAGACGACACACTTTGAACTGGTGCTGTTGATCTCAGTGCTGTGCTACCGCGGACGGCAGTACAAGCCGATGCTGTTTGGCTATGCGATTTTGCTGCTGTACTGTGGTTACATGACGTATGCACAGTGGAATATGGCGGATCTGCCGGGAACGGGATTCAACGTGATCGGATGCATCGTCTTTGCGATTCTGACGATCTGGGCGCTGGTTTGCGCGTTGCGTCCGGTGCCGGGTATGCCAGAGGTGGACGAGTTTGATCCGGAGGATGACGAGGACGCGACGGTGATTCTGTCGGACTATGAGGATGAAGAACTGGACGCGACACGCCCGCTGACGCAGGAGGATCGTGAGGAAGCGAGAATGGTGGAGGAGACCGAAGCCATTCCGACGCGGACTATTACGGTGGATAATACGACTGCCGCACCGGACGACGGTGTTTCGGATGAGACACGGACGTTTGCCGCAGGCGCACCGCAGGAATTCCGCGACACGCAGAAGGAAATCTTTGACGTGGATACATCGGCAGCGGAAGCGGACGACGGCATGGCGGCCGAGCCGGACGATTTGGACGGAACGCGGATGCTGTAAAAGGAACAAGATTTATTATGAGGGTCTGCTGCGTGGTTTGCGGCAGACCCTTCTTTTGCGCTGTACGCTATCATGGTTGCAGCGTACAGATTTCCTGTCCGTTCCTTTTTCTACTCTATTTACTTTGTATCATTGATTGTAGATGTTCATGAGAGAAATTCATTTTCTTTATGTGGATAAAGAAAACGAAGCAAAAGAGAGCCATTAGGAGCGGCGTTATCGTTGCGGCACACTGCGTTACACCGACGCTTCGACACAGGGAGGTAGTGAGCTTTGCCGATGCGATCTCCTTGTGAAAAGTAGTGAAAAACTGCGGGAAAACGGTGATGTACTTTGACGGGTAAGTCTGTTATAATCGGACAAGATGATTGCCAGTTAGTAAGGAGGAATACATCATGAATCGTCGCTGGTGCACGGTGATGGTATTGGGAGCTGGTGTGCTTTGGGGACTGATCGTTCTATTTGTGCGCGGCCTGAACGCGTGTGGACTCAGCTCGCTGTCCATTGTCTGTTATCGAAATATTCTGTCGGCGTTGCTGTTTGGTGCGTTCCTGCTGCTTCGCAACCCGAAACTGCTGCGCGTGTCGTGGAAAGACCTGTGGATGTTTTTGGGCACGGGTGTGATTAGTGTCGCGCTGTTTAATCTGTGCTATTTTATTACGCTGATGCACACGAGCGTGGCGGTAGCGGCGCTGCTGCTGTATACCTCGCCAGTGTTTGTCACGCTGATGGCGTTTCTGTTCTTCCATGAGCGGATGACAAAGGGGAAGGGCCTGTCACTGCTGCTGACCGTGGTGGGCTGTGCGTGCATCACCGGTGTGTTTTCGCAGGCGCAGGCAGTGCCGCTGCCGTTTGTTTTGACCGGACTGGGTGCGGGTCTGTTTTACGGCATGTACAGCATCTTTGGAAAGGTTGCTTTGAAAAAATATACGACGGTGACGATTACCTTCTATACATTCCTGTTTGCCGGATTGGTCACTCTGCCGTTCAGCGCGGCAAACTGCGTGGAGGTCATCACTGTGCAGCCGGTGCATGTGCTGGCATATGGCGTCGGGCTGGCGCTGTTTTGCACGATTGCGCCGTTTTTGCTGTACACCTACGGCCTGCTGGGTATTCCGGCGGGACGGGCGGCGATTTTTGCCACGACAGAACCGCTGGTGGGCACGGCAGTAGGTATCCTTGTGTTCGGCGACCAGATGACGTTCTGGACGGTGCTGGGCATTGTGCTCATGCTGGTGGCGATCTGGATGGCAAACCAACCGGAAAAGATACCATCGCCCGGAACAGAAAGGCGGAATTGCTGATATGAATTCATTTGTATTTAGTCTGAATGCCACCATGCCGGTTTTTCTGGTCATGGTGGTTGGCTATTTTTTGCGGCAGATTGGCATGCTCAACGAGGAATTCTGTGCGGTCGCCAACCGCTATGTTTTCAAGGTTGCGCTGCCGTTGCTGCTGTTTAAGGACATTGCAGGTACCGATCTGCGGTCAGATTTCCAACCGACGTTTATGATCTACTGCATGGTGGTGACGTCTATCATGTTCCTCGGCATCTGGGCGCTGACCGCCAAGCTGATGCCGGATAAGGATCTGGTCGGTGCGTTCACACAGGCCGCGGCGCGCAGCAGTGCCGCCGTGCTCGGCATTGCGTTTGTGGAGAATATCTACGGCGATCCGGGACTGACGCCGATGATGATTGTCTCGGCTGTCCCGCTGTTTAATATCTATTCGGTAATTATTCTGACGTTTTCGGCAAAGCACCGGACGAAGGGCAGCGGCGCAATCCGCACGGCGTGCATCAACGTGCTCAAAAACCCGATTATATTGGGTATTTTAGCGGGCGTCCCATTTTCGCTTCTGGATATATCCATTCCGACGATTGCGGTGAAAACCGTGACCAGTATTGCCAGCACGGCAACGCCGGTGGCGCTGCTGGTCGTCGGCGCGGGATTTGAGGGACGACAGGCGCTGGCGAAGCTCAAACCGACGGTAATTGCGTCGATGATTAAACTGGTAGCGCTTCCGGCGCTGTTTTTGCCGGCTGCCATTGTATTGGGTTTCCGCGGGCCGGAGATTGTCGCCGTTTTGATTATGCTGGGTTCTCCAACTACGGTTTCGTGCTATATTATGGCGAAAAACATGGATAATGACGGAGAACTCACGTCTAGCATTGTGGTGCTAACGACACTGCTTTCTTCAGTTACGCTGACGGCGTGGATTTTCCTGCTGAAAGTGAACGGACTTCTTTGACAAAAGGAGAAAAAAGAAGTAGTAAAATCTTGACAGACGCGAGAAAAGACCCGTATAATAACAAAAGAAGGACGATAGGAAAAAAAGATCCGAGAGGGGGACAAGATGAAAGGTATTATTCTTGCGGCAGGAAAGGGTACGCGCTTGTATCCGATGACCAAGCCGGTGTGCAAACCATTGCTTCCGGTCTATGATAAGCCGCTGATCTATTACCCACTGTCTATTTTACTTTATGCCGGAATCAGAGATATTATGGTAATTATTCCGCCGGATGAGGAGGAAACGTTTGAAAAGCTGCTGGGGGATGGCAGTGTTTTCGGCGTGAGCATTCAATACCGGGTGCAGCATGTGGCGCGCGGCATCGCGGACGCGTTTTTGGTTGCCGATTCGTTTATCGGTGAAGATTCCGTGTGCTTGGTGCTGGGGGACAATATTTTTTATGACGAGAGCCGAGCGTATAACTTCCTGAAGGAAGCCAAGCAGCGCACGAGCGGCGCGTCGGTATTCGGCTACTATGTCGAAGATCCGCGGGCGTTTGGCGTCGTCGAGTTTGACGAGCAGGGACAGGCAATCAGCATTGAAGAGAAGCCGCGTTTCCCGAAATCCAACTACATCATTCCTGGATTGTATTTTTACGACAATCAGGTTATGGACATTGCGCGCAATCTCAAGCCGTCCGCACGCGGTGAGCTGGAGATTACGGATGTCAATTTGGAATATCTGCGGCGCGGACAGCTGCATGTCACGCCGCTGGACAAGGACTTTGTCTGGATGGACGCCGGCACGGCGGAGAGCCTGCTGGAGGCGGCCAACCGTGTCCGTGAGGTGCAGAACCGTACGGGACGCTATATTGCGTGTCCGGAGGAAATCAGCTTAGAGAGCGGTCTGCTTACCGTTGAGCAGGTACATGAGCAGGGAAAACGGTTGGAAAAGACACTGTATGGACAGTACTTGCTGTGTATGGAGTGAGGCAGAACAAACGGGAGTGAGCATAGCTCGCTCCTGTTTTTTTGAGAGAATGCGGCGCATCCATGCGCCAAGAGGAGGAAGATACGATGACAACGGTTTATTTTGTGCGGCATGGAACGACGACGTCCAACGAAGCGGGACGGTTTCAGGGCATTACAAACAACCCTCTGGGCGAGGTCGGCCTGCGGCAGGCGGATGCGCTGGCGGAGCGCTTTCGCGGCAGCGGGGTAGAGGCGGTATATTGCAGTCCGCTGCTGCGGGCGCGGCAGACCGCAGAGGGCATCTGCCGTTATCTGGACTGTGAACCGATTTCGGTGGACGGCTTGCGAGAGGTCAACGGCGGCGTGCTGGAAAACCATACGAATGCGGAGAACGAAGCAAGGTATCCGGGAAGCATGACGACGCTGCGCACCGATCCGACGCACTTCGCCCCGCCGGAGGGAGAAACCGGGCGGGAGGTCTGGGAGCGTGTGCACGCGGCGGTAACAAAACTGGTGGAAAAGCATCCGAATGGCAGCATTGCAATTGTGTCACATGGCTTTGCGTTGATGACCTATCTCGGGACGGTGGATCGTCCGTTTGAGCAAATGAAGCCACGGATGGTATCCAATGCATCGGTGACGACCATTGTTTTTTCCTCACCGGAAAAACCGGAGCTGGTGGATTACAATAACACGGATCATCTGCCGGAGGGCGTGCGCTTCCGTTCGAAATTCTGGAAGGAAGATCGACCGTAATCATGGAGCGCTGGTGACGGAATTGTTACGAAGCCGCATGATTTTTGTTACCGTGTTGTTACGAAAACGTTACGGCAAGATATACAAAGAGTAACAAGCAAAATTGATATATCACACAAAAACGGCGTGTTTTGAGCTCAAAACGCCGTTTTTTCTTTTGTGGAATACTTACAAAATTCGAAATTTGGGTTGACAAATTAAGACGTTTTCTGTATGATGAATTACAGAACGGTAACAAAATGTTATCAAGTAAATTACAAACACGATACTATTCAGATAATTAACATAGACATTTCGGAGGGATTTCATGGTTCAGCGAATGAAGCGCATCGCATTGATCGCAATGACAACAGTGGTAGTCACTATCGCTATGGTAGCGACGGCGTCGGCAGCCCGCGTAACGGCAGTTCGTTCGGCAGCGGTTCATACGAAGGCTTCGGTATCCAGTGAAAAGCTGACCTCTATGACTCCGGGAACCAATCGCAAGGTATTGAGCATTGCGAGAAACGGCAAGTTTGTGAAGGTAAAGGTGAACGGTCAGAAGGGCTATGTTCGCATTGACCGCATGAACTTTACAGAAGGTGAGCTGGGCAATTTCAAGCTGACGTTCTATGGCGGAGATACGATGACGGCATCCGGCCGCACACCGCAGCTTAATCACACGATTGCCGTTGATCCGCGCGTCATCTCTCTGGGCTCGAAGGTCTATATTGAGGGCTATGGCACCTACTATGCAGAAGACACGGGCGGAGCGATTAAGAACAACATCATTGACATCTTTGTCAGCAGTGAGAGAGAGGCAAACGCAAAGGGCGTGGACTACGCTAAGGTATATTTGATCGGATAATCACACAGGCATGGGGGCAGCGACTGTGGAATGCAGCCGCTGCTTTAATTATGGAATAAATGATGAAATTGCACGAATTTTGCGCAATTGTGTCAATAAAGCAAGAAAAAAGTTTGAAATAAATCTGGAGAAAAGCCTTGACAGGAAGGGATGACTCTGGTAATATAATTACAGAACGGTAACAAAACGATATCAAATTAGTTACAATATATTTGGTAAACGCATCACTAGGAGGTTTCACATGATTCAGCGGATTAAGCGTGTAGCACTGCTTGCACTGACAACTATGATTCTCGCTACGGCATTTACGGCGGGTGCTTCGGCGGCTCGCGTCACCGCCACCAAGAAGGCGGTCGTTCGTACCACCGCATCCGTTAACAGCGCAAAGAAGACTGTTATGAAGAAGGGCGTAAACCGCAAGGTTCTGGGCTATTCTGCCGATGGCAAGTGGCTGAAGGTTAAGGTAAACGGCAAGCGTGGTTACGTTCATCATAACCGTATGAAGTTTGGCAGCGGCGCTCGTTCGCTGGGTAATTTCAAGCTGACGTTCTACGGCGGAGACACTATTACCGCATCCGGTCGTACCCCGCGCCTGAACCATACGATCGCCGTTGACCCGCGCGTCATCTCTCTGGGCTCGAAGGTTTACATCGACGGCTATGGTGTTTACTACGCTGAGGACACGGGCGGAGCGATCAAGAACAAGATCATCGATATCTTTGTACGCAGTGAGGCAGAGGCAAACCGCATTGGTATTGACTACGCAAGCGTATATGTTATTCAGTAAGAAAGATAAGACGGCTGCATGGCAGCCGTCTTTTTTGTGGTTTATGGGGATTTTGAAGGCTCTATTTGCTTATTCGTTTTGTTTATTGATGTCAGTAAGAGTAGTCCATTTTCTTTTGCTGCCAAAAGAAAATAGACGAAAAGAAAACCAGCAGGGAACGGCCGCGTTCCCTGCACCCTTCCGAGCTGCCTATAGAGAAAGCTGGTCTATTATCTTGCGACCGCTACATAAGGGAAAATGTTAATCGATGGCCTAGCGTACCGACCCTAGCAAATCTGGCCGTTCACTTCGCTCACTCTAAGATTTGCAGAGGGTATTTACACTACCTATAGTGGGCACGACCTGAACTTTTAGCCGTCTGTTCTCAGAGTAAATCTTACGTTTGGCGTCCCTTGTAGAGCAAGGGAAGCTGTCGGCGCATAGCGACGACTGAAGGGATATGAATGAAAAATATATTACAGTTTCTGTCTATCCACAGAATAAACCTTATTGTATAATCGCGACGCAACCGCGAAGTGCGTCGTAGCGACCGCGACGGATGACGCCATTGTGTTGAAATTTACACAGTTCACAAAATAGTCACCCTTTTTCTCCGCAAATGACGTATAATAAGAGTAAATTGCAAGGAGGAACTCGAACATGGCGAAGAAAATTCTGATCGTAGAAGACGATGCGCATATCCGCGAGCTTCTGCGACTCTACCTCGAGCGCGAGGGATATAAAATTGTAGAAGCAGAAAACGGACAAGTTGGCGTGGAAAAGTGGCACGAAGAGGATCCGGACATGATTCTGCTGGATGTTATGATGCCGGTTATGGATGGCTGGCAGGTATGCAAGATCGTCCGTGCAGAGAGCAAGATCCCGATTATCATCATGACCGCGAAAGGTGAGACGTTTGACAAGGTCAATGGCCTGGAGATGGGCGCCGACGATTACATCGTCAAGCCGCTGGACATGCAGGAGGTTGTCGCGCGCATTCGTGCGATTTTCCGCCGTTTTGCCCCGGAGGAAAAGCAGAAGATTTCGTTTGACAAGCTGACGATTGACAAGCAGGCGTATGACCTGATCATTGACGGTAAGCGTGTGGACGCACCGCCGAAGGAAATTGAGCTGTTGTATTTCCTGGCGCAGAGCCCGAACCGCGTATTCACCCGCGCCCAACTGCTGGACGAGGTATGGGGCTTTGACTACGCGGGCGATACCCGCACGGTTGATGTGCATATCAAGCGTCTGCGCGAAAAGTTGGACGGTGTCAGCGATAAGTGGAAGATTTCCACCAAGTGGGGTGTTGGCTATAAGTTTGAAACCTTTGACGACAAGGACTGATCCTCATGAGAAATCTGTTTGTCAAAACGTATGCTGCGTTTGCCGTACTGATTCTCGTCAGCTTTACGTTCGCTGGCAGTGTGTTTCTGGCACAGATTGGCCGATCGTCGGTCGTACAGAAAAAATCGCAGCTGGAGACAACGGTAAGTAACGTACAGTCCCTGATAGAGCGCGATCCAAAGATCTATAAGAAGAAAGAGCGTGCGGAGAGCTTGTCGGTCTATCTCCAACAGATGGCGGAAAACTCCTCGTGTCAGATCTTGATTGCGGATGACGAGGGCAATATCGAGATCCGTGCAGACGAAGACGGCGGGAAAATTGCGAAGGACAGTAAGACATCCGACCAGACCATGGGTACGCTGAGCGAGGATCTGACCAGTCGTCTGAACAGCAAAGACGAGTTTTTTGATCTGGGAAACCTGAACGGCCTGTTTTCCGAAAACTATTACATTGCCGGACGGCGCTGTGAGGACAGCAGCGGCAAGACGATTGCGCTGGTGATCGCGGCGGCGTCCTCGACGGACACGATGGGTCTGATGAGCGATGTGATGCACAGCTATGTGATCATTATCTTTATCACACTGATTTTGACGCTGATTCTCAGCTGGTTCCTGACGTCGTTTTTGACCCGTCCGCTCAAGGGCATGGTGCAGGCGGTCAAGCAGTTTACCCGCGGTGATTTTGATGTCCGCGTGGCGGAGGAGAACAACTGTGATGAGATTGACGAGCTGGCAGAGAGCTTTAACACGATGATTTCCACCATGCGCCAGCAGGAAGAGCTGTCGCGCAATTTTGTGGCAAATGTATCGCATGAGCTGAAAACCCCGATGACATCCATCAGCGGCTTTGCCGACGGCATGCTGGACGGCACGATTCCGCCGGAGAAGCATCAGCAGTATCTGGAGATTATTTCACAGGAATCCCATCGACTGAGCCGCATGGTGCTGCGCATGCTGGAGACGGCGCGCATTGAATCGGGTGAAATGGTTATCACACCGGTACCGTTTGACCTGTCGGAGACCGCGATTCAGGTATTGCTCAGCTTTGAAAAACAGCTGGAGGAAAAGAAGATCGACGTGGATGTCGAGCTGAAGGACTTCCTGACGGCGAACGGAGACCGCGATTTGATTTACCGCGTGGTATATAATCTGATTGACAATGCGGTGAAGTTCGTCAATGAGGGCGGCAAGCTGACTATTCGGTCGGAGGTACAGGGAAAGATGGCGTATTTCTCCATCCGCAATACCGGCTCATCCATTCCGGAGGAAGATTTGCCACATGTCTTTGATCGATTCTATAAGGTGGATCGCTCCCGCAGTATGGACCGCACCGGCGCAGGACTGGGCTTGTATTTTGTCAAGTCTATTGTGATTCTGCATGGAGGTGATATCTCTGTGCGGTCTAACAACAATGAAACTGAGTTCTCGTTTACGATTCCAGCGGTACTCAAGCAGCCGACGAACAATAACAATCTGCCCGGGTTGACACAAAACTAACACAAAACTGCTCTCTGACATCCGTTGGAGAGCAGTTTGAACGTAAAAACGATAAAAGTACACATAAATTTAACATAGGAGACAAAGAAAGACCATATTTGTGCCGTACAATGAGTACAGAACACGAGAGGAGGATTCACTCATGGACGAGTTTAACAAGAATACATCGTCAGACAACAACGAGCAGGAGCAGAAAACTCCGTTCCAAACCCCGGTTCGCGGTGCATCCGGCGGCGGCTCACAAAGCAGCAATACATCCGCTGGCGGCGGAACAACGGGAAATCCCTATAGCCAGCGTGCGCAGAGCGGCCCGGCGGGTAACCCTTATCAGCAGAGCAGCACAGGCGGAACCAATCCGTACAGCCAGTGGGGCAGACCGAGTGGTTCGGGCGGCGGCTCGAACAAGCCGGGAAACCACAAGGGACCGAAGATTGCCGTGCTGGCGGTTATCATCGCGGTGGTTGCCTTTGTCGGTGGCATGGCAGCCAGCGGTGGCTTGAATTTCAGCGGAAACAGCGCAGAGAATACCACAACGGAATCCGGCAGCGGACTTCCGGCGGATTCCACTAAAGTACAGATCAGTCAGACACAGAAGACTGGTGATGGTGAAGAAAGCGATGACGGACTGACAAGCACGCAGATCTATAAGACGGTTTCTCCGTCGATTGTCAGTATTGTTGTGGACGATATCACGGTGGGCAGCGAGGCATCCGGCTCCGGTGTCATCATGAGCAGAGACGGTTATATTATCACGAATGACCACGTTGTTGAGGGCGGCAATAAGTTCACCGTCATCACGAGTGACAACACGCAGTATCAGGCGGAGCTGGTGGGCATGGATTCCCAGACGGATCTGGCGGTGCTCAAGATCAGCACGAAGGATAAGCTGACAGTAGCCGAGTTTGGCAAGTCGGATGAGCTGACAGTTGGCGACCGCTGCTATGCGATTGGTTCGCCGGGCGGCGTGGAGTTCCAGAACAGCTTTACCGGTGGATTTGTGTCGGCAATCGACCGCGACGTCACGATCAACGACCGTGTTATGACGCTGATTCAGACGGATGCAGCGATTAATCCGGGTTCCTCAGGCGGCGCGCTGATTAACAAGTATGGTCAGGTAGTCGGCATCACCTCGTCGAAGCTCTCGTCTAGCTCGTCCTCGGACGCCAGCTTTGAGGGAATGGGCTTTGCGATCCCGATGAGCACGGCGGAGGATATTGTCAATGAGCTGATCGCATATGGTCATGTCACGGGTCGTCCGGCAATTGGCATCAGCGGCTACGACATTGATGAGACCATGGCAAAGTATTATGACGTTCCGCAGGGCGTGCTGGTATCCAGCGTGGATGAAGCGTCGGATGCCTATAAGCAGGGCGTGCAGGCAAATGATATCATCACGGCGGTCAATGGAAAGACCATCACGACGATGAGCGATATCAACAAAATTAAGGAGAAGTGCAAGGCTGGCGATTCTATGACGTTGACGGTGTACCGCTCCGGTAAGACGAAGAAGATCAAGATCAAGCTGGTCGATCAAAACGATCTGAGCAGCAGCTCGTCCTCGGCACAGGATTCAACGGAATCCTCCGATTCGTCCGGTAACTCGGAACAGGGTGGTGTTTACGGCTACGGATATGGAAACGGAAACGGCAACAGCGAGCAGAACGGCCAAAGTGGCTTTGGTTATGGATACTAAGTAAATAACGGTAGGAAAAAACCTCCGATTTGTGGATGCACAGATCGGAGGTTTTGGTTGGGAGTTTCTTTGTAATTTATACACCATCATATAGATAAGAGCGTACGGTCAGTTCACATTCCCTCAGTCGCCGCTACGCGCCGACAGCTCCCTCACCCCCCCCTTTTTTTTTGTTCTCCAAGGGGAGCCAAACGAGAGATTTCCTTTGGGAATAGACAGGAAACTAGTACGTTCCAAAGGCGCCTCTTGATGCAATGGGCTGCGCCATGCCAGCGGCATGTGAGCGTAGCGAAAGCAGGACTGGCAGACGCGCAGCGTCTGACTGAAGGGATTAAAATATACTATTGGCACGTATATTCTCTGATTAAATCTATTATATCACCTACAGAAAAACGAACTCAAGCCATCCCTCTCTGCTTCTCCAGAAGCTTTCTTCCCGGACAGCGCTCGGGATCAACCTTCCACTGACACCAAGAGCAGTGCAGGCAGTGTCCCGGATCGCGGCCAGCACGGACATCATTGCCCCAGCTGTAATTGACCAGCGAACCGCGGCCGATAACAACCATATCCACACCGGTATCGGCAAGAATAGCCTCGGCCTGCTCACCGGACTGAATATCCAGCACGGCAAAGACCGGAATGGAGACTTCCTTTTTGACCATCTTGGCGCTGTAAATCGAGGCATTGAACGGATAGCCTTCTGGCGTCTTGGGATCTGCCGTCCACTCACAGCCGTAGAACGCGTCGATGAACGCGACGCCCAGCGCCTCCAGCATTTTTGCGTTGGCGATGCCGACATCCAGTGTCGGCTCATAAATGCCTAGACGCACGCCGATGAGGAAATCCGGCGAGGTGACGCGGCGGATGCCCGTGATGATATTCTTCATAATCAGGTTGTCCTTGGCATTGTACTCGTCCGTGCGCTGGTTCATGGTGGTATTCATGAAATCACTGAGCAGATAACCGTGGCTGGCGTGCAGCTCCACCCCGTCATAGCCGATTTCATAGGCGCGGCGACCGGCGTCGATAAACTGCTGCTCAATGCGATGAATTTCGTCAATGGTTAAAGCACGAGCGCTGCGCGTTCCAGCGAATTCACAGGTGAAATCGCTGGCGGCAACGCGATCCTCCGGGCGCTTGGCGAGAATACCGGCGTGGCTGAGCTGTACAATCGCGGGCATACCGGCCTCATGCAGAACGTCCTTGATACGGGATAAGCCTTCCTTCTGTCCGTCCTCCCAGATGCCGAGCTGATCCAGTGTCAGACGACCCTCCGGACAGACGCAGGTGGCCTCTTGAATGACCAGTCCAGCACCGCCGGTGGTCAGGGCGCGATAGTGCGCGATATGCTTGTCGGTGACACGTCCGGTGTCGTCGCTCCATGAATAGATGACGAGCGGCGGGACACAGATACGGTTTTGAATTGAGAAGCGATCCAGCTTCCACGGGGTAAACAGATGCGTATAGTTTGTCATAGAAATCCGACCTTTCTTTTACCACGTTAGGATAACACTTTTGCTTGGTTTCAGTATAGCACCAAAATTGGAAAACGGCAAGATAGCTCCAAATAGACGAGAAAAAAGAGCCTGCTGCAAAAATGCAACAAGCTCTTTGCGTGTCAGGGTATATGATAAGACGTTATCTAAGAACGGGCAGAAAAGAGGATATAATTGTAGATTTTAATCCCTTCCGTCAGACGCTGCGCGTCTGCCAGTCCTGCTTTCGCTACGCTCACATACCGCTGGCATGGCGCAGCCCATTGCATCAAGGGACGCCTTTGGCGCGAAATTTTACCTATCAGCGCTTAGAGTAACAACTACGTTTGGCTCCCCTTGCAGAACAAGGGGAGCTGGCGCCGGAGGCGGCTGAGGGGATCTGAATTAACCCATATATCCCATTTTATCTCTACTATCTCACCAAATCTCATAATTTTTCAAATTCCAGCTCAGAAAAACAGTTGTGCCGCGACAGATTTAACTTTCTCTCGCAGCTTCCAACCGGGCGCCAATAACATTATAAACCAAAATCGCTCCCACAACGATAACTGCACCGACCAGCGACAACGGCGTAATCAGCTCGCCATAGAACAGCGCCACCCAGATCGGGTTGAGCACCGGCTCCAGACCGTTGATAAGCGATGCCGTAACCGGCTGAATGTATTTCGTGCCCAGTGAGAAGAAAATATACGCACAGCCAACCTGTACCGCACCCAGCAAAAAAACAGCGAGCAGTGTCTTTGGCTCAAAATTTGTCTCATGGATGACATTAGGCGACAATACAATCGCCGCGAGCACCTGTCCGAAGAAGATAGACGAAATGCTGTCCCCCTTCGGGAACTGATTGAGCATGAATACCACGGCATAGCACATGCCGGCAAGAACTGCACAGATGTTTCCCATCATATTGCCCGAGCCAATGCTGTCCAAAAAGAAACAGACGATACCGGCGACAACGATCACGATGGTAATCAGATCGAGCTTTTTCGGGCGAACGTGGAACAGCACCGCCATGAACAGGATGATCCACACGGGCGCGGTATATTGCAGAATAATCGCATTGGCAGCGGTGGTCAGCTTGTTGGCGACGATAAAGAGTGTCGAGACGCCGAACATACACAGCGCACCAAACAATACGGTAGGGTTGAACTTGAGCTTATGATGTGCCAGCAGCAGATACAGACCGAACACCAGCAGACTGAAAATACTGCGCACGCCGCTGATCGTCAGCGGGGACCACGGGATGAACTTACATAGAATACCGCCGGTGGAAAAACACAGTGATGCACCCAGCATCATCAGTGTGCCAAAGCGGTTGGGATTTTTGACTGCCATACATAGCTTCCTTTCTTTTTCTCTTCGTTCTATATCGTAAAGCACCGAAACAAAAAGCGCAAGGGATTTCCCGAAATTGACGGAAATAGACACGAAAAGGAAAAAATTGACCCGCCGAGGAGGTCACTTCGGCGGGTCTTGGGGAAACGGCAGAGAGATTATTCTGCCATCAGCTTGCAAATTTCATCAGAGAAAGCAGCCGGATCTTCAATCGGCATACCCTCAATCAGCAGAGCCTGCGTGTACAGCAGCGAGGTGTACAGCTTGAGCTTGTCCTGATCCTCTTTGTACAGCTTGCACAGGGTATCAAAGATCGGATGCGTGCTGTTGATTTCCAGAATCTTTTCGGCGGTTACACCGTGCTGATCCGGCAGGGAGTTCAGTACCTTCTCCATCTCGATGGACAGGTTGCCTTCGGTCGTCAGGCAGACCGGATTGCTGACCAGACGGGAGGACAGGCGAACGTCCTTTACCTTACCGTCTAGAGCTTCCTTCATCAGGTCGAACATCGGGCGATTGTCCGCGTCCTTCTTCTCGGTTTCCTTCTTCTCGTCCTCGGTGGACAGATCCAGATCACCGGATGCGATGGAGCGGAAGCTCTTCTCGTCGTGCTTGCCCAGTACGGAGATGACGAATTCGTCGATGTCGTCGGTCAGGTACAGAATGTCATAGCCATGCTTGCGAACGGCCTCCGCCTGCGGCAGCTTGTCGATCTTCTCGATGCTTGCACCGGCAGCGTAGTAGATCTCCTCCTGCTCCTCCGGCATCTTCTCGCGGTACTCCTGGAGCGTGATATACTTCTGCTCGTTTGCCGAGTAGAACATCATCAGGTCACGCAGCTTCTCCTTATTGGCGCCGTAGTTGTCATACGCGCCGACCTTGATGCGCAGACCAAAGTTCTTCCAGATGGAGACATATTTCTCGCGGTCGTCCTTCATGAGCTTGAGCAGCTCGGAGTGAATCTTCTTTTCCAAGCTGGTCGCAATGGCCTTGAGCTGGCGGTCATGCTGGAGAATTTCACGGGAGATATTCAGCGACAGATCCGGAGAGTCAACCAGACCGCGAACAAAGGAGTAATACTCCGGAATCAGATCCTCGCACTTGTCCATAATCAGGACGCCGGAAGCATACAGCTGCAAGCCGCGCTTGAAGTCCTTGCTGTAGTAGTCATACGGCGGGTTCTGCGGGATGAACAGCAGAGCACTGTACGATGCGCTCAGACCCTCGGTCTTGGTGTGGATGATATGTGCCGGCGGCATGAAGTCAAAGAACTTCTCGCTGTAGAACTGGTTGTATTCCTCTTCTGTGATTTCGCCCTTTGGCTTCTTCCACAGCGGAACCATGGAGTTCAGGGTTTCGTCCTCGTAAACCGTCTCATACTCCGGCTTATAATCCTCCGGTGCGTCCTCCGGCTTCGGCTTTACCTTGGAGTGTGGTACGACCATGCGAATCGGGTAGCGGATATAGTCGGAATACTTCTTGACCAGCGTCTGAAGCGTGTAGGTCTGGAGATAGTCATCGTAGTTTTCCTCTTCGGAGGATTCCTTCATGGTCAGGACAATCTTGGTGCCGATGCTGTCCTTTTCGGCCGGGATGATCTCAAAGCCGTCTGCGCCGTCGGAATCCCATTGATATGCCTGCGTGTCGTCTGCCGAGCGGGAGAGCACGGTGACATGGGAGGCTACCATAAAGGCCGAGTAGAAGCCGACGCCGAACTGACCGATGATGTCCACATCCTCTGTCGCGGTGTTGTCCTTCTTAAACTGGAGCGAGCCGCTCTGTGCGATGACGCCGAGATTGTGCTCCAGCTCGTCCTTGGTCATGCCGATGCCGTTGTCCTCGATGGTCAGCGTGCGTGCCTTCTCGTCCGGCGTGATGCGGATTTCATAGCCACCCTCCGGGGCGAGGTTTGCGTCGGTCAGAGCACGGAAGTGGCGCTTGTCCACGGCGTCGCTTGCGTTGGAGATCAGCTCACGCAGGAAAATCTCCTTGTGCGTGTAGATCGAGTTGATCATCATGTCGAGCAGACGCTTGGACTCCGCCTGGAATTGCTGCTTAGCCATATATATCGATCCTTTCTGAATTAAAAAATCAAGTTTTAGCACTCGAAACTCTTGAGTGCTAATGTAGTATAACGCAAATACCAAGAAAATGCAAGGGATAGTTTGTAAACAAATTCAGAACGACAAAAACGAAAAAAGTGTCGAAAAGCAAAAGAAAACGACCGGCTTACACGCAGCAAACCGGTCGGATAGGTAACATATTATTCTGCCGCGGCGTCGGCAGTTTCCTGCTCCAGAATAGAGGTACAGTGACCACAGCGGGTAGCGCCAATCGGGATTTCCATCTGGCAGAACGGACACAGCTTGGTCGTCGGCTCTTCCGGTACCTCGTCCTTCTTGCCGAAGCTGGCGAGTTTGTTCATCGCCTTAATCAGGCAGAACAGAATCACGGCCATGATGATGAAGTTGATGACGGCGGTGATGAATGCGCCGTACTTGATTGTGACGCCCAGTACTTCCAGTGCCAATCCGTCAAAATTCGTCTTGGCAAACAGGCCGAGCACTGGGGAGATAATGTTGTCGGTCAGCGCGGTGACGATGTTCTGAAACGCAGCGCCGATGATAACGCCGACAGCCAGATCCATTACGTTTCCGCGGAGGGCAAATTCTTTAAATTCTTCCAAAAACTTTTTCACTTTTTCTCTTCCTTCGTTGTTTGTTGTTATCCGTTCAGCTGTATGGCGGTACCGTAGGCGACGACTTCTGCTGCGCCCTGCATGATGGACGAAGTGGACAGCCGGACGCCGATAATCGCATCCGCGCCCAAGCTGCGCGCCTGCTGTTCCATGCGGTTGATGGCAATCTGACGGGCATCGTCCATCATCTGGGTATATGCACCCAGCTCACCACCGACAATGGTTTTCAGGCTCTGCGTGATATCGCGTCCGATGTTTTTGGTCTGAATCGTGCTGCCCTGCACCATGCCGAGCGGGATAAAGTTCTGATTGGGGAGCTGTTCAATCGTAGTAATCAGCATAGAAAAACCTCCTGTCTCCGTCGAGCAAAACGATGATTAAAAGAACATCATGCGGCCGAGAAACGCGATAAAAAGCACCGCGACAACACCGATCATGATGTATGTCATCTTGTCATCCTTTTTCTTGCGCTTCTGTGCGCGCTCAGAAGCGGCCTGCTTGCGCTCCTGCACTGTCTTTTTCTGCTTTTTTGGTCTGCTCATTGTGCGACCTCCTGTGTTGATTGGAAACAATTGTCCCTGTTAGTACAGTACCAGATTGTGAGATGATTGTCAATGAGAAGGGGTGTTTGCAATACCTATCGGAAGAATTGTACGCTACAAGATAGATTAGCGCTTACTGTCAGCCGACAACCCACCCAATTAATATCGCGACGCAACCCAGCGGAGCGGTGTGGCGCGAAGGAGCAAGACCACGAAGCGATCTGTTCATTTACTTGTTATCTACCTGTCTGTGCTCAAAGAAAATCTTATATTTTTCAAATTCCAAACCAGCGAAGCGTTTGAATTTGAGGAGCGAGGCAATGGAGCGGTCGAGCTGTGCCGATACTTCGGCACAGGGAGGTAGCGGAATTCGCCGATGCGACAGCTGATGCCTCGGCGTGGCGATGTAGCGGAGTGCGTCGCAGCGACAGCGTTGGAATTTGCCGATGCGCAAAAAGCTGCCGCCATGAACCCTCGTTCACAGCAGCAGCTTTCTTTCATGCGTATGTTGCACTGTGTCCCAGCTTGTCTCTTAGAACGAGAAGAGGCCAAATGCACTGAGGACGGAGGTAATCAGAATCGCAATCAGGCAGATCGGAGTGACCCACTTGATCATGACACGGAATACCGGCTCGCGCTTGAAATCGGAAGACTGACGAACTTCATCGGAAACGTATTTGGTGCCGACAACCCAGCCGACCAAAATACAGGTGATGATGGCGCCGATTGGCATGAGTACGCTGTTGGTAATGAAGTCGCAGAAATCGAGAATCTGCATTCCCAGAATGGTGAAGGCGGCCAGCGGGCCGTAACCCAGAGTGCACAGCGCACCCAGAACGATACAGAAAATATAGAAGATGATGCAGGCCTTCAGACGCGGCATGTGGAACCGATCGCACATGCTGGAGACAACCGCTTCCATGACGGAGACCGCCGAGGTCAGTGCGGCGCAGAATACCAGCAGGAAGAAAATCGCACCGACAAAGCGTCCAAACGCCATACTGTCAAATACCTTCGGGATCGTGATGAACATCAGACCCGGGCCAGCGCTCATTGCGCTTTCGTCTCCGCCGGAGAACATATAGACCGCCGGAATAATCATCAGACCGGCAAGGAAGGCGATTAAGGTATCAAAGATCTCAATCTGGGCAACCGCACCTTCCAGGTCTGTGGAGCGCGGCATGTAGGAACCATAGGTCACCATGATGCCCATGGCCAGCGACATGGAGAAGAACAGCTGACCGACGGCAGCCAAGACCGTCATGACGGAAAAGTGCTCAAAGTTCGGAACAATATAGTAGGCGATGCCGCCAAGTGCGCCCGGGCGGGTGCAGATAAAGATCGAGATAATGATAGCCAGTGCAACCAGAATCGGCATCAAAATACGGCTGACCGCCTCGACGCCTTTCTCAACGCCGAACGAAACGATGAGCGCCGCCATCGTCAAGAAGATGATGAAGTAGACGAGCGGCGGGATCGGCGCAGAGATAAAGCTGGAAAAGAAGCCGTCCTGTGCGGCGGCGACGTCCTGACCGGTGACATAGACCATCAGATACTTGATAATCCAGCCGCCGATAACACAGTAATACGGCATGATAATGACCGGTACGATGGTGGCAATGCCGCCGGCAAAGCCAAAGTGACGATTTACCTTGCCAAAGGCGTTTAGACAGCTCAGTCCGGTGCGGCGTCCAATGGCGATCTCTGCAATCAGCAGAGAGAAGCCGAACGTGACCGCGAGAATCAAATAGACGAGCAGGAAGGTGCCTCCGCCATACTTGGCTGCAAGGTAAGGAAATCGCCATAGATTTCCTAGGCCGACAGCAGAACCGGCCGCGGCGAGAACAAAGCCGAGACGACCGGAAAAGCTTCCACGAGATTGTTGCATAATAACACTCCTTGAGTATTCTCCCCACAGATACGTAAGGAAGAGGATATATTTATTGTTATTATACCAGAACTAGCAGGGGAAAAACAACAGTTGTTTCCAAATCTGTGGAATTGAAACGAAAAACTAACGGAATGTTGTGCGCATAGATGACAAAAAACACAAAGAAGTCCGATGTTGTTTTTGCAAATTAGCTAAAAATGTGATATGATAGAAACAGAAATCATCCACAGGAGGGGACCCTATATGGAAAAGCACATTAACACCTCGATCTATACCAACGACCGCATCCTTGCGTGGCTGAAGTTTTTTTCGGAGAAAACCGACCTGAATCTGGAGCGCGTACAGATTATTGATACAACTGAGAAGAAAAAGAACGTTCTGCATACTGTGGAAGCCAACCGACGTGTACTGGTGTTTGCCGGAGCAGACAACCAGAACCTGTTCTACGATATGTGGCAGGCCGGCCTTGGCGAATGTGAGGTCTGGTTTAAGCCGGGTCTGGAACCGGAAGGCGATGTCGAGCCGACCGTGGTGCGTGAATGCATCAATCTGGAGATCACAGAGCCGACGGCGATCCTGATTATCAATGATAACGCACACAGCCATCGCCGGTTTGGTCTGCGCAACGAGCGCTTTTCGCGCGGTTCGGTGCGCTATGTCGGCAGTGAGATCCGTGCGATTATCATGAGCATGCTGGATATTGATGAGCAGGGAAATATCTGCATCATCAGCGGCGAGAGCATTGCCGTAGAATGTGCGATGATGGCCAGCGAGGGAACGGTTATCACCGTTGAGTACGATAAGTATGACCGACAGTCCATGGAGGACAACGTGGAGAAATTCGGTCTGCACAATGTCGAGATTATCGATGACTGCAAGGCGGAGTCACTTATTAAGCTGCCAGTGCCGGATCAGGCGTTTATCGTCGCCACCGGCAAGCTGGAGGAAGAGATTGAAAACCTGCTCAAGGTCAATCCGAAGATGAAGTTTACGGTTTACACGCTGGAGATGAATCTGCTGTGCCGTATTCCGGCAATCTTTGAGAAGTATGGTATCCAGAACATGGAGATCATGCAGGTTGCGATCTCGAACCTGAATTCCAAGAACATCTTTGAAACACAGCCTGCACCGTGGATTATCACCGGTGAGGTGCTGTAACATATAGTGATATAAGCAATATAACAGTAACAACCCGTGCAGGGCACATGGCTCTGCACGGGTTGTTGTGCTATGTATGGAATAAGTGAATTATTGTTCAGAAAGATTTTTGCCTGCTTTTATTGCAGAAACAATGTGCATGACTCCACAGATAGCAGCAAATATAGACCAAATATAGAGATCGGTATAGCTGCCAGCACCGAGAAAGCCCATAACCGCACCAATGAAATATAGAATTGCACAAGCTATTGGACCGCCTTTTTTTGTTGACGAGCGGGTACAAATGCTTACAATTCCGGCTGCGATAAGACAAATTGCAACAAAAAAGCCTGCCGAACCACCGGATTCACCGTTTTCAGCGAGCGCATTATATGCACCAGCTGCACAAGATTGGAACAGAACAAATAGTGATAGTACGATCGATAAAATTCCGGTAACGAGTTTTGCGATTTTCATTATGTACTCCTTAGAAAAATGTTATTGTAGGGTGAATGTCTTTTGAACGGTTTTATCAGATAATGAAACCAGTTCGGAGACTTCCAACTCAACAGGGGAATCTGTATTGTCCAATAACCAGTATTGTGCGCAGTCAATCGTTGTGCCGGGGCGAACAGATTTCATTGAGTTTGAAAACTCTTTGTCGTCATCAGTGTCCTCCAGAAAATAGGCAGATTCAAGCTCCACACCATCTTGGAAGGCCTTCGGGTAAAGGGCAGTATCAAAACCTACGCTGTCCTCGCTGTTGTTGGTATATTTAAAGACAACACGGAGAACATCGTTTCCTTCGTAATCCTTCGTAAGGGTTCCTTTTTTGATGCGTACATGATAGTCTCCAAGGTCTCCTTCGACTTTGGAAACATCTTCGTTAGTGCTTTCTTGTGACGTGCTTGTGGCCGCTTCGGTAGCACTTCCGGAGCTGGAAGAAGCAGAGTCGCTGCTGCTGCAGCCAGTAACGGCAAGAAGCATAAAAGTCGTAAAAATTAATGCTAATGTTCTTCTCTTCATAAGTTCCTCCCTTTTCATTGTAAATGTAGAGTGTTTGGGTTGTATCTGGAAATGATATATTACAAGGAAATCAATTTCGCAAGGCATAGAACGAAATGATATGGATAATAATTGTATTATAATACTATTCCAGAACAATATTAGTGTAATATATATATATATATCAATATGCATTTTGGACAAAAGTGTATCAGACTGAATGAAACAGAGAAACTATTGGAAATAACCTCCTGATTACGCAAAAAGAGCAAAAACAAGACTTATTTTTGCTCTTGAGTGAGAAAAAGTTCCAAAGTATAGTTGAATGGATTCTGGATGTAAATATGACATAAAGCAAGAAAATGTTATAATGTAATACAGATGGAAGAGAAAATTGAATGAAATAGATAATAGAAGTGTATAAGAACAAATAAAAACGCCAGCTTCCGATTCCTACAGGGAAGCTGGCGTATGCCATTTATAATATTGCCTGCGCAACAAACCGCAGCTGCGTTATCTCCTGTGTAATTGCGTCATACGCTACATCGCCGGTGTTCGGATTGGCCTTCTTCGTCAGGTTATGCAGCGCCTTGCTGTGTTCCTGAATATCGTGCCGAACCGTCTTGTCCAGCGTCTTTCCGGCCTCGGTCTTGAGTCCGGCCTTGACGGCGTTTTGCAGCGCTTCCGCCTCGTTGAGCAGCTCCAAATTACACTTTTTCTGCGCTTCAAACGCAGCATATTGCTCCGCGTCGCGCCGAGCCTGCTCGATTTCGTCCGGCGTTAAATTACTGCTGTCCTGAATGGTGATGGACTGCTGTTTGCCGGTGGCGAGATCCTTGGCGGAAACCTGTACGATACCGTTGACGTCGATATCAAACGTGACCTCAATCTGCGGTCGTCCGCCCATGCGCTTAATACCGGAGAGCCGGAAGGTGCCGAGCAGCTTATTGTCCCGCGCACGCGGACGTTCTCCCTGCAATACCTTGATTTCTACCGTGCGCTGAAACGGACCGGCTGTCGTAAAAATCTGCGAATAATGTGCCGGGATCGGCGTGTTTCGGTCGATAATATGGGTGGCGACGCCGCCGACGGTCTCAATGGACAGCGTCATCGGGGTGACGTCCATTAGAAGCAAATCCGTGCCGAACTGCTTGGATTCGCCATTCTCCATCACGACAAGCGCACCGCCGAGTTTGCCGCCCTGTGCCGCCGCACCGAGAGCAACACACTCGTCCGGATTCAGCGCCTTGCTCGGCTCCAGTCCGGTCAGCTGCCGCACACGGCGCTGTACTGCCGGAATGCGAGTCGAGCCGCCGACGAGCAGTACACGGCTCAGATCGGCATACGACAGATGGGCGTCGCGCATCGCGGTTTCTACCGGCTGTACGGTGCGGTCGATGAGATCGCTTGTCATGGACTCGAACTCCGCACGGCTCAGCGTGGTTTCCAGATGCAGCGGCTCGCCCTGCCGCATGGTCAAAAACGGCAGACGGATTTCCGTGCTCTGTGAGGCAGAAAGCTGCTTTTTGGCCTGCTCTGCGGCCTCATAGATGCGCTGCATGGCGGCGGGATCGTTCTTGACCGCAACGCCGGTGTTCTGCCGGAATTGCGCCGCCAGATAATCGGCAATGCGGGCGTCAAAGTCGTCGCCGCCCAGATGATTGTCGCCGCAGGTGGACAGCACTTGAATCATGCCATGGTCGATTTGAATGATGGACACATCAAACGTACCGCCGCCCAAATCATAGACCAGAACCTTCTGCTCGGCTTCATTTTCCAGACCGTAGGCCAGCGCTGCTGCGGTCGGTTCGTTGATCACACGGCAGACGTCCAGTCCGGCAATCGTACCGGCATCGCGGGTTGCCTGCCGCTGTGCGTCGTTAAAATAGGCCGGAACCGTGATGACCGCCTGCGTGACCGGCTCTCCCAGAAATGCCTCGGCGTCCTGCTTCAGGCTGGAGAGAATCATTGCGGAGATTTCCTGCGGGTGGAAATCGCGCTGTCCCAGACGAATGGTCTCACCGGAACCCATCTTTCGCTTGACAGAGGAGACCGTCAGTTCCGGATGAATGGCGGCCTGACGCTTGGCGGTGCTGCCGACCAGACGCTCCCATTCCGGTGTAAAGGCGACGACAGAGGGGGTAGTGCGTCCGCCCTCGCTGTTGGGGATAACCGTCGGCTTTCCGCCCTCCACGACCGCGACACAGCTGTTGGTCGTGCCGAGGTCTATTCCAATAATCTTGCCCATAGTGGTTTGTTCCTTTCGACGGCAGAGTGGGGAAAATCTGCCGTAATATGTAAATGGATTCCGCTTGCCGGGGCGCAGTGCCGTCCCGACGCGGAATCGTATTTATTCGAAGCTGTGTATGGTGGAGCGCACCAATGCCGCTGCGAGATGGGCAAAGTCCTCGTCACTCATCTGCGGCGTGGAGTGCAGCCATAGATTGATGATGGCTGCCAGTCCGTGAATGATATATTCCAGAAGATAGGGTAAGAGTGCCGTGCTCGGCCCATAAGATGGCAAAGTGCGCTGCAAATACGGCAGGATGGTATCTTTGAGCCGCTTGGTCAGACTTAGATGCTCCTCACAGTCCAAAATCAGCAGCAGCTGCTCCTGACGGTCGCGCAGGCCGCGGCAGAAGCTGCAAAAGAAATCCTCCAAGCTGCCGCTTGCCTCGATGGACGGCCGTTTCTCTCGAATCAGGGAAAAGATCTGATCCAGATAATAGTTGTGCAGTTCGTCCCGCACCTCTGAGATATTGTGATAATTATTATAAAACGTCTTGCGATTGACATCGGCTTTGATGGAAAGCTCACTGATTGTAATCTGTTCCAGCGGCTTTTCGCGCAGAAGCTCCAGAAGCGCATTCTGAATGGCTTCGCGGGACTTGCGCTGTCTGCGATCCAATGGGCGTTTTGCTGTATATTGCTCCATTCGACAGTATCCTCCCTCATGCAAAGTGTTCTGTAATGTATGCTAATAGGATAACGGAAAAATGTGTTTTCGATATGTTCGAGTTATGAACAGACTGTAAAAGTTTCAAAAAATACGGCATATTTTGCAAAAAGTGTGACAAAAACGAGAATAAGGGACACGATGTCCATTGCAGGAATTTCTGGAGTAATTTATAATAACATTGATAGGCAAAGAGACGATACGACCACGGAAACTACGGAAAGGAGGGGCAGAAATGCGCGAAGTATATCAGATTTTCATGGATAGCCGAGAAGGTCTGCTGACCGGCGCGCTTCAGCTGGATCATGACGGGACAAAGGGGTTCGGTCAGATGGAGCTGTATGGGCATCCGCTGCCGCTGTCCAACGTGTGCTTTGAGGGGAACAAGCGCAGCTTTCAGGGCGTGCTCCGGCTGGCGGAACAGGAAATCAGCTTCCGCGCCGAAGGGGAGCTGGAGGATGAGGTGCTGGATGTGATGCTCCGCACCGCGCGTGACCAGATGCTGATCACCGGTTTTTTACAGACGGAATAGAAAAAGAATTATGTGGTCGGCGGAGCCGATCACTCTGGCAGAGCGGGAAGAAGCAGACTTCCGGCTCTGCTTTTTTGTGCGCACAATAATCGCGACAGTCAGTTCTGCGGATGCTGCTCCAGCCAGCGGCGGTGGGGAAGATCCTGTCCGCCGTGCGTGTCGGAAAAATATTTCACAAAGCATTCACTGCGCGCTTCGCACTCCGCGCGGTAGGCGTCAAAGGCGGCGAGGTACTGCTCGTGCAGGGCGACGGCCGACGGCTCGTCCGGGGCGGCCGCACTCTCCTGATCCAGCTCGCGCAGCATTTCGTCGCGGGCGGTCAGAAAGGCGCTGTGAAATTCCAGCCAGCCGGTCGGCAGCTCGCCGTCCACCAGCCGTCCGAACAGGGCGGGATCCATTGGCTCCGGAAAGCGTTCTTCCTCCGGCGGAGCAGTCGGCTTGCGCCGATGTCGCTTAAAAAACATAGTAAATCACCTCAAATTGGTTCATTATTCGATGATATCAGTATAGCATGAAACCGCAATGTCCCGCAACGAAAAGCCCGCTCTGCGGTCTTTTTTGTGGCGCGTCCGCATACAGTGAAAAAACGGAGACGAGACCAGGACAGCGGGAGGGATGGCGATGACAGGAAGCGGCGGACTCAGTGCGCAGGAGGTCGCACGCTCGCGCAGAGAGCACGGAAGCAATGCGCTGGAACAGCAGGCGCACAGTGGATTCTGGAAGAAGGTACTGGCGGGGTTCGGCGACCCGATCATTCGCATCCTGCTGATTGCGCTGGCGATTAACGCCCTGTTTTTGCTGCGAGGTGCGCCGTGGTTTGAGACGGCCGGTATTGCGGCAGCGGTGTTTTTGGCGACGTTTCTCTCGGCGCTGTCGGAATACGGCAGTGACGCGGCGTTTCAGCGCATGCAGGAGGAAGCGGCGCGGATGCAGGTGCGCGTTCGGCGCGGCGGCGTGCTGACCAGTGTTCCGGTAGAGGAGCTGGTGGTGGGCGACCGCGTGCTGCTGCAAAGCGGGGAGCGCATTCCGGCGGACGGCGTGCTGCTGTGCGGCGAATTGCAGGCGGATCTTTCCGCGCTGACCGGCGAGAGCCGTGAGATCTGGCTGCGTCCGGACAATCCGGAGTTGCTGCGCGGCGGCGTTATCCTGTCCGGTGAGGGAGAGATGGAGGTCACTGCAGTCGGCATGCAGACGACCTACGGTGCGATGGCAAGTCAGGTGCAGGAGGAGGGACGGGACAGCCCGCTGCATCTGCGTTTGGAGCATCTGGCGGGAGTCATCAGCCGGCTGGGCATCGCGGCGGCGGTACTTGTGGCGGGATCGGATCTGTTTTTGTCGTTTTTCGTCCAAAACGGTTTGCAGCAGCCGCTTTCTGTCCAGCTGTCGCATATCCTGCATGCGATTACCTTGGCGGTTACGGTGATTGTCGTCGCCGTTCCGGAGGGACTGCCGATGATGATTACCGTCGTGCTGTCGGCAAACGTCGTGCGTATGATGCGCGGACATGTGCTGGTGCGCCGCCTAACGGGGATTGAGACGGCGGGGAGCCTGAATATCCTGTTTACGGACAAAACCGGCACGCTGACCAGCGGACGCATGACGGCGGATGCGTTTTTGTGCGGAGACGGCACGCGGCTGGACGGGATCGCGGGGCTGCAAAAGGGGGCTCCCGCGCTGTTCGGTCTGGTGTGTGCGGACAGCCGATATAACACGGCGGCGGATGTGTCCGGCGCACGGGTGATCGGCGGCAACGCGACGGATCGTGCCATGCTGCAAGCGGTGCTGCCGGTGCTTTCCAGCCAGCCGAGGGAGACCATCGGCGCACGGATTCCGTTTGATTCGGAGAAAAAGTATGCCGCGGTGCGCTTGAACAGTCGGGCGCTGACCTTGGTGCGCGGCGCGCCGGAAATCCTGCTGCCGCGGTGCAGCCACTGCCTGCTGCCCAATGGAAATGCGAGTGCGTTTGACCGCCGCGCGATGCAGCGCAGAATCGCGCAGGAGGCGGAAAACGGCGGACGGGTGCTGCTGCTAGCCACAACGCAGCAAAGTGTGGAGCACGGTCTGCCGGACGGCATGATGCTGACGGCGGCGGTGGTCCTGCGCGACCCGCTGCGACGGGAGACGGCAGGGGCGGTGCGTCGGCTGGAGCAGGCGGGCATTCGCTTGGTCATGCTTACGGGAGACAGTGTGGAGACGGCACGCGCCGTGGCGCGGCAGGCGGGATTGCTCTCGTCAGAGCACGAAAAAATCTATGACCACCGACAAATTGCGGTGATGAGCGACGAGCAGCTTCGGCAGGCGCTGCCCGAGCTGCGCGTCGTCGCGCGGGCGATGCCGCAGGACAAAACCCGGTTGGTGGCGGCGGCACAGGCGTGCGGACTGGTCACAGGTATGACGGGCGATGGCGTCAATGATGCGCCCGCTCTGCGTCTGGCCGACATTGGCTTTGCGATGGGCAGCGGAACCGAGGTCGCGCAGGAGGCGGGCGATATTGTCATCGCGGACGACAATCTGGCGTCGATTGCGCGGGCGGTACTGTACGGACGGACGATTTTCAAGAGCATTCGCAAGTTTTTGGTGTTCCAGCTGACGATGAACGTCTGCGCCGTCGGCGTGTCGATTGCGGGACCGCTGATCGGCATCGACACACCGGTGACGGTCATGCAGATGCTGTGGATCAATTTAATTATGGATACGCTGGCGGGACTGGCATTTTCCGGAGAGCCGCCGCTGGAGGAATACATGCAGGAAAAACCCAAGCAGCGGGATGAACCGGTGCTCAATCGTGACATGACCGGACAGATTGTCGGAACGGGTGGGTTTACAGTCGCACTGTGCGTGCTGTTTTTGTGGCTGCCGCCCGTGCGGGAGTGGCTGCATTATTCGCAGGAGCCGATCCGTCTGCTGACCGCGTTTTTCGCGCTGTTTATTTTCAGCGGGATTTTTAATGCGTTCAATGCGCGGACACATCGGCTGAATTTGCTGGCACATATCGGGAAAAATCCTATGTTCGTGCTGATTATGGGCATGGTTGCCGCCGTGCAGGTGGTCATTTTGTACTTCGGCGGCAGCCTGTTCCGCACCGTGCCGCTCCTGCCGAGTGAGCTGGCGGTCACAGCGGGGCTGGCGTTTCTGGTTATTCCGGTGGATTGGGTGCGGCGCGTGGTCGTGAGGAAAAGAGAAATGCGGTGAATTGCGCTTATAATTGAGAAAGGGTCTGCTGCATTTTGTTTGCAACAGACCCTATTCGTTTTGTACTCTATTTGTTTGTTCACTTTGCTGTAGTTGTTGGCGAGAGAAGTCCATTTTCTTTTGCTGCCAAAAGAAAACCAGTCAGGAGCGGCGCACTGCGTTACATCGACGCACTGAGGCATCAGCACGTCTCAGCCGCTCCGTGGCCTTGCTCTCTCAATGCACAATCGCTGCGCTGGATTGTGCATTGAAGCAGTAGTTTGCTACCTTCCAGCTTACAAAGTAGCCCTTACGATGATTCAAATTCCAAACCAGCGGCTACTTTGTTGTAATCCTCATCGTGCTCGTATATCCGGTTTTCGTGGTAAACAGCTTTCGATATGCCTTGCGCTTGCCGGACGGCACATGAATGACTGCCTTTTTGTTGATGTTCCGGATGGCGCTGCTGCCGACCGTGTTCAGCGATTGGGAGCGAATGGTGATATCCTTCAGCGCGGCGTCGTTATAAAATGCCTTTTTGCCGATGAACCGTGTTTTCTTGCCAATGCTCACGCTTTGCAGATTCTTGCAGTTGCGCAGGGCGTAATCGTCAACGCCGACCACCGAGAAGGTTCGACCGCCTAGCGTGACCTTGGACGGAATGGTCAGGGTGGTCAGCGGGGTCTTTTTGTACGAACCGGATACCGCGACCGTGCCTGTGCCGCGCTTGGACAGCGAGACGAGGCGATAGGTGAGATCCTTTTTCAGATAATCCGTGCCGTACATGAGGAAATCGGAGGTCTTTTCCGGTTTCGGCAGCGTCACGCCGGTGGCAAAGGTGCCGTCGGCCTCATCGATTTCATGGTCATAGCAGACCTCGGCCTGCGTCATCATGAAATAATTATACCAGTCCTTGGAGGCGAGCTTGGCACCGGAGGTATCCGACCATGTGACATCGACATGATAGGTGCCGGTGGACAGGCGGACAAGGTTCCACGCGTGTCCCTCGCCGCGGGACGAGCCGCTTACCATCTTGCAGTACAGATTGGCCTTTTTACACAGATAGACCATGCCGGTGGCATAGCCCTGACAGACGGAGTGACCGGACAGAATCGCACCATACGAGTTGGAAATCTGCGGACCCATTTGGAAGGTGTAATCATATTCTGTGCGGCTGGCGATGTAGGACGCCAGATACAGATATTTATTGTACGCTGTGCCGTCCGGCATGCCTGCAACAACATAGTCGCAGACCGCGTCGAACAGATCCAGCTGATAGCGCAGTCCATCAAGCTCTTCTTTTGTGGTCAGTACGTCATCGGTGGAGGAATCCGGCATGTAATAGTGCGATTCCAGTCCGATCGTGGTGTCGCCGTCGAGGACATCAAACAAACCGAAGTATATATCCAGCTCCGGATAGTCCTCCGTCATGGCGGAATATGCCACCAGGGCGTTGTCCAGCTTCTCATACTGCTTGGAATCGGAAGTATCGCTTACCATATAGGAGATTGGCTCCAGATTGCGCACCTTGGGAAGCATTTCGTCGTACAGTGCCTTCTGGTCGTCGGTCAGCTTGGCATAGGCGTTCGGCGCGACGTATTTGTACGTCTTGTTCACGTCATAGGTCTTGGACTTCGCCGGATAGGCGTGCTTGGTCGCCGCCTTGTATGCCTTGGAGACATTCGTGCTGGCGATGCGCCGCGCGCGGTCGCTGACAATCTTTTCGTAATCCGGATCGTCCTGTGCCGGAATATCGGCGGTGTCCTTGGATGCAGGGGCTTCGGCGGCAGAAGTCTCTGCGGCGGAAGCAGCGTCATCCAGCGTCAGCTGCTGCTCCTGCGGGGCGGTCGGCGTATCCGGTAGTTCAACGGCAAAGGCCGCGGGCAGGCTGGCGAACAGCAGACATCCGGCGAGCAGCAGGGAGAGTAGTTTCTGTTTCATAAAATCCTCCTTCGGTTTATGCGAGTCCTGTGCGTGGGCGAGGGGGAAAGCTTTCTCTTCCTTACCTCCTTTTATGTTTTGTCTGTTTTGTACAATAAAAGCCTATCACACAGAGACGGAAATCGGGAAATGGTTACGGAATTTTCACTGTATTTTTTCAGAAAACGTGGGTGGCGCGCTGTTTCCGCTCCGTATGGTCTGTTATAATAAAACAAGAGAGAAAGATAACGGACAGGAGGGGAAACAATGAGAAAAGGGATCATCCTTATTGTAGAGGACGAGCTGGGCGTGCGCGAAACCAACCGAGCGCATCTGGAACAGCTGGGATATGAAGTGATGACGGCAGAGACCATTGCGCAGGCGCGTCTGCTGGCGGCAGAGACTCCGCCGGATTTATTTTTGCTGGACGTCCTGCTGCCGGACGGAACCGGATTGGACTATTGCCGCGAACTGCGCGAATACACGACGGCTCCGGTCATTTTTCTGACCTGTTTGGACGAAAATCAGGATATTATCAACGGTATTGAACAGGGCGGAGACGCCTATCTGACCAAGCCGTATCATCTGGATGTGCTGGCGGCACAGGTGATGGCACAGCTGCGCCGCAGCGGCCTGATGGGCGCCGGTCGGGTGGAGTTTCCGCCGCTGACGGTGGATCTCATCAAGGGTATGGCGATTCTGGACGGGGAAGAATTCCCGCTGTCGCAGAAGGAGACGCAGCTTTTGGCGTTTTTAGCGAGCCACGGGGAGCGCTCCTTCCAGAAGGAAGAGCTACTGGACGCCGTTTGGGGCGGCGGTGTGGATACCGGCGTGGTTAAAAAGTATATTTCCATGATCCGAAAGAAAATGAAGCTGGATGAATCCAGCCCGATTGAAATTGTGGCGACGCCGGGCGGACGCTATCTGCTCACGCGGACGCGGTTTTGAGCGGCAGCGTAAAGCGGGCACAGGTGCCGACACCCTGCGTGCTGGAAATCGTGATTTCTCCGCCGTGCGCTTCGATAATATGCTTGCAGATGTACAAGCCTAAGCCTGTGCCGGTATCGTTGGCGGCGCGGGTTTGCTTGGGAGAAAACCGCTCAAATAGATGCGGAATCTGCTCCGGCGCAATGCCCTCGCCGGTGTCGGCGACCGAGACAATGGCAGCCCCTGCCTCCTGCTCCATGGAAATGGTGATGGTTCCGCGCTTGGTGTGGCGGTTGGCGTTGGAGAGCAGATTGACCATGACCTGCCGGATGCGGTTTTCGTCCAGCAGAATGGGCGGCAGGTCGTACAGCCGGTGAAACACCAGTGTGTTTCTGTTTTGCCGCAGGGCGGGCGCATAGGCGTCCAGCGTGAGCTTTAACACAGCGTCCAACTGGGCGCTTTTTTTATTGAGCACAAGACGACCTTCCTCAATGCGCGTCACATTCAAAAGCTGCGACACCAAAAAGGCCATCTGATCTACTTCAGAGGTGATGAGACGCATCAGCTCCACGTCCTCCTGTGCATCCGGATTCGTGCGCAGATGCTGGCTGGCGATCTGCGCGTAGCCGGAGACGACGGCGAGCGGGGATTTCAGCTCGTGCGAGATATTCGACAGAAAGACGGTTTTTGCCTGCGAGGCAAGCTCCGCCTCGCGCCGCGCTTTTTCCAGCTCTTTCTGCTGGCTGCGATAGCTGACCACTTGCAGATAGGCGGACAGACAGAGGGACACGGCGCTGATTGCCGTGCACAAGAGAATATCCGTCACTAAGCTCTGCGCGTCGCGTGGCCACACGACCAGCTGCGGGAAGGAATACGCGACCAGTACATCGCCGCTGTATACCGCAAGCTCGACCGCTGTCATGATAAACAGTTCCTTGCCCTCCAGCAGAAAGGCCGTGTACACGACGGCAAAGACGAAGAACACCGGTGTTCCGCTCAGATACCCGCCGCCGGTGAAGAAAATGACGCTGAAGCCGAGCAGAAAAATCACGACGATCGTCGCGTAATAACAGATGCGATAGTGTCTGGTTTTGCGGCTGAACAGCAGCAGAAACAGGGCGAATACGCCGGTGGCACAGCAAAGCGCACCGGCCAACAGCTGCCCGATGGAGAGGCTGATGACGCCCTCAATCAGACCGACGGCGGTGCCGACGCTGGCGAGCAGGTTGAAATTGCGCACCGCAGGATTGGGCACGTTCAAAAAGAAGTATCGGATGTAATTTTGCATTAACTGCCGCATGTGATTTCCCCCTCCCTCTTTTGCGGTTAGTATACCATAAATCACAAAAAAGTGGCGAAATGAAATGCAAAAAGTAGAAAAAAGATAGAAATCAACGGGATGGGAGCTGTGCGACTGTATTTTTGGGAAAGTTTGTTGAATTGCCATAGGAATCATGCTATACTGGCAAAGAACCAAATAAAACACGCTGTTTTGCTGCTTGCGGCGCACGGAATCGGGTGAAAAGCCCGGCGAGTCGGTCACTGTGAAGCCTCGGAGAGGATAAGTCAGATACGTGAAACAGCGCGGTGCTTCTGCCGAAACCGGAGGCGCATGCAGAGATGCGGACAAAGAGGCATCTCCTGTCGGCGTGCATCGGAACGATGCGCGTTTTTCTTTTCTTTCCTTCGGTCTGGGTTAAAATTGCAACAAAGGGGTGCCTGTGGGTGTGCTCACGGGAGAATAGGGAAATGGTGAAAGACCATGCGGGACCGCCGCCGTAGAGAGCGAGTCGGCGTCCGAATGCCACTGCGGGGTGGGTACTCTTGCGGGAAGGCGGACGCGCGGCGCACGAGCTCCGAGCCGGAAGACCTGCCCTTTTGCATAGTGTGGTCGGTATGAGAAACCGGCTGTGCCGCGGATGCAAACGGTTTCTTTTGCTGCCGCGGTGAGAAAGAAGCTGAGCGGCTTTGGATCAAAGTACGCCGGTTTTGGAATCAACAAGGAGGAAATAAAAATGAAGCGTTATGAAAAACTGTTGGTAGCGTTTTCGTTCGTGCTTTGCGGCTTTCTCTGTGTACCCCAGAGAGCAGGAGCAATGCACATCATGGAGGGCTACCTGCCGGCAACCCACTGCATCGTGTGGGGTATTCTCTGCATCCCGTTCCTGGTAGCGGGTGTTATCTCCGTGCGCAGGATTGCGCAGGAGCAGCGCAAGGCAATGCTGATTCTGGCAATGTCGGGTGCGTTTGTATTTGTTATCTCGTCGCTGAAGATTCCGTCGGTTACGGGTAGCTGCAGCCACATGACGGGCACCGGCCTGACCAGCATTCTGTTTGGTGTTCCGGCGGCAGCGATTTTGGGCATCATCGTGCTGGTGTTCCAGGCGATTTTGCTGGCTCATGGCGGACTGACCACGCTGGGCGCGAACACGTTCAGCATGGCAATTGCCGGCCCGATCCTGAGCTATGTGCTCTATAAGGTAACCCGCAAGGCAAACCTGCCGAAGAACCTGTGCGTGTTCCTGGCAGCGTCGCTGGGCGACCTGTTTACCTACTGTGTGACCAGCATCCAGCTGGCGCTGGCTTACCCGAGCGCCAACGGCGGCGTGCTGGCCAGTGCGGTGCAGTTCCTCGGTGTCTTTGCACCGACGCAGGTTCCGCTGGCCATTCTGGAAGGCCTGCTGACCATGATTATCATCATCGGTCTGGAAAGCTATGCAAAGCCGGAGCTGCGCGCGATCGGCTTTATCAAGGAGGGCAAGTGAGATGAAAAAGAAGAGCAATAAGACACTTGTTCTGGTCACGATTATTCTGGCGCTGCTGATTGTACTGGTTCCGCTGTTCGCGCTCAAGGGCGCGGAGTTCGGCGGCAGTGATGACGCGGGCAGCAATAAGGTTGCAGAAATCACGGGAACGGATTACGAGCCGTGGTTCACGCCGATTCTGGAGCAGATGATCGGCGGCGAGCTGCCGGGCGAGGTAGAGAGCCTGTTCTTCTGTGTTCAGACGGGCATTGGCGTCGGCGTCGTTGCCTATGGCTTCGGCTATCTGGTTGCACGCAAGAAGTACTCTAAGAACGAGGAAGATTACGAATAAACAAGACGAAGGCCGAGGGTTCCGCAGGGGGCTCTCGGCCCTGTTGCAAAAGAGGTGACGATATGCTGGTAATAACGACGGCAATTCTGACTGTTTTTTTGATGGCCTGTTTATTCATTGGCACGCTTCCGGCGGTGCCGCTGGCGGTGCTCTGTGCGGCGAGCGTGCTGTTTTTTCTCGTGTTTGGACATCATTCGCACGGCGGCATTGTGGCGATTGACCAGTACGCCCAGTACTCCCGGCTGTCGGCGTGGAATCCGACGTTTAAGACGGTGAGCGCGTTGCTGCTGCTCGTCTTGTGCGTCTGTTCGCACAGCCCGTGGCCGCCGCTGGCGATGTTTTTTCTCATGCTGGCGCTGACGGTAGGCGTCGGCGGGCTGGAGATGGATCACTATCTGTCGTTGATTGCGCTTCCGGCGGTGTTTCTGCTGCTTTCCGGTATCGTGCTGCTGTGGGAATACGCTCCGTCGGCGGACGGTGTGTGGAACATCGCGTTCTGGCACGGCTGGCTGAGTGTAACGGTGGGAAATCAGGTGCGCGCACGGCTGGTTATGGCGCGGGCGTTCGGCGCGGTGAGCTGTCTGTATTTTTTGAGCCTTTCCACCCCGATGTCCGAGTTGATTTCCGTGGCGCGCAAGGCGCACATCCCGTCGATTGTGCTGGAGCTGGCGGTGCTGATTTACCGCTATATTTTTATTCTGCTGTCCACCTACCGCACGATGAAGGATGCGGCGGCAAGCCGACTGGGCTTTGACGGCTATAAGCAGGGCATTGTGACGACGGGCAAGATCTATGGCAACATGCTGGCGCGCAGCTTCCGGCGGGCGGAAACCTGTCTGGACGCGATGGAGAGCCGCTGCTATGACGGAGAGATCCGCTTTTTGGAACGGGAGAAAAAGCCGGTGACGGGCGTGCAGCGGGCTGCCGCCGTCGTGCTGGTCATCGGTATGCTGGCCGGTGTGGTCGTGACATGGTGAGGATGCGAAATGAAAGAAATATTACGGTTTGAACAGGTTTCTTACGCCTATGAGGAACATCGAAATGCGCTGTCCGAGTGCTCGGTGTCCATCTGTGCCGGAGAGAAGATTGCGGTGCTGGGCAACAACGGTGCGGGCAAGTCCACATTCTTCTTATTGGCCAATGGGGTATTGACACCAAAGTCCGGACGGGTTATGTTTAAGGAAATGCCGGTGGGCAAGCGCGCCAAGGAGCGCAACCGGTTGCGCCGCGGCGTCGGTCTGGTGTTTCAAGATCCGGACGTCCAGCTGCTGGCGGGCACGGTGGAGGAGGAGATCAGCTTTGGCCCGATGAACCTCCGCCTGCCGGAGGACGAGGTGCGCCGCCGCGTGAATGAGGCGATCGAGCATCTGCATCTGCAGAGCTTTCGGCAGCGTCCGCCGCAGTATCTGTCGGGCGGCGAGAAAAAGCGCGTGTCGATTGCGGACGTGCTGGCGATGGAGCCGGAGCTGATGCTGCTGGACGAGCCGGCGGCGGGACTGGACCCGGCGAACAACCGCCTGCTGGAGCGCAATCTGGAAATGCTGGAGCAGCAGGGACTGGCGCTGGCGGTGGCGACGCATGACGTCAATTTCGCATGGCAGTGGGCAAGCCGCATTCTGGTGTTCCACGATGGACATCTGGTGGCGGACGACGTGCCGGAGGTCATTTTTGCGGATACGGCGCTGCTGGAGCAGTGCCATCTGGAGCAGCCGCTGCTGTATCAGGTGGGTGAGCTGCTGGGGCTGCCGCGCCCGCGCACGATGCAGGAGCTGAAGCAGCTGCTGCACGAGAGACCGAGTGTGAAAAACGGAAACTAAGGAGAACGAAATGCGAGGTATAGAAGGATGAAACAGGCATTGCTGGTAGTCAGCTTCGGCACGAGCGTGGCGCAGACCCGCGCGTGTATTACGGCGGTGGAGGATATTTTGTTGGAACAGGCGCCGGACCGCGACTTTTTCCGTGCTTTTACCAGCCCGACGATTCGGCGCAAGCTGGCGCAGCGCGGCGAGGACATTCTCTCGCTGAAGGAAGCGCTGGAGCAGATCGAGGCGATGGGCTATCAGGATGTGATTGTTCAGCCGACCCACATGCTGTATGGCATTGAGTATGATAAAATCAAAAAGACAGCCGACTGGTTTTCGTTCCGCTTTCCGCGCTTTGCCCTCGGCAAGCCGCTGCTGGCGGATACGGAGGATTTGCAGTATCTGGCATCGAGCCTGATGCGGAACTATCCGGCGCAGGAGGACGAGGCGACGGTATTCATGGGGCACGGCACCGAACACTTTGCCAATGCGGTGTATCCGGCGCTGCAAACCGCGTTTTCGCTGGCGGGACGGGATGATATTTTCGTCGGCACGGTGGAAGGCTGGCCGGGCTTTGGGGACGTCCGCAAGCAAGTAGCAGGCCAGTATAAAAAGGCGCATCTGATTCCGCTCATGCTGGTGGCGGGTGACCACGCGTGCAACGACATGGCAGGCGAGGATGACGACAGCTGGAAAAGCCAGCTGGAGGCCGACGGCGTACAGGTACGCTGCACGATGCGCGGCCTGGGCGAGATGAAGGAGATTCAGCAGCTGTACCGCAAGCACATGCAGGAGCTGCTGTAAGGGCAGAATACATGGAAAAAGAGACAGGAAAGGGGCGGAGAACGGTGGCATTTGAGCACTATGTGCGCAGCGGCGCCAAACTGCTGCGCTGCGGCTACACGACGGGAACGTGTGCGGCGCTCGCGGCGGCGGCAGCGGCACGGCTGCTGCTCACCGGCTCCGCCCCCAAGCATGTCTCCCTGATGACACAGAAGGGGCTGGAGGTCGATGTCCCCATCGAGCAGTGGGGATGGGATGGCACGAACGCGTGGTGTGCGGTGGTCAAGGACGCCGGAGACGACGCCGATGTCACCAATGGCACGGAAATTGTGGCAACGGTGGCCTATGGTGCTGCGCTGGGTATCGAGATTGACGGTGGCAAGGGCGTCGGCCGCGTGACCAAGCCGGGTCTGGATCAGCCGGTCGGCAATGCGGCGATCAACCGTGTGCCGCGGCAGATGATCGCGCAGGCTGTGACGGCAGTGTGCGAGGAGCTGTGTCATGAGGGAGGAATGCAGGTCATCATTTCCGCGCCGGACGGTGAAGCGCTGGCGCAAAAGACCTTTAACCCCCAGCTCGGCGTGGTGGGCGGTATCTCGATTTTGGGAACGTCCGGTATTGTTGAGCCGATGAGCGAGCAGGCGATTGTGGCGACGATTGCGGTGGAGGTGCATCAGGCGGCGCTGACGTCGCACGATCTGATTCTGACGCCGGGCAATTACGGACAGTCGTTTCTACGGGAGCATGGGATGCAGACCAGCGGCATCCCGATTGTCAAAAGCTCGAATTTTATCGGGGAATCGCTGGATATTGCGGCGTCGGAGCACATGCAGCGCGTGCTGCTGGTGGGACATATCGGCAAGCTGGTCAAGCTGGCGGGCGGCATTATGAACACGCACTCGCGCTGGGCGGACTGCCGGACAGAGCTGTTTTGCGCGCACGCGGCGGTGTGCGGGGCGGAGCAGGCGACCTGTCAGGCGCTGCTGAACGCGGCGACAACGGACGCGTGCATTGAAATACTGGATGACTGCGGTCTGCGGCTGGCGGTGCTTGCCCGCCTGCTGGACGCGATACAATATCACCTGAATCGCCGCGCGGCGGGAGCATATCGGGTGGGAGCGGTGCTGTTTTCCAACGAATACGGCCTGCTCGGAACAACGGAAGTGGCAGAGGAGATAATCAGAGAATGGAACAAAAACGCGGAATTTTCTACGGAGTGAGCATTGGCCCGGGCGATCCGGAGCTGCTGACGCTCAAGGCGGTGCGTCTGCTGGAGCGCACGCAGGTGATTGCGGCGCCGCAGACCAGGAGCGGCGCGATGCTCGCCTATGACATCGCCCGTCAGGCGGTGGATCTGTCGGACAAAACGGTTGTGCCGCTGTATTTTACGATGGAGCGCGGAGAAGAGAAGCAGCGCGCGGCGCATGAAACGGCGGCGGAGACGGTGGCGCGCTATCTGGACGCGGGGCAGGATGTGGCCATGCTCAATCTGGGCGATGTGTCGATTTATGCGACGTATTCCTATCTGATGGAGATACTAAACGAACGCGGCTATGTGACGCAGATGATTCCGGGCGTGCCGAGCTTCTGTGCCTGTGCAGCGCGGCTGGGCATCAGTCTGACCGAGATGCACGAGCCGCTGCATATCGCGCCGGGCAGCGTGGAGACCGAGCCGGTTCTCAACCAGAGCGGCACGAAAATTCTCATGAAATCCGGAAAGCAGCTGCCTAAGGTGCTGCATGCTCTGGACGAAGCCGGGGTGCGGGAGCACAGCGCGATGGTGCGCTCGTGCGGACTGCCGGACGAAGCGGTGTACCCCAATCTGGCGGCGTTCCCGGACGGCGAGCAGGCGGGATATTTTGCGACGATTGTGGTAAAGGAGTAACGCGATGGTACATTTTGTGGGAGCGGGACCGGGAGCGACGGATCTGATTACCCTGCGCGGCGCGAAGCTGCTGGGACAGGCGGACGTAATTATCTACGCGGGCAGTCTGGTCAATCCGGAACTGCTGGCGATGACAAAGCCGGAGTGCGAGATTCACAACAGTGCGGAGATGACGCTGGAGCAGGTGCTGGACGTGATGCAGCGCGCGGAGCGGCAGGGCAAGGTCACCGTTCGGCTGCACACGGGAGACATGAGCCTGTACGGTGCGATTCGGGAGCAGATGGATGCACTGGATGCCATAGGAATTTCCTATGACGACACGCCAGGCGTGTCCAGCTTTTGCGGGGCGGCGTCGGCGTTGTGCGCGGAATATACTCTGCCGGAGGTCAGCCAGAGCGTAGTGATTACGCGCATGGCGGGACGAACGCCGGTGCCGGAGCGCGAGAGCGTGGCCTCGTTTGCCAAGCACGGCGCAACGATGGTGCTGTTTTTGTCCTCCGGTCTGCTGGAGCAGGTGCAGGAGCAACTGCTTCAAGGGGAGTACACCGAGGACACGCCCGCGGCGATTGTATACAAGGCGACGTGGCCAGACGAAAAAGTCGTGCGCTGCACGGTGGGCACGCTGGCGCAGAGCGCGAAGCGCGAGGGAATCCACAAAACCGCGTTGATTCTGGTCGGCGACTTCCTCGGCAGCACCTATGAGCGCAGCAAGCTGTATGACCCGTCGTTTACGACGGAGTTTCGGGAAGCGGAGAAAAAATGAAGCTGGCGTATCTCGCGTTTACCGACACTGGAGAAGCGCTGGCGAATGAACTGGCGCAGGCGCTGGGCGGTGCGGTCAGCCGCTGCCGCCGTCCGCTGTCGCTGGATGAGTGGACGAAATCCAACTTTGCTGCGGCGGACGGCTTGATTTTTGTCGGCGCGGCGGGCATTGCGGTGCGGGCGATTGCGCCGTATGTGCGGGACAAAACGCACGATCCGGCGGTTGTGGTCGTGGATGAGTGCGGCGCGTTTGCCGTCCCACTGCTGTCCGGACATCTGGGCGGCGCGAATGCGCTGGCGCGGCGCATCGCGGCGGTGTGCGGAGCGCAGGCGGTGATCACGACGGCGACGGATCGCCACGGCGTCTTTGCCGTGGACGAATGGACCAAGCGGCAGAGGGCGGAAATTCAAAACCCGAACCGAATCAAGTGTGTTTCGGGTAAGGTGCTGCGCGGAGAGCCGATTTCGGTGTATTCTGCTTGGACGATGGATGGAGACACGCCGGATGGTGTCGTCATGGGAAATGACCCGAATTCCTGTGACGTTCGGCTGGACTGGCACACGGGCGAGGGAGAGACGTTGTGTGCCGTTCCGCATGTGATCGTGCTCGGTATCGGATGCCGCAAGGACACGTCGCAGGAGGACATTGAGCGGCAGTTTGCCGCCCTGTGTGAGAGAACCGGCTTGTGTGAGCGGGCGGTGTGCGCCGTGGCGAGCATCGACCGGAAGCAAAACGAGCCGGGGCTGCGCGCGTTTTGTGCGGCACACGGCTGGCCGTTTGTGACGTTTTCGGCGGAGCAGCTGATGCAGGTGTCCGGCGCGTTCACGCCTTCGCCGTTTGTGCAGAGCGTGGTCGGTGTGGACAATGTCTGCGAGCGCAGCGCGGTGTGCGTCTCTGGCGGAACGCTCGCAATACCCAAATTTGCCGGACGCGGCGTGACGATCGCGGCGGCATGCAAACCATATCACCCGGATTGGAGATGGCAGGATGAATAAGCTATATGTCGTGGGCATGGGCCCGGGCGGACAGGAATATGTGACGGAGCAGGCGTTTGCCGCGATGGAACGGGCGGACGTGCTGTGCGGCTATACGGTGTATATTGATTTGGTTCGTCCGATGTTCCCGCAGAAGGAGATGTACACAACGGGCATGCGGCAGGAGCGCGAGCGGTGCCTCTGGGCGCTGGAGACGGCGAACGCAGGACGTACCGTGGCGATGGTGTGCAGCGGCGACGCCGGTGTGTACGGCATGGCGGGACTGGTGCTCGAGCTGGCGGAGGAATTTCCGGCGGTCGAGGTGGAAATTGTCGCGGGCATCACGGCGGCGCTGTCCGGCGGTGCGGTGCTCGGTGCGCCGCTGGGACATGACTTCTGCGTGATCTCGCTGTCCGATCTGCTCACGCCGTGGGACAAAATCGAGGAGCGGCTGCGGTGCGCGGCGCGCGGCGATTTTGCGATCTGTATGTACAACCCGCGCTCCAAAAAGCGGACGGAAACGCTGAAGCGCGCGTGTGAGATCCTGCTGGAGATCCTGCCGGAGGATACCGTGTGCGGCTGGGTGCGCAACATCGGACGCGAGGGACAGGAGAGCAAGACGATGACGCTGGGCGCTCTGCCGGAGGAGCCGGTGGATATGTTCACGACGGTGTTTATCGGCGCGCGCTCGACCCGTCTGTGCGGGAAGCGCATGGTGACGCCGCGGGGGTATCGTCCGCGATGAATATCGTCATTTTCAGCGGCACGACCGAGGGACGGATGCTGTCCCATGCGCTGGCGCAGCGGGGTATTCCGGTGACGGTCAGCGTGGCGACGGAGTACGGACGCGAGGAGCAGGGCGAGTGCGACGGCGTGACGGTGTCCTGCGGACGAAAGACCGTGGAAGAAATGCGGGACATGCTGCACGGCGCGGCGCTGTGTGTGGACGCCACCCACCCCTATGCGGTGGAGGTCACGCAGAACATGCGCGAGGCCTGCACACAGGCGGGCGTTCCGTATCGGCGTCTGCTGCGTGCGGCGAGTGAGACCATGTCGGACTGTATTCTGGTGGAGAGCGCGGCGGCGGCGGCACAGTGGCTGGCGTCGCGGGAGGGAAATGTCCTGCTGACGACCGGCGCGAAGGAGCTGGCGGCGTTTGCGCCGCTGGGCGGCGAGCGGCTGTATCCGCGCGTGCTGCCGGTACAGAGCAGCTTGGACGGCTGCCTGCGGGCGGGGATTCCGCACCGGAATATCATTGCGATGCAGGGACCGTTTTCCGAGGAGCTGAATCTGGCGCTGCTGCATCAATTTGCCATCCGATGGATGGTGAGCAAGGACGGCGGCGCGACCGGCGGCTTTCCGGAAAAGGCACGGGCGGCGCAGCACGCCGGTGTTCCTATGGTGGTCATTGCGCGACCGGAGGAGCAGGGCGCGGATTTTGCGGCGATTCTGCAAGAATGTGAGGAGCGAATGCGATGAACATCACGTTGGTTGGATTGGGCGGCGGCGGCGCCGGACTGCTGACCGAGCAGGCGCACGATCGTCTGCGGCGGGCACAGGTCATTGTCGGCGCACAGCGGTTGCTGGACGCCCTGCCGGAGGACTGCACGGCGCAGCGCGTCGCGGCGGTACGGTATGCGGATATTCTTGCGGTATTACAGCAGCACTGCGATAAACCGTGCTGCGCGGTATACAGCGGCGACACGGGCTTTTATTCCGGCGCGCGCGGCTTGCTGGAGCTGCTGCGGCACGAGGGGATGGAGGCGGAAATTCTACCTGGCATCTCCAGTGTACAGCTGATGGCGGCAAAGCTCGGCCGTCCGTGGCAGGAGTGGAAGCTGGTTTCGGCGCACGGCGTGGCGTGCGATCCGGTGCTGGAAGTGATGGACGGTAAGCCCGTACTGTTTTTGACAGGGACGGGAGAGCAGTCTCCGGCGGCGCTGTGCTGTCGGCTGGCGGAATCCGGATTAGGGGCGCTGGAGGTAACAGTGGGCGAAAACTTGTCGTATGACGATGAGCGCATCACGACCGGCACGGCATCGGAGCTGGCGGCACAGGATTTTGCGGTCTTGAGCGTCTTGCTGGCAGAACCAGCGCCGGAAACCGAGCACATCAGCTCCGGCATTGCGGACGAGCGATTTATGCGCGGCAGCGTGCCGATGACCAAGCAGGAGGTGCGCGCGGCGGCGCTGGGCAAGCTGGCGATTCGTCCGAACGACACCGTGTGGGATGTCGGCGCGGGCACCGGCAGTGTGTCGGTGGAGCTGGCGCTGGCGGCAGCGCGCGGACGGGTATATGCTGTCGAGTGCAGTCCGGAGGGCTGTGAGCTGATTGAGACGAACCGCGCGGACTTCGGCGCATGGAATCTGACCGTGATCGAGGGAAACGCGCCGGAAGCGCTTGCCGACCTCCCGACGCCGGACGCGGTGTTTATTGGCGGCAGCAAGGGGCAGCTGGACGGCATTTTGGACGTGATATTGGACAAAAATCCGCGTGCACGCCTCTGCATTTCCGCGATTGCGGTGGAAACGCTGGGCAAGGCGGTCAGCGCCCTGACGGCGCGCGGGCTGACGGCACAGGTGACGCAGATTGCGGTCAGCCGCAGCCGAGCGGCGGGATCGCTGCATCTGATGATGGCGAACAATCCGGTGTTTTTGATTACGGGAGAGCGCGATGATTGAGTGTGTGATTGCCGCGCCGTCCTCCGGCAGCGGAAAGACGGCGGTGACCTGCGGCATATTGGAGCTGCTGCGGCGCAGAGGGACGAATCCGTGCGCATTTAAGTGCGGACCGGATTATATCGACCCGATGTTTCACCGCTCCGTGCTCGGAATAGACAGCTGGAATCTGGATTTATTCCTGTCTGACGAAGCGTATGTCCGACGCAGCTATGACATCCACACACAGGGACACAGTGCGGCGGTGTGTGAGGGCGTGATGGGTCTGTACGATGGCGTGGGCGGCACGACGACGCAGGCGAGCGCGTGGCATGTGGCGGACACACTCGGTCTGCCGGTGATTCTGGTTCTGCGCCCCAAGGGGGCGAGCCTGACACTGGCGGCACAGCTGCGTGGTTTGCGTGATTTCCGCGCGCCGAGCCATATTGTCGGCGTGATCTTGAACGAGTGCGCACCGATGCTGTTTCGCTCCCTCGCGCCGATGATTGAGCGGGAGACCGGACTGGCGGCGCTGGGCTATCTGCCGCATATGGCGGAGGCCGTGGTGGAAAGCCGCCATTTGGGTTTGTACACCGCGTCGGAGATCACGGACTGGAACGAGCGGATCGCCGTGATTGCCGACACCATGGAGCAGACCATTGACATGACGCGTCTGTGTGCGCTGTGCACCACGGGGCGCACGACGAAAACGACGACAGAATCTCCAACTTCTGCGGAAGTGCGCATCGCAGCGGCGCAGGACGAGGCGTTTTGCTTTGCGTATGCGGAGACGCTGGAGTGTTTTCGGCGCTGTGGGGCGGAAATCGTCCCGTTTTCGCCGCTAACGAACGAAAAACTGCCGGAAAACGTGCACGGACTGTATCTGCCGGGCGGGTATCCGGAGCTGCATGTGCGGGAGCTATCGGAAAACCGCTCCATGCGGGAGAGCATCCGGCGCGCCGTGACAGACGGACTGCCGACGGTGGCGGAGTGCGGCGGCTTTCTTTATCTGGGACACAGCCTGACGGGCGAGGATGGCGTATCTTACCCGATGGCGGGCGTGCTGGGCGGCGACGCGGTGCGTCAAGCGCGGCTGGTGCGCTTTGGCTATACAAACCTGACGGCGGAGCGCGACAGCCTGCTGTTTCGCACGGGAGAATGCGTTCCCGCGCATGAATTTCACTATTGGGATTCGACGGAAAACGGCGCGGATTTGCAGGCAGTTAAGCCGGTCAGCGGGCGAAGCTGGCGGTGCGGCGTGACCACGCCGACGCTGTACGCGGGCTTTCCGCATTTATATTTTGCCGGAAATCCACAGCTGGCGCGGCGGTTTGTGGACGCGGCGCGAACACGAAAGGAAACGACATGAACACCACGTTGCAAGAGCAGTTATGCAATATCCGTCCGGCGGACGAGGACGCCCGCGCGCAGACGCACCGCCGGTGGGCGCAGTGCGCCAAGCCGCTGGGCAGTCTGGGACGGCTGGAGACTGCGCTGGAGGACATCGCGGCACTGACGGGTAGCAGTGACATCGATCTCTCGCGGCGCAGCGTGCTGGTCTTTTGCGCGGACAACGGCGTGGTGGCGCAGGGTGTGACGCAGACGGACAGCAGCGTGACGGGCATTGTTGCGCGCAATCTCGCGATGGGGCGCACGGCGGTGTGCCGTATGGCGGCCGCGGCGCAGTGCGACGTGATTCCGGTGGATGTCGGCATGCGGGATTTTGCTCCCTGTGACGGGGTGCTGTCCTGCCGCATCGGCAACGGCACCGGTGATATTTCGGTAGGCCCGGCGATGACGCGGGAGCAGGCCGAGCGGGCGATTGCTGTGGGCATCGAGCTGGTACGGGAGCAGGTGGAGCGCGGCGTGCGCCTGATTGCGACGGGCGAGATGGGCATCGGCAACACGACGACATCGAGCGCCGTGGCGAGTGTGCTGCTGCACCGCGCGCCGGAGGAGATGACCGGACGCGGCTCCGGGCTGAGCGACGCGGGCTTGCAGCGCAAAATACAGGCGATTTCCCGAGCCATTGCAGGCAACGCACCGGATGCGAACGACCCGATTGACGTGCTGGCGAAGGTCGGCGGCTTTGATATTGCGGCGATTTGCGGCGTGTTTCTCGGCGGCGCGATATACCGCGTGCCGGTTTTGATGGACGGCTTTATCAGCTCGGTGGGTGCACTGTGCGCCGTGCGGCTGTGTCCGGCGGCGGATATCGCCGTGTTTGCCAGCCATGTCTCGGCGGAACCGGCAGGACAGCTGCTGCTGGACGCGCTGGGGAAACAGCCGCTGATTACGGCGGGAATGCGTCTGGGCGAGGGCACGGGTGCGGTGGCGGCGATGCCGCTGCTGGACATGGCGCGGGCGGTGTACGCCGAGTCGTACACGTTTGATGAGGGCAGTATTGCGGCGTATGAGCCGCTGGGAGGTTTGGAATGATACAGCTGGTGATCGGCGGTGCGGCGTCCGGCAAGAGCGAATTTGCTGAGCAGCTCGTGCTGTCTGCCGGAGATTTGCCGCGCTATTACATCGCGACGATGCAGCCGTTCGACGACGAGTCCGTCCGGCGGATTGAAAAGCACCGCCGCATGCGGGAGAAAAAGAGGTTCACGACGATCGAGTGCTATACCAATTTGGAATCGGTGGGGCTGCCGGAGCGCGGCGTTGTGCTGCTGGAGTGCATGAGCAATCTGGCGGCGAACGAAAAATACAGCCCCGACGGGGCGGGTGAAGACGTGCTGGCGGCGATTGCGGACGGCGTGGACGCGCTGGAGCGGCAGAGCGAGCGGCTGATTATCGTGTCCAACGAGGTATTCAGCGGCGGAAACCGATACGAAGGGGACACGGACAGCTACCTGCGTTTGCTGGCGGAAGTGAATCGAATGCTGGCGGCGCGGGCAGACACGGTGGTGGAAGTGGTCTGCGGTCTGCCGCAGGTGCATAAGGGAGAAGCACGATGATTGTGTGGGAGACGATTGCGGTGGCGTTTGCCATGTTTTCGGCAATTCCGGTGCCGCAGCCGGTTTGGAATGAGAAAAATATGCGCTATATGCTGTGCGCGTTCCCGCTGATCGGCGGGATCATCGGCGCGGCGTGTGCGCTTTGGATATGGTCTGCCGGATGGCTGAGCGTGACGGATTTGGTGCGAGGCGTGGGTCTGTGCGTAATTCCGATTTTGATCACGGGCGGCATTCATCTGGATGGCTACGCCGACACGAGCGACGCGCTGTCCAGCTACAGCAGCCGCGAGAAAAAGCTCGCGATTTTGAGTGACCCGCACTGCGGCGCGTTCGCGGTCATCCGTCTGGCGGTGTATCTGCTGGCGTATCTGGCGCTGTGCGTCCAGCTGCGTCCGGATCGCACGGCGGTGTTCGCGCTGGGGCTAAGCTTTGTGCTGTCCCGTCTGCTGTCCGGCTTTGCCGTGGCGCGGTTTGCGCTGGCGAAAGGCACGGGGCTGGCGCACACCTTCGCCAGTACGTCGGATAAAACGCGCGTTGGCTGGATTTTGGGCGTGTGTGCAGTACTGGTTGCGGCTGTGCTGATCGCGGTCGCGCGAAAGGCGGGCGTCTGCATGGTGTGTGCGGCAGTGATTGTGCTGTGCCGCTATCGCACGGTGGCACGCAAGCACTTTGGCGGCATTACGGGCGACCTTGCCGGATGGTTTTTGCAGAAGGCGGAGCTGTGGATGCTGGCGATGCTGGTCATCTGCCAGCTGCTGGAGGGAAAAGGATGATTTTTGTGACAGGACCGCTGTACAGCGGCAAAAAGGACTATGTGTGCCAGCGGTTTGGCTGGAGTGAGCAGGAGCTTGCCCGTCACGCCGTGTGGGATGTCCAGCAGCAGGCGGCGCAGACAGAGAATCTGGATGCGCTGTGTGAGCGATTGGCGGCGTTCGACGTGGTGATTGCAACCGAGATCGGCGGCGGCGTTGTTCCGGTGGACAAGGACGAACGGGCGGCGCGCGAGGCGGCGGGACGGCTGGCGTGCTTGCTGGCCCAGCGTGCCGAGCAGGTAGTGCGCGTGTTCTGCGGCATTCCGACGGTACTCAAAGGAGAACAAGCATGACAGTATATTTATTGCGGCACGGCGCGACGGCGTTTAATGCCGAGCGGCGGTATCAGGGAACGACGGACAGCCCACTCTCGCCGGAAGGTGAGGCAGATATTTGTGCGGCGGATTTTTGTCCGGAGACCGTCTATGTCACCCCGCTGTGTCGAACACAGCGCACGGCGGCGCGCATCTTTCCGGATGCGCGGCAGATTGTCGTGCCAGAGCTGATCGAGATGAATTTCGGCGTGTTTGAGGGGCGAAATGCCAAGGAAATGGAGTACGACGCGGCATACACGGCGTGGGTGGAGAGCGGATGCGAGAGCCGCTGTCCCGGCGGCGAGACGCGGAAGGAATTTTCCGACCGGACGTGCGCTGCGTTTGCACAGCTTGTAGATAACGCGGTGAAGCGCGACGAAAACCGGCTCGTCATCGTCGCGCACGGCGGCACGCAAATGTGTGTGATGGAGCGCTTTGTCGTTCCGCACAAGCCGTATTTTTCGTGGTGCGGGCCGAATGCAGGCGGCTATGTGCTGGAGACGACGCCGGAGCGCTGGAAAGAGAAGCGTGAGTTGGAGCTGATGGACACGGTGCAGTACACCTTCTCGCAGAAGGGCGGCGCCCCATGGTAATTACGGTGGCGATTGTGTGCGGCTATTTGCTGGACTGCCTGCTGGCGGACCCGATGTGGATGCCGCATCCGGTGGTCTATATGGGGCGGGTGATTTCCGCGCTGGAGAAGGTTTTGCGCCGCGTACTGCCTCAAACCGCACGCGGCGAGCGCATCGGCGGACGTATTCTGGCGGCGGCGCTGCCGCTGGGCACGGCGACGATTTGCGGACTGGTCTGCTGGGTGGCGTGGCGCATTCATCCGGCGCTTTTTTTTGCGGTGGAAACGCTGTGGTGCTGGCAGGCACTGGCGGCGCGGGGACTGCAAACGGAGAGCCGCAATGTCTATAACCGGCTGGAACCCGAGCTGGATCTGCCCGCGGCACGCAAGGCGGTCGGGCGGATTGTCGGACGGGACACGCAGGCGCTCAGCGCGCAGGGCGTGACCAAGGCGGCGGTGGAGACCGTGGCGGAGAATTTCTCCGACGGCGTGGTCGCACCGCTGTGCTATATGCTGATTGGCGGCGCGCCGCTGGCGCTTGTCTATAAGTCCATCAACACGATGGACAGCATGGTGGGATATAAAAACAAGACCTATTTGTACTTCGGACGGGCGGCGGCAAAGCTGGACGACGCGGTCAATTACCTTCCGTCCCGTTTGGCGGCGCTGCTGTGGATTGCGGGCGCGGGACTGACAGGAAACTGTGCATCCGGCGCGTGGAAGATTTGGCGGCGCGACCGGCGCAACCACGCCAGCCCGAACTCCGCGCAGACCGAGGCGGCGTGCGCCGGTGCGCTGGGTATCCAGCTGGCGGGCCCGGCGTGGTACTTTGGCGAGAAGTACGATAAGCCGACGATCGGTGACGCGACCCGTCCGGTGGAGCCGAAGGACATTCTTCGCGCCAATGCGATGCTGACGGTGTCCAGTGCGCTGGCGGTGACGCTCGGCGTGCTGGTTCGTGCGGCGGTGTGTCTTGCGCTGGGAGGTGCGGCATGACGAAATTAAAGCACGGCGGTGATTGGGCGGGATTCGAGCGCGAATTCGGCGCGTCTCCGCTGGATTTTTCGGCGAATGTCAGCCCGCTTGGCCTGCCGGAGGGCGTGAAGGCTGCGGCGATGCAGGCATTGGGGGTGGCAGATCGCTATCCTGACCCGCTGTGCCGTGCCCTGCGGGAGGCGATTGCCGTCCATGAGAACGTTCCGACGGAATACTGTCTGTGCGGAAACGGGGCGGCGGATCTGATTTTTCGTGTGGTACAGGCGATTCGGCCGAAGCGCGCGCTGCTGACGGCGCCGACGTTTGCGGAATATGGCGCGGCGCTGGACAGCGTAGGATGTGAGATCACGCGCTGGGAGCTGCGCGAAGCGGACGAATTTCAGCTGAAAAAAGGCGTTTTGGATGTGATCACACCGGACATTGACATGGTTTTCTTGTGTGAGCCGAACAACCCGACCGGAATAACGACCGATCCGGCGCTGATGGAGCACATCTGCGACCGCTGCAAGCAGGCGAACACATGGCTCGTGCTGGACGAGTGCTTTTTGGACTTTGTGGATGCGCCGGAGAGGCACACGAAGAAGCACCGACTGGCGGACATGCCCAAGCTGCTGCTCCTGCGGTCATTCACCAAGCTGTATGCGATGGCGGGACTGCGGCTGGGCTACTGCCTGAGCACGAACACGGAGCTGCTGGAAGCCATGCGGCTGTCCGGTGCGCCGTGGGCGGTGTCCGGTGTGGCGCAGGCGACGGGGATCGCGGCGCTGGAGGAAACAGAGTACGTTCAGCGTGTGCGCACGCTGACGGCGCGGGAGCGCGAGCGGATGAAACGTGGCCTCGGCGAGCTGAGGCTGACGGTGATTCCGGGCGAAGCGAATTATCTGCTGTTTCGCGGGCCAAGCGGACTGGTGGAGAAGCTGCGGCGGCGTGGTATCCTGCTGCGCGGCTGCGGCAATTTTGCGGGGCTGGATGACACATGGTATCGCACGGCGATTCGGACGGCGGAGGAAAACAATCGATTTCTCACGACACTGCGGGAGGTGCTGACATGAGCAAGGCGAAGTGCATTATGATACAGGGGACGATGTCGGGCGCGGGAAAGAGCCTGCTGTGTGCGGCGCTGTGCCGCATTTTTCGACAGGACGGCTACCGCGTCGCCCCGTTTAAGAGCCAGAATATGGCGCTCAACAGCTACATCACGTGCAACGGACTGGAGATGGGGCGGGCGCAGGTGATGCAGGCGGAGGCGGCGGGCGTGGAGCCGGATGTGCGCATGAACCCGATTTTGCTCAAGCCGTCCAGCGACACGGGCAGTCAGGTCATCGTCTGCGGCAAGGTCTATGGACAGATGTCGGCGAAGGAATATTTCCACTGTAAAAAACAATTTATTCCGGATTTGATGGAAGCCTATCGCAGTTTGGCGCAGGAATATGATATTATAGTCATTGAGGGTGCGGGCAGTCCGGCGGAAATCAACCTCAAGCAGGACGACATCGTGAACATGGGCATGGCGAAGCTGGCGGATGCGCCGGTGCTGCTGGTCGGCGATATCGACCGTGGCGGCGTGTTTGCGCAGCTGTACGGCACGGTGGCGCTGCTGGAGCCGGAGGAACGCGCGCGCATCAAGGGACTGATCATCAACAAATTCCGCGGGGACCCGACGATTTTGGATCTCGGCCTGACCATGCTGGAGGAAAAGACGGAGATTCCCGTCCTCGGCGTCGTGCCGTATGTCTATGTGGACGTGGACGACGAGGACTCGCTCTCGCCGCGGCTGGAGCAGAGCAAGACGGTCAAGCCGATTGATATCGCGGTGATTCGTCTGCCGCGCATTTCCAACTTCACGGATTTCACCCCGCTGGAGGCGCACCCGATGCTCGGTGTGCGCTATGTCAAGAACACGGCGGAGCTGGGCAAGCCGGACATGGTCATTCTGCCGGGCACAAAGAGCACGATGGATGATCTGCTCTGGATGCGGCAGAACGGACTGGAAGCGGCGGTTTGTAAGCTGGCGTCCGGCGGAACACCGGTGCTCGGCGTGTGCGGAGGCTATCAGATGCTGGGCGAGACACTGTTCGATCCGGAGCACACGGAGAGCACGCAGGAGCAGATCCGCGGCATGGGCCTGCTGCCGGTGCGCACGGTGTTCTGTGCGCAGAAAACCCGCACCCGCGTGCGGGCGACGGTGCAGGCCGCACCGTTTGTGGGCGCACAGCTGGATTGCTATGAGATCCACATGGGCGAGACCAAAGCGGACGGTGCGCCGTTCTGTACGCTGGAAAACGGCAGGGCGGACGGCTGTGTGAGCAGGTCGGTATTCGGCACCTACCTGCATGGCCTGTTTGACACCGGCGAACTGACGGAGCGTCTGGCGGAGATGCTGTGTGCGCGCAAGGGCATTGCGTGCGAGCAGGGACAGCCGATGTCCCACGCGGACTATGTGCAGAAGCAGTACGATATTCTGGCGGACAGCGTGCGCGGCGCGCTGGATATGGAGCGGCTGTATCAGCTGTTGGAGGAATCAAAATGAACACAACCCATACACTTCCGGCGGACATTGAGCGCACGAGTATGCAGATCATACAGCAGGAGCTGAAGGACCGCGGCATTGTCATTCCGGCGGAGCGGCAGGCGGTGGTGCACCGCGTAATTCACACAACGGCGGATTTTGAGTACGCGGAAAACCTGACGTTTACCGATGGCGCGGTGGTGCACGGCGTGGAAGCGCTGCGGCGCGGCGTACACATTGTAACGGACACAAACATGGCGAAGGCCGGCGTGAGCAAGCCGTCGCTGCGCCAGCTGAGCAGCGGCGTGGAGTGCTACATGGCGGAGGAGATGATCGCGGCACTGGCGAAGTCACAGGGGACGACGCGGGCGGTCGCGTCCATGACATATGCGGCGCAGCGCACACCGGACGCGATTTTTGCGGTGGGCAACGCCCCGACGGCGCTGATTCGCCTGTCCGAGCTGATGCGCGGGGGACTGCGCCCGTCGCTGATTATCGGCGTGCCGGTCGGCTTTGTGAATGTCGAGGAGAGCAAACGAGAGATTTTCTCCGTCTGCCAGCAGTTTGACGTGCCAGCGATTGTCGCCATGGGACGTAAGGGCGGCAGCGGCGTGGCGGCGGCGGTGTGCAACGCGCTGCTGTATACGGCGGTGCAGGAACTGGACCCCGCGGCGCGCGGCTGGCAGGGATAATCGAGATAAAAGGACGTATTGTTACATGGAAGATAGAACGGAGCGCACGGAAATGCGCATTCAGATGCTGGGTATTGACCACAGCGTGGCCTCGCTGGAGGAGAGAGAAAAGTTTTCGTTTACCAAAACGCGCCTGCGCGCGGCGGTGCAGGAGATCGCACAGCTGCCCGGCGTGGGCGGCTGCGTCATGCTGTCCACCTGCAACCGGATGGAGGTGTATCTGAGCGCGGGGCAGGCGCAGACGGAGGAGGTATATCGCTGTCTGTGTGCGCGCAAGGGACAGGATCCGGAGCAGCACCGTGCGGCGTTTGTGCGCCGCAGCGGAATGGACGCGGTACAGCACCTGTTTGCACTGGCGGCGGGCATGGAGTCGCGCATTGTCGGCGAGGATCAGATTCTGATGCAGGTCAAGCAGGCGCTGAGCGAGGCACGGGAGGCCGAGGCGACGGACAAGGTCATGGAGGTGCTGTTCCGCATGGCGGTGACGGCGGGAAAACAGGTCAAGACCGAGATCACGTTCCACAAGGCCAATTCCTCTGCGATTTCGTCCGCAGTGGAGCAGCTGGGGCGCAAGGGCTATTCGTTTGCCGGACAGCGCTGTCTGGTCATCGGCAACGGCGAGATGGGTAAGCTCACGGCGACGGCGCTGCGCGAGCAGGGCGCGGATGTCACGGTTACGGTGCGGCAGTATCGCAGCGGCGTGGTGGAAATTCCGCAGGGCTGCCGCCGCATCAACTATGGCGAGCGGTATGACTATCTGCCGCAGTGCACACTGATTGTCTCGGCGACGGCGAGTCCGAATCTGACGCTGCGGCGGGAGGAGATCGAGAAGTTGAATTTGACCGAGCCGAAGCTGTTTCTCGACCTCGCGGTGCCGCGCGATATTGATCCGGAGATCGGCACGCTGCCGTATGCGACAGTGTATGACATCGACTCATTTGCGGTGGATCGCCAGTCGGCGGAGACGCGGGAGCAGATGCGGCAGGCGCAGGAGCTGCTGCGCGGCGGCATTGAGGAATTTGTCTCGTGGTACGAGTGCAAGGACTTTGTCCCGCAGATTCAGCGCATCAGCCGTGCGGCGGCGAAGGACGTCTGCTGGCGCACCGGAAAGGCGTTTGGAGAGGTAACACTGCCGGAGGACACGCAGGAGCACATTGAGCAGTCGATTGTGCGCTCGAGCGCGAAGGTGGTCAGCAAGCTGCTGTTTGCGCTGCGCGACGCGGCGACGCCGGACACGCTGCGGGCGTGCCTGGAGGCGTTTGCCGAGGCGTATCCGGAGGAAGAGGCATGAGCTACTTTCCGCTGTTTGTGGATCTGCAGGACAAGCCGGTGGCGCTGTACGGAGCGGGACAGATTGCCGCGCGCCGTTTGTGCGGACTGCTGCGCTTTGGGGCGCAGGTGACGGTGACCGCGCCGGAAATCAGTGAAGAAATTTGTGTGCTGGCACAGAAATATGCTGCGCAGGTGACGCTGATGCAGGCGCGGTATACGGCAGGCTGCATTCCGAAGGTAATGCTGGCGCTCAGCGCAACGAACGATCCGGACACCGACCGGCAGATTTATGCGGAGTGCCGCACGAAGGGCATTCCGGTGAATATCGCGTCGGATCAGTCGCTGTGCGATTTTTATTTTCCGGCGCTGGTGGAGCAGGACGGTATTGTGGCGGGGATCAGCTCGGGCGGTGCGGATCACAAGCGCGTGCGGCAGGTGAGTGCGGCGATTCGGGAAGTTTTGGCGAGAGAAGAGGAGAAAAACGGATGAACGCGATACGCATTGGCACACGGGCGAGCAAGCTCGCAGTAGTACAGGCGGAGATGCTGGCACGGTATTTGCAGCAGCAGGGCGTTTCGGCGGAGCTGGTACGCCTGACGACGACGGGAGACCGGATTTTGGATCGGACGCTGGACAAGGTCGGCGGCAAGGGTCTGTTTGTCAAGGAGCTGGATCAGGCGCTGCTGGACGGACGCAGCGACGTGTCGGTGCACAGCTTGAAGGACGTTCCGGCGGAGGTGCCGGAGGCGCTGCCGCTGCTGGGCTATTCCAAGCGGGAGGATCCGCGCGATGCGCTGATTTTGCCGGAAGGCAAAACCGAGATTGATTTCTCTCTGCCGATTGGCTGCGCGAGCAACCGCCGCATTGTCCAGCTGCGGGAGAAATACCCGCAGGCGACGTTCGCGCCGATTCGCGGCAATGTACAGACGCGCCTGCGCAAGCTGGACGAGGGACAGTACGGGGCGACGGTGCTCGCCGTTGCGGGACTCAAGCGGCTGGGGCTGGAGCACCGGATTTCGCATGTTTTCTCGACGGAAGAGATGATTCCAGCAGCCGGTCAGGGTGTGCTGGCGGTGCAGGGACGGCAGGGAGAGGACTACTCCTGCCTGAACGGCTTTTTTGATGCCGCCAGCCGCGACACGTCACGGTGTGAGCGGGCGTTTCTTGCGGCGCTGAATGGCGGATGCAGTACGCCGACGGCGGTCTATGCCTATCTGGACGAGCAGGATCTCCTGCATGTCAGTGGTCTGTTCTACGATGAGCGCACCGGCACCTGCCTTCGCGCGAAGGCAGGGGGAGAACGAACGAATGCCGCACAGCTGGGACAACAGCTGGCGGAGGAAATACTGAGGAAATTAGGATGAAGCAGGGAAAGGTATATTTGGTCGGCGCGGGTCCGTCGGATGTCGGACTGCTGACCGTGCGCGGCAAGCAGCTGCTGGAGCAGGCGGACGTCATCGTGTATGACCGCCTGATCGGGCAGAGTATGCTGCTGCTTTTGCCGGAACGCGCGGAGAAAATTGACGTCGGCAAGTGCGCGGGCAATCATACGATGCCGCAGGAGCAGATCAACCGGCTGCTGCTGGAACGGGCGCAGGCGGGCAAGACGGTGATTCGGCTCAAAGGCGGAGATCCGTTTCTGTTTGGCCGCGGCGGCGAGGAGCTGGAGCTGCTTGTGCAGTACGGCATTCCATATGAGGTTGTTCCGGGTGTGACGTCGGCGATTTCCGTTCCGGCGTATGCTGGCATTCCGGTGACGCACCGTGATGCTGCGTCGTCGGTGCATATCATCACGGGACATCGCCGCGCGGGACAGACGTATGACATCGATTTTGATGCGCTGGTGCGGACAAAGGGAACGCTGATTTTTCTGATGGGTGTGGCGTCTCTGCCGGACATCTGCGCCGGATTGCTGGCGGCGGGGATGAACCCAGAGACACCGGCGGCGGTCGTGCAGAAGGGCACGAGTGCACGGCAAAGGCACATCACGGCGACGGTGTGCACCCTGCCGGAGGAGGTACAGCGGCAGGGCGTGCGTACACCGGCGATTATCGTGGTGGGAGAGGTATGCCGCTATGCACAGGAATTTGCTTGGGCGGAGCAGCGACCGTTGTTTGGCGCGCGCATTGCGGTGACGCGGCCCAGGGCGCACGGCTCGGCGCTGTCGGATAAGCTGCGGCAGCTGGGCGCTGAGGTCTGGGAGCTGCCGACGATTCGTACGGAGGCGATTGTTCCGAATCCGGCGCTGGAGGAGGCGCTCGCGCATCTGGACGAGTACGACTATCTGGTGTTCACGTCACCGGCGGGCGTGACGGCGTTCTGTGAGGCAATGCTAAACGCAGGCTGTGACATTCGGCGGTTTAGCACGGGAACGATTGCGGCGATTGGACGCGGCACGGCGAAGGAGTTGCGACGCTATGGCATCGTTGCGGATCTGCTGCCGGAAGTATATGACGGCGAGCATTTGGGCGCGGCGATCGGAGAGCAGTGCCGTGAGGGCGACCGGATCTTGATTCCGCGCGCACGAAAAGGAAATGACGCGCTGCTTCAGCAGATTCGCCGCCGAAAGACAGTGGACATTACCGATCTGCCGATGTATGATACGGTGTATGAGCAACCGTTTGGCGTCGACCTGGCGCAGGCAATTGTGGACGGAGAGTTGGATGCGGTACTGTTTACGAGTGCATCCACTGTGCATGGCTTTGCCAAGCTGCTTCCGGAGGAGCAGTGCGCGCAGCTCCCCGCCATTTGTATTGGAAAACAGACCGCCGCCGCGGCGCAGGAATACGGGATGCAGACCGTGACCGCGCAGCGTGCGACGTTGGACGCGCTGGCGCAGGCCGCGGTGGACTGGTATCAGCAGAAGAAATAATCATTTGGATCGGTACCGCGATTGGGTACGGAAAGGAGACACTATGAGCACACAATCCGAGCAGCTGTTTGCCCGTGCGGTCGAGCATATTCCGGGCGGCGTCAACTCGCCGGTTCGCGCGTTTGGTTCCATCGGCTCGACCCCGCGCTTTATCACAAAGGCGGATAAGAGCCGTATCTGGGACGAGGACGGCATGGAATACATCGACTATGTCGGTTCGTGGGGACCGATGATTCTGGGACATAATTTTCCCGCGGTCTATGATGCCGTCGTCAAGGCGGCGCAGAACGGTCTGAGCTTTGGCGCGGCGACGCAGGCCGAGGTGCAGATGGCGGAGCTGGTTTGCAGCATGGTGCCGTCGGTGGAGATGGTGCGCATGGTCAACTCGGGCACTGAGGCGGTCATGAGTGCGATTCGCGCGGCGCGTGGCTTTACACGGCGCGATAAGATTATCAAGTTCAATGGCTGCTATCACGGTCACTCGGATGGTCTGCTGGTCAGGGCGGGCTCGGGCGTTATGACGGCGGGCGTGCCGGATTCGCTGGGCGTTCCGGCGGGCTATACCAAAGACACGCTGACGGCGGATTTTAATAATCTGGACAGCGTGCGCGCCCATTTCGCGGTGTACGGCGAGCAGATTGCCGCTGTGGTTGTGGAACCGGTTGGCGCCAACATGGGTGTCGTTCTTCCGGAAGAGGGCTTCCTGAAGGGCCTGCGCGCGCTGTGCGACGAATACGGTGCACTGCTGATTTTTGATGAGGTCATCACGGGCTTCCGGCTGGCAAAAGACGGCGCACAGGGCTATTTCGGTGTGCAGCCGGATCTGACGACGTTTGGCAAAATCATCGGTGCGGGTATGCCAGTGGGTGCTTACGGCGGACGGCGGGAGATCATGGAGATGATTTCGCCGGTGGGCGCGGTATATCAGGCGGGCACGCTGAGCGGCAATCCGGTGGCGATGGCGGCCGGACTGGCACAGCTGGGCTATCTGAACGAGCATCCGGAGGAGTATGACCGTCTGAATGCGCTGGGAGACTGGTTCTTCGGTGAGATCCAGCAGACCGTGCGCGACGCGGGATATCCATGGCAGGTTAACCATATCGGCTCGATCGGAAGTCTGTTCTTCACTGACCAAAGTGTGGCGGACTACGACAGCGCAAAGACGTCGGACACCAAGGCGTATGCGGATTACTGCAATTACATGATTAATCATGGCATCTATCTGGCACCGGCACAGTTTGAAGCGGTGTTCCTGTCCATGGCGCATACGAAGGAGGATTTGGAGCGGACGCTGCAAATCATGCGGGATTATTTTACGAAGAAGTAAAGAGGAAAGGGTCTGTTGCGTATTTTGCAACAGACCCTTTTTTCACATCGCCGTCACTTGATAAAATCCTACCATTTCCTCCGGAGAATAGCGCATGCCGGATTGAAACCACCAGATGACTGTTTCGGCAAAGTTGAATACATAGTGATGCAGAGTATATTCCTGCGGGACGCCGGGAATCGGCGCGACGTGCTGAGAGAACAGCGTGGAGAGATACGTCGTAAAATAGTGCAGGAAAATCTCACGGCTTTCGCCGGATAACACATTGCCGACAATTTTCTGCTGGTCGCGCAGATGATAGAGCAGGTGGGTCAGCTGTTGTGACAGACCGGCGTGACCATGGGAGAAATCGTGCGTTGTCTCGCCCATCAGCTCATCCGAAAAAATGTGTTCGAAAATTTGACTGCACAGTGAGTGCAGCAGTTCGTCCTTGGTTTCAAAATGCGCATAAAACGTACTGCGCCCGATGTTTGCCGTGTCCAGAATGTTCTGGACGGTAATTTGTTCATAACGCTTGGCTTGCAGAAGCAGAGAGAGGGCAGCGAAAATCGCTTCTCGTGTTTTTTGCTGCCGTCGATCCATGGTAATCACCACCGTACAAAATTGCAGATTTGTTCCGTAACGAACATCTGCCGTAATCTGTTTGTTGCGTCCGGCACAAAAACCGTGCATACTGGAAATGAACAGGATGTTCCGTAACATACACAGTATACGGTATGCTGTGCGGAGTTGCAAGGAGAGAGAACAATGGATTCCAAGAGCAAGACGGGAAAGGGCATTGCGTTTGCGTTGCTGGCGGCGGCACTGTATGCGATCAATTCGCCCTGCTCCAAATTATTGTTGAATGAAATGCCGGCGACGATTATGGCGGGCTTTTTATATGTCGGCGCGGGATTGAGCATGCTTGTCATTGCATTGCTGCGCAAGGCGCGCGGCAGCACGTCGGAGATGCGTCTGACACGGGCGGAGCTTCCGTATACCGTGATGATGATTGTGCTGGATATCGCGGCGCCGATTTGCCTGCTGTGGGGCCTGATGGGCACGACGGCGGCCAATGCCTCGCTGCTGAACAATTTTGAGATTGTCGCGACGGCACTTATCGCATGGATTGTATTTCACGAGAGTATCAGCCATAGACTGTGGCTCGGTATTGCCTGCATTACACTTTCGTGCTTGATTCTTTCGTTTGAAGATATGTCGAGCGTATCCTTTTCCTATGGCTCGCTGCTGGTTTTGCTGGCGTGTGTGTGCTGGGGGTTGGAAAATAACTGTACAAGAAGGGTGTCATCCAAGGACCCGATGGAGATTGTACTGCTCAAGGGCATCGGCTCGGGCGGCGGTTCGTTGGTCATCGGATTTTGTTTTTTGGGCGAGCGCTTGACATCCGTATGGAGTGTGTTTGCTGTTATGGCAGTCGGCGCGATAGCGTATGGCATGAGTATTTTCTTTTATGTGTATGCCCAGCGTATTTTGGGCGCGGCAAAAACCAGTGCCTATTATGCGGTAGCGCCGTTTATTGGCACGCTGCTATCTCTGATTTTATTTCAAGACATGCCTTCGGCAGCATTTTTTGTGGCGCTTGTCATCATGCTGTTTGGCGCATGGCTGTCAGCATAATGTATAAAAGAAATATGTTATACACGTGTGCGGAAATAAAAAGAAAATTGACGGGAACGGGCGGCGGAAAACAGGAGGAATTGTAGAAAATGTTGTTTTTAGCACTCTACAAGCAAGAGTGCTAAAATTTCATAAAATGTTCATAAAAATAGTGATATTTCTTCATAATTGCGGGTTATTATATAAGCGTAAACAAAAGAGAGGGTCAAATGAGGTGAGAGCCTCAGGAGACCAAAAGGCAAGGAGGAATTGATTATGTTGAACATGATGCCTTTGAACAGAAGTATGATGAACCCGTTTGCTGAAATGGATCAGATGGCAAGAGACTTTTTCGGAGGTTCTTCGCTCCGCGCATTCAGCACTGATATTAAAGATACTGGTGATAGCTACGTACTGGAGGCAGAGCTTCCGGGATTTAATAAAGAAGATATTCAGATTGACATCGATGGCGACCGCCTGACGATTCAGGCCAGCCATTCCGGCGAGAGTGAGGAAAACAAGGAGGGCGAAGAAAAGGAGCAGAGCAGCTATCTGCGCCGGGAGCGGTACTATGGCTCCTACAGCCGCAGCTTTGATATTTCGCAGATTGATGCAGATAAGATTGCAGCATCGTATGAAAACGGTGTTCTGTCACTGAATTTGCCGAAGAGAGTGGAAGTCACTCCGGCGTCGAGACGTCTGGAAATTCAGTAATCCCCCAATATCACAGAAGCAGGGACCCCGAACGGAGTCCCTGCTTTTTATGTTAGAAAGAGATAGAAAAAAGAATTTCAAAAAATGAAAAAAGTGCTTGACTTCTGTCGAAACTTTCGATATACTGAATAAGCGCTTTGCAAGAGAGCAAATATTGCAAAGGGTATTGCTCATATGCTTTGCCTTTGCCTCTGTAGCTCAGTTGGTAGAGCAGGGGACTGAAAATCCCCGTGTCGGTGGTTCGATTCCGCCCGGAGGCACCATATATGCGGATGTAGCTCATCTGGTAGAGCGCCACCTTGCCAAGGTGGAGGTAGCGAGTTCGAGCCTCGTCATCCGCTCCAGATTAGAACCAACCAGTTATGGTTGGTTCTTTTGTTATGTCAAGAACTCGCTGCCTCCACCGCCCGCTGAAAGCGGATAAAATTGAGGTATGGGTTCCCTGAAAAATCGAAGATTTTTTAGGGTATGATAGCGAGTTCGAGCCTCGTCATCCGCTCCAGATTAGAACCAACCAGTTATGGTTGGTTCTTTTGTTTTGCAGAGAACTCGATGCCTCCACCGGAGCCGAAGGCATCGCTGCGACGCACTGCGCTACATCGCCACGCCGAGGCGTCGGCATGGCTCAGCCGCTCCGTGGTCTTGCTCTTTCACGCCACAACCGCTTCGCTGGGTTGCGTCGCGATATACTGTAAGATTTTCTCTGAAAACGGGTAGTTAAATGGCTTGCGCTTTCCTTTCCCACAAAAAGAAAAGACAGACGGTGGGAAAGAACCGTCTGTCTTGCCTTCAAATTTGGAATAAAGAAAGAAAAAGAAAGGATATGAAAAGTAATATAGGAAGTATTATCTTTTGATGGTTTTATATTACCAGAAGAATATGAAGAAATACCTACCAAAAAGAAAACAGATCGTATAAGAAATAAAAAAGAATTGTGACCGGCTATTGCGCAGGTGAGAAAAAGATAACAGCGCATGGAGATATAAAAGAACAGGTGCTGTCAATTGGCGTACAGCACCTGTTCTTTTTAGGAAAATAATAGAATTAAGGGTAATAAAAAAGAAAGAAGATAAAAGAAATTTATGAAATATAGAAACTGCATCGTTATGCAGGAGGGAAAGCTAGTCTGTCTGTCGGCGATCCTGACCGCGGGGTGTGCGGTCAGGATCGCCGACAGAACAGTTAGTGGATGGTGTATTTTCTTTCGTGTTATTAGAATATCAGGATTCTATGAAATAAGTAGGACAGAATTGGAACGATGCTGTAACAAAAATGCAAACAAATTGTGACGATGCATGGGTGAGTGAAAAAAAGAATGCAGAGCGGAAGGCTCTGCATTCTTTTGAAGGATGAAAATGAAAAGAGAAATAAAAATATTAGGATGACGACAGAAAAGCAGTGGATATTGCAGGTAGGAAGTTACTGCGTCGGCAGAGGTATGGGATGACTGCCGGTCCTTGCTTTCCTGTTCTGGATTTATCATACTGTGTACTTGTGATGGGATTTGGTAGGCTGTGCGTAGAAGATGTGAAAAAAACAAAAACAAACTGTGAACAAACAGATCCGTGTGTAAAAAACTGTTCCTTGCCGCTCTGGTGTGCTATACTGAGTACACTGTTTGTGAGGTGACACGCGTGAAGAAAAAGCGCATATCCAAAAAAATGAACCGCTTTTTGGCGGAAAAAGAGATTGTATTGGATAGCCTGGATGAATATCAGGACAATATTCGGATGATGCGGCAGCGACAGGAGGATCGTGCCCTGCGGGCGGATTTATATAATAAGATAGCAACTCGCTGTAAGAAGGAAGGGCGAATTTTACTCGGCCTTGTTCCATGGGGCGCGAAGGACTATCGTAGTATTCTACTATGGGAATTCCTCTATGCGGGCTTGACGGCGCTGCTGGTGATGGGCGCAGGCGGTGGAGCGTATGAAGCGGTCAGGCTCTCGCGGTGGTCGATTGCGGTGCTGCTGGGAGTGACGCTACTTGTGCTGCTTCGCTTGGCGAGCAAGGTACACGGCCTGCTGTGCGATGTATTGGTGTGGAAGGTGCTGCGACGGGAATATCAGCCGGAGAAAATCGTGTGGAATGAGGAGCAGCGGATGCTGCTGCCGAAGCGTCTGCTGGCCTATGTGCAGCCAGTCCGCAGCTCGGTAGAGCCGGAAAATTGTATCCGCAGCAAGCTGCGCTGTACCTGCGGCCGCAATGCATTTCATGTCTTTCGGCATCCGGAGAATGGCTATTTGTGGGCGACCTGTTCGGTTTGCGGCGAGGAAATCGTGCTGTTTGACGAGCATGTGGATGCCCACCATGCGGACGGCGAAGCGCAGCACTATGCAATCAGCGAGCTGCAAATGGCAGCGTGCCGATCCTGCGGCAGCGGAACGCAGCAGGTAATTATCACGGCAGTCAGCGACAAAGATCGCAGCTTTTTTCAACCGGAGGGAGAAATCACAGTGGAAGAAAGCGGATATGGCTTGATTTATCAGATGTACTGCACGGAATGCGGCGCGCTGTGCGGCGACGGCACGTATTTTTGGAGCAAGGACTGGGAACAGGAGCAGAAGGAGGACACCCCGTGAAGCTGTGGACAGGACGGGCGGGAAGCGGCAAGACGACCGCGATTCTCGAACACATTGCCGAGCAGGTGAAATGCGGCGGCAGGCGGCAGATTTTGATTGTCCCGGAGCTGGCGTCGCACGATTACGAACGCATGCTGGCGAAGGCGACGGACAATCGCGGCGCGGCATCGGCGGAGGTGCTGACGTTTCGGCGTGTGGCGAACCGTGTTTTTTCCGAGGCGGGCGGTCTGGCGGACCAGAGCCTGACCCCGGCGGGACGACTGATGGTGTTGTATGCAGCGGTACAGCGGACGTCCTCTCAGTTATGCCGGTATCAGGGCGCGGGACGGCGGCCTGAGGTACTCAAGGACCTGTTAGGCGTCGTGGACGAGCTGAAATGTGCATCGGTCGCACCGGAGGATTTGCTGCGCGCTTCGGAGGATGCCGAGGGAATGCTGCGCGGCAAGCTGACGGATTTGGCGCAGATCAGCATGGTCTATAAGAGCATCACGGAGGAAGAGCTGCCCGACCCGCAGGACGAGCTGACGCGAGTGCGGGAGCGTTTGCCGCAGACGACATTATTTGACGCGGCAGATGTGTATCTGGACGGATTTGACAACTTCAACCGGCAGGAGCTGGATATCCTGACGTGGATGATGGGACACGGTGTCCCGCTGGTGGTGACACTGACGGGTGACAGTCAGCAGCCGGAGCTGTTTCCGGAGTGTATGCACGCGATGGCGCGTTTGCGGGCGGCGGCCTCCCGCGCGGGAAAAATCGTGGAGCTGCGCGACTTTGGCGCATGTCGAATCGAAAAGCCGCAGGATCTGGCGGTGCTGGAGCAATACGCCCTGCAAAGCCAGCGGAAACCTGTGTCCAGCGACCAGAGCAGTGTGTTTCTGCACGGAGCGGGCGACCGCTACAGCGAATGCGAATATGCGGCGGCGTATATCCGCAAAACGATGCGCGAGACCGACGCACGGCGGCGGGATTTCGTTGTGACGGCGCGGGACTTTGCGCCGTATGCCGCCATGCTGGAGCTGGTGTTTGCCCAGTACGACATACCGGTGTTTTTGAGCGAGAAGCACGATATCCTGCAAAAGCCGGTACTGGCGCTTGTGACGAGCGCACTGCGCACGGTGACGGGCGGATGGCGATATGAGGACATGTTTTCGTACCTCAAGACCGGCTTTGCCAACGTCACACCGGACGAGTGCGACATTTTGGAAAACTATGCGGACTTCCGGCGCATTCGCGGCAGCGGATGGAAGCAGGAGTGGAAGGGCAATCCGCTGCGGTTTCAGGGCGTGATGAACGAGCAGGAAACCACCCTGCTGACACAGCTGAACGAGCTGCGCGCGCGGGTTGTCGCTCCGCTGGAAGCGCTGGAGCAGGCGCTGAGCGAGGCGCAGACGGCGACGAAATATGTGCGCGCGCTGATGGATTTTCTGGAGGAAATCGGTGCGCCGGAGCGCATGGAGCAGCGGGCACAGGCGCAGGAAGAGGCCGGACGGCTGCAAACGGCGGAGGAATACCGTCAGCTGTGGGACATCCTGATGGAGGCGATGGAACAGCTGGCGTGGGTGCAGGGACAGGCGGAGATGAGCACGGAGGTGTTCGTGACGCTGCTGCGCATGGTGCTGTCGGAGTATGACGTCGGCACGATTCCGGTGTCGCTTGACCGTGTGACCTGCGGCTCGATTGACCGCGTGTGCCGGACGGGCATCCCGCACTTGATTGTGCTGGGTGTCAACGACGGTGTCTTGCCCTCGACGGGCACAGGCGGCGGCATTCTGACCGACCGGGAGCGCAATGAGCTTCTCGGACTGGAGATCGAACTGGAGATCGGCGACGATCGTTTAGCGCGGGAAAACAGTGCGATTTACCGCGTGTTTGCGTCCGCCTCTCAAACGCTTCTGCTGTCATGGATGAGCAACGACACGGACGGCGAGCTGCGCCCGTCGTATCTGATCGGCAGTGTGCGTGCCCTCCTGTCCGGCGTGCCGGAGACACGGGAAGCGGAGCTGGACGGGCGATATCGTCTGGAAGCGGAGCGTCCGCGGCTGGAGCTGGCGTGCCGCGCCTACGGCGGCGACCGTTCTCCGGCGGCGCAGGCGGCGCTGAAGCAGCGGGACGGCAAGGTACCGCACGGCGTGACGCGTGTACAACGCGGCCCGCTGCAAAAAAAGCAGACCATTCACGGCCTGTACGGTGAAAAAATTCGTCTGACGGCGTCACGATTGGACGCGTTTTCGCGCTGCCGGTTTGCCTATTTTCTGCGCTACGGATTGAACGCCAAGGAGCGGCGGCGGGCAGACTTTGACGCGCCGGAGAGCGGCACGTTCCTGCATTATGTATTGGAGCATGTGTTGCGTGACATTTTGAAGGACGGCGAGTGGCAGGGCGCGGCGCAGGCGGATGTGCGCGCCTCGGCAAAGCGATGGACGGAGGAATATGTGGAAACCTATCTGGGCGGGATGCAGCAGCATTCCGAGAGGTTTCGCTATCTGTTCCGCCGCCTGACTAAAACGCTGGATCGCATTCTGGAGAATTTGCTGGACGAGCTGGCGTGCTCGGACTTCCGCCCGCTGGATTTTGAGCTGGACTTTTCGCCGCACGGCGATCTGCCGTCTATCGTCATGGAGGACGAGAAAGGACAGCTGGAGCTGGCAGGAAAGGTCGACCGTGTGGACGGCTATATCAAGGATCGATGCCTGTACATCCGCGTGATGGATTACAAGAGCGGCACGAAGAAATTTGACCTGTCCGACCTGTGGTACGGCCTGAATATGCAGCTGATGATCTATCTGTTTGCGATTCAGGATGAGGGCAGTGACTATTATCGCCGCCGTCTGGCGCAGGAGTTTGACCGGATTGTACCTGCCGGAGCGCTGTATGTCCCGATTAAGGAAGCGGTGGTCAGTGCGCCGCGCGGAACATCGGAGACCGAGCTGAACAGCATGCGGCAGAAGCTGCTGCGCCGCTCGGGCTTGCTGCTGGACGATGCGGAGATTTTACAGGCGATGGAGCACAGTCTCACCGGAGACGGAAAATTCCTGCCGGTCGGCATGAAAAAGGATTTTTCGTGGAAATCCTCGGCACGCAACAGCTTGGCGTCGATGGAGCAGATGGGCAAGCTGTACCGCCATATTCAAAAGACGCTGAGCCAAATGGGACGCGAGATGCTGGACGGTGACGTGGAAGCGCGCCCGATTATCAAAAGCAAGCAGGAAACGGCGTGCACATGGTGTCCGTATGCGGCGGTGTGTCAGTATGACGAGAGCTTGGGCGACGAAAACCGTCCGGCGTATCACCGACCGACTCAACAGATTTGGGACGCGATGGAACAGGAGGGAAAGCAGTGAGCACAAACTGGACTGAACAACAGCAGGCCGTCATCGCCAACCGAGGCGGCACGCTGCTGGTTTCCGCGGCGGCGGGCTCCGGCAAGACGGCGGTGCTGGTCGAGCGCGTACTGCAGCGCATTACCGATCCAGAGCACCCGTGTGACATCGACTCCTTTCTGATTGTGACGTATACGCGGGCAGCGGCGAGCGAGATGCGCGGTAAGATTGCGGACGCGCTGACGGCGCTGGCGGCAAAACAGCCAAATAATGCGGCGCTGCGGCGGCAACTGATGCTGGTGCACCGCGCGTCGATTACTACCGTACATGCATTTTGCATGTCGCTGCTGCGGGAGCACTATTATGAGCTGGGGCTGACGCCGGAATTCGGCATGGCGGACGAGAGCCAGATCGAATCCATTCAGGCCGAAGTGCTGGAGGACGTGTTGGAACGGCGCTATGCGGCGGACGACGCGGGCTTTGCCCTGCTGGCGGATGTAATGGGCGCGGGACGAGACGACCGCAAACTGAGCGAGGTGATATTGGAAACCTTCCACACGATGCAGTGCTCACCGAATCCGCAGCGGCAGCTGGAGCAGTATCGCGACAGCTATGAAACGCCGTTTGACCGCTTTGTGGATACGGCGTGGGGGGTCCAGCTGCAGCAGCGGGCGGAGGAGATGACGCGCTACGGTATCGCTCTGCTGGACGGTGCGCTGGACGAGATGCAGGGACTGCCGGACGTGCTGGAAAAGTATGAACCGGCGTTTTTGGCGGATCGCACCGAAGCGATGGCGCTGCTGACCTTGCTGGTGGACGGTGCGTGGGATGCGGCGGTGGAGCAGTGCCGCAAGCTGTGTGCGTCGCGCGCGCGGCTGAGTGCGGTGCGCGGCTATCCCGATCCGGATTTTCTCGACCGGCTCAAGCAGATGCGCGAGGGCTGGAAAGAGCTGTCCAAGGACATGAGCGAAAAGGTGCTGTGTCTGACCGAAGCGGAGATTCGGGAGGATCAGGCGCGGATGGCGCCGGCGGTGCGTGCGCTGTGTGACACGGTGCAGGCGTTTTCCACCGCGTTTGCAGAGGAAAAATGGCGGAGATCCGTGTTGGATTTCAATGATTTGGAGCATTATGCGCTTCAGCTCTTGGTGCAGGAGGACGGACAGCCAACGCCGCTGGCGAAGGAGCTGCATTTTACCGAGATCATGGTGGACGAGTATCAGGACACCAACGCGGTACAGGACGCGATTTTTCGCGCCGTGAGCGAGGACGAGAGCAATATCTTTATGGTCGGCGACGTCAAGCAGAGCATTTATCGCTTCCGTCAGGCGAACCCGGCGATTTTCCTGCAGAAATATAAGCAGTATCGCGATGCGGAGGACGTGACAGACGGCGCGCCGCGCCGCATTGTGCTGTCGAAAAATTTCCGCTCCCGACCGGAGGTGCTCACGAGCGTCAACACGCTGTTTGAGCAGGTGATGAGCGAGGGACTGGGCGATTTGGCATATACCGACCGGGAAGCGCTGCATCCGGGGGCAGTATACTTGGACTCCGGCGAGGATTACCGGACAGAGCTGTGTCTGCTGGAAACGGGATCGGACGAGGAGGATGCGCCGGAGCGCATTCAGCTGGAGGCGGATTTCTGTGCGCAGAAAATTCGGCAGATGCTGGACCGCGGCTTTCGCGTGACGGACAAAGAGACGCGGCAGCTGCGCCCCTGCCGTCCGGGGGATTTTGTCATTTTGATGCGGTCGGTGAGTATGCGCCTGCCGATCTACCAGAGCGCATTGCAGCGCTACGCGATTACGGCGAGCAGTGACACGGAGGACGAAATCCTGGGCGCACCGGAGGTGCTGACGGCGCTGTCGCTGCTGGAAACGCTGGACAATCCGCATCAGGATCTGCCGCTGCTTGCGGTGCTGCGCTCGCCGCTTGTCGGATTTTCTGAAGAGGATCTGGCGGAAATCCGTCTGGTGCAGAAGGACGGCGATTTTTATACGGCATTGCGCGCGGCGGCACAGGAGCGGGAGGATGTCCGGACATTTTGCGATAGGCTGGATGACTGGCGGATGCGGGCGGCGGATCTGACCGTGCATCAGCTGCTGTGGATGCTGCTGAACGAGACGGATGCAATGGCGATTTACGGCGCGATGCCGGGCGGAAAGAACCGCCAGCGCAATCTGACCGTGCTGCTGGAACGGGCGGCACAGTTTGAAGCGGGCGTGAGCCGCGGGTTGTTTGCGTTTGTGCGCGCCATGCGCGACCTGCGGGAGCAGGGAAAGGGACTGAATATCACGGGCGGCGGCAGCGTGTCCGACGCCGTGCGCATCATGACAATTCACAAATCCAAGGGCTTGGAATTCCCGATTGTCCTGCTTGCGGACTGCGGCAAACGGTTTAATGAGACGGATTTGACCCGTCCGGTGCTGCTGCATGAGCAGCTGGGCATCGCGATGAAGTGCTTTGATACAGAGCGCGGGCTGCAATATGACGGCGTGGATCGACTGGCGCTGGCGTGCCGTCTGCGCGACGAAAACGTCAGCGAAGAGCTGCGCGTGCTGTATGTCGGCATGACGCGAGCGAAGGAAAAGCTGATTGTAACTGCATCGTTTGACAACGTGACGCGGGCGGTGCGCCGGTGGGAGATACTGGCGTCGCTGGAGCATATTCCGGCGTATGCGCTGCGTGCAGCAAACCAATATAGTACGTGGCTGGGTACGGCGCTACTGCGCTGCCCGAGCGGGGAGCTGCTGCGGGCGGCGTGCGTGTCGCCGCCGCCGATGACCGTGCACGGGGACGACGGCTGGCGGGTGTTCCAAATTCCGTACACGCAGATTGGGCAGGAGGTTGCCGCCGAGCCGGTACGCTTTGCGTCCATGCCGGAGGAAACATTTACCGTGCCGGAGCTGGTACCTTATCCGGCGGAAGCGCTGGCGAATCTGCCGTCCAAGCTGACGGCGACCGCCATTGCGGGAAGTTTTCGGGCGGAGGAAGCAGGAGAGGGCACACCAAAGCCCAAGCGTCTGCCGGAGCCGCTGCGACGTCCCTGCTTTGTGCGCGGCGAGCGTCCGATGACGCCGGCGCAGGTTGGCACGGCGCACCATCTGTTTTTGCAGTTCTGTGATTTTGACGCGTGCGCAACGGAAGAGGGACGTGAGCGCGAGCTAGACCGTCTGCGGGACAAGCACATTCTGAGCGAAGAGCAGGCAGAGTGTATTTCACTGATGCGGATTGGGCGCTTCTTTGACTCCGAATTGATGTGGCAGATGCGGCAGTCGGACGAGCTGCGGCGGGAGTTTAAGTTCTCCGTGCTGGTTCCGGCGCGGGACTATCTGCCGGAGGCGGCGGAGATGCCAGAAGAGGAAGTGCTGCTTCAGGGCGTCGTGGACTGTCTGTTTGCCACGCCGGAGGGGTATGTGATCGTGGACTTCAAGACCGACCGCGTTCGTCTGGGGATGGAGCAGGAGCGGGCGGGGCGATATCGCCCGCAGCTGGACGCCTATCGGCGGGCGGTGGAGCTGGTGTTTGACCGCCCGGTGGCCGGATGTGTGCTATATTTCCTGCAAACGGGCGGAATTGTACAGCTGTCATAAGGGAAAATCGACAGTGGTCAGACGTCGGAAAAGAAAATGTCGATTGTATGAAAATTTATCTTGCATTTGCCGGTTTGGTGTGGTATTATGATTTCATGACTGTAAGGCTTATGCGGAAAGAGGTGAAATAAGAATGAAGGAAGGAATCCATCCGAAGTACGTACCGACGACGATCCGTTGTGCTTGCGGCGCGGTTTATGAAACGTCTTCTACGAAGGAGAATATCTCTGTCGAGATTTGTTCCAAGTGCCATCCGTTCTTTACCGGTAAGCAGAAGCTTGTAGATACTGGCGGACGCGTTGACCGCTTTAAGAAGAGATTTAATCTGGACAAGTAAGCGAGAGATTAAGAGGCTGCGGCGATTGCCGCGGCCTCTTTTTGTATGTCGCGGTCGCTCGACGCGCACTACGCGGTCGCTTCGCGATATAGTAAGATTTACTCTGAGGATAGACAGGTAAATGGCATATACCAATATCGCCCCTGTGCAAGGGGAGATGGCGCAGCTTGCTGCGTCAGAGGGGTTGTCCGCTGACCTCGCTGCGACGCACTGCGCTACATCGCCACGCTGAGGCATCAGCTGTCGCATCGGCGAATTCCGCTACCTCCCTGTGCCGAAGTATCGGCACAGCTCGACCGCTCCATTGCCTCGCTCCTCAAATTCCAAACGCTTCGCTGGTTTGGAATTTGAAAAATATAAGATTTTCTTTGAGTACAGACAGGTAGATAACAAGTAAATGAACAGATCGCTTCGTGGTCTTGCTCCTTCGCGCCACAACCGCTACGCTGGGTTGCGTCGCGATATATTGCTGCCGGTGAACTCTTATCTATTTGTTAGCGTACAATCCCTCAGTCAGTTGCAGAGGAATTGCCATCCCGCTTTCGCTTCGCTCACATGCCACTGGCATGACGCGGCCCGTTTACACAAGGGAGCGAAAGACTGTAAGGTTTACTTTGAGAGCAGAGATAAAATTTTGAAACCCTTCCAGCAATAATCCCACATAAATTTCTCGCTTCCTCTGGAACACCCACGCAAAAAATGATATACTAAACTGGAATACTCTTTTTGAGGGGGTGCGGAAATTATGACTCCGTGGGAGAAAAACCGAGAGGAGCAGGAGCGCGCGGTACTCGTCGGACTGCATGCCAATGTATTCACGACAGAGGAGGACGCGAGCTGGGAATCACTGGACGAGCTGGAGGAGCTGCTCAAGACGGCGGGCGGCGAATGTGTCGCCAAGGTTCTGCAAAACCGTGCGGCGCCAGATGCGCGCACCTTCCTTGGCGAAGGCAAGGTGCAGGAGCTGATTGAGACGGCACGCAATAATGACGCCTCGCTCATCGTGTTTGACAATGAGCTTTCCCCGTCGCAGATGCGGACGCTGGAGGAAATGACCGGACGAACAATTCTCGACCGAAGTATGCTCATTTTAGATATTTTTGCGCAGCGCGCCCGCACCGGTGAGGGCAAGCTGCAAGTGGAACTGGCACAGTATCAATATATTCTGCCGCGTCTGGCAGGCATGGGCAAGTCGCTGTCCCGTCTGGGCGGCGGCATTGGCACGCGCGGCCCGGGCGAGACACAGCTGGAGACCGACCGCCGACACATTCGACGTCGGATCGACCGTCTGCGACGCGATTTGGAGGATGTGCGCAAGGTGCGTGCGGTACAGCGCCGCCGCCGCAAAAAGGCAGAGATTCCGCTGGTGGCGATTATCGGCTATACCAACGCGGGCAAGTCCACCTTATTAAATACGCTGACGGAATCGGATATTGAGGCGAACGACCGGCTGTTTGACACGCTGGACCCGACGACGCGTAAGCTGCGTATTTCGGATACGCAGGAGATTTTGCTGTCAGACACCGTTGGATTTATCCGCAAGCTGCCGCATCATCTGGTGTCGGCGTTTAAGGCGACGCTGGAGGAGCTGGCGTATGCCGATGTGCTGCTGCACGTGGTGGATATCTCGCGCGAGGATTGGCGTGAGCAGGCGGAGACCGTTGATAAAGTAGTCAACCAGCTGGATGCCGGTGCGATTCCGCAGATTTTGGTCTGCAACAAGGCGGACAAATGCGACAACCCCGACCTGATTCCAAACGGGACCGGTGTCGTTGCAATTTCGGCGAAGTACGGGCGCGGCATGGATGAGCTGAAAGCCGCCATTGAGGAGGCGCTCGGACGCGGTAAGCACCGCGTCATGCTGCTCATTCCGTATGACCAGGGCTATCGGCTGGATGTGATCCATCAGGAGGCCAAGGTATTTGCGACGGAGTATGAGGCCGGCGGCACGCGTGTGGATATCGAGTGCGATGACAAGCTGTATGGTCAGCTTCGGGAATATGAGGTGACAGCAGATGAGTGAAAACAGCTATCTGGTTCCGTATGAAGAGCACGGAACCGATCGCTTTGAAGAGAAAAAATCCAAATTTATCGGCGATATTTACCGCGTAGAAACGCAGGAAGAGGCGGTGGCGCGGCTCAATGAGGTCAAGGCAAAGTACCGCGACTCCAAGCATCATTGCTATGCCTACATTATTCGAGAGGGCAATTATATGCGCTATTCGGACGACGGCGAGCCGCAGGGCACGGCGGGCATGCCGATTTTGGAGGTGCTGCGCCATGCCGGTGTAACCAACGCCGTCTGCGTGGTCACGCGATATTTCGGCGGTGTGCTGCTGGGAACGGGCGGACTGGCGCGGGCATACACCAAGGGCGCACAGATTGCACTGGCGGCGGCGGGCATCGCGCAGATGGACCGCTATTCGCTGATGCTGCTCAGCTGTCCGTACAACATGCACGATGCGATTCAAAAGCTGCTGCCGGAGCACGACGCGACGGTGGATGATATTGAATACGGCGCGGATGTGACGCTGACCGTCGCTCTGCCGGAGGGACGCGAGGACGAGCTGAATCAGGCGCTGATGGACGCAACGGCGGGAACGGTGACGGCAGAATATGTCGAAAGCCGCTTTATGGGACGAAAAGTGTCCGAATAAAAATTTTTTTTTGATTTTACGCGAAAAAAGAGGAATTCACCTCTTGACTGCGTATTATACTAATAGAGGGGTTTCTCCCAAAGGAGGGGATGCGATGCAGACCACGCGTGAAATGCTGGAACAGCGCGAAAAGGACATGCTGTGTCCGCAGGCGGCGCTGGCGGTCAACAGCCGCGGGCGTATCCGTCCCATTGAACCCTGTCCCCACCGAACCTGCTTCCAGCGGGATCGGGACCGCATTATTCACACAAAAACCTTCCGGCGGCTGAGCCACAAGACGCAGGTCTTTATCTCGCCGGAGGGCGACCACTACCGCGACCGGCTGACGCACACGCTGGAGGTCACGCAGATTGCGCGGACGATTGCGCGCAGCCTGCGGCTCAACGAGGATCTGACCGAGGCGATTGCGCTGGGACACGATCTGGGACACACGCCGTTCGGTCATACCGGCGAGCGGGTGCTCAACGAGCTGTGCACGTTCCGTCATAATGAGCAGAGCCTGCGCGTGGTGGACTGTTTGGAACGCGGCGGAGAGGGACTCAACCTGTCGTGGGAGGTGCGCAACGGCATTGTGTGCCACACGGGCACTCGCCATGCGGAGACGCTGGAGGGACGCGTTGTGCACTACGCCGACCGCATTGCGTATATCAACCACGACATTGACGATGCGATTCGAGCGGGTATTTTAGTGGAGCAGCAGCTTCCGGCGGATGCACTGGCGGTGCTGGGACACAACCACGGCGACCGGATTGACACGATGGTGGCGGATATGATCCGCTACGGACAGGAGCAGCACGACGTCGGCATGTACGACGAGGTACATGAGGCGATGATGGCGCTGCGCACCTACCTGTTTGACAGCGTGTACGGGCAGGCCAACGGCGACGCCAGTAAGGTAACTGTCGTGCTGCGCGGGCTGTTCGACTATTTTCTTGCACATGTGGACGAGCTTCCGGCGGACTACCGGGTCAATCGGGAGCGCGACGGCGACAAGCGCATCGTCTGCGATTACATCGCCGGTATGACCGACCGGTATGCGATTGCGAAATATACCGAGCTATTTCTTCCAAAGAGCTGGAACATTAAATAGCACGAGCGACAGGATAGGAGGGAAGGACAGACATGGCAATTGACCAGCGGTTTTTGGATGAGCTGAACGCGCGCTGTGACATTGTTGACTTGGTTTCCCGCTATGTGAAGCTCAAACGGAGCGGCAGCAATTATTTTGGACTCTGTCCGTTCCACAACGAAAAGACGGCTTCGTTTTCTGTGGCGCCGGATAAGCAGATTTTTCACTGCTTTGGCTGCGGCGCAGGCGGCGGGCCGATTCGGTTTATTATGAAGATCGAGGGGCTGGAGTTTCGCGACGCCGTGGAATATCTGGCGCGGCAATACGGAATGGAAGTACCGCAGGACACCGCCGACCACGGACAGCGGCAGCGGCGGGAGCGCCTGCTGGCCCTGATGAAGGACGCGGCGCGCTGGTTTTACGCCCAGCTGCATGCCCCGCAGGGGGCAGTACCGCTGCGGTATTTCCAGCAGCGCGCACTGAGCAAAAAGACCATGAACAACTTTGGCCTTGGCTATGCGCCGGATTCGTTTCACGCCCTGCTGGATGCGATGACGGCGAAGGGGTACAGCAAGGACGAGCTGTTCGCGGCGGGACTGATTGCCCGAAGCCAGAAGGGTACATATTATGATAAGTTCCGCAACCGCGTGATGTTCCCGATTATCGACATTCGGGGCGATGTGATTGCGTTCGGCGGACGCGTTATGGACGACAGTAAGCCGAAATATTTGAATTCCCCTGAGACCACGATTTTTAATAAAAGCCGCAATTTATTCGCGATTAACGTCGCGAAAAAGACCAAAAGCGAGCAATTTCTGCTGGCAGAGGGCTATATGGACGTCATTGCTCTGCAGCAGGCGGGCTTTGACAGCGCGGTTGCTTCGCTGGGCACCTCCCTGACAGAGGAGCAGGCGCGGCTGATGTCGCACTACACCAAAAACGTCGTCATCTGTTACGACGCGGACGGCGCGGGACAGAAGGCGGCACAGCGGGCGATTGACATTCTCGGACGGGCGGGACTATCCGTTCGAGTACTGCGCATTCCGGGCGCGAAAGACCCAGACGAATTTATTCGGGAGCACGGCGCAGAGGCGTTCCGAAAGCTGATTGAGCGGTCGGAAAACCACATTATGTACCGCCTGCAAACCATTCAGGACAAATATGACCTGACGCAGGACGATGCGCGCGTGCTGTTTCTGCGCGATGCGGCGCGGGAAGTCGCGTCGCTGACCAATGCGGTGGAGCGCGAGGTGTACACGGCGCGGGCGGCAAAGACCGCCGGAGTGAGCGCACAGAGCTTTGCGCTGGAGGTCAAGCGCGAGCAATCGCGGCAGCGACGGCAGGAGAACAAGCGGTATCACCGCGAGGTACAGACACCTGCGGCGACGGCACAGCCCAAGGATCGCAGTCTCCGCTATGAAAACGTCCGCTCCGCACTGGCGGAGGAAGGACTGCTGCGGCTGATGTTTCAGGACGGCGCGCTGATTCCGGAAATCCGGGCGGCGATTGCGCCGGAGGAATTTTCATCCCAATTATTGGGCATGATTTACCAAAAAGCCTGCACATTATATGAGGAAGGACACCCCATCACGACGACCCATCTGGAAGCGGAGCTGACCGAGGGACAGATGGATCATCTGGGCAATGTGCTGGCGCAGCCGGTGCCGATGGAGACACGGCAGAAGGCGATTCACGACTATGTTGCGGTCGTGCACAATGAATATCTCAAGCGAACGATGCAGACGCAGGAGGACGCTGACAGCCTGCTTCGCCTTGCGGAACGAAAGAAAAAAGAGGCAAAATGAATCTATCCCGGTCAGTTGGACTGACAGAACATGGATTTGGAGGAAATAAAGAAATGACACAGGAACTCGATGCAAAGAAGGAACAGGCCATTAAGGATCTCCTTGCGCTGGGCAAGAAAAAGGGCAAGCTGACGCTCAAAGAGATGTCGGATGCCCTGTCGGATATCAACCTAGAGTCGGAAGAACTGGACACGCTGTATAGTGAGCTGGAGGCGGCGGGTGTAACCATCGTCGGCGCAGAGGCGATTGCGGCACTGAGCAACACCGAAGAGGAATTCTCGGAGGACAATGTAGAAGAGGTCACCGAGGAAGAGATTGCGGACACCGACGCGATGGCGGACGGCTTTGCAATTGATGATCCGGTTCGTATGTATCTGAAGGAAATCGGCAAGGTGGATCTGCTGAGTCCGGAGGAAGAGATTGAGCTGGCGCAGCGTATGGCAAACGGCGACGAAGAGGCCAAGCGCCGTCTGGCAGAAGCCAACCTGCGACTGGTTGTCTCGATTGCCAAGCGCTATGTCGGACGCGGTATGTTGTTCCTGGATCTGATTCAGGAGGGCAATCTGGGTCTGATTAAGGCAGTAGAGAAGTTTGACTGCACCAAGGGCTTTAAGTTCTCCACCTACGCGACGTGGTGGATTCGTCAGGCGATTACCCGTGCGATTGCTGACCAGGCGCGTACCATCCGTATTCCGGTACACATGGTGGAGACCATCAACAAGGTTATCCGCGTGTCCCGTCAGCTGCTTCAGGAGCTGGGACATGACCCGCAGCCGGAGGAGATTGCGGAAGAGATGGGAATGCCGGTTGAGCGTGTGCGTGAAATTCTGAAGATCGCACAGGAGCCGGTATCGCTGGAAACCCCGATCGGCGAGGAAGAGGACAGCCATCTGGGCGACTTCATTCCGGATGACGAGGCGCTGGAGCCGGCGGAGGCCGCTTCGTTTACCCTGCTCAAGGAGCAGCTGGTGGAGGTGTTGCAGACGCTGACGCCGCGTGAGGCAAAGGTTCTGCGTCTGCGCTTCGGCATTGAGGACGGACGCACCCGCACGCTGGAGGAAGTCGGCAAGGAGTTCAACGTAACGCGCGAACGTATTCGCCAGATCGAGGCGAAGGCGCTGCGTAAGCTGCGTCATCCGAGCCGCTCCAAGAAGCTGAAGGACTTTTTGAACTAAGAGGATGGAAATCAACGAGGAGGTGTCGGCGATGGCTCGGCGCGATAAGCACAATTATTATCTGGATATGGCGCAGGTTGCGTTGGAGCGCGGCACCTGCTTGCGGCGCAATTTTGGCGCGGTTATCGTCAAAAACGATGTGATTGTATCCACGGGATACAACGGCGCACCGCGCGGACGCGCCAATTGTATTGACCGCAAGGTTTGCATTCGGGATGAACACAACATCCCGCGCGGCACGCATTATGAGTTTTGCCGCTCCGTGCACGCGGAGGCCAACGCGATTATTGCGGCGTCACGGGAGGAAATGCTCGGCTCGACACTGTATCTGGTGGGACGGGATGCGCGAACCGGCGAGATTATGCCGGACGCGAACTCGTGCACGATGTGTAAACGACAGATTATCAACGCGGGAATCGAACAGGTAGTGATTCGACGGGATCACGATCACTACGACATCATTCCGGTACAGGAATGGGTGGATCACGATGACACGCTGACGTATGATCTGGCGTATTAAATACATAGTATATAAACCACGCGGTAAGAAAATCGCTGTCGGAATGACAGCAGACTGGGGGAATGAAACATGAAAAAGAACCGTATTCTTTTGACTGGCATCCTGATGACGCTGATGGTGGGAATATTCACGTCATTTGCCATGCCGGCGCAGGCTGTGAATCGGCACAAGCAGGTACAAAAAACGGTGGAGAACATCTACAGCGCGACGAAGAGGAACGATCTGAAGGCTGTGAAGAAGAACGTGGCAATTCAGAAAAATTCGATTATCAATGCCTTTTGGCCGCAGATGAAGAAGTACCACAAGGATCTGAGCTATGAGGTAAAGTCGGTGGACGTCACCGGCAAGAAGGCCGTAGTACGCGTCAAGGTCAAGTACCAGAACCTGAGCCGTGTGCATTATCGAGCGCTGGATCGCTATAACAAGTGGTATCTTGCGCAGAGCAAAAAGCCGAGCATCAAGGCAGTTCAGGCAAACTATCGCGCTAACTTCAAGAAGGAAGTAAAGGGATACCAGAAGAAGTACTCCGCCAAAACCGTCAAGCTCACACTGAACCGCAAGGGCGAAGTGTGGAAGGCCAATACGCTGAATAAGGGTGGTATTGACAGCATCACCGGCGGGTATCAGACTGCATTTGATGCATATTATAAGGAATAAGATATATAAGAGCGCGTTACGAGATGCGCACGATAGGAAGCTGCTGCTGTGGACTATGGTTCACGGCGGCAGCTTTTTATGTTCCATGTGTACGTTGGGTAGCCGAAGCAGACTTGCTTGTACCGCTCCGCTGAGGCATCAGCAGGGCTCAGCTGCTTCGTGGTCTTGCTCCTTCGCGCCACAACCGTTTCACTGGGTTGCGTCGCGATATAAATTTTGGGATTGTCGGATGACAGTTAGCATAAATCTTGATGTAGGCGTACAATTTTTTTAGTTAGATGAAGGAAGTAATTTGTTGAAAAGTGCAACTACCTGCCATGAGGAATATTCCCCAATCTGCCCGCATGGAGTTCACAGAAAAGACAAAAAAGTTAACAGTGATAACTGTTGACTTTGTTAACTATCTGCGCTATACTTGCTACCAGTGAATAAAAGCTGGAAAGTGAGGTGAATCGTGTGGAGGTCAACGACATGAAGGCCGCACGGGCGATGCGGGAACTAATTCGTTTGGATCACCGCCGAATGCATTTGGTAAGCTCGCTGTTTGAGCATACGATGTCGCGGATGGATTTCACGGTGATGGACAGCATTTATCGGTATCGACAGGAACATCCGGAGACGCCGGGGATTTACTCTTCCGAAATTGCACAGAATTGCTTTGTGACGCGTCCGGCGATTTCGCGGCAGCTGCAGCAGCTGGAAAAGCGGGGCTGGATACAACGCACAGTGGATCCACATAGCAAGCGAAGCACGTTTGTGGATCTGACCAACAAGGGCAGAGAAGCATTGCTGCAGCATTACGAGGACAGCAAGACCTTTCATGATAATGTATATTACCGCATGGGAGAACAGCAGATGGAAAATTTGCTGGAGAGCATGCGGCAGCTGACGGCTGCGATGGAGCAGGAGGTTCAGCGATTTAAGCAACAACAAGAAGCGGAGAGAGGAGGAGACAAGTGAAGCACTTATTCGGATATTTGCGAAAGCATCTGGGCAGTGTGTGCGTGATTATTGCCCTGCTGGTTGTGCAGGCGTATTGTGATCTGTCGCTGCCGTCCTACACCAGTGACATCGTGGACGTTGGCTTGCAGTCCTATGGCATTGAACACACGGCGCCGGATCAGATTCGCACGGAAAGTATGGATGCGGTTCGCTTGTTGATGACAAACGAGGAGCAAGAGCTGGTGGATGCGCATTATACGTTTGATACATCCGCGGGGGTGTATCGGCGTGATGATGCCCGCGGCAAGGATCTGAATCAACTGGATGATACGTTTGCCACCCCGGAGGCGCTGCTGTATCAGATGGAGCAGAGCGGAAAACACGATGTCAGCCAGTTGGTCGGCGCGTATCAGGCCGGACAGCTGTCGCACAAGCAGATTATGCAGATCCGTGACAAAGCAGTGGATGCCATGGGTGCGATGAGCGACACGATGATCTCGCAGGTTGCGATTCAGTATGTGCAGCAGGAATATACCGATCAGGGTGTTGACATCAATGCGATGCAGAGCAATTATCTGTTTATGACGGGCGGCAAAATGCTGGCGATGTCGGTGCTGATGATTGTCGTGGCGATTTTTGCCGGACTGCTCGCGTCCCGAACGGCGGCGTCCATCAGTCGCGATTTGCGCCAGCAGGTGTTCCAGCAGGTTGTATCATATTCATCGGCAGAGGTGAACAAGTTCTCGACGGCATCGCTGATTACGCGTTGTACCAACGACGTGCAGCAAATTCAGATGGTTATGGTTATCCTGCTGCGTATGATTTTGTATGCACCGATTTTGGCCATCGGCGGCATTTTCAAGGTCGTTTCAACGCACACCGGTTTGGGCTGGATTATCATTGTGGCGGTCGGCGCAACGATGGGTACGGTGTTCGGCCTGATGTCGCTGGCAATGCCGCGCTTTAAGAAAATGCAGACGTTGGTGGATAATGTAAACCGTGTCAGCCGCGAAATTCTGACCGGTATTATGCCGATTCGAGCCTTTTCCCGCGAAAAGCACGAGGAAGCGCGATTTAACGTCGCCAATCTGGAGCTGAAATCGACGCAGTTGTTTACCAACCGCGTGATGACCTTCATGATGCCGTCGATGATGCTGATTATGTACTGTGTCAACGGTATGATTATCTGGTTCGGCGCACATAACATCGACAGCGGTCTGATGCAGGTCGGCGATCTGACGGCGTTTCTGACCTACGTCATGCAGATTGTCATGGCGTTTATGATGATGTCGATGATCTCCATCATGCTGCCGCGTGCCGGTGTTGCGGCGGATCGTATTCAGGAGGTTCTGGAGACCGAGCCGACGATTCACGATGCATCGGATGCCAAGGACGACACAAACGGACGTGGCGAGGTGGAATTCCGCGATGTTTCGTTCCGCTTCCCGGGCGGCGAGCACGACGCGCTGGAGCACATTAGCTTTACGGCGCAGCCGGGCAAGACGACGGCGATTATCGGCTCGACCGGCTGCGGCAAGACGACGCTGCTGAACCTGATCCCGCGTTTTTATGATGTCACCGAGGGTGCCGTTCTGGTGGATGGCATCGACGTGCGTGATCTGACTCAGAGCAGCCTGCGCTCCCTGCTGGGCTATGTCCCGCAGAAGGGTATTCTGTTTTCCGGTGATATCGAGTCCAACCTGAAGTTTGGCGGCGACCACATTACCGATGAGCAGATGGTGCAGGCGGCAGAAATTGCACAGGCGACCGAATTTATCGACAGCAAGGTGGATCACTACCACAGCCCGATTGCACAGGGCGGCTCGAACGTATCCGGCGGACAGAAGCAGCGTCTTTCGATTGCGCGCGCCATCGCCAAGCAGCCGAAAATTTTCCTGTTTGACGATTCGTTCTCCGCGCTGGACTACAAGACGGACACCGCACTGCGCCGTGCGCTGAATGAAAACGTTAAGGACGCAGTTGTGATTATCGTGGCACAGCGTATCTCGACGATTCTTCACGCGGATCAGATTATTGTCCTCAACGATGGACGGATTGACGGCATTGGTACGCACGAGCAGCTGCTTCGGACGTGCACGACATATCAAGAAATCGCCCGCAGCCAACTGTCGGCGAAGGAGCTAGGTTTGGAAGGAGGTCAGGCATAATGGCAGAGGAAACGCGCAGACCGCGTCGTCACGGTCCACCGGGCGGCCCTCCGGGCATGGTGACCGAAAAGGCAAAGGACTTCAAGGGCACGCTGGGAAAGCTGTTGGCCTATATCGGCTCGTATAAAATTGCACTGATTTTTGTTCTGATCTTCGCCGTATGCAGCACAATCTTTAACATCCGCGGTCCGAAGGTTATGGGTCAGGGCGTTACGGAGATTTACACCGGCCTGACGGCAAAGGTCGCCGGAACCGGCGGATTGGACTACGGAAAGATCGGACATTATGTTTTGATTATGCTGGCGCTGTACCTGATTGCATCGGCATTCCAGTTCCTGCAGGGTTGGCTGATGACGGGTATTTCGCAGAAAATTGCCTATCGGATGCGTCGGGAGATTGTGGAAAAGATCAACCGGATGCCGATGAAGTACTTTGAGAAAAAGACCGTCGGCGAGGTGCTCTCCCGCATCACGAACGATGTCGATACGCTGAGCATGAGCTTGAACCAGAGTGTGACCCAGCTGATTACGTCCGTGGCGACGATCCTCGGTGTGCTGTATATGATGCTGACGATTTCGCCGCTGATGACATTGATTGCGGTGATTATCCTGCCGGTGTCGGCGTTCTTTGTGCTGACCATCGTCAAGTTCAGCCAGAAGTACTTCCGCGACCAGCAGAAGTATCTGGGCGATATCAACGGTCAGGTAGAGGAGACGTTCTCCGGACAGAGTGTCATCAAGGCGTTTAATCGGGAGGAGAACACGCTGAAGATGTTCTCGGAGACCAATGGCAAGCTGTACCGCTCGGCGTGGAAGTCGCAGTTTCTGTCCGGCCTGATGCAGCCGATTATGATGTTCGTCGGCAACCTCGGCTATGTTGCGGTTGCGGTGTCCGGCTCGATGCTGGCGGCAGCGGGCGTCATTCAGGTTGGCGATATTGTATCGTTTATCTCGTATGTTAAGAACTTTACGCAGCCGATTACCCAACTGTCGCAGGTATCCAATATGCTTCAGTCGATGGCGGCGGCAGCCGAGCGTGTGTTTGAGTTCCTTGATGAAGAGGAAGAGGAGCAGACCGTAGAGAATGCGGTTTCCGCAGAGAATATCAAGGGTGCGGTTTCGTTCCGTCATGTTAAGTTCGGATATGATCCGGATAAGACGATTATCAATGACTTTAACTGTGAGGTCGATCCGGGCGAGATGGTGGCTATTGTCGGCCCGACCGGTGCCGGAAAGACCACGATGGTCAAGCTGCTGATGCGCTTCTATGATGTGGATTCGGGCGAAATTCTGGTGGACGGACACAATGTGCGTCAGTTTAACCGCTCCGATCTGCGCGAGGGCTTCGGCATGGTCTTGCAGGATACATGGCTGTTCAAGGGCACGATCATGGAAAACATCCGCTATGGACGGCTGGATGCGACGGACGAAGAGGTCATTGCGGCGGCAAAGGCAGCCCATGCCGATCACTTTATCCGCACTCTGCCGGGCGGCTATCAGATGGAGCTGAATGAAGAGGCGAGCAACGTCTCGCAGGGTCAGAAGCAGCTGCTGACGATTGCACGCGCGATCTTGGCGGATAACCCGATTCTGATTTTGGATGAGGCGACCAGCTCGGTAGACACGAGAACCGAGCATCAGATTCAGCAGGCGATGAATAACCTGATGAAGGGCCGCACGAGCTTTGTCATTGCGCACCGACTGTCCACCATTCGTGATGCGGATTTGATTCTGGTCATGAAGGACGGTGACATTGTGGAGCAGGGCACGCATGAAGAACTGCTGGCGAAGAATGGATTCTATGCGGATCTGTACAACGCACAGTTTGAGGATGTGTCATAAAAGCATAAAAAGAGAGGCTTCCGTACAAGATTTGCTTGTACAGAGGCCTCTTTTGTGTTGTTTTCCGTCTGTCATCGGAGTAAAGCTTACAGACTTTAGCTCCTTTGTGTAAAGGGAGCTGTCATTTATTGAAAATAAATGACTGAGGGATTGTACGATACGAGATAAATTAGGGCGTACTGTCAGCAGACAACCCCTCTGACGCAGCAAGTTGCGCCATCTCCCCTTGCACAGGGGCGATTTTGGGTGCGTGCTAGTTTCCTGTCTGTACTCCGAAAAATCCTCCCATCACCGCGACGCCACATCTCCGCGCAGCTCCAGATACTCATCATAGGTGCACTGTTTATCCCATGTGCCCTCGTCGTTCAGCTCGATGATGCGGTTGGCGATGGTCTGTACGAACTCATGGTCATGAGAAGCAAACAGGACATTGCCCTTAAAATCAATCAAACCGTTGTTGACAGCAGTGATGGATTCCAGATCGAGGTGGTTGGTCGGCTGATCGACAACCAATACGTTGGAGCCGAACAGCATCATGCGAGCCAGCATGCAGCGCACCTTCTCGCCGCCGGAGAGGACGTTGACCGGCTTGTAGACGTCGTTGCCGGAAAACAGCATCTTACCGAGGAAACTGCGCAGGGTGGTTTCCAGCGTGTCCGTCTGAGAGTACGGCGCGAGCCAATCCAGCATGGATTCTTCGTGACCGTTAAAGAATTCTGAATTGTCCTTCGGGAAGTAGGACTGGCTGGTGGAGACGCCCCACTTGAACGTACCGGCATCCGGCTCCATCTCGCCCATCAGAATCTGGAACAGAGCAGTTGCAGCCTGCTCGGTCTTTCCGACGAACGCGATTTTATCGCCGCGGGCCACGCGGAACGAGACATTATTGAGTACCTTCTCGCCGTCGATGGTCTTGGTCAGGCCGGAGACCTCCAGAATATCTTTGCCCGGCTCACGATCCATTTGGAAGCCGACAAACGGATAGCGGCGGGAGGAAGCCGGAAGCTCCTCCACCGACAGCTTGTCAATCAGCTTACGGCGGCTGGTTGCCTGACGGGACTTGGACTTATTCGCAGAGAAACGGCGGATGAATTCCTGCAATTCCTTGATTTTTTCATCGGCACGCTTTTTCTGGTCGTTCATCATGCGCTGCATCAGCTGCGAGGACTGATACCAGAACTCATAGTTGCCGACATACATACGCACCTTGCCGTAGTCGATGTCTACGATGTGCGTGCAGACGTCATTGAGGAAGTGACGGTCATGGGAAACGACGATGACCGTTCCGTCATAGTCGGACAGGAAGCCCTCCAGCCACTGAATCGAGTGAATGTCCAGATGGTTGGTTGGCTCGTCGAGCAGCAGGATTTCCGGACTGCCAAACAGCGCCTGTGCCAGCATGATCTTGACCTTTTCCGCGTCCGTGCGATAGCGCATATCGCTGTACAGAATGTCGTCGGCGTTCAGTCCAAGACCCTGCAGCAGCTTGGCCGCGTTGCTGTCAGCGTTCCAGCCGTCCAGCTCGACAAACTCGCCCTCCAGCTCTGCGGCGCGGTTGCCGTCCTCCTCCGTGAACGGGTCCTTGGCATACAGGGCGTCCTTCTCCTGCATGATCTGATACAGGCGCGGGCTGCCCTGAATAATTGTGTCGAGAACCGTGAATTCGTCAAATGCGAAATGATCCTGACGCAGAACCGACATGCGCAGATTCGGCGTCATTTCGACTGTACCGGTGGACGGCTCTAAATCGCCGGACAGCATACGCAGGAAGGTGGACTTTCCGGCTCCATTGGCGCCGATAATGCCATAGCAGTTGCCGGGGGTAAATTTCAGATTGACATCAGAGAACAGATTTTCACCGTCAAAATTGATGCTCAGATGATTGACAGTTAGCATAGAACCTCCCAAAATAGCAGAAGAAAATGGTATTCGAATACCGGAACGCTTCCGGTTAAAACAGCAATTGGAGAATGACGCCGGCAATGACAGCGGCGATATAGGTGCAGACGATGATCTTGACGGCCTCGCGGCGGCGCGGTGCATCGCTGACCAGCAGAATAAAGCCGAACCCGGCACCGGCGCTCAGACCGGCAATAGCGCCGCCAAAGCTGATGGCGCCGGACAAAAACAGCTGAATCATCAATACAGAAACGGCACAGCCTGGAATCAGCCCGATGAGGGCGCACAGCGCCGGCTGCAAAATTGTGCCGTTTAGTAAAAGCGCAGACAGCGTATCGGTTCCGACAAAGTGTACGATGACATTCAGGATTGCCATCGTGATCAGCAGATAAATGCCAGTGGTGACCGTGCGCGAAATTGCAACGCGCCACAGAGATGCGCCGGCACAGCAGGCACAGGTCGGTTCCAGCTCGTCCATTTCCACTTCGTCATCCGGCAGATCCTGATCGGCAAGACGGGAGCGGAAAACAAAGAAATAGTAGAAATATCCGGCGATAATCGCGATAATCAGCTTGATAACAATCAGCTCAATAACGGTTTTCCACTGTGATGCGCCCGCGGCAAGCAGCACCGGAATGGCTTCGTCCGAGGTAGAAAGAAAGACCGCAATCAGAGCGGCAGGGCCGAGAAAGCCGCGGCAGTATAGGGCGGAGCAGCCGACGGAAAAGCCGCACTGCGGAATGGCGCCAACCAGCGCACCGATGAGTGGACTGAGCGGCTCGGCGCTCGTGACAATGTGCGTCACCGAGTCGGCGCGCTTTTCCATCCAGCCGACGAGCAGATATACGATAAACAGGATGGGCAGTGTTTTGACAACGTCAAGCACAGTATCCAAGAGTACATCAACCATGAGAAAGGCACCTCCTTATAATATTCTGGATATAGTCATACAATTCAAGTATACCATGTCATTCACGGAAAGAACAAGAGCCACATTCCATAAATAGGAGACACAAAAGACAAGAAAACTGTCATCTCCGTGGATAAAACGAAGATGACAGTTACAAAAATGCTGTTTTGTGAAATTATGCATTGGCGCGCTGACGCTCGAGCATCTCGCCGAAGGCGAGGATCATATCGACGGCGCCGTCGTATCCAACCTTGCTGGTGGAAATGGTGAGATCGTAGCTGGAGGCGTTCTCCCATTTCTGTCCGCTGTAGTAGTTGAAGTAGTTGGAACGCTTTTTGTCGCGCTTACAGATTTCATCCTCAATGCGGTTGGGGGACATGCCTAGGTCATTGATGGCATGCTCCACACGGGTCTTGAGGTCGGCGGTGATAAAGGTGCGGACGACGTTCGGACGGTCGCGCAGGATATAGCTGCTGCATCGACCGACGATGACGCAGGGGCCCTTATCGGCAGCCTCACGGATGATATCGGCTTCCTCCGCAAACAGACGGTCGCTGATGTTCAGATTCGGGGTCTGGGAGACCGGATTCATCGTCGTGTAGGTGCCCATGACCAGAGAGTACAGGAAGCTGTTGGTCGGCTTTTCATCATAGCCCTCAAACAGCTTGCGGTTGACACCGGCGTTCTTCGCTGCCAGATCAACGATTTGAGAATCATAAAACGGAATACCGAGCTTGTTGGCCAGACGCTCACCGACGATGTGTCCGCCACTGCCAAATTCACGCTCAAAGGTATAAATCGTAGAAGTCGTCATACTAAAATCAATCCTTTCTATTCATCTGGACATTGTTATTATAGCATAGGAGTGACGAGAAAGCAATGCGTATTCTTGTGCAATATGTCGAGTGGATGGGAGGTGGGAAACCAGTGCAGCGAAAGGCGTACAGAGAGAGAAGAAAGGGAGGATCACGAAAAGAGAAAAAACAAAAATGTTATTAAAATGTACATAAAATTGCAAGAAAAACCGCCATTTGAGGAGGAAAAAGGCGAAAAACTTGAAAGAAAGCGAGGCTCATGCTATAATAAGAGCGAGAAAGCCAGATACAGGACGTGTATTGTACACAATTGTGACAAGGGAGAATATACATGGAGAAATTGGATCAGACCGCATGGTATCGCATTGCGGCAAAAACAAGTGGTAAGGTTATTACCGTAGAGGAAGCGGCGATGGAGAACGGCGCATTTCTCTGCCTAACTGAGGAAAATGGAGCGGATCATCAGCTGTGGTCGCTGATTCCAGTGGGAGAAAACCAGTACAAGCTGGTGAACAAGGCGACGGGCAAGGCGCTGGATGTCATGCAGCTGGGCACGGAAAACGGCACGCTGCTGCATCAGTGGGATGACGTGGACGCGGAAAGCCAGAAGTGGACGCTGGAGCAGCGTGAGAACAGCGTGAGCATTCACTCGGTGCTGTCGGGCAAGTGCATCGATGTCGTGGAAATGGCAGCGGATGCGGAAGGCGCACATTTGCAGCTGTGGGACGACGTGGACGGCGACAACCAGAAGTGGGTGCTTACGGCCGTTGGCGCGGTGCAGGAAGCTCCGGCAGAAGCACCGAAGGCTGAGGTGATTTCAACGGAAGAGCCGGCAAAGCCGCAGCGCAAGACCACGCGTACGCGCCGGACGACTAAGAAGTCGAGCAGCGGGACGTCCAAGCGTACGCGTCGGACGACCAAGAAGAGCAACGCGACCCGTGCAAGCCAAACGGCGGAAACAAAGGAATAATCGTATTTGGGTATCTGGGAAATCACGAAATGCACTGCCTCGGCAGTGCATTTTTTTCTGTCAGGGAAGAAAAAGCGTGTGGACTTGACACCGCACACAGCCTGTGCTATAGTTACTTCAAATTTGAATAATTCAAATATAGAGAAATGGAGGGGCAGTGGTGAATCCGAATTTGGAATTTGTACAGAAGTTCTCGCTCGCCTATAACGCGGTGTGTAAGCCGCTCTGCCGGGAGCTGGGACTGCCGCAGACGGCGTTTGATATTTTGATGTTTTTGGCAAACAATCCAGCCTATCAGACAGCGAGTGACATTGTTGAGGTGCGCCATATCAAGGCGAATCTGGTTTCGGTAAATGTGGAGCGTTTAGTGAAGAAAGGCTATCTGGTGCGGCAGGCGGTAGAGCATGACCGGCGCAAGACCAAGCTGCTGTGCACACCGCAGGCACAGTCGGTGATTGCGCGAGGCAAGCAGTTACAGCAGTCATTTTTTGAGGGGCTGTTCGGCGACATGGACGAAGAGATGCGAAAGACGTTTTTTGCGACACTGCGGCTTATGGAAGAAAACTTGGATGGAATGCTGAAGGAGGCGAAGTGATATGGAAATTTTGTTGACGATTCTTGTTGCCTTTTTTGCCGGAATGGGTGCGGGTCTTGGCACGGGCTTTGCGGGGATGAGCGCGGCGGCGGTTATCAGCCCGATGCTAATTACCTTCCTGCATATGGACCCGTATATGGCGGTGGGTATTGCGCTGTCCTCCGACGTGCTGGCGAGTGCTGTTTCGGCATATACCTACCATAAAAATAAGAATTTGGACGTGAAAAACGGCTTGATTATGATGGCCAGCGTGCTGGTTTTCACGGTAGTTGGTAGCTATATCGCGAGCTTGGTTCCGTCGGCGACGATGGGCGGCTTCTCCGTATGCATGACGTTCCTGCTTGGAATTAAATTTATCGTGCGTCCGGTGATGACGACAAAGGAAGCGATGCAGCAGGTGTCGGCGAAAAAGCGTGTGGTACAGTCGCTGGTGTGCGGCATGCTGATCGGCTTTATCTGCGGCTTTGTCGGCGCGGGCGGCGGTATGATGATGCTGCTGATTTTGACGAGCGTGCTGGGATATGAGCTGAAAACCGCCGTAGGCACGAGTGTGTTTATCATGGCGTTCACGGCGCTGACTGGTTCGCTCTCGCATTTTATGATCGGCGGCGCGCCGAACTGGTTTGTCTGGGTGCTGTGCGTCGTGTTTACGCTGGTGTGGGCGCGCGTGGCAGCTGTATTCGCTAATAAGGCAGAGCCAAAGACGCTTAACCGTGCGACCGGCGTGGTGCTGGTTATTTTGGGCGGACTAATTATGGGGGTTAATTGGGTGATGTAATGGAAATTTCGAGATTTACTCTGGGCGCGGACAGGAAACAGGATGAGACTTATAGATTTTAATCCCCTCAGAATTTGCTTCGCAAATCCATCCTGCTTTCGCTTCGCTCACATGCCGCCGGCATGATGCAGCCCCTTGCATCAATGGGAGCCTAACGCGAGATTTACTCTGAGGAGAGACGGCTATCAGTTTCGGTCTTACCCACTCTCGGTAAAGTAAATACCCTCTGCAAATCTTAGAGAGAGCGAAGCGAACGGCCAGATTTGCTAGGCTGTTGCATCGGCAAATTGCACTATCTCGCCGCACCGAAGTGTCGGTACGTCTCGACCGCTCCATTGCCTCGCTCCTCAAATTCCAAACGCTTTGCTGGTTTGGAATTTGAATTATCGCAAGGGCTACTTTGTAAGCTGGGAGGTAGCAAACTACTGCTTCAATGCACAATCCAGCGCAGCGATTGTGTATTGAGAGAGCAAGGCCACGGAGTGGCTGAGAGGTGCTGATGCCTCAGTGCGTCGATGTAACGCAGTGCGCCGCAGCGATGGCCGCCGCTCCTGACTGGTTTTCTTTTTGTCCGTCTTCTTTTGTCACCAAAAGAAGATGAACTTAGACTTCTAACAAATACGGCAAAGTGAACAAGCAAATAGAGTAGAAATGTAAAGGGTCTGTTGCAAACAAACTGCAACAGACCCTCAGTTCATATTCTATTTTTCTTATTCCGGCAAGTCCGCCAGGCAGCGGTCGAGCACACCGGCAATTTGCGCGAGCAGCGTGCCAAAGTTGGCAATCGGCACGCCGGCCTCCTGACAGATTTCGATATGAGATTGCAGCGCGCGGCGGGACAGTGAGCACGCACCGCAGTGAATGACCAGATCATACTGGCGGATGTCCTCCGGTAGATCCAAGCCATAGCAGTAGTCAATGTGAAGATTTTCACCGGTCATCTCACGCAGGATGCGCGGAATTTTGACGTGTCCGACGTCGCGATGCGCGGTGCCGCAGCGGCAGCCCTCGGCGATCAGTACGCGGCTGTCCTCCGTCAGCTTGGAAATCGCGCGAGCACCGGCGGCGAACTCCTTCAGATCACCCTTTTGCCGTCCGTATAGGAGGGCATAGGAGGTCAGGCGGACGCTGTCCGGGACAATGTCGCGAATCTTATCAAACGTGCGGGCGTAGGCGACGACCAGCTCAACATGCGGAAGCTCCTCCAGTGTTTTTTGCAGTTCGCTCTCGGTGGCGATGACACAGCGTACGCCGCGCGTCAGAAATTCGATAATCATAGTCTGCGGATCGCGGATTGCCTTTTTGTCGGAATCCGGTACGACGAGAATGACGAAATTGCCTTCCTTGACCAGATAGTCCGGGATAAGCGGCGGTTCGTGCCGCAGCTGACGATGAATCATCTCTGCCAGACGGGCACGCAGCAGTGCGAGAGCGTCCGGTGCATGCGCCGACAGGAAGAGTGCGCGCGGGAACTCCATTTTGAAGCGGGAGATATCGCCGACGTAGGCAATGTCACACTTGTTAAACACGAGAAGGTGTGGAATTTTGTTGCGGTTCATCCATGCCAGATCACGCTGATATGCCTCGCGGTCAAAGGAGCGGATATCGACTATATATACCGCGACGTCAGCGCGGCGGACAATATTGAGTGTGGTTTTCATTTCTGAGCTGTCCAGCTCTTCGGCGCGGTTCAGGCTGGCGGTGTCGACGACGACAACCGGGCCGAGCTTGCTGCCAAAATCACAGATTCCGACGCGGGGGCCACTATCTTTAGCGTCCAGCGAAGGGGAATCAATTAACGAGTGAAAGACACTGGTTTTGCCGCTGCCCTTTCTTCCGAATAGGGCAATATGACGCAGTCCGGTCAGCGGAAGGCTGTGCAATTGAGACAGGTCTGTGGTACTCATGATGGGTAATCCTCCGGATTTTGTTGGCAGATTCGCGCTGTATCGACAGCGGAAAGCTTACGCTCTGCCATAGTACCAACATTATAACACGAATTTAGCAAAAGTACAGGACGGGGAGAAAATTTTCTGTTCCTTTACTTTGGTAAATATAGGTTTTCTTTTGCCGCATGTGTGGATTCAATGCTAAATTGGTTTCTTTTTGGGAAGGAGTATGGTATGATGACGGAGAAAGAAACCATCCAACGCAAAGACCCCAAACAGTAAGGAGGGATTGGGTGAGAAAAAGGATACTTGCTTGTTTACTCAGCCTGACGATGGCGCTGGGGACAATTCCAACTGCGGTGGCAGCGGAACTGGTTGTAGACGACGCGCCATCGACAAATGTTGCTGTCGATCGTTCGGTGGCGACGGTTGGGGTGACTGACACAGAAGTGGGTCAGTTCCGCACGCAGGCGGCGGACGAAAGCGATGTCAGCTTTGGCAGTCAGCTGAAAAAGGATCCGGTTGCGACGCAGGCCTACGAGGAATTTGAGCAGGCGTTTGCAGAAGAAGAGTATACCTGCGGCAACTATACGGTGACGATAGAATATGATTCAACGTCCAACCAGGTGGTCGGCACGACGCCGGATTACAAGGCCACGGACGAAGAGATTGAAGATATGATGAAGGATTTCCACCGGAGTATTCGCAACGCCTATGCGGCGTTCTGCAAGGACCATCCGGAGGTGTTTTTCCTTGGCAATACGATCGAGCAGACTGAGACACTGGCCAGCGCGCTCAGCGACGGACAGTATCAGTGGAAGGTCAAAACGGTCACGGTGACAATGGAGTCCCTGTTTGCCAGTAAGCGCGCACTGAACACGGCAAGGACGCGATATACCAGCGCGTTGGAAAGCGGGGTGGCGTATGCGCAGGAAGGAAACTCGCGCTATCAGAAGCTGCTGCGGGCGCATAATTATATTTGTGATAAGGCGACCTATACGACGGGGACCTATGCACACTCGTCCTACGGCGCACTGGTGGATGGAAACTGCGTCTGCGAAGGCTACGCAATGGCGTTTAAGGCGATTTGCGATGCATTGGAAATTCCCTGTGTGGAGGTCAGCGGCAGCGGGATTTCCGCCAACAGCACCGAATCCCACATGTGGAATCTGGTGCAAATGGACAATGGCAAGTGGTACGGCGTGGACGTGACATGGGACGACCACAGCGACCAAGCATACACGACGTATTTCCTCGTCGGCAGCAAGACGACGGCAAAGACATTTGGTCTCGGGGCGTTTTCGGAGACGCATGTGCCGTCCGGTTATTTCTATGACGACAAGGAGACGATGAAGTACGCCTATCCGAAGCAGAATGGCTCGCGGTATGTTCCGGCGACCAAGCTGGAGATGGAGCGCAGCGCGGCGACGGATATTCGCTATAGCATCCAGCTGAATGCGGAGATGACACCGACCAATGCCTCCTGCCCGGATATCAGCTGGAGCTCCTCCGACGAGTCGATTGCAACGGTGGACGATACTGGACTGGTGACGGGCAAGGGAGAGGGTGACGCGGTGATTACTGCTTCCTGTGCCGACGGCCTTGCGGCGCAATGTACGGTGACGGTATCGCGTGTTGCGGTGGAGTCTATCTCACTGCCGGAGACAACTGCGGTGAGCTGCAACCGAACGGTGCAGCTGGAGGCAACAATTTTGCCGGAGCGGGCGACCAATCAGGAGGTCACTTGGGAATCGGCAGACGAAACCATAGCGACAGTGGATGATACCGGCTTGGTAACCGGTGTCGGCGAAGGAACGACGGAGATCACGGTGCGTGCAGAAAATGGCGTGTCCGTGACGACGAGGATAACCGTAACCTATGTCAAGCCAGAGAAGATTAACCTGAGCAAAACCAGTGCAGATGTCTATTTGGATGACACGCTGGCGATGAAGGCGACGATTATTCCGGCGAATGTGAGCAATCCGGAGCTGGCATGGAGTTCGTCGGACGAGTCGATTGCGACAGTGGACGAGAACGGCGTGGTCGCGGCGAAGAGCGAGGGAACAGTGCGGATTACCGCCACAGCGGAGGACGGCGTTTCTGCCAGCTGTACCGTGACGGTGCGTCCGATTCCAGTCGAGCGCGTGACGCTGGATCAAACCTCGCTGCAATTATATGAAAAGGAGACGCAGAGCCTGACGGCAGAGATAGAGCCGGCAAAGGCGACGCACCGAGAGGTGACGTGGAAATCCAGCAATACGGATGCCGCGACGGTGGACGATGCGGGCACAATTACGGCGGTACATGCGGGAAAGACGACAATCACCGCGACGGCGGACGGCGTGAGCGCGACGTGCACAGTGCAGGTTGTTCCGCATCTGAGCCAGCCGGAGCTGGTGAGCGCGGTCAACGCGACAAAGGGAGTTCGGATTACCTGGAAGCCGGTAAGCGGTGCGACGGGATATATGGTATGCCGCAAGCAGTCCGGATCATGGGCGCGGACGCAGCTGGCGTCGGTCTCCGGACAGAGCACGACGTCCTATTTGGACAAGACACCGAAGGAGGGACATGCATATCTGTACACGGTTTATGCAATGTACGGAGAATATAAGGCAAGCACGTTTGACACGACGGGCGCAAGCGTGACGGTGATTCCGACGCCGAAGCTTAGCAAAATCAGCAACAAGCGCAGCGGTATGCTGGTTGAGTGGAAAAAAGTGAGCATTGCCGACGGCTATTATGTGTATCGACGGTCAGAATCCGAATCGAAATGGGCAATGATTTGTGACGTCAAATCGGAGGACACGCTGGCGTATACCGACAGCACAGCGGAGAACCGCGTGACCTATCAATACACTGTGCGAGCCTACGTGGGCAACAATCTCTCGGCATATCACACGGCGGGATTGGTGCTGCGGCGCGTCAAGGCACCGGAGATCAAATCAGTGAAAAACAGAGGAAGAGGAAAGCTGACCGTAGACTGGTCGCGTGTGGGATATGTCAGTGGATATCAGCTGGAATATGCACGCAAGTCGGATTTTTCCAGCTCCAGAATCATTACCATTGCGGATAAGGAAACACTTTCCTATCGAATTGGCGGCTTGGCGAAGGGGAAAAATTACTATGTTCGCGTGCGGGCTTATAAGACACAGAAGGGAAATCGGACAAACAGCGGATGGAGCGCAAGACAGCGCGTGATCATCAAGAAATAAACCAATCAAACAGGAAAAACGCAGGCTCTGGAGGAAAAAAACAGAGCCTGCGTTCGTTTGTAAGCATATTTGGTTAGTATTGAGTCAAAAATCCTTCGATTTTCTCCAGCGCGGAGGCGAGTTGATCCTGCTCCTCCTGCGTCAAATCAGCCAGAGCGGAATCAATCAGATTGTGGTGGAAGGATTCGTGGAACTGATAGGCGGCCTCGCCCTTGGGAGTAAGCGAAACCAAAACGACGCGCTTGTCCTTCTGTCCGCGGGTGCGGGTGATAAGATCGCGGCGCTCTAGTCGCTCACATGCGACCGTGATGGTGGCGAGCGTGACATGCAGTGCACGGGCGATATCTGAGATGCGGACAGAGCCGGAAGCGCCGATTACGTCGATGATATGAATCTCTGAAATAGAGATTTCAAAATCCAGACCGGTTGCCAGTGTGCGCTCTTCGATTTTATTGATGCGGGTAAAAATGTCCAATAAAAAGGAATGAACCTTTTGATGCGCAGACATGAATGCCTCCTTGTTCATAAGATGGTTAATTGATCAAAGTAAGTAGTGTCAGTGTAACACAAATTAACACGGCGCGCAAGATCGTGTCGGAGAATTCCGCTGCCTCAAAATCGGGACAAGAGGCAAAAATAACAGCGGCTGCACGCTTTTATGGCGTGAAGCCGCTGTTTTCTATCGTGGTTGTTACCGCTTTGCCGCTGATGTGGAATCGCGCCGCACGAGAAACGGTGTGATATAGATATGCAGCACCGGACGCTCCGGCTCATCAATCAGGCGGAGCAGCCGCTCCACAGCAACACGCCCCATCTCCCGCATATTGACGTCAATGGAGGTTAATTTTGGAGTGGTGAACTGTGAAATACGCGTGTTATCCACACCGATGACAGAAATATCCTCCGGTACGCGATAGCCAAGGCGGGTCAGTGCGTGGATGCAGCTGGCGGCGAGCAGATCGCCCTCGGCAAAAAATGCTGTGGGGAAGGCGTTCAGCTGAGAAAAAGCTGTATACATCTGCTCATCCAAATCATCGGCGAAAGCATCGAAGGTAAACGTGCACTCGGGCGGAAGAGAGATGTTCGAACTTTTCAGCTCTGCGCTGAAATAACGAAAGCGCTGCCCTAGATACCCGCGCTCGGGTGCAATTTTCAGATAGCCGATTTCCTGATGGCCGAGATTGATCAGATGCCGTGCGGCGAGATTGGCGATCTGCCGCTGGTCCGCGTTAACGGTATTGATGGTCTGATAGGCCGAGAAGATATCGACATACACGGTGGGAATCGGGATGCGCTGTGCAAAGTTCAGACATTCCTCGGAAATTTCGCTGGCAAAAAAGACGATGCCTTTCAAGGTGGAATAGTCCAGAGTGGACAGCTTTTGCGCATAAGTATCATGTGTAATATTGACGACGGAGACGGAATAACCGGAGCGATTGGCGTACTCTTCGATGGTATCCAGGATCGAGATGGAAAACTCGTCGTTGTCGTAATTGGTTCGATATTTTACACAGCAAATCTGCTTTTTTGGGGCGGAGGTCTCCGGCTGCTCCTTGATTTCATAGCCGTTTTCGCGCAGCAGAGCCTGAATGTCACTGCGGCGCTGGGCGCCGACACCGGGCTTGCTGTTCAGTACTAAGGAAACAGCGGCGGGAGAAACGCCGGCCAATTTTGCGATTTCGCGAATGGTCATGACTTCACCTCATGTTGTCTTGTTTAGTAAATGATACCATGAAGGAAAGTGAAAGTCAATTTGAAATGGGACGAAAGACAAGTGGATTTTTGTGAAATTGTAAGAAAAAAATGATAAGCCACTGAATGATTGGTTAAAACGCACAAAACGGTAGTGGCTTTCTCTACAAAACTGACATTGCATTTAGCTTGTTTAGTTCTTATAATGAAAACCAAGCTAAACAAACTTAACGTGATTACTGAAAGGAAGGAGAACGTGTGGAGAACCTGCGAGTAGGCGTTGTAGGGGCTGGGGCAATCGGTCGTGACCATATCCGAAGAATTCAGCAGGTAACGCAGGGCGCTGTCGTTACAGCGGTGTCGGATATCAACGAAGAGGGCGGCAGGAAGGTTGCCGAGCAATGGGGCGCGACATTTTTCGCTGACGGCGAGGAGATGATTCGCTCGGATCTGGTAGATGCCGTGGTTATCACAACACTGGATGAATTCCATGAGCAATACGCGGTTGCAGCGATTCGGGCAGGAAAATATGTGCTGTGTGAAAAGCCGCTGGCGCCGGACGCTGCCTCCTGTCAGCGTATTATGCAGGCGGAGATGGACGGCGGAAAAAAGCTGCTTCAGGTAGGCTTTATGCGCCGCTACGACGCGGGCTATCGGGAACTCAAGCGCATCGTAACCGAGAAGCAGTACGGCGAACCGCTGATGCTGCACTGCGCACACCGCGCGGTATCCATTGCGCCGAATTATGTCACAAGTATGCTGGTAACCAACTGTGCTGTACACGAAATCGACGTGCTGCGGTGGCTTTTGGATGAAAATTATGTCAGCTGTCAGGTCGTCAAGGCGAAGCCGACGCGCAACGCATGGGAGACGTTAAACGACCCAATTATCCTGATGCTGGAGACCGAGACCGGCGTTCGCATTGATGTGGAGGTATTCGTCAACTGCCGCTACGGCTATGATATTCGCTGTGAGGTTGTATGCGAGGAGGGATCTGTTTCTCTGCCGACGCCGACCGGTGTGTTGGTTCGCACAAACGGACATCGCGGCATTCCAGTGTCGGATGACTGGCAGGCTCGTTTCGTGGATGCTTACGATCTGGAGTTCCAGGAGTGGGTGGACAACTGCAAAAAGGGCGTTGTCCATGGTCCGAGTGCGTGGGATGGCTACGCGTGTGCGGTAACAGCGACGGCGGCGGTGGAAGCGCTGAACCGCCAGAGCATCCAGCCGATCTCGCTGGGAGAACAGCCGACGTTCTATCAGACATGAGTGTTAAGTGACCGAAGAAATGGCAGTGTTTCGAGCAGCAAAGCATATAACGAAAGAGATATTGTCGTTTTCAAGTAATATATATAAATAATGGGGAACGATCAAAAGAAAGTTGTGCAAGACGCACGAGAAAATCGTATCTCAATTGGCACAAATGAGAATTGTGTTTAGTATGTTTATAAAATAAACTAGTAAATGTCAAGGGACAGAATGGGAAGGAGAAAGTAGTATGGAACTGCTGCAGGTTGGAGTGATCGGAACGGGAGCGATCGGACGGACACACATTGACCGTCTGACGCACAAGGTGACGGGCGCAAAGGTCGTTGCCGTGTCGGATATTAATCAGGAAGTCGCCAAGAGCATCGCGCAGGAATATGGTGCGACGTTCTATGAACAGGGCGAGGATCTGGTAAAGGATCCGGAGGTACAGGCGGTTGTTGTCTGCTCGTGGGATCCGACACATGAAAAGTATGTACTGGCAGCCATTGAAGCAGGCAAGTTCGTATTCTGCGAAAAGCCGCTGGCGGAGACGGCGGAGGGCTGCCGACACATCGTGGATGCCGAAATGGCGGGCGGAAAACAGCTGGTACAGGTTGGCTTTATGCGCCGGTTCGATGTGGATTATCGCAGCATGAAGGCGGCGCTGGATTCTGGAAAGTTCGGCGCACCGCTGATGGCGCACTGCGTACACCGCAATGCGACCTCCAACTCGCAGTACGAAACCAAGGTCAACGTCACGGGAACTGCGATTCATGAGATTGACGTCATGCGCTGGCTGCTCGGCGAGGACATCGTTGCGGCGAAGATTGTACAGCCGCGTGTGTCGCGCTATGTGGCCAACGGGCAGAAGGACCCGCAGATCATCGTGTTTCAGACGCGAAGCGGCGTGATTATTGACGTGGAAACCTTCCTGCACTGCCAGTACGGCTACGATATTCAGTGTGAGATCGTCGCGGAGGACGGTACAGTTCGTCTGCCGGATCCGGCGGAAATCAAGATTCGCCAGAAGGGCAAGTGCAGCTTCGACATTCTGGAGGACTGGCGCTATCGCTTCGTCGATGCATACAACATCGAATTTCAGAGCTGGGTGGACAACACGAAGAAGGGCCTTGTCGTTGGCCCGTCGGCGTGGGATGGCTACGCGGCAATCCTGGTTTCGGATGCGTGCCTGAAGTCGCGCGAAACCGGTGTATGGGAAACGGTCGAAATCGAAGAAACACCGTCGTTCTATCAGAAGTGAGGTGTGCAGCATGAAGGAAATTCGAATTGGTTTAATTGGAACCGGCTGGATGGGCAGCTCGCACGCAAATGCGTTTTTGAATGCGCGCATGCTGTTCGGTCCGCAGGACGGACAGCCGGTATTCCAGACAGTATCTGACGTCAGCGAAGAGATTGCGAAGAACGCGGCGGAAAAGCTGGGCTTTGCCAACTGGACGACGGACTGGAAGGAAGTTATCCACGACCCGAATATTGATTTGGTGGATATTGCGACGCCAAATGTTTTTCACTATGAGATGGTCAAGGCGGCGCTGGAGGCGGGAAAGCATGTGTACTGCGAAAAACCGCTGTGCATTGATCCGAGTCAGTCCGCAGAGCTGGCGGCGCTGGCGAAGGAAAAGGGCGTTGTCAACTACGTTGGCTTTAACAACACAAGAAATCCGGCCAACCAGTACGTTCGCGAGCTGGTGCAGGAGGGCAAGCTGGGCGAGATCATGCGCGTAACCGCAACCTACGATCAGGATGCACTGCTCGATCCGAATTTGCCGATTACCTGGCGGCATATCAACAAGCTGGCGGGCTGCGGCACGCTGGGCGACATGTGTACGCACATTCTCAGCGTATTGCAGATGATTCTGGGAGACATGAAGCGGGTTTGCGCCGTCAAAAAGACCGTTATCACGGAGCGTCCGGCATCCAAGGGTTCGCCGGAGATGAAGAAGGTAGAAAACGAGGACTTTGTCATGTTCCTCGCCGAATACAAAAACGGTGCGCTGGCGGAGCTGGGCTCCAGCCGTGTGGCAACCGGACGCAAGAATCTGTTTACCTATGAGATTCAGGGAACCGAGGGTACGGTGTACTACAATCTGGAGCGCATGGGTGAGGTACAGGTGTACTTCCGTGATGAGGACCACAAGCGGGACGAGGGCTTCCGCACGGTTCTGCTCAATCCGGAGCACAAGGGCTATGGAGTGTTCCAGCCGCAGGCCGGTATCTCGATTGCGTTCAACGACATGAAGATTTTGGAGGTCAACACGCTGATGCGTGCGATCACTCATAACGAGCCGTATTTGTGCGATTTTGCGTTCGGCGCAAAGATCGACAGTATTGTTCGGGCGGTCTTAACCTCTGCTGAAAAGCAGCAGTGGGTTGACATATAATGTTTGCAAAATAATGGGAGGAATGAATCATGAAATTTGCAAAACGGTTTTTAGCAATGGGTCTGTCCGCAGCGATGGCAACCGGCGTTCTGGCTGGATGCGGCGGATCGGGCGGCAGCAGCGACTCCGGCTCGGCAGCGGGTTCGGGATCCTCGGGCGATAAGCTGAAGGTTCAGGTTATCGTAAACACCCTGTCCTCGGAGTACTGGGGATATGTCAAGGCCGGTGCAGAAGCATACGGCGCAGATCATGACAATGTTGACGTCAGCGTAGTTGGCCCGACCTCGGAGACTTCCTACGATGAGCAGCAGAACATGGTTGAGACGGCTCTGACCTCCGGCGGCTATGACGGTCTGGTTATCTCGGCACTCCAGACAGAGACGGTAAACAACCTGATTAAGGATACCGACCTTCCGATCGTTTCGGTTAACACGAACCTGAATTCGGACAAGTCCCTGTCCTTCGTTGGCACCGGTAACGAAGCGGCTGCTGCAGAGGGCGCAAAGGCTGCTGTTGAGATGGCAAAGGAAGCTGGCTGGGATAAGGTAACCGCGATCAATATCGCCGGTGTACAGGGCGACCCGACTCACGCAGAGCGTACCGAAGGCTTCAAGAAGGGCACAGAAGAAGCAGGCGGCACGTTCCTGGACAAGGAAATTCAGTATGCAGACTCCGTAGCGGACAAGGCCGTTACTTCCATGGAAGCAATCATGCAGAACCATCCGGAAGGCGTTTCCATCATCTTCTGCAACAACGATGATATGGCAATGGCAGCCGCTCGTGCAGCAAAGGACAACAAGGCATATAAGAACACCATCTTCTGTGGTTTCGACGGCATCCAGTCGGCTTGTGAAGCGATTCTGGACGGCACCGAGACGATGTCGGTTGCACAGGACCCGTACGGCATGGGCTATAAGTCCGTTGAGGCTTGTGTGAACGCAATCAACGGTGAGAAGCTGGATTCGTTCATCGACACCGGCTGTGAAATCATCACCAAGGACAACGCACAGAAGCAGTTGGATACGCTGAAGGGTTACTTGGGCGAGTAAGCTTTCGCAATCAATCTCTTTTTCACAATGTAATAAAATTTCTTCTTAATATTTTTCTTTTCCTAATGTAACTGGAGCCGCTCTTTGCCGGAGCGGCTCTACTTACACCATAACGCGGACACAAATTGGGGAGGCAGTACGATGTTTCAGAATTGTAAGCTTGGCATTGCGCCGATTGGATGGACAAATGATGATATGCCGCAGCTGGGCGGTGAGCTGACGTTTGAGCAGATGGTTTCCGAGGCGGCGCTGGCCGGATTTAGGGGAACCGAGGTGGGCGGAAAATTTCCGACCGATCCGGCGGTGCTCAACAAGGCGCTGAAGCTGCGCGGCATGGAAATTGCGTCGCAGTGGTGCTCGACGTTTTTGTGCTCGGAACCGTATGAGAAAACCGAGGCAGAGTTTATCAAAACACTGGATTTTCTGGAACAGGTGGGTGCATCGCGCATCAACGTGTGTGAGCTGACGCGGTGCCTGTTTGCGGAGTCCTGCTCCATGTTTGGGGACAATAAGCCGGTGGCAACGGACGAGGAATGGGATCGTCTGTGTGACGGCTTAAATAAGCTGGGAAAAATCGCCGCAGACCGCGGCTTTCAAATGTGCTTTCATCACCATATGGCAACGGTGGTACAGACGATAGAGGAGACGCGGCGGCTGCTGGAAAACACGGATCCGCGGTACGTATATCTGTGCTATGATACTGGGCATTTTACGTTCTCCGGAGAGGACGCTGTGGCAGCGGCGAAGGAGTTTGCACCGCGCATTGGACATGTCCATCTGAAAGATATCCGCAAGGACAAGATGGAGCAGGCGTACCGAGTGGGCTTTGCGTTCCGCCAGTCTGTGCTGGAGGGCTGCTTTACGGTGCCGGGCGACGGCTTTGTCGATTATCCGGGTGTATTTGCCGCGCTGGAAGCGGCGGGATATGAGGGCTGGCTATTGGTGGAGGCTGAGCAGGATCCGGCAAAGGCAAATCCGCTGGAATATGCGATGAAGGCGAGAGAGTATATCCGCAAAACGGCAGGTATTTGAGTGATACTGAGCGGGAAAACAGGAGGTTGCTATGATTCGAGTTGGTTTGATTGGTTTGGGCGAAGCGGTACAGGCACTGCATATGCCGGCGCTGGAGCAGCTGCGGGATCGTTACACCGTGACGGCGGTGGCGGATGCCTCACGGGAAACAGCGGATTATATTGCGGATGCGTTCCACATTCCGCACCGTTTTTACGACGCTAACGAGCTGATTTGCAGCGACACGGTGGACGCCGTGATTCTGTGCAGTCCGGACGCGTATCACGCGCAGCAGGTGGAGCTGGCGCTTCAGCATGGCAAGCACGTCTTTTTGGAAAAGCCGGCGGCGCTGTGTCTGGAGGATCTGGATCATATGATTGCTGAGGCGGATAAGCACCCGGAGCTGATCAGCATGGTGGGCTATGTCCGCCGCTATGCCGACCCGTTCCGCAAGCTCAAGCAGCTGATGGCGGAGGATCCGCGGCCGGTGGAATACCTGCGCTGCCGCACGCTGGTGTGTGAGGCGCCGTTTTATCTCCAGCAGACGCGCCCGATTTTCCGTGGCAAGGATATTTCCGCGGAGGCGGTGGCGGAAAACCGTGCGCTGCGCAAGGAGCAGATGGAAAAGGCGCTGGGAGAAAATCCGTCCCCGAGCTTGCAGACAACATATACCTATGTTAACTGCTCCGGCGTGCATATTCTGTCAGCGGTGCGTGATCTGGTCGGACAGCCCAAGCGTGTGGCGCGGTCGTTTGCCATGAATGAGGGCAAGCGCATTGCGGCGCTGCTGGAATACGACAATTTCATGGGTGTGTTTGAGTACGTTAACGATCAGTCGGTGGCGGTATTTGATGAGGCGATTGAAATCTTCCAGGGCAGCCGCAAGTTCCTGCTCAAGTTTGAAAGCCCATACATTCGCAACCTCCCGGTGACACTGGAGATGACCGAGACGGACGGGCTGGAAAATAAGGTGACGACGTTTGGTCCGTATTACACGGATAATTTCCGCAACGAGCTGATCGAGTTTGCCGACTGCATTGATCAGCAGCGCCGCCCGTATACCGAATTGAAGGATGCGCGTGATGATCTGCTGTTGGCGAAGGAAATCGCGGAGAAGAGCGTGGACTGATGAGGTGAGAGCATGAAAAAGCTGAGATACGGTATGGTTGGCGGCGGCATCGGCTCGTATATCGGGGCCATGCACCGTCGGGCGATCGCGCTGGATTCGACGGCAGAGCTGGTTGCGGGAAGTTTTTCACAGCGTGTGGAAAAGACCCGCGAGCTGGCAGATGAGCTGGGACTGGATCCAGAGCGCGCCTATGATGATTATAAGACGATGGTGGCGGGTGAAGCGGCGCGCGAGGACGGCATTGACTTTGTCGTTGTGTGCACGCCGAATGCCTCGCACTACGAAATCTGCAAGGCGTTTTTGCTGGCGGGAATTGCCGTGGTCTGTGACAAGCCGCTGACGATTGAAAAGGCGGATGCAGAGGAGCTTCAGCGCATTGCAGAGGAAAAGCATCTGGTGCTGGCGGTGACGTATTCGTACACCGGACACGTCACGCTGCGCGCTGCGCGTGCGCTAATTGCGGCGGGAGAGATCGGCAATATTCGCATGGTCATGGCGGAATATCCGTTGGGTTGGCTGTCGCAGGAAGGCTCCGGCGGCAAGCAGGCGTGGCGGCTTGACCCGAAGCAGAGCGGCAAGTCGGCCTGCATGGCAGACATCGGAACGCATATTGAAAACGCTGTGCACACAATGACGGGACTCAAGCTCAAGCGCATTTTGGGTAAGCTGGACAAGATGGTGCCCGGACGGCAGTTGGACGACAACGGCGTGGTGCTGTGTGAATATGATAACGGCGCGAGCGGCGTGTATTGGGCGTCTGTGGCGGCAACCGGCATGGATAACGCCCTGCGCATTCGAGTCTATGGCACAAAGGGCAGCATCGAGTGGGCGCAGGAGGACTGTGAAAACCTGCACATCATCGATCAGAATAACACGCGCCGGATTCTGAGACGCGGCTCGGCGCTTTTTCCGGAAGAGGTTGCGTGCGAGGCGCGCACCCCGGCGGGACATCCGGAGGGATATCTGGAAGCACTGGGCAATCTGTACCGCAACATTGCTCGTGCGATTCGGCAGGGCAATGACGAGGGCTGTCTGTACCCACATGCCGCAGACGGCGTGGAAGCGATTGACTTTGTGGACCGCGTGGTATGGAGCAGTGAACACGGCAATGTTTGGGTGGACATGAATGCGCCGCTGACAGAATAAAAGAATAACCATTTTTGTGCAGAAAAAGGAGAGGTTCGTGCTATAATAGACGAAAAAAGAGAGTGAGAACAAGAGATGAGCGAGCAGGAATACCCGTATTTGACAATGTTCTGCTGTGATGGATCCGGAGTGTCGGTGGAGCGGTGGAATGAATCGTGGTCTGTGGACATGCACTGCCATGAATACTGTGAACTGATAATTGTCAATCGTGGATCATGTCGCCATGCATTTCACAGCATTGAGACGCTGCTGATTCCGGGCGATGCGATTCTGATCCCGGCGCATGAGGCGCACGGCTACGCCCTCAGCGGTGAAATTTCGCTGTATAACTGCCAGTTTGCCCCGGAACAGCTGGACGAAGAAGTCATTCGGCGGCTGAACACAGAAGGTATACTGAGCAGCAGTGACAGCCAAGGGGCGAGGGAAAGCGACTTTTGGGGTCCTCTTGTGCGGGACCGCGAGGCGATGCATGCGGAAGCGCTGCCGTCGTATGAGTTCAATAGCAGCAAACAGGGCGTGATTCATCTGACACCCTCCGAGCTGACGTTTCTGCTCTCGCTGCTGGAGCATATGCTGGAGGCGCAGCAGACCGAGCGGGAGGACGGTGCGCTGCGCAAGCGTAAGTACGCGGAGCTGATTTTGCTGGAGGTGCGCAAGGCGATCAACAACCAGAACCAGAAGTACACGGACTGCTCGGCGGGCAACCAGAAGATCATTGCGGCGGTGCTGACGGAGATCGAGAACAACCTGACCGAACCGTTTGACATCGCAGAGGCCGCCAAGCGCTATGCATTCAGTCCGAATTATCTGCGGAAGCTGTTCAAGGATTTTACCGGCCTTGCACCGGTGCAGTACCTCAATCGTCTGCGCATGATTCGCGCCTGTGAGTACCTGGAGCAGCACACGATGAGCATCAAAGAGGTGGCGGAATATGTGGGCATTTACGATCTCAATTACTTCTCGCGTCTGTTCAAAAAGGTGATTGGTTGCTCACCGACACAAATATAACACTTGTTCCCCAATGGCGTCGGACCGCATCGATCCGGCGCTGTTTTTTTATGTCGGGCGGGCACAACAAAAACAGAAACCGGAAAAGAAGCATAAAATATGTCGCATTGCACAAAATTTAAGACAGAAAAACAGCAAATCAGACAAAATAGAATGGAATCGTTGTTTTGTGCTAAATGCGAGTTGTTTCCTTCTCGAAAGAGCAGCGCGAGAGAGGTATACTGAATCCAGAACAGAAGACAACAAGCGAAAGGATGAACTGTTTCGTGGTTTTCTCTTGGCGCGGCGCACAAAAAAGAAAGAGGAGAAGGAAAATGAGCATTGATCCAAAAGAATTTGATATGCCAGTGGCGTCCTTCAATCCTAATCCGATGAAGCTGGGTCTGTTTACCGACGGACTGCCGGATATGCCGTTTGAGCAGGTGCTCGACGAGGCAGTGAAGATGGGGATTGAGGTGCTGGAGATTGCGACCGGCGGATATTCCTGTGCGCCGCATCTGGATATGGAAAAGCTGCTGCACAGTGCGGAAGCCCGCAAGGACTTCATGAACGCGATTGAGAGCCGCGGTCTGGAGCTGTACGCACTGAACTGCTCGGCTAATGCAATTGGCCCGGGCGAGCGCTGGGCAAGCCACGCACCGGACGTTATGAATACCTTCCGTCTGGCAGAGGAGCTGGGCGTCAAGCACATCGTTGCACAGTCCGGACTGCCGGCGGGTGCACCGAACGACACCACGCTCAACTGGGTAACTCACACGTTCCCGCCGGAGATGATGGACGTTCTGAAGTATCAGTGGGGCGTTGCGATTGATTTCTGGAGCAAGGCAGCCGATCTGGCAAAGTCCTGCGGCGTAGAGACCATCGCGCTGGAAAATCACCCGATGAATCTGGTATACAATGTACCGACGGTGCTCAAGCTGCGTGAAGCAGTCGGCGACATCATCGGTCTGAATCTGGATCCGAGCCATGTATTCTTCATGGGCGGTGATCCGCTGATGATGGCACGCGAGCTGTGCAAGCAGAAGGCGGTTTACCATGTACACGGCAAGGATTCCCGTATCAATCCGCACATCAAGGGTCTGGATTGCTATGAGCAGGGCATTTACAACGGTCCGGCGGTTACCCGTTCTTGGAACTACGTTGCGGTTGGTTACGGTCACGATGCCCTGTGGTGGAAGACATTCTTCGCAACGCTGGCAGAGGGCGATTATCATGGTACGGTTTCCATCGAGGTCGAGGACCCGCTGATGCCGAACAATCTGGTTGCGATTCGGAAATCTGCAGCATTCCTGAATGAAACCATGCTGAAGTAAGGAGGATATACCGATTATGAAAATTGCATTCGACGGCAGCGCATTCTGGGAGACCGGAATGACCTATGAAGAGCAGTACGACACCGTAGCACGTGCGGGATATGAGTACATCAACCCGTACAATGCCGACTTCCCGGGCTTCTGGAAGCGTCCGAAGGCAACGAAGGAAGAGGTTCTGTGGCACAAGAAGGCGATTGCTGACGCAGGCCTGAAGGTTGCTTCCCTGACCACTGGCTTCCACTGGCAGGATCCGGACGAATTCGTTCGTGAGTACGCGGTAGACTGCTGGAAGAAGATGTTTGAGATCGGCGAGCTGATGGACATTCGCGTGTTCAACACCGAACTTGGACCGGGCAGAGATAATCCGGAGCTGTGTGAAGCCAAGCTGATGCGTTCGCTGGATGAACTGGTTCCGATCATGGAGAAGCGCGGAATCCGTCTGGACATTCAGGCGCATCCGGATGACTTCTATGAGCACAACAACGATGCATATGACATCATTCGCTACTACGACAGCCCGTCCCTCGGCTATCTGTACTCGATTCCGCATACCTTCCACTACGACGGCGGCAAGGGCGACATCGAGCATAACCTGAAGTATGCACGCAAGCATCTGAAGCACGTTCTGTTTGCGGATACCTATGATTACACCAAGCTGTTCCGCTACAACTGTAATCCGGCTCCGCTGTATGCAAACGGCACGGTTCGCTGCCATGCACACATCGGCCATCTGGGTGAGGGCGATGTGGACTTTGACCGCATCTTCAAGACGCTGCGTGAGATCGGCTTCAATGAGCAGGACGACACGATTGCGACGTTCAACCCGCTGGGATTCCCAGAGCGCGCAATTTCGGACGGCGTTCGCACGCGTGAAATTATCGAGAAGAATCTGGTCGGTGTGCCGAGCATTACCGAGACGATGCCGGAGGGCTATGGAATGTATGCCCGCTAAACGAAAAAACCCAAAAGTAAAAGCTCCGTTTTCTCGCGGAGCTTTGCTTTTGAGTAAAAGAGATGCTCCCCGATACGGAAAGCGGAGAGAGACTCTCTGCCTGCCGCACGGGGAGCGTGCAATTTATATTGGCTTATCAGTTTGCAATAATTATGCCTTGCCGTCGCAGCCCAGAACGTTAACGATCTTGTGAGCTACCATGTCCTTAACCGCCTGACGAGCCGGCTTCAGGTACTGGCGCGGGTCGAAGTGATCCGGATGCTCAGCGAAGTGCTTGCGGATGTTTGCAGTGATTGCCAGACGAATATCGGAGTCGATATTGATCTTGCAAACAGCCAGCTTAGCAGCCTTACGCAGCTGATCTTCCGGGATACCGATAGCATCCGGCATCTGACCGCCGTAGGTGTTGACCATCTTTACGAGATCCTGCGGAACCGAGGAGGAACCGTGCAGTACGATCGGGAAGCCCGGCAGACGCTTGATGCACTCTTCCAGAACGTCGAAGCGCAGCGGGGGCGGAACCAGAATGCCATCCTCGTTACGGGTGCACTGTGCCGGAGTGAACTTGTATGCGCCATGGGAGGTGCCGATAGCGATAGCCAGAGAGTCACATCCGGTGCGGGAAACGAATTCCTCAACCTCTTCCGGATGGGTGTAGCTTTCCTTGCCGGCCTCAACGACAACTTCGTCCTCAACGCCAGCCAGCGTGCCCAGCTCAGCCTCAACAACAACGCCGTGGTCGTGTGCGTACTCGACAACCTTCTTGGTCAGCTCGATGTTCTCCTCAAACGGCTTCGAAGAGGCGTCGATCATAACGGAGGTGAAACCGCCGTCAATGCAGGACTTGCAAAGTTCAAAGGAATCGCCGTGATCCAGATGCAGAGCAATCGGCAGCTCCGGGTAATTCAGAACAGCAGCCTCAACCATCTTGATCAGATAGTTGTGGTTTGCGTAAGCACGGGCGCCCTTGGATACCTGCAGGATAACCGGTGCCTTCAGCTCACCGGCAGCCTCCGTGATACCCTGAACGATCTCCATGTTGTTTACATTGAAAGCGCCGATTGCGTAACCGCCGTCGTATGCCTTCTTAAACATTTCGGTAGTAGTAACGAGTGGCATATTCATCTTCCTTTCGAAAATATTATTTCGTCAGCCCCGAAGGGCTTGTGAATACCATATGCTGTTATTTTACCAGTTGTGGGTGATAAAATCAAGACATTTGCGAAATTTGAACGAGATCCTGCAAAGTTTCGTCAAAGAGTTGATCATACTGCCATCAAAAGGACAGATGGGAAAGCATAGTGACGAAGTTTCTCAGAAGCGACGAAAACGGAGGGGAAATAATTTGCTTTCTGCACTATAATATGCTATATTTGAAGTACTATTGGGAAGTGTGGCGTCCGCCGAAGTAGTAGGCAGTGCGGACATGGCATGCCGCCTTCCATATTGTTTAGGAGGTTCTACAATGAGTGAGTTAAAAGGTGCTATGATTATTGGCCAGTCCGGTGGCCCGACTTCTGTTATCAACGCCAGTGCATACGGCGCGATCAAGGCAGGTCTGGATTCCGACGCAATCACCGCAGTATACGGTGCGGCCAATGGCATTGTAGGCGTACTGAATGACCAGCTGTACGTCATGGAAAAGGAAGATCCGAATGAGCTGGAGCTGCTGAAGTACACCCCGTCTTCTGCACTGGGCTCCTGCCGTTATAAGATTGCGGATCCGGACGTGGACGACACGGATTACAAGCGCATTCTGGAGATCTTCAAGAAGTACAATGTTCGTTACTTCTTCTACAATGGCGGCAATGACTCCATGGATACCTGCAACAAGGTTTCCAAGTATATGAAGAAGGTTGGCTACGACTGCCGCGTTATGGGCATTCCGAAGACCATCGACAACGACCTGTTCGGCACCGACCACTGCCCGGGCTTTGCTTCCGCAGCGAAGTACATTGCTACCTCGATTGCAGAAGTATATCAGGATTCCCATGTATACGACAAGGGTCAGGTAACCATCATTGAGATCATGGGCCGTCACGCAGGCTGGCTGGCTGGCGCTGCTTCTCTGGCTTCCGTTGCTGGCTATCCGGCTGACCTGGTTTACCTGCCGGAAGTTGATTTCAACATGGACGAGTTCCTGGAAGATGTCTCCGCAATCTGGGAGAAGAACCACAACGTTATCGTTGCTGTTTCCGAGGGCATCCACTACGCAGACGGCTCCTTCGTTTCTGAGGCAAAAACCTCGGCGACCGACGGTTTTGGTCATGCACAGCTGGGCGGCCTGGCTGCTATGCTGGCAGAGACCGTAAAGAACAAGCTGAACGTCAAGGTTCGCGGCATTGAGCTGTCCCTGCTGCAGCGTTGTGCAGCACACTGCGCATCCCAGACCGACATCGACGAGTCCTTCCTGGCTGGTCAGACGGCAGTTAATGCCGCTGTTGCCGGTGAGACCGACAAGATGGTAGCATTCAAGGTTACCCGTGAGGGCGGCTACAAGTGCGAGACCGAGCTGCTGAACCTGTCTGATGTAGCAAACTACGAGAAGAAGGTTCCGGTAGAGTGGATTAACGAGCGCGGCAATCAGGTTTCGGAGGAGTATATCAACTATGCTCTGCCGCTGATTCAGGGCGAGACCCGCATGAAGAAGGAGAATGGCCTCCCGCGCTTTGCAAAGCTGAAGAAGATCGTTGCAGAATAAGCTTTTGCGCGATGAATAACATTCCGGCAGGCCGTTGGCCTGCCGGTTTTTTGCTTTCACAGCGATATTTTGACGTCTTGCCCGGCGTTTTTTACCACTCATCGCCCGGAGCGAGACAGCCTGCACGGAATTTGCTATACTACAGTCACAGAAAACGAAAGGAGGAATTCGGATGAAGCTGACGTTAGAGCCGGAAGAGCGGGAGGAGCTGGAGGTTATCCTGCGCGGTGACCTAAATGATCCGCAGGTGTCGCAGATTATCGCCGCGCTCAATGCGGTCAAGGCGATTTCCCGTCTGTTTCTTTACAAGGAAGAGCGGGCGTACCTGTGTGCGGTGTCAGACATTGCGTATTTTGAAGCACAAAATGGACACATTACCGCGCACACCCGCCAAGGAAGTATGGAGGCGCGCTATAAGCTGTATGAGCTGACCGACATGCTGCGCGGCAGCGGATTTGTTCAGATCAATAAGGGCACGCTGCTCAATGTGAGAGAGGTGCTGTCTGTGGAGCCGGAGTTCTCCGGAAACTATACGGTAACACTGAAGGAGAGCAACGTTGTCCTGACGATTTCTCGGAAGTATTTTAAGGCATTTCGTGATTATGTGATGAAGGAGCTGTGAGCATCATGAAAAAGATGATTCAAAATGGGGCCTATTATGTTGTATTTGCCGTTGGCTTGGGAGCCATGATCAGCACGGCGGCCATTGCGATGAGCATGGGCGTGACGGAGGAGCTGCGCCAGGTGATTATCTGGATGGCGGCGTCGGCGGTGATTGGACTGGTATCGCTGATTTATGAGGCAGAGAGCCTGAATGATGTCACGGCGACTCTGATTCACGCGCCGCTGACCGTGGCGACGGCGCTGGTTGCCGGATGGATTGCCGGATACGGCGATGGCTCACTGGGGCTGCTGGTTCTGCGCATGGCGGTTCCGATTGTTGTGATCTACGCCGGGATGCACTTGCTGATGTATCTCCTGCGCCGTATGACAGTGCGCAGCCTAAATGATAAGCTGTCCGGAAAATAAAATTCCGTTGGGACTGGCACATGGGACGAGACGCCGGATTATAGTGAGAGCAGGGGGGAACGATCATGTGCTGCAAATGGAGTCAGTTTGGCTGGATGGCTGCCGCATTCGGCGTTGGCATTCTCGCCGCAACTCTGCTGCCGGCGGCGGCACTGCTTCCGCTTTCTGCTGTGATTCTGATTGCCGCCGGCCTCGCCCTGATTTGCTAGGAGGAGTCTGCATGAAAATCGTTGTCATTAAGAGTCCGCGCCTGCTGGCGGGGGTGCTCCGCGGTATCTTTCATATGAAGCGTGCGGAGACGGTTGGCTGAGAAACATAGCAATAGCGGCCCCATCGGCTCGGGAACGAGCGGGTGGGGCCGTTTTGCAGGACGGCGATTGGGATGCAGGAACAAAAACAGTTTATGGAAAAGAAAGAAACTCGTCATTTTCTGCAAAAAATGCAAGGTATACTGCTAAACTTTCGTTTCGGATAAGGAAAAATGAAAGAAAACGGGAAAAATTGCAGGAATCCTCTTGCAAACAGCGTGCAAGTTCTATAAAATAAGCTTGTATATCCTATATCGCCATTGCGCGGGAAAAGAGTGAAAACAAATGCTTACAATTAAAATGGCTCCGGCAACGGAGAAGAAGCAGAAGCCGGATGAAGCACATCTGGGATTTGGTAATTATTATACCGATAATATGTTTATGATCGACCACACCGAGGGAATTGGTTGGCACGATGCTCGCATTGTCCCGTATCACATGCTTCAGATCGATCCGGCAGCGATGGTTCTGCACTACGGCATGGAGTCTTTTGAAGGATTAAAGGCATACCGTAAGGCGGATGGCTCCATCCAGCTGTTCCGTCCAGACTGCAACGCAGAGCGTATGGTAAATACCAACCATCGTATGTGTATGCCGGCTCTGCCTGCTGAGGATTTTGTCCAGGCAGTCAAGGCCATTGTAAAGTGTGAAGAGGACTGGGTTCCGCATCAGGAAGGTACGTCTCTGTACATCCGCCCGTTCTGCATCGCAGACGAGCCGCATCTGGGCGTCCGCACCTCCAAGCACCACACCTTTATGATTATATGCTCTCCGGTTGGAGCATATTATTCTACTGGTATCAACCCGGTTAAGATTTTTGTCGAGGATGAATATACGCGTGCATGCCCGGGCGGCACTGGCTTTACCAAGTGCGGCGGCAACTACGCAGCATCCCTGATCTCGCAGGTCAAGGGTCATGATCTGGGCTATGAGCAGTCTCTGTGGCTGGATGGCGTGGAGCACAAGTATGTTGAGGAAGTTGGTTCGATGAACTGCTTCTTTAAGATCGACGGTACGGTTTACACGGCTCCGTGTGTTGGCACGGTTCTGCCGGGTGTTACCCGTCGTTCCTGCATCGAGCTGCTCAAGAAGTGGGGCATTCCGGTATCGGAAGAGCGTCTGGCGATTGCCGACGTCATCAAGGCCGGTAAGGAAGGCAGACTGGAAGAGGTATTCGGCACCGGTACGGCGGCTGTTATTTCTCCGGTTGGCGAGCTTCGCTATGAGGACACCGTCTGCACCATCAATGAAGGCAAGATCGGTGAACTGACCCATAAGCTGTATGACACGCTGACTGGTATTCAGTGGGGCAAGATTGAGGACGATATGGGCTGGACCGTTCCGGTTGAGTAATCCTCTTCGAGTGACATAAAAGCGCGTATACCAACAGATAACTTGTTGATCGCAATCAGAAGGGGATGCGTTCTACGGGACGTATCCCCTTTTTCCATCAAAGCAACTTTGTATAATTGGGTGCCCACGGCGGCATCCATTATATACATCCCGGGGCATACTGCTTTGCCTTTCCAAAAAATTAAAACAGGAGTGAAACAAAGATGAACGCAAAAAAAAGACTGATTTCCATGGCGCTGGCTTCGGTCATGTGTCTTGGCGTGCTGGTGGGCTGCGGCGGCTCTTCCGGCTCGAGTGATAATGGCTCTGCCAATGGTTCGGCAGCACCGGCTTCGTCCGGCAGCATGACAGTAACCGAAGGCGTACTGACGATGGGTACCAACGCGGCATTCCCGCCGTATGAGTACTATGATGGCGACAAGATTGTCGGCATTGATGCAGAGATCGCACAGGCTCTGGCAGACAAGATGGGTCTGAAGCTGGATATCGTAGATATGGACTTTGGTGCCATCATTACTTCCGTACAGACCGGCAAGGTTGACATCGGACTGGCTGGTATGACCAAGACGCCGGAGCGCGAAAAGAATGTCAGCTTTACGGATACCTATGCCAAGGGTGTACAGGTTGTTATCGTGCCGGAGGATTCTAAGATCCAGTCGATTGATGATCTGGACGGCGCGCTGATCGGCGTACAGGAGAGCACCACGGGCCATTCCTACTGCTCGTCGGATTACGGCGAAGAGAATGTCATCGCTTATACCAATGGCGCAACGGCGGTACAGGCAATGCAGCAGGGCAAGGTTGACTGTGTTGTCATCGACCAGCAGCCGGCAAAGACCTTTGTTAAGGAAAACAAGGGTCTGAAGATTCTGGATACCGAGTATGTTTCGGAGGAGTATGCTATCGCTGTCAACAAGGACAACACGCAGCTTCTGGACAAGCTGAATTCGGCACTGAAGGAACTGCAGGATGACGGTACGATCCAGTCGATCCTGGATAAGTATATCAAGGCATAATTCAAAGGAAAGAAACGGGATGGGCAGCGGAGCCGGACGATCCGGCTCCGCTGCTTCTGGAAAGAGGTTAAATGAGAATCCATGAGTAATTTTACGGAAACGTTACAAAACGGATTTTATCAGACCTTTATTTTGGATAACAACTATCAGTACTTCTTGAATGGTATTAAGATTACGCTGATCGTAGCCTTTGTGGCGTTGTTCTTTGGTCTGATTATCGGCGCGGTGCTCGCGCTGATCCGTTCTGCCCATGACCAGCAGGGCAGCCGAAAGAAAAATCCTGTGCTGGGATTTTTCAATTTGCTGGCACGACTGTATTTGACCGTCATCCGCGGCACGCCGTCGATGGTACAGCTGCTGATTATGTGGTTTGTTCTGTGGGCAAGTGCGCGTTCGACGGATCGCAATTTGATTATCTGTGCGATTATGGCGTTCAGCATCAACTCGGGTGCGTATATCGCGGAGATTATCCGCTCGGGTATTATGGCGGTGGATGGCGGTCAGATGGAAGCCGGACGCTCGCTCGGCATGAATTATTCGGCCACAATGCGCCATATTATCCTGCCACAGGCGTTTAAGAATGCCCTGCCGGCCTTGGGCAATGAGATGATTACTCTGCTCAAGGAGACCTCCATTGTCACGGTTATCGGCCTGAAGGACTTGACCAAGGGCGCGATGATTATTCAGGGCAAGACCTATCAGGCTTTGGTTCCATTCTTTGCCATTGCGGCAATTTACCTTGCGATGGTTATGCTGCTGACTTGGATTCTGGGCATTGTGGAAAGGAGGATGCGTCAAAGTGATTACCGTTAAGGATTTGGTAAAGAGCTTCGGCGATTTGGAAGTTCTCAAAAAGGTGGACTGTCATATTGAAAAGGGCGAATGTGTTGTCATCATCGGTCCTTCCGGTTCGGGTAAGTCCACACTGCTGCGCTGTATGAACCGTTTGGAGGAGCCGACCTCCGGTCATATTATTTTTGACGGACAGGACATCATGGATCCCAAGACGGATATCAATAAGGTGCGTCAGAAGCTGAGCATGGTATTTCAGCATTTTAATCTGTTCCCGCATCTGACGGTACGGGAGAATATCACTCTGGCGCCAATTAAGCTCAAGCTGATGTCCGAGAAGGAAGCTAACGATACGGCGACGGAGCTGCTCGGACGCGTTGGTTTGGCGGAGAAGGCGGATGTATATCCCATTCAGCTTTCGGGCGGTCAGAAGCAGCGTGTGGCGATTGCACGCTCCTTGGCGATGAAGCCGAAAGCAATTTTGTTTGACGAACCGACCTCTGCGCTGGACCCGGAGATGGTTGGCGAGGTTCTGGACGTTATGAAGTCACTGGCGCAGGAAGGCATGACGATGATTGTCGTGACGCATGAGATGGGCTTTGCACGCGAAGTGGCCGACCGTGTCCTGTTTATGTCGGATGGCTATATCACGGAAGAGGGCACGCCGGAGCAGATCTTTGAGCATCCGCAACAGGAGCGCACGAAGGCATTCCTGAGCCTGACCCAGCGCAAGTAAACGGATAGATAGTAGGAGAGAGCACAAGTAGATCTCTGACCAATTGATCAGTGGAAGAGCTGTGTTTTCAAGAAAAACATAAAATAGAGAATAAAATCTCTTGACGAAGTGGATTGTCTGTGCTAAAATACAATCCAGATGCTAATGTGGCTCAGGGGTAGAGCAGCTCACTCGTAATGAGCAGGTCGTCGGTTCGATTCCGACCATTAGCTCCAAATAAAACCCACTTGTTCAAATGAACAAGTGGGTTTTTTATATATCAAAGCAAAATGATGCAGTAAGCCGGTACCGATCCTGCGATCGGTACCGGCTCTGTCTATGAGGAAAGAAATGTGCCAGATCAAAGCGTGCGCCATACAATGTCGGTGAGCTGCTCCGTGAGCGTTTGCTTGATGAAAGCATTGGATTGCGGATTCGGGTTTGCCAGCCACTGCTGAGAGAGCCGGGAAAGCTCTCGATGCTCTTCTGCGGTGATGCGTCCGCGTTTTACTTCGGATTCCAGCCAGCTTTCGAATGTGCCAATCCAAGCGTTGGCATCGCCAAGAGTGCGGTCAGTGTGATACAGCTGTGAGGTATCCATACGGGTATAAGCGAGACGCGGAGGATTACCGTCAATGCATACTTCATACAAGAGATCATCCATGACGATACCAGGGTGATAGGGAGTGTTCTTATCCCGTTCTAACGACTGCTCGTTAACACTGACTGCGACGACTTTGGCGATGAAAATGGTAGAATTGCTGATTTCGTAAGTATGTTCAATCTTGCATTCTAAATTAGAAATGCATTCCTGAATACCACAAGGAGTAACCTTGTGCGATGGCAGAGGAGTGAGACGGGCAACATCGATTTCGCTGATGCCGCGGGGAAGGGGAAGTCCGGAGATCCAGCTCTCCTTTAGGAGACGGGATGGATAGTAACTAATCACACACTCACCGGTGGCCATCAAATTGTCACGGGTCTGACGGGAGTTTTGTACATCAAAGGTAAAATACCAGTCCATTCCGGGAGGTTCCGCGAAGGTTGCGCTGCCCATGGAGATTGGTGCCATATCAGCGTTTCCGTGTTCATCCACTGTGCTGACAAAATAACAGGCGACAGGCGGCTGGATCCAACGATGACTAAATCCAAACTCATCGTATCCAACGATACAGTCCCCGGAATCTCCGGCGGAGCGTGCTTCTGCCTCGGCGTACAGAGCTTCAGTGTCAAAATAGAGGAAATTCATAGATACCATCCTTTCGTACTACACAGTGCAATCGTATGCACTGAAAGAGTTGATGAAGTGTCATATATTCTGTTTTGCAGAACGTCGAAGTAGGAATATTTGCAATGCATACGTTTGCATTGCGGCGGAAAGAGGAACGCCTGCTGTAGCCAACAGGCGTATTGTACTATGCGGAACCACGGATGATTAACTCTGGCTTCAGAATAATATCAGAAGGGGATGCCGAAGGATCGGTGATGAGAGACATCATCTGCTGGTATGCAAGAGTACATAATTGTTCCAAGGGTTGGTGAATGGTAGTTAAGTGTGGTTCAAATAAATGACTGAGAGGAATATCATCATAGCCGCCCACAGCAACATCCTGCGGAACAGAGATGCCAAAACGACGCAGGGCAGTGATTACTCCAAATGCCATCATATCACTACAGGCAAATACGGCATCACAACAGCGAAATTGATCTGAGTTTTGTTCCACAAGCTGGAGTCCGGAGACAAAACTGCCGTCACCGTATAGGATATCCGATGTGGAGACTGGGCGACCGGCTTCTCGCAGCGCTTGCTGATAGCCTTCACAGCGCAATGCACAATCCACACCATCGGTGTGCGCCGTTAAGCAAAGAATGCGCTTGCGGCCGGAGGACAGCAGATGCTGTGTCATGAGATATCCGCCAAGACGGTTATCTGCATAGATACGAGTAATGCCGTTTGCCGCAGGGGAGTCTGTGTATCGGTCCAAAAAGCAACAGGGAACGGTGGAATGATGCAAAAAGTCAAGGACAGTATCCTCCAGATTGGAGTCGATTAAAAGAAGTCCGTCCACTTTTTGCGCAGAAATGAGACGCTTGATTTCACTTTGATGCGTTACCGGATTCTGTGCGTGTGCCAGTATCAGATCATACCCGTCAGCAGCAAATGCTGCTTGCAACGTATGGTGAATGACATGAAAGTACTGGCTGATACTGAGCTGATCCCCTTCATCCGGATAGATAAGAGCAATGGTGCTGCTGCGCTGTGTGATAAGGGAGCGGGCGTTGGCGTTGCGCTGAAAACCGGTCTCCTCCGCAATTTGCTGAATGCGGCGGCGTGTTTTTTCGGAAATCAGCGGGCTGTTATCCAATGCACGGGAGACAGTTGATTGGCTGACGCCGGCAATACGAGCGATATCCTTAGTAGTCATAAGAAACAGCTGCTTTCTAATGCAAACGTATGCATTGGTTTGATGTACATATTGTAACAAAAAGAAAAGCGCTCTGTCAAGAAAAAACGATTTGGCAGAGCGTCTAAATATTTGGAGTATTTTTTGGATACTGTGCTCAATCGAACGTGAGAACACGGTCGCATACGGTGTATAGAGATTGTCGGTTCATGGATAAAATCAAAACAGAGACGTCAATCTTTTTCAGACAGTGAAGAATGTTTTGAAACTCTGAAATGGTACGGTCATCCAGGACGGAAAATGGATTGACAAGAATGAGCAGCTTGGGGAAAATACACAGCCATTTTGCAATATTGATACGCAGTTGGTCAATACTGTGAATGCCGCGAAGATTGGATTTTCCGGCATACTGTGTGATGAGCGAATCGGCTTCGATGAGACGCAGGGCGTGCTCTGCGACATGGCGGCGAAGTCGCTTTTTGATTATACTTGTTTTTCCGGTAATGACTGCGTCGGCAAGCAGTGTAACATTGTCATAGAGACTCATATCAGGATAAATGGGATCCTGCACATGGGTATTGACGGAGAGCGCGACGCCTTGCTGAATGGCGTCCTTCATGCAGAGCGGGTGATACGGTGTTCCTTTTAGTGTAATGTTCCCGCTGAATGGAATACGGCCAGACAAGGCGTCACTGAGAGCGATACCAAATTGCCAGTCAGGATCACAGATTCCGAGTATTTCTCCGATGTCAATGTGAAAATCTGGGACGATGAGATCGCCGGAAACATGAACATCCTGTGCCTTTAATAAAAGATTAGGAGGAGACATAGAATCTGCTGACAAAGAAAAATGGGGAAGCTCATAGAAGGACATATGACGCATAAAAGCAGAACGGTTGATTTCCTTTTCGCGCAGTTCTTTGACCGTGACCCCGTTGTATATGATAGACAATCTCTGAAATTGCTCAAATAACGCATCAAATTTGCTGGATAGATACAGTACGGCAATATTTTTCTGCTGTAAGACATGCAGGATGTGTGTCAGAGAAGCACGATCTGATTTGGAAGCGGTAGAGAGGAGGTCATCCAGCACGATAATTTTTGCGCCAATGGAGGCGTAGAATACGATCTCCAGTAAAGAACGATCAAATGAAGAAAGACGGGAGGCATACATATCCGGTGTAATATGCGTTAATGCAAATTCGGTTAGTATCGCGTCCGTTTGTACGGAATTTTGGGCATCGTGCAGAAAAATGGAGGATAAATGCGGGTCTGGGGACAAGGCGCGGCGCGTATACAGAAAGAAATTATTCGCAATAGTCATGGTAGGGAAAATACGACTTTCCTGCCCGACAAAGAACAGGCCAGCGCTGTGCAGCTCTGCGGGAGCCGGTTGGTCTTGCAGGAAAAGACGCCCCTGTTCCGGTATCAGTTGTTCGGAAAAGATCGCGGCAAGTGACTGCTTTTCATGAAGATTGGATACGACAGCTGCGAGTTCGCCCTGCGCCAGCGTGAAAGAAACCGAGCGCAGCAAATGCTGGTCAGCGTCATGAACGCTGAGAAATTCTGCGCGGAGAATTTCAGGAATCATGGGAAAGTGCTCCTTCCTGCTGGGTAAGCAGCTCGGGATGATAGGGAAGAACCAGACGGAATTCACTGCCAAGCCCCAGGGTACTGAAGGCGGTGACGCCGTATTCGTCACCGAATAACAGCTTCAAACGGGCGTTGACATTGGTAATGGCAATGCCGCTGCCTTTTTTGGAGGTGACGCCAGAACCGGTTTGGCCATATTCATTGCGATAGAGCCGCTCGTTTAGCGTTGCCAGATCATCCGCCGTCATGCCGCGACCATTATCGGCAACGGTTAGGATAAGACGAGATGAGGTTGTCTCGGCGCGAACAGTAATGGCGAAATTAGAGCGATCCTGCATTGCATATTTAATGGCATTTTCAATAAACGGCTGCAAAATTAACTTTGGGATGGGATACTGGTAGAGCTGAGGATCAGAAAGCTGTTTTTGCAGCAGGATATGGCTGTTGCAGCGATATTCTTGAATGGTGATGTAATCGCTCAGCATACCGAGTTCTTTTTCTAATGCGATAAGCTCATTTTTTTGGCTGATGGTATAACGGAAAATGCGGGAGAGGACTTCGATCATATCAGCCGTGACTGGTGAGTTTTCCGCCAATGCATAGCCGCGGATGGAATCCAATGTGTTGTACAAAAAATGCGGGTTGATTTGGCTTTTCATACGGTCAAATTCTGCCTGCTTGCGTAAAAGCTGGCTGGAATAGGCTTGGTTCAATGTGTGATCGACAGTATCCAGAATGAAATGAAGCAGCTGATCATAGGTAAGGGTCTTTCCTTCGGGAAGAATTAAGGAAAACTGCTCACAGATTTGTGCCATTTGTTCCGAGGAGCGGAGAAAGGTGCGGCGGTAAAAAGAAATGCTGACAGAACCGCTGATAAAAAATAACACTGCGGCGGTGAGGATAAGTGTCAAAAATATAGGGGAGCGGTCATGCTGAAACAGGAGCAGTATGGCTAGAAAGAGAGAGACAAGAGCAGAAAATAAAGGCAGAAAAAAGCAGATATGAAGCTGTCGCTTGGAGTACAGATTGTTGTTCATAATGGCGCCTCCTAAAACTTGCTCTGCCCGTGAATTTTACGAAATTCCTGTGGGGTTACACCGACATTCTTCTTGAAAATACGGCTGAAATAACGCTTATTGGCATAACCGACCTGATACGCAATCTCGGAAATATTCTGATCAATTTGCTTGAGCAACTCTTTTGCCTTTTCCATACGGAGATTTGTGAGGTAGGAACTGAAATTCTCTCCGGTTTCTTTTTTGAATAAAATTCCAAAGTAGGCAGGGGAAAGATATACCTGTTCTGCGATATCTTCCAATTGGATGTTTTTATTGTAATTTTCATGGATGTAGGCGAGAGCAGTCTGCATTACTTTACTGTTCTCCGAGTCCGTACTCTCCTGCTCTTTGCGCAGGCTGCTGCACAGCAGAGAGGGAAGCGTATGAGTGAGATCACTCGGCATGTAATAATGGTCCAACGCATCACAGTATTGCAAATATAAGGAAGCTGGGTCATCGGCAAAGAGCTCTTTCTGCCGCAATAGTGTTAAGAGAAAAAACAACGACTCTTTCACATTGGAAAAAAGCTGCAATGGGTGGGAGCGGTGAACGGTTAGCATATCCTCAAAGAGGGCAGAAATACTGCGTTCCAATGCATCAATTTGTTTGCAGTCCGCGGCAGAGCTGAGATCCAAAACAAGCTGACGAGGGATAGTATAGCGGTAGTTTTCTTCGCTCTGTTCGATACAATCCTTGGCTGAAATGACACGGTTTAAGCCGAGTAAAATACGTGCATGCAGCACGCGAAGAGCGCTTTGCAGGGAGAGATACAGTGTAGCAGGCTGGCTTGCCGGAAGACCAACGACAAGAGTAACCGCGGTATCGGAATATTCCGCTGCAAAATCTCTGGCGAAGGTCAGTGCATATTGCAGAGTACGAAAGAGGCCGGTTTCCTGATTCGAAGTATAATTGGTCAAGAGATAAATTCGGTTGTGGTGAGCGATTAGCTCCGCATCCGCACAGGCTTCTAGGACAGAACTGCGAATATGCGTTGCAATATGTTCAGAAATGTAGTCGATAATGCCGAGCGGCACGCTATCCGGACAGTCAATGTGTAGGATAGAGAGCGAGAAGAAACCGGTCTGGAACGAAAAAGAATACTCTTCATTGAGTGCGGACAAGGGCTGGTTAAGAGAGAGAGAATGATCATAGATCAGACCCATCAGCATAGAAGAACGCAGTTTTTTCTGGCTATAAATATCGGACGTTGGCGCGGCATCCCCAAACTGTGTGCCGCGCGCCTGCGCGATGCGTTCGATGGTTCGGGCAAGAACATGATTCAGTTCTTCCTGATTGATTGGCTTGATGAGATAATCCTCCACACCGAGCTTAATGGCGGTTTGTGCATAATCAAATTGTGCATATCCGCTGATGATAATAAAGCGGGTATCAATGCCCAGCTCGTTGATTTTTTGAATCATTTCCAAGCCTGACATGGTTGGCATGGAGATATCGGTAATGACGATGTCTGGTCGCTGCCACTCGATCATTTTTGCCGCACTGCTGCCATCGCGCGCATATCCGATCAGTTCAATCTGAAGGGAAGCATAATCTATGAAGTTATTGATCAGGTGGTAAATACCCAATTCATCTTCAACAATAAGCAATTTCCACATAGATATACCTCCCAGAAGAAAAACGATTGTGCAAAACTATTGTAATATAAGTCTCAAAAGATTTCAACACATAGAATACAAGAGCTTTTGCACAATGATTGTGATTGCAGAGGACATGAATTCTAATAATTGATGCACACAATCTAATACAAATGAGAAAGAGTGTTTACAGAGAACATGGGAAATGGTATCGTTGGTTTACACAATACGACGGAAAAAAACTTGGTTTGATTTGTGAGAAATCCAGAACGACATGTGCGTTTTAGCCAGAAAGAAAGGAGGAAATATAAAGATTATTGGAATACTAACAGGCACTTTATGTATGAAGGCAACAAGAAAAACGAAGGAGAGAACACAATGAAACTATCGAAGAGACTTATGGCAATGCTGGTTTCCAGCGCAGTGGTAGTAGGCACGCTCGCAGGATGCGGCGGCAGCGGTGGATCGGATTCCGGCTCCGGATCGGCAAGCGGAGAGAAGTTTGGAAAGGGCGATACCATTAAGGTCGGCATGTCTTATAACGCCCTGATGAACGACGTATTTACCAAGACGGACGAGTATACCAAGAAGTTTGGTGCGGAAAGTGATCCGAAGGTCGATTTTGTCGTTACGTCCGCAGATAATGACGTGAGCAAGCAGCTGTCTGACGTAAAGGACCTGATTAGCCAGGGCGTCAACGTCATGGTAATTTGTCCGGAGGACGCAGCAGCAAGCGACACGATGATTGCGGACTGCCACGATGCTGGCATTCCGGTTATCATTCAGAACCGTCCGTACAACCCGAAGGGCGAAGAAAAGCCGGACTCCTTTGTCGGCGTTGACGCAGAGGATCAGGGCTATGCCGCAACCAAGGAGATGTTTGACATCATGCTGGAGGACGGCGCAAAGGAAATGAATCTGGTCATCTGCAGCGGTGCGCTGTCGGATCAGAACTCGGTAGACCGTGTGGCGGGATGCAAGAGAGCGATTGAGGAGTACAAGGACAAGGGTGCAAAGCTGGTTACCGATCTGACCACAGACTGGGATCCGGACTGGCTGGAATCCAACCTGCCGAGTGCAATGCGTGCGAACAAGGATGCAAATTGCCTGTACATCGCCTCCGACTATCTGCTGCCGGCAGCAAAGTCCGGTCTGGAAGCGGTAAATAAGTGGATTCCGCGCGGTGAGGACGGACACGTTTACATCGCATCGACCGACGTTTACGCAGAAGGCCTGGACGGCATCGCAGAGGGTTATGTCGATACCGATTCGCTGATGGACATTGTCAATATGTCCAAGGAGATTGTAAATCAGGTTATCGCAGTGGCCAATGGTGAAACGGTAGAAGAGACCTATATCAAGGGCCCGGTATTCACCAAGGAAAACTATCAGGATAAGGATCTGACTGCTCTGCTCTGGGGCTAATTCCGGAATGAAACAACAGTAAACTGGCATAGGAGAGCGCCGGAGCGTCCGGCAGGACGACGGCGCTCTCTTTTGCGTGAGTCAACAGCTTGTGAGGTTTTATCATGAATGAGGCAACGAAAACAACTCAAAAATTCTCTGTGAGCGAGCTGATGAGCGACCGGAGACGCGCGGTGAACCTACTGACAGCAGTCATTATGGTGGTAATCGTTGTCGTCATGTCGATTACGATTCCGTCCTTTTTGACAATTAACAATATTGTAAATGTATTGCAGCAGCTGACGACGGTTGGCATGCTGTGTCTTGGAATGACGGTTGTGCTGGTCATCGGTGGTATTGATATCTCGCTGTCTACGGTGCTGATGGCATCGGCAACAGCGGGCGCGTTGGTTATGACGCACGGAGGAAACTTCCTTCTCGGTATTGTAGTTACGCTCGCAGTCGGCGTTCTGTTTGGATGCATCAACGGCTTTGCCGTTGCGCGGGCACATATGATTCCGTTTATTGTGACGCTTTCGACACAAATTATCGCAAATGGCTTTGCGGTTATGCTGACGAATTCGGAGAGTATCTTTGGCCTGCCAAAGGCATTCCGCATGCTTGGTATTAAAATCGGCATTGTGCCGATTTCGATCCCGATTTTCTTCGTCTGCGCGATTGCAATGCATATCCTGCTCAAGAAGACGAAGTTTGGACGCATCTTCTTTATGATTGGACAGAATGAGGAAACGGCAAAGGTTTCCGGTATTCGCACGGAGAAGTACATTTTTGCCGCCTATGTCATCGCCGGTGTCTGCGCAAGCATTGCAGGAATTCTGCTGGCGGCGCGCACCAACATGGCAGGCGCAACAATGGTAGGCAATACCATGATTATGGACGTTGTCAGTGCAGCGGTTATTGGCGGCGCGAGCCTGTCGGGCGGCAAGGGCAACATTGCAGGCTCTATTTTGGGAGCGTTATTTATTACACTGATTAGTAATTTCATCAATTTGATGGGAATTTCATATTATATTGGCTTGATTATTAAGGGCGTGCTGATTGTTCTGATTATTGGACTGGACCGCCTGCGCAATGCGGATTGAGGAGGGATACTATGCTGGAAATGAATCATATCTCAAAACAATTCCCGGGCGTTAAGGCGTTGGATGATGTCTCTCTCCGTGCAGAACCAGGACGGGTTTTGGCGTTGATTGGTGTCAATGGAGCCGGAAAATCTACCTTGATGAATGTATTGGGTGGAGTAATCAAGCATGATGAGGGCGAGATCCTTATTAATGGCAAGAGCGTAACGATCGGAAGCCCGAAGGAGGCAGAGCTAAACGGCGTAGCGTTTATCCACCAGGAGCCGCTGTTCTTTGCTTCGATGACAGTGGCGGAAAACGTGTATATCTCGAACTTTTTTAAAAGCTCGATTCCGGGTGTCGTAGACAGCGCAAAGGCGAACCGAGAAGCGAAAAAATATCTGGAAATTTTGGGCTCAAATGATATCAATCCAAAATCCAAGATGGAGGATATCACGATTGGCGCGCGCCAGATGGTTGAAATTGCGCGAGCGTTGGCGGCGGGAGCGAATATTATTATCTTTGACGAGCCGACCTCATCGCTCAGCCTGAACGAAAAAAACAGTCTGTTTCAGGTTATCGATAAGCTGCGGAAAGACGGTAAGATTATTATTTATATCTCGCACTTTTTGGATGAGATCACAGATATCTGTGATGACTATATGGTTATGCGCGATGGAAAGAACAGTGGCAGCGGAAAGGTTGCAGGCCTAAAGAAGAGCGATCTCGTCACGATGATTATCGGTGAAGAAACCGAAAAAGTGGAAAAGGTGCATGGACGTGAGATGGGAGAAGAAGTGCTCTGGGTGGAGAATATTCAGAGCGGAAATCTGCTCCAAGGCGTTAGCTTTTCCCTGCGCAAGGGCGAGATTCTGGGAATCTGGGGATTGATGGGCTCCGGACGCACCGAGCTGCTGCGCGCGATGTTTGGACTGGATCGCGTGGACGGCGGAGAGGTATATCGACTGATTGACGGAAAAAAGCAGAAGGTTAACAAGCGAGATTTCCTAAGACAGTGTGGTTATGTCACGGAGAGCCGCCATACCGATGGTTTGTTTTTGCAGATGGACGTTGCACGCAATGCGACAGCGGCAACATTGGACAAGTATTCTTCTAAGATGGGAAAATTCATCAATGAAAAGCGCGAGGTCAAGGATGCAGAGGAATTGATTCGCCGATTGAATATCAAAGTGCCGGATGCACTGACCAAGCTGTATCAGCTGTCTGGCGGCAATCAGCAGAAGGTTATTTTTGCTAAATGGATGAACCGGGGAGCGGATATTCTGGTGCTGGATGAGCCAACACGCGGCGTCGATGTCGGCTCAAAAATGGAAATTTATAAGATTATTCAGAGCCTGGCGGATAACGGTACATCTGTGTTATTGGTTTCGTCAGAAGTCGATGAGATGATTGACCTATCTGACCGTGTTATTGTTCTGCAAGGCGGACGGATTGTCAACAGCGTCAGTGGTCATGAAATCAACAACAGCCGCCTGATGGAACTTGCATTGGGTGAAGGGAGGGAAGCAAAATGAGCAGAAGTGTAGAGAATACGTTGTCACCCCGTAAGGGAGTGGGAGACGTTGTATTATCGTATGGTTTTTACATCCTGTTTGTTTTGATGTTTGTCGGATGCAGTATTCTCTCCCCGGTATTTCTGACAGGCGAAAATATGATTCAGTTGCTGTGGGGTGCGACGACGCTGCTGGTTGTTGCTGTCGGCGGTACGTTTGTCGTCATCACAGGCAACATGGATATGAGCGTTGGCTCACTGGCACTTTGCTGTATGGCGGTTGCGGTATATGCTATGAATCGCGGTGCAAGCTTTGCTCAGATGGTTCTGATTGTGTTTGCGGTTGGTCTGATTGTTGGCGTTATTAACGGAGTTTTGGTCACCTATCTCAAGCTGAACTCGATGCTGACGACGCTTGGTATGATGATTGCGCTGCGTGGCTTAGCACTGAATATTACCAATGGCGGTGCGCAGGTGTCGCTGCCGGCAGATTTTAAGCATATTGCAGGAATCAAATTTGGCGGAATCAGCATTTTAATCTGGCTGTCCATTGTGATTATGCTTGTACTTCAATTTGTTCTGCGTAAGACGCGGTTTGGCGCGTACTGCTACGCGATTGGATGCAGTGAAACCTCGGCACAGCGCGTCGGACTTCCGATCAATAAGGTCAAGATGGCAGTATTTATTCTGTCGGGCCTGTGTGCGGCGTTTGTCGGATTGGTTGCCTGCTGTAAGCTCGGAACCTTCAGTGGATCAATTGGCGACGAGATGGAATTTGATGTTGTTTCGGCCTGTGTTATTGGCGGAACCAGCCTGCTGGGCGGACGCGGTAATATCTTCCCGGGTACATTCCTCGGCGTATTGCTCTTATATTTGATTAATAATGCACTGGCACTGTCTGGAGCGTCTCCGTTCCTGTATCCGTTTGCCAAGGGACTGGTTATCTTTATCGCAATGGCAGTGGATGCCCTGAAGAACTTTAAGAAAAAATAATAGACCGAGTATTATTGATAGAAAGGGAGGACAAAACGATGAAAACACTGCGCGTTGGCGTTATCGGTACCGGAGGAATTGGACGGGCTCATGCGGAACGCCTGACAAAGTATATAGCAAATGCGGATGTTGTTGCGGTAAACGACATCAATGAGGCTGCGGCAAAGGCAACGGCGGAGGCGTGCGGCGCACGGTACGAGGCGGATCCGATTGCATTGATTCACGCGGATGACGTAGATGCGGTATTGATTGCATCGTGGGATCGCACGCATGAACAGTTTGTGTGCGAGACAATAGAAGCGGGAAAGTTTGTGTTCTGCGAAAAGCCGCTGTCGAATACAGCAGATGGCTGCCGTCATGTGATTGAAGTGGAGCAGAAGGCGGGAAAGCGGCTGCTGACGGTTGGATTCATGCGCCGTTACGATAAGGGCTATCAGCAGATGCGTGAGGTTATTGCAAGCGGGCGTCTGGGCGAGGTGCTGATGGTGCATGCACAGCATCGCAATGCTGCGCCGACAGGAGAAAAGCACACAACGGTAATGTCAGTCAGCGGTGCATTGGTGCATGAGTTTGACATTACTCGGTTCTTGCTGGACGATGAATATGTTTCCGCACAGATGATTTTGCCGCGCAGCACGCGAAACGCCGATGAGGATTTGATTGATCCGCAGATGGTGGTGCTTCGTACGAAGAAGGGAATTCATATTGATCTGGAGATTTATATGAATTGCCGGTATGGCTATGACATTCAGTGTGAGGTGGTTGGCGAAGAAGGTACGGTTCGCCTGCCGGAACTGGCAAATATCGCGCCCATGCGAGTGGACGGAACGCGCCAGCATAAGATCTATACCGAGTGGTATAAGCGTTTTGAAGATGCGTATGTCTATGAGCTGAGAGACTGGGTAGACAGTGCGCTGGAGGGCAGAGCGGCCGGAGCGAGTGCATGGGATGGATATGTAACCAGTGCGGTGGCGGAAAAGTGCACGGAAGCGCGCTTGAGTGACAGCGTTGTAAAGTTCGATTTGGGTGAACGTCCTGCAATGTACCGGACGACAGAGGTGTAATCACGGCTTTACTCTGATGGAATAATAATAGGAGCTGTTTTTCGTGCTCAAAGAGTGATATTGTATCAATAGAGACAAGGCAAACCCATTCCAGCAAGGTTGTGTTCTGCCGCTGTTGGAGAATGGTACAGTATTAATAGGTATGGACAAAGGAGTATTGCTATGGCATTGAAATTTGGATTGGTTGGCGGCGGCCACGGCGGCTTTATTGGCGGCGTACACCGCCGAGCAGCGACGTTTGATGGACTGGCGCAGCTGGTGGCGGGAGCGTTTTCCCGCAATCCCGAAGCCAGTGCGCAGACCGCAAAAGAGTGGGGCGTTTCGCCAGAACGCACCTATCGGGACTACCGCGAGATGGCGGAACAGGAGAGCCAGCGGGAGGATGGAATTGACTTTGTGTCGATTGCCACGCCGAACTTTACCCACTATGAGATGTGCAAGACATTTCTGCTGCATGGTATTCATGTGGTATGCGATAAACCGATGACGCTGACAGTAGAAGAAGCGGAGGACCTAGAGCGCATCGCCAGAGAAAACGGTATGCTTCTGGGCGTCTCATATACCTATTCCGGATATCCGATAGTCGAACAGGCGCGTCAGATGATTCGGAACGGAGAAATCGGCAAAATTTTGACGGCGAACGCGCATTATGCCGAGGATTATCTGATTGACTGGGAAATTCCGATTGCAGACGGACGCAATGCATGGCTGATTGATCCGGAGAAAAACGGCAAAACCGGCTGTGTCTGCCAGATTGCTACACATGCGGAATATCTGTTGCACTATGTCACGGGACTAAAGCTGGAAAAGGTATTGGCCAATTTCCAATATACCGTGCCGAATGTACCGCTGGAAACCGATGCGCATATTCTGATGGCGTTTGAGGGCGGCGTTCATGGCATAATGTGGTCGTCCTGTGCAGCGATTGGACATCATAATGATATTGGGTTTGAGATTTTGGGCGATAAGGGCACCATCTCGTGGAAACAGTATGATGCGACACGGTTGACCGTGGATCATCTGGGTGGCTGCCAGGAAATTTATGATGCCTCTCGTCCGTATCTGGCATCGCCGTGCCGGTCGCTCTCCCGTCTGCCGGGAGGACATCCGGAAGGCTATTACGAGGCTTTTGCCAATGTATACAAGCGGTTTTGCACGGACCTGCTTGCGATCAAAGAGGGAAAGCAGCTCACGGAGTATCATTTCCCCAGTGCGACAGACGGCCTGAATGGCGTTCGCTTTACGGAAGCCTGCTATCAGAGCAACCGAAAGGGCAACATTTGGGTTGATGTATAAGCTACATACACATTCTCTTTATTCCTTCTTTTGTATGCCGACAGTATGACCGTTCTGTCGGCATACGTATTTTTTTGACAAATATTTGTTGCGTTAGATGCTTTATGGTATACTGGATGTGTTACAAAAGAGAAGGAGGTGAAAACAGGCTGCAATAAGCTGAAGAGAATCTTGCTTGTTGTGGTCTGTAGAAAATGGCGGATAAGACTTTGCGTGTTCTGCGCGTGATTGTCTATGTTGGCTTTGTGATAAATACCGTGCTCGCCATCCGAAATGGATTCAGCGTGATGTATTGGGTGAATGCCGTGTTGGCGGCATTGATTGCAGGACTGCATATTGCAGAAATTCGGGGCAGAAAAAGTCATAAGAACGGGAAAAAACAGCGAATCTACGTGGACTCGCTGTTTTTTACTTCGTATCGGGAAGCTCCCAGCCGGGAATCGGCAAACGCTGAATGGCACCGAAGATACGCTGGCGAGCGCCGCGGTTCTGCTGCTCAATGGACCAAAGCAGATCGTTGATTTCCTGCCGCTTCGAGACGCCGTCAGAGGGGCATGTACTTGTAATGACAGGCAGGCTGAGCTTTTTCTTGAGGGAACGAATATGAAGCTCTGGAGCGTAAATGAGAGGCCGTATGACGGCAAGCTCTTTGCCGTCCAGCTGCGTGACCGGAGCAAAGCAATTCATGCGGCCCTCATAGAGCAGAGAGAGCAGGTAGGTTTCGATGACATCGTCTTTATGATGACCCAAGGCCAGCTTGTTGCAGCCGTGATCAAGTGCGACATTTTGCAGCGCGCCGCGGCGCAGCATGGCACAGAGGGAGCAGGGATTGGACTCCTTGCGGATGTCAAAGACAATGGTTTTAATCTGTGTTTTCTCCAGAATAAAGGGGATATCCTCCTGCTGACAGAAGCACGCAAGCGGGGAAAAATCCATGTTTTCAAAGCCCATATCCAGTGTGATTGCTTTGATGGTAAACGGCTTGGGATAAAAGCGACGCAGACGAGCAAGAGCCAGCAGCAGGGCGAGAGAATCCTTTCCTCCGGAAAGACCGACGGCGATGCAGTCACCTTCGTCAATCATATGATAGTCATCTGCGGCGCGCCGTACATAGGAGAGCAGTTTTTGCATGAAATGACCTCCAAACAGGTGAGTTTGGCAACAAATAGAGCTGCCGATTTGATTATACGCGAAAGAGCTTCGGCTTGTACAGAGAAAAAATTTAAATTGAGTTGCGAGAAAACGAGAGATATTAAGAGAAAACAAGAGAAAACGAGAGATTGCAATACGCAGAATTAAAATTTCGCAAAAATCGCTTGACTTGCGCTTTTTAATATGATATAACAATAAGGCAGCTGAATGAGGACAAATGACTCGTTTAGCGACGTAAAATGTTAGTAATAAAGATTACACATAAAAATCGGAGGTTAGATCATGTCCACTTATATGGCAAACGCGGCAAACGTTGACCGCAAGTGGTATGTAGTAGACGCAGCTGACAAGCCGCTGGGTCGTACCGCTACTACCGTCGCAACTCTCCTTCGCGGCAAGCACAAGGCAGAGTTCACCCCTAATGTAGATACTGGTGACTATGTCATCGTTATCAATGCAGACAAGGCAATTCTTACTGGTAAGAAGCTGGAGCAGAAGTACTATCGCAGACATTCTGGCTGGATCGGTGGTCTGAAGGAAATTCAGTACCGCACGCTGATGGCAGAGCGTCCGGAGTTCGCAATGGAAGTTGCTATCAAGGGTATGCTTCCGAAGAATTCTATCGGCCGTAAGGCTGCTACCCGCCTGAAGGTTTATGCAGGCAGTGAGCACAATCATGCTGCACAGCAGCCGATCGTTTGGTCGGAAAAGTAATTCTTACAAGGAGGAAATTAAGTCATGTATACCCCTAAGAAAGCATATTTCTACGGCACCGGCAGAAGAAAGTCCTCTGTTGCAAGAGTTCGTCTTCTCCCGGGCGGTACTGGTGAGATCACCATTAACAACCGTACCCTCGACAACTACTTCGGTCTGGATACCCTGAAGCTGATCGTTCGTCAGCCGCTGGAGGCTACCAACACCACCGAAAAGTTTGACATCGTTTGCACCGTAACCGGCGGTGGCTTTACTGGCCAGGCTGGTGCAATCCGTCACGGCATCTCCCGTGCTCTGCTTCAGGCAAACAGCGAGGAGTATCGTCCGATTCTGAAGGCTGCTGGTTTCCTGACCCGTGACCCGAGAATGAAGGAAAGAAAGAAGTACGGCCTGAAGGCTGCACGTCGTGCTCCGCAGTTCTCTAAGAGATAATCAACAGAATTTATTCTGTCGTATATCGAAAACAAAACCACCGTTTCCATATGGATTCGGTGGTTTTTTGTTATGTTAGGTAAAATAATTATTTCTGCATCAATCGAATATACGTTATGATTTCGTTTTGACCGTCTGCGGTACAGACCAAGCGGAAACCGAGGTGATTCCATCCGATGTTTTATAAGAGCGGACGCGAACATAATATGTTTTGTTGGACTTTAATCCGCGCAGCTTTTTCACGGTCGTGCTGCCATTGGAAAGCTTTTTCGTATGCTTACCGGAGGTAAACTGACGATTGCGTGCATATTGCAGCTCATAGCCAGTCGCCCTAGTGTTCTGCTTCCACTGCACCGTTATGGTTTTCTTTGTGGGCGTTGTGCGGGTCATCTTCGGCTGATTGAGACGGAAGATTGTGACCTCGTTGCTGGCGGCATAGCTGCCATCGCTCGCTTGGTAAAACGCCTTATAGCGATAGGCTCTGCCGTTGCGGCAGTCCGGATCTAAAAATCCAGCGCCGTGTTTTGCGCCGAGCATCAGTCCGTACTTTCCATAGCTGCGCGCTTTGGTCATGGTGTAATAGGGTGATGCGGTGTCGTCCACAGACTGCTTGCAAAATTGCAGGGTAGAGGTGTCAATGGCGCTGCCGTTCGGCCCGTTGAATATACCGCCTGTGCCGCCCTCGCCGTTGGCTATGCGGATCATAATACCGCGCGAGGTGTTGGATACGCGATAGAGATTCCAGCTGGGCGCTGTATTTTGCAGAGTACTGTCCAGCTCGGTATAGGTGAAATACGGCTCCTGATAAGCGTTGCAGTTGTCCTCAGCCGCGGCGGCGGGAAGAACGCACAAGGCACTCATCACAATCAGCGACAGAAATCCCCCGAAAAATTTCGTTTTCCTCATGAATAGGCTCCTTTCTGCATGGTCTGGCGGAGGAAAGGGAAGAATCCCTTGCTCCGTGTGATCCATTATGATAACAATATTATACCACGATAGAAAGGAAAAAACAAGAAAATATACTGCAAAAAAATGGAATATATCGAAATGAAATACGATTGTGTTGTCATCATTGACACTACAACTCCATACGGGTATACTAACAATACGGGAAAGGAGGGAGAGCGCAATGCAGATTTCCAGTCGATTCACGCTGGCGGTTCATATCATGAGCTGTATTGCGACATTTCAGGAGGAATATAAGGTTACCAGTGACTTTCTGGCGGGCAGTACGAATGTCAATCCGGTGATTGTTCGCAAGATTTTAGGACAGCTCAAGGCGGCGGGAATGGTCGAGGTGGCGCGCGGCTCGGGCGGAGCACACATTGCCAAGCCATTGCAAGAGATTACGTTTTTTGATATTTATCGCGCAGTAGAGTGTGTGGAAAACGGAGAGCTGTTCCGTTTTCATGAAAATCCAAATCCGGCATGTCCGGTGGGACGAAATATTCATCATGCGTTGGATGATAAGCTCATGCGCGTTCAGCAGGCGTTGGAGCGAGAGCTGTCGGCGATTACGCTGGAGGAAGTTGAGACAGATATTCAAACGAGCATCCAAGAAGAATAAGTGAGACCGCGGAACGACAACATTCTGCGGTCTCATTTTTTTTCAAAACTTTCGTTGTAACTATTGACATTACAATTGTGCGGTGTTATACTCTCGGTGTAACAAAGAAAGTTACAACAAAAACAGCAAGAAATTCAGGAGGTTTTTATCATGGAAAAGATTGTAGCATTTTTGCAGGAAAATCCGGTACAGTATCTGGCGACGGTAGGACGCGACGGAAAGGCAAAATGCCGCCCATTTATGTTCTCGGGTGAGATGAATGGCAAGCTGTGGTTCTGCACGAACAACACCAAAGAGGTCTATAAGGACATGCAGGAGAATCCGGAGATTGAGATTTCGGTTTCCAGCCCGTCGTATGCGTGGATTCGCCTGAACGGCAAGGCGGTATTTGAGAACAATAGGGCGGCAAAAGAGATGTGCATTGCCAATCCGATTGTCAAGAGCCAGTATCAGACCGCAGATAATCCGATTTTTGAGGTGTTCTATTTGGACAATCCGCATGGTGTAATTGCGGATTTCTCCGGTAACCCGCCGTATACGTTCTGAGAATAGCAGGTATGACAAACCGAGCCTCCGCGTCCGCAATCGTGGAGGCTCGGTTATCGCAAGAACATATGGCTATGGAAAAGAGGGAGACACAATGAACCAGCAACAGCGACGGGAATATTTGATGAGTGCTCTGCTACAGGAAAATACGCAAGATCGTGGCTTGGAACTGCCTGCCGGGGAAGAAGAACAGAGACAGCTCCTGCGAGGCCTGATGAATATTCGCCTGCCCAAAGCTATTCCGGCAAAGGTATTGAAAGTGCAGGATGCCTATTTGCAGGAGAGAAGTAAGCAAAAGGGAACGGTGGATTCTGCGGAACTCCCGGTGAAACAACAGATAGGAGAGGGAAGCCTGTGCCTCTGGCAGGGCGATATCACGACACTGCGCTGTGATGCCATTGTGAATGCTGCTAATAGCGGAATGACAGGCTGTTATATCCCAAATCATTGCTGTATTGACAATTGCATTCACACCTATGCGGGAATGCAGCTGCGCTGGACGTGCGAGCAAATCATGCAGCGACAGGGACATGCCGAGCCAGCGGGCAGTGCAAAGATCACATCGGCATTTAATTTACCGTGCCGATATGTCCTGCACACAGTGGGTCCGATTATTTCCGGAACGGTCACAAAAAACGACCGCGTGTTGTTGGAATCCTGCTATCAATCCTGTTTGGAGCTGGCGGAGGAGCATGGTCTGGAAAGCGTTGCGTTTTGCTGTATTTCTACCGGAGAATTTCATTTTCCCAATGAGTTGGCGGCAGAAATTGCAGTACAGACAGTGCGGAAATTTATGCAGAAGGCGACGAGTGTGAAACGGGTGATATTTAATGTTTTCAAAGATGAGGACAGAGCGATCTATGAAAAATTACTCCAAGCAGAAGGAACAGATACGGAAAGCACTGGAACAGGCGGAGGCCGTGATTATCGGCGCGGGAGCTGGCCTTTCCGCTTCCGCAGGATTTGAGTATCAAGGAGAACGGTTCCAGACCTATTTTTCGGATTTTGCACAGGAATATGGCTTTTCGGATATGTATGCAGGCGGGTTTTATCCTTATCAAACGCAGGAAGAATTTTGGGCGTATTGGAGCCGCTATATTTACATCAATCGCTATCAAAATGCACCTAAACCAGTCTATGAACAGCTCTATGAGCTGGTTCGCGAGAAGGATTATTTTGTGGTAACCACGAATGTTGATCACTGCTTTCAGAAAGTGGGGTTTGACAAACGGCGTCTGTTTTACACGCAGGGGGACTATGGTCTGTTTCAATGTAGCGTGCCATGCCATGTGGAAACCTATGACAATGAAAGCATTATTCGCGACATGCTGTTGACGCAAAACTTCCGAATTGAAGCAGGCGGAACGCTGACACTGCCAAAGAATGCTGTGGTGGAACGTTTTATTCCAAAGGAATTGGTGCCGCACTGCCCGAAGTGTGGAAAGCCGATGAGTATGAATCTTCGTGCCGATGATACCTTTGTCGAGGACACCGGATGGCATCGAGCGGCGAAGGGGTATTCTGACTTTCTGAGGCGGCACGCGCATATGAAAACGCTGCTTTTAGAGCTTGGAGTGGGATATAATACGCCGGTGATTATCAAATATCCCTTCTGGCGCATAACAGCGAAAAATCCGGATGCCACCTATGTCTGCATCAATCAAGGACAAGCAGCGTGTCCACGGGAAATCGAACGGCAGTCTATTTGCCTAGATGCGGATATTGGAACGTTATTGAGCGAAATCTAATCATCATAGTTAGAGAAATTAAAAAGCCCTATCCTGAACAAAACAGGATAGGGCTTTGAAACAACCTGAGTAAAAGTTTATTCTGCACTCTGTGCCGGAATTGCAGCGCAAGCAGCCAAAGAGAGGAATACCTTCTCGCGGCTATCCGAACGGGAGGTGATTGCGATCGGGACATTCGCGCCGACAATAACACCACAGCTGACGCAATGATCGTGCATCTGCAATGCCTTGACCAGCAGGTTGCCAGCCAGCAGATTTGGAACGACAATGCCGTCAAACTCACCGCACAGCGGGCAGTCATAATTCTTCAGACGAGCCGCTTCCTTGCTGATAATCAGATCGTATGCGATCGGGCCAACCAGTTCACAATCAGCAATTGGCGTATCGTGATGGTCATGCACAATGGTCTGGGACTCGATCGTATCCGGCATATGGAACGCCGGAGTTTCCACCAGCGACAGCAGGGCGATATTCGGATGCTCATAGCCAAGTGCCTTCAGGGTATGCACCATGTTCTGGACAACCTTTTTGCGCTCGCTGATATTCGGACGAACCAACATGGTTACGTCGGAAATGGCGAGCAGACGGTCATAATCCGGCAGCTTGAGCAGGGCAATATGCGTCAACAGATTGCCAGCCGGAACCAGACCGTTCTTCTTATCCAGAATCGGCAGCAAGAAATCACGCGTCTGTGTGCTGCCGCGCAGCAGAGCGTCTGCCTTGCCGCTGCGGATCAGGTCAATGGAGGTCTGAACGACGGCGTTTTCGTCGTTCTCTGCGACCAACGTATAGGGCTTGTCCGCCAGATTTAACTTCTTCAGCAGGGCAGTGATTTTTCCTTCATTGCCGACCAGGATAGCTTCCATAAAACCTGCGTCTACGGCATCAAATGTGCCCAGCAGAATGTTTTCGGAATCTGCACCGGCTACGGCAACGCGAAGCGGCTTGAGCGATGCCTTGGCATGCTCGACGATGAAATCAAAATTTGTCTTATACATGTTACTCAACTCCATGACATTTTTCTGCGCCAATAGAAATCTTGCGGGAAACATAGTGTTCCCAGTACATTGTTATTTTACTCCTATTCGACGATTTCGTCAATAATATATCAACAAAATGACAAATAAACACAAGAAAACAAACTATTTTCAAAGCTTTATGGAATGAAAAGCGCAAGAAAATATTGCACTTTGGAAAATAAAAAAACAGACATAGGCGACATACTCTGGCCGGAGCATGTCAACCTATGCCTGTATATTTACCTGCTAATCAATAGGAAGGATAATATCGTTCAGCAGTCCGAATCAAGATGAGAATTACAGCAGAGCCGGGTCGTGAATCAGGATGCCCTTTTCGAAACGATCCAGCGTGTACGGCTGCATGTCCGGTACCATAGAGGTATCGCCAACAACTGCGCCAGCAGCGAGGATGCCGAGGCCCGGTGCAAACATGGTAGCCTTGGTAGCGCCCAAGGAGTGGAAGAAGCCCTTCACATTTGGAGCTTCGCCGACAACGATGGAGTGGTCCGGCAGATTGCCGTACTGACCAGCCCAGTGACGGATGATGCGAACGTCCTTCAGTGCCGGTACCTGGATGGTGCAGCGACGAGCGATCTCTTCGAGAACCTTCCACTCTGGCTTGAAGTCGATAACGCCAGCCTCAACGTCTGGATCGGACCAGCCGCAGAGGAAGCCACCGTGCTTAACCTGTACGATGTAGGTATGCCACTTGTTCAGAGAATAGATCATCGGAGCCTTGATGTATTCGAGCGGCTCGGTAACAACGATCTGATGCTTCTCCGGCTCCAGCGGGATAGATACGCCAGCCATACGGCCGATGAACTTGCCCCACTCGCCAGCAGCGTTTACTACGCAATGGGTCTCGATGTCACCCTTATCGGTCTCCACAGCCTGAACTTCGCCGTTCTCAACACGGATGCCCGTAACCTTGGTGTAGTTATAGAATTCAACGCCCATCTTCTGAGCCGCATACTTGTAGCTCAGGGCGATCTTCATCGGGTTGATAACGCCCTCGTCGGTGTTCCAGGTGCCGCCGAGCATGCCATCGTTAACATCCAGATACGGAGAAACTTCCTTACAGCCCTGAGGATCCAGAACATAAGAATCGAAGCCGAACTTTCTTTGCAGAGCAACGTTAGCTTCTGCCTGCTTCTTCTGCTCTTCCGTGTAGAACGGGAGCAGGTAGCCGCCCTTGGAGATTTCCAAGTCGCCATAACCGGTCATTTCACCCAAAACATCGAACTCATCAATGGACAGACGAGCAACACGGAGCAGGGCTTCGGTTGCAAACTGTGCACGGAACATTGCTGCACAGCGTCCAGAACCGCCAAACGGGGTGTACTGCTGCTCTACCAGAACAACATTCTTGACGCCCGCCTTCGCGAGGTGATACGCAGCGGAAGTACCGGCGTTGCCGCCGCCGATTACTACAACATCAGCTGTCTTTTTCATGTTAGATGTCACCTCCAACGATCTGTCCAAACGTGATCGGCTTGATCGGGATACGGCTAACCGGAATATCCAGATCGTCAACCTTTACTCCAAGATAATTCGCGATTTCGCGAGCGATCATTTCCTTGCAGGTACGACCCTGGCACGGACCCATCGTGCAACGACAGGTCTTCTTAATCTCCTGCATATTGTCAAGGCCAGAATCCAGCAGTGCGTGCAGATCCGCCAGAGATACATTTTCACAACGGCAGAGGATGATTTTGCTTTCGTCCATTATGTCGTCCTCCTTTCAAAACTTAATGTTGCGGGCATCATAGATGAGGTCAGCATCGACGCGCATGGTGATAACGTTGGTATGATCCATGCGAGCGCTGTCCAAAACTCTAATGATTTCAGCCTTGCCAACAACAGAGCCGTCACGACCGAGAGCGTCAACGATGTCGCCCTTCTTCGGCAGCGGGCAGATCTCATACGGGAAGGTAATGTCGATCTTGCCGTCGCCAACGGTCTCATTAATTACAAAACATGCCAGACCCGGGCATTTAGCAACACAGTTGCCGCATCCGGTGCAGTCATCATAAATCGGTTCCGGGCACGCGTTCAGAGTGTCCATCTTTACTGCATTAAACTTGCAGCTCGTCTTGCACGGGTTGCACGGAATATCTTCATAGCATTCCATGACTACGTACGGACCCTTAGCTCTCCGCTCAGCAGAGGGCAAGAGCGCTTCAAACATTTCACGGCTAGCGATGCCGGAGTTTTCTAATGTCACAGCCACTTCTTATTCCTCCTCTTAGTCCATCATTGCCAGACCATTGCGGATCTTAGCACCAGTCTTACCTGCACGGAGATCAGCCAGCTGCGCAATGTAGTCTTCGCGCTTTGCAAGAACTTCCGGATGATTCATACCGGTAGAAATTGCAGCGGCTACACCAGCGATGCTGCCTTCGATCATAGCTGCGGTAGCTTCTTCGATGCAGGATACGTCGCCAGCGACATAAACGCCCTTTGCGGTGGTCTCCAGGTTCTCATCACGAGCCGGAACGAAGCCGCCCAGCTGCGGGATGTAGTACATCTTGCAATGGGTCTGAGAGATCAGTTCGTACAGCGGGGACAGGCCAACTGCCAAGCAGATGGTGTCAACTTCGATCTCACGCTCGGTGCCCTCAACTACCTGGAACTTGTCGTCCATGTCAGCCAGAACAGCGCCGGTTACATAGTCTTCGCCCAGAGCAGCGACACAAGTGGTCTGCGTGTAGATCGGAACGCCCATACGACGAACCTTGGAAGCGTGAACCTTATAGCCGCCGATACGCGGAGCAGCCTCAACGATAGCAACAACGTCAACGCCTGCCTGCAGCAGCTGATAGGTAACGATCAGGCCGATATTACCAGCGCCGATCATCAGAACCTTGGAACCCGGCTGGATGCCGTATACGTTCATCAGGGTCTGGATTGCGCCTGCGCCGTAAACACCCGGAAGGTCGTTGTTCTCGAACTGGAGCATCTTTTCCTGTGCGCCGGTGGAGATGATGATCTTCTCAGCGGTCAGACGGCTGTAAACACCATGATCTTCATAAGAGATAACGCGGTCATCATAAATACCCAGAACGTCGGTCTCGGTATGAACTTCGATGCGCGGATGGGAGTAAATCTGCTCACGAAGCATTTTGACGATCTCGATGCCGCGAGTGCCAGCATGCTGATGCTCAGAACCGAAGAACTTATGGGTCTGCTTGATCAGCTGACCGCCCAGCTCTGCGTTACGATCCATAATTACAACGCGTACGCCAGCGTCTGCTGCGTTCAGTGCAGCACTCATGCCAGCCGGGCCGCCGCCGATAACAACTACATCACAGAATTTCATGCGTTGTCACCTCCCATAATAGAGCCGCTGCCCGTCTGGAGCTTAACTTCCATTCCAGCCTTGAGCGGCTCAACACATACTCGAACGTTCGGGATGCCGTTTACTTCCATCAAGCAGGAAGAACAGTTGCCGATAGCACAGAAGAATCCTCTCGGACGGCCTCTGTGTACACGCAGCTTGCGAACACCATTAGCATGGAGAGCAGCAGCAATCGGCTCTCCCTCGTAGCCTTGTAATGTGGTTCCCTCAAATGTGAACTCGACGATCGGGCCGTGCTCATAATTGAGAACCGGATGTTCAGTAATAGTCCTCACATTAACGCCTCCTATTTTCATAGTGTGAATACACAACAGGTAAAACACAAAGAGAGATGTGGGCATGCTATGCGTAAAGTGTGACTTTTTGCAACGCAACGACAACATTTTTCGGACTTTTCGTGATAAACCTGTTATTGACTTAATGATATTGAATCTGGTTTGAGTCCCTCTTAGATCGCTTGGAAACGCTCTAAGTTGTTGAAATAACTCAATATTGTTTGATGAAGTACTTCCTTTTTGTACATTGTAACAGATTGCGGAAAACGTATTTTGCCAATCCTCATGTCAGCTTTGCACATTCTCATATAAATGTGAAAAATTTCGATAAAATTTTCAAAAATTTATGCAACTTGTAGTAAATATGACGAAACAATTCGGTACGCTAGAAGTCAAATTTACTGAGATTTACAGGGAATCGATAACTATTTCTTCGGCTAAAACATGTTTTTACAGGGAAAAAGAAAAAATTAAGGAAAAAGGATTTGTGCGGATTTTTAGGCTAAAAAGCGAAACAAGTGAGGAATAAATGACGAAAGATTAGTCAGTCTGCCTAATAATACGTGTTTATATTTTGTTGTGTGTGATGAATTTTGCTGCATTTCGGTAAGAGGGATTTTGCAAAATGCAGTGCTTGAATCCATGAAATGGCTCTGTTATTATAGTTACTACAGTATTAGAAACCGTATTGCAGGGGAAAAACTGCATAAAAGAGTCGATGAGACTGTGCACATAGGGCAGAGTTATGGAAAAGAGGAATAGCTGTGAAACGATATCGCATGAGCGACTGGCTGTTTGAACGGCAGGAGGAGACGCGGCTTCGCCATATCCCGCGTCCGGCACGCAAAATATTGTTGGGATTTGCCTTGCTCATCGTGCTGGGTGCCTTGCTGCTGCATCTTCCAATGTCGTCACGCGCGGGAACGCAGACCGATTTGCTTGCCTGTGTATTTACGGCAACAAGCGCAACGTGCGTCACGGGACTGGTTGTCGTGGATACATGGAGCCACTGGTCGCTGCTGGGACAGTGTGTTATTCTGGCGCTGATTCAAATCGGAGGTCTGGGCTTTTTGAGCATCGCGGCGGTTGTCTCGTTTGTGCTGGGGCGGCGAATCAGTATGCGCGAGCGCATGGAGATGTCCGCGGCGCTGAATATGCAGGAGCTGTCCGGTGTCATTCGGCTGACACGACATGTTGTGATCACGACCTTTGTATTAGAGGGTGTGGGCGCGGTCGTGCTGTCCACACGCTTTGTCCCGCAGTTTGGACTGTGGGAGGGCATCTACCGCGGCGTGTTTCATTCGGTCTCGGCGTTCTGCAACGCCGGGTTTGACCTGATGGGAGTCAAGACGCCGTTTTCCAGCCTGACCTCCTATGTGGATGATCCGGTGGTAAACGGGACAATCCTGCTTCTTATTATAGTAGGCGGTCTTGGGTTTTATGTCTGGGGAGATGTCGCGTCGGCAATTGTTTCCCGGCGCATGCGATGGAAGCATCTGACGGTGCACACCCGACTGGTGCTTATGACGACGGGAATGCTGCTGCTGGCGGGAACGCTGCTGTTTTATGGATGTGAGCGAACCAATCCCGCAACGCTTGGGACGATGAACGAGGGGCAGAGATGGATGGCATCGCTGTTTCAGTCGGTGACCTACCGTACGGCGGGCTTTAATACGGTGGATCTGGGTGCGGTGCGCGACGGCACGACGCTGGTGAGCTATGCATTGATGTTTATTGGCGGATCACCTGGCTCGACGGCGGGCGGCATCAAAACCACGACACTGGCGATTGTCGTGCTGTCTATGGTAGCAACGCTGACCGGAAAACGCGACGTGAATGTCTTTCATCGACGTATTGCGCCGATGGCGGTGCGTACGGCGGTGACGCTGGTTTGTCTTGGGATCAGCATTTCACTGGTGTCTGCCTTTGTACTGATTGCAGCGGACGGTGTTCCGATGAAGCCGGCGCTGTTTGAGACGACGTCAGCGTTTGCCACGGTGGGACTTTCTATGGGATATACCAGCAAGCTGTCAGCGGTGTCACAGCTGTGCCTGATTGCCGAGATGTATATCGGCCGCGTCGGCATTTTGACACTGGGACTGGGTTTGCTTACGCCGCGTGCGGCGGAGCCGCTGTACCGGTATCCGGAGACACATATTATGATCGGGTGACGCCGAGGGAGGAAGCAGAATGGAATCGTTTTTGATTATCGGTATGGGACGGTTTGGACAGGCTGTGGCGGAGGAATTGATTGCGCTGGGGCATGACGTTGTGGCGATTGAGCAGAAGGAAACCGTCGGACAACAGCTGGCAGACCGAGTGACGCATGTGGTGATTGGCGATGCAAAGGAAGAAGCCGTACTGCGTGCGGTCGGTGTGCGCAACTTTGACTGTGTGGTGCTCGGCATGACGCGGGTGGAGGATAGTATTATGATTACGCTGGCGCTCAAGGAGCTGGGCGCAAAATATGTTGTGGCGAAGGCAGGCTCCCGCCAACATCGCACGGCGTTGGAACGCGTCGGCGCAGACCGTGTTGTATTCCCAGAGCGCGATATGGGCATCCGTTTGGCACAGTCGGTGTCCAGCAAGGGCATGATTGACTGCATCGAGCTGTCGCCGGAGGATACGATTGTCGAGATGGCAGTGCCGCGCAAGTGGATTGGCCATAGCCTGAATGAGCTGGACATTCGAAATAAGTACCACGTCAATGTCCTCGCGGTGCGCTCGGCAGGCGATGATACGCCGCTGCTCATCGAACCGGAGCCGGGACGGAAATTCGATAAGCAGGATATTATTTATGTCATCGGAAAGCAGTGGAATACACAGAGGCTGAGTAGAATATGAGACGAATTGAAAGCAAAGATAACCCGCTGGTTCGCCGTATGAGCCGATTGGCTTCGGAGCGAAAGTTCCGGAGGGCACAGGGAGAGATGGTGTGTGAGGGCGAAAAGATGCTGCGCGAGGCGTTGCAAAGCGGCATTCGGGTGTCGGACGTCCTGCTGTCGGAAAACCGCGAGTGGGATGACGCGCTGTTGGAGCAGGCGGAGAACGCAGGCGCGCGGCTGACACAGGTGCCGGAGCGGCTGCTCAAGAGCCTGTCCAACGTGGAGACGCCGCAGGGCTTGGCGTTTGTATGCGCTCAGCCGGTGTTCGGACTGGATCATCTGGATGGCGCACAGCGGCTGCTCGTGCTGGACGGCTTGCAGGACCCGGGAAATCTGGGCACGATCCTGCGCACGGCGGATGCGTTCGCGCTGGACGGCATTATTTTGGGTGAGGGCTGTGTCGATCCGGCGTCGCCCAAGGTGGTGCGCGCGACAATGGGGGCGGTGTTCCGCATTCCGGTTGCGGCGGCGTCATTGACGGATGCGGCGGCGTGGCTGAAGGAACGAAATGTGCCGCTGTATGCCACTGCGCTGCACACCACGAGCGTCCCGCTGACGAGCGTAAATCTGCGCCGCGCGGCGGTGATTATCGGCAATGAAGGGCGCGGAGTTTCCGAACAGGGATTGACATTGAGTGAAAAACAGATTATTATCCCGATGATGGGGCGCGCAGAATCACTGAACGCCTCCATCGCAGCATCCATCGTAATGTATGAGATGAGTCGTACAGATTTCTAAAAGGGGAGAGGGGTATGACGAGGGAGAAATACGCCATCTGGCTGGCGGAGCGTCCGGGACTTTCACCGGAGCTTCGGCTGCGGCTGATGGATCGATTGGGTTCGGCGGAAGCGGTCTACCGCGCTGGGGAGCAGGAGTACCGCGACGTGCACGGCGTCGGCAAACGGCAGCTGGAAGCGCTGAGCCAAAAGGGAACGGAACATGCGGACATCATCCTGCGTGACTGCGCAAAATATCACATTCGCGTGGTGACGATTGAGGACGAAGCGTATCCGCAGCCGCTGCGCGACTTGAGCGACGCGCCGCTGGTGCTGTATGTGCGCGGCACGCTGCCTAACTGGGAGCGCACCGTGGCGATCGGTATGGTCGGCACACGGCGGGCGACATCATATGGACGCGGAGCGGCCCGCTGGATTGCCGGACAGCTCGCGATGGCGGGATGCGTCGTTGTGTCCGGCATGGCGCTGGGTATCGACGGCGAGGCCAACCGCGGCGCACTGGACGCGGGCGGTATGACGATTGCCGTGCTCGGCTGCGGTCTGGATATCTGTTATCCTCCGGCGCATCAGAAGCTGATGGAGGATATTATTGCGGGCGGTGCAGTCATTTCGGAGTACCCGCCGGGAACGGAGCCGCGCGGACTGCACTTTCCGCAGAGAAACCGCATTATGAGCGGCTTGTGCCGCGGTGTCATCGTCATTGAAGCGCCAAAGAAATCCGGTGCATTGATTACGGCGGATCGGGCGCTGGATCAGGGACGTGATGTCTTTGGCGTGCCCGGCAACATCAATTCCCCGCAGAGTGCGGGCGTCAATCAGCTGCTGCGCGAGGGCGGAGCGGAACTGATTACCTGTGCGGCGGATGTGCTGTCGCACTATCCGGAGGAGAGCAAATGGCTCAGGCCGGTACCGCAAGCGCATCGTCCGACAAAGTGCAAACCGGAGCCAACGCCGCAGAAAACGCAAGCGCCGAAGCAGGAAGCATCCGCAGCAGAGCCACCCAAACCGCCCAAGATGGACATTGCGCTGTCAGAGGAGGAAAAAGCGGTGCTGCGCAGCATTCAAAGCGGCGCAGACTGTGTGGATGCGATTATTGAATCATCCGGACTGACGGCATCGCAGACACTGGCTTGTCTGACGATGCTGGAGATCAACGGATGCATCCGAAGAATGGGCGCCACGGTACAAATTATCGAATAATACGAAGGCACGGTGCAAAATAAGCGGCATCTGGTGCGTTTCTATATTATATTTCTGCTTCCCGCTTTATCGGGGAGCCAATCAGGAGGAAGACATTCATGTCAAAGCTGGTCATTGTGGAGTCTCCCGCAAAGGCAAAGACAATCGGAAAATATCTTGGCACGGATTATGTGGTCAAGGCGTCGATGGGACATCTGCGCGATTTGCCGCGCAAGACCATGGGAATTGATATTGAGCACGATTTCCGCCCGGAGTATATTCCGATTGAAGGAAAAGATAAGATTATCAATGAGCTGCGTGAAGCGGCGGACGACAGCGATTTTGTATATCTCGCAACCGACCCGGACCGCGAAGGTGAAGCAATTTCGTGGCATCTGAAGGAGTTGCTCTATCTGGGTGACAGCCGATCCAAGCGCGTGACGTTTAACGAGATCACCAAGCACGCGGTGCAGGACGGCATTGCGCATCCGCGCGATATCGATCAGGATCTGGTGGACGCGCAGCAGGCACGCCGTCTGCTCGACCGTTTGGTCGGCTATAAACTGTCCCCGTTCCTGTGGAAAAAGGTGCGCCGCGGCCTGTCTGCCGGCCGTGTTCAGTCGGTGGCGACGCGCATGGTGGTGGATCGCGAAAAGGAAATCCGCGCGTTTGTGCCGGAGGAGTACTGGTCGCTGGACGCCCATCTGATGACCAAGGAAGGCGGTGCGTTTACCGCCTACTTCTATGGAAACAAGGAAGAAAAGGTCAAGAAGGTTGAGCTGAAAACGCAGGAGCAGACGCAGGCCATTGTGGATGCGGTGACCGGAAAGCCGTTTACGGTGGACACGGTCAAGAAGGGCAAGAAGAAAAAGACCCCGGCGCCGCCGTTCACGACCTCTACCTTGCAGCAGGAGGCGTCGCGCAAGCTGGGCATGGTGCCGAAGCGCACAATGTCCACCGCGCAGCAGCTGTATGAAGGTATTGAGCTGGGAGAAAACGGACTGACCGGTCTGATTACCTACATGCGTACCGACTCGCTGCGTCTGTCCGACGAGGCGACGGCGGCGGCAAAGGAGTTCATCATCGGACGCTACGGAGAAGCGTATTACCCGCAGAAAACCCGCGTGTTCAAGACCAAGAATGGCGCGCAGGACGCCCACGAAGCCATTCGTCCGACCGACGTCACGCTGACGCCGGACAACATCAAGGAGTATCTGAGCAGCGACCAGTATAAGCTGTATAAGCTGATCTGGAGCCGCTTTGTCGCCTGCCAGATGGCAGAGGCGATTTTGGATACGGTATCCGCAGATATTTTGTCTGAGGGATATGTATTCCGTGCGACCGGACATCAGGTGGCATTTGCGGGCTACACCGCCGTATATGAGGAATCCACCGACGACGCAAAGGAAGAGGAAAAGAACAAGGCGGGCGGCAAGAAGCTGCCGGCGTTTGCCGCGGGCGATGCGCTGACGTGCATGAAGCTCGAACCGGCACAGCATTTTACGCAGCCGCCGGCGCGGTATACCGAAGCGTCGCTTATCAAGGCGATGGAGGAAAAGGGTATTGGACGTCCGTCTACCTATGCGCCGACAATTTCGACGATTCTTGATCGTGATTATGTAGAAAAGGAAGGCCGTGCGCTCAAGCCGACCTCGCTGGGCGAGGGCGTGACCGAGCTGCTGGTGGATAAGTTTACCGATATCACGGATCTTCGCTTCACGGCGATGATGGAAACCGAGCTGGACGAAGTGGAGCAGGGCAAGCTGGGCTATGTCGAGCTGCTGCACCGCTTCTATGACGGATTTGATGCGGCGCTGCAAAAGGCGGAGACCGAGATGGAAGGCAAGCGCGTGGAGATCAAGGCGGAGGAGACCGAGGAGATCTGCGAGAACTGCGGACGCAAGATGGTTATCAAATACGGCCGTTTCGGCAAGTTTTTGGCGTGTCCGGGCTATCCGGAGTGTAAGTTCACCAAGCCGATTGTCGAGGACACCGGCGTGGAGTGTCCGCTGTGCGGCGCGCGCGTGGTCAAGAAAAAGTCAAAGCGCGGCTTTGGCTATCTCGGCTGTGAAAAGAACCCGACTTGCTCGTTTATGACGTGGGACAAGACGACGAAGGAGCGCTGCCCGGACTGCGGCGGCCCGCTGTTCCGTCATTATGACCGTGAGACCGGCGAGACGACGCTGGTATGCTATAAGGAGGGCTGCGGCTACTCCAAGTTTGTCAGCAAGCGCACCCCGCGCAAGAAAAAGACCGAGGAGCCGAAGACAGAAGCGGCTGAGACAACGACGGAGGGGAGCGCCGAAGGCGAGACCAAGACCAAAAAGACTGCGGCAAAGAAGACGACCGCGAAAAAGACTACAAAGAAAACAACAACCAAGAAAACGGCGGAAAAGACCGCCGCAAAAAAAACCACGACGAAGAAAACGACGGCAAAAAAGACGACGACGCGCAAGACTAAGAAGGCAGCGGAGACGGAAGAGACCGCACAGGCGGTGACGGAGGTACCGGCAGATGGCGAATAAGGCACAGGTAATCGGCGCCGGTCTGGCGGGCAGCGAGGCAGCGTGGCAGCTGGCGGAAAAGGGCATTGCGGTGGATTTGTATGAGATGAAGCCGCAGAAGCGCTCTCCGGCGCACCATGAGGACACGTTTGCGGAGCTGTGCTGCTCCAATTCGCTGCGCGGTGCGGAAATTCACACGGCCCCCGGTCTGCTCAAGGAAGAGCTGCGTCGGTGCGGTAGCCTGATTCTGGCGTGTGCGGACGCCACCCGCGTGGAGGCGGGCGGCGCGCTGGCGGTCGACCGCATGGCGTTCACGCGGATGGTGACGGAAAAGATCCGCAGCCACCCGAATATCACCGTGCATGAGGGTGAGGTCACGCACGTTCCGGACGAGGGCGAGGTCATTGTTGCCAGCGGCCCGCTGACGTCGGACGCCCTGTTCGCGGACATCGCCCGGCTGCTGGGAGAGGACCGTTACCTGCATTTTTATGACGCCGCCGCGCCGATTGTCACGTTTGACTCGGTGGACATGGAGTCGGCGTATTTTGCCTCCCGCTATGGCAAGGGAACGGCGGATTATATCAACTGCCCGATGAACCGCGAGGAGTACGAGGCGTTCTGGGAAGCGCTGTGCAGCGCGGAAGAAGCACCGGTGCACGGCTTTGAGGACAAGAAGGTCTTTGAGGGCTGTATGCCGGTGGAGGTTATGGGACGGCGCGGACATGACACGCTGCTGTACGGCCCGCTCAAGCCGGTCGGCCTGCGCGACCCGCGCACGGGACGCGATCCGTTCGCGGTGGTACAGCTGCGGCGCGACAATGCGGCGGGCTCGCTGTATAATCTCGTCGGCTTCCAGACCCATTTGAAATTTCCGGAGCAAAAGCGCGTCTTTTCGCTGATTCCGGCGCTGAAAAACGCGGAATTTGTGCGCTATGGCGTCATGCACCGCAACACCTTTATGGATTCGCCGCGCCTGCTTGACCGCTATTTCCGGTTGCGCACGCAGCCGCGTGTCCGCTTTGCCGGACAGATGACTGGCGTGGAGGGATATATCGAATCGGCGGCCTCCGGCTTGGTATGCGCCCTGAATCTGTCGCGCGAGATGCGCGGCATGCAGCCGATTGATTTTCCGCAGGAAACCGCACTGGGCGCACTGGGGCTGTATATTTCCAACGAGGCAAATGAAAAATTCCAGCCGATGAACATCAACTTCGGCATTATCACCCCGCTGGGCTACCGCATTAAGGGCAAGCGGGAGAAAAACACGCAGATTGCTCTGCGCGCATTGGAGACGCTGGACGGCCTCATGGAGGACATTCAGCGATAAGAGAACAGGAGAGAGACCATGAAACTGATTATTGATGCGATGAGCGGAGACAATGCACCGGAGGCGCTGGTGTCCGGCTGCGTGATGGCGGCCAGGGAATTTGGACACGAGTATGTGCTGGTCGGCAAGGAGGACGTGATTCACAAGCTGCTGAAGCAGGAGAACGCGGAAAATCTGCCGATTACCGTCCGCAACGCGACAGAAGTAGTGGATATGCACGACGATCCGGCGCGCGTCTTGCGCCGCAAGAAGGACTCATCCATGGCTGTTGCATTTCAGATGCTGACAAACGGTGAAGGCGATGCGATGATTTCTGCGGGCAATACGGGCGCACAGCTGTCCGGCGCGACGCTGATCGTCAAGCGCATTCGCGGCATCCGCCGCGCGGCGCTGCCGACGCTGCTGCCGTGCAAGACCGGCAAGGTGCTGCTGATTGACTCGGGCGCAAATGTCGAGTGCACGCCGGAATATCTGCTGCAATTTGCGTTTATGGGCAGCTTTTATATGCGGCAGGTGGTCGGTGTGAAAAATCCGCGCGTTGGTTTGATTAACAACGGCACGGAGGACACCAAGGGAGATCCGCTGCGCAAGGAAGCGTATGCGATGCTCAAGCAGGCCGGAGAACAGGGACGAATCAACTTCGTCGGCAATGTTGAGGGCAGTGATATTATGGGCGGCGGCTGTGATGTCGCGGTGACGGACGGATTTACCGGAAATGTCGTGCTCAAAACCATTGAGGGAGCGGCAAAGTTTTTGGGCTCGGGCATCAAGTCGGTGTTCCTGACCAGCCTAAAAACCAAGCTCGGCTATCTGCTGGTCCGCTCGCCGCTCAAGTCGTTTATGTCGGTTATGGACAGCAGTGAGGTTGGCGGCGCGCCGTTCCTCGGCGTCAGCAAGCCGGTGTTTAAGGCACATGGCGGCTCGAATGCACGAGCCATCCGTTCTGCCGTACAGCAGGCGATTCGCTATGTGGACGGCGGCGTGGTCGAGATGATCGAGGAGAATGTAGAGCGGATGACACTTTGAGGAACAATTCGAAGGTTTCCTATTGACAGAACCACGGATGACGCATATTATCTAATAGAGAGCTGGCTCTGACCGGCCTACTAGGAATGACTTTACAGTAGAGACAGGGGGTGGGAGTGTTGGTATTTGAGAAGATTTGCAGCATTCTCTCGGAGCAGTTTGGTGTTGATCCATCTACCATTACGATGGAGACCTCATTTATTGAGGATCTGGGTGCAGATTCTCTGGATGTGGTAGAGCTGATGATGAGTATCGAAGATGCATTTGACATCGGCGAAATCGGAGAAGAGGAAGCGACGAAGATCAAGACCGTCGGTGACTTGGTTCATCGCATCGGTGAGGATGACTAAGGGCTGTCCCCAACGCAAAGGAAATGGGAGACCCTGCCGCGTGCAGGGTCTTACTTTTCAAAAATATCAAAGAAAGGAAGATAGTATGAAGGAAGATGAACTGATTTACCAGTTTCAGGATGCCTCACTGATGACAACGGCAATGACCCATTCGTCCTATGCCAATGAACACCGCGATCTGCATCTGCAAAACAACGAGCGCTTGGAGTTTCTTGGCGATTCCATACTGGGTCTTGTTTCCGCAGACTATGTATTTCACCGCTATCCCCATGTACCGGAGGGTCAGCTGACCAAGGTGCGTGCGGCGGTTGTCTGCGAAAAAACGCTGTATGAAGTGGCCAAGGAGCTTGGACTGGACCGTCATTTGCTGTTGGGACACGGAGAAGAGATGGGAGGCGGACGGGAACGCCCGTCCATTCTGGCAGACTCCGTGGAGGCAATGATCGGTGCGATTTATCTGGACGGCGGTCTGGAAGCGGCGCGCACGTTTATTATGACCTTCCTGCCGGATAAGGTCGATCTGGCGGAGACAGGACATGCTTTCCGCGACTATAAGACGGCGCTTCAGGAAATTGTGCAGAAAAACCGACAGGAGACGCTGTCGTATCGTCTGAGCGATGAGAGCGGGCCGGATCATGACAAGCGATTTACCGTGCAGGTACTGCTCAACAGCAATATTTTTGCCGAGGGCGTCGGACGCAGCAAGAAGGACGCCGAGCAGATGGCGGCCCGTGCGGCGCTGGAGCTGATGGGTCAGGTCTGATGGTGTCGATTGTGCCGGTGTTTGTCCCACATGAGGGCTGTCCGTGCCGCTGTGTATTTTGTAACCAGAACACGATTGCCGGACAGACGCAGCGGATGACGCCGGAGCGGGCGCGGACAGAGCTGAAAGCAGCTCTCGGCCGTCTGCCAGAGGGCAGCCGTCCGCAGGCGGCGTTTTACGGCGGGAGCTTTACGGCAATTGCAGAAGAACAGCAGGAAGACCTGCTGGCGGTGACGGATACGCTGCTTGCGCAGGGTCGGCTGTCCGGTGTGCGCATCTCGACGCGGCCGGATGCGATTTCCGAAGACATTCTGCGCCGATTACAGCGACACGGCGTGACAACAGTGGAGCTGGGCGCGCAGTCGATGGACGACGAGGTGCTCTACCTGTCGGGACGCGGACACACGGCGCAGGACACCGTGCGTGCTGCGGGGCTGATACAGCAGGCGGGCATGGGGCTGATTTTACAGACGATGACCGGCCTGCCGGGCGACACCCGCGCCCGAAGCCGAGAGACGGCGCGACGCATTGCAGCGCTGCATCCGGACGGGGTGCGGATTTATCCGGTGGTGGTGCTGCCGGACACGCCGCTGGAACGCATGTGGCGGTGCGGCGACTACACCGCGCTCGATCCGGACACGGCGGCGGAATGGTGCGCGGACATGCTGGAGGAATTTGCCGCGGAGAAGATCCGTGTGATTCGCGTCGGGCTCAATCCGTCGGAGGAGCTGCACAGCAGCGTGTGTGCGGGAGCGTATCATCCGGCGATGGGCGAGCTGGCATACAATGCGCTGTGGTATCGTCGGCTGCGAGAACAGCTGACGTACAGTGCGGCGGGAACGCTGTATGTTCCGCAGCGGGAGCTTTCCCGCGCGATTGGGCAGAAACGGCGCAATTTGCTGCGGCTGCAACAGGAGTTTCCGGAGCGGAAGGTGTCTATCGTTGCTGTCGCTGGTTTGGAAGTTGAATAACGTAAGAGTTACTCTGTGAATAGACAGGTAGCACGTTTGGACGCAAGGATTCCCCTTGATGCAAGGGCAACAGGCTGAGTGGATGAACAAAAAGACGACATTGCAATATCAGAAGGAGAAGAGACAGCTACAGCGCTGTCTCTTTTTGTATGCATGGAGTTGCGCAAAATATGTGAAAAATCAAACAAAATCTGACGAAAAAAGGGAAGATAGCGGGCAAGAACGGCAGTTTTCGGATGTTTTCCTCAGATGACGTTGCGCCGAGAGGGAAAACATGCTATTCTATAAGATAAGTTAGTATGGATACGTATCGAATATCCACATATGAGGTGTTTGTTTGTATTTAAAATCATTGGAATTGCAGGGCTTCAAGTCCTTTCCGGACCGGACGGTGATTCGGTTTTCGGATGGGATGACGGCGATTGTCGGGCCGAACGGAAGCGGAAAATCCAATATCTCGGATGCCGTGCGCTGGGTGCTGGGCGAGCAGTCCACTAAGAGCCTGCGCGGCGAAAAAATGGAGGACGTCATCTTCGGCGGCACGGCGCGGAGAAACCGCATGGGTTTTGCGCAGGTCACGCTGATTCTGGACAACAGCGGCGGACGCTTCCCGCTGGATGCGGCGGAGGTTATGGTTTCTCGCCGGTTCTATCGTTCCGGCGAAAGCGAGTACCGCATCAATGGAAAGCGCGCCCGACTCAAGGATGTGCGCGAGCTGTTCATGGACACGGGATTGGGACGGGATGGCTATTCTGTCATCGGACAGGGTCGTATTGATGAAATTTTGTCTGCCAAAAGCGTGGATCGCCGCGAAATCTTTGAGGAGGCAGCGGGCGTCACCAAATTCCGCACCCGCAAAGGTGAGGCGGAAAAGCGGCTGGAACAGACGGACGCCAACTTGGTGCGCATCCGCGATATCTGGAACGAGCTGCACGAACGCTCCGGCCCGTTACAGCAGCAGGCGGAGACGGCAAAGCGGTTTTTAAAGCTGCATGACGAGCTGCGCGTGCATGAAGTCTCACTGTGGATGGACTCGCTGAACGGTATGGCAGAGGCGCTGAAGCAGAGCGAGGAGCGCGAACAGACCGTGCAGGCGGATTTGACGCGGGTGCGTGCTGAGCAGGAGCGGGGATACCGGACGGTGGAGCAGCTGGAGCTGGCAATGCAGCAGGCAGAGGTGCGCAACGAAGAACTGCGCGCCCGCCGCGGCGAGCTGGAACGCGAACAGGCGGAACGCGCCCGCCGCATGGCGGTGCTGGAAGAGAGCTGCCGCAACGCGGAGAACAACCGCGAGCTGGCAAAGCAACAGGCGGAGACCCAGACCGAGCAAAAGCGCACGATTGCGGAGCAGCGCGCGGCGCGCGAAGCGAGAGTGCACGAGCTGCAAGAGACGGTGGACCGCATTGCGCGTGAGCAGAAAGAGCTGAGTCGTGCGATGGAGCAGAGCGCCCAGAGCATGGGGCACGGTCAGCGCGAGCTGGAGCAGCTGCGGCAGCAGGCGGCACAGCACGCCGAGCGGATGCACCGGCTGCAAAACGATCAAACCGCAGTGGAAACCCAGCGCGAGACCATGGAACAGCGACAGGGCTCTCTGGCGGAGGAGCTGCGGCAGGCGCAGGGGCGCGCCGAGCAGGAGCGCACCGCACAGGACGAGATGGAGCGTATCCAGACCGAGCTGGAAGAGGACGTCCAGACGCAGCAAGAGCTCCTGCGTGAGGAGCAGGAACGACTGCGCGAGGCGACGCGGCAGCTGCATGAAGCGCGCCAGCAGTACACGCAGAAGCAGGGCGCACTACAGGACAGCCGCAACCGCATTCGCATGCTGACCGAGCTGCAAAAGGACTATGAGGGCTTTTCGCGGGCGGTCAAGAAGGTGATGAATCGCGCAGAATCCGGCAAGCTGGACGGCGTGCACGGGCCGGTATCCTCGTTGATTCAGGTAGCCGACGACTATGTCACGGCGATTGAGACGGCGCTGGGCGCGGCGGCATCCAACATCATTGTGGACACGCCGCAGGACGCCAAGCGGGCGATTGAACTGCTGAAGCGGACGGACGGCGGACGCGCGACGTTTTTGCCGGTGGACACGATTCGCCCGATGCAGCTAAGGGAAAACGGGCTGGAACAGCAGGACGGCTTCTGCGGCATTGCGGCAGAGCTGACGACCTATGATGCCGCCTATCACGATATCATTTGGAATTTGCTCGGACGCACGGTCATTGTGCGCACGCTGGATGACGCCATTGCGATGGGACGGCGGTTTCGCAATCGATTCCGCATTGTCACGCTGGATGGACAGGTTGTGCAGGCCGGCGGTTCACTGACCGGCGGCTCAGTGGGACGTTCGTCGGGCATTTTGTCGCGTGCCAACCAGTTGCAGGCGCTGCAGCGACAGGAAAAAACGCAGAGTGCGGAGCTAGAAACGCTGGCAGAACGCGGCGCGGAGCTGGCAAAGCAGACCGAAGAGGGTGAGACGGTGGTGCAGGATATCACCGACGAACTGGGCGCGGTTCGGCAGAAGCTGGCGGCACAGCAGGCTGCGGCGCAGCAGCATCGTCTGCTGATGGAGAGCGTGGAGAGCAGCTTGACTCAGTTGGTGGAGGAGCGAGACAACGCCGACCGTCTGCGGGCTGAGTTTGAGACGCGCATTGCCTCGCTGGCGCAGGAAATGGAGCAGGCGGAACGCGACAAGCAGGACGCCGAGGACAAGATACGTCAGGCGGAGCAGGCGGGACAGGCGGTTTCGGAGAAAATGCGGCAGCTGAGCGAGCGGGCCGCGGCAAAGCGCACCGAGAGCGCGCAGGCGGAGACCGAGCGGCAGGCACACGAGCAGGCGCTGCATGATTTGGACGACCTGATGCAGCGCGCCCAGCAGACCGCGGACGACGCGGAGCGCCGGATGGCGGAGTACCTGCGACAGCAGGAAAGCGACCGCCGCGAGCTGGAACAGCTGGAAACGCAGGGAACCGGACTGGACGGAGAGCGGGAACAGCTGTCGCAGGAGCTGCGCGCTGGAATCGAGCAGCGCACCCGACTGGAACGCAACAAAACCGAAGAAAATAAAAAGGTACAGGGACTTTCGTCACAGGTTGTCTCGCTGGAACGCGAGGCGGCGCGGACGGAAGCGGCAACCGAAAAGCTGCGGACGGAAGAGAAGCAGCTGCTGGACACGATGTGGAACAGCTACGAGCTGACGCCGACGGCGGCACAGTCTGTCGCGCAGAAGATCGAAAACCGGCCGGAGACGGAACAGCGAGCCTCCACCCTGCGGCGGCAGATCCGCCAGCTGGGTCCGGTGAATCTGGCGGCGGTCGAGGAATACGACGAGCTGTCCGAGCGTCTGACGTTCCTGACTGGGCAAAAGGATGATCTGGAGCAGGCGGAAACCGAGCTGCGGGAGATTATCGCGCAGCTGACCGTGCAGATGCAGGAGGTATTTGTGCAGTCATTCGCTCAGCTTAATCAATATTTTGGCGAGACCTTTCAGGAGATGTTTGGCGGCGGCACGGCGGAGCTGTGCCTAGAGGACGAGCACGACGTGCTGGGCTGCGGCATTGAGATTCGTGTCACACCGCCGGGCAAGGCGGTCAAGAGCCTGTCGCTGCTGTCGGGCGGTGAGAAGGCGTTTGTCGCGATCGCGTTGTATTTTGCGATTATCAAGGTGCGTCCGACTCCGTTTTGTATTTTGGATGAGATTGAGGCGGCGCTGGACGATGTCAACGTCACGCGGTACGCCAAGTATCTGCGGCGGCTGTCGGACAAGACGCAGTTCATCGTCATCACACACCGGCGCGGCACAATGGAGGAGGCAGATATGCTGTACGGCGTGACGATGCAGGAGCGCGGCGTATCCAAACTGCTGATGCTCAACATCCGTGAAGTAGAAGAAAAGCTGCAAATGAAAGCAGAGTAAGGAGGAACCCCAATGGGATTTTTCGATAAAATCAAGGAAGGACTCAAGCGCACGACGGATTCAGTTTCCGAGTCCATCGGCGACGTATTTGCCGCCTTTGTCAAGGTGGACGAGGACATGCTGGAGGAGCTGGAGGAAGCGATGATTCTGGCGGATCTGGGCGTGGAGACCGCGACCGAGGCAGTCGATCAGCTGCGCGACCGCGCCAAACACGAGCGCATCAGCACGAAGGAAGAGCTGCGCGCCGCGCTTAAGGACATTCTGTGCAGCATGATGCAGGAGGACTCCGGCTTGCAGCTGGAGACTACTCCGTCGGTGGTGCTGGTCATCGGCGTCAACGGTGTGGGCAAGACGACGACCATCGGCAAGCTGGCGGCGTCGTTTGCGGCGCAGGGCAAGCGCGTCCTGCTGTCGGCGGCGGACACGTTCCGTGCGGCGGCGGCAGATCAATTGACGGTCTGGGCGAAGCGCTCGGGCGCGGATATCGTGCGCCACAGCGAGGGCGCCGATCCGGCGGCGGTTGTGTTTGATTCGATTGCGGCGGCAAAGGCGCGCGGCTGCGATGTCATTTTGGTGGACACCGCGGGACGACTGCACAACAAGGCGAATCTGATGAATGAGCTGAACAAGATTGACCGTGTCATCAAGCGGGAACTGCCGGATGCCAGCCAGGAGACGCTGCTGGTGCTGGATGCGACGACGGGACAGAACGCCGTGTCGCAGGCCGAGCAGTTTAACAAGGCGGCGGAGCTGACCGGCATTGTGCTGACTAAGCTGGACGGCACGGCGAAGGGCGGCATTGTCATTGCGATTTCCGCCGGACTGGGCGTGCCGGTCAAGTACGTCGGCGTCGGCGAGGGCATTGATGATTTGATGCCGTTTGAGCGCGAGGCGTTTGTTGAGGCGCTGCTGCCGAAGGACGAGACGGAAGAGGACGAAGCGGCGCAGTCGGAGGAAACCGACGCGTCGGGAAACGAGTAACCAAACGACGGGGAGGAAACAACGATGGCAAGACCGGATTTGCGCCGCAGCGATGAGATGCGCAAGGTAAAGATCATTCCGGATTATACAATGCACGCCGAGGGATCGGTTCTGATCTCGGTGGGCAATACCAAGGTGCTGTGCAACGCGACGGTGGAGGAAAACGTTCCGTTGCACGTCAAGGGCACAGGACGCGGCTGGGTTACGGCGGAGTACAGCATGCTGCCGCGTGCGACGAATACGCGCAGCCGCCGCGATATTTCCAAGCTCAAGCTGAGCGGACGCAGTGCGGAGATTCAGCGCCTGATCGGACGCAGTCTGCGCGCGGTGACGGACATGGAAGCGCTGGGCGAGCGGCAGATCATCATTGACTGCGACGTCATTCAGGCGGACGGCGGCACGCGGTGCGCGTCGATTACCGGCGGCTTTGTCGCGCTGGCGCTGGCCTGCCGCAAGCTGGTGGATGAGGGCGTGCTTGAGCGCATGCCGCTGAACGGACAGGTTGCCGCGGTGAGCGTGGGCATCTGGGAAAACGAGCCGATTCTGGATTTGGCGTATGCAGAGGATTCCACGGCAATTGTGGACGCAAACTTTGTGATGACCGAAAAGGGCGAGTTTGTGGAAATTCAGGGCACCGGAGAGGGACGTCCGTTTACCAAGGAAGAGCTGACCCGGCTGATGTCGCTGGCGAAAAAGGGCACGGCGAAGTTGTGCCGAGAACAGAAAAAAATCATCGGAGAGATTATCTGACGCAGGTATTGGAATGGAAGGAGAGCACGATGAAGTTTTATCTGGCATCTCGCAATAAAGGAAAGAGGAAGGAACTAGTGGAGATTCTTGCCCCGCTCGGTGTGGAGCTGGAACCGCTGCCGGAGGATTTCCCGGAGATAGAGGAAAACGGCACGACGTTTGAGGAAAACGCTAAGAGCAAGGCGCGCGCCGTCTGTCAGGCGCTGGGTGCACCGGCGATTGCGGACGATTCGGGACTGGAAGTCGAGGCGCTGAACGGTGAGCCGGGCGTCTATTCCGCCCGCTGGGCCGGTGACGTGACTGACCACGAGCGAAACCAACTGCTGCTGGAGCGCATGAAGGACATTCCGAAAAACGAGCGCACGGCCAAATTTGTGTGCGTGGCGGCGTGCGTGTTCCCGGACGGTAAGGAGCTGGCGGTACGCGGTGAATGCCGCGGCACGATTTTGAACGAGGAGCACGGAGAGGGCGGCTTTGGCTACGACCCGATTTTCTGTGTGCCGGAATACGGTTCCACGTTTGCAGAGTTGGATTCGGGTGTAAAGAACGCGATTTCGCACCGCGCACGAGCGTTTACCGCGCTGGGCAGCGCACTGAGAGCGTATTTGGAAATGATGACAGGAGAAGAAAAATAAATGGAACTGACAAGCAAGCAGAGAGCGCAGCTGCGCGGACTGTCCAATAATCTGGAGGACATGGTGCTGATCGGCAAGGGCGGACTGACGGACGCTGTTATCCGCGAGGTGGACAGCATTCTGGCGAAAAAAGAGCTGGTAAAGATTAAGATTCTGGAGTCCGCCATGATGACGCCGAAGAGCGTGCAGGGGGCGCTGTGCGAGGAGCTGGACGCGGCGGCGGTACAGTGCATCGGCACCAAGACCGTCATTTACCGAGAGGCGGTGGAGCCGGAGGATCGGCACATCGTATTGGTCACCAAATGAAAAAAGTCGGTATTCTGGGCGGAACCTTTAATCCGCCGCACAACGGGCATCTGCATGCGGCGTGGCAGGCACAGCGGGCGCTGGGACTGGACCACATCCTGCTGATGCCGGACAACATCCCGCCGCACAAGGTGATGCCGGAGGGCTCGGCGAACACACAGCAGCGGCTGGAGATGGTGCGTCTGGCGGCGCGTGAACTGCCGGGGGCGGAGGTCTCTGAGCTGGAGCTGGAGCGCGGCGGGCGGAGCTATACCGTCGATACGTTGACCGAGCTGACGGGGCGAAATCCGGATATTTCGTATTATTTTATCATGGGGACGGATATGCTGCTGTCGCTGGACAAGTGGTATCATCCGGAGATTTTGTGCCGGCTGTGTACGCTGGCGGTCGTGGCGCGGGACGACGAGGATCGTGAGGCGATTGCGCAGGCGGCGCAGCGATATCGCAGGCTGTGGGATGCGCGCATTGCAATTGTAGACTGTCCGGCGCTGCCGATGTCGTCGACACAGCTGCGTACGTCGCACGGCGCGTGTCGGGAAATGATGCCGGATTCGGTGTGGCGCTATATTCAGCAGCAGCATCTATACGGCGAAAGGGAGGCAGAACAATGATTTGTAGCGAGGAGATGCGGGAGGACATTCTTTCCCACCTGTCGGGATACCGTCTGAAGCACACGCTGGGGTGCGAGAAGGCGGCGCGCAAATTGGCAAAAAAGTTTGGAGAAGACGAGGAAAAGTGCGCTTTTGCCATGCTCTTGCACGATATAACAAAGGAAGTTTCTCGGGAAGAGCAGTTGAACTTGTGCAAAAAATACAGTATAATACCAAAAGGCGTGGAGCAGACCGAGTGGAAAATGCTCCATGGAAAAACGGCGGCGGCGATCGCGCTGCATGAGTACCATGCGCCGCAGGACGTGGCGGATGCCATTGCATATCACACGACCGGACGGGCGAATATGACCAAGCTGGATAAGATTGTGTATCTGGCGGATTACATCGAGGAAAACCGCGATTTTGAAGGTGTCAAAACCGCGCGCAAGCTGGCGGAGCGCGATCTGGACAAGGCGCTGCGCTACTGCTTTGATTCCTCGCTGCGCGAGCTGATTCGCCGCGGCAAGAAAATTCATACGGATACGGTAGAGGCGCGAAACAGCCTTCTGCCGGATTGACCGTTTGGAGAGCGAACAGAATGAGACGAAGACCATCGCCCGCGGCGCGGCTGCTCCGCAGGCTGATTTTGGTGATGAGCGTGACGGCGGCGGTGGCTGCTGCGGGGTACATTGGCTTTCACCTCTGGGTTGATTCACAAGGAACCATCACGGTAGAGCGGGACGAGGGCGAAGCAGTGACGGTTTCCGGCACAGACCGCAGAGACAATGTATTTACCCTGCTGGTGGCGGCAACGGACGAAGAGCAGGAGCGCACCGATTCCATCATGGTTGTCACGTTTGATATGGCAAACAAAACAGCAGATGTGCTGAATATTCCGCGCGATACGCTGGTACAGACCGCGCGAACCGGAACGGGAAAGAAGATCAACGCCGCTTACGGCGAGGGCATCGAGACGATGCGCGGAGAGATTCAGTCGGTCATCGGCTATCGGCCGGACAAATATATTATTCTGAATTTTGACGGTATTGCGTCGATTATTGATTCCATTGGCGGCATCGACTACGATGTGCCGATCGACATGAGCTACCACGACAAGTCGCAGAACCTCTCGATTGAGTTCAAAGCGGGACAGCAGCACCTAAACGGAAAACAGGTGGTGGAGTTCCTGCGCTGGCGGCACAATGACGACGGAATCGGCTATGACAACGGCGACGTGGGACGCGTTGAGAAGCTGCAGAGCTTTTTGAAAACGCTGGCACAGCAGATTTTCACCGCGTCCAATCTTTCCAAAATGCCGGACATGGCGCAGACGGTGGCGGATAATATCGACACGGATCTGACCGTGCCGGAGCTGCTGTGGATGGGCACGCAGGGCAGTCATTTTGACAGCGATGCGCTGTCTATGCAGACGCTGCCGGGCGACGGCGCGAAGATTTCGCTGAATGGATTGAGCTATATCTGGTTCTATGTCGCTGATCCGGACGAGACGCTGGATCAGATCAACAACGGCGGCTTTAACCCGCTCCGCGAGGACATTACGTCGCTGGATATTGTCACGCCGGACACGCTGCCGGGGGCATACAGCCCGAACTGGCAGAGTGAAAAGCAATACCGATATGACAAGGAACGTCAGAGCACGGCGGAGCAGACAAGCGGCTCTGCGTCAACGGCGGAAGAATAGAAGGAGAGCACGGAATGAGTGTAACAAATGAAACCTATGTAAAGGCAATGGCGGAGGCGCTGGACAGCAAGAAGGGAATGGACATTGAAATCCTGAAGGTAGCGGAGCTGACCTCGCTGGCGGAGTATTTTGTCATTTGCACGGCGACCTCGACCACGCAGGTTAAGACGCTGGCGGACGAGGTGGAATTCCGTCTGAAGCATGAATACGACGTTGCGCCGCACCATGTGGAGGGACACGATTCGGCAAGCTGGATTCTGCTGGACTACGGCTTTGCGCTGGTGCATGTATTCCTGGAGAGCGCACGCAACTTCTACGGTCTGGAGAAGCTGTGGAAGGACGCGATTCCGGTCGATGTCGAGTCGCTGTAAGCGGCCGCAAGGCAACGGTATAGAGATAAAAATTCTATCGATGGGAGATAGTAGCATTGGATAAATATAATTTCAAAAAGATTGAAAAAAAGTGGCAGGGCGTATGGGATGAGAAGAATGCCTTTGCTGCAAGCACGGACTATTCGAAGCCGAAGTTTTACGCGCTGGTCGAGTTCCCGTATCCGTCGGGCGCCGGTCTGCATGTCGGTCATCCGCGTTCGTACACAGCGCTGGACATTGTCGCTCGTAAGCGCCGTATGCAGGGCTACAACGTTCTGTATCCGATGGGCTGGGATGCGTTCGGTCTGCCGACGGAGAACTTTGCCATTAAGAATCACGTTCATCCGGCCGAGGTCACGAAGAAGAATGTCGCTCGCTTCAAGAGCCAGCTGAAGAGTCTCGGCCTGTCGTTTGACTGGAGCCGCGAGATCAATACCACCGATCCGTCCTACTACAAGTGGACGCAGTGGATTTTCCTCCAGCTGTTCAAGCACGGTCTGGCATACAAGAAGGAAATGGCGGTTAACTGGTGCACGAGCTGTAAGTGCGTTCTGGCAAACGAAGAGGTTGTCAACGGCGTGTGCGAACGCTGCGGCAGCGAGGTCGTTCGCAAGAACAAGAGCCAGTGGATGCTGAAGATCACCGAATATGCACAGCGTCTGATCGACGATCTGGATACGGTGGATTATATTGAGCGCGTGAAGAGCCAGCAGAAGCACTGGATCGGCCGCTCCACCGGCGCAGAAGTAGACTTCCAGACGACGGAAGGTGACAAGCTGACGGTATATACCACTCGCCCGGATACGCTGTTCGGCGCAACCTATATGGTTATCTCGCCGGAGCATCCGATGGTAGAAAAGTGGGCGGACAAGCTGACCAACATCGACGCCATCCGTGCCTACCGCGAGGAAGCGGCGCGTAAGTCGGACTTTGAGCGCACCGAGCTGGTGAAGGAAAAGACCGGCGTCAAGCTGGAGGGCGTTCGCGCGATCAATCCGGTCAACAAGACGGAAATCCCGATCTTTGTTTCCGACTACGTTCTGATGAGCTACGGCACGGGCGCCATTATGGCCGTACCGGCACACGATGACCGCGACTGGGATTTTGCGAAGGCATTTGACTTGCCGATCATTGAGGTTGTCAAGGGCGGCAACGTGCAGGAGGCAGCTTTTACCGACTGCGCAACCGGCATTATGGTCAACTCCGGCTTCCTCAACGGCATGACCGTCGAAGAGGCAAAGAAGGCGATCACCGAGTTCCTGACCAAGGAAGGCGTAGGTCATGCCAAGGTCAACTACAAACTGCGTGACTGGGTATTCTCCCGTCAGAGATATTGGGGTGAGCCGATTCCACTGGTGAAGTGTGAGAAGTGCGGCTGGGTTCCGCTGCCGGAGGATCAGCTACCGCTGACGCTGCCGAATGTCGAGTCGTATGAGCCGACGGACGACGGCGAATCCCCGCTGGCTGCGATGACGGATTGGGTCAACACGACGTGTCCGTGCTGTGGCGGTCCGGCAAAGCGCGAGACCGACACTATGCCGCAGTGGGCAGGCTCGTCGTGGTACTTCCTGCGCTATATGGATCCGCACAACGACAAGGCGCTGGCGTCCAAGGAAGCGCTGAACTACTGGGGTCAGGTAGACTGGTACAACGGCGGCATGGAGCACACCACGCTGCATGTACTGTACTCCCGTTTCTGGCACAAGTTCCTGTATGACATCGGTGTCGTTCCGTATGCTGAGCCGTATCACAAGCGCACCAGCCACGGCATGATTCTGGGCCTGAACCCGCACAATTTCGTCAATCTGCCGGAGAGCGAGAAGAAGGAGCTGCTGGCAAAGTACGGCGACGAGAAGGAAGCACAGAAGGCACTGGTACACAAGTACGGTGAGATGGCAAACCATCCGGTCGTCAAGATGTCCAAGTCGCTGGGCAACGTCGTCAATCCGGACGAGACCATCGACGAGTACGGCGCAGATACCATGCGTCTGTATGAGATGTTCATCGGTGACTTTGAGAAGGCGGCGGCATGGTCGCAGAAGGCGATCAAGGGCTGCAAGAGATTCCTTGACCGTGTCTGGGCGCTGTATGAAAAGGTACAGCCGGGCGACAGCTTCAGCAAGGAAAATGAGGTCATGATGAACAAGACCATCCAGAAGGTCACGGAGGACATCGAAAACCTCAAGATGAACACCGCGATTGCACAGATGATGACCCTGCTCAACCAGTTCTATGATAAGGGCATCAACATGGCAGAGTATAAGACCTTGCTTATCCTGCTCAACCCGTTTGCACCGCATATCACGGAGGAGCTGTGGCAGATGGTCGGCGAAAACGATCTGTTGAGCCTGCACACCTGGCCGTTGTTCGATGAAAGCAAGACGGTGGAGTCTACCGTTGAGATGCCGGTACAGATTAACGGTAAGATCAAGGCAAAGCTGATTGTTCCGCAGGGCTGCGACAAGGAGACCGCACTGGAGGCCGCTATGGCGGATCAGAAGGTCATCGCGGCTATCGGCGACAAGAAGGTTGTCAAGTCCATCGTCGTCCCGAACAAGATTATCAATCTCGTAGTGAAGTAAAAGATAAGTTTTATCAAACTTGTACTTGACAGTACTTCCTTGAGAAGATATAATAGATTTATGACTTTATGATGTAATGTCGTATGTCCTAAAAGCGTTATTTTTGAAACGCGCGGAGGGAGGGAAAACAATGTCGGAAATCCGCGTCAAGGAAAATGAATCTCTGGACAGCGCACTGAGAAGATTCAAGAGATCGTGCGCAAAGGCGGGTGTGCTTTCCGAGCTTCGCAAGCGTGAGCATTATGAGAGCCCAAGCGTAAAGCGCCGTAAGAAGTCCGAAGCGGCACGCGCAAAGAGAAAGCGCTACTAATATCGCCTATTAGTTAGAGTGAAAAAACACCGAAGTACATCGTACTTCGGTGTTTTCTTTTGCCCTCCCTTTCCTGAAAAAGAATAAAAAAACTTGTCCCCAAATGACAGGGTACGGACATAACCATAACAGATGCCGTCTGACAGGCATAAATCCCATTCTGCTGCATATACTGTCAGAGAAGCAGAGTATCCCATATCCGCGCCGAAGGGCGCAGCTGCGGCGTGAGAGATTCATCGATGGTTCGTGTTCCTGTGTGGGAAGGCCGCAGTAATTTCTGTCTCGGTTTTGCCGCAGATAGGGGGAATTCCGGTTTGCGGTATGCCGCAGGCCGGAATTTTCTGCTGTTACTCACAATAGAAGGGTGGACGCATTGGCGAAATTATGTTATGCTGAACAAAAGGATATGGGCGCACTGCGCGCCGGATGGAGGCAATGCAGAATGAATAAGGCAGATCGTTTTTTCCGTGGTCTGGCGCTGGTTTGTGTCGGTGTCATTTTGGGCTTTTTGCTCGCGCCGATTAAGAAGGGCATCCGTGTGACCATCGGCAGCAACAACCGCGGCTCGGACGTTATGAATGAGTACGGCGCGGACGAGGACTGGTATGACGAAGAGTGGGACGACGAGGACGAAGAAGGAGAAGAAGAGGCTCCGGACAAAATTGAGCTTCCGGAGGACAGCGAAGAATAATACGAGACGGGACGGACAGCACAGTTCGTCCCGTTTTTTCTGGAACAAGCGGTATGATTTGACGAGAACGACTTTTTGCGCTATACTAGGGCGTATCTGATATTGATTGAAAAGATAAAAATGGTTTTAAATATGCAGTGTTTTGGGAGAATGATGGAATGAAACAGTCGAACAAATACGGAAATGAGAGTATCTCCGCCCTCAAGGGTGCGGACCGTGTGCGCAAACGACCGGGCGTTATCTTTGGCTCGGACGGCTTAGAGGGCTGCGAACACTCGGTGTTTGAGATCTTATCCAACTCCATCGACGAAGCGCGTGAGGGCTACGGCGACGTCATTACCGTGACGCGGTATCTGGACCATTCCATTGAAGTCGAGGACCACGGACGCGGTATTCCAGTGGATTTTAATGCCAATGAGCAGAGATACAACTGGGAGCTGGTATTCTGTGAGCTATATGCCGGCGGCAAATACCGCACGAATGACGGCGAGAACTATGAATTTTCTCTGGGCCTGAACGGTCTGGGTACGTGTGCGACGCAGTATTCGTCGGAGTACATGGATGTCTGGGTGCGCCGTGACGGCTATGAGTACACGCTGCATTTTGAAAAGGGCGAAAACCAGACCGGCGTCAAATCCGGCTTCCGCCGCAAAAAGATCACCGACGCGCAGACCGGCACGCGCATTCGCTGGCGGCCGGATTTGGAGGTCTTTACCGACATTCTGATCCCGCTGGACTACTATCAGGATGTGCTCAAGCGGCAGGCGGTAGTCAATCCGCATCTGCGCTTTGTGCTGCGCTCGGAGACGGAAAACGGCTTTGAGACACAGGAATTCTATTATGAAAACGGCATTACGGACTATGTCACGGAGATTGCGGGCGACAATGCGCTGACGTCCGTGCAGACGATTTCGTCGGAAAAGCGCGGACGAGATCGCGCGGACAAGCCGGAGTACAAGGTACTCATGAACTGTTCGTTCTGCTTTTCCTCGTCGGTGTCGCGCATTGAGTACTATCACAACTCGTCGTGGCTGGAGCACGGCGGCGCACCGGAAAAAGCTGTGCGCTCGGCGTTTGTCTCGGCGCTGGATGCATATCTCAAGCAGAACAACAAATACAACAAGAACGAGAGCCGTATCTCGATTCAGGACATCGCCGACAGTTTGATTTTGGTGACCAACTGTTTTTCTACCTATACCTCGTATGAAAACCAAACCAAGAAATCCATCACCAACAAGTTCATTCAGGAGGCGATGACCGACTTCCTGCGTTCCGGCTTGGAGATTTACTTTATCGAAAACAAGGCGGAGGCGGACAAAATCGCCGAGCAGGTGCTCATCAACAAGCGTTCCCGCGAGCAGGCGGAGCGTGCGCGCCTGAACATCCGCAAAAAGCTCTCCGGTAATCTGGACATGGCAAACCGTGTGCAGAAGTTTGTGGACTGCCGCACGAAGGACGTCTCCCGCCGCGAGCTGTATATCGTGGAGGGCGATTCCGCGCTGGGTTCCTGCAAGCAGGGACGCGATTCGGAATTTCAGGCGATTATGCCGGTGCGCGGCAAGATTTTGAACTGCCTGAAGGCGGATTACGATAAGATTTTCAAGAGCGATATCATCACGGATCTGTTGCGCGTGCTGGGCTGCGGCGTGGAGGTGCGCTCTAAGGCAACGAAGGATCTGACGAATTTTGATCTGGACAAGCTGCGCTGGAACAAAATCGTGATCTGTACCGACGCTGACGTCGATGGCTTCCAGATTCGCACGCTGATTTTGACAATGCTGTATCGTCTCGTGCCGACGCTGATCGACGAGGGCTATGTCTATATCGCCGAGTCGCCGCTGTACGAGATTACCTATAAGAGCAAGACGTATTTTGCGTTTGATGAAAACGAAAAGGCGCAGATTCTGTCCGAGCTGGAGGGCAAAAAGTGCAAGCTCCAGCGCTCCAAGGGTCTGGGCGAGAACGATCCGGACATGATGTGGGAGACGACGATGAATCCGGAGACGCGGCGATTGATTCGCGTGACGCCGGAGGATGTCGCGCCGACCCGGGAGATGTTTGATCTGCTGCTGGGCGACAATCTGGCAGGACGAAAGGAATACATCGCGGAAAACGGCTGGCAGTATTTGGACGCCGCCGATATTTCCTAACGAGAGAGTGAAGAAAAGCAATGGCAAAGAAAATAACCAAACAGCCGCAGAAGGAATATCACGCACCGGAACCAGTCGCGCAGCGTATCACGGACACACTGCGGGAAAACTACATGCCGTATGCGATGAGCGTCATCGTGTCACGTGCGATTCCGGAGATTGACGGCTTTAAGCCGTCGCACCGCAAGCTGCTGTATATGATGTATAAGATGGGTCTGATGGGCGCGAATCGAACCAAATCCGCCAACATTGTCGGACAGACGATGAAGCTCAACCCGCATGGCGACAGCGCGATCTATGAGACCATGGTGCGCCTGACGCGCGGCAACGAAGCGCTGCTCATGCCGTTTGTCGATTCCAAGGGCAACTTCGGCAAGGTGTATTCGCGCGACATGGCGTATGCCGCCCCGCGTTATACCGAGGCAAAGCTGGATGCGTTCTGCAAGGAGCTGTTCCGCGACATCGACATGGACGCGGTGGATTTTGTGGACAACTACGACGGCGAGATGAAAGAACCGACGCTGCTGCCGACGACGTTCCCAAACATTCTGGTGTCGGCAAACACCGGCATCGCCGTCGGTATGGCGAGCTCGTTTTGCGGCTTTAACCTGCACGAGGTGTGCCAGACGACAATTGCCTATCTGCGCGACAGCGATTGTGATTTGATGGAGACGCTGCCGGCGCCGGATTTCCCGACGGGCGGAGAGATCATCCTCAACCGCGAGGAGATGGCAAAGATTTATGAGACGGGACGCGGCTCGTTTAAGGTGCGTGCGCGGTGGCAGTATCTCAAAAAGGAAAACCTGATTGAGGTCACGCAGATTCCGTACACGACGACCATTGAAGCGATTATCGACAAGATTACCGATCTGGTCAAAGCGGGAAAAATTCGTGAGATCTCGGATGTCCGCGACGAGAGCGACTTGTCCGGTCTTAAGCTGGCGATCGACCTCAAGCGCGGCACGGATCCGGCGCGCCTGATGGATCGACTGATGCAGATGACGCCGCTGATGGACAGCTGCTCGTGCAATTTTAATGTGCTGATCGCGGGCATGCCGCGGGTGCTGGGCGTTCGCGCTCTGTTGGAAGAGTGGACGGCGTGGCGCACGGAGTGCAAAAAGCGCACGCTGTTTTATGAGCTGGGCAAGAAGCGGGACAAGCTGCATCTGCTGCACGGCTTGAAAGAAATCCTGCTGGACATTGACAAGGCGATTGCGATTATCCGCAACACGGAGACCGACAGCATGGTGGTTCCGAACCTGATGGAAGGCTTCGCGATTGACGAGGTACAGGCGGAGTTTATTGCGGAAATCAAGCTGCGTCACATCAACAAGGAATATATTCTCAAGCGATTGACCGAGACGGAGGAGCTGGAGAAGGAGATCGCCCGTCTGGAGGGCATCCTCAAGAGCAAAACCAAGATACGCAATCTGATTATCAAAGAGCTGGAAGCGGTCATGAAAAATTATCCGTGCCCGCGCCGCTCGACGATTATTGCGGAGGAGACCGTCGCTGCCAACACGCCGGAGGAGGACATTCCGGATTATCCGGTGCATCTGTTCCTGACGCGAGAGGGTTACTTTAAGAAGATCACGCGGCAGTCCTATCGCTCTGCTTCGGATCACAAGCTCAAGGAGGGCGACGAGTTGCTGCAATCCTTTGAGGCGAGCAACCGAGACGAGCTGCTGTTCTTTACGGATCAGCAGAAGGTATATAAGGCGCGTGCGTGCGACTTTGATGACTCCAAGGCGAGCACACTGGGCGACTATCTGCCGGCGAAGCTGGAGATGGACGAGGACGAGCGTCCGCTGTTCCTGCTGCTGCCGGGCAAGTATGACGGCAATCTGGTGCTGATTTTTGAAAACGGCAAGGCGGCACGCATTGAGCTGTCGGGCTATGTGACCAAGACAAACCGCCGCCGTCTGACCAGTGCATACTCCGACCGCTCGCCGGTCAAGGCGTTCTTCCATGTAAAGGAGGAGGAACGCATCACGCTGTTTGCAACCAACGGACGTGCGCTGACGATTGAGACGTCGGTAATTCCGACCAAGAATACCCGCACGACAATCGGCGTGCAGGCAATGGTGCTGCGCGGCGGACACACGATTACGCACGCTGTCTGGACCAAGGACACCCCGTTTGCGACCTCCCGCCGGTATGTATCGCATTCCATTCCGTCGGTCGGCGCGATGCTGCGCGAAGAGGATAAGGGACAGCAGAGCTTGCTGGGGGAATGATGAAAGCTGATTGAGTGGATAGGAGAGCCGAAGCAGACTTGCCCATTCCGCTCCGCGGCGGCCCCATTTCTTGTCATCAGACAAGAAATAGGGGAAAGAAGCTGATTTAGGAAACTACGTTTCCTAAAGACCTTCCTCAATGCTCTACACGCGGAAAAACTGGATTCGAAGTTTTTCCGCTATCGCAGGCTATTATCGCTGAGGGAAAGAAACGGTAAGCGTTACTCTGAGAACAGGCAGATAAATGGCACACACCAAACCCAAACACGCCAAACCGGCGGTTGTACGAAAACTTCTCGTACAACCGCCGGTTTTTTTCTGTTTATGAAAGATGTGGGAATGCATCCAGACCGGGATAGACCGCTGCGCTGCCGAGCGCGTCCTCGATGCGCAGCAGCTGATTATACTTTGCCACGCGATCCGTGCGGCTGGGGGCGCCGGTCTTGATCTGGCAGGTGTTGAGCGCCACGGCGAGGTCAGAAATCGTCGTGTCCTCGGTCTCGCCGGAGCGGTGGGAGGTGATGGCGGCGAAGCCAAACTGCTGCGCCAGCTTGACCGCTTCCATGGTCTCGGAAAGCGTGCCGATCTGGTTGAGCTTGATGAGAATGGCGTTGCCGCAGTGCTGGTCGATGCCGCGGCGCAGACGCTTGGTGTTGGTGACAAACAGGTCGTCGCCGACGAGCTGGACACGGTGACCGAGCTGCTGCGTCAGCCGCTGCCAGCCGTCCCAATCCTCTTCGTCCAGTGCGTCTTCAATGGACAAAATCGGGTATTCTTCGACAAGCTCTTTCCAGTGGGCGATCAGCTCGTCCGACGTATAGTGCCTGCCGGATTTCGGCAGAATATATTCGCCGGGGCGGGTGCTTTTCCACTCGCTCGCCGCGGCATCCATTGTGAGCATGACGTCGCGTCCGGGGTGATAGCCTGCCTTGAGAATGGCGTCCATAATACAGGCGATGGTCTCCTCATCGCCGGAGAGATTGGGGGCAAAGCCGCCCTCGTCACCGACGGAGGTCGTCAGTCCCTGTTCCTTGAGCAGCGATGCCAGCGCGTGAAAAATTTCCGCACACCAGCGCAGCGCCTCGCGGAAGCTGGGTGCGCCGACGGGGACAATCATGAATTCCTGCACGTCCACGGTATTTGCCGCATGTGCGCCGCCGTTGAGAATGTTCATCATGGGCACAGGCAGGCGGTTGCCGGACACGCCGCCCAGAAAGCGATAGAGCGGGAGCGACTGTGCCGCTGCCGCCGCGCGTGCCGCCGCCAGCGAGACCGCCAGCATAGCGTTGGCGCCCAGATGCGATTTGTCCTCCGTGCCATCTACGGATTTTAGAATTGTGTCGATGGCGTAGGTGTCGGCGGCGTCCTTGCCGTGCAGCGCCTGAGCAATCGGGCCGCTGATGTTTGCAGCCGCACGAAGAACGCCCTTGCCGCCGTACCGCCTGCGGTCGCCGTCGCGCAGCTCATGCGCTTCAAATTCGCCGGTGGATGCGCCGCTCGGCGCCATGCCGCGTCCGACGGTTCCGTCCGTCAGCACGACCTCTGCTTCGACCGTCGGGTTGCCGCGGGAGTCAATGATTTCCCGTCCTGTCACTCGCTGAATCGTCCAGTTCATATCGTGTTCTCCTTCCATATTGGTTTGTTATCACTGTTCCCTGCGAACGGCGCTTTTATGCGAAAAAAGCAGAACAACGCCGCAGAGAATCGACGATTCCCTGCGGCGCTCGATTATAACAAAATAGGCTGAATCTGCTCGCCGTTTAACGCGGCCTCCACGGTTTCCGGAATGTTTTCCAGAATGGCGACCATGGAGCGCGGCTTGGTCTGCGGGGCGTCCTGCCGCATTGGAACGAAATAATACCCGCGCCGGTTGAGCAGACGGCCAATGTTTTCCGCCGAGCCGGACAGCGCATCGTTTGTCGATACTGCCAGCACGACCGGACGTCCAATGCGTAGCTGAGACTTTGCCGCCAGTGTCTGCGGCGTGTCGCTCAGCCCGTAGGACAGACGTGCCAGCGTACTGCCTGTGCACGGTGCGATGACCAGTGCGTCAAACAGCGCCTTCGGCCCGATCGGCTCGACGTCTTGCAGGGTGGTCAAGGGCGGCTTTCCGCACAGTTCGGTGATTTCGTCGAGATAATCTGCCGCTTTTCCGAACCGGGTATCCAGCGTCCGGCAGTTGTCGGACACAATCGGCGTGATGTCCCAGCCGGATTTTGCCATGCGCTCCATCACGGCCAAGGTACGCGTCAGCGTACAGAATGAGCCGCAGAGCGCAAATCCAATCGTTCGGCTCACCGTTTTCTTTCCTCCTCTAACATGTGGGTGATGGTTTCACAAATATCTGCCGCGGCGGTCACCGGAGCGACCCGGCCGGGCAGTGACAGGGCGTGGATGAACGGGCGCAGCTCACGCGCCTGCTTGGTGACGCCGCCCGTGCCGCTTGCCAAATCCATCAGCAGGACGTCCTCCCGACACTGCGCGACGAGCGAACAGGAGAGTACTTCCGCCGGAATGGTGTTGATGATGAGCGCATAGCGCGCCAGCGTTCCTGTCAGCGCGCGGGTGTCCGCGGCGTGCCAGCCCATGGCGGAGATGCGCGCGAAATCCTCATATCGGCGCGCGGAAACCGTGACATCGGCGCCGAGGGCGTGCAGACGCTGCGCCAGCGCCGTACCAATCCGTCCGCAGCCGAGAATGAGCACAGGCAGCGCGTGAATCGTCACCGGCAGCTGCTCCATGGCGATTTGAATCGCGCCCTCTGCCGTGGGAATCGCATTGCGCAGGGCAAGCTCCTCTTCGGCGAGATAATCGCGCACGATAAGCTCCCGCCGCTTCGCCATTTCGTGCACCATGTGCGGGACAGAGCCGCCAAACACCAGTGTTCCGGGCGGAATGGTGTCCAGCACCTCAGCGATGCGAAACGGCGCGTTGGCGAGCGGGGCGTTGAGCAGTCCGCGTTCCCGCATCACGGGCAGAGGAAGCAGAACGACGTCGGATCCCTTGCAGGCGCGGTGCAGATCGGTGGTGAGCGGAAACCAGTCTCCGGTTTCATGGCGTTCCAACCCGACCGCCGTCACGCGTGCCCCTTTTTCCACGAGCATCCGCCCGAGATGGGCTTGCCGAATGTCACCGCCGACTAGAACAAAGCTCTGCTGTCGCTTCATCTGCCATCCCTCCCTTTGCCTTATTCTATGCCGGAGAAAGCAAGGGTGTCACAAAAGTTGAAGGACAAGAAAATGAGAAAAAAAGAATGATTTTTCATGTTCCTTTCATGTTGCTCCGGTATGATAACAGCAAGAAAACCGGTAAATCCACTGGATGACATACCAAAGAAACACAGAGGAGGATTTAGTATGAAAAAGAAATTAGCGAGAATTGCCGCGTTGGTCCTTTGCTGCGGCGTATTGACAAGTGTGGCGGCGTTTGCCGATTATGATGATTACCGCAAGCCGACGTGGATTTCGGCCGATGGGCGAAAAGCGGTGACCATGCGGGCAGACAATTACCGTGAGCTGGAAGTGAACCACAACGGCAACGAGAACGACCTGAAATGGAGCGTGACCAAGGGAAAGAAGGTTGTCAAGATTGTCAGCCGCGACCGGACGGACGATGAGGTGCGAATCAAGGCGCTGAAAACGGGTACGGCAAAGGTGACGTGCCGTATTCAGGGCACGAGCAAGAAGGTGACGTACACTGTTACGGTAAAGAAGGCATCGGCGGCATCCAAAAAGATTCATCGCGTTGGCGCGAAAAACGTGACAATTTCGCTGGGCGAGGATCGCGATTTGGAGGTGCGCAAGGGCAAGAGCGTGCGCGACCGCGATCTGCACTGGTCGATTACGGGAGCGAAAGGAATCGTCGTGTTTGACGACGACGATCTGCGGGACGATGAAGTGGAAATTCGCGGCACAAAGGTGGGAAGCACGGAGGTGACCTGCACCAATCGTGTGATCGGACAGAAGATCACGTTTGCGGTGACGGTTGTGGATGCGCCCTATTATGATTATGACGATTAACAAATGAGAAAGGACCAGAGAGCGTATGAGCGTTTTCTGGTTCTTTTTTTGCGCAAAGATGGTGTAAAGTATCGTCGGGAGACGGGAGGATACGGTGATATTGCCGGAAGAAATACATGAAAACGACCGAAAAATGATAAAAAACAGGAGAAATGTGGCTGGATGTGTGATATTCGTTGACAAAAGCGGCTGGAAAATGGTAAAATAGGAATGCAATATGAGATGCAGTATCTCGCTGACTTTGATACAGCGGTGTACAGCCGGTGCGGATTTGGTGAGAGCATCGGCTTTTTGTACGGATACGGGACGGCTCGTGTGGACTGCGAGTGGTGTCTCCGATGGACTTGATGCATTTCATAGGATACCTTTTCTGGACATTCCGGAAAGAGAATACTAGTAGGAGGAAAAAACGATGATTTATTCCGCAGAAGTGGAACACATGTGTCCGGTTGCTAAGGGCGCATACCACGGCCCGGCTCCGATCCCGCAGGAGGGCAAGTGGACGCAGGCAATGGAAATCAAGGATATCAGCGGCTTGACTCATGGTGTTGGCTGGTGTGCTCCGCAGCAGGGCGCGTGCAAGCTGACGCTGAACGTAAAGGACGGTATTATTGAAGAGGCTCTGGTGGAGACCATTGGATGTTCTGGCATGACGCATTCCGCTGCTATGGCATCGGAAATCCTGCCGGGCAAGACTCTGCTGGAGGCGCTGAACACCGACCTGGTGTGCGACGCAATCAACGTTGCAATGCGTGAGCTGTTCCTGCAGATTGTATACGGCCGCACGCAGACCGCGTTCTCGGAAGACGGTCTGCCGATCGGCGCTGGTCTGGAAGATCTGGGCAAGGGTCTGAGAAGCCAGGTTGGCACGATGTACGGCACCAAGGCAAAGGGCACCCGCTATCTGGAGATGGCAGAGGGCTACTGCCTGAGCATGGCTCTGGACGCAGACGATCTGGTTATCGGCTATAAGTTCGTTCACCTCGGCAAGATGATGGAGGCCATCCGCAAGGGTATGGATCCGGCAGAGGCGATGGAGAAGAACACCAGTACATATGGCCGTTACGCAGAGGGCGTCAAGTTCATTGACCCGCGTGCAGAGTAAGGAGGACAGAAATCATGGCTTTATTTGAAAGTTACGAGAGAAGAATTGATAAGATCAATGGTGTCCTCGCTGAGTACGGTATCTCCAGTGTGGAAGAGTGTGCCGAGATCTGCAAGGCAAAGGGCATTGATCCGGCCGCTACGGTTCGCTCGGTACAGCCGATTGCGTTTGAGAACGCTTGCTGGGCGTACACCGTTGGTGCAGCCATTGCGATTAAGAAGGAAGTAAAGTCCGCACCGGAGGCCGCTGAGGCAATCGGCATCGGCCTTCAGGCATTCTGCATCCCGGGCTCGGTTGCAGAGGACCGCAAGGTTGGTCTGGGCCACGGCAATCTGGCAGCAATGCTGCTGCGCGAAGAGACCAAGTGCTTTGCCTTCCTGGCAGGTCACGAGTCTTTTGCTGCCGCAGAGGGCGCTATCGGTCTGGCTCGCTCGGCAAACAAGGCCCGCAAGGAGCCGCTGCAGGTTATCCTGAACGGTCTGGGCAAGGACGCCGCACAGATCATCTCCCGCATCAACGGCTTTACCTATGTACAGACCAAGTTTGATTACTACACCGGTGAGCTGAACATCGTCAAGGAGATTGCATACTCCGACGGCGAGCGCGCAAAGGTTCGCTGCTACGGTGCAGATGATGTTCGCGAGGGCGTTGCAATCATGCATCATGAAGGTGTTGACGTTTCCATCACCGGTAACTCGACCAACCCGACCCGCTTCCAGCATCCGGTTGCCGGCACCTATAAGAAGGAGTGCCAGCAGATCGGCAAGAAGTACTTCTCGGTTGCTTCCGGCGGCGGCACGGGTCGTACCCTGCACCCGGACAATATGGCAGCCGGTCCGGCTTCCTATGGCATGACGGATACGCTGGGTCGTATGCACTCGGACGCACAGTTCGCAGGCTCTTCCTCTGTACCGGCACACGTAGAGATGATGGGCTTCCTCGGCATGGGCAACAACCCGATGGTTGGTGCTTCGGTTGCCGTTGCAGTTGACGTTAATGCCGCTCTGAACGGCTAAGCTGCTGGTTTCCAAACAGAAGCGATAGAATAAAAGATTTGCCCACGGCATTCTGCGCAGTGAACCTGCGTGGAATACCGTGGGCTTTTTGCTGTGATTAAATCTGCCGATTAGAATTTTCCGCCGCCTCCGCCGTGGGTTTGTCCGGAGGAAGAGGTGTGCGTGCTGGAACCGGAGTCGGTATCGGTGTTCTTCGGCCGCTCACGGCGGGAAACCGTGCGATAGAGAAACAGCTCATTTCGCGCGGTGACAGTCAGGCTGTCCTTGCGCAGATAGCTGTTAGCGGAGGGCTGACTGCGCACGCCCTTGAGCTGGGATTTCATCGTGCTGACGGTGAGACACGCGAGTGTGATACCGGCGGCGATGGAGATCGGAATCCAGAGGATGGACAGAGGATCGTGCGGCAGATTGGAGTTGTCATAGGGGCGATCGGTTCGCGCCTGTGTGATAAACGCATCGCACTGCTGTGCAAACGTAGAAAACGCCGCGGCGTAGTTGCCGTCACCGAGATCGTCCGTGATCTGGTCGCCGATATACTGGATACCGGCGTCGGTAAAGGCGGTAATGCCATAGCCGCAAGTGGATATGTACCAGTCATGGTCCTCCATACTGATGAGCAGAAGGAGACCGTCCTTGTCGGGCCCGTAGCCGAACTCGCCTTGATCGTAGAGATCGTCGGCATAGTCCTGCACGGATTGACCGTCCAAATCATTCGTGGTCGCCACGATGATGTCCATCTTTTGACGAACGCTGATTTCGTCGAGCTGAACGAGCAGAGACTGCTCCTCATCGTCCGTGAGCAGATCAGCAAAATCCTGCACACGGGAATACTTATCAACAAAGCCGTCTGTGCTGTCGGTCTTTGCGGCGAAGGCCGGAGTGACAAAGCATAGGCAGAGCAGAAGGGCGGTCAGAGCGGAAAAAAGTCGTTGTTTCATCATGCAGCCCTCCCTTACAAAATGCCGAAGAACCACAAAAGCTTTGCGATTCCATATACGATAGCGCTCATCACAACCGAAAGACCGACTGTCCACCGGAATGCAGCGCTTTTGTCCACCGGAAGATCGCCGGTGGTTTTGCCGGTTTGTCCGTTCACTGCAAACAAATAGTGCGTGTCGTTCCATGTGGTGTTCAGCAGCCAGACCGGATACAGGGCGTATTTGGTCTGGCCGTTTTTCAGCTGGATGCTGGAATACTCCGGCACGACGGAGGAATAGCCATGCACGGTGGCGGCAAAGGCCTTTTCCGTGCTGTGTTTGATGCGCTGATTGGCGCGGGTGATGCTCTCGTCGGCATCCACGTCATATTTGTCGGCGAAATATCCGGCGAGATATGCCGTCTGGAAATCCACCGCTGCAGAAAAGTCAAACGGCTCAATGGATTCCATCAGATCATCCGGCATACTGGACGAGCCATCCACCGGGACGCGCTCAAAGCCGACGGAACCGGCGCGCGAGACGGAATAATAGCTGGTCTCGGTGTAGTCATAGTCGCTGTCACTCCACGAGTGAATGCGTGTGGCACGGTAGCGAATGTTCGCGTCCGCGTCGGCGTCAAACAGCCAGAAGGGAACATACACGCCCTTGATTTCATCAATATGGTTTTGATCCTTGAAGATCTTGGGCAGCAGAGTTTTGCCGTTGTAATACTTTTTGAGCGCCTGCTTGGCGGCCTTTTTATCCAGCTGAAACGGGATGACGAAGTCCGGCTTGAGCGCGCCGGAAAGCTGCCCCATCAACACAACCGGATTGCCGCAGTAGGGACAGGAAGTTGCCGCCGTATTTTCATCAGTGACAATTGAGCCGCCGCAGGAATGGCAGACATAGGTGCGCAGGCCATCGGCTTCGCCGCTGTCCCAATCTGATCCGGCAGTGGTATCCCACTGCATGTTGCTGTCGGATTTTTGCTTTAGCTCTTCGTCGTAGGAACGAAGCGTTTCCATTTCAAATTCCGTGTCGCAATACGGACATTTCATTTTTTGCGCGGAGCTGTCAAACGCGATGGCACCGCCGCAGCAGGGGCATTTATATTCCTGTAGAGTTGTCAAACAATCGCCTCCTCTGTGTAGAAAATGGTGGGCTTACTGAATGTCGTTATCATCAAATGGATCCCCGCACTCCGGACAGAATTTGGGCGGGTGCGCCGGATCCTCCGGCTCCCAGCCGCACTTGTCGCAGCGATAGAGCGGGGCAGAGGCAGGCTTTTTCGCGCCGCAGTTGGAGCAGAACTTGCCCTTATTTACTGCACCGCAGGACGGACAGGTCCAGCCATTGTCCGCCGGCTTGGGTGCGCCGCACTCCGGACAGAATTTACCGGTGGAAAGTGCGCCGCAGGAGCACTTCCATGCGCCGACCGAAATTGGCTTTGGCTTGGGTGCGCCGCATTCTGGGCAGAATTTGCCGGTGGCAGTGGCGCCGCAGGAACACGACCAAGATTCATTGGAGGCAGTGTCTGCCGGTGCGGCGGGGGCTTGCTGACCCATTGTATAGAGATTCTGTGCGTTGGCACCTCCGCCGTTATTCATTGCCATGCCCATACCCATAAAGCCGGTCATCGCACCGGATTCGTTGGCGGCGGCGGCCTTCATCGCGTCAGACTGCGCGCCGACCAGGGTGGCGGCCGCCATGGTGGGATCGCGAAGAATGGCGGTGCGCTGCGCCTGCTTGATCATTTCCGCGTCTTCGTCCGGAAGCGACAGCGAACCGAGGGCGATGCTGACGATCTTCAGACCGCGCAGTGAGCCCCACTTGTCCGAAAGGGCGGTGTTCATCGCGTTTTCCAGCTCGGCAGTGTGCGCGACCAGCTGATTGGGGCGCAGCTCCAGATCCGAGAGCGCGCCAAAGGCGGGCTGCAAGGCGCTGATGAATTCGGTTTTCAGCTGGCTGTCCAGCTCGTCACGGGTGTACTCGTCGCTGACGTTGCCGCAGACATTGGTGTAAAACAGCAGGGGATCGGCGATACGATAGGAATATACACCGGAGCAGCGGACGGAGACATCGACATCCAGACCGAGGTTGCGGTCCACCACGCGGAACGGGATGGGATTGGGCGTGCCGAATTTGTTGTCGACCAGCTCCTTCATGTTAAAGTAATAGACACGCTGATCCTTCGCGGTGTCACCACCAAAGGTAAAGCGTTTTCCGACAAGGCGGAAGGTTTCCTTGATGCTGTCACCCAGCTTGCCGGAAAACAGGCTTGGCTCCGTGGAGGAATCATAGGTATATTCGCCGGGCTCGGCGCAGAATTCCACGACCTTGCCCTGCTCGACGATAATCATGCACTGCCCGTCGGCAACCGCAATGCCGGAGCCGCGGGAGATGATATTGTCGTTTCCGTGCTTGTTGGAGGAGCGTCGGCTGGTCTGTTTGATTCCCTTGGTCATGAGGACATCTTTGTCCATCGCTTCGCAGTAGAAAAATTCCTTCCACTGGTCGGCAAGCGTGCCGCCCAAGGCGCCGACACCGGCTTTGATAAGGCCCATAAGGCAAACCCCTTTCTGTATGTAACGGATGGAATGATATATAATACTTATATTATAAAAAAATAACAGCTATATTGCAATCTTTTGTCGCGGTTTTATGCGTTCTTTTTGGTCAAAAAGCATAAAAAAGAAAGCGCGCCATGAAGCAATCACAGCGCGCCCTGCCTTGTATCAGCGGACGAGATGATCGACGGCGTCCGCCGCCTCATGTGCCATGGAGCTGACCGCTCCGGCGGTGCGATGGGCGGCGCGGGATACGTTGTACCCCATTTCCGTTCCCGGCATGGTCTGTTTCATGGCGTACGCCGTGACGGCGGCGCCGGTCAGGCCGGCTAAAATACCGGCGGTGAATAACGTGGCTCTCATGCAATCCTCTCCTTCCGATAATAGCATGCCCGAAAAAGGGCGAAATATGTTGTGGGAAACAATGGATAAAAAGATACGCCGCTATCCAAAACCACTGTCCAGAAACCGCCAATTTCCAAGGCTTTGTGCAGATAGACGGACATGTTGATTCAATTTATGAAAAGTTTTGAATCCAAGAGGATTTACAAAAAAATAGCGGGGGTATATAATAAGAACGAATAAAAATGCACCTTTAAGCAAAACCCGTGAGTTTTGCAAGGCGGCGGATGATAGGATTCAAAGGGCGTAGTGTGCCCGTTGACGGCTTCTGACCCTACCAAAGGTGCAGAAAGCCGTTTTTTTATTGTCCGTTGACAAGAAGGGAATGCGATGGTGCAGAGAGAAAAGGCGGAAATTATGGAGGAGAGCGCGGTGCGCCGTGCGATCAACCGAATTTCCTATGAGATCATTGAAAAGAACCACGGCGGCAAAAATCTGGTGCTGGCGGGTGTGTGCACCCGCGGCGAATACCTCGCGGAACGCATGGCGGCGAAGATTGAGGATGTGGAGGGCGTTTGCCCGCAGACACTGCCGCTGGACATCACGGCGTTCCGCGATGACAACCGGGGGCGGACACAGCACCCGCTGCCGCAGCTGGAAATTTCCGATATCGAACAAAAGACGGTGATTATCGTGGATGACGTCCTGTGTACCGGACGCACGGCGCGCGCCGCGCTGGAGGCAATTTTGCGCGTCGGACGGGCACGCCGCATTCAGCTGGCGGTGCTGGTGGACCGTGGACACCGCGAGCTGCCGATCCGACCGGATTATATCGGAAAAAATGTGCCGACTTCGCAGGAGGAAACCGTTCGCGTTCTGCTCAAGGAAGTGGACGGACGGGACAGCGTTGTTATTTTGGAACGCATCCCGAAAGAGGAGTAAGAAGCCTTCCTACAGTTAAAATGGCTACACGGAAGAGAAAAGAAACACACGTAGTTGGAAGAACAACAGAGAAACGCAGGAGGAACTGGTATGTCTGTGAATGCCCTGGTAAAGGCGATTCGAGAGAAGAACAACCCGACCGTTGCCGGTCTGGATGCCCGTTTGGAATATATCCCGGCGCATATTGTCGAGCGCAACATTGCGCTGTACGGCAACACGCGTCAGGCGGCGGCAGAGAGCATGATGGAGTTTAATAAGGGCCTGATTGACGCGCTGCACGATATTGTACCGGCGATCAAGCCGCAGGCGGCCTATTATGAGCTGCTGGGTCCGGAGGGCGCAGACGTTCTGGCACGAACGATTGCTTATGCCCACGAAAAGGGCATGTATGTCATTGCGGACATCAAGCGCAATGACATCGGCGCGACGGCAACGGCGTATGCACAGGCCTATCTCGGCGAAACTGAGGTCGGCGGCGTGAGCGTACCGGTATACAACTGCGATTCGTGCACGGTGAATGCGTATCTCGGCTCAGACGGCATTGTCCCGTTTCTGAACGAGTGCAAAAACCGTGACCGCGGTATTTATGTGCTGGTCAAGACGTCCAACAAGTCCTCCGGCGAATTCCAGAACCGCGAGCTGGACGGCAAGCCACTGTATGTCCGTGTGGCGGAAAAGGTTGCGGAGTGGGGTGAGGATCTGATGACCGAGTGCGGTTACAGTCAGGTCGGCGCCGTAGTTGGCGCGACATATCCAGAGGAGCAGAAGATTGTGCGCCAGATCATTCCGCACAGCTACTTCCTCGTGCCGGGCTACGGCGCGCAGGGCGCAACGGCAAAGGACATCGCCAATGCGTTCAATGACGACGGACTGGGCGCGATTGTCAACTCCTCCCGCGGCATTATGTGCGCGTGGAAGAAGTGTGATTTGGACTATCAGGAGGCTGCCCGTCAGGAGGCCATTCGCATGCGTGACGATATCGTTTCGGCGATCAGATAAGAGAAAGCACCCATCCGTGCTTCCGGAAGAAACCTCGTGTGCGGTGCGCCGCATGCGGCACGAAATAAAGGAGTGTCTGGAACATTGAAGAAAGCATATCTCCTGCTGGCTGATGGTACGCTGTTTGAGGGCGAAAGCGTTGGTGCAGAGGGAACCAGTACGGCAGAAATCGTATTCAACACCGGCATGGCCGGTTATCAAGAGGTTCTGACCGATCCATCGTATTATGGTCAGACGGTCTGCATGACGTATCCATTGATTGGCAACTACGGACTGAACGCTGAGGACTTTGAGTCGCGCAAGTGCTGGGTCAGCGGCTTTATCATGCGTGAGGCATGCCGCTATCCGTCCAACTGGCGGCAGGATCGCTCGATTGACGAATATCTGAAGGCGGAAAACATTGTCGGTCTGGCCGGCATCGACACCCGCCGTCTGACGCGTATTCTGCGAAACAGCGGCGTCATGAACGGTATTCTGTATTCCGAGGGCTATGAGCCGGACGACGCGGCGATTGCGGCGATGAAGGAGTACACTGTCAAGAATGCCGTGCGCACGGTGACGATTGACAAGCCGATCTGCTATCCGGCAGACGGAACGCAGAAATACCGTGTGGCGCTGTTTGACTTCGGTGTCAAGCGCAACATTCAGCGCGAGCTGTGTGCACGCGGCTGTGAGGTCACGGTGCTTCCGGCGCTGACCGATCCGAAGGAGGTGCTGGAGGGTGGCTATGACGGCATTATGCTGTCCAACGGCCCGGGCGATCCGGCGGAAAATGTGGAGATCATCGAGAATCTCAAGCAGCTGATTCCGTCCGGTATTCCGATTTTCGGCATCTGTCTGGGACATCAGCTGATGAGCCTGGCGATTGGCGCAAAGACAGAAAAGCTGAAGTACGGTCACCGCGGCGTCAACCATCCGGTTAAGGATCTGGCGCAGGATCGCACCTATATCACCAGCCAGAACCACGGCTATGCCGTTGTTGGCGACACGGTCGATCCGGCGATTGCCCGCGTCAGCCATATCAACCTGAACGACAACACCTGTGAGGGTGTGGAGCATATCAATGCGCCGATCTTTACGGTGCAGTATCACCCGGAGGTACATCCGGGTCCGCAGGACACGAGTTACCTGTTTGACCAGTTTGTTTCGCGGATGGAAGAAAAGATGGGAGGCGCTCAGTAATGCCGCTGCGCAAGGATATACACAAGATTATGGTACTGGGTTCCGGCCCGATTGTCATCGGTCAGGCGGCGGAGTTTGACTACGCCGGTACGCAGGCCTGCCGCGCCCTGATGGAGGAAGGACTTGAGGTCGTTCTGGTCAACTCCAATCCAGCGACGATTATGACGGACAAGGCGATGGCGCATAAGGTTTATATCGAGCCGATGACCATCCCGTGTGTTAAGGAAATTATCAAGAAAGAGCGTCCGGACTCGATTCTGCCGACGCTGGGCGGTCAGACCGGTCTGAACATCGCTATGGAGCTGGTGGCACAGGGCTTCTTGGAGGAGTATGGCGTCAAGCTGCTGGGTGCAAACCCGACGACGATTGACAAGGCGGAGGATCGCCAGCTGTTCAAGGACACGATGGAAAAGATCCATGAGCCGGTCATTGCGTCCAAGGTCGTTCATACGGTGGAGGATGCGGTTGCGTTCACGGAAGAAATCGGTCTGCCGGTTATCATTCGTCCGGCATATACGCTGGGCGGCACCGGCGGCGGCATCGCGTACACGTGGGATCAGCTGCGTGAGATTGCCGCGTCGGGCATTCTGTACTCCCGTGTCGATGAGATTCTGGTCGAGAAGTGCATCGCGGGCTGGAAGGAAATCGAGTACGAAGTGATGCGTGACGGCAAGGGCAATGTCATCACGGTTTGTAATATGGAGAACATCGATCCGGTCGGTGTTCACACCGGTGACTCGGTGGTTGTCGCGCCGTCGCAGACACTGTGCGACCACGAGTATCAGATGCTGCGCACCTCGGCGCTCAAGATCATCACCGAGCTGGGCATTGAGGGCGGCTGTAACGTCCAGTTCGCACTCAATCCGAACTCGTTTGAATACGCCGTTATCGAGGTTAATCCGCGTGTATCGCGTTCCTCGGCGCTGGCGTCCAAGGCGACGGGCTATCCGATCGCAAAGATCGCCGCGAAGATTGCCATTGGCTACGGTCTGGACGAGCTGACGAATGCCGTTACCGGAAAGACGGTTGCCTGCTTCGAGCCGACGCTGGACTATATCGTTGTTAAGTTCCCGCGCTGGCCGTTTGACAAGTTTGTCTATGCGGACAAGACGCTGGGCACACAGATGAAGGCGACGGGGGAGATCATGTCGATCTCCAACAGCTTTGAGGGCGCGATGATGAAGGCCGTTCGCTCGATTGAGATGAAGGTCGATTCGCTGTCTATGCCGCTGATTGCCAAGCTGAGCGACGAAGAGGTTGTTGCAAAAGTCAAGCAGTGCGATTATGAGCGCATTTTCTCGATCTGTGAGGCGCTGCGCCGCGGCCTGCTGACGGTAGATGAGATTCACGAGATCACGCTGATTGACACCTGGTTCTTGGAAGGCTTCCAGCGCATTATCAATATGGAGCATACGCTGGAGCAGGCGGACGAGCTGACACTGGAGCTGTATCTGGCAGCGAAGAAGTTTGGCTTTACGGATAAGGTCATCACGCGTCTGTCCGGCAAGTCTTGTGAAAACGTTCACCGCAGTCCGGTCTATAAGACGGTAGATACCTGTGCGGCGGAGTTTGAGGCAGAGACGCCGTATTACTATTCGACGTATGATGAGGAGAGCGAGGTCAAGCCGAGCACGGGCAAGAAGAAGGTTCTGGTTCTCGGTTCCGGTCCGATTCGTATCGGTCAAGGCATCGAATTTGACTACTGCTCGGTTCATTCGGTGTGGGCGCTACAAAAGCTGGGCTGTGAGACGGTCATCGTCAACAACAACCCGGAGACGGTTTCGACGGACTTTGACACGGCGGATCGTCTGTACTTTGAGCCGCTGACGCCGGAGGACGTCACGGGCGTCATTGAAGCAGAGAAGCCGGATGCGGCGATCGTCCAGTTCGGCGGACAGACCGCGATCAATCTGGCGGAGCATGTGGAGTCGCTGGGCGTGCCGATTCTGGGCACACCGGCGTGGAGCATTGACGCTGCCGAGGACCGTGAGAAGTTCGATGTCATCCTGAATAAGACGGGAATTCCGCGCGCGAAGGGCGATACGGTATTCACCGAGGAAGAGGCGGTTCAGGTCGCTGACGATCTGGGCTATCCGGTTCTGGTTCGCCCGTCTTACGTTCTGGGTGGACAGGGCATGGAAATTGCGTTTACCGAAGCGGATATCCGCGAATATATGCGTATTATTACCCGAACCAAGATTGAAAATCCGGTTCTGGTCGATAAGTATCTGATGGGACGCGAGATTGAGGTCGATGCGATTTGTGACGGCGAGGATATCCTGATTCCGGGTATCATGGAGCATTTGGAACGCGCCGGTATTCACTCGGGCGACTCGATTTCGGTTTACCCGTCGATTACGATTGAAGAAAAGCACAAGAAGACCATCGTCGAGTACACGGAAAAGCTGGCGAAGGAGCTGGCGGTTATCGGTCTGGTCAATATCCAGTTCGTTCTGTATAACGATGAGGTCTATGTCATTGAGGTAAACCCGCGCTCGTCGCGTACCATTCCGTATATCTCCAAGATCACGGGCGTGCCGATGGTCGATCTGGCAACTCGCTGCATGTTTGGCGAGAAGCTGCGCGATATGGAATACGGCACGGGTCTGTATCCGGAGTCCGACCATTACGCGGTCAAGGTTCCGGTATTCTCGTTCCAGAAGCTGCGCGATCTGGATACCCAGCTGGGACCGGAGATGAAGTCCACCGGTGAGGTTCTGGGTGTTTCCACCTCGTTCCGTGAGGCGTTGCTCAAGGGCATGATGGGTGCTGGCTTTACGCTGAAGAAGAAGGGTAAGGTGCTGATTTCTGTCAAGGACTCCGATAAGCAGGAGATCATCAGCATTGCCGAGCGGTTTGCGGAGCTGGGCTTTGAGCTGTATGCAACGCCGGGCACGGCAAACGTCCTCAACCGCCACATGGTAGCGACCAATGCGGTGCGCAATGTTGACGAGCCGTCGCCGAATATGATTGACTTGATTGAATCCGGCGAGATGGATTATGTCATTACGACATCGGTTAAGGGACGTCATCCGGAGCTTGGCTCGGTTCGCATCCGCCGCTGCACGGTGGAGCATGCGATTCCGTGCCTGACGGCAATTGATACGGCATCGGCACTACTGCGCTGCTTGGAAGGCAGCACGGATATTGAAAGCTGCGAGCTGGTAGATATCAATACGGTGCATATTCAGTAAAAAGTATATGAATGAGGAACAGGGTCTGTTGCATTTCTATTTTGCAACAGGCCCTTTTTGCGCTGTACCCCATTCACTTCGTATTCTGTTTGTTTTGATAACTTGCATTATATAGGCATAAAATAGCCCATATAGTTTATTTTGTGATACCATAATTGCCTATACAATTCAAGTGAAAATAAATTGAATGGGTGTTTTTTAAATGGATTATTACAGAATAGGACAGCAGATACGAAAATATCGAAAGGCGCATCGACTATCACAGGAACAATTAGCAGAGAGAATAGGGATTTCGGTTACACATATGAGCCATATTGAAACTGGAAATACAAAGCTTAGCTTACGGGTGCTTGTGGAATTGCGAAAGCGCTGGAAGTATCAGCGAATGCGCTCCTGTTTGAACGGTTACCAGATCGCGCGATTGTCTATACAGAGCTGCAGGAGGTATTGGAGGAGTGCACCACAACGCAAATCCGTGTTATTACAGATGTTGCAAAGACGATACAAGTGTCGTTGGAAAAAAATTTTGAAAAATAAGAATATGGCGCAAAAACAAACGGGAAGGAAGCAGTGACTTCTTTCCCGTTTGTATAGCTTATTAAGATATCATAGCAACCGATCTTTTCCGAACAATGTCTGCATCAGCTTGCCGTCGCGGCATAAAAACACACGGACGGGCGTATACTCTTTGATACAGCGTTCGACGACATGCGCGGTGCCGCGGGACGTTCCATCCCACAGCGCAATGACGTAATCGGCATACTGGACAATAGATTCGTTTCGCTGTAACGGCGCACGGCGCTGATAGTGTGCGTAATCCGGACGGAATACCGTGATTGGCAGAGACAGCTCCTGCGCGACCTGCTCTGCGATTTGGTCAGCACCGGCGGCACCGCCGGATACGATTTCATGTGTGCTGCGCGGAAGCGCCGCAAGCAGCTCCTGCAAGGAATCTAATTGTATGGAACGAGAGCCGATAATTGCCACACGCATAAGTCTCACCTCATCCTTATATTACCAAGGAATTGCGAGCAGCGCAAGAGATAGTTTTCCGATTTTGGCAGAACGCGCGGAACGCGGCAGGAGCTGTGTGCCGCGCCAAGTATTGATACTGATAAGTGTTCCCGTTTTGAGCCATGCTATTCCTAGAAAGGGAGTGAAGCGATGCGGAAACAACGGAAGGCGGTTTGTCTGCTGCTGTTGGTCGTGCTGCTGTCGCCGTCGGCACTGGCGGCGCGGATGGTCATTCCGTCTGGTATGCCGATTGGTGTGCGGATGACGGCAAAAGGCGTGGTGATCTGCGGCATGACAAAGGTGCAGACAGCGGCGGGAGAACAATGTCCGGCGGAAAAGGCCGGACTGCGCAGCGGTGACATCCTGTATTCGGTGGATGGAACGAAAATTTCGTCCGGAGAGGAATTTGCCGAGGCGGTGCAGGATGGCAACGGACACGCCGTGGTGCTGGAGGGACAGCGAGAGGATGTGGGCATTCGCGTGACGGTGCAGCCAGTGAAAAGTCGGGCGGATGGAGCGTATCATCTGGGATTGCTGGTGCGTGACAGCATGGCGGGAATTGGAACGGTGACGTATATCGACCCGGAAACCGGTGCGTTCGGCGCGCTGGGGCATGCGGTGTGTGAGATCGACAGCGGAACGAAGCTGCCACTGGAAAACGGCAGCCTGATGCCGGCGTCGGTGGTCGGTGTACAGATGGGCAAACGGGGCGAGCCGGGACAGCTGCTGGGTGCGTTCGGCGTGGAGCAGACGCTGGGTGAAATCGAGAAGAATACCAATGTGGGTATTTTTGGCACGATAATTCCCGGGTATACCCATGGACAGAGCGTGCCGGTGGCGGATATGGACGAGGTGACAACGGGAAAGGGAGAAATATTGGCCTGTGTCAGCGGGGCAAAGCCGAAGCGCTATGACATTGTGATTGAACGACTGACCCACCGCGGAGAGCGGTCAATGGTAATCCGCGTCACGGATGAAAAGCTGCTGGGAAAGACAGGAGGAATCGTGCAGGGTATGAGTGGCAGTCCGATTTTACAGAACGGTAAGCTGGTCGGCGCAGTCACACATGTGCTGGTGAACAACCCGACAAGAGGATATGGTGTGTTTGCGGAGAGCATGATGAAGGCGGCAGGATAAAACTTTGGCAGGGGCGATTTGCCCCTGCCGCTTTTTTGTTTGCTATGATATAATATCGGTAATCAATGGACTGTCTCAGGAGAGATTAGTATGAAAATATCCGTTCAATATTCCACCATGATTGTCAAGAGCTTAGAGGAATGTAATCAACAAATTCACGAACATCACCATTTTTCAATTTTAGGCACCCCCTTAAAGAATTTTTTGTATTTTTCGTATTCCTGCTTTGTAATTCGATGAGCAGGACGTACCCGAAAATTATCCTGTTGAGGATACTCGTGAACATGGAGAATATTTTCGGTACGATTTCCATTATTCAAATTTGGCTCAGGATGATATGCAATTTCCATAATTAAATAGTGATGTTCATTATAAAAACGCATTTCATGGAATGTCCCATCTGGCTTGAGCTTGATATAGGCAACGCTCGAATGAGCTTCTTCTGGTAATCCGTGTTTTCCGGAAGTCCCCTGTAATACTTTAACTCCATCAATCGTTCCGACGGTTTCATAGCTATAAGGAACATTATTCCCGACTGCAAAAGTTCCACGTCCGCCCATATTAACGCACCACCTTTCGAGAAGCACGATAGTCTACGGTGACGATATTTCCTTGCATTTCTGGAAGCCGTTGATGGGTACACAAGATACTCCATATTCTACAAATATTCTAACGACGATACGCTTGATTTCTTCGTATCCTCGATTTGATAATCTAATTGACAATACTTACTCATCCCCGAACAGTGCATCAATCAGAGCTTTCTTTTCCTGATCCGTCATAGAAGAAGCATTTCTTGCAATCATACGGC